>NZ_CP084528.1:1343548-2687097 GCF_020410745.1 Kaistella polysaccharea
TCTTTAATTTTCAGGGCGACATATTCAAAATTCTTTTTAAACTTAGTTTGTTTTGAAGAATTCTTGGTCGTGATATCTGCTTTATTTAAAATGAATAAATCTTCTAAATCTTCGCCGGCATCAAAGAGAAGTCGTCGCAGTGCAGAATCCGAAGTTCCATCATCAATTAAAGCAATCGGCCGCGAGGAAAGTTTAACCAATTTTTGAACATATTTCATGTCGGTACCAAGCGGTAACTTTAGACGGTGGAAAAGGTTTTTCACCATTTTAGAGCCTAAAAATTCGTGACCGTGAAACGTCCAGCCACTTCCTTCTACAAATTTTTTCGTGGGTGCTTTTCCGATATCGTGGAGCAAGGCTGCCCAACGAAGCCAGAGATTTTCGGTATTTTGTGAAATATTATCTACGACTTCCAGCGTATGCCAGAAATTATCTTTGTGGGTTTGCCCGTCAACTTCTTCAATTCCTTTCAACGCAGTAAGTTCAGGAATCACCAAATGTAGAATTCCGGTTTCCTCCATTAACTTTAGACCTAAAGACGGTCTTTCTGAAAGCATAATTTTGTTGAATTCAACCATAATTCTTTCCATCGAAACGATCCTAATTCGCTCTACTTCTTTTTTTATGGCAGCTAAAGAGTTTTCCTCAATCTTAAAGTTTAAAGTGGAAGCAAAACGAATGGCGCGCATCATTCGCAAAGGATCATCAGAATAGGTTTGACTTGGCTCTAACGGCGTGCGCAATATTTTATGCTGAAGATCTTGCAATCCATTAAATGGATCAATTAAATCACCGAAATTTTCTTGATTTAATGATATTGCTAAAGCATTTACGGTAAAATCCCGACGTTTCTGATCGTCTTCCAATGTTCCATTTTCCACCAATGGATTCCGTGAGTGTTCCGCATAACTCTCTTTTCTGGCACCTACAAATTCCAAATCCAAACCTTTATGTTTGAACATGGCAGTACCATAATTTTTAAAAAGGGAAACTTTGGGTGAAGGTTCAATCTGCTGTGCTACGGCTTTTGCCAGACTCATCCCATTACCTTCCGTTACAAAATCAATATCGGTAGGTGCAGAGCGATTCAAAAGTAAGTCGCGAACATAACCTCCGACAATGTAAACAGATTGTCCGTTATTTTGGGCAATTGTAGAGATTAATTTAAAGAGTTTTAAATTTCTATTTTGCGTAAGATTGATGTTCATAAGCGATCGCCAAGATTTGTGCAAAGATAAAGCTTCTTGCTCAATAGTTTCTCCATTCGAAGTCTGTAACTGAGAAGTGAACATAAAAAAACCCAATGGCCATTGAGTTTTTACTGAATAGCTATATTACTAAGGCGTATCTTCCAACAGCCAGTCATCAATTTCCTCTTCAAGATATTCGGTCTGCAATTTTATGGCATCCAGAAAATCATCAGGAATGTTGGATGTATCTGTATGTTCTAAATTCCACAATTCCTGCGACATCGTTTCGTATTCAGCAAAAACACGTTTGAAACGTGGACTTTCTTTCTCTAACGCCTCTATCTTCTTTTGTAGAGGCTTGAACTTTCGGGGCGGCATCTGGATTCTCATGGCGTATTTATTAGGGTTTTTATAAAATAATTTCAACACAGAATTAAATAACAACGAAATTTAATCTTCAATAAGTCATTCAAAATGAGAACTTTGTATCCCTATCTTCTCTTTTGACTAAATAAAAGTAAACAAATTATAGAAACGAAAATATATTTTAACAAGTTTTTCTGATTGTTTAACATATAATTTTAAATTTGCATCGGTAGTCATGAAAGAACTTTTCTTAAAACAAAAACAAATCTTATTTTTTGGAATCGCAGGAGCGCTGAGTGCTTTTGTGGAGATAGGGTTTTTCAAGATTTTCACCATTTACCTTCCGCTGATTTTCGAAAATGAAAGAAATTTTCATGGCATTCATTTTCCGTTAAGTAATATATTATCAACAGGATGCGGCATTATTACCAATTATTTTCTGAGTATCTGGTTTGTTTTTGAAAGAGGAAAACACTCGAAAAAGCGGGAATTCGCTTATTTCATGTTTATCTCTATGCTTTCAACTATTTTAAGTTTAAGCTTCTTTCAAATCTTCTTCAGATATACATTCAGCGATAATATCGATTTAGGATTTTTTGTATTTAGCCGGGAAATTTTAAGTAAAATAGCTGCTATTCTTCTTGTTTCAGTACTCAATTACTCTGTAAAAAAGAAAGTTATTTTCAACGGTTAATATCAATAATGAGAAACCAACATTCAGAGCATATTTCAACCATATGACGAAAATATTAAATTACATCTGGCGCGGATGGATGATTCTTTTAGGAGCTGTGCTCACCATTTTATTGGGAATTCCTGTCTTAATTTTTTCAATTAAAAAAGAGCATTACCCAATTGCGTACAAATTTATACGTCACTGGTGCTTCGGCATGTTCTATGGCATGGGATTTCGCTACGAATTGATTAATCTCACTGAAAAAAAGATTGATAAAGATTTGCAGTATGTATTTATATCTAACCACACTTCTATCATGGATGTGATGTTACCGTGTATTTTAATGCCTCATCACCCACTTTGCTACGTTGGTAAAAAGGAACTTGTAAAAATCCCTATTTTTGGAATCATCTACAAAAGAATATGTGTAATGGTTGACCGAAGTTCTGCTAAAAGCCGCGCCGACGTTTACCGCCGCTGTGCCGAAAGGATGGAAGAAGGGCAAAGTATTGTGATTTTTCCGGAAGGTGGCGTGGCGGAGGACACCTCCATTATATTAGATGAATTTAAAGATGGCGCTTTTACACTTTCCTCCAAACATCAGTCACCAATCGCCGTATTTACTTTTGTCGGATTAAAAAGAATGTTTCCCTTTGATGCATCTCGCGGATTTCCCGGAAAAGTAAAAGTTTATTTTACAGACATCATAGAACCGCATCACCCCGTTTCCGAATTAAAAACGGAGGCGTTTAATCAAATCAAAAATGTTTTGGTAAAATTCAATTGATTGAATAAAACAACTATATTTGTTTTCAAATTTTAACATATGTCGACAACTTATAGTAAGCAAACCAATTGGGGGCAGTTCGTACCTTTGGTAACCGTGTTTTTCTTTTGGGGTTTCGTTGCAGCGAGTAACGATATTTTAATACCGGTTTTTAAGAAAGCATTTAATCTCACCCAAGGACAAAGTCAGCTGGTTTCAGTTGCTTTTTATGTCGCATATACGGTTGGGTCACTTATCTATATGTTTGTTTCCCGTGCCATCAAGCAAGACGTTGTTAATAAAATTGGGTATAAAAATGGTTTAATTTTAGGATTGCTGATTTCAGCGTCAGGAACTTTACTATTTTATCCAGCGGCAAATATGGGTTCCTTCCCTCTAATGATTTCAGGATTGTTTATTGTGGGCCTCGGCTTCTCATTACAACAAATTGTGGCAAATCCGCTTGCAATAGAAATTGGACCTTCAGAAACAGGTTCCCAACGGCTTACAATGGCAGGTGGAATTAACAATTTCGGTACCACCATCGGACCATTAATTGTATCGTTTGCCATATTCGGTTCTGTAACTGGCGGCAATACTGAAGCAAGTATTGAATCGGTAAAAATTCCATATTTGGTTTTAGGAGTTGCTTTTATTCTGGTAGCAATACTCCTTAAATTCTCCTCTTTGCCGCAAATTACGCCTACAATTATTGAAGATACGGAAGATATTATTCCGGGTGAACATAGAGATTCAGCACTAAAATATCCTCAATTGGTTCTAGGAATGATTGCAATTTTTCTGTATGTAGGCGTAGAAGTTTCTACTGCCAGTAATCTTCCGGCCTATATGGAGAATTCTCTGGGCTTCTCAACCAAGGACATTGCGCCATACGTTTCTCTTTACTGGGCATCTTTAATGATTGGTCGGTGGACCGGCGCAGTAGAAGCATTTGACGTTACTGCGGGAACAAAGAAAATTTTAAGGTTTTTAGCACCTTATCTGGCTTTTGGCGTGTTTCTCTTAGTAAATGCAATTGCTCAGCACGATTTATCTCATTTTTATGTATACGGACTTATTATTTTAGTAATGATTGCAGCGGACATTGCGAGTAAGGGAAATCCTGCTAGAATGTTACTGATATTTTCTACCATGGGAATATTAGCATTAATCATTGGTATGTTGACAACCGGAATGACTTCTGTATACGCGTTCACAAGCGTTGGCTTATTTTGTTCTACACTTTGGCCGTGTATTTTCGCATTGGCGATTAATGGATTAGGAAAACATACGAACCAGGGTTCCGGATTCCTCATCATGATGATTATGGGTGGTGGAATTATTTCATGGCTGCAAGGAACTTTGGCAGACGCAGTAAATATTCATTTTAGTTACATTGTTGGTGTGATCTGTTTTGCTTATCTCGCGTTTTATGCTGTTCAGGTAACCAAAATTTTGAAGAAACAAGGAATTGAATTAGATAGTGTAGAGAAAGCAAATGCTCATTAAAAAGAATATTATATATCAAAGTAAAAGATTTTGGGCAGGTTTATTACTTGCCCAATTTCTTTTGTTTTTTATATTTTCGAAAATTCCCATAATTATTTCACTTTTCGAAAACTTTTTTGAAATTCAAAAAGCTTTTCATCAAAATATTTTTGCAAAAATTCCCTTCTCGGTTGGAGATGTTTTTTATATTTTACTAGGGATTCTTCTTATTTATATATTTATTAAAATTTTAAAGAAGGAAAGCAGAAGAATTTATATTTTAAAGTTTTTAATCGTGTTGAATATTCTCTACTTTGTTTATCAAATGTTTTGGGGAATGCTTTATTTTCAAAAACCACTTTTAGAGAAGTTACCGGAAAAAGAAGTTGGCTTAAGGGAAGTTAAATCTCTTACTTTAAAATATTTAGAAAAATGTAAAATTTCACGCAACTTGGTTACGGAAGATCAAAACGGAGTTTTTCTAATCACCAATTTTCCGGCAGTTGAAAAAAATGTCTTGAACAATCAAACCAAAATTCCAATTTCAATAAATAATAAGTCTGCGACAGAAATAAACTCTTTTAAAAAAAGTCTTTTCAGATCAGCAATCAGTTACAGTGGCATTTTAGGATACTATAATCCATTCACTGCAGAAGCACAATATAACGCCAATTTACCCCATACTTATCTTCCCTTTACCTTAGCTCATGAAAGCGCGCACCAACTTGGTTATGCTCGTGAACAGGAGGCAAACTTTATCGGATTTTTAATAGGTTATCGGTCGGCCAATCAGGATTTAAAATACAGTACCGACTATTTTGTTTTGAAATCACTATTAAATTCATTGATTGAAAAAAATCCCGAGTTTGTACAGAGTATTATCCAAGATTATTCTCCTGGAATGAAACGTGACCGTGAGGCTGAAAAGCTTTTTATAGAAAAACACGCTGGATTACTGGATGTTTTCTTCGGATTTACAAATGATCTTTTTTTGAAAAGTAATCAGCAGGATGGCAGTATTACCTATTCCTATTTCATTGATTTGTTACTCAGATATGAAGAGTCTTAAAATAAAAAGAATCGCAACTTACGAAGCGATTCTAAAAACACAAATGATGAAAAAAAATTTATTGCTCTTTTATCGAGTAATTCTTTAAAAGAGCTTTGTAAATGTAGGACTAAATACTAAAACAGCAAAATATTTAGTGGTAATATTTTAAAATAAATCCCCTTTTATGCGGTTATTATTTCGTTCACTCTCACTCTCCTAAAAAGGATATGAAAGAAGTGTAATGTTAGATTAATAATTTCTGGAGAATAAAGATCGGATTCAAATAGTTTAAAAATAAAAAAACCCAGCTAATTACTGGGTTTTTGTAGCGAAGACGGGAATTGAACCCGTGACCTCAGGGTTATGAATCCTGCGCTCTAACCAACTGAGCTACCTCGCCGTTTTGAGTGGTGCAAATATAAAAATATTTTGTGAGGTAGCAAAAATTTACTTTAACTTTAAATAAGAAATTACATCAACCGCATGATCGGGTTTGGCAATGATTTTATTATTCGCATCCAATATGAAATATGTTGGCGTCGCACGGATGTTATAGGTGTCTGAATAAGTACTGTTCCAGCCTTTCAATTCCGTATCATTGATCCAAGGCAGCATCTTTACTTTATTGTCATAAGCTGTTTTGTCATTGTCTAAGGAAAATGCAATAACTTCTCCCTTTAAACCTTTGATAGCATTATATTTTTCAATAAGAGTTGGCAACTCGGTTTCGCAATGAGAGCAAGTTGAAGACCAGAACACAATTACTTTTTTATCTGCTTTGATATCATGAATTGATTTAGCAGACGTATGGGTAGCATTTTTGAATAAATAATTCGGAAATACCGCACCAATTTCTGTATTCATATTCGTAGCAATGGTCTGGGAGAGCCGGTCATTAATCGTACACTTCAAATTTTTCGCTTCAGTAAGATACTTATCTTTCAATTCCGTCATACTGTAGGTATCGAAAATTTCAATAAGTTCAGACAAAACAGTTTGTCCCCGTGGTGTTTCGGTATTTACTGCAGTGAGCAATTTGTCAACATCAGCGGTAAGGTTAGCGCTTGGGCCAATGTTTAAGTAGGAAACAAGAATCGGTCGTAAAAGAGAAGATGTTTCCAACATATCAGAAGATTTATTGATAAAATCAATTATCTCCTGATGTGTTACAGGTTTTGAATCAGCTTTCTTCTCTAAAAATTTTTTATAATTTGAGTTATAGAAATTGATAAAAGGATACTTTGCAGCATCTGAAGTATTACTTGACAAGCGCTTAATTTCCAGGGAAAGTGCCGCTCCGAAACCATTTTCTGCTTTATAATATTCTTTTATCTGATACAAAGCTGGGAGAATGACTTCTTTCTTCTGCTGAATATCCTGTATTTGATTCATCGTAAAATTATCCTCATCTAAATATTCGACGTCGGTAATTTTATTATTAAGAGTATTAAACTTTAATTTAACATCTTTATTTTCGGAGATGAAATTAATAGAAGCATTATTTTCTGGGAAGTATAGTTTCAGCATTCCGGTATAAGGTTGCTTCACCTGAAGTTGCCAGTTGTTTCCTTTTTTAATTTCTTTCAGCTTGAGAACATCTTTAGATCCATTTAAGGTGTATAGATACACTTCCTTCGGAGTAAAAGATTGTGGAGCCTCAATGCTGATATTAAACTGTGCATTGTAGCTTGTGCACAGTAAAATGCTTAAAAGTAGGGTTATTCTTTTCATGATGTAAATATAAAAAAACTCACCGAGTTACGGTGAGTTCATTATTTTTTTAAAATAAACTAAGCAAGTTTCTTCTGTACTTTCTTGGTGTAATAGGCAATCAACAATACTGCAACTAGACCCAGCACATACACGTACATATCAATCGGGGAGGCAGGAGCACCTGGTCCTACACCACCACCACCACCACCTGGAGGCGCCGGGGGCGACGACTGTGCGCTTAAAAAGGCACTCACCGTAAGGAATGCAAATAACATTGTTTTATTAATAGAGTTCATAATTTGACCTTTTTAAGAATTATCTGATAATTTTTGTACTGAATTTTTCACCACTTTCTGAGACTGCTGTTACTATATAAGCACTTTTTTGTTTGCCCAGTTTTAAGGTAAAGTCACTAGTTGCATTGACATTTTTATCGGCGAGGATTAATTTACCGCTCATATCATAAACCTGAACATCTGCTTTTTTCCAGCTCGGATCAAACCTTACAAAGAAATCAGTAGTACCAGGGTTATAAACAACTCTTGTTCTGCTTGGTTTTACAACGGTATCAGTTCCTAAAGCGGTAGTTGATTTACCATAGTAAAGACTGTACTTGTCACCAGATACTGGAACAACTGTATTTTGAGAAGCTTCTTTAATTTCTCCGTTTGCTGCTTTATAGTAGAATCCAATTCCAGTTGACAAGGTATGTTGTCCTTTATCAATTAATTCGGCATTTTCTCTAATTTCAAACTTAAGGGATTTGATTTCGGTATTGTACATCATCATCGGAACTGCTTTACCAAAGAAATCTTTTTCATTCGCTTCATTGATGTAGAGCCAATAAGCGCTTTTAAAATTATCATCAATTCCGCCTTTTACAGCCTCTTCTTCGTAAGTCCCAATAATGTCCGTACTACTAAGTGTAGCTTGGGTCGTGGGTTTTGAAGAGTGTCCTGTAGTACCATCTGGATAGACGACATAGTAAGTTCTTGCCATTTCTTCTCCTTTCGAGTTCAATGCAATAACGCCTAACTGCTTAACTGTACCTCTTTGGTCCACCATTTTAGCCGCTGTTGGTTCATACGGCTGACCATTTGTGCGGGAAGCCGGAGCAAATCTTCGTAAACCATCAAAATTTAAGGTCCGATCACCTCCAACTTCTGGATCATTTCCTCGCAACTTAATAGCAATTGCCTGCATTGGCTGAATTACAATGCTAACGTCACCAACGGGTATCGGATCATAGAGGTCATTTGTGTAACTTAGTATTGAAGCATTTTGCGACCATGTTGCCCCTTGTGCATTGGAAACCACTCCACCAGGCCCAAATCTAATTCCTTGAATAGATTTAATATTATTACCATCTGTAATTGTGGTCGCTTCAACCCTTCCGATAAATCTCATATCTAAATTGGTGAAGTAAGGATTTCCATACTGATAAATATTCTTACCGTATGTTGGAACAGTATATGGTGAAGCACCACCCGCTGCAAGTCCAAAATCCCAAGCATCCTGAAGATAAGTGTTAAATGGTTCACTGTAAGAATTTCGTGCGCTACCATCAGGTCCAAAATTAACGCCTGCGCCAGCATTAACCATTGTTTCAGATATGCCGTTCGCAAATGGCACACCTCTTAAGGTATATACATCGCCTATAGCTGGCAAAGCAGAATTAAAATCTTTCGAACCTAACATATAGTAGGTTGTACTCTTTAAAGTAGAATTGCTAGTACTGAAATTATCCGCCTCAACATTAGCATTATCCCAAATAAGAATTTCATTTTGAGATCTTCGTACATTGGTAAATGTTTTCCCCAATTCTGAATTTAGGGACGACATTGGTTTGTTGTAAAATGGAAGTGCTATTTGCTGGTACGTTCCGTGTTTTAAAGTTTTATACTCTCTATCAACGATCGCAGTAATATTTGTCTGCGGAATACCATCAATATATAATTGACCATAACTTGTTGCATCAACGGCTAGAGGATCATTAATACGAATAATAATGTTTTTTCCGTCCGTTTTATCACCGGTGCCAGCGGCATTAAATGTTTTAACAACGTCGGCTGCATCGCCAACTACCATTAAATTTCCGTGCAAATCGATGATGCCATTTCCTTTGGTCTGAATACCGCCGCCGTTATAGACTAAAGCGTATTCGCCAACGTAGAAGGTGCCGCCATTATCAACATGTGTCAGCGCCTGCGCGCTCATTGATAAAGTTAACGACAAAAATCCTACAGTTAATAGATTTTTTTTCATTATAGTAGTGTTTTGTGTTTTAGATAGGATACTTGAGCTACAAATATACTATTTTTTTAAATCTTACCAATAATAATCGCAGGAAAAACTTTAAAAAGTAATATTTTCCTTGGTTACGGTGACTTTTTTCTCTGCAGCAATGTTAAACATGTAGTCTTCCAGCACTTTTTCTGTAGTTCCACGAAGTCCTCTGGCTCCCAAACCTTTCTCATTCGTTTCCTCAACAATCAGCTCCAAAGCTTCGTCTGTAAAGTTAAGTTCTACCCCATCCATCTTAAAAAGTTCCACGAATTGATTAATAATTGAATTCTTGGGCTCTTTCATGATTCGCAGCATGGTTTCCTTGGTTAATTTCTCCAGATACGTAATTATAGGAAACCTACCCAACAGTTCCGGAATTAATCCAAACTTTCGAAGATCAATGGCATTGATCTGTTTTAAGATATAATCATCTTCCTCAACTTTGTTTAATTTATCTGCACTGAAACCAATTGCTTGCTTGTTGAGGCGGCGTTCTATAATTTCTTTAATTCCGTCAAAAGCTCCACCCGCAATAAAAAGTATATTTTGTGTATTTACCTGAATATATTTTTGATCCGGATGTTTCCTACCACCTTGCGGCGGTACATTTACAATACTGCCTTCCAAAAGTTTAAGTAATCCTTGCTGAACACCCTCGCCGGAAACATCTCGTGTGATGCTCGGATTATCAGATTTACGGGCTATTTTATCAATTTCATCAATAAATACAATGCCGCGTTCCGCCTTCTGCACATCGTAATCTGCAACCATTAGAAGTCTGGATAAAATACTTTCCACATCTTCGCCAACATAACCGGCTTCTGTAAGAATCGTTGCATCAACAATACAAAATGGAACATTAAGCTCTTTGGCAATCGTTTTTGCCAGTAAGGTTTTCCCTGTTCCAGTCTCACCAATCATGATGATGTTGGATTTCTCAATCTCCACTTCGCGATTTTCATCTTGCGCGTGGAGTAATCTTTTATAATGATTATAAACAGCAATAGAAAGCTGTTTTTTTGCCTGATCCTGACCAATTACATATTGATCAAGAAATCCTTTTATTTCAATTGGCTTTTTTAACTCTTCAATGGTGTCAGCAGAAGAAACTCCGTTTTTCGAAGACGTTTCTTTTACAATTCCGTGTGCCTGTTCAATACACTCTTCGCAGATAAATCCATCATTGCCGGAAATTAACATTTGAACTTCATTTCGTTTTTTACCGCAAAAAGAACATTGGTTTGAATTCATATAATATTATTAATAATAATTTTAAAGGTTGGTGGTTTCGTCGGCATTAATGATCCGTTGCTGAATTTCTGTATATTCTTCATCTGAGAATTTCAACCGTACGTTTTTGAAGTTCATATCTTCCATTTTTGTAATGGGAATGAGGTGAATGTGCGCATGTGGAACTTCTAATCCAACAACTGCAACTGCAATTCTTTTTGTAGGATAGGCAACTTCCATTTTCTTTGCCACGTTCTGTGCAAACGCCCAAAGATTTTTATACGCTTCAGATTCTAAATCGAAAATGAAATCAACTTCCTCTTTCGGTATAACCAAACAGTGACCATTAACCAAAGGCATCGCATCTAAAAAAGCCAGATGAGATGAATCTTCGGCAACGATATAGGCCGGTATTTCTCCCGCTACAATTTTTGTGAATATTGATGCCATAGTACTTATTTTAAATTAAAAACCCACGCCGAAGCGAGGGTACAAATTTACAAAATCTGAAATAATTGCTCAGTTAAGGAAATGGTAAATTTCTGAGGTGATTTATCAAATCGAAATCAGCCAGATATCTCCTCTACTTTAAAGAGAAATTTCTAAAATATCAAAAGATAGTTTGTTGCCGTTTGGCAAAATAATTTCTGCAGTTTCACCCACAACTTTGCCCAATAAACCTTTAGCAATTGGTGTGTTTATAGAAATTCGTCCCGTTTTAATATCGCTTTCATTATCGGGAACCAGCGTAAATTTCTGTTCCGCTTTCGTAGCGTGATTTTTTAAACGTACGGTTGTAAGGATAGAAACCTTCGACGTATCGAGTTGACTTTCATCAATTACTTTAGAATTAATGACGATATCCTTTAGTTTAGAAATTTTCATTTCCAGCATTCCCTGTGCTTCTTTTGCCGCGTCGTATTCCGCATTTTCAGAAAGATCACCTTTATCCCGGGCTTCTGCAATTTGCTGCGTAATTTTTGGTCGTTCTATTGTTTCCAGTCGCTCCAACTCCGTCTTCATTTTATCTAAACCTTCTTTGGTGACGTAACTTGCCATAGCTTCTAATATTTAACGTTAGTATAAAAAAATAATCCGACATTTGTCGGACAATGTTTTTTGTTGATTTGTTTCACAAAGATATAAATTTATTTTATATGAAAAGAAATTTTTCATCTCTACTTCTTACAATTATTCTCATTTTCAGTCTTTTAAACATGCATTCCTGCACGGATCGTCAAGAAACGGTGCGTTGCTTTCCCGAGACGCCTATCAATGTGGTTCTCAATTTAAATCTGCCCGCTTATTTTAATCTGCAAACCGTTGGTGACTGGATTTATGTGAACGAGCAACAGTCAGGAACAAGAGGGTTGATCGTAGTTCGTACCACAACTGGGTATAAAGTCTATGACCGTAATGCACCGCATATTTGCCCAGATGGCAATACAACATTAAGTGTACAGGATAACATCAAAATCACCTGTCCGAAAGACGGCGCCGAATGGATTTTATTAACGGGTGAACCAACAAAAGTCGCAACGGTACCGCCCAAAACCTATCCTTATAGTTATGATCGGAATTCAAATATTTTATCGGTTTATTACTAAGATTTTTATATTATCAATATGAAAGCAGTTATTCAGAGAGTTTCCGAGTCGAGCGTTAAAGTAGAAGGAAAAGTGGTGGGCGAAATCATAAACGGACTCAATTTATTGATTGGTATTGATGAAGGAGATTCTACCGGCGATGCAGACTGGTTAACACAGAAGATTTTAAACTTGCGAATTTTTGGCGATGACGAAGGTAAACTCAATAAATCAGTTTTAGACATTACGGGAGAAATTTTATGCATCAGTCAATTTACTTTGATCGCTGATTACAAAAAAGGAAACCGGCCTTCTTTTATTAAAGCGGCAAAACCGGATCAGGCAATTCCCTTATTTGAATATTTTAAAGATGAACTCCGGAAATCGGGTTTAAAAATAGAAAGTGGTATTTTCGGTGCCGATATGAAGGTGTCCTTAATTAATGACGGCCCAGTCACCATTGTGATGGATTCCAAAACAAAAATCTAAAATATCTACTTTTATTTTAAAAGCTAATGAAATATATTATAATTCTATTATGGTTTTTGATGTTCAATTCCTGCGCGAAACCTGAAGCTGTAAAAGAATCTGCAGTTTCCGTTGAAAATAAAAGAATTGAATCTCTTAATGTAATCCGAACGAAAATTAATGACAGTATTGCTTTAAAAAACAGTCAAAATCGTTTAGGAAATCTTAGTGGTAATCATAAACTTAGTTTTTCAACAGATGGAATATCTACTTTTTATGGAACCATTACTTTCAAAAATACAGAACGTGATTTGTATGCGGTAAATGGCAAAGCAACCTCCGGAAAAAATTTTATCAGTATTAAAGGAGTTATTAAGAGAGTTTCGGCAAAACATTTAAATTTTGAGGGAGAAATTAAACAAAGCATTCATGGAAATTCCTTTAGCCGAACTAAAAAAACAACCTTTCTAGATGAAGGTAAAGGGAAATTTTGGCGACTACAAAATAAAGTAAATGGTGTAGGATTTGTTGACTATATCGATATTTATTTCTAAAAATTAATCACAATGTTGAATTACGAAATTTCAGGAAGTGGAAAAGAACAATTGGTTTTGTTGCACGGTTTTATGGAAAATCTGACCATTTGGGATGAAATGGAAGCTTCCTTATCAAATAAATTTTCCCTTATCAAAATTGATTTGCCAGGACATGGAAAATCGAAAGTTTACTCAGAAATCCACACGATGGAATTTATGGCGGAAAAAGTAAAAGAAATTACAGACTTTTTAAATTTAGAAAACTTCCATTTATTAGGTCACTCCATGGGCGGTTATGTGTCGCTCGCATTCGCAGAAAAATTCCCCGAAGTATTAAAAAGTATCACTTTATTTTTCTCCAGTTATTTAGCGGACGATGCGGAGAAAAAAGAACAAAGAGAAAAAAGTTTGCGCATTATTAAAGATGCTTTTCCAACGTATGTAAGTGCTGGGATTCCTAATTTATTTAATCCAAACGAAAAAGATTTTCTGGAAGGCAAAATAGAAAATGCAAAGAAAATCGCTTTATCCACGGAAAATGCTGGCGTTATCGCGGCAGTAAAAGGAATGATTGAACGTACAGACAAAACATCAGTCATTGAAAAGTTCGAAGAGAAAATACTCGTCATCGGAGGAAAACACGACAATGCTGTAAAAACTGAAATTTTAATTAAAAACTTACCAGACAAAACCAATATCAAATCTTATTTGCTAGATAGCGGGCACAATGGACATTGGGAAAAGCCAGAAATTTGTGCAGCAATAATCAATACGGAGCTTTTGCATCATCTACCCAAGCATTTTGTATTGTAATACTTTATAGTTACAAAAAAAGGTTGCCTTCAGTGACAACCTTTCTTTTTATATTTACAAACCATCAGAATTCTTCATCCTCAATTTTTTCTTTAAAATCTTCGATGGTTTCCTCGATGGTTTTCATATACTTTCCACCGGCTGCGTTGATGTGACCACCACCATTAAAATATTTTCGGGAAAACTGATTCACATCCACATCGTCTTTGGAGCGGAAAGAAATTTTTATAAAATCTTCATATAAATCCTCCATGAAAAATGCGGAAACCTTCGTCCCCATAATACTTAAACCATAATTCACAAATCCCTCCGTATCGCCTTTCTGGAAACCAAACTCCTTCAATTCATCACGTTTTAAATAAAGAATAGCAACCTTGCCGTCTTTAACAACCTCGATACGACCCAGAATTAAGGCCAGTAAGTGAAGTCTGGAAACAGTATTCGTATCCCAAGTATTTGAGGTGATCATTGCGGGATCGGCGCCTTTCTCAATTAAATTAGCGACGATCCGGTGCGTGGTCGCACTGGTTGACCGAAAACGGAAACCTCCGGTATCAGTCATTATTCCGGTGTAAAGACATTCAGCAATATCTTGATCGACCAAGTGTTCTTCACCAAGTCCTTGTATAAAATGGTAAACCATTTGACAGGTTGCAGGCACAGAAACATCAGAATAAACAAAATTAAAATCATCTGGCTGCTGATGATGATCAATTAATATTTTTGTCGCACGGGCCTTCTCTAACCATGGTCCTACTAAATTTCCGCTTCTGTGGGACGCATTAAAATCAAGAATAAAAATAACATCAGCGTTATAAATTGCTTCACCTGCGATTTTTCTCTTATAGTCTGCGATGATTATTTGCTTCGCACCAGGCATCCATTTGAGGAATTTCGGAAAATCGTTGGGCACAATAACGTCAGCTTCTAAACCTTTATTTTTAAGAAAATGCTTCAATCCCAAACTAGACCCAATCGCATCACCATCTGGATTATAATGGGTAATGATGACAATTTTATTTTCGGGAGTAAGTAAATTCTTGATTTCGGCAAGTTCTGTAGATGTAAACATTCTGATGATATTTTTAGAAGAGCAAAGATAAGGTTTGTTTTTATTTTTCGTCTTTCGAATTTTTCAAGTCCACTTTAATAATGACAAAATACATGTGAGAAGGTGGTTCAACTCTTAAAATATATTATTTAGGGATTGCTGAACTAACTTAAAAAACTTAATATTAAATTTGCAGAAAGTAAAAAGTTTTCTATCTTTGCAATCTGAAAATAAGATATAGTTTTTACTTAAAAATATAAGCAATGCCAAAAAGAACATTCCAGCCATCTGAAAGAAAGAAAAGAAACAAACACGGATTCCGTGAAAGAATGTCTACCCCAAACGGTAGAAGAATATTGGCTGCTAGAAGAGCGAAAGGCAGAAAGAGTTTAACTGTAAGTGCACAGCGCGCTAAGAGATAATCTCAGGAATTATCATATAAGATTATGCTTGAAAAGTTATTTTTCAGGCATTTTTTGTTAGTTAAAATTTGCTAAATTGTAGCACGAAAAGAAAGTTTTATTTACTTTTGGATGGCTATTGCAGCACGCCCATTTTCATAAACTTCAATCAAACTTAATATGCCACATTCTTATCAGGAAGGCCAAGATGTTATTCGGCTGAAAAATGCCAAAATCGCACAGAAAAATTTTACCGTTCTCAACGATGTAAATCTCAATATTAAAAAAGGCAGATTCTGCTACCTCATCGGAAAAACCGGCTCTGGTAAAAGTTCTCTTTTAAAAACCCTTTACGGCCATATTCCACTTACAGGTGGACAAGGTAATATTGCGGGTTTTGATTTGGAAAAACTCAGAATGTCTGATATTCCCAATTTACGTCGGAAACTTGGAATTGTTTTCCAGGATTTTCAACTGTTACCAGACAGAACTGTAGAAAAAAACCTACGTTTCGTCTTGGAAGCTACAGGTTGGGAGGAAAAGAAGAAGATGGATGACCGCATCAACGAAGTTCTTGCAAGCGTAGGAATGAAGTCTAAAAAGCACAAAATGCCACATGAACTTTCTGGTGGTGAACAACAGCGTATTGCGATCGCTCGAGCGCTTTTAAATCACCCAGAATTGATATTGGCCGATGAACCGACCGGAAACCTGGATCCCGAAACTTCGAACGAGATTATGACTTTGCTGAAACAGGTAGCATTCGAAAACGGATCTGCTGTGGTTATGGCGACTCATGATTATCATATGATTCAAAATTTCCCCGGAGAAGCGATCCGATGTGAAGACGGAAAAGTGACGGTCTTGAATACCGCGGAACTTTTCGAATAATCCACAAATCATTGAAACAAAAAAATCCTGTAATTGCTTACAGGATTTTATATTTTATAGCGGTTTTTTATTTAGCCCTTAAACTGGCCCATTGCAATAAATTTATCTTGCCGCTGAGTTTCCAGCTCTTTCCCAGTAAATTTAGAAAACGCTTTTATATTTTGTAAAATGGATGTTTTCAAGTGATCGTATGCAACTTTAGGATCGTAATGCGCACCGCCAAGAGGTTCTTCAATAATTCCATCAATAAATTTTTCCTGCAAAGCATCTTCTGGAGTTAATTTCAACGCATTCGCAGCATCTTCTTTATGATCCCAATTTCTCCATAAAATTGATGAGCAACTTTCTGGCGCAATTACCGTATACCAGGTATTTTCAAGCATATATACTTTATTTCCAACGCCAATACCTAAGGCACCACCACTCGCGCCTTCGCCAATAATATAAACGAAAATCGGAGTTTTAAGCATCGTCATTTCAAAAATATTTCGTGCGATAGCTTCACCCTGGCCTCGTTCTTCAGCTTCTAAACCAGGATAAGCTCCAGGAGTATCAATCAAAGAAATAACAGGAATATGGAATTTTTCAGCCAATTTCATTAATCTTAAAGCTTTACGATAACCTTCGGGATTACTCATTCCAAATCTTCGGAACTGTCTTTCCTTAGTTGTTCTTCCTTTCTGAGTTCCGATAATCATTACACTTTCTCCGTCGATGGTTGCTAAACCACCGATCATGGCTGGATCATCAGCAAAATTTCTGTCCCCGTGTAATTCCAGGAAACTGTCTTTATCTGTAATTCCTTTTATAAAATCTAAAGTGTAAGGACGGTCTGGATGACGAGAAAGTTGCACTCTCTGCCACGGCGTAAGATGATGGTAGATTTCTTTCTTCTTTTCTATAATTTTATCCTCGATTTGCGAACAGGCGAGTTTTACGTCTACGCCACTTTCTTCGCCCACCAATGAACAGGTTTGATACTGATCCATCAGATCTTTAATCGGAAGTTCAAAACTTAAGTATTCCATTTCAGTAATTAAGATTATGTTTCAAATTTAGGGAAAATTATAGGAAATTAGGGAATATTATTGACTGCATTTTTAATCCTCGCGGCACATTCTTCTTTTCCAAGGATTTGCATAATATCTGGAACATCGGGGCCTTTAAGTTCACCTACTAAACAGAGGCGCAAGGGCATCATCACCTTGCCCATTCCGACTTGGTGGCTTTCTGCGAAATCGTGAATCTCCTGTTTTAGAGTCTCATTTTCAAAATTAAAATCCAGCAATTTCTCCGCTAAATCTGTCATTAAGTTTACGGCGTTTTCGTTCCAAGATTTTTTCACCGCTTTTTCTTCATAATGGCTCGGAGCTTCAAAGAAAAATTTACCGTCTTCGTAAATGTCCTTTGCAAAAGTGGCTCTTTCCTTCATAAGCGGGATAATTTTCAATAATTTTTCGTTACCTGAATTAACCAGAGCGCTATTTTCTGTATTCTTCAATAGTGATAAAACTTCATCATCTGATTTCGATTTTAAATATTGCTGGTTAAACCATTCAGCTTTTTCTTTTGAAAATCGGGCGCCAGCTTTATGTACTTTATGAAGATCAAATTCATTGACCATTTCTTCTAAAGTCAAAATCTCACGATCATTGGCCGGACTCCAACCAAGAAGCGCAACCATGTTTATAAATGCATCGGGCAAATAACCTTCTTCACGATACCCTTTTGATATATTCCCTGTTTCCGGATCTTTAAAATTTAAAGGAAATACGGGGAATCCGAATTTATCACCATCTCTTTTGCTGAGTTTTCCTTTGCCTTCGGGTTTTAAAATTAAAGATAAATGTGCAAACTGCGGTCTTTCCCAGCCCATCGCTTCATACAACAAATAATGAAGACCAAGAGAAGGCAACCATTCTTCACCACGAATGACGTGAGAAATTTCCATTTCATGATCATCGACTATATTTGCAAAATGATAGGTTGGCATGCCGTCATTTTTAACCAAAACTTTATCATCTAAACTGTTTGTATTGACGGAAAATTTCCCCCGGATAATATCTTCGAGATTTAAAATACGATCTACAGGCATTTTAAAACGCACCACATACGGAACTTTTTCATCTATTAATTTCTGAACCTGCTCTTTTGAAAGGGTCAAAGAATTTTTAAGTCTATTTCTGGTGATATAATTATAGGCGAAGACCTCTCCATTCTGTTCAAATTCTTTTCGAATTTCATCCAAATCTTCGGGCGTATCAAAGGCAATATAGGCATAATCAGTTTTCAGAAGTTCTGCCAAATGTTTATCGTAAATCTCGCGTCGCTCAGATTGGCGATATGGAGCAAATTTCCCCCCGTGCTTTGGACTTTCGTCGGGAATAATTCCACACCATTCCAAGGCTTCCATAATATATTCCTCAGCACCTTCTACATATCTGGCAGTATCAGTATCTTCAATTCTTAAAACGAAATCACCTCCCTGGCTTTTTGCAAAAAGATAATCGTATAAGGCTGTTCTTACGCCACCCAAATGTAAAGGTCCCGTTGGACTTGGTGCAAAACGCACTCTAACTTTGCTCATTTTCTTTAAAATTTTAAGGTACAAATTTACTGAAAAAATACTGTTTGATCTCTTTATAATTGCTGTTTTAGAGATTCAGACGAGCTCCGGAAAGAATTGTTTTTTGAAAGACAAATAAATGTAAACAGTGTGTTTGATAAAATTACTTATTTTTGCAGTTAAATAGTGGTTATATGTTAGAAATTGGGGAAAGACCGTGGGGCAAATATTATGTTTTGGAAGATGAACCGCATTTTAAATTAAAGAGAATTGAAGTTCAGCCTGGTCAACGCCTGTCTTATCAATACCATCAACACCGCCAGGAATGCTGGACGATTATTGAAGGTGAAGCAGTAGTTACGCTGGATGATAAGGAACATTTATTAAATTATGGAGAAAGCATTTTAGTTCCCTTAGGTGCGAAACACAGAATCGAAAACAGAGGTTCCGAACTACTGGCTTTCATAGAAGTTCAGACCGGAACTTATTTTGGAGAAGATGACATCGTTCGGTTATTGGATGATTATGAAAGAAAGTAACCGGTATCGTGAAGCTCAACAAACAAAATAAGATATTTTATTATTTTAGATCTTTTTCCAGGATTTATATTCCTTCTACTTCTTTTAATTCTAAAATCAAGCACCTAAAATCCAAATTAAATTCTCAGAATATTGCCGCTGCGGAAACCAGGATTGCTTATTACAACAAGCATGAATCTATTGCTTCAACTTCTCACAAATACACTATTAAGGATTTAAAAGATCCGAAAACGCCCAAAGCGTATTACTTTGATTCTTATGAATATGCGCGGTATTTTAATCCAAATACACCGCTAAACTTTGTCTTTGGTGATGTGACGGAAGTTCCAGAAGTTCCCAGTATTGTAAAGTCCAGACCTATTTCTGAAAATAATCAAAACAGCATTCTATTAAATTTAGATAAAGCGCGCCATTTTGTATTTGTTCAGAATGATAAAAATTTTCTTGAAAAAAAACCCTCTTTATTTGGAAGAGCTGCGGTTTATCAAGAACATCGGTATCTCTTTTTCGACCTGTATTTTGATCATCCTCTCTGTAATATCGGGCAAGTGAATAAAACAGGTGGAAATCCCAAGTGGCTAAAACCTAAAATTTCAATAGAAAAACACTTAGAATACAAATTTATTTTGAGTTTGCAAGGAAATGATGTGGCAACCAATCTAAAGTGGATTATGTCTTCTAATTCCATCGCAGTAATGCCGAAACCAACTTTAGAAACTTGGTTTATGGAAGGAAAATTAATCGGTGGAAAACATTTTATAGAAATAAAAAGTGACTACTCTGACCTAGAGGAACAATTAAATTTTTACAACGAAAACCCAGATGAATGCTTGATGATCATCGAAAATGCGCACGCACATTGCAGACAATTTTTTAATAAAGATGTGGAAGACTATTGCAGTTTAAGAGTGTTGGAAAAATATTTTTATAATACTAAATCCATGTAAATTTGAAACATGGTAGAAAAAAATTATATTATTCTTGCTCACAAAAACCCGGAACAGATATTTCGCTTGATTCGGAGTTTAGATGACTCTTCGTCAAAGTTTTTCGTTCATGTTGATTTAAAAAGTGATTTAAGCAGTTTTGGTATTTTAGAAAGTTGTTCTAATATTTCAATTATTCCACAAAGAGAAAATTGCATTTGGGGTGATTTCTCAATTGTGAAAGCAACACTACATCTTCTAAAAAATGTTGTAGAATCTGGTAATAAAGGTTTTACAATCTTACTCAGCGGCCAGGATTATCCCATTAAATCACCGCAAAAATTAAATGATTTTTTAGGAATAAATAAAGAGTCAAATTTTATTGATATTCAAAAAGTTGAAGACAAATGGAGTAAAAAAATGGTCCGCGATAAAATAGAACATTACCATTTTATTCATTCACAGGAAAGAGGTCACAGTAATAGTTACTCTCCTTTTTTCAGAAGTTCTCTCAAACAAAAATTCAGAACTCTATTTCATCTTTTGAAAGGTCGCCTGCCTTTTGAAACATTTCAAAAATTATTAGAATTACCGCAAAGAATTCCAGTATTTACGCAACAATACGGCGGTTCTCAGTGGTGGGCTTTTAATGAAAAAACCACGGAAAATCTCAATTCTTACATTGAAAACAACTATCAGAAATTAGAAGATTATTATCGTTTTACTTCAGCGCCAGATGAGATATTTTTCCATTCTGTACTGATGAATATTCTTTCCGCGGAGAAAAAGGATCATTTAAAACCTTCGCTAACTTATACCAATTGGGAACGTAAAAATTGCATTTTACCGGTAACTTTTGATACAAATGACCTCCAGGAACTTTCAGCTGTTGATCACTTTTTTGCCCGGAAATTTGACATTGATTACGATCAGGAAATCTTCAATTTAATTGACAACAAGCTTTTAAAAGATTAGTTAGAGCACATTCCTGTTTAACCAACTGCTGAACGAATATTGCTTTACAATTTCTGGCGGAAGAACTTTGTATTGAGAACTTAAAAATTCTGGCAAACTGCCCAAATCGTCATGACCTAAAATAAATATATTTTGTGGATCATAAAAGTCATAGTTCAGAACGGCCGTATTGTTTGTAATGATTTTTTTGGAATATTTTAGTGCTTCAAAAAATCGTAACGAAAGTCCATCATGCTCCACCACTTTAAAATCTAACAAAATTTTTGCTTTTTTTAAATGGGAAATATTAGCTTTAAAATCAAAATTATGCTTAAAGAATTTGATGTTTTTTTCGTTGATGGGAAGTGTGCTGGGATGATATTTAAGATTGACGTCAAATTCAACATCATATTTTTCAAGTTCGTGGACTATTGTAACGAGATCGTCGGCTCGTTCTACAATATAACTTCCGACATAATAAACAATTTTAGAATGCTCAAGATTTGGTGAATCATCATCATAATCGAAATAAAAATTGTCACACTTCTTTAAATTAGGATATTGATCTTTGTATTTTAGATAATCATTCTGGTCAAAAACCAGAAATTTTTCAAAGTAGTTGATGTAACCAAAAATATCGTCATATCGCTCTAAACCATCCCACTGATAACCAACGACCTTCTTCCCAATTTTGAGCAGATGCTTCAAAGTTTCAATAGTAATGGTATCGGGACGAATGATTAAAATATAATCAACACTATTAGGCCCAAGATGTTTAATTTTTTCTTCGACGCTATCCGAGTGGAATTGCCTGATGAGTTGTCGCTTATAATTTCTATTTCCGAAGAAATTTTTCTGCAAAAAATTGACTGCGCGATCCGTCGCACTTTTATAGTGAAATTCCTGTGGAATAAAGTAATTCAGGTGCAAACCAAACTTCTCGATGTTTTCGTTGAACAACTTGTAAATACCAAAATCACAGGGAATAATTAAGATAAAAGATTTTCCTACAGCTGATGAATTGATCATTTTTTTGCTTCTAAAATTTTGGCGAGCGTATTAAATTTATACTGCGCTTTCAACGATGCGAAAATTAATCCTTCTTTCCCGTCGAGAAAACCTTGCTTTAAAAAGTAAAATTTAATAAACCAAAAAAACGGGGAGTACATCAGTTTAAAAAAACTGACATTAGTACCAATTCTTCTTTCAATTTCTGCTGTAGAATAGATATTGTTTTTCTTTAAAACTGATGAAATACAGTCGTCTGCTAAATGCTCGAGCGCCAGATTTTTGTCCTTCGGATCTAATTTTAATGTATTGCCCTTAATCTCTGGTTTTGAATGGATAAAGGGCGGCCAAACAACGGAATCTTTCCGGAAAAAACGATAAACATAATCAGGATAAGCGGCACGCATAAATTTGCCTAGAAAATAATTTTTTCGCGGAATTGCTAAAACTGTATTTCCTTCCTTATTCTCTTGAAATTTATAAAGTTCAATTTTTAAATCATTTGAAATTAATTCATCTGCATCTAGCAACAGAACCCAATCATTTTTTGCACTTTGAATGGCAAAATTACGTGCTGGTTCAACAAAATTTAATTTCTCGTGATGTAAGACAGTGCAGTTGTATTTTTCGGCGATGGGCACCGTTCTGTCGTTACTTCCCATATCACAAATTACAATTTCATCAAAATCTTGAACAGATTTCAAAACTTTTTCAAGGTGTAACTCGGCATTATAGGTATTAATAACGACAGAGATGCTCATATTTACTTCTTAAACTCCAGGATTGTTTTTTCGATAATAGCTACACATTCCAAAAGTTGTTCTTCTGTAATGACCAAAGGCGGCGCTAATCTGATAATGTTCCCGTGTGTAGGTTTGGCAAGCAAACCATTTTCTTTTAATTTCATACAAAGATCCCAAGCAGTAGAACTTTCTGGAATATCATTAATCAGGATGGCATTTAAAAGACCTTTTCCTCTCACTTTCGTAATCAGATCAGATTTTTCAATAATTTTTTCTATTTCAGACCGAAATAATTTTCCTAATTCTTCGGCTCTTTCGG
Source organism: Kaistella polysaccharea (assembly GCF_020410745.1). Lineage (NCBI taxonomy): Bacteria > Pseudomonadati > Bacteroidota > Flavobacteriia > Flavobacteriales > Weeksellaceae > Kaistella > Kaistella polysaccharea. The sequence goes on from NZ_CP084528.1 coordinate 1,367,116, forward strand.
AAAGATTTTCATCTTCTACAACTTGCAACGCTGCCAATGCGACTGCGCAAGCAATCGGGTTTCCCCCAAATGTAGAACCATGTTGACCAGGATGAATCACATGCATAATGTCGTCATTTGCCAAGACTGCAGAAACAGGATACATACCACCCGACAAAGCTTTGCCAAGTACGAGAATATCAGGTTGAACATCCTCATGATGACAGGCAATTAATCTACCCGTTCTGGCGATTCCAGTTTGTACTTCATCTGCAATAAAGAGAACATTATACTTTTTACACAACTCGGAAGCTTGTTTCAAATAACCCGCATCTGGCACAAAAACACCTGCTTCACCTTGAATTGGTTCGACTAAGAAAGCGGCAATATTAGCAGCATCATTTTTTAAAGTATCTTCTAAAGCTTGAATATCATTGTAAGGAATCTTTAAAAAACCCGGTGTAAATGGACCGTAATTTTTGCTCGCATCAGGATCATTAGAGAATGAAACGATCGTTGTAGTTCTTCCGTGGAAATTATTTTCACAAACTATAATTTTCGCGGCGTTTTCAGAGATTCCTTTTACTTCATAACTCCATTTTCGCGCTAATTTTACAGCCGTTTCTACCGCTTCTGCACCAGAATTCATGGGCAAAACTTTATCAAAACCAAAAAGTGTAGTTATTTTTTTTTCGTATTCACCCAAATTTGAATTATAAAAAGCTCGGGAAGTTAAAGCAAGTTTTTTGGATTGATTCACTAACGCATCAACAATTTTCGGATGAGAATGTCCTTGATTTACGGCAGAATATGCAGATAAGAAGTCGAAATATTTTTTCCCTTCTACATCCCAAACATATACGCCTTCACCTTTGTCTAAAACTACGGGCAAAGGATGATAATTGTGAGCGCCATACTCGTTTTCCAGATCAATGTAATATTGTGAATTCTTTTGAACAGCTGTTTCTGACATATCTTTTTCTTTATTACAAATTTAATGATTATTATCTTAAATGAAGGGATCAAAAAAATGCCTCAGAAGAGGCATTTGGTATTGTTTAAAAATACATTTTAATTATCGAAATTTTTATCCATTTTGAAATCTTCCATGAATTTCGTGGTATAATTTCCGGCCAGATAATCTTCATTTTCCATCAATTGTCGGTGGAAAGGAATCGTGGTTTTTACACCTTCAATATAAAACTCTTCAAGCGCACGCTTCATTTTTGCAATAGCTTCTGCACGAGTTTGTGCGGTTGTGATCAATTTTGCAATCATGGAGTCATAGTTGGAGGGAATCGTGTAACCTGAATAAACATGCGTATCTACACGAACACCGTGTCCCCCAGGAATATTTAATTCGGTGATTTTCCCTGGCGAAGGACGAAAATCATTAAATGGATCTTCAGCGTTAATCCGACACTCTATAGAGTGAAGTTTTGGGAAATAATTTTGGCCAGAAATTGCAGTTCCAGAGGCAAGAAGAATTTGCTCACGAATTAAATCGTAATCAACAACCTGTTCTGTAATAGGATGTTCTACCTGAATTCTGGTATTCATTTCCATAAAATAGAAATTACGGTGTTTATCAACCAAAAATTCTATGGTTCCAACTCCTTCATATCCAATATATTCGGCAGCTTTCACTGCCGCATCACCCATTTCCTTCCGAAGTTCATCGGTCATAAAAGGTGAAGGCGTTTCTTCTGTTAATTTTTGATTTCTACGCTGTACTGAACAATCTCTTTCAGATAAATGACACGCATTACCATATTGATCACCAGCAATCTGGATTTCAATATGCCGTGGTTCTTCAATCAATTTCTCCATATACATTCCACCGTTTCCAAAAGCGGCAACAGCTTCCTGAATTGCAGATTCCCAAAGATCTTTCATATCTTCTTCTTTCCAAACAGCGCGCATGCCTTTTCCACCGCCACCAGCAGTAGCTTTAATCATTACCGGATAGCCAATTTCTCGCGCAATAACCAGCGCATCTTCATAGGTGTCTACCAGACCGTCAGAACCGGGAACACAAGGAACACCTGCCTCTTTCATAGTCGCTTTGGCATTTGCCTTATCACCCATTCTATCGATTTGTTCTGGCGTAGCACCGATAAATTTAATTCCGTTTTTCTGACAAATTCTGGAGAAATTAGAATTCTCTGATAAAAAGCCGTAACCTGGATGAATCGCATCAGCATTGGTAATTTCTGCTGCTGAAATAATATTGGGGATTTTAAGATAAGAATCTTTGCTCATTGCCGGACCAATACAAACTGCTTCGTCGGCGAACCGTACGTGAAGGCTGTCTTTGTCGGCAGTAGAATACACGGCAACGGTTTTAATTCCCATTTCTTTGCAGGTACGTAAAATACGCATTGCAATTTCGCCGCGATTGGCGATTAATATTTTTTTGAACATCTTTTCAAGAATTTTAAATTTTGATCTTTGAATTTTAAATTATTTTAAAAGTGGTTCCCTTTAAAATATATTAGGTATCATTTAAAATTACTTAAGAAGGATCTACTAAGAATAATGGTTGGTCGTATTCTACAGGAGTTGCATCATCTACCAAAACTTTAACAATTTTACCTGAAATTTCAGCTTCAATTTGGTTAAATAATTTCATGGCTTCAATTACACAAACAACTTTACCTACAGAAACTTCATCACCAACATTTACAAAAATATCTTTATCAGGCGCAGGTTTTCTGTAGAATGTTCCGATCATTGGCGATTTAATGGTCACATAATTAGCGTCTTCTGCAACTGTTTCCTCTGGTGCAGATGGCGCGGCAGGAGCTGAAGACCCAGCAGTGTGCGCTTGTTGTGGTGGTGTATGATACACCGTTTGAGCAGGACCATAATTAATTTCACTTCCACCGAGTGGAGTTTTAATGGTAATTTCAAAGTCCTTTGTTTTGTATTTTACTTCGGAAACCTCAGCTTTAGACACAAATTTTATAAGATTTTGTATGTCTTTAATGTCCATATAATTGGTATTTGTTTATTATGTCAAAGATACTAAAAATCAATAAAAAACCACTCAAAATTGTAAAAATTGAGTGGTTTATGTATGAAAATGAAGATTCTCTAAGGTTTTTGGCTTAGTTCTCTTCTGTAGCTTCTACTTCTTTTTCCATTACTATTTTTCCTCTGTAGTATAATTTTCCTTCATGCCAGTGTGCTCTATGATACAGGTGCATTTCACCTGAAGTTGCATCTTTTGCCAATTGAGGAACTACTGCTTTGTAATGTGTTCTTCTCTTATCTCTTCTTGTAGACGACTGTCTTCTCTTTGGATGTGCCATTTTCTATATTTTTAATTTGATGAGCGATGAGTACTTGATTGCTCAATTCTCATCATTTTAAACTATTTAATTTTTATCTTTTAACTTTTTCAACGCTTCCCATCGGGGATCTATTGCGGGCTCTTCTTCAATTACTTCTTCCGGACTGAACTTATTTAATATTTCCAAATCTTCTTCAGAAATATTTGGAGAAACTTTTTTCATTGGGATTGATAACATAACATCTTCATAAATCAGCTGCGCTGCATTGAAGGCATAATCAGTCATCGGAATCGTGATAACATCTTCGTCGCTATCATCATATTCTTCTCCGAATTTAACCAGAACTTTAATTTTATTATCAATGGGATGAATAAAATTTTCGTTTGTGAGGTCACAAACTAAATTAACAGTTCCCAATGTTTTAATCCAAAGTTCTAAAAATGTAGTATGCCTATCCATAAGGATTTCGGCAACTATTTTAGGGTTTGTAAATTCTTGTTCAGTATCGAAAAGTTCAAAGAACGCTTTATCTATCTCAAACCTGAACTCGTGCTTTCCGTTTTTGAGCCCTGAAAACACAATATCGTAGTTTCTAAACTTGTCCATAAAATGAGTGTGCAAAAATATGCATTTTTTTTAATATTACAAATATATTTGAAAACAAATCTGCAGTAAAAAATAATTCCGCAGATATCTTAGAGGCGATCTACCGGCAAATCTTCCTCAACGTTATTACCAGAGGCGTTTCTACGCGGTCGCATTCTGTTTGTCATCAGGTCATTATATTCCTGTCTGTTCTTAAAAATTTTAATGGCCATAAAAATAGCTTCACTAAAACTTTGTGGATCCGCAATATTCTTTCCCGCAATATCATATGCAACGCCATGATCTGGACTTGTTCTGATAAAAGGAAGCCCTGCTGTGTAATTTACCCCTTCTTCATAAGCAATTGTCTTGAAGGGCGCTAAACCCTGATCGTGATACATCGCCAAAACTGCGTCGAAGTGTTTATATTTTTCAGGTTGAAAAAAACTGTCTGCAGGATAAGGGCCGAAAGCCATAATTCCGTTATCAAACAATTCGCGAATCGCGGGTTCAATAATTTCAATTTCCTCTTTACCAATCGCTCCACCGTCACCAGCATGTGGATTTAAACCAAGTACCGCAATTTTTGGGCGCTCGATGCAGAAATCCTCAATCAAACATTGGTTCAAAAGCTTAATCTGTTTTTTAATTTTCTCTTTGGAAATATTTTCAGCTACATTCGCAATCGGAATATGGTGCGTAGAAACGGCAACTTTCAGATCATCGGTTACTAAAAACATAAGGCCTTTCTTTTCAAACTTTTCTTCTAAATAACCGGTGTGTCCAGCATGCTGAAAACCATTTTTCAACATCTCTTCTTTATTAATGGGCGCGGTAACCAGAACGTCGACTTCACCATTCATTAATGCGTTTGTAGCAGCTTCCAGGGATTCGATAGCCATTTTTGTCGATTCTTCGGTTGGTGTGCCCAAATCTACATTTACATTATCTTTCCACAGATTCACCATATTGATTTTATCTGCATGAGCCTGAGAAACCTCGGTAATATAATTGAAATTATGTTGAAGTTTGAAAATATTTTTCTGATACGTAAACAATTTTCCAGATCCGAAAATTACAGGTGTAAAAAAATCAGTAATCGATTTATCTTGCAATGATTTCATAATGATTTCCGGTCCAATACCGTTGTAATCACCAATAGAAATTCCCACTTTTATTTTATGCTGTTTCGGACTCATTTTTATTATCTTTGAAAATTGTTTGAATTTTACAAATTTAACAAATTAGGATTAACAATCCTTATTTAATTTATTTTAAGCTGATTCAGCAGTTTATTTACTTCTTTTTTAAAAATACCAATATGTTTACAGGAATCGTAGAAGCGACGGGAATTGTTGAAACCATTCAACATAACGACAGCAATATTGACTTTATCTTAAATTGCCCTTTCACCTCCGAATTAAAAATTGATCAAAGTTTAGCACACAACGGCTGCTGTTTAACGGTCGTAGAAATAAATGAAAACAATTATCGCGTTACCGCAATCGATGAAACTTTAGAAAAAACGAATCTTGGCCAATGGAAAATTGGAACTGAAGTAAATTTGGAACGCTGTTTGAAGTTTGATGGCAGACTTGATGGTCACCTTGTTCAGGGACATGTAGATAAAACTGGAATCGTAGAAAAAATTGAAGATAAAGATGGTAGTTTTTTTATTACTATTTCTTATGATTCTACCGATGAATACACGACAGTTCCACAAGGATCAATTACGGTAAACGGTATAAGTTTAACAGTAGCAGAAAGTGGAAATACAAGTTTTTCGGTTGCAATAATTCCTTATACCTGGGAATTCACGAATATGAAAAATCTGCAAATTGGTGACATCGTAAACCTTGAATTTGACATTATCGGGAAATATGTAAATAAATTGATGAAAAAAAATGCCCTTCTCTAAATATAACGGTTTTAGCCTTCGCAATAAAGTTTTCTGGGGATTTCTCATAATCTGTTTACTCAGTATTACGGGCTCGTCCATACTCTCTTATTTTATATTGAGAGACAATGCAATGGAGCAAAGCCGCACCGATTTGCAAAAAAAATCTGAGTCATTAATGTCGGCTTTAGATTATGCCGTAAGTCACACTCAAGCGCAAACAGATGATTTGCCCAACATTCTTTCTAATTCAATTTACGAAATTGCAGACATCAATAATCAAGATATAATCATCTATGATTTAGATGGTAAATTTGTCATATCCAATAAAGACATCAACTTAATAGCGACCAAAAAACTTCCGCTCTCAGTTATAAATAGAGTATTAAAAAGTGATAAAAGAACGGATTTCAATACCTATGATAAAAAGATTGATGCGAATGTTACGTCATCTTATATGATTTTGAAGAACAATATGCTGGAACCTATAGCTATTGTATATTTCCCTTTCTATCATAATGATTCTGCTTACGTAAGCGTTTTTAACCGGTATTTAAATTATATATTTATTGTAAACCTCTTTGTTATTGCTTTCGGAGTTTGGCTTAGTTGGATTATCTCCAGCAATCTTACAAAGACCGTAAGCAAATTTTCTGAATTAATTAACAAAATAACGCTTCTGGAAGATGATCCACAGCCCATCAAATACTATCAAAATGATGAACTGAACCAGCTTGTAAAGGCTTACAACAAAATGATTTTGCAGATCAGGGAGCAGAAAGAGCGCCTTAGTTTTAAAGATAAGGAAGAAGCTTGGCGGGAAATGGCAAAACAAGTGGCTCATGAGGTTAAAAATCCTTTAACACCAATGAAACTAACCATTCAGAACTTTGAAAGGAAATTTAATCCGGAAGATCCTGATATTACGGAAAAAGTTAAAAAATTAAGTAAAGTAATGGTCGATCAAATCGATTTGGTGGCGACGGTTGCCAATGCGTTTTCCCAGTTTGCCCAACTTCCGGAAAAGTATAATGAGATTTTCGATGTGAATAGGGAGATCAAAAATATTATCAAAATTTTTAGTGACGAAAAAATCTACTTTCATGCTAATAAAGACAAAATTATGGTTGAGATGGACAAAATCTACCTGTCCAGAATTATTACCAACTTAGTTTCGAATTCGCGACAGGCTCGCGATGAAGATCGTGAGAATATCATAAATGTAGATGTTGAACAGCGCCAAAAAAGAATCATCATTACAGTAGAAGATAATGGTGTGGGTATTCCAGAAGATTTATACGGTAGAATATTCGAACCTAACTTTACATCAAAAACCAGCGGAATGGGTCTTGGCCTCACCATGGTTCGCAAAATGGTTGAAGATTACAAAGGTGAAATCACCGTCTCGTCTGAAATCGGTAAAGGCACCACATTCACAATTTTTCTGCCCACTAATGTAAAGCCCAAACGCGGAGAAGTTGCTGGCGAACTTACCGTTTAACCCTGCAGCTCATCCAAAAAAGATATTCTTGAAACCTTTTCATTTTAAAAAATTTTCAATCAAACAATCGAAAGACGTTTTTCGCGTAGGCACGGATGGCGTTTTGCTCGGCGCACTAGTAAATATTGAAAATTCCCAGAGAATATTAGAAGTAGGATCAGGTTCTGGACTCATTTCACTCATGATCGTACAGCGGAATCCCGTTGCCATCATCACGGCTATTGATATTTCTGCGGAGGCTGTAAAACTCTCTGATGAAAATTTTAAAAATAGTCCTTATAGTGAACGATTGAATTGTTTTGAGGCAGATTTTAAGCATTTTGCAGGTGTTGAGAAGTTCGATTTAATTGTGTCAAATCCACCCTACTTTGAGGAAAACGACTCATCTAAAGATGTGATTGCACGGCAGCAGACCTCACTTTCTTTCGAGAATTTAATTAAGTTATCAGCTGAGAAATTAAAGATTGGGGGATTATTTTCCGTTATAATTCCTGCGGAATTCGGTGATACTTTTACCCAAACTGCTACGGAAAACAAACTCTTTCTGAATAGAAAAGTAACCATTTACGGCATCAAAAACTCAAAACCAAAAAGATTGATTTTAGAATTTGGATTTGAGGAAAAGGAAATGATGATGAGTGAATTAATTATCGAAAAATCACCACGAATATTTACTGATGAATATTTAAAATTGACAAAAGATTTTCACCTTTTTGGCAAATAACTCCTATTTTGGAGCATTCAGCGTAATAACAATGTCTTTTTTAATACTTTTACTTGAGGAGTATTTTGCGTCACAAACCGATGTTGTCAAGGAATAGTTTCCTTTATCAACCATAATGAAATTTTGATTTTTCGCGGGCACATCTAAATTGTAGAATTTTTTTCCACTGATTTTGACGATCAAATTACATTTCGATTTATTTACGATTTGCACATAGGCAGTAGAGCTATTTGGATCAGAATTAAATAAATGATTGAGCAAATCAGCCGTTCTTTTGTGTTTAACATTCGATCCATTTTGGGCGATGTCTCTTTTTACTTCTGTTTTAAGTTTGCTTTTATTAACGGGAGTGACCGTAGGTTTAGCAACACTTGCTTTTTGTGCAGCCGGTCGGTCATTGTTGATTACTGCAAAAAGTTTTCTTTTAAATTCGGGTGTTCGCGGATGATTGGGATTATACTTGACGAAATTAGCAATGACTTGTGCATTGGTACTTTTTTCAACTTGTTGAACCGTATATTTTGATTGAGCAAAGGAAAAAACAGACAGTAAAAAAATAAATAAATAGAGGGTTTTTTTCATCAATCAATTAATTTTTTAGAGATTTTAATTTTAGTAATAACGTAGAAATCGGCTTTTTAGTTTGTGCGAAATTTATTATCTTTGCAACGCTCTAAAAGTGAGCTAAAATAATCAATTTTAAATCTAAAAAACAAGAATATGTATACACCAGTTGCTGCAGACGTAGCTAAATTGAGAAATATTACAGGCGCAGGAATGATGGACTGTAAAAAAGCTTTGGTAGAAGCGGAAGGAGACTTCGACAAAGCAATTGATAACCTTCGTAAAAAAGGTCAGAAAGTTGCTGCAAACAGAGCAGACAGAGATTCTCATGAAGGTGCTGTAATTGCAAAATTAAACGAAGACAACACCATGGGTGCGATCATCGCTTTAAATTGCGAAACAGATTTCGTTGCTAAAAATGACAGCTTCGTAGAATTGGCTCATGAACTAGCTGAACAAGCGGTGATGTATGCAAATAAAGAAGAATTTTTAGCGTCTGATTTCCATGGAATGACTGTTGCCGAGAAATTAATCGAGCAAACAGGTCTTATCGGAGAGAAAATTGAAATCGGTTCGTTCGAAAGAATAGAAGGTCCTTTCTTAGGAGCTTACATTCACGCAGGTAATAAAATTGCTGCAATCAGCTCCCTTTCTTCAAATGTTGATGGCGGTGCAGAAGTTGCAAAATCAGTATCAATGCAGGTTGCTGCAATGAACCCAATTGCATTGGATGAAACTATGGTTTCCCAAGAAACGATTGATAAAGAATTAGAAATCGAAAGAGAATTATTGACTAAAGAAGGCAAACCTGCTAACATTATCGATAATATCTTAAAAGGAAAAATGCAGAGATTCTACAAAGACAACACGTTGGTACACCAATCTTTTATTAAAGATTCTGGAGTTTCGGTTGCTGACTACGTAAAATCAGTTGACAATGATTTAAAAGTTTTAGGATTTGTAAGAGTAAGTCTTACTTAATTCTGAAAATTAAAAATAATTCAAATCTCTTCCTTAATCTAGGAAGAGATTTTTTTTTCGGTTAATAAGCAGTAATTTTAAAGTCTTATTTTTGATATGGTGAAAAATCTACTTTCTTTAATGTTGGGATTACTCTCTATCGCCGGATATTCACAACAATACATTTCAGTAAGTTCTAAATCTGCTGATGAATTGGTGAGAGATATTTTTATCGGATCTCAGAATGCAAATTGCATCACCGTATCGAATGTCACTGTAAAAGGTTGGCAAGATTACGGCAACAACCCTTTCAGTTATGGATATTTCGAAAAAGGAACTTTGCCATTTGATATTGATAAAGGAATTATTTTAAGTACAGGAAATGCACAAAATGCACCTGGACCCAACAATTCTCTGCTAAGTGACGGCGCATATGATTGGCTGGGCGACATTGATTTAGCAAGTGCTTTTCAGACTCCTACATCAAAATATATTAACGCAACAGCTCTCGAATTTGATTTTGTTGCGAACAATACTACGGAAATCAGTTTCGAGTATATGTTGCTTTCCGAAGAATATCAAACCAGTGGCTGTGATTACTATGATTCATTTGCTTTTCTTATTAAACAGGATGGTGAAGCCAATTACAACAATATTGCGTTGGTACCTGGAACCAATCAGCCGGTTTCCTCCCAAACAGTTCGGGGCGGCACAGACTGCCCAAGAAATCCCACGTATTTTGACCGATTCAATTATCCGCCCTATTCTTCAAGGCAGGTTTCGCCTACAAATTACGATGGTCAGACAAAAGTATTAACTGCAAAAACAAACATAATCCCTGGGGAGAGATACCATATTAAACTCGTTATCGCAGACTATAGTACCACATCACATGACTCTGCAGTATTGTTAAAAGCTGGAAGTTTCGTCGGTAAAAAAGACCTTGGTCCTGATTTATTGATCACGACAAACAACGCAATTTGTGAAGGTTTGTCTAAAACTTTAGACGCGACAACTACAGGCGCAACTTCTTATCAATGGTTTAAAGACGGAAATGCGCTTACTGGTAAAACAAACCCGCAATTATCAATCTCAGGTTCACCGTCAAGTACCGGAAAATATGAGGTAGAAGTTAGTCTGGGCGGTTGCATTTTAAAAGGTTCAATTCAGGTTGAAATACAACCAAAAGCAACAGTTAATTACGGAGTCTTTCCATTTTGTGATGACAATTTAGACGGAAGTATTCCCATAAATTTCACGTTTTTAAGCAACGAGGTAATTCCCAACTTTAGTCCGACTTTAATTTTTAAATATTATTTAGATGGAATGGATGCCCAGAATAATGCTAGCAATAATCTCCAAAATGGTTGGCTTTTAACTTCTGACACCGACGTCTTTGTGCGAGTAGATAGTTCTGCCGGTTGCTTGCCAGTAATAGGAAAAGTAACACTAGCTATTGGCAATAAAACACCTCTTTTAAAAACTAAATTTACAGCCGCCACAATTTGTGACGATCAACGGAAAGGTTCGGTTCCCGTAGATTTGACTAAATATACAAACGAGTTTACTTTAGATAACTCAATTACCGCTGTATTCTTCGGTTCTGTCGACGATGCAAGAAAAAATAAAAACCCAATTTCAGCACAACAGACTTTAAATACAGATTCCCGGACCTTCGGCATTCGATTACAAAATAGTACAGCTTGTGCTAATGTTGGAGAAATTACCGTTACTAAAAAAACCCCAAATACTTCGATGCTTTTAGTTGATAAAGAAGTTTGCGAAAATGGAACCACAACTTTAGATGCCGGCGCTGGATTCGATTATTATAAATGGAGCAACGGCCAAGAAGGAATTTCGACATCGAAAATTTCGAATGTCGGCGTAGGCACTTATTATGTCGACTTAACCTCTAACGGATGCACTTTCCGACAATCTGTAAAAATCACCTCTTCCCAACTCCCGCAAATCAGCAACATCGATGTTATTGGCAGTACAGCGACCATTTTCGTAAATGGTGGAACTCCTCCGTACCAATATTCAGTTGATAATATTACATTTCAAAGTTCAAATATCCTAACAAAACTCCCCCGCGGACGTCAAACAATTTATGTAAAAGATGCTCAAAATTGTAAAACGGTCAGTAAAGAATTTCTGATTCTCAATTTAGTTAACGTAATTACTCCTAACGGTGATGGAAAAAACGATGTTCTGGATTACTCAGATTTAAGCATCAAAAAAGAGGTTCAAATTGAAATTTATAACCGTCAGGAAATCCAGGTTTTTACTGCTCAAAAAGCACCTTATATTTGGGATGGAAAAATGAACGGACGCATTGTACCCACCGAAACTTATTGGTATATTTTAAGATGGATCGAACCCGATTCAAATTTACCAATTACGTACAAAGGTTGGGTTTTGCTTAAAAATAGAAATTAAACTACGACATCGAAATGTGATCAAAATGCTGAAAACCATTTAAAAAATCTTTAACGGACATTCGTTTCTTTCCTTCTAATTGCACTTCTTCTGGAATATAAAATCCGTCTTTTGTGAAAATTTTGAATTGATGTTTATTAATTTCTAATGTTCCGGGATTTTCCTCATGAGCACTTTCGATATATTTACCTTTATAAATTTTCAAGAATTTTTCATCTTCACCAATTTTAATAAAAGTAAACGCGGCTGGATAGGGCGACATCCCCCGAACAAAGTTATGAACAGTTTCTGAAGTTTGATACCAGTCTATTCGTGTGTCTTCTTTAAAAATTTTAAAGGCATTTTTCGGCTGGTCGACGTGCGGTTGCGGTTTTTCCGTAATTGAATTTTCAGCCAAACCATTTAAAGTTTCAACCACTAATTGTGCACCCATTTGCATTAAACGATCGTGCAATTCGCCCGCGTTTTCTTCGGGGTAGATTTCTACTTCCTGCTGTAAAAGGATATTCCCTTCATCAATCTTTTCATTAATAAAAAAAGTAGTTGCACCTGTTTTTTTCTCTCCATTAATCACGGCATAATTAATGGGCGCCGCGCCTCGATAATCTGGAAGCAGAGAAGCGTGAAGATTAAAAGTTCCCATTTTAGGCATTTCAAATAAAATTTTTGGCATCATTCGGAAGGCTACGACTACAAAAACGTCCGCATTGAGTTTTTCAATTTCTGCTAAAAACTCCGGATTTTTTAATTTTTCCGGTTGTAATACTGGGAGATTATTTTCGACGGCATATTCTTTCACAGCGGACTGGTGAATTTTCTGTCCGCGACCGCTGGCTTTATCAGCAACAGTTACCACGCCTACAACTTCATGATGCGATTGATGAATAGCTTCTAAAGAAGTTTTTGCAAATTCAGGAGTTCCGAAAAATATAACTTTTAATGATTTCATTTTATTTAATAATTTATAAAGGTTAGTAATTCTAACCTTAATTAATCGTGGTTGAAGGCGTATGTTCGGAAATTGAGCATTTTCACTTTTCCCGCGTCGAGTAAATGAATTAAATTTTCAAGAATATTTTCTTTCGAAAAGTAATTCAGTTTAATTGAAATCTCTTCTACGTTTGCAGGTGAATTTTTCAGAATATTTAGAATATCTTTCGAAATATCCCGACCAAAAACGCTTTCCTTTTGTTGCTGACAAACCGAACAATTGCCACAATTCTTTACATTTTTCTCCCCGAAATAAGACAGAATTAACTTCATTTTACAGAAGTCATCGTTCTCTACAAAAAATTTCATTTCTTCCCATTTCTGAATTTTGTTTTTCTGAATTTGGGCAAAAAGATACCAATACTGACCTTCGATTGCGCGCTGATCACGATGTTTAAGAAATTTCACGCTCGACTGCGCTCCATCAATATAATCTAAATAACCACTTTTCTGTAATTCACGAAGTCGTTCTTTCACCAAATGGAGATCTGAACCAACTTTCGCACTGAACGATTTTTCATTGAACATGACTTTGTGCATTGTAATTCCCGTAAGGTTCCTCAGTAGAAGTTCTATAAAATAAGCATCTTTTTTGGGTAGAAGATCTATTTGTTCTGCATTAATCTTTAATTCTAAAGAAGAAAGCGAATTTTGGGAATTATAAAAAATAATTTCTTGATGATGTAAAAAATTGAGAACATTCCTAATCTTAGCTAAAGAAGCTTTCGTAAAATTCTGCACCTTTTGAATATGAAGCTGAAATACATTTTCAGGCAAATCATTTTCTGCAATCTGGAAGGTAGAATACAAATAGGTTACGATATTCTGAAACTCTAATTTTGAAGGAATTTGATTGATTAAAATCTGGTCAAAATTTTTGAGTTCCTGTTCATTCCAAAGGAGAAAAGCATACGATCCCAATCCATCTCGGCCGGCTCGTCCGATTTCCTGATAATAATTTTCTATTGAAGCTGGCGGGGAAAAATGCACAATAAATCGCACATTATCTTTGTCGATTCCCATACCAAATGCATTGGTCGAAATTAGAGTATGGTTTCGACTTTTCAGCCAAAAATCCTGTTTTGCATTTTTCTCTTTTACTGGAATTCCAGCGTGGAAGAAATCAACATTCGTAATCTGATTCCGATGAAGAAATCCAGTTAATTCTTCGGCTTCTTTTCGAGTCCTAACGTAAATAATTCCTGAAGAATCGTTATATTTTAACAGATTACGGACCCGTTCATATTTATCGGAAATTTTATCAGAAATTATTTTTAAATTATTCCGTCTAAAACTTTTCTGAAAAACCAGATTGTTTTTTAAGTTGAGCTTTCCTTGTATTTCCTGTAGAACTTTCGGCGTTGCTGTCGCGGTAAGTGCCAGGCAAGGAACTTTTCCAAGACGATTTCTAAACTCTTTAATATTTTGATAACTGGGCCGAAAATCCTGTCCCCATTCGGAAATACAGTGGGCTTCATCTACTGCTATAAATGAAACTTGAATTTCCTCCAGATTTTGAATAAATAGGCGATTCGTAAGCCGTTCTGGGGAAATGTATAATAGTTTTGTGAGGCCATCTTTACAGCGGTTGAAAATGATCTCAGCATCATATTCATCAAGTTCGGAGGAAAGATATTCGGCTTCAATTCCCAGATTTTTCATCTGATAAACCTGATCTTTCATCAATGCTAAAAGTGGCGAAACCACCAAACATGTTCCTTCTAAAATTAAAGCCGGCAATTGGTAGCAAAGCGATTTTCCACCGCCAGTTGGCAACAATGCCAATGCATCTTGCCCTGAAATTACAGCATTAATAATCTCTTCCTGCGAATCTCTAAAATGGTCGAAACCCCAAAAATGTTTTAAGGTTTGAAGTTTTAACTGATCGAAATTTTGAGACTGAATCACCTTGTAAATTTACTGAAACAAATTCCATAAAACAAAAAAAGCCACGATTTACGTGGCTTTCATTATGGTCTAAAAATGTTTTGGAATTATTTAGCTTCGAAGTATACTCTTCTGTTCGCTCTGTTTTTCCATTCCGGACATTTGGTTGCCGGCTCACATTCAGGATATTTCAAATCTGTTTCTCCTTTTCCGATAGAGTTAATTTTACCTGAATTTACCCCATTCTGAATCAAATAATTTTTCACATTATTTGCTCTTCTTTCAGATAATCTCTGGTTGTACTCATTGGTACCTCTTGTATCAGTTCCACCTACAACGTTATAAGCGCCTTCCGAAGAATTGATATAATTAACTGCATTATTTAAAATTGGAGTATTTGAAGGAAGAATTCTGTCTGAATTCAAATCAAATTCAATACCTTCTAATGTTCTTGTATCATCAGAAACTGTAGATGAAGATGTTGTAGGACAACCGTCGTTTTCAACTGGTCCTGGTACTGTTACACACTTGTCGTACAAGTCGATAACACCATCTAAATCTGCATCCAAGGCTACACCAGCACCATCAACTCTCGCTCCGGCAGGCGTATCCAATTGTCTGTCCCAATCATCACATACTCCATCATTGTCAGCATCACCTTTTTTACAAACTTCAACATCTTGGTTTCTATCAGCCAATACATCTAACTTGTAATAAATTTCCTGAAGTGGATCATGCCAGAATAAATGAGATTCGTGTTTTCCTAAATTCAAGGTCGCACCTAATGTCAAGTTAATTAAATTGTCCGATGGATTGTCGTTCACAGTTGTTGATCGAGCACCATCAAAAGTTTCGTCACCTGAAACAAGGTACATTCCTCTTGCTTCAATATCCAAAGATTTCGTCGCACGGTATTTCAAACCTGCACCTGCCTGACCGAATAAACTGCTTAATTTAAAAGGTTCTTTTTCAGTAATCAGAGATTGGTTATAAACAGGACCTGCATCTTGTCTGTAAGCTCTGTAAGCTAAAGTACCAATACCTGCATAACCATGAAGCGCCCATCTGAATGGTGAATGATTATCAACTCTTCTCAAAAGATTAGAGAAGTTAATATCTCCCAAAACTGAAAGCGCATCATATTGAGTTCTTGCACCATCACCAAGTGTGGTAGTTTCGTGATCTTTTGTATTTACAAAACCTTGTCTGGTTTCTCCTTTGTCATATTGTAGTTTAAGTCCGAAAGCATGAGTGATTGCTTTATCAACACTTAAATATGCAGACCAGCCGTATAAATTTTTTCCAGCTCCAAAACCTTTTATAGAAGTAAGGTCAGAAGACTGCATCAAAGGTACACCTGCTCCGGCAGAAACTGCCCAGTCATTAAATCTTTTCGATTCCTGCGTAAACGGGGAAACATTTGCTGATCCCGACGTGTAGGCATTTGGATAACCCACAGTCATAGGAGCAATTGTGTCCTGTGCAAAGGTAGCCGTTGGTATAGCTAGCGCGAATGCAATAATTGTTAAATTTAGTTTCATATTTTGTTATTATTTGTAGATTACAAGTTTTCTAATATTTTTTACTAAGCGTAATTAAAAACCGTAGTTCTCTATATTAAAATTATTTAGGGCAACCGCTGGTTTCTACAGTTCCCGGCACAGTTACACATTTATCATAAAGGTCGATAACACCATCTAAGTCAAGATCTAAAGCAACACCAGCTCCGTCAACCCTTGCACCAGCAGGAGTATCTAACTGTCTGTCCCAATCATCGCAAACACCATCATTATCTAAATCACCTTTTTCACAAACCACCAATTCTGTTGGCATATCCTCCAAAACTTTGATTCTTCCGTGAATGTCCTGCAATGGATCGTACCATGATAAATGAGTATCATGCTTACCAAGCTTAAATGTTAGACCTAAATTTACAGTAAACATATTGTCTGAAGTTCCTGGATTGATGGCATTATAAGGAGGTCTTGCTGTTTTGCCATAACCACCACCATCAAAAGAATCATCACCTGTTATGGTGTACAATGCTCTTGCTTCAACATCAATTAATGGCGAAACATTATATTTCACCCCAGTTCCTAAATGAAACATGAAAGTATCTAAACCAATTTTTTGGTTTATTTCAATTGGAATTCTTGGCGGACTAGTACTCCATCTTGACATATCATTATCAAGTAACAAAGTCTCATAACCTTGAAAACCTAAACCTGCATAACCGTGTAGCGCCCATCTGTAAGGTGAGTGATTGTCTACACGTCTCATTAAGTTTGAAAAATTAATATCTCCCATCAGAGAGACTTGGCGATATTTAGTATACGCTGTTGCGACACCCGCTGCGACACCTAATGCGCCAGGCAATAAAGCCTTTTGATTAGTTTCTCCCATTTGGTAATGCACCCCTAAACCAAAAACATGCGTAATCTGCTTGTCTAATGACGCATACAAATTATAGCCGAAATTGGTTTTCCCGTCGTAGAAAGAGTTTACATCCGCATTTTGTAAGAAAGCTCCACCGCCACCAACTGATATTGACCAGTCACGAAACATGCGGGAAGAATTGTCAAAGTTACGTACGTCTGCAGAACCAGAAGAAAATGCATTAGGATAATCCCCGATGGTATCGTCGACAGAAGTGCTCTGCGCAAAGAAAGCTATCGGAAAAGCTAATGTTAATAATAAATTTAATTTCATATTATTGTTTTTTAATGTTTTTTAATTCTTCCAACAGCAGTCTTGAAAAATCACGCTGGTATAAATGTTTTTCATGCGGAATTATTAATTCCGACGAATAAAAGCTAATATTATCAAAAAATACCACATCAATATCAATCATTCTATCTTCGTAGACTTTTGAAACTGATGTGTCCGATTCCCTTCCCATCGACCTTTCAAGCATTTTAATTAACTTTAATAGATGTACGGGAGAATATTGCGTTTTTATTACTATTGCAATATTACAAAAAAAATTATTACTATCAAACTCTACAGGCTCCGTAATAAGCATTTCTGTACGAGCGATAACTGTGCCGAGTTGTGCTTCTATCAGGCGAATGGCTGTTTTTATATTACTTTGTACATTTCCAAGATTACTTCCGAGTAACAAAGTGGCTTCATGTTGCGACATATAGCACAAATATAAAAAGAATAATGAAGAGTTTTTTTAAAAATGTTTTAGCAAATATAGTTGCTGTTATCATCATAGCCGCAGTTTTTTCTATTACGCTAATTATGATCATTGCAGCGAGTGCGCTAAGCGGTGATCAGAAACCAACTATTAAGGAGAAATCAATTCTCACACTCGATTTTAAAACCAATATTATCGACAGTCCCGCGGAAGACCAAGGTGATTTCTTTGCTTTCAGTGATAAGCAAAAGAATGTAATGATTTACGATATGCTTGAAGCCATTAAAAATGCGAAAGCTGATGATAAAATAAAAGGAATAAGTATAGAAACAGATGGATTACGTGCCGGATTTACCCAGTTAGATGATTTGCGTGCTGCAATTCAGGATTTTAAGAAGAGTGGCAAATTTGTTTATGCTTACGGGAATGTAGTTTCACAGCCAGCATACTATTTAGGGTCGGTTGCAGATCAATATATCCTCAATCCCGCAGGTGGAATTGATTTAAAAGGTTTATCGATGGAGGTTTTATATATGAAAAGCTTCGCAGATAAATATGGAATCGGCTTACAGATTATTCGACATGGCAAGTATAAATCGGCAGTCGAACCGTTTATGAGAGATGATATGTCACCGGAAAATAAGGAACAGCTTTCAACTTTGTTGAATGACATTTGGTCTGTAAACTCAACTAAAATTGCGGCATCTAGAAAAATTGATACTGCTCAGTTCCGTACGGTTGTAGATAGTCTTTATGGTACAATTCCAGAACTTACCATTCAACATAAACTCGCGGACCGGTTGATGCAGAAAAGTGAGTATGACCAAATGATTAAAACCAAGTTACAACTTAAAGATAAAGACAAACTTTCTAAAGTGTCTTTCAGCAAGTATATCAAATCTTTTGATGAAAAATCTGACAAGAGCGACCGCATCGCAATTCTATATGCTTCTGGCACCATCTATAATGGTGAAGGTTATCAGGATATTTTCGCTGATAATTTTGTGAAGGATATTAAAAAACTGGCAGACAACGATAAAGTAAAGGCGGTGGTACTTCGTGTAAACTCACCAGGCGGAAGTGCAAATGCATCCGACGAAATTTTATTTGAATTACAACAACTGAAAAAGAAAAAACCTCTAGTGGTTTCCTTCGGAGACTATGCGGCATCAGGTGGATATTATATTGCCATGGCGGCAGATAAGATTTATTCAGAGCCCAATACACTTACCGGATCGATTGGTGTGTTCGGAATGATTCCTTATTTCAAGGAAATCGCTAATAAAAATGGTCTTACTTCACATGCAGTAACTACGAACGCAAATTCAAATATGTACTCTGCGATTAATGGGGTAACGCCAGGTGGTGTTGCCATGCTCACAAAAAGTGTGGAGCAAACCTATAAAAGATTTGTACATTTTGTAATTGAAAACCGAAAGAAAACTTTTGAACAAATTGATGAAATTGGTGGCGGCAGAGTTTGGAGTGGAACACGGGCAAAACAAATCGGTCTGGTTGATGAATTGGGAAGTCTTCAGGATGCAGTAAAATTTGCAGCCCAAAAAGCCAAT
Organism: Kaistella polysaccharea; assembly: GCF_020410745.1. NCBI lineage: Bacteria > Pseudomonadati > Bacteroidota > Flavobacteriia > Flavobacteriales > Weeksellaceae > Kaistella > Kaistella polysaccharea. The sequence goes on from NZ_CP084528.1 coordinate 1,386,651, forward strand.
CTTAAAGATTATGGCATTACCACTTATCCAAAGAAAACAACTGCATTTGAACAGTTATTTAAAAATCTTGATGAAAACGAAATTTCTACAAGACTCATTAAAAATAAGATAGGTGCTGATAATTATAAATTATTCGAGCAGATTACCAATCCTAAATTTCAGCAAGGCGTAATGATGCAGACGCCGTTCCAGATTAAAATTGATTAGGAATAAAAGCCAAAAAAATCCCGCACTGAAATTCAGCGCGGGATTTTTTTATTTTCTATTAATTATCCACGTTTTGTGGCCATTCCATAGATCCACAGAACTGCTAAAGCTCCGACAACTGCAAGAAGAATTCCTTTAATATCAAATTCCTCAACAGTTCCCCATCCTAGCATACTACCAATCCATCCTCCAACGAATGCACCTACGATACCTAAAATGATTGTTAAAAGCCAACCCATGTTCTGGTTTCCTGGCATAATAAGTTTAGCGATTGCTCCTGCGATAAGACCAAAAATGATCCAAGTTAAAATTCCCATAGTTTAAAAATTTAATGTTAGTTATTAATAATTCACTTTCTCTTCTATTATCAAACATAAGACCAAATTAAAGTCATTTCTGCATTTTTTAATGATCTATAAGATAAAATTAATTAAATAAAACCAATAAATAAAACTTTTTATCTTTTTTTAAAGAAAGAATCTACAAACTCTGCTCCATTGAACAACTGAAGATCAGTCATTTTCTCACCTACACCAATATATTTTACCGGTATTTGAAACTGATCAGATATACCAATCACCACACCTCCTTTTGCAGTTCCATCTAATTTAGTAATTGCTAAAGCATTTACTTCTGTCGCCGCAGTGAACTGTTTTGCCTGTTCGAAAGCATTTTGTCCGGTAGATCCATCGAGCACCAAGAGAATTTCATGTGGTGCGTCGGGTAGAACTTTTTGCATCACGCGTTTAATTTTCGTGAGTTCATTCATTAGATTCACTTTGTTGTGCAACCTTCCGGCGGTATCTATAATAACCACATCTGCATTATTCGCAACAGCACTTTGTACCGTGTCAAAAGCCACAGAAGCGGGATCACTTCCCATATTTTGTTTTACGATTGGTACACCAACTCTTTCGCTCCAGATCACCAGTTGATCTACTGCAGCAGCGCGGAAGGTGTCGGCAGCACCCAATACCACATTTTTACCTTCACTCTTAAACAGGTGCGCTAATTTACCGATGGTCGTAGTTTTTCCTACGCCGTTTACACCTACAACCATGATGACATAAGGTTTTTTAGTTTCATCAATAGTGCCGCTTCCGGCATGTGGCCCATCAAGAAGCAGATTCGTTATTTCTTCGCGCAAGATGACATCAAGTTCATCAGTTCCCACAAATTTATCACGGGCAACACGGTTCTCGATTCTTTCAATGATTTTAATGGTGGTCGACGCGCCAACATCAGAGGCAATAAGCACTTCCTCCAAATCATCCAGAACTTCGTCATCGACTTTAGATTTCCCGACAACCGCTTTCGAAATCTTATCGAAGAACCCCTGACTGGATTTTTCGAGGCCTTTATCTAAAGTTTCCTTTTCCTCTTTTTTAAAAATTTTTTTATACCAACTCATTACAAAAGTTCCTATTTAACATTACTAAATATAAGCGCTGTCGCCGAAAGCAAACAAAGATAAAATAAAAAAACTATCCAAAAAGGATAGTCTTATATATTCGCGATTGTGCCGAATCTTATTTTTTTAAATAAGCTTCAACCTCGTCAGCGTTCATTACTTTCTCATCAAAAATGTAAGCTCCAGATTTAGGAGATCTTACCATTTTCACAACTTTGGTCATTTTTTTTGAACCTGCACCACCTTGAAGCGTTGCTACTACTTTCTTTGCCATTTTCTATAACTTTAAAAAAATTATTTAATTTCTTTGTGAACCGTATATTTCTTAAGAACAGGGTTGAATTTTTTCAACTCTAATCTCTCAGTCGTGTTCTTTTTATTTTTGGTAGTGATGTATCTTGACATTCCTGCTACTCCGGTTTCTTTGTGCTCAGTGCACTCCAAAATCACCTGTACTCTATTTCCTTTTTTTGCCATGATTTATGATTTTTTGATGAAACCACTTCTAGTTCCTCTTAATATTGCTTCTTCAATCCCTATTCTGTTGATAATTCTCAATCCGTGAGCTGAAACTTTTAAAGTTACAGATTTCTCTTGCTCTGGAAGGTAAAATTTCTTTTCCAATAAGTTAATTTCAAAACGACGTTTCGTTCTGTTATTAGCGTGAGAAACATTGTTTCCTACCATGGCACGCTTTCCGGTTATTTGGCAAATTCTTGACATATCTCGATGTTCTTATTTCTGAATAAATATTTGAGAGTGCAAAATAACGAAGAATTTTTTAGTTAGACAAATATAATTCAGATTTATTTTGAAGAAAATCACAGAACCAAGTCCTTCATTTATTCTCAAATCTTTTGCAAGATGTTCTTATTTAATATTTACTTCACGTTCCAGGGCGATTCCAAATTTTTGATATACCGAATCAATGATCATGGCCGAAAAATCGTAAATTTCTCTACCTGTTGCTTTACCTGTTTTGTTCACGATCACCAAAGCTTGCAACTCGTGCGAAGCAACGTTTCCGATTTGCTTCCCTTTCCATCCACACTGCTCGATGAGCCAGCCTGCAGGAATTTTTACCAAATCACCCTGCGGATAGTTCGGCATTTCGGGATGTTTTTCACGAACGATTAAAAACTGGTCCGTAGGAATTGACGGATTTTTAAAAAAACTCCCGGCATTGCCAATCACTTTTGGATTCGGCAATTTGCTTTGTCTAATGCTAATTACCGCTTTCGAAACCTCTTGAATCGTCGGATTTTCAATTCCTAAATCCTGTAATTCCGATTTAATTGCGCCATAATCCGTTTTTATCACATGATTTTTCCGGGTTAATTTAAAGGTTACTTCTAAAATAACATATTTCCCTTTTCCTTCTCTTTTAAAAACAGATTCGCGGTAGCCAAAATTGCATTTTTGATGATCAAATTTTTCGACTTCCAAAGTTTCTAAATTCAGTACTTTACAATTTACAAAAGTGTCTTTAATTTCAGTTCCGTACGCACCGATATTTTGCATTGGTGAAGTCCCTACATTCCCGGGAATTAGAGATAAATTCTCTAAGCCACCATAATTTTTATTCAAACAGAATAGCACAAATTCATGCCAGTTTTCACCCGCTTTTGAAGTTACTAAAACTTCATTTTCATTTAGATATTCTTCTTCAATTCCTTTTAAATGTAACTGAATTACGATACCCTCGAAATCCTGAGTAAACAGAATATTACTGCCGCCACCAAGAAATAAAATGGCGAGTGAGTGAGTTTTTGAAAATTTGATTGTTTCTATTAATTCTTCCAAAGAACTAACTTCTGCAAAATATTTTGCCGAAACATCAACCCCAAAAGTGTTGTGATTTTTTAATGAAAAATTTTCCTGGATATTCATTTATTGCGAAATATTTGACATCATGTTGTGGATTCTCTTTTCTGCTTCCTCTTTCGTAATTCCGTGATAGAAATCAACTACAAACGGGTGGCTAAAATCCAACTGAGGATAAACTTCCGGTCGTTCATTCCCGGGTTTAGTTTTAACATCCATGGCGATACTTTTTTCAAATTGATAATCCGGCAGCGCATTGCTTAACCAACCAAAGTAAACGGTTTCATGATTTGTATTATTAAAGTTGGCAACATAGTCGTCGTAATTCTCTTCACTTACAGAAACCCAAAGTCCGTATTCCAGATATAGCGAGGATTTCGCAACCTTCTGCTTTAAAACAACTCGAATAAACCGATCAGTTCGGTCTGGATATTCAATGGTGCAAAAATCTTCATCAATATGAATTTTGTACGTATTTTTTTGTTCTTCAGTCAGCCAATAATAGGAATTGGGATACGCAAAAGTAAGCGCAGGATAAGAATGATGAATTTCACCGCAAATACCACATTTATTTTCTGAGTTCATTTTCAAAAATTTATACAGATTCTATTAAATAAAAAAAGGAAGTACTTATAACTTCAGTTCGTTGTAAACTTCGCTGAGTGAAACGCCTCTACGATCGTAATTTTTAGTAACCATTGAAGCAAAACCTTTGCGCATTTACCTTAAAAAAAAATACTAAAAATAAATAAAAAGCGGGCTAAAAAACCCGCTCCTATTTAATTAAAGTCCAAATTCAATTTTATATTTCTGAAGCGCATCATTTAACAATTCAACACTTCTTCTCAAATCCTCTTCTTTCAAAACATAAGCAATTCGCACCTGTTTTTTACCCAATTCAGGATTGCTGTAAAAACCACTCATTGGCGCAACCATAATGGTTTCGTTATTATGAGAGTAACTTTCTAACAACCACTGTGCAAACTTATCAGTATCATCAACCGGAAGTTCTACTGCGCAATAAAAAGCTCCTTTTGGTTTTGGACAAATTACACCTGGAATTCCGTTAAGCAAATCAACCAACACATTTCTACGGTGGGTATATTCTGAACGAACGGTCAAAATATAATCCGCATCGTCCTGATGAGCCGCCGCAGCTGCAATCTGACCTAACAATACCGGACTTAATCTTGCCTGAGCGAAAAGCATGGCTGCATCATGAATTTTTTTCGACCGCGTAACCATGAAACCAATTCGTACACCGCACATTGAATAACGTTTTGATTCAGAATCAATAATAATACAATTATCGGCAATTTCTGGGAAATCTAGCATCGAAACGGCCTGCTTACCGTCATATACATATTCTCTGTAAACCTCATCAGAAATTATTACAATATCGTGTCTCAGAGCGATATCTGCCAATTTCTGCAACTCTTCTCGGGTGTAGAGATAACCGGTGGGATTTCCGGGGTTACAGATAAGAATTGCCCGTGTTTTTGGCGTTATTTTTTTCTCGAAATCTTCTATCGGTGGCAGTGCAAATCCGGTATCAATTGTAGAAGATACCGCCACCACATTTACATTAAAAGTGCTTGCAAACCCATTATAATTCGCGTAATAAGGTTCTGGAATGATCACTTCATCGCCATCATCGCACAGAGTAGAAATGGCAAAGTTCAGCGCTTCAGAACCCCCATTAGTCACAATAAAATTTTCCGTCGTTAAATCCGAAAAACCTAAAGTGTGATAGTAATTTTTTAACGCCGTTCTGTAATCTAAATTCCCTTCGGAAAGCGCATACTCAAAAATTTTCAAATCATTATTTTTCACGGCATCCAAAGCAGATTGCGGCGTCTCAATGTCGGGCTGACCGATATTTAAATGATACACTTTTATTCCTTTTTGTTTCGCGAGTAATGCGTAAGGAACCAATTTCCGAACCGGTGAAGCTGGCATATTTTGAGCTCTCTGAGAAATTTTTGGCATTATTTTAAAATTTTCAACAAAATTAAGAATATTTTTTGAGCAACACGGTTTAATCTTCTCTGAAAAATCAGTCCGGTCTCCGTTTCAATCTTTTTCTTCGATTTCGCTACGAAAAAGGATTTACACTGCACCCGGGCTAGAAGTTCATGCAAAATGTTTCTCCAATTTTTTTAAACGCCAAAGACGCTAATATTTTTCAATCTGAAATCTTTTTATAAGTCCAAGTAAAATTTAAGTAAAAAATGCGCAGAAATAATCTGCGCATTGTTCTATTCTATTGTAAATCCTTGATAAATCAAATGTTCCTTATCCTTCGTTATCGGAATATCGTTCTGATAAAAATACGATTTGGAAATTTTATATTTACCTTTTTTCAAATTTGGATAATAACCACTAATATCGACTTCTAGCATCTTATTTTCGCCAGGTTTTATGATATATCCAATACTATTAAAAATCCGATTGACCTGTGCTTTTTCCTTCATCCATTGTTTCCCATTCCATTTTTCCACAATGAACGGATCACCAGTGATAATTACGTCCTCCGTATTATTGGAAATCAGTAGGTTTATTTTTTTTTTACATCCTTAAGCTTAATGTTACTATCAGCAATTTTTAAATCAACATTTCCATTAACCTGACTGATAAATCCTTTGCTTTTCAACAACGGTTTCAAATCTGCATCTCGCCCCGTAAATTCTTTAAAGGCTTTGTTCAAATCCATCGAATTTCCAACGGATAAAATATACTTACGGAAACGGTCTCCATTTTCACGAGTCATTCCACCATGTGTAGAAATCCAGTCCCAAGCATCAGCATTCAACATATCGCTCCACATATAAGCGTAATATCCTGCAGAATAACCACCGCCCCAGATGTGAGCAAAATAAGGGGAATGATATCTTGGCGGAACTTCTTTCAGGTTAAAACCATATTTAGCCAACACGTCTTTTTCGAATTCTAAAGTCGGTTTAAATTGCGATTCATCAGTTACAGAATGCCAATTCATGTCTATAGTAGCTGCAGAAACCAGTTCGGTCGTCGAATATCCTTGGTTAAAAGTTCCGGCTTTTTTGATCTTATCAACCAAAGATTGTGGCATTGGCTGCTTTGTTTGATAGTGCAAGGCATAATTCTTCAATACTGAAGGCTCCAAAGCGAAGAACTCATTGATCTGCGACGGGAATTCCACAAAATCCCGTGGAACATTTGTTCCAGAAATCGAGATATATTTCTGATCGGCGAACAATCCGTGTAAAGTATGTCCAAATTCATGGAACATTGTGGTTACGTCATCGTAAGAAATTAATGAGGGTTTTCCTTCTGCCGGTTTTTGATAATTAAATACATTAACAATCACCGGTTTTTGATTTAATAAATGCGATTGCTCTACAAAGTTACTCATCCAAGCCCCACCATTTTTATTATTTCTGGTATAGAAATCCAAATAATAAATCGCCAGAGATTTTCCATCACGATCGAAAACTTCATACGCCACAACATCCGGATGATATACTGGCAAGTCGTTTCTTTCTTTAAAAGTAATACCGTAGAATTTTTCAGCGGCATAGAAAACTCCTTTTTCTAGAACAGTTTTCACTTCAAAATAAGGTTTGATTTGATTTTCATCCAAATCGTATTTTTCTTTTCGAACTTGTTCCGCATAAAAATTCCAATCCCAAGGTTCAACTGTAAAGCCACCTTTTTGTTTGTCGATTAAAGCCTGAATTTCATTACTTTCTCTCTTTGCAGTTTCCACCGCTGGAGTCGCTAAACGCGCCAATAGATTCATTGCATTTTCTGGAGTTTTAGCCATTTGATCCTGCAACTTCCATTCTGCAAATGATTTTTTACCCATCAAATGTGCTTTTTCCATACGAAGTTTCGCCTCTCTTTCCAAGATGCTTCTGGTGTCGTTCGCATCTCCTTTTTCAGCTCTATACCAAGAAGCTTTGAAAAGTTTTTCTCTCGTTGCTCGGTTTTTTAGATTCTGCAACAATGGTTGCTGTGTCGTGTTCTGCAAAGCCAAAAGATAACCTGTTTTTCCCGCAGCTTTTGCATCTGCAGCGGCAGCAGCAATTTCATCTACAGAAAGTCCATCAAGTTCTTTAACATCAGAAATTAAAAGAGCGCCATCTCTTCTTGCATCTAATAATTTACTCGAAAACTGAGTAGAAAGCGTGGCTAATTCTTCATTAATTTTCTTAACCTTTGCTTTATTTTCGTCAGATAAGTTGGCGCCGGCGATTTCAAAGTTCGTCGTATATAATTCTAAAACTCTTTTTTCTTCGGAACCTAAACTTTCAGTTTTAATCGCTTTAATTCTTGAATATAATTTATCATTCAGGTAAATTTTATCGCTAAGTGCTGAAAAAATGGGTGCGTATTCTTCTTCCAGCTTCTGTAAAGTAGGATTCGTGTTAGATCCGGTAAGATTATAAAAAACAAGCTGTGCTCTTTTTAAAACTTCGCCACTATTTTCTAGGGCGACGATGGTATTTTCAAAAGTTGGCGCTGCAGAATTATTGGCAATCGCTTCTATTTCAGAAACTTGAACTTTCATACCATAATCAAATGCCGGTTTAAAATGTTCATCCCTAATCTTGTCAAATTCCGGTGCCTGATATTGCAGGGAGCTTTTCATCATAAATGGATTGTTCGCCATCACGTCTGGAACTGGAATTTCAGTAGGTGCGTTTTCGGTTGTTTTCATAGTAGTACAGGCGGATGTTAACGCCAGAGAAGATATTAAAAAAACAGATGTAATATTTTTCATTCTTAAATTGTTATTATAGGATAAAGGTATTAATTTTAAATTTATCTTTAACAAAATAACCATCAATACTATTTAAACTATGAAAACATCTTTTATTTTCGCTTGCGCTACACTTCTTTTATTTACTTCCTGTAACATTAAATCAGATAATGGCTTTCCGCTTAATTTTGGAACGAAAGAAGGAAATGGCATCATTAAAACCCAACAGTTTATGATGAATTTCGATGAGATTAAAATTTCGCAGTCCATTGCGGCAGAGCTTGTAAAATCAAGTACTGAAAAAGTAGTTGTCACTGCGCCTTCAGATATTATTGACGATATTTTAGTTGAAAATGATAATGGGAGACTTTACATTCATTTTAAATCGGGACTAAATATTTCTGCGAGAAATGTTGCAGTGAAAATTTTTGCGAAAGATTTCTCTAAACTGGAAGCAAACTCCTCCGCATCAATTGCGATTAAAGATCAGTTTACCCAAGAAAAAACAGAAATAAAAGTTGGAAGTTCTGGGAGTATTTCGGGGAATTTAGAAGCAAATGACCTTTCAATCGATGTTTCAAGCTCTGGAAGTTACTCTGGAAAAATTTGGGCTGTGAATTTAGTAGCAGATGTTTCTTCTTCCGGAGATATTATTATTTCAGGAAAAACTAAAAATGCAAACCTCGACGCCTCTTCGTCCGGAACTTTGGATGCGAAGGGCGTGATGGCAGAGAATGCAGAAATAGAGGCCTCAAGCAGCGGCTCCGCAAGTTTGTCAGTAAGCAATGAATTGCGGGCAAGTGCCAATTCTTCCGGTGATGTCATCATCAAAAAAATTGGGAATTTAAATATTTTCAGTCAAAAAGAAAATAGTGGCGGAAGTATTTCAATTCAGTAAAACTTCTCTTCAGTTCCTGAAAATAAAATCAGCCTCATAACGAGGCTGATTTTCTATTTTAATTTTCGAAATTATTCGAGTCTACCAACCTCCAGAAGCACCGCCTCCACCGAAACTTCCGCCTCCGCCGAAGCCTCCGAATCCGCCACCGCCAAAACCACCGCCGGAACGACCAAAACCGCCACCACCGAAACTGCCTGGGAAAGGGAAAAATCCACCTGGGTAGGAACGTCGTCCCCGTCGTGACAAGATCACATCTTCATCGTCATTATAATTGCCGCCACCGCCTCCTCGGTTTTTGAAGAGAAAACTTAAGATTATAAACACAAAGAAAGCAATCATTAAAATCTGTCCCGGAGTTAAACTTTCCTCCGATGAAGTTTTTGCAATCGGCTTAAATTTGCCTTGAACAGCTTCCATTAAAGCCGTAGTTCCTCTATTAATTCCTTCAAACCATAATCCTTGTTTGAAATTTGGCGTAACAATATAATCCAGAATTTGCCCTGCGACCGATGCTGTTAAATATTGTTCTACAGCTCTACCTTGCTGTATAGCCATGGTGTGATCTTCTGTAGCGATTAAGAAAACGATGCCGTTATCAGTTTCTTTTTGACCAATTCCCCACTTTTCACCATACATCGTGGCTAGATAATTCACATCCTCGCCACCCGTTGTCGGAATGATAATTACTGCGATTTCCGTAGATGTTGAATCGGAAAATTTAATTAGTTTTTGATTGAGCTGATCTTTCTCGCCCTGTGTCAATATTCCTACTTCGTCAGTTATCGGATATAAAATAGCGGGTTTTTTCGGAATATTTTGGGCAAAAACAAAAATGCTTAAACCTACGAGTAGAAAAGCGAAGAAATATTTACGAGAAAGTAATCTCATTAGAAAGTTCATTGGGATTTTCTCCCGAAATCGGGAAATGTTTTTTAAGTTCTAAACCTGTTTCTAAGACTGCATTCCGTAAGCCGTCATGATAGTTTCCGCGAGAGAATTCGCGTGTAATCTGATCGTGAATTTTATCCCAAAAATTCTGATGAACTTTTTTATGAATGCCTTCATCACCAATAATGGTTAAATATTGCTGTTCAAAATTCACATGAAATAATACCGCATTTCGCTCTTCGGTTTGTCCTTCGCAAAGCGTTTTAAAAACTTGAAATGCAATCTCGGCATTATTGCCTTCTGTTTGGGAATCTATATGAATACGGATTTCACCAGTCGAGTGATCTTCGGCTGTTTTAATGGCTTCTACGAGAGAAGCCATTTGATAATCTGTTAGAAAACTATTCATTAGTTCGTGAAAACTTCTGGTGCTTTTTGAGCACCTGCATCCGCTTTAAAATATGGTTTCTCTTTAAAGTTGGTGAAGTTTGCCAAAATATTATTTGGGAACGTTTTAATCGTAGTGTTATAATCCTGAGCTGCTTCGTTATAATAAACCGTTTCGCTTCGGATGCTGTTTTCAATCGCCGTATATTCTCTTTGGAAATTTAAATACTGCTGATCCGCTTTTAAGTTTGGATATTGCTCTACCACGGCCATCAATCTGCTTAAAGCGCCACTTAATTCACCTTGCGCTGCCTGGAATTTCGCCATATCAGCTTCGGTCATATTGGTAGGATCTACAGTAATTGATGTTGCTTTAGAACGGGCTTCAATCACTTTTGTTAATGTTTCCTGCTCAAATTGAGAGTACGATTTTACAGTACGCTCTAAGTTCGGAATTAAATTCGCACGTTTTTGATATACTGTTTCTACATTAGACCATTTGGTATTTACAGTCTGCTCTTTTGTTACAAAATTATTGTATCCGTTTTTACCCCAGAAGAAGAGCACAGCAGCAATTACAAGGAGAGCAATACCGATTGTTCCGGCGCTCATACAGCCTTTATTTCTCATAGTTTATTATTTTTTAAAAATTTTAATGCTACCCAAATATACAATTTATGTGCTAAATTTGTAAAAAATTAATTTAAAATGATAACAGCTGTAGTAGCAATGGGTTTGAATAATGAAATTGGTGCTGAAAATCAAATGCTTTGGCATTTACCAACCGATTTAAAACATTTTAAAGAAATTACATCAGAGCACCCAATTATCATGGGTCGTAAAACTTACGAAAGTATTGGAAAACCACTTCCGAACCGAACAAACATTGTTGTAAGTACTAAAAAAGATTGGTTTGAAGAAGGTATTCTGATTGTAGGAAGTTTAAAAGAAGCCATTAAGTTTGCAAAAAAAATAGACGAAGATATTTTTATCATTGGCGGCGGTAAGATTTACGAACAGACCATGGAGATAACGGACAAATTAGAAGTTACCCTCGTAAAAACCACTTTGAAAGCTGATACTTATTTCCCGAAAATTAGCGAGAAAATCTGGGTAAAAACCGACGAAATCTGCCACGAGAAAGACGAAAAAAATGCTTACGATTTTTGCTTTCAAACATTTGAGCGGAAAGAAAAACTCTAAATATTTTAACTGAAAATTAGGCAGTTTAGTTTTAGACACAAATTATTATCTTTGCACCACTAAATTTTAACAATGAATAAATACCTGAAATTTGTTATCGCAGCTCTGATCATTGCAGCCGGAGTTTATCTGATGATGAATAGAAATATTGGCTGGGGAATCGTGTTGGTTATTCTATCTGCCATCCCAATTTTGCTCTTTTTTAAGAATGAATATATTTTATTGGCCTTCTGGTTCATGCGCAAACAAAACATGGTTAAAGCTGCGAAGTGGCTTTCAAAAATCACCAATTACCACACGCAACTTCATAAATCGCAGTACGGTTATTTTCACTATTTGCAAGGTCTTACTTTAGCGCAGGAAAATCCAGCGAAAGTAGAACCTTTTATGAAAAAAGCTTTGGAATACGGTTTAAATATGAAACATGACCGCGCAATGGCCACTTTAAATATTGCAGCTGGGGCAATGCAGAAAGGCAGACGCCAGGAAGCGCAAAAACTTTTGGAAGAAGCGAAACGCCTAGACAGCGCCGGAATGATGACGGATCAAATAAAGATGCTAAAGGATCAGCTGAAAATGCCTTCTATGCAGAAACACATGCATAATCCGAATATGCGGCAGCGTGGTAAATTTTCTTAAAGAGAATTTTCTCATAAATTAAAGTCCGATTACTCGGACTTTTTTTGTGAAATCTTTTTGACTTTTTGTCTAAAATTAAGTACACTGAACAGAATTAAATTTTACATTTCAGAACTGTGATCAACACCGTAAAATTTAGGAATTTGCCATTGATACTTCACTGCAAAGGTTCGAATCGCAACAATGAGTAAAATAGTAGAAACCTGCACAAATCCATAAGAAAGCGTGCTGTATTTTACCAAACCTAAAAATATAATTCCGCCAGTAATACAAGCGGTTGCATAAATTTCTTTGCGGAAAATAAGCGGAATTCTGTTTAATAAAATATCCCTGCTAATTCCCCCAAAACATCCGGTTATGGTCCCTAAAGTGATACAGATTAAAGGATGTAAATCAGCATTAATTCCTTTCTGGATTCCAATAATAGTAAAAAGGCCGAGCCCGAAACTGTCGAAGATAAATAAGGTGACTTTAAATTTCTTTTCTAAAGATTTGAAAATCATCGATACGATACACGTGATGAAAATAACGGTACAGATTACCATATCGTGCATCCAGAAAACGGGAACATCCAATAATAGATCTCGAATTGTTCCGCCACCGACTGCAGTGACAAAAGCTATAATTAAAACTCCGAAAGGGTCAAGACGTTTCTGCATCGCGGCAAAACTCCCCGACATGGCAAACGCAATGGTTCCCAAAATTTCAATGGCTAAACTAAAGTTTTCCTGAACCTGCACTCTTACTTATTTTTTGGGATCACGCGCACGGCTTCTGGTACTAAAATCTCGTAATTCCCACCGAAAGTGATGATTTCGCGTACAATACTGCTGCTGATGAAGGATTTCCCGGATGAAGTCAGTAAAAATATAGTCTCTATTTCGTTGTCTTTTGTCAGCTCACGGTTGGTTTGCGCGATTGCTTTCTCGAATTCGAAATCCGCCGGATTTCTGAGACCTCGCAAAATAAAATTCACATTTTTACTGTGGCAGTAATCAATGGTTAAACCTTCAAAATGATCAACTTCAATATTCGGAAATTCTTTGAAAACCTCTCGAATAAAATGAATGCGCTCCTCTAAAGAAAACATATATTTTTTCTGAGAATTCTGTCCGATTGCTATAATTATTTTGTCGAATAAAGGATACGCTCGTTCCACGATATCATAATGGCCAAGCGTTATAGGATCGAAAGAACCTGGGAAAACTGCAACTCTCATAGATGATTTTAGATTTTGAATTATAGATTTTAGATGAAAATAATTTTTAAATCTAAAACAACTTTATTTAATGTTTAGCTAAGGCTTTTTCTACTTCATTTCCGCAGAGATCTTTGATGGAAATTCCATAAAAAGCAGCTTGTTGTGGCAAAATAGAAGCTGGTGAGAAACCTGGGTTGGTATTCATTTCCAGCATGTATGGAATACCATCCATAATAATAAATTCGGTGCGGGAAAAACCACTCATTCCTAATGCATTGTAGGCTTTTTTAGTAATGTCTTCCACGCGCTGTCGGGTTTCTTCGTCTATTCTGGCAGGTGTAATTTCTTCGGATGCACCTTCATATTTCGCTTCATAATCGAAAAATTCTTTATCGGGTACAATCTCCGTAATTCCCAAAACAATGGTTTCTCCGTTAATATCTACGGCACCTACAGAAACTTCCATTCCATCGAGGAAACTTTCAATTAATATTTCTTCATCTTCCGCGAAGGCGAATTCCAGTGCATTTTTAAGTTCAGACTGTTCCTTCACTTTCGTAATACCGAGCGAGGAGCCGGACTGATTTGGTTTTACAAAAAGTGGCAATCCCAATTCCTTAACTATTTGACCTTCATTAATAGGTTCTCCCAGGCGCAAGTAAATACTTTTTGCAGAGGGAATCCCGTATTTAGAAAGCACTGCTAATGTATCTTTTTTGTTGAAGGTTAAGGCACTTTGATAAAAATCACAACCCGTATATTTCTGACCAATCGTATTCCAGTATGCCTGCAATTCCCCATTTTCACCAGGTTTACCGTGGATTATATTAAAACAGACATCAAAACAAACCTGAAAACCACTGCTTAAACTGACAGTAAAATCAGCTTTATTAATGGCAGCTTTGTCGCCCCGATCATCTACAAAATACCATTCATCTTTCAGAATGACCACTTTGTAAACATTATAAATCTCCCGATCCAAAGAATCAAAAATCAGTTGACCGCTTTTCAGCGAAACTTTATACTCATCGGAATAACCGCCCATTACAACGGCAATATTTTTCTTGCTCATCAGATAATACTATAAAAGCAAAATTAAACAAATAGTTCAATAGCCACGATGAAATATTAAAATTTATAGCAAAAGCGCGATTTTTTGTGTATCCTTTCATCCGTTAATAAGCAAATTTTAATCTTTTCAGAATTGTTAAAATATCGTAATTTCGCCATCTATGAAAAGATGGTATCTCTACCCTTTTTCCCTGGGTTATCATGTGGCTACTTCCGCTCGTAATATGATGTATAACTGGGGAATATCTAAATCGACCAAATTTAAAACGCCGATCATCAATGTCGGAAACCTCTCTGTAGGCGGGAGTGGAAAATCGCCGATGGTAATGTATATCGCTGATTTACTCTCTAAACATTATAAAACCGGGGTTCTTTCCCGAGGTTACGGCCGGATAACAAAAGGATACGGAATTACAAATTACGACAGTAATTATAAAACAGTTGGCGACGAAGCGATGCAACTTTTCGAAAGATTTAAGAATAAGTTTGTTATTGCAGTTTCTGAGGAACGCGTTCCCGGTGCAAAAAAGTTGATTGAAGATATGGATCTTCAGGTTTTGATTTTAGATGATGCTTATCAGCACCGCGCCATAAAGCCAGGTTTCAATATTTTGATGACCGATTATAACGATCCCTATTTTAAAGATTATCTGTTACCTGCCGGAAATTTACGGGAAAGCCGCAGCGGCGCACGACGAGCCCAAATCATCATGGTTTCAAAATGTCCCGAAAATTTAACTGTTGAGCAAAAGCAATATTTTATTTCCAGAATTAAACCGCAGCATAACCAGAAAGTATTTTTTTCGAGTATTGGATATGATGAAAATGTGTACGCAAGAAATCAAATGCTTCCGGACAATAATTTATCGTACTACGATATTCTATTAATTACGGGCATTGCCAATCCTAAGCCGCTTGTAAAGCATCTTTCAAAATTTTCAGAGCGCGTAAAACATTTGAAATTCCGTGATCATCATAATTTCAGCGATCAAGACATTAAAAATATTTTAGCAGAGTATAAAAAACTCGGTGAATACAAACTTATTCTCACCACAGAGAAAGACTATGTGCGGCTGAAAACTTTTGATTATCTTAGAGATCTTGTTTTTTACTGGCCCATAAATGTAACCATCGACAAGAAAGAAGAATTTAACAAAACCATCCTTAACTATGTTGGAAAGAATTAAAGAAACTGCCAATTTCATTAAAAATATCATTCAAGACACGCCCGAATTTGCGATTGTTTTAGGTTCTGGCTTAGGTAAGCTGAAAGATGAAGTCGAACCAATACATATTTTAGATTATAGAGATATTCCAAATTTCCCCCAAACCACCGTAGTTGGACACGGTGGAAAATTAATTTACGGGACACTTGAAGGCAAAAAAGTTTTGATGATGAGTGGCAGATTTCATTATTATGAAGGTCATGATATTCAAACCATAGTTTTCCCTTTCCGCGTTTTTCATTTATTAGGAATTAAAAATTTGATTCTATCAAATGCTTCCGGTGGCGTAAATCCCGCTTTTAAAGTTGCTGATGTGATGATTATAAATGACCACATTAACATGATGCCAGAACATCCTTTGCGGGGAAAAAATTTGGATGAATTCGGTCCACGATTTGTGGATATGAGCGAGCCTTACAATAAAAAAATGATTGAAGTTGCAGCCACTGTTGCACAGGATTTAGGAATTACTGCACACCAAGGTTGTTACGTTGCGTTACAAGGACCAACTTTTGAAACACCTGCAGAATACGGAATGATCAAAGCGATCGGCGGAGATGCCGTGGGAATGAGCACTGTTCCGGAAGTAATTGTGGCAAAACATCAGGGAATGGATTGTTTTGGAATTTCGATAATTACTGATGTTGGTGGACCAGATATTGCGTTTACTGTTTCCCATGAGGAGGTTTTACAGGCCGCTGATAAAGCGATGCCAAATGTTATTAAAATCGTAAAAGGTTTGGTGAAAAATTACAACACTTAATTTTCAGAGAGATTATATAAAATAGGGAAACGCATCTTTCGGGATGCGTTTTCTATTTTTATTAATTAATGGCCTATTCTACCTTTTTATATTCTTTCATTATTTCCTCCGCTGCTTTCAAAGATTCCAGCATAATGATTGGAAAATTCTTCGATAGTTTTTGCCCCGCAGAACTTTTATAAAATCTTGTAAGTTTTCTTACTTCAGCAGAAGTGTATAAATCTCTGTAAATCCAGGTAATTGCATTATCGAGATCTCTTCTACCATTACCAGAATTAAAAAATTGTTCTAACTTTTCCGCATCTTCTTTAGTGAGTTCACCTTTTGATTGATCTTCCCCGATTTTAAATAAAATTGCTTCGTTAATATTAAATCCACCTTTTGTAGATCTTAATTTTCGTATTTCATGGGTTAATTGATCTTCCGGAACTTCAGTAGAATTTACTTTAAATTCTTTCAGGGTAGAAGATATTTTTTGAAACACCTCTTGTTTTTGATCTTGTGCAAGAGAAAAATTTAAAAAAAAGCAGCAAAAAATTACAAAATAATTTTTCATAGCATTCAAAATTTTAATTTCTAATGTTATAGAATAAGGAAGAAATCTAAAATTCTTATTTTACCCTCACATAAATATGTCGAATATTATTGACGCCCGTCTCGCGCTCATCAATTTCAATTTTTCCGATACTTTTTATTAAAGGTAGTAATTTAAGAAAACCGAAATTTCTTGGATCGAAATCAGGTTTCTTTTTGATGATAAAACTTCCAAGGTTTCCCAGGAAAGTCCAGCCATCTTCGTCGCCCAGGTCGTTGATACTTTCTGTGATGAGTTTGATCGTTCGCGAATCTACTTTACTCAGCGGTTCTTTTTTACGTTTAGGTTTTTCACTTTTCTTGGTGATTTTATTTTCAGAATCTTTTTCTACGTCTTTTTCAGACTCCTCCGTATCATTTAGAATTTCCAGATAAATAAATTTATCACAGGCAGAAATAAAAGGTTTCGGCGTTTTCTTTTCCCCAAATCCCATTACCATCATTCCGGCTTCGCGAAGTCGCGTGGCCAATCTTGTAAAATCACTGTCGCTTGATACAATGCAAAACCCGTTGACTTTTTCGGAATACAGAATATCCATCGCGTCAATAATTAAGGCACTATCACTGGAATTTTTTCCAGTCGTATAACTGTATTGTTGAATTGGAGTGATCGCATTTTCCAGCAGTACATTTTTCCAGCCAGAAACGGTGGGTTTGGTCCAGTCGGCATATATTCTTTTGATGGTTGGTGTTCCATTTCTGGAAATCTCCTCCAACATTTCTTTTACATTTTTATACGGAACATTGTCCGCATCGATGAGGACTGCTAATTTGTCGTCGGTCATATTATTTATCTGTTTACAATTTTACTTTATTGGAATTCTATTGTCGTCTCTTCTTCCATCCCAAAGTGATAAAACTTTTATTTGACTTGTATCAAAATCTAATTTTAGTTCAGCGGTGCTGATTGTGTTTGAATTTATTTCAAATTTACAAATTCTAAGTTATATTAAACTTCAATATCATTCCTTAATTTTGCACCGTGCAAATCGACCGAAAAATTATTCATGTTGATATGGATGCGTTTTATGCTTCTGTGGAGCAACATGATTTCCCCGAACTGAAAGGAAAACCTCTGGTGGTCGGCGGCGGAATGTATGGTGTAGTAGCTGCAGCCAGTTATGAAGCCCGAAAATTTGGAATTCGTTCTGCAATGCCGGGTAAAATCGCACTGGAAAAATGTCCGCATTTAATTGTTGTAAAACCGCGATTCGCGAGATACAAAGAAATCTCTCAACAGATAAGATCGATCTTTTATGAATTTACCGATTTGGTAGAACCACTTTCTTTGGATGAAGCTTACCTGGATGTTACCGAAAATAAAAAAGGAATAGAATCCGCACAGGAAATCGCCAGACAAGTAAGAAGCAGGATTTTTGAAGAAACTGGACTTACTGCTTCTGCAGGGATTTCAGTTAATAAATTCCTCGCAAAAGTGGCTTCTGATTATCGGAAACCCAACGGACAGAAAACCATTCATCCTACCCAAATTCTCGAATTTATGGAAGAACTTCCTATCGAGAAATTTTATGGAATCGGAAAAGTGACGGCGAATAAAATGCACGAACTTCATATTTTTAAAGGTTCTCATTTAAAGGAAAAATCTTTAGAAGAATTGGTCCGACTGTTTGGGAAATCAGGAACATATTACTACAATGTCGTTCGAGGAATTCATCACAGTGAAGTAAAACCCCATCGGATTCAAAAAAGTGTTGGTGTTGAGGAAACTTTTTGGGAAAATTTATTAGATGAAGAAGAAGTTTTTAAACAATTGGAAATCATTAGCGATGATCTAGATAAACGACTTTTAACTAAAGAAATCAAAGGAAAATCTTTAACCCTGAAAATTAAATATAAAGATTTCACAGTATATACGCGGAGTAAAACTCAGGAAGAATATTTCGGAAATTCGAAAAATTTATACGAAACAGCGAAAAAACTGTGGGAACTTCGGCCTTTTGATAAACCGGTTCGTTTGCTTGGATTATCGCTTTCAAACCTCAACACTCAAGAGAAGAAACAAATCTCGGTACAACTGAAAATTCCTTTTGAAGATTTCGAATAATCACGATGTCATTCTGTATAAAATGTAGCCAATTAATGTTTACTTTTACTGTAAATTTAATGTATGCTAGAGAACTTTGCATTTTACCTTTCCTTGGTTTTGCTCATTACGTTCCTTCTCATATTAGCAAAAAAAATACAGGTTGCATATCCGGTATTACTCGTAATCGCTGGACTTGCAGTAAGTTTTATTCCCGGAATTCCAACCATTAAAGTAGATCCAGAACTCATTTTCTTCATTTTTTTACCACCATTATTATATGAAGCTTCCTGGACAACTTCCTGGAAAGAACTCTGGAGATGGCGCCGCATTATCTTCAGTTTTGCTTTTGTGGTCGTCTTTTTCTCGGCACTTTCCGTAGCAGTTTTCGCAAATTATTTTATTCCCGGATTTTCGTTGGCTTTAGGATTTCTGCTGGGTGGGATCGTGTCGCCACCTGACGCGGTAAGTTCTGGCGCTATTTTAAAATTTGTAAAAGTTCCGAAGAGATTTGCCTCCATCTTAGAGGGAGAAAGTTTGCTGAATGATGCATCTTCCTTAATCATATTTAGATTTGCGATGATCGCTGCCGTAACGGGACAATTTGTTTGGCAGGAAGCTGCTGCAAGTTTTGTTTGGATGTGTATTGGCGGTGTCGGCATAGGACTACTCATCGCTTACTTATTTTTAAAAATGCATAAACTTTTACCAACCGATGCGAATACAGATATGCTACTGACTTTGGTTGCGCCGTTCGTGATGTACCTTGCAGCTGAAGAACTTCATGCGTCCGGAGTTTTGGCAGTGGTAAGCGGAGGTTTATTTTTATCTTATCGAAACCAAGATTTTCTAAGCAGTGCTTCCCGACTCCGAGCGGTTACGGTTTGGGAAAGTTTCTGTTTTTTATTAAACGGAATCGTCTTCATGCTTATTGGGTTAGAATTACCCGAAATTGTGTCTGGCTTGGGAAATACCAATATTTACACTGCAATAGGCTACGGTGCTGCAGTAACATTAGTTTTGGTATTGGTAAGAATTTTTGCAGTTTATGGCGCTGTCGTTACAACCATAATTATGCGGAATTTTATTAAAGTTGCAGATCGTGAAATTCCCAATTGGAAATCACCTATGCTTTTAGCTTGGACTGGAATGCGCGGCGTAGTTTCTCTCGCAGCAGCACTTTCAATTCCGATTACTTTGGCGGATGGATCTCCGTTTCCGGAAAGAAATTTAATACTGTTCATTACCTTCGTGGTCATTTTATTAACACTCGTTGTTCAGGGACTAAGTTTACCCATTTTACTTAAAAATTTTCCGCCGCAAGATCGGGATTACATTAAAAGTGAAAAGGAAATTGATTATGAAATCCGAACTGAGCTTGCCCAAGTTGCCATCGATAAAATCCGGACTGATTATCCTGATAAAATAGAAACTTTCCCAGCACTGAAAGATCAACTTTCAATTTGGGAAAAACGACTCAATAGCTCCGAAGTTATTATCAATTACGAAGAATATCAAAACATTTACTCAGATGTTATCAATACCCAGAAAAAATATCTGATCACTAAAAACAGAAAGGAACTTTTGCTCAATGAAGAAATTATCAGAAAACATTTGCGTTTGCTTGATCTTCAAGAAGAGAAATTAAACATCATGAAGTAAGCGAAAACAGATAATTTTCCTCAAATTTATAGAATCATTTTTTAGACCTGAATTTTTTAAATACGATTATACCCTATGAACCCAACAATGATTCAGTTTTTCCATTGGTATTCTGATGGAAATGCGCAGCTTTTTGACCAAATAAAAGATTCAGCTTCTTATTTAAGAGATGTAGGAATTTCTGCAGTTTGGTTTCCTCCGGCTTACAAAGGTTCAGGTGGAGGCTATTCTGTAGGATATGATCCGTACGATTTGTTTGATTTGGGCGAATTTGATCAGAAAGGAACTATTCCGACCAAATATGGGTCGAAAGAACAATATGTAAATGCGTGTAAAGCATTACAGGAAGAAGGAATTTCAGTTATCGTAGATATTGTTTTAAATCACAAAGCGGGTGGCGATGAAAAAGAAAAATTTAATGTTGTTAAAGTAAATCCCGAGAATCGCCAACAAAATCTATCCGAACCCTATGAAATAGAATCTTACACCAAATTTACTTTTCCCGGGCGCGGTGAGCAATACTCCGATTTTAAATGGAACTTCCAGTGTTTTTCGGGTGTAGATTACGCCGAAGGTCAGGAAGAAGGAATTTACCAAATTATTCAGGATTATGGCGAAGGTTGGGATGAAATGATTACTGATGAAAAGGGAAATTATGATTATTTGATGTATAATGATATTGAACACCGCAATCCTTTTGTTCGTGAAGAATTAAATTATTGGGGAAAATGGTATCATGATCAGGTTCATTTTGATGGAGTTCGTTTGGATGCGGTGAAACATCAGTCTCCGGAATTTTATCAGGAATGGTTATATACTTTGCGCGCAAATACAGGAAAAAACATCTTTGCTGTTGGCGAATATTGGGCACCAGGCCACTTGCCCTTGCTTCAAGAATATATCGATGCGACAGCGGGTTCTATGAGTTTGTTTGATTCTTCCTTACAGCACAATTTCCATCTTGCTTCGTTGTCAGGTTCAGATTATGATTTGCGAACTATTTTTGATGAAACCTTAACGAGGGCCAATCCACTTTTGTCGGTAACATTGGTTGATAATCACGATACGCAACCTTTGCAGGAATTAGAAGCGCCGGTTGAAAAATGGTTCAAGCCATTAGCGTATGCTTTAATATTGCTTCGGAAAGATGGCTACCCGTGTATTTTCTATCCAGATTTATTTGGAGCTCATTATACTGATAAAGATAAAGCAGGAAACGATCAGGAAATTTTCCTGGATAAAGTGGAAAAAATTGAAGAACTTTTGAAAGCGCGTCAGTATTTTGCATATGGACCTCAGCGCGACTATTTTGAAGATGCAAACTGCCTTGGCTGGGTTCGTGAAGGTGATGGCGAACATTCAGGATGTGCTGTTGTACTAAGCAATAAAGACACGTACACAAAACCCATGGAAATGGGAACCCAATATTCTGGGCAGATTTTTTATGATTTCCTGGGCTGGTTTGAGGAAAAAATAACCATTGATGAAAATGGCTGGGGAAATTTTCCCGTTCCTGCCGGAAATGTGTCAGTTTGGGTACCTGAAGATTGATAAAACCTAAAGTTTATGACTAAGCACAGAACAATTTAGTATTTCATTAACATACATTCTTTTGCTGAGCAAGTATCTTTGCGTAACTAAAAAATAATATAGATGAGCGACAATAATATTAAAGCATTTGGGGCAGCTTCGAAAGATGCAGATTTAGAAGAAATGACAATTGACCGAAGAAGTGTAAAACCTACGGACATTGAGATTGATATTTTATACTGCGGCGTTTGTCACAGCGATTTACACACTGCACGAAATGATTGGGGTGGCACAAAATATCCTGCTGTTCCGGGCCACGAAATTGTGGGAAGAATTACAAAAATTGGTGAACAAGTCACCAAATTTAAAGTTGGAGATTTAGCCGGAGTTGGCTGTATGGTGGATTCTTGTCGAGAATGTGAAAGTTGCAAACAGGATTTGGAACAATATTGCCTGAACGGCTCAACTGGAACTTATAACGGAAATGACAAACATTTAAACCAACAAACTTTCGGTGGTTATTCTGAAAAAGTTATTGTTGATGAAGCCTTTGTTCTAAAAATCCCTGAGAACCTTGATTTGAAAGCGGTTGCTCCTCTACTTTGTGCGGGCATTACAACATGGTCTCCTTTGAAACACTGGAATGTAAAAGAAGGCAGTAAGGTCGCGGTTGTAGGTTTAGGCGGTTTGGGTCATATGGCCATAAAACTGGCTAAAGGTTTAGGTGCTGAAGTCACTTTAATTTCCAGAAGTCCTGATAAAATTCAAGATGGATTAGACCTCGGCGCAGATTCTGTGGTAATTTCTACCTACGAAAATGAAATGAAAGCGGCCGAAGGAAAATTTGATTTGATTATTGATACCGTTCCTTATGATCATGATATCAATCCTTATATTTCTACTTTAAATATTAGCGGAACTTTAGTTTTAGTAGGTTTTATCGGTAAAATGGACGAAGCACTTTTATCGGTTCCATTGGTTTTAGGTCGAAGATCAGTTGCAGGTTCCTTGATTGGTGGAATTAAAGAAACTCAAGAAATGCTGGATTTCTGCGGTGAACACAATATTTTACCAGAAATTGAAATGATCAACATGCAAGATATTAACGAAGCTTATGAAAGAATGTTGAAAAGCGATGTTCGTTACCGTTTCGTAATTGATATGGCTTCCTTAAAAAATTAAATTTCATTTAAAAATTAGAAAAACCGGTTGAAAATTCAGCCGGATTTTTTATTATTTTAAAAGAATCTCCTTTGCTATTTGTTCTGAACCATCAATCGGATTCGATATTTTTAATTTTAAAATATCTGTCACAATTGGATAAACATTTACATTTTGAAATTCCCCAATTTTCTTGTTTGATTTAAAGGCCGGACCAAATGCGATAAATGTAGCTTTCATTTCAGGAACTTTGTAAGGGTTGTAACCATGCTTACCTAGGGAAGTGTTTTTTCCTTTTTCCAGAAATATTTTAGGCGCTTTTGGAATCAAAATAATATCACCAATTCGATTATAGCGGTCATCTCTTTGTGCAAAATTTAATTTACGCGGAAATCTTTTCGTTAGATAAACTTTATAGTCCGAAGTTCGGTCTTTTTTAAGTTGTCGGAAAACCGATTTAACCTGCGATTTATCTTTCACCACAACACGCAGCAAGGTTTGAGAATTATAAAAATCGAAGCGGTTTTTATCAAATAATATTTCGGGGATTTCTAAAGGATTTTCCTTGTCTACAGCAATCATTCCGTGATCGGACACGAAAATATAGTTTACATTCTGTAACCCTAATTCTTGAACTTTTTCGACCAAATTTCCGACCGCCGTATCTATAAGTTTCACTGCTTTCGCTGTTTCATTACTGTCAGGTCCAAATCGGTGGCCGTTAGAATCTACTTCCGGAAAGTATAAACTGATAAAGTGTGGTCTTTTAGCTTCTGGAAGCTGGAGCCACTTGATTACTTTCTGAACTTTTTCCTCAGGCGTAAATTTTTCGTGATAATGATAGTAATATGTAGGTCTTGTTCCTCCAGCGTCACTTGCCGAACCTACCCACATCATCGATGCAGAAAGCATTCCCTGTTTTTCTGCGAGCCCCCAAAGTGGAGTTCCGCCGTACCAAGTGCCATCTTCAGCAGCTTCTTGTTTACTCATCGCGTAGAAGTTTTCCCTCTTGTAATCGTAGAAATAATTGTCAATCAATCCGTGATGTGACGGATACAATCCTGTAATTAAACTCCAATGATTGGGAAAAGTAATAGACGGAAAACTGGGCAACATCGCTTTTGATGAAACTCCAGATTCTGCAAATTTCAAAAGATTACTCGCCTGGAATTTTTCCGCATAATCCGACCGAAAACCGTCCGTCGAAATTAAAATAACGTAGGGTTTATTTTCTGAAATCGGCGTATTCATTCGATCTGCAATCACGACTTGAGCCGTATCGCTTTGCGAAAAAACATGGTTAATACATCCGAGCAAAAAGAGAACAAGATACTTTTTCATAATTTTTAATGAGCTGCAAATTTATTACTTTTTACCACCTAAAGACTCTTAACTTTTAGGGAATCGCTAAGAAATTTAAACCCAAAAAAACCAGATTTAAATTAATCTGGTTTTCTATCATTTCGAACTGATTACGAGGCGATAATTTCCTCTAAAGCTTTTTTAGTTTC
Source organism: Kaistella polysaccharea (assembly GCF_020410745.1). NCBI lineage: Bacteria > Pseudomonadati > Bacteroidota > Flavobacteriia > Flavobacteriales > Weeksellaceae > Kaistella > Kaistella polysaccharea. The sequence goes on from NZ_CP084528.1 coordinate 1,411,618, forward strand.
GTCTTCAAGCTCTTCAAGACCGTCATTGTTGTAAATAACAAAGTCTGCAATTTTCACTTTATCTTTCTCAGGCATTTGTCGCAACATTATTGTTTCGACTTCCCGATATGTTTTGTTATCGCGATCCATTACTCTTTTTAATCTGCAGTTGTCATCAGCGGTAACCAATAGGGATTTGTAGCAGTTTTCGTTTAATTTCAATTCAAACAAAAGAGCTGTTTCTTTAAAAACAAAATCTGTTTTTTGCTGTGAAACCCAGTTTTCAAAATCTAATTTTACGGCCGGATGAATTAATGAATTGAGTTTCAATAATAGTTCCTCATCTTCAAAAACTAGATCTGCAACATATTTCCGGTCGTATAAACCATTTTCGTCATACGATTTTTCTCCTAGAAGTTCTTCGATCTGTTGCTGAAGTTGCGGATGATCATTCACAATTGTTTTCGCCCGAATGTCTGAATAATAAACAGGATAACCTGCTTCTTCAATAAGTTTCGACACCGTTGATTTTCCGGAGCCAATTCCACCGGTTATTCCAATAATTTTTGTACTGTCCCTGGGTTCGGGTTCAGCTTCTTCTTCTATCATAATTTTATTTTAATTTTTCTAATCTTAATAACCAAAAACTTCATTCATGCTGAAAGTTTCATCTAACCGAATACCTTTATCCGTCATTTTCAAACTCGCCAAATCATTGTGCGCATCGTGCTCAAAAAACAAAAGATATTCATTATCAACACATTGCTTTAGAAACTTTGCCTTTTCTTCCATTGTTAAAAGCGGACGCGTATCATAACCCATCACATAAACCTGTGGAATATGCCCAACAGTAGGAATTAAATCTGCCGCGAAAACAATTGTTTTTTCCTGATATTGAATGACTGGAAGCATTTGCTTTTCGGTATGTCCATCTACAAAAATAACATCCATTTTCAAATCTGGTGCGAAACCGTAATTGCCATTTTGCGGAGTTGGCAAAAAATTCAACTGTCCACTTTCCTGCATTGGCAAAATATTCTCTTTCAAAAAACTTGCCTTTTCTCTCGGATTAGGTTCTGTCGCCCATTTCCAATGTTCTTCGTTCGTCCAGAATTGTGCATTTTTAAAAGCTGGTTGATAACCAGTTCGGTCAGCATTCCACTCGATCGCGCCGCCACAATGGTCAAAATGAAGGTGTGTCAAAAAAACATCTGTAATATCTTCTTTTATGAAACCATATTTTTTCAGGTTTTTATCCAAAGTATCATCGCCCCAAAGCGAGTAATGACCGAAGAATTTCTCATTCTGCTTGTCTCCTAAACCACAATCGATGAGAATCAGTTTTTTACCGTCTTCCACCAAAAGTGAACGCGTTCCCAATTCTATTAAATTATTTTCATCAGCCGGATTCGTCCGTTGCCAAAGAGATTTCGGCACTACACCAAACATTGCACCACCATCTAATTTAAATTTTCCGCACTGTATAGGATAGAGTTTCATAGGTAAAAATGAATAATTAATATTTAATAAATAATATTGGTTTTTAACCAATTCTTTAATCTGATAGAAAATTTACTGATTCTCTTTTGAAGATTTTAAAATTACCGTCATAATTTTTATAATTTCTTCTACATCAAAAAGTAGAGATTCAAATTCCGATTGTTTTATATATTCTGTTTTAAAAAGAAGTTTGAGCCAATATCTACTTTCGAAAGCTTCTTTGTAAGAAATTTGAAGTTTAAATATAAATTCTTTTTTGCTAAAAGCAGCAATTCCTTCTTCAATATTTGCTCCAACAGATGTTGCAGATCGTATTAACTGTTTAGAAATCACCATTTCATTCCTTTGATAATAAAGAATTTTATACAAATTGACTATTCTAACCGAAAAATCAAATGATTTACTCCTAATAATATTATCCTTTTCTTGAAAAACATTTTCCATCTCAGATATTCATTATTAATTTTTCATTATTAACTAGAAGAGTTCATCTGGTCTTCTCGGAATCGTAATCTGCAAATGTTTATACGCCTTTTCGGTCACTTCTCTTCCTCTTGGAGTTCGAATAATAAAACCTTCCTGAATCAAAAACGGTTCATAAACCTCTTCCAAAGTTTCCGGGTTTTCACCAATCGAAGTTGCCAAGGCAGAAATTCCCACTGGTTTCCCACGGAAATTTTCGATCATGACGCGCATTATTCGATTGTCCATATCATCGAGTCCAAATTCATCAACATTTAAGGAGTTCAACGCAAATTTTGTAATATTAATTTCAATTTCCCCATTTCCTTTGATCTCAGCAAAATCTCGAACTCTTCGCAACAATGCATTTGCAATTCTAGGCGTTCCACGACTTCTTCTCGCAATTTCCAAAGCTGCATCTTCATAGATTTTGACATCCAGAACACGCGCACTTCTTTCAATGATCATTGATAAAAGTTCGATCGTATAATATTCTAAACGTGACTGAATTCCGAATCTCGCCAACATTGGTTTGGTTAGCATTCCACTTCTGGTCGTTGCTCCAACCAAGGTAAAAGGATTTAAGCCAATCTGAACACTTCTCGCATTCGGCCCACTTTCCAGCATGATGTCAATCTTATAATCTTCCATCGCGGAGTATAAATATTCTTCTACAATCGGTGAAAGTCTGTGAATTTCATCGATAAATAAAACATCATTTTCTTCTAAATTCGTGAGTAAGCCGGCTAAACTTCCAGGTTTATCCAAAACAGGTCCCGAAGTTATTTTGCAGCCAACACCCAATTCATTAGCGATAATATGGGCTAATGTCGTTTTTCCCAAACCGGGTGGACCGTGTAAAAGGACGTGATCCAAAGCGCCATTCCGATTTTTTGCTGCTGCTACAAACACTTCTAAATTATCCAAAGTCTTGCGCTGTCCGGCAAAATCCTGAAAACTCTGCGGACGGATTTTCTCTTCTAAAATCAATTCATCCTCAGAAAAATTTTCTTGATCAGGATGCAAAAAGTCGGGCATTTTTAATTAAAATTTGTTGAAATCAAAGGTAAGTTTTTTTAGCAACTTTAAATTTATTTAAAAAAAGACAATGCAATTTCAACCTAAATACATCTTATTTTAATTCCGTTGCGCCTTTATATTTTAATAATTAAATTTACAGAAAGTATTTTTCTATGAAATTAATCGGTCCTTTTACACAAATTGTAACGCTTGCAAACTTGCCTTTGCGTGGAAAACTTTCGGATGACAAACTCGAAATTATCAATGACGGTGGAATTTTAATTAAAGATGGAAAAATAGAAAACACTGGTTCTTTTTATGATTTAAAAGAACAATTTCCAACTATAGAAATCGAAACTATTGAAGGTGAACAAATATGCTTGCCGGCTTTTACAGATTCTCACACGCATATTTGTTTTAGTGGAAACCGTGCCAATGATTTTGCGATGCGAAATGCAGGAAAAACTTATTTGGAAATCGCAGAAAGTGGCGGTGGAATCTGGAGTTCCGTTCAACATACCAGAACTGCGAGCGAAGAAGAATTATTAAAAACGACTTTAGAAAGAATTAATTTTCTGATATCACAAGGAATTACGACGATTGAAATAAAATCCGGTTATGGTTTAGATGTTGAAAGTGAACTGAAAATGTTGCGCGTTGTTAAAAAAGCACAAACTTTTACGAAAGCGACTTTAGTTCCGACTTGTCTTTCAGCCCATTTAAAACCCAGAGATTTTGAAGGAAGCTCGCAGGAATATTTACAATATATTTTAGACGAAATTTTACCCAAAGTAAAAGAAGAAAATCTCGCAAAAAGAGTTGATATTTTTATTGAAAAATCTGCATTTCTTCCAGAAGAAAGTAAAGTGTTTTTATTAAAAGCAAAAGAATTAGGTTTTGAAATTACCGTTCACGCCGATCAATTTACTTCCGGAAGTTCCAGAATTGCCGTTGAAGTTGGTGCAAAATCTGCGGATCATTTGGAAGCAACTATTGATGAAGATATCAAGTTTTTAGCAAAATCAGAAACAGTCGCAACTGCACTTCCGGGAGCGAGTTTAGGTTTGGGTGAAAAATTTACGCCGGCACGTAAAATTTTAGATGCGGGTGGAATTTTAGCGATTGCGTCTGATTGGAATCCTGGTTCTGCACCGATGGGAAATTTGATTACTCAAGCGAGTATTTTAGCGACTTTTGAAAAATTATCAACGGCGGAAGTTTTGGCGGGAATTAGTTTCCGTTCGGCTTTTGCTTTGAATTTTGAAGACCGCGGAACTTTAGAAAAAGGAAAAAAAGCAGATTTTGTTACTTTTAAAAATGATAATTTCCAGAATGTTCTTTATCACCAGGGAAGTTTAAAAGCGGAAGCTGTTTATATTGATGGCGAAAAACAAACATTATGACAGAAAAAATAGAAGAGAATACTTCCTCTTATCAAGAATTTTGGAACTGGTTTAAAAGCAAGGAAAAATCTTTCTTCAATGCAGTAAAAGAGCGCCAAAACATTGAAAAAAGTTTTTTAGATATTGTTCTGCCTAAATTGAAAGAAGTGAATGAGAATTTCTTCATTCTCGTGGGAATGCCTGATAATTCTATAGCAGAACTTATTGTAACCGTTGATGGAAATATTAAAGATATTGTTTACGCCGAAGAACTCATCGAAGCAGCACCTAAGTTTGAAAATTGGAAATTTACAGCACTTAAACCTGAGTTAGATATAAATGATGTAGAAATTAGAATGGATGACTATATTTTCAGCAAAGAAAATATTTATTTCTACTCTAATGACGACGTTGATTATCCGGATGAAATAGATTTAGTATTCGTACATGAGGACCTGAATGATCAAAATGAAAATGAACTGATCAGTGGAACTTATCTCTTTATCGATAACTATTAAGGCGAATTAAATTTTGTTACTCAAATCGACAACTTTAGAATTACGGGTAAAAATGAGGCGGAAGAAGAATTAATTCCAATTGAGAAACTAAAAGATTTTTTGAGCTGGCGCAAAACAGAATTTACGGAAAAATACGAAGCTGCAAAAATTGAAACCACTGAAGATTCCTATTCATTATTAGAAGGAACTTTGGAAAATGGATTTCCCATGCTCGCTACCGTTAATGTCGATTTATTGCAATGGAATCAAAAAGCCTCGCATCCCTGGATTTCGGTTTTAAGAATTAAATATCACGGTGATGAAGACAATGGTTTTCCAGACGATAAAGATTATGACCTTTTTAATTTAATTGAAGATGAAATGATGCTTGAACTAAACACAGAAGAAGGAAACTTAAATCTTGGTCGGGAAACTGCCGACAATGTTCGAGAAATTTATTTCGTCAGCAAAGACTTCAGAAAGATTTCAAAAGTTCTGGCAGAAACGGTGCAGAAATATCCAGACTACGAAATGACGTTTGATATCTATAAGGATAAGTATTGGCAGTCATTTGAACGGTACGGAATTCATTAAAAATCTTTACCTTTAAAACTTAAAATTTACAGCAATGAGTAATTTAGATATGTGGGAAGTTTTTATCCAGACAAAACCGGGACTTTCCCATAAACACGCAGGAATTGTGCAAGCGGCAACTGCGGAAATGGCATTACAGGCAGCAAGAGACGTTTATACCAGAAGAATGGAAGGAACCTCAATTTGGGTAGTTCCAAGTAAATATTTGGTGACTTCGGAAGGAATTGATAAAGAAGCATTTTTCGATCCGGCCGATGATAAACTCTATCGCCACCCGACTTTTTACGAAATCCCGAATGATGTGAAAAATATGTAAATCGTACTATGTCGGTTGTACTAGGTACAATGTAAATTCGACATCATCATTGTACTTTGTACATTTTACTTTATACAAAAAAAATAAATGAATCCACTTTTTAATTATACTTTAAAATTAGCCGATGATACTTTGATTTTTGGTCAAAGGTTGGGCGAACTTTGCGGACAGGGACCTTATCTGGAAGAAGATATCGCCTTGACGAATATCGCTTTAGATTATCTCGGACAGTCTAATAATTTTTATAAATACGCTGCACAAATTCAGGATCTTGGAAAATCAGAAGACGATTTGGCATTTTTGCGTTTGGAAAAAGAATATCTGAATTGTCAGTTGTCGGAACTTCCGAATGGTGATTATGCAAATACGCTTTTAAAAGTTTATTTCTTTTCGGTTTATCAGAAAATTCTTTACACAGAATTAATGAAAAGCAGCGACGAACAACTTTCTGCAATTGCGGAAAAATCTTTAAAAGAAGTAAAATATCATTATACGCATACTTCAACCTGGATTAAAATGTTTGCAGGCGGAACCGAAGAAAGCAAAACCCGTTTGAAAAACGCCGTTGAAAATCTTTGGGAATACACGGGCGGAATGTTTGCAGAAACTCCAGGCGAAGAAGATCTTGCGAAATTAGAAATCGTTCCGAACGGAAAACAAATTGAGGAACTTTGGAAAAAAACAGTCGCTGAAGATTTCCAAAATTTCGGCATAGAAATTCCCGAAAGTAAATTTATGCAAAAAGGTTCAAGAACTGGCTATCACACCGAATATTTTGGATTCATTTTATGTGAATTGCAGTATATGCAGCGAACATATCCAAACTGCGCTTGGTAATATTAGTTGATAGTTGATAGTTGATAGTTGATAGTTGATAGTTGCAAAATTATTGATGTTGTACTTTTATGAACTTTTCAACGGCATAATTTCACTTTAATAATCATAAAACTTCTGTGGCTTTTGTGGTTTAAAAAAATATAAATCTTGTGGTTAATCAAGCAAACTTATTAGAGATACTTTCTCAGATTCCCGATCCCGAAATTCCCGTAATCAATATCGTGGAACTCGGCATTGTTCGGGAAGCAAAAATGGTTTCCGATAACGAAGTCGAAATTGTTATTACACCGACTTATTCGGCATGTCCAGCGATGTTTAACATTGAAGAAGACATTGTTAAACTCTTTAAAGAAAAAGGAATTCAGGCGAAAGTTACTACCAAAATTTCTCCCATTTGGACGACCGACTGGATTACCGATGAAGCGCGGGAAAAACTTCGTGTTTACGGAATTACGCCACCGGAAAAAGGAAATCACGAGGATCATTTAAATGTCCCGAAAAAATGTCCAAGATGCGGCTCTACTAATACAAAGCAAATCAGCAGATTTGGTTCTACGCTTTGCAAAGCCAGTTATCAATGCAATGATTGTCTGGAACCTTTCGATTATTTTAAATGTCATTAAATAGAAGCTACCACATCGTTTTAAAGTTTACAAACTAATAAAATTATGGTAATTTAGGCATTCACAAAAAATTAATAAAACATGTACACCCAACTTCAAATAGAATCTCACCTGGATGGGAAATTGCTCATCGCTTATATTAATGACGAGAAAACTTTTAACAGTTTAAATAAATCGACTCTTTCCGAACTTCGCACTTTTGTTCATGATGGAAGTCGTGACGAAAATGTTCGTTGTCTGGCGATTTCCGGTCGTGGAAAAGCGTTCTGTTCCGGACAAAATTTGAAAGATGCGATGTCATTTAGCGATCCGGATGAAGACCGGGTTATTCAAAGAATGGTGATTGATTATTATAATCCTTTGGTGAAAGAAATTGCAAATGCTAGAAAACCAGTTATTTCCTTGGTGAATGGTCCTGCAGTTGGAGCTGGCGCAATGTTGGCTTTAATTTGTGATTTCACTTTGTCTACAGAATCTTCTTACTTTTCACAGGCATTTGTCAATATTGGATTAATTCCTGATACCGGCGGAACATATTGGTTACCAAAACTTTTGGGCAGACAACAAGCAAATTATCTGGCTTTTACCGGAAAAAAAATATCAGCGAAAGAAGCGAAAGATTTAGGATTAATTGCCGATGTTTTCGAAGATGAAAACTTTGTGCAAAATGCAATGGCTGTTTTAACTCAAATCTCCAATCTACCGACGAAAGCGATTTCACTCACAAAAAAAGCTTTCAATGAATCTTATGATAATACACTGGTTCAGCAATTAGATATAGAAGGAATACTTCAGCAAGAAGCGGCAGAATCAGAAGATTTCATGGAAGGAGTTTCAGCATTTTTAGAAAAAAGAATACCGGAGTATAAAGGGAAGTAGCACATTGTAGAATGTCGGAGGTACAAAGTAAAATGTAATTAAATACTTTCTACCTCCGACATTTTACATTTTAAAGTAAAAAAAACATAAGATAAAAATTAGCAAATTGTATGAGAAAATTAATTATCATGTTATTTATTTTTATAATAAATTACAGTTTCGCACAAACGAAACAGTTTATTTACGAATATATTTCTATACCCGATTCTACGCAAAAAAAGAATTCTCATTCTGAAATAATGGTTCTAAATATTGATAAAGAGCAATCTGAATATTTCAGCTATAGAAAATTTGTTTCAGATTCTACAATCCAGTCAGAAATTAAAGATGGTTCTTATTTTCTTAAACCACCTGCTCCACCGCAAAAAAGAAGTACAATAATTCCAAGACTTAGGATCATCAAAAAAAATAATTCTAGTACCATTGAATATATTACACCGATTTCTGAAACTGACTATGTGGTTCATCAAAATATCGATTTAAAATGGAAACTTCATCCGGAATACCTCTCGGTTTTAGATTATAAAGCGCAAAAGGCAACCATTGAATTTGCTGGTAGAAAATGGATTGCTTGGTTCACAAAAGATATCCCTTTCCAAGATGGTCCATACAAATTCCAAGGTTTGCCAGGCTTAATCGTAAAAATAGAAGACGAGTCTAAAAGTCATCAATTTGAATTAAAAGGGATTAAAAATTTGAACGAAAATTTTGTGTACCCAGACAATTCAAATAACGTTAAGATTACAATTCCCCATGCAAAGTTTATAAAAGCGTTTAAAGAAAATCGAAAATATCCAGCGATTGCCTTAAAGAAAAGATTTCCTAATGCCGAACATGCAGAAATGATTAAAAATATTGAAAAAAACATGATGGAGGAACTCAAAAAAGACAATAACATCATTGAAATCGATCTAATTAAATAATGAAAAACGTAGGAATAATAGGTTCTGGAACCATGGGAATTGGAATTGCACAAGTTGCAGCAACTGCCGGTTGTGAAGTTTTCTTGTATGATCAAAACTCAGCACAAACAGAAAAGTCTTTAGCAAGTCTTAAAAAGGTTCTGGACAGATTGGTTGAAAAACAAAAAATTTCTGCAGAAAAAGGCGAAGATATTTTTACAAAAATAAAACCTTGTACGGAACTTCAGGATTTCAAAGATTGTGATTTGGTGATTGAAGCGATCATTGAAAACAAAGAAATCAAAACAAAAGTTTTTCAACAATTAGAAGAAATTATTTCTGATGAATGTATTATTTCTAGCAACACTTCTTCGATTTCAATCACTTCCCTATCTTCAGAATTGAAGAATCCGAAACGTTTTATTGGAATTCATTTTTTCAATCCGGCTCCTTTAATGCCTTTGGTGGAAGTTATTCCGGGATTGTTAACCGAGAAAACTTTGGCTTACGAAATTACTTCCTTAATGGAAAGTTGGGGTAAAACTCCAGTCATTGCGAAAGATGTTCCTGGATTTATTGTGAATAGAATTGCGCGTCCGTTTTATGGAGAAGCGTTGAGAATTGCTGAAGAGAATATCGCCACGCCGGAACAGATTGATGATGCGATGCGAACTTTGGGTAATTTCAAAATGGGACCTTTTGAATTGATGGATCTCATTGGGATTGATGTTAATTTCTCTGTAACAAAAACGGTTTACGCTGATTATTTTTACGATCCGAAATATAAACCGAGTTTGCTTCAACAAAGAATGAGCGAGGCAAAATTACACGGTCGAAAAACGGGAAAAGGTTTTTACGATTACTCCGAAAATGCTCAAAAACCTGCTCCCGAAAAAGACGAAGAATTGTACCAGGAAATTTTCATGCGGATTTTATCAATGTTAATCAACGAAGCCGTAGAAGCAAAACGACTTGGAATCGCCAACGATGAAGCCATAGAATTAGCCATGCAAAAAGGCGTGAACTATCCGAAAGGTTTGTTGCAGTGGGGATTTGATATTGGCTTTAATAAAGTTTCTGAAACCTTGCAAAATCTTTACGAAGTATATCAGGAGGAAAGATACCGGCAAAGCGCGCTTCTTCGCAAGATGTAAGAATTAATTAAATGCAGCAACTGCTGTTATATTTATAGCGGTGAAAATCTATGCAATCTGTGCGCAAAAAATTATTGCACAGATTTCCACAGAAGAAATTCAATTATAACACAATTACAAATCGCCAACTACATGGATTAAAAGAACGACCTTTCTGAGTTATCAGATGAGAAATTAATTAAAAGAAGAGATATGCTGAAAGGAGTTCTTATTGGCATGTACGCTGTTTGTATATTGCTTGTTGTCTTGCTTTCATATATCTTTTTCAATAAAGGATTTAGCTCCATATCGATTGCTGTATTTATTCCGGTTTTTATGTTACCCGTAATTAGTTTGCCTTTACTTTTTCAAGTGAAAACTTTAAACAAAGAAGTTAAATCGCGTAATTTGAAATAAATTTTCGCTCATTCTATTTTCATTTTTAAAATTTTAAATTATCTCATTTTCAAACTAAAACCATGACTCCATACGAACTCGCGCAATACATGCTTAATCAGGATCACTTCTCACAATGGATGGGAATAAAACTCATCGAAGTTCGCGAGAAATATTGTCTGATTGTAATGCCTGTAAAACAAGAAATGATCAACGGATTGCGAACGGTTCACGGCGGCGTTACTTTTTCCCTCGCAGATTCTGCTTTGGCTTTTTCGAGTAATAATACGAATGAAGCTTCTGTTGCTTTACATTGTTCAATGAACTTTACAAAAGCAATTCGATTGGGAGATACTTTAACGGCAGAAAGTGTTTTGATTTCCGATACCAGAAAAACTGGAGTTTATGATATTTCGATTACGAATCAGCATAAAGTTCTAGTTGCGACTTTTCGTGGCACGGTTTATAAAATCGATAAGAAGGTGACGGATCTATAGATCTAAAGATTTTGATAATTTATTTAAAAAACTGTTAATCAATATAATTACCTTTTAAAATACTTACAAATAGATTTGTCATTTATACCAAAACTTGGTACATTTGTTTCAAAGTAAAAACGAAATGGGAAAAAATACATCAATATTACTTGGCGATCATTTTGAAAATTTTGTCAACGAAAAAATTACTAGCGGAAAATTTTCATCTGTAAGTGAAGTCATTAGAAATGCGTTGCGTTTAATGGAAAATGAAGAAAATAAAACGAAGATTTTGATCAACGAACTTAAAATTGGAGAAAAAAGTGGAATCGTAAAAGATTTTGACAGGAATGAAAATTTAAAAAAGATTCACGCCAAACACCTCGTTAAATGATTTTTGAAATAAGTGAAAAAGCAAATGAAGATCTTGAAAACATTTGGTTATACACTTATGAAAATTGGTCCCAAGAACAGGCAGACCGCTATTATAATCTTATCCTAAATGAGATTGAATATATTACTGAGAATTTCGAAAGTGGCAAATCATTCGAACATATTAGAAAAGGTTATCGCTCTGCAAAAGTAAAATCCCATCTTGTTTTTTACCGAATATCAAAAAGAGATACCATAGAAATCATCAGAATACTTCATCAAAGAATGGATATTGAAAACCGCCTGGTAGAATAATATCAAAACATAATTTTGTTAGCAACTTTTCGTGGAACAGTTTATAAAATTGAGAAGAAAGTGACGGATTTGTAATTTTTTTTGGGCAGACAATTCTGCCTTCCACTCCCGCTTTTTTTATTGTTGGCTTCGACAAGCTCAGCCAACAATAAAAAAGAGCTCCGTTCAAGTCGGGCTGCAGATTAGTTCCCAAAACAAAAAGAGGAATTAATAATAAAAAGCGAGCAAAAATTAAACTTCAAAAACTATTTTGAAGTTTTTTTTATTTTCATGTAATATAATTCGGAAATTAGTTGTCTTACTTATAGAAACTAAACTATGACTCACGAGATTTTCAAAAATACGGTATTCTGTCTCAAGGATGAGATGTATCGTTTTGCGAAAAGATTCGTGATCAGCAGCGACGAAGCGGAAGATGTTGTACAGGATTTAATGATGAAATTTTGGCAGAAAAAAGAAGAACTCGCGAGTTTCGGAAACATGAAATCTTATGCGATGAAGTCGGTGAAAAATGAATGTTTGAACCGTTTAAAGCATGAAGACGTGAAATTGGGATTTGCAGATTTTCAAATGCACAGAAGTGAAATTCATGAAGTGGAATCGAATAATATGAAAGATCAGATCATTGGTTTTATTAATGAACTTCCGGAAAAACAAAAAGCTGTAATTCACTTAAAAGATGTAGAAGATTTCGATGTAGTAGAAATTTCACAAATCCTGGAAATGGAGCAAAATGCAGTTCGTGTAAATTTGATGAGAGCACGACAAAAAGTGAAAGAACAAATCCAGAAACTGATGGATTATGAAAACAGAATGATCGAAAATTTATAAAAAATTTTTAGAATGAAAACGAACAAACCTGAAGATAAATATACCGAAATAACCCAAGAGCTCAAGGAAGAGAAAATGAATTGGGATTTTGAAGATTTCCTGGAGAAAACAAAACAGGAAGAGAAAATAATTCCCTTAAAACCTCAGCCGAAAGGTGGCTATTTTCCGAAAACATTTTGGATGGCCGCCAGTGTAATTCTGCTTTTATCAGTTGGTCTATTTGTGAAATACGGCAATACACATTCTGTTTCCGAAAAAGATACGATGGTTAAAAACGAAATTCTGAAAGAGAAAGATCATTTTCAGCAGGAGTCAAATTTTGCAGTTAACGCCATTAATGACAGTATTGAAATTAAAAAAGACAGCATTGTATCCGATTCCAGTCGTACGGTAGATCAGGTAAAAGAAACCGATATTATGGATCAAATTTTACCGCGCAGAGGCAGAATTAGAAAAGAAACTCGACCGCGTTACGCTAACATGTCGATGCCAGAAAAAAAAGAAATTCAGGAAAAAACAGATCAACCAAAATACGAATCTAATTACGTAATTATCAACGGCCAAAAAATAGAAAATGAACAGGAAGCGATTGACTTGACGAAGTATTCCTTCCGGATTTTATCTGAAAATGTATCTAAAACAATGGCTCAAACCGATGTCATTACCACCATTAACAATGATTACTAAAATTTAATAACATGAAAAAACTTCTTTTAATATTCGCCCTCACTTTTTCGTATTTTTTCCAAATTAATGCGCAAAAAGATAAACTGGATCAGCTTTTTGAAAAATATCAGGAAGCAGATGGAATTACCTCCATCAAAATTGCCAAACCCATGTTTAATATGCTGAACAAGCTGAATATTGCTGATGATGAATTAGCACAGATTAAACCTTTACTCAGCAAAATCAACAGTCTTAAAATATTAATTCTCGAAAAACCTGCGGTATCCACAAATTTGGCAGATCAGCGGCAGATGAATTTATTTCAAATATTACAAAGTGAGATTGGCGTCTCCCTGAAAAATATGAAATATGAGGAATTGATTACCGTAAACAGCAAAGACAACAAAATAAAATTTCTCTCTTCCGATGCGACGAATGGGGTTTTAGACGACCTTTTGCTCAGCATCAACTCCGAAGGAAATACCGTTTTGATGATGTTGGATGGAAAAATCTCAATGGATGATGTAAATACGCTGGTGAACGAAGCTCAAAATTCAACTCTTAAAAGTTCGGTAACAACAGAAAACATCACTTCGAATGGCGTTACCCAAGTTCGAAACGTTGGTAAATTTACGGGAGTAGCGGTTTCAAGTGGGATTAAAGTAAATTTTACGCAGGGAAATAATCAAACTGTCGTGGTAGAAACAAGTCCCAACCTGCAACAATATGTTTCTACAGAAGTTGAAAATGGAATTTTGGTCATTACCGTAAAAAATAAGGAAAACCGAAATTTAAATTTCAAGAAACTTCTAGTAACAATAGAAGCTCCACATCTTTCTTCCGTAAAACTTTCTTCAGGATCTTTTCTAACAACTGTTAGTCCTGTTAACGAAAACGATTTCAAGGCTGAAATATCCTCCGGAGCGAATTTAACGGCAGATATAAACGTGAGAAATAAAACAACTGTTGACATCAGTTCCGGCTCATCGATGAGACTGGATCTGAAAACAGAGACCCTCGAATTCGAAGGCAGCAGTGGTTCTATGGCGACTATCACAGGAAAGGCAGAAACAACAGTCGTAAATCTTTCTAGTGCCGCATCTTGCAACGCGCAAGATTTAATTTCAAAAAATGGTGCAGCGAGGGCTTCATCGGGCGCAAATCTTAAAATTAATGCTTCTGAAAGTTTAAATGCAGCGGCAAGTTCGGGAGCTTCGATACGTTACAAAGGAAATCCAACGCTAGTTGGAGCCGGGAAATCTTCAAGCGGCGGAAGCGTTAAACCATTAAATTAATACCATGAAAAAACTATATTTTTTCTCAACAGTTGTTCTGATGTTATTTTCCGTACAATCTTGCATCGTGTCATCCAGCCCCAATATGGCATTTTTCGACAATCCCTACTACGATTATAAAGATGCGCATTTTACCAGTGTTAATGTTCCCATGTTTCTGGCAAAACCAATCGTTAAAAAAGCGCTAAAAGACGACGGTGAAAGTGAAGAACTCATCAATATCATCAAGAAAATATCGGATATAAAAGTGATGACTATCGAAAATGGAAACCAAGAAATGGTCGCTGATTTCGCAAAATACCTAACCAAAAATAATTTTGAGGAATGGGTAACGGTAAAAAAAGATAAGGAAACCATCAATTTCCAGGCAAAGCAGAAAGGTGAACGCATCAGAAAACTCTTAATCACGGTGGCTTCAGGAAAGGAATTAGTTTATGTGGATGTTTCTGGAAACTTTACGGCAGATGATATTTCAAAACTCATTAATTATTCGGAGAAAAATGAAATCCGAAGTAAAATGAAGAATTAGTTATTATTTTTACAGAAGTGTTTTATTTTTTTTAAATTTAGCACATGAAATTCAGTAAAATAGTAATAAGTCTTTTTCTCTGCTTCAGTTTATATGTAAAGGCACAACTGGATTTAGAACACTGGTTTCCACCCGTTTATCAGACGGGAAGTGTTTATAAACTTTCTGAATTTTACTTTTACCTCTCTACAGATAAAATTACGCCTTTTACTGTGAAAGTTTATAGTAACAATGTTTTGCTAAAAACATTAACTATCAGTAAATCCATGCCCGGAATTTTATCACCTCAAGACTTTGATACCAGCTTGATCCATGTAGCTACAGACAGGCGAGTTATGAAAGTAATCCCCGCTGGTATTCAGATGGCAGGGGAAAAGAGTTTTTACGCAAGTTTGCGCCTTGCAACAGGTCCGTTAATAACTTCGGCGAAAATTGCCGATATTTTTTCGTCTAAAGGAAAATCAGGCTTAGGCAAAGATTTCTTCACCGTTATGGATCAGATTATTCTTTACGGGAACAATCCGAATAGCATGAATTATTTTGCCTCCGTAATTGCTACCAGAGATGATACTCATGTTAAAGTTTCCGATTACGATAAGGAAATTATTTTTTCTGACGGTCTAAAGCATGAAAATTTAGAATTTACCTTACAGAAAGGGCAATCTTATGTTGTCGCCGCCGATAAAAGAGCAAATACAGATTACATTTTAGATGATAACGATCCTAATCTTATTGGGGTCAGAATTACTTCCGATAAGCCGATTGTAGTTTCCAATGGAAATTTCGTGAGCCAAGATATTGGCGTAGAAGGCGGCGGTAACATGAATGCGGATCAGACCATGCCTACATCGAAAATTGGTAAAGAATATTTCGTGGTAAACGGAATGACCAAAACGGAAGCAGGCATGGAAAAAGTAATCGTAGTAGCGACCAAAGACGGTACTAAAATTTATTTTAATAACGACACAGAACCTTATAAAACGCTTAATAAAGGTGAACATTTTATAAGTCCATCGCCAAACAAAAAAAACACCTGGATAGACGGAACTCAAGAAGGCTTTCGAAATCCAGAACCTTTTGATATCCCCACCCGAGGCATGTACGTTCGTACTTCGCAGCCGGTATATTTATATCAGTTGATTGGTGGATATAATTTTATGGTTCGCGGACCAGTTCCGGACAGAACAGATTTTACGAGCGGAATGTTGTTTTCTTACCCAATCGACAAAGATTATTTGCCCGATCCGCGGCAAAAATTATCGAATACCATTGAAATTCCTAGCGTTGCTAAATTAGGAGTCGTTGATGTTTTTAACAAAATTACCGTGAAAACGCCCGATAATGCAGCGATTACCTTTAATGGAGGTTCCGTTACAGATTTTTCCACCATTCCCGGAAAACCAGGTTGGTCCTATTTTACAAGAATAAATTATGGCGGCAATATCAGTATAAATTCCAACAAAAGTTTGATGGTCGATACCGTGGGTGGTTTTCGGTATGCAGGTTATGGCGGCGGTTACACTGGTTTTTCTAATGATCCTTTCATTATTAAAAATGGAAATTGCATCGAAGAAGGCGTCTTTCTATATCTTAATAATATCGATTTTGAAGGATTTCAGTGGAAACTTGATGGCGTAGATATTACTGGAGAAACGGGTTCAACGATTACGCCCAAACTTCCTGGAAATTACACCTGTGTGGTTTCTTACATGGATTTTACTTTTACAACTTCGCCTGTACGAGTAGATAACTGTCCTTATCTCGTTGTGGAGAAAAACGAAGGAATCCAATGCCATTCTTTCACTCTTGATGCCTCATTTTCACCGCCAAGACCTAGAGATGAGGTCGCTTCAACGCGCATTTTAACGGAACCTTTTCGCGGCAAAGCCATTATTAAAGACGGAGTCATATTCGTGAAAATAGATGAAGATTTTTCAGGAGAAAACCGGCTCGTTTATGAAATTAAAGGATCAAGTGGATTTTCGCAAACCGTTAAAGTAAATTTTTCAGTTTACCCAATACCCAAAATCGAACTGAAAGAATCTATATTTCCCAAAGGATTCCGTAATACAAGTTATGTGTATGATTTGACGGAAGCCACCCTATCAAACCCCGATGCGAACAAAATAAAGTACTTTCAGACTGTAAATCAAAATCCTGGGGACGAGATTACCGGATCTTTAATTAATAATTTTTCTACTAACAAAACGGAAATTTACGCCCAAATAACCTACGGAAGTGGCTGTACAATCCTTCGTGAAATTGGTCTGATTCAGACAAAAATTCCCGATCAACCTGGCGATCCTAATGCAATTTTACCAAATTTTTTCTCTCCAAACAACGATGGAATAAATGATTTTTGGTGTTATGAAAATTTAGGAAATATGTCCACTTTAAAATTAGCCATCTATGACCGATATGGGACGAAAGTTTATGAACATACCACTAACGAAACCTGCTGGGACGGAAAAACGAAGACGGGAATCAGTTTTCCCACCGGAACTTACTGGGTTTATTATATCGTAACTGACGCAGAGGGCGTTCAAACACAGAAGTCCCAGTGGATTTTATTAAAAAATGCGAATTAAAGTTTTGTTAACAAAAAGCAGAAATTTTTATTTTAAATAAAAATAACTTAATTTCGCGCAGAAAGTAAAGATGTCTATTCATAACAAAATCGTAGAAACTGCCATCACTTTCGATGACGTTCTGTTAATACCTTCTTATTCAGAAGTTTTACCTAATCAGGTTTCCCTAAAATCACGACTTTCCGATAAAATCACCCTTCATGTTCCTATAGTTTCCGCTGCGATGGATACGGTTACAGAAGCTGAAATGGCAATAGCTCTCGCACGAGTTGGCGGCCTCGGGTTTATTCACAAAAACATGCCGATTGAAGAGCAAGCAGCGCAGGTTTACCGTGTTAAACGCTCGGAGAATGGGATGATTTCTGATCCTGTTACTCTTACAAAAGACCATACGTTAAAGGAAGCCAGAGATTTAATGGCGCAGTACAAAATTTCCGGTTTACCGGTGGTTGATGATGAAAACACACTGATTGGCATTATTACCAACCGCGATGTAAAATATCAGGAAAACCTAGATGCTAAAGTGGAAGAATTAATGACGAAAGACAAACTCATTACTTCTGATAAAGCCACCAATTTGGAACAGGCAAAAGAAATTTTACTTCAAAATAGAGTTGAAAAACTTCCTATTGTTGATAAAAACTTTAAACTGGTTGGTCTTATTACCATTAAAGATATCGACAATCAAATGGAATATCCAAATGCTAACAAAGACAGCAGCGGACGCTTGATTGTAGGTGCTGGTGTGGGTGTTGGCGAAGATACGATTGAGCGGGTAACCGCTTTAGTAAAAGCTGGCGTTGATATTATCGCAGTAGATTCTGCACACGGTCACTCTAAAGGCGTTTTGGATAAAGTGGTCGAAATCCGAAAAAACTTCCCTGATCTTGATATCGTAGGCGGAAATATTGTTACCGCTGATGCAGCCAAAGATTTAATAAAAGCGGGCGCCAACATTCTTAAAGTTGGAGTGGGTCCAGGGTCAATATGTACAACCAGAGTTGTGGCAGGTGTTGGAGTTCCTCAACTTTCTGCAATTTATAATGTATTCGAATATGCAAAAAGTAAAAATGTTGCTGTAATCGCTGATGGTGGAATTAAACTTTCCGGAGATATTGTAAAAGCCCTAGCTTCGGGCGCAAATGCGGTGATGCTTGGTTCTTTATTAGCCGGAACTGATGAAGCTCCGGGAGAAGAAATTATTTTTCAGGGACGAAAGTTCAAATCTTATCAGGGAATGGGTTCACTTTCAGCCATGCGACGTGGCGGAAAAGAAAGATACTTTCAAAGTGAAGCAAAAAAGTTTGTACCGGAGGGTATTGAAGGTAGAGTTCCCCACAAAGGCAGTTTAGAAGACGTAGTTTTTCAACTTACTGGCGGAATAAGAGCCGGAATGGGTTATTGCGGAACGAAAGATATCCCTACGTTACAGGAAGATGGAAAAATGGTTATGATTACGGGAAGTGGTTTGAAAGAATCGCATCCGCATGACGTTATCATTACGCAGGAAGCACCTAATTATTCTTTATAAAGAAAATACACCATAACAAATGCCGAAGTTTTGCTTCGGCATTTGTTTTAAAATTCTTTATATTTACTTTTTTAGAAAAGCTTTATGAAATCATTTTTCACTGCACTTTTATTATTTTTATTCCTCAGCTGTGATATCTTGCCACCTGGCAGCGTTTACCGTTCTTTCCCCGGTACCAATACTTCTGCATCATCTGGATCTAGAAGTGAAAGTTCAGAATTCAATGATTTAATGGCAAAAGATCAAATCAATAAAAAGAAAGTAACGGCAGAAGTTTTAACTTACCTTTTAAATGATCCAGATCCTACTGAAAAACAAACTGCGGCCGTTATCGAAAATACCTCAAACTGCAATATTATCATCAGAGTAGTCGGCATCAGCAACAACCTGATTTATAATTTCCCGATTGGTCGGCAATCTAAAAATCAGTTTGTGATTGATAAAGGTAATTACACTTTAAAATCGGATATTTGCGGAGCTAATTATTATTCTCAAAAAAACATTAGTGAACCGCTCATTTTAAAGCTTTCCAATAATTGATTTATATTTCTCCAGAAAAAATTTTATCTTCTGTCATAATGCTTCACCAAAAAAGTGCGGAATTCCTCAATGCTTTATATTTAAAAGTCTTGAGTAGAACAGGTGATAAAATTCATACCTAATAATTTTGAAATACATTCTAATTCGGATAACTTTGTCCTATTAAAAAACAGTAAAAAATATCATTCAAATGAAACGAATTGTAACAAGCTTTGCTTTAGCCCTTTTAACATTACAGGCGTGCAAACAAACTCCAGGCGACAACGCCAAAGCAACAACTGAAAATTCCGCAATGGATATTAAAGTGAGTGGCGAAACTGAAACCCAAGCCAAACTAAATCCACCAATGGTTCCTGCTGCAATCGGCAACAGAGCTGCAAAAAAAGTAGTTGTTCACTTAGAAGCAACTGAGGAAGAGGGTGTTTTGGCTGATGGCGTAACCTATAAATTCTGGACTTTCAACAGTACCGTACCAGGAACTTTTATTAGAATCAGAGTTGGTGATGAAGTTGAACTTCACCTTAAAAATGCAAGTAACAGCGTAATGCCACACAATATTGACCTTCACGCAGTAAACGGCCCAGGTGGCGGTGCAGAAGCGACAAATGTAGCTCCAGGGAAAGAAGCGATCTTCAATTTCAAAGCGTTAAATCCAGGATTATTTGTTTATCACTGTGCTGCAGCACCAGTTCCATTGCACATCGCAAACGGAATGTACGGTTTGATCTTAGTAGAACCAGAAGGTGGTTTGCCTAAAGTAGATCGTGAATATTACATTATGCAAGGTGAATTCTATACAAAAGGAAAGACTGACGAAAAAGGTCTTCAGGAATTTGATCAAGACAAAGGTGTTGACGAAAGACCAACTTACGTAGTATTTAATGGTAAGAAAAATGCCTTAATGGGTGCTGATGCTTTAGAAGCTAAAGTTGGAGAAACAGTAAGAATGTTCGTGGGTAATGGTGGACCAAACTTGGTGTCTTCCTTCCACGTAATTGGGGAAATTTTCGACAGAGTGTATGTTGAAGGTGGAACAACCATTAATAAAAATATTCAAACTACAGTAATTCCCGCAGGTGGTGCAGCTATGGTAGAATTTAAAGTTGAAGAACCCGGAAATTATATTTTGGTAGACCACTCAATTTTCAGAGCATTTAATAAAGGTGCCATCGGAATGTTGAAAGTTACAGGTGAGAAGAATCCAAAAATTTTCCATAAAGTACAATAACATTATCTCATTAATCATCAATAAAAGAAACCACCATGTTCAAAATTTTTAAAATATTTCTGTACTTCGGTGGTTTCTTTTTTCTTTTAACCGCTTGCGACAAAGTATCGGCGTTCAATTCCACAAAAGAATCTGCCAAATCCGATAATAAGGAAGTTTCTATAAATCCAGATGTCAAAATGGTTTTGATTAAAGGTGGCGAATACCAACCTTTTTATGGAGAAGACAGCTCTTTGGTTCAGGTTCAGGATTTTTTACTCGATGAAAAACCGGTAACGAATAAAGAATTTCTAGACTTCGTACAGAAGAATCCGAAATGGAAACGCAGCCATGTAAAAGCAGTTTTTGCCGATGACACTTATTTGAAAGATTGGCAAAATGATGAAACCTTACCGAAAAATGCCGATCCAAATGCAGCGGTAACTTTCGTCTCCTGGTTTGCTGCAAAAGCCTACGCAAAAAGTGCGGGAAAAAGATTGCCGACTTTAGATGAATGGGAATATGTCGCGATGGCCGACGAAGAAAGTGCCAATGCCAGAGACAAGTCCACCTACTCCGCTCATTTGATTAATCTTTATAATCAGAAAGAAAGGGAAAAAAATGCGGTGAAAATCTCTCAACCAAATTATTATGGCGTTTATAATATGTTTGATTTGGTTTGGGAATGGACAGACGATTTTAATTCCATCATGACGACCAGTGATTCCAGAACAGCAGAATTTGATGACAAAGGTCTATTCTGTGCTTCTGCAGCCACAAGTACTACCGATGTTTTAAATTATGCATCGTTTATGCGGTACGCTTTCCGATCAAGTTTAAAAGCCAATTATACCGTAGGAAACCTCGGTTTCCGATGCGCAAAAGACGTTACAAAATGAAAAATATTATAATACTCTTTTTTTCAGCGATTCTACTCTTTTCTTGTAATGAGAATAAAGCGTCGCAAAAAGAGGAAAAAGCACTTAGCGAATCAATATTTTTATTAGATTCAAAATGGCAGAATCAAGATGCGAAGGAACTTGAGTTAAAAGATCTGAAAGGAAAAAACATCGTAATGGTGATGATTTTCACCAGTTGTAAAACGGCTTGTCCGATTTTGGTTTCTGATATGCAAAAAATTGCAAAAAAGATCACTGCAGACAAACTGAAAGAAACAACCATGGTATTAGTTTCCATTGATCCGGAAAATGATACGCCCGAAGTTTTAAAACAATACGGAAAGCAACACAAAATGGAGGGTGAGCCTTGGCTTTTCCTCAGAAGTGATAAAGAATCTGTACGGGAACTGGCCAATGTTTTAGCCGTGAAATACAAAAAGATTTCTCCTATCGTATTCTCGCATTCTAATATTATAACAGTTTTTAATGAAAACGGAGAAATGATTGATCAGACGGAAGGAATCGTAAACTCGGATGCTGTGGCCAAAACAGTAAACGAATTGAACTAAAATAACAACTTTAAAAAAATACCTGCAGAAGAAATTGTGCAGGTATTTTTTGTTTTAAAATTTAATGATCTTTTCCCAGATTATTTCTAAAATCATCAATTCGGTGATCGGTTAATGCATTTCCTTTTTCTATTTTTTCTTTAGAATACAACCTGAAATCATTTTCCGTTTTTTCTAACAGATGATCATAGGGTCCGACAGAAGATATCAATTTTACTAAAACCGGTGCAATCTCGAGTGAAATAAATAATCCCATAATAAAAGCTGCCGCAACGCCAATGATGGCTGAGTTTTTCCCGAGTTCATCCAACGCCTGTAATCTTGCAGCAAAGCCATTAAACTGATCCTCAAAAGTTTCCGTTTTATCTCTTTCCTTTTCGATATTGGTATAAACTTTCGAAACCTCTTTATCCAGATATTCCAGGCGCGGGGCAATCTGTTTCTGATAATTTTCTAAATCAACGCGTCGTTGTTCTTTTAATTCTGCTTTTCTTTCGGCATTCGAGCCATAGCCTACTTTCCCGCTGGTTAAACCACTTTGTTTTCCTAATATTTCTTTTTCCAATTCTACAGCAGCCGAATCATAGGATTTTTGATAGTCTGCAATTTTGGTTTGAATTTGCTTTTTTTCAGTATCGAAAGGTCCGGATTGTTGTAGAATTCTGCCATTCATTTCCGCTTGAAGCTGCGTTTTATTTCTTTGAATAATGGTGTTCAATTGCTTATTGACTTCTTTCTCGAAAATCTTTAATTCCAAAGGTTTAGAAATAATGATACCTAGAAAAGCCGCTAAAATTAAGCGAGGAATTGCCATCAAAATCTGATTCCACCACGTTCCTGTTTTCTTGATGGATGAAACAATATAACGGTCTAAATTAAAAATCATTAAACCCCACAAAATTGCAAAAGCAACGGAAATCCAAATATCATCAAACACCGTAAACATGGCGTAACCCGCCGAAAGTGTCGCAAAAACTGCCGTGAAAAGTACAATTCCGCCAATGCCGGAAAACTTATTCCATTCACTTGGCGTTTTCTTTAAAATATGAATATTTCCGCCGGAGCAAACCATGAGAAATTTTTGAAACCAATTCATAGAATGATTAACTTGATTTAAAGGATTTATCTTTTGATTTTTCATCTTTTAGTACTGTAATAATTAATTGGTATTAGAAAACGCAACAATGTTACAAATAGTATTAGGTTTAGCCAAGTAAATCTTTTGTATAATTAATGTGAACTGGTTTTACAAATAAATTGATTGATAATTAGAAAGTTACCTTACTTCAGCCGATCGGGATTTTGCTTTAGAAAACTGTCCCAGCCCGTATAGGACTTCTCTTGCGACACATTTCCAGAATTGAAATGGTGACAGACGGCAACTGCCAAACCATCAGATGCATCAAGATATTTCGTCGGAAATTCTTTAAGTTTTAGAAGGGTTTTCAGCATTCCGGCAACCTGCTCCTTACTGGCATTTCCGTTTCCCGTGATGGCCATTTTAATTTTTTTAGGGGAATATTCCGTGATCGGAACATCTCGGTATAATGAAGCCGCCATGGCAACTCCCTGCGCGCGACCCAACTTCAGCATCGATTGCACATTCTTGCCAAAAAACGGAGCTTCGAGCGCAACCTCATCAGGATGAAATTCATCAATTAAAGACAAAGTTCGTTCGAAAATATACTTGAGCTTGGTCTCGTGATTTGGATATTTTTTCAGAATCAATTCATGCATTGAAACCAATTCCATCTTACTTCCTTGAACAGAAATAATTCCGAATCCCATAATAGTGGTTCCGGGATCAATTCCTAAAATTATTTTTTCGCTCTGCATTGGCGCAAAGGTAAGATAAGTATACTTTGGATTATTAAGATTTAACCCGAATTTCTTTTAGTTGGGAAAATTTGACCATACAATCATTCTCTTCATCCCAAAGAGTATAAAAAGCATATTTTAAACTTCCAAAAAAAGTAATTTCAGAAACATGTTTTTGAAAAACCGGATTTTCCTGACTGCATCTCTTCAGTTTATAAAAGGGAACTTTTGGCGCCAAATGGTGCAGGTGATGATATCCAATATTTCCTGTAAAGTAATTGAGTATCGCAGGTAATTTATAATAAGAGCTTCCTTTGATCGCGGCCAAAACATATTCCCAGTCTTTTTTCCAGGCTTTATAATTTGGGTTGTGCTGATGCTGCATATAAAAAAACCAGATCGCTGTAAATACGAAAGTGAGCAAAATTGGAATATAAATAAATGCCAATTTTTTGAAACCGTACATCAAATCAAAATTGGGTAATGATAATAAAATGCCCAAGACCGCAAAAAATAAAACAAGAAAAACATTTGTGAGAAGAAGCATTTTTCGCTCTTTATCCCAGCCTTTCAAAGTAATAAACGGAATACGGTTATGGATGAAAATATAATACGCCGGGCCAATAATAAACATGACGGGAAATGACCGATAAATACGATACTTGAATTTTTCAAATTTCGAAAGCGCTTCGTATTCACGAACGGTTAAAAGATTTACATCGCCAATCGTTCGGGTATCTAATTGTCCCTGATGTGAGTGATGGTGATTGTGTGATCTAGCCCAATATTTATAAGGAATACACGTGAGAAAACTGGTAATAAAACCTGTTCTGTCGTTTTTCTTCCGGTCTGGGAAAAATGCTTGATGTCCGCAATCATGTTGAATTATAAATACGCGCGTTAAAAAAAGACCGCCTACAATTGAAACCAATAATGTAGCGATCAGCGAGTAATCGTAGAGAATTGCTGCCAAAAGAAATACACCGATAAATGGTAAAATGGTATTGAAAATCTGCTTCCAGGCGAGTCCTGTTTCGGGTGAAGCGTATGGTTTAATTAGTTTTTTCCAGTCTTTAAGATCCTGTATAATAAGTTCTTCTTGCTCTTTGGTCATATATTATGTTAAGCTGCAAAGATATTAATTTAAAAGAACTATGGCATAAATAATACCTAAATTCGATGTTAAAATTTTCTAAAAAAGTGGTGAAATTTTTACTAATTGCTCTATTTAATCTGTTGTAAAAATTACTAAGTAGAAATTCAAAATAAATTTTACTTAAGAATCCTTCTAATTATTGATATTTAAAAAGTAAAAAAAATGTTTTAGTAATTATCCTTAAAAAAAAGAACAGCATTTTAACGCCTATTAATGAATTCTACGTCATCCATCGCTTCGTGCTCTTTTTTTATTTCCTCGCTTATTATAGTTATATCTCCGGTAGCTTCTAAAATGATGGCATTAATTTTTTCAAAATCCGCATGGCCAGCTTCCCGTACAGATTTATTGATTTCTCCAATTGCGATCCGTTCTTTTTTCAGAGCATCATAAAGCATTTCATCTTTATAATATAATAATGTTGGAGTACTGCTAATTTTCTGCTTGAATTTTTTGCTGCGAACAGAAATATAAGTAATGCAGAATTGCAGTCCGATAAGTAATGCGGCAGCCAATAATCCTTCTACTAAAGGAACGGATTTATTCAAAATGACAGATGCAAGTATCGAGCCCAGAGCGATCGTTACAACAAAATCGAAAGCATTCATTTTTGCTAAGGTTCTTTTACCAGATATTCGAAGTATAAAAATCAAAATAATATAGGCAAGAATAGTTGTCACTGCAACACTCACCAAGCCTTCCCAAGTGTCGAAAAATATTTTATTCATGTTGAATATATTATATTTGGTTAACTTAAAACCAGCCAATTACAGACTTAACCTCACAAAAAGCGGAAAATGATCTGACCCGATTTTCGGCATTCTTTCCAGCGTGTTGAGCCGAAATTGCTTGCTCACAAAAACATGATCCAAAGGCCAACGCATGAAAGGGTTTTCTGCATTAAAGGTGTTTAAAAATCCACGTCCCACCCGGGTATCATGTAATATATTTTTTGTCCCGGTTAACTCATCAACTTCTGCCCAAACCACATCGTTCATATCGCCAGCAACTACGATAGGATATTTGTTATTCTGAATTTCTTTGCCCAGCTTTTTCATGGCAATGTCTCTTTGGCCTACATTATCAGGTAAATCTTCAAAACGCATAGGTGGCACAGGATGCAGACAATGCAAATCTATCTTCTGACCATTTTTAAGTGTTACCAGACATTCAAAAGACGGAACTTTTTTATTATTCAAATAATTAACTTTCAGATTTTCTAAGGGATATTTGCTGTACAAAATCATTCCATACGTTTCGTCATTAATGACCCGTTGAAAATAAGGATATTCTTTTTCCAAATACTTTAACTGTTGATTCCACCAGAGGTCGATCTCCATTCCTAAAATTAAATCCGGGTTTTTCTCCCTGATTAATTTAATCAAATCCGCAGAGTTTCTGTTTGTCATCTTCACATTTGCCAACAGCAAGCTGAAATGATTATCTGAATTTTTTACAATTTCCGCAGAAGGAACTTCAACATCAACTAAACCGGTATAGTTTATCAGAAAAAAAGTATGGATTCCTACACCCAAAACAAGTCCAGATACCAGGATTATTTTGTACCGTTTCCAACTATTTACAAGTAAAAGCAGAAGAATTAGACAAATTATTGACGCAATAAAAAACTGAATTCTAGGAAAGTCCAGCATTTTAAAATATCGAACACTCGAATTTCTGAAAAGCGAAAAAATGGCGCACAGAATAAGGCTTCCGGAAACGAAGTACAAAATGCCCCAAAGAATTTTTTTTACAGTTTTCATGTGATTAAAGTTACTATAAAAATTGCTTCATTTATAAATCTTTCCGCAAATCAATTACAGCATTTTGAATGACGTCTGTAACTTGCTTGATCTCTTTATGAGGAATAAAAATCGCATTTTTACCTTTGGTCTCATCGGCAATATTCGATAAAATAACGACAGAAGTTTTCGTTTCCGGATAATAAATGTTTAAGGACGGTGAACCTTTTACATAACCGGTGTGGAAGTAAGCGTCGGGCTTTCCAATATTCATCATGATGCCAAATCCGTAGCCCATTTTGCCCAAAATCGGGTGTTTTCTGTCGGATGATTTTTCTATGTATTTACTCAACGAGCTCGGTTTCAAAATTTTTCCGTTGTAGAGCGCGTAATTCCATCGATGCAAATCATCAGCTGAAGATAATATTCCACCTGCAGGAACCGAAATTTCGGTATTTGAAAGACGTTTCGGCATATTGTCAACCTTTGAAAAATTTTGGACATTTCCAGTATGCGCGGAAGCAAAGTTATCTCCTTTAAATATATTTGAGGTTGAAGAATTTGTCATGCCCACTTTTTTAAATAATTCCACGGCATTTTCATCGTACGATTTCCCTGAAACCTTTTCAATAATTTGTCCTAAATAATGAAATCCTTTATTGGAATAATGGAATTCAGTTCCGGGTTTGGAAAGCAATCCACTGCCAAAATCCCTGATGCCAGACGTATGATTCAGTAATTCTTTAATCGTAATATTTTGAAATTGATTCGGCTTAAATTCTACCAAATACTTTGAAACTTTGTCTTCCGTAGAAAGTTTTCCCGCATCTTCCTGAATTAAAATTAGAACTGCCGTAAATTGTTTACTTAAAGACGCAATTGCAAAAACCGAATTACTATCCAATTTTTTCTTTTTATTAAAATCGTCAAAACCGTTTTGTCTTTCGTACAAAACTTTATTGTTCTGGCGAACAGAGACGCTTCCATTAAATTGAGTTCTTGCAAAAACAGAATCAATATGCGATTTTAATAAGTTCTTTTGAAACAATATAATGGTGCTGTCAATGATGGCATTTCGTACCGAAGTTTGGTCGGCGATTTTTTCAGCTTCCGATTTACAGGAAAATGAAAAGACAAGAATGAGCAGAAACAGAATAGATTTGATATTCATAGAAGAGGATCGTTTTTTCAAATATAAAGAATGAAAAACAAATAGCTGAAATAGAAATAAAAAAATCTCCCACGATTATTGGAAGATTTTAGTTTTTCATTTATTGTTTTATGAAAGTGCTGCTGCTCCCGCTTCTGCAACTGCATGATCATTTTCTACAGCACTTCCGCTTACGCCGATTGCACCAATAATTTCACCTTCTGCATTTTTTACTAAAACTCCGCCAGGAAAAGTGATCAGTCCACCATTGGAGTGTTCGATATTATAAAGCGATTCTCCAGGCTGAGACAATTTTCCAATTTCTCCAGAATTCATATCAAAGAATCTGGCGGTTTTTGCTTTTTTAATGGAAATGTCCAAAGATCCCAACCAAGCACCATCCATTCTGGCAAAGGCGACCAAATTGGCTCCGCTGTCAACCACGGCGATATTCATTGTACAATCGATTGCTATTGCTTTTTCTTTGGCAGCTGCGATTAATTTTTCTGCTTGTGATAAGGTAATATTCATTTTATTACTTTTTATTGATTTCTATTTTTTTTACAAAACTTCAAAAAAAACCAGCAAAACCTTAGAAGTATTGATGGTTTTAGTTATTAATTAATGTTTCTCTCGTAGTGATTTACTTATCACAAGTACAACCTTTACAAGTGCAGTTGGTACACGTACAATTTTTACAATCACCTGATTTGCATCCTTCACAGTTACAAGTACATTGAGTATTTTCCATAATGTTGGTTTAAAAGATTAGGACTAAAGGTAAAAAATGATTTTCAAAAAGACAGTGAAATTATTTGATTTAACGAAAATTAACAACATTCAAAAATCCTAAAAAAAACCGTGTCAAGGTTTAAAACCTTGACACGGTTGGTAATAAACAAATTTTGAAAAGTTAAATTATAGATTACATATTCCGTCGATACATCCCCCCAACTTCAAACAAAGCATTGGTAATTTGTCCAAGTGAACAATATTTCACGGCTTCCATCATTTTTTCAAATAAGTTTTCCTGGTTAATGGCGGCTATTTGTAAGTCATGTAAAATCTTTTCGCTTTTATCAGCGTGAGATTTCTGGAAGTTTTCTAAATTCTGAATCTGCAATTGTTTTTCTTCTTCAGTTGAACGAATTACTTCTCTAGGTAAAACTGTTGGTGAACCGTCTTTTCCAAGGAATGTATTTACCCCAATAATTGGAAATTCTCCGGTATGTTTCAACATTTCATAATGCATACTTTCTTCCTGAATTTTTGAACGTTGATACATGGTTTCCATCGCTCCTAAAACTCCTCCACGTTCAGTAATTCTATCAAATTCCGTGTAAACAGCTTCTTCTACTAAATCGGTTAATTCTTCAATAATAAAGGAACCTTGCAACGGATTTTCGTTTTTCGCTAAACCTAATTCTTTATTAATGATGAGCTGAATTGCCATCGCTCTTCTCACCGAATCTTCAGTAGGAGTCGTAATCGCTTCATCATAAGCATTGGTATGCAAAGAGTTACAATTGTCGTAAATCGCATACAATGCTTGTAATGTCGTTCTGATATCATTAAAGTCAATTTCCTGCGCGTGCAAAGATCTTCCGGAAGTTTGAATATGATATTTCAACATTTGAGATCTTTCGTTCGCATGGTATTTAAACTTCATGGCTTTTGCCCAAATTCTACGTGCAACTCTACCGATTACGGCGTATTCAGGATCCAATCCGTTGGAGAAGAAGAACGATAAATTCGGAGCGAAATCATTGATATTCATTCCGCGGCTCAAATAATATTCAACATACGTGAAACCATTTGCCAAGGTAAACGCCAATTGTGATATTGGATTTGCGCCCGCTTCTGCAATGTGATACCCAGAAATGGAAACCGAATAAAAGTTTCTCACTTTTTCATCAATGAAATACTGCTGAACGTCGCCCATTAATCTCAAGGCAAATTCCGTAGAGAAAATACAGGTATTTTGTGCCTGATCTTCTTTTAAAATATCTGCCTGAACGGTTCCACGAACGTTTGCGATCGTTTCTGCTTTAATTTTATTATACGTTTCAGCATCGATTACTTCGTCGCCTGTAATTCCTAATAATTTTAAACCTAAGCCGTTATTTCCTTTTGGAAGTTCGCCTTCATACGATGGTCTTTTCAAACCTTTATCATCAAATTTGGCTTTTAACTGTGCTTCAACTTTTTCCCAAAGATTATTTTCAGATAAATATTTTTCTACATTTTGATCAATTGCTGCATTCATAAAAAACGCGAGCAACATTGGAGCTGGACCATTAATCGTCATGGAAACCGAAGTCATGGCATTCACCAGATCAAAACCGGAATACAATTTTTTCGCATCATCTAATGTCGCAATTGAAACTCCGGCATTTCCGATCTTCCCATAAATATCTGGTGGAAAAGCGGGATCTTGTCCGTATAAAGTTACAGAGTCAAAAGCGGTTGACAAACGTTTCGCGTCCATATCTGCAGACACATAATGGAATCTACGGTTCGTTCTTTCGGGTCCGCCTTCTCCCGCAAACATTCTGGTTGGATCTTCACCCGTTCTTTTAAAAGGGAATAATCCAGCGGTGTACGGAAATTGTCCTGGAACATTTTCCTGACCTTTCCAACGAAGCAAATCTCCCCAATCCTGAAATTTCGGTAACGATAATTTCGGGATTTTTAAATGCGATAAAGATTCATATTTTGTTTCTACTTTAATTTCCTTTCCGCGGACAAAATAGGAATAAGCGTCTTGCGACATTTCTTCTTTAAAATGTTTCCAGCCTTTTAGAAATGCGATATTTTCTTCAGAAAGTTCTTTTTTCGTTTTAAGGAAAGCTTTTTCTAATTTATCGGTTGTATGTTGATCATCGGTGATGAGTACTTTGGCACCTTCCAAAAGATACATTCTCTTTGCGATAAGCGCCTGATTTTCAACTTCTTTATCGTAAGCATGATTGCTTTCTACAATTTCCGAGAGATAACGCACACGTTTTGGCGGAATTACCGTAATATCGTCAGAAACATTTTGTTCTACAAATTCTTTAAATTTTGGCGCAGTTTCCCCTTGAGTTTTTTCTAAAGTTTCGTTAACCTTATTAATTAAAGCATTGTATAATTCTGTGGTTCCGTAGTCGTTGAACTGACTTGCTTTGGTTGAAAAGACAGGCATTTCTTCTAAAGTCTTGTCAAAAGCAACGTGATTCCGTTGATAGGTTTTACGAACAGCTTGTAATGCGTCTAAAGCACCACGCTTATCTGATTTGTTTAAAACAACCAAATCGGCATAATCCAACATATCAATTTTTTCCAATTGCGTAGAAGCACCATATTCCGGCGTCATTACGTACATGGAAACATCTGCAATATCTGTAATTTCTGAACCCGATTGTCCAATCCCGGAAGTTTCCAAAATGATGACGTCAGGTTTTGCTAATTTTAAAATATTTAAAGCAGAATGAATATATGGAGAAACAGAAACATTATTCTCACGAGTCGCCATCGAACGCATATAAACGCGAGGATCATTAATGGAGTTCATTCTAATTCTATCACCCAAAAGTGCTCCTCCGGTTTTCTTTTTAGAAGGATCTACGGAAACAATCGCGATCTTTTGATCTGGATTTGAACGTAAAAAACGACGAACCAATTCGTCTGTTAAAGAAGACTTCCCTGCACCACCAGTTCCGGTAATTCCGATAATTGGAATTTTAGAATCTTTTGCTTTTTCGTCAATGGCTTTTACCAACTCAGGTTTTTCATCGGAGAAATTTTCTACGGCTGAAATAACTTCTGCGATGGATTTCGAATCTTCAAATTTAATTTTATCTAGATCTGAAACTTCAATATGTTCTCCCGTAGCGAAGTCGGATCTTTGTACCAAATCATTGATCATTCCTTGTAAACCCATTTCACGGCCATCATCAGGGGAATAAATTCGGTCGATGCCGTATTCCATTAATTCTCGAATTTCTTCGGGAAGAATTACGCCACCGCCACCACCAAAGATCTTGATTTGAGGTGCTCCTTTCTGACGAAGAAGATCGTAGATATATTTAAAATATTCGTTGTGACCACCTTGATAAGAAGTCAAGGCAATTGCGTTTGCATCTTCCTGAATAGCGCAATCCACCACTTCTTCCGCAGATTTATCGTGACCGAGATGAATAACTTCGGCACCTGTGGCCTGAATCATTCTTCTCATAATATTAATAGCAGCGTCGTGTCCATCAAATAAAGAAGCGGCTGTTACGACTCTCACTTTATTTTTGGGCGTATATTTTTCTTGATTCATAATATAATTTCGATTGTCCCAAAGATACGGATTTTAGAAATTTTGGAAAAAGAAAAGCCTTTGAGATTTCTTAAAAGGTTTTCTTCTAAAAGTTATTGTTTTTTCAGAATCCACGTACCAGAATTACCTTCGTCAATTTTCCAGGTGCCAGAATATGTATTTTCTGGACTTCTGATGACATTCCCTAAAATGGCAAATCCAGAAATGCGGGATTGTACTTGATTAAATGAGGCGCCAATCATACCGCCTTCAAATGTCTCGTTGACCGCACTAAGTGTTGATATTCTTTTTACTTCAACAAAATTTTTTGCGGAAATTTCAATATGAAGCGTTCCCTGATCCGAACCGGAATAGGTACCAATATATACTCCTTTATAAGGAGAGCTGTAATTTTCTTCTGCTTTTCGCTCCCAATAATTATCTACAATCTGTTGGCAAGAGAAGAGGGAAAATAACGCGAACAGGATCATGAATTTGTAGATTCTCATATTATTTTACTACAAATATAAATTTTAATCGGAATGTCTACAATATATATAGCAGTCAGACTTTTGCGGACCTAACTATTTAATAATTGAATTGATTGCGGTTTGGCTAAAAATTAAAATTGGTATTTTTGAGCAAAATAATTTCAAATGCAAAAGACGTTTCTTTATTTATTCGCCGGAACCTCCATCAGTTTTCTCCTGAACTATTTCCTGTTAGGAAGTCAAGGTTGGGAACTTGATCTATATTACGCATTTGCTTTTGGTTTGGCGTGGGGAATTGCCTATTTTTTAGATAATGAAAAATTTTCCTTGCCTCAGAAATTGATTTACTCTTTTTTAGCGATGGGAATTCTAGTCATCATCGGAATACTATTTTTCAGTTTAGAAAAAGCAGTTCCTTCTATAATTAAATTTTCGATGGTTTTTGTGGCATATTATGTATTTGCCAGTTTTAGAAGATCTAAATCATTGCGGAAATAATTAAGGTTTTAGCATATCAATTTCAATTGAATTATTGTTTTTTGCTTGTTTTTCTTTAGCGCTATTCTCCGTCCTTTTTATAAACTCAGTTGGTGAGATTGCAGCTCCGTTTCCATCTTTCATATTGCCTATGTTTCCCTTCACGATCATTTGTTTAAAATCTTTTGCGGGATCATTTCTCATCTCCCAGAAGAGTTTTTTATATTTTTCCTGCGTAATGCGTATTGGAGTAACTTCCTGATTAAATTCAGAGATTTTCGGTTTTGAAGGTGTAAATTTAGTCACTCCTTTTAATTCAAATTGATGTGTTTTTGAAGCATCTTCCATTTTAACAATCAAACCCGGAAGACCACTAAATTTATAAGGCCCATCTTGAAAAGGTAATTCGGTAGCGAAATAGGCAGTCCAATTTCTGCCGGCAAAAGTAGTAGTGGCTTTTTGTGTTTCAAATTCTCCGATTTTCATTTTTTCAGGTAAGATTTTCCAAACCATTTTTCGATCATCAGCAACATTAAATAAATCCCCGCCTATTCTGGTTTCTAAAGAAACTTCTTGTTTTGGGTAATCCTTAAAAACTTTATACGTTATAATTCCGGAATTTCTTGGTCGAACTGTAAGAGAAACATTCATCGCACCAGTAGCCTGAATTTGTTTTTCATAATAGGCAACCCTTGTAGAATCTGCAACGAAAGCATCGCGGCTGTAAAACTTCGACCCGTCTTTGGAAACATCAAGATACATGAGTTCTTTGCTTATGTTATCTTTATTTAAAGTATCCCGTACAAAACTGTAATCGTAAATAAATCGTTGGTTCTGCGCGGAAGACAAAACGGAAAAAAAGAGTAATAAAGCGGCAAATTTTTTCATTGTTAATGTAATTTAAATGGAAAGATAATTCTTTTTTGGATTCGAAAGTTGGAGGAATGAAAATTTCTTTAATAAAATTTTTACGCGCATTTCAATGCGCAAAAATTTACTCAAAAAGCGGCAAATTTTTTATTTTTTTAATGAAAGAAAATTAGCGTAATGATTGTCATAAATTAAAAACCGAAAAAAATGACGTTTAAGCAGGATATTTTTTGCTTTTGGAAGATGTTAAATTTAAATATAATAATTACGGAAGACATTCAGCGTGAATATTTTAGGTAGAAAAATATTTTGAAGGAAATGATTTCGGACAAATATTACGAAATCTTTTCGGAATAGAAAAAAAAATCCTACCTTTGCACACCCGTTTTGGGGAAAATTATGTTTAATCGTAAACGAAAAAGTGTGAATACATTAAGTTACAAAACCGTCTCAGCTAACAAAGCTACCGCAAATAAAGAATGGGTTGTGGTAGACGCTGAAGGACAACCGTTAGGAAGATTAGCTTCTAAGGTTGCAAAGATTTTGAGAGGTAAGCACAAAACGAATTTTACACCTCACGCAGACTGCGGAGACAATGTAATCGTTTTGAATGCTGGAAAGATTACTCTTTCTGGAAACAAGTGGGCTGACAAAACTTACATTTGGCATACTGGTTATCCAGGTGGTCAAAAGTCAATGACTGCGCTAGAACTTCAAAAGAAAGATTCTTTGAAAGTATTGGAAAAATCTGTAAAAGGTATGCTTCCAAAAAACAAATTAGGATCTGTATTGTTTAAGAACCTTTATTTATATGAAGGAACTGAACATAAACATGAAGCTCAAACGCCGAAAGTAATTAATATTAACGAATTCAAATAATTAATATGTCAATAGTTCATAAAATCGGAAGAAGAAAAACTGCTGTTGCAAGAATTTACGTGAGACCAGGTACTGGTGTAATCACGATAAATAAAAAGGATTCTAAGGAATACTTTGGAACTGACGTTTTGGTTTACAAAGTAAATCAACCATTTTTATTAACAGAAACAGCTGGTCAGTATGACGTAACTGTGAATGTTTTCGGTGGTGGAATTACAGGTCAGGCTGAAGCAATCAGATTAGCTATTTCAAGAGCACTTTGCGAAATCAACGAAGAATACCGTTTGCTTCTTAAGCCACACGGATTGCTTACAAGAGACGCAAGAATGGTTGAAAGAAAAAAACCAGGTCAGAAAAAAGCAAGAAAGAAATTCCAATTCTCGAAACGTTAAGACGAGATTTGAGACTTGGCGACAAAAGATTAGAGATTTTTTATCTCCTGTCTATTGTTTTTCATCTATTATCTAACCCAAAAAATGCCCCGTTAGTTTAGCACCCAAACATTTCTCCCATCAAAGAAATTGTTGATTGCATAAAGCGGCACGTAAACTAAAAACAAAAAAGAGACATGGCAAAAGCAAATGTTAAAGACCTTTTAGAGGCAGGCGTACACTTCGGTCACATGACCAGAAAGTGGAATCCAAATATGGCTCCATACATTTTTATGGAGAAAAACGGTATTCACATCGTAGACTTACATAAAACAGCAGTAAAATTAGATGAAGCTTGTTCAGCTTTAGAAAAAATTACTTCTGCAGGTAAAAAAGTTCTTTTCGTAGCAACTAAGAAACAAGCGAAAGAAGTGGTAGCGAAATATGCTGCTGAACTTAATATGCCTTATATTACTGAAAGATGGCCTGGAGGAATGTTGACAAACTTTGTTACCATCCGTAAAGCTGTTAAGAAAATGAACCACATTGATAAAATGAAGAAAGACGGAACTTTCGAAACTTTATCTAAAAAAGAAAGACTACAAGTTGATCGTCAAAGAGCAAACTTGGAGAAAAATTTAGGTTCAATCTCTGACATGGTTCGTCTTCCATCAGCACTTTTTGTTGTTGATATTATGAAAGAACACATCGCAGTAACAGAAGCGAAAAAATTGGGTATTCCAGTTTTCGCAATTGTTGATACGAACTCAGATCCAAGAAAAGTAGAATATGTAATTCCTGGAAATGATGATGCTTCAAAATCAATTGATATGTTGTTAAGCGTTGTTTCAGATTCAATCAAGGAAGGTTTATCTCAAAGAAAAGCCGACAAAGAAAAATCTAAAGAAGAAGGAGAAAAAGTATCAGCTGATGCTGACGCAGATTTTACTTCTGAAACTCCAGCTCCTGCTGCAGAATAAGATTTTATCTTGAATATAAAAAAGGTTCAGAATTTATTTCTGAACCTTTTTTTTTGTGCCTATTTTTAAAATGGAAAAATAAATTCTCTATTTCTTAATTGATCTTGAATTTTATATACGTAATGGTTTTTCCTTTCGATTCAAATAATTCTTCGTAGTAGGTTTTAATTTCTCTTAACATCGGCGTTTCCGGATCAAACTCCGGCGCACCATAAATGTCGTGATTGGCGAAGAGAATTTCATGATCTAAACCTTGAAGAAGTCCCAAAGTATAACCGTGTAAAAATTCTGAATCAGTTTTCAAATGCATGATGCCGTCTTTTTTCAGAATCTTTTTATAACGTTCCAGAAAATCAGGATGCGTCATTCTGTGTTTTGTGCGTCTATATTTAATTTGCGGATCTGGAAATGTAATCCAGATTTCATCAACCTCATCTTCTGCGAAAAAACAATCAATCAGTTCTATTTGTGTTCGTAGAAAAGCAATGTTATTTAAATTATTTTCAAGGGCATCTTTTGCTCCAAACCAAAAACGCGCACCTTTAATATCAATACCAATAAAGTTTTTTTCGGGGAACGCTCTTCCTAATCCGACAGAATATTCTCCTTTTCCACAACCCAGTTCTAAAACGATGGGATTATCATTTTTAAATACTTCTTGTCTCCATTTGCCTTTCAGATGATAATTTGCCAAAGCTTCTGCTCTGGTCGGCTGAAATACGTTTGGAAGCGTTTCATTTTCGGCAAATCTTGCCATTTTATTTTTACCCATAGGATATAGAAAAAGCCAGGGCTTCTTGGGAATTTTAATTTAAAGGGAACGGTTTATTTACCCGGATTATTTAAAGATACAATCAAAGCTTTTTGCACAGACTTCTGCGAAGCGTAATCTGCGCCGCAAACCTTAGTTGTGAAGAGGTAACTACCTTTTTGCACTACAATTGAACCTTCGGCCTGTGTAGGAACAGCAAGGCGATATTTGGTATTGCCCACGCCCTCTATACGCATAATCATATTGCAGTTCGATTTATTTTCAATCATTACAATACTTTCTTTGCTGGTAGGATCGTTATCAAACAAAGAATTCAAAATCTGAACAGTTTTATTTTTATGTTCCATCGGTGATACCGACATCAACATCAGAAACTCTTCTTGCTCATTAGAATCAAGTAATGCAGAAGATTCGCCTAGTGCTTCAGCGCTCAGGTTTGCAGCGTAATTTTTCGCTGCCAGTTGCGCCTCAAATTTGGCAATTTGTTTTTGCTTAATAATTTCATTCATTTCCTCGAAACCAATTTTGGTTGAAGGTCTGCTGTACAGTAAGGCTATTTTTTCTTGAAAATGCGGAACACGCTGATCTGCAGGATGAGCATTTTTAATATATTCTTTTAGCAGTTTAATTAATCGTGGTTTTAAAAGCAATCTTTTCGGATCATCTGGATGTGCATCTTTCAGAAAAGCATCTATTTCATAAATGCTGGTACTTCGCATGATACGGGAATAATCCTTCATTTTTTTCTGTGCGGAAAAATTTGCACAAAATAAAGTGATAAAAAGTAGAAAAGTTATTTTTTTCAAAAACGCCATAGACTTTAAAAATTTTCGGTGAAGTACAGTTTGAGTATTGGTGTGCTAAAAACTGACTTTAATAATACGTCGCCAAATATAAAAAAATATTACTTAAAAATTGTTCTAATGCCTTATTTTACTTGCTCCATCAGATTAGAGTTTTTTAATCTCCGCTGATAAATTGGCAGATATTTCTCAATATATATTCCAATTACTTCGTAATTATTTGCTTGCACGTAAGAATAAATATCATCCGACGAATAGACAAACTGTAAAAAGTTTTCAATTAAATTTTCGGGAATCTTAAGAGCGGTGAAATACGGTACACCAAAGTAATTTTTGATATTCTTAACGGAAGAATTCATTTTTTCGTATTGTTGTGCCCTTTCTTTTTTCTTGCGTTCTCCAGAAAGAATATCGTAAACGCTTTCTAAACTAAAAGTTAAACCTCCTCCACTGAATCCTGCAACGGGCAATTGTGGCGGCGTACCGTCTCCTTTTGGACTTGGCAAACCGATCATTTTCTGCAAAGCCAGAGCTTTTTCTCCATTTCTAAGAGAAGTCACATCTTTTCGAAGATTTCCTGTGGGTTTAAATCTGCTGATGATCACTTCCTGAATATCGTAATACGCAATCTTCAATTCAACAAAATTCTTTGAAGTCTCCAGCTGTTCAGCGGTAACGGTCACGTCTTTCCGATCGGTAACGATCGATGTAAACCGAATTACATCTCCTTCTTTTGCCGGAATTTTAAACGTTCCAAAATAGTCGGTATACACCGTTTTGTGTGCTGTGACATTCGTTACATAAATCTGATTGAGGTAATATACCGATTTATCCCGGATAATGATTTCGCCGCTAAAATATTGCGCCTGAACATTAGTTAAAATAAATAGAATTCCCAGGAATAGTAACTTCTTCATACAGTGCGCAAAATAAATGTTTTTTTTCGGTACGATCACGTTCTTTGATGCAGAATTTGGGTTAAAGTTTGGTTAAAGCCTCCAAATTAGTGTTAATTTATTTACCGTTATTAAAAAGAAAAATCCCCGGACATCGCCCAGGGATTTTCTTATTGAAAAAATGACTCTTACTTTTTGATGAATTTCAATTTTGCAATCTCACCATCTTCTTCGATAGAGATGATGTAAACACCTTTTAAAAGGTTTGTAACCTGTACTTTATAATCAATTACTTTCCCATTAGAAACCAGTTGACCTGCCATATTATAGATTTTATAGCTTGCCTTATCGGTAACTTTCGTAATGTTTAATAAATCAATCGCAGGATTCGGATATACCTGAATCTGGTCTGTTTTTGGATTATTTATACCCAACACTGAGGAGATTTTAACTGCATAATCCTCTACTTCGCCATAATTAATGGTTCCGCATGGTGAAGTTTGTGTTCCGTTATATCTTAATGCAACACGCATTCCGACGGTTTTATCTCCAGTATAAGCATCCGCAGGAACTGAAAATGTCGCAGTTACTGATGTGGTTTGATTGGGCGCCGTTGACATGATCATCTCGTTCTGCTCATATATTCCGTTTCTATTAAAGTCGATCCATACACTTACCGCATCATCATAAGGAGTTCCCGGCCATGTTTTAGTGACCTTGATGATATTATTGGTTGTATTTGACTTAAGTTTTACCAATCTCGTAGCGTCATCAGAGTAATCAGTATAAGTTGACGCTCCTGAGACACTCGTCACGCCTGCAGCTCCTTCCGCTGTAATTTCAACTTTGCTGATAAATTCATCAGTTGCACTGTTTGAGACCAATTCACAATAGGTAAGACCCGTAGTTTTAAAAGTTGCATTTGCATAGGCGCTGGTACTTCCGGAGCAAACCGCAGCAACCTGTACATTGTAATCTGTAGTTTCCATTAAACCCGTAAGCAGGTAGCCTACTCCCGAAACAGAAATCTGAGTCCATGTGGTTTCAGTGGATTTTTTATACCGGACAATATAAGTTGCACCGGCCACGGCATCCCAACTTAATTTAGCAGTGTCCATCGTAATATCTGTCACTGTGAAATTTTTCGGTGCTGTCCCATCACATGGTGCAATGGGAGAAACGATAACCGTCTCAACTGCATAAAAGACATTTCCAATAGCTGAAATGCGTACTTTAAGTTCTGAATCAGTGGCAGCAGATGCGAAACTGAAAAGTTCCGCACCGTCGTTAGGCGTTGAAGCTGTTAAAAGTGTCCACGATGCGCCGTTATCTTTTGTATAATCTATCTTCACATCTTTTACATTAAAAGGCGAAGCATTTGTTCCGACAACATCCCAAGTTAAAGGTCCAGAAGCATTATTGTAGACTTTAGAACTTGTAATTTTAAATGGTCCTTTATCGCTCACGATCACTTTTTGCGTAGAACTTTGAGTTTGTTTCTGCGTAGCATCTGGATGATTATCTCTCACGTTCACACTAAAGTTGGTAGTTCTGGCAACTGTTGAAGCAGATTCCCAACTGTCTGGA
This sequence comes from Kaistella polysaccharea, assembly GCF_020410745.1. Classification (NCBI taxonomy): domain Bacteria; kingdom Pseudomonadati; phylum Bacteroidota; class Flavobacteriia; order Flavobacteriales; family Weeksellaceae; genus Kaistella; species Kaistella polysaccharea. The sequence continues at coordinate 1,452,233 of NZ_CP084528.1, forward strand.
CTTCTCACCACGCCTGAAAGCACTGTTTCCAGTTTTGGAAAAGACCTAGCGGGATTCGCAACTGGTGGCAAAGATCTGAAACTTGCACCTGTCGTTGTGTTTCCAAGATTCGTTTTATCGATGGGAATCATCGCATTATCAATTTCTTCCCAGGTATAGGTAAGCGCATTATTTTCTGAATCAGTGGCCTGAGCAGTTAACACAAAAGCGGTAGATTTTGGAATCGTAACGTCTGGCATCGCTGTAATAAACGGTGGATTATTACTGATGGGAACTTCAACATCGCACGTTTTAGCTATTAAATTACTTTGTACCTGATTGATAGATATTACATGAAAATACGGATCAGAGTTCGATTGCACATCAGTATTTGCACCGGTAATTCCCGCATAACCCATTAAGGTAGATCCAGAACCGGGTTCAATACTCGTTATTTGACCTTCTAATAGATGAGAGAAAGTGTGGGTTGCACCAACTTGATGTCCCAGTTCGTGAGCCACAAAATCAAGATCAAAACTGTCACCCTTTGGAATACCGTTCGCGGGCGAAGTTATTCCAGACCCTTTGGCCTTATCAGTGTCACTGGAAGGATTGATACAGATACAACCCACGCAACCAGCATTGCCACCACCACCTGCGGCACCGAATAAATGCCCGATATCGTAAGCATTATTTCCAATGGTACTGGTAAGTGTTTTTTGAAGTTCTACATTCCAGTTCTTTAAACTGCTGTAAGGATCTGTAGCGGGATCGGTATAAATGAGCGCAGGGAAATCCTGAAGAATTAATCGCAGAGCAAAGTCTCTCTCGAAAATTCCGTTAACGCGTGTAAGCGTTGCGTTCATAGCAGTTAATGCCTGGGAGACTCCACCGAAATACTTGGTGTATTCTCCTGTAACAGACAAGGCCAGACGTAAAGTTCGAAATTTCTTATCGGAAGATTTATTAAAATTTAGGGCGTTTTTATCAAATGTTTTTCCCGCGGAATACATCTGATCGAGTTGTTGCTTAGTTAATGGCGTCTCGTTGGTAGAGCAGACAAAAGCTTTGTCACCTTCACTTTTAGTACTTTTAGGATGAACCCGATAGATTGATTTTTCAACATTCTGAGGTTCGATAAATTCGTAAACTCCATTTCTAACCATCATCGACTGGAAATCATTCGGCGCGATACTGAACCGAACATAAGCTGAAGGATCATCAATACCTACACCAGCATAAGAGCCGAGTTCATACCGATCCGCCAAAGATTTCACCACTACAGGTGAACTGTACACAGCAAATCTTTCTAGCCTTCCGTCAAGAGTTGGCAATGTAACTTCTACCGGAGTTGCATATTTACCAGATTCCTCAGCACGTGAAAGTGCAGCGACCATTTTGGTATATTCAAAGGAATAATAGATAGATTGTTGCGAAGATTTTTGAATTTTGTCACTTTGTAAAGTAACTGGACTCCACTGGCCAAATGCTGCGGTAGCCAACATTACCAAAAGGAAAGAAGGAAAGATCTTCTTCATATTACTGATATTTTATTATTTTTCAAATGTAGATTATTTTTAACCTCTTCCAAAGTTATAGAACTTAAATTTTTTCTAAAAGACAGATTTATACCATCTTAAAGCTTTAAGCAGCTTCATTAGTAAATTAAAAACCGCACTGAAAGTCAAAATGTAACTTTAAATAAAACTCCACCATTAATAGTTGAAAGACAGAGAAAGCAGTCTTGTTAATTAAGAATTCATCAGAAGGAATAAGCGATATTCCAGGAGAAACCGATGTTAAATTTTGCGGAGCTTTTACCAAATCCCGGAACAATCATGGGCTTAATCTCTTCTTGTGTGGTGGAGAAAACTAAATATTTTGGCTGTACCGTAACTTCGATATAAAGAGGTGATTCAAATAACTGAACCCTGCCGCCGACTGCACCTTCAATCCAGTAGGAACTTTGAGTAGATGAGGGAAATGCCGTGGAAACATCGCTGTCTCCAAATCCTCTGATAGGAACGGCTTTGTATTCCTGCGAATAAAATGAACCTGCCACTTTACCGCCTACATAAAAACCGTTAAGTTCATTTTCGGGATCGTGCGCCAGCATATATAAAGTTCCTAATCGCATAAAAGGACCTGAAGCTGTTGCATCGTAGCCATTTTTCTGATAGATATTAGATTCAAAACCGGCGTCTGCAATTGCATAAAAATTATCTTTGATTTTTGAAGACACAAATCCCTGAATTAATTTTCGGTCCGAAAATACGGAAAGACCAGCATTCAAAACATCAAAACCAACTAAAAAATTAGGTTCATATTTCCATGTTGATGGGATAGAATCTTTTTTATTTTGAGCCAGAGCAAGAATAAAAAGAAAACTAAAAAAGAAGGAAAAGATGCGTTTTGCTTTCATCGATAATCTGGGTTTGATTGAGTTCTATGCCGAGAACTGCGTTTGGAACTTCCAATTCGGGAATAAAATTCTGATAGAGCTTTTTAATTCCGCAGGCCGGCGAAACGTATTGCGCCACCGTCGTATAATTTAATTTTATTTTCGAATCTACCTTTTTCCTTGATGTTCCTACATACATTTCTGTAAATGGTGTTTCATCAACTCGTAAAGGAATTAACACCGAATCTGTTTTCATCACAGAGCCAAAAACGGGCACTGGACCTTTCCCGTAATCTACAGCGATAAAGAGCGAATCCAGTGTTTTCATTTTCCCGGTCGACTTTGTTTTAAATTTAATTTTCATTCGCGGCGTCGCTTCCCCACTGATGCAAATATCATCGTCGGACCCGCAGGAATAAAGGAAAATAGAAAGTAAAAAAAGTAGGACCAGGTTTCGTTTCATTATTTAGGATCTAAAGCCTTTTCAATTCTATACGTCAAATCGTCATAATGGTATTTGTTCACTAAATCAGAAGAGGTTTTCATGGCAATTTCTTCTTTTATAGTTTTCAATGTTCCGCGGACAATGGCAGAAACATCTGAATTTTCTGAAACTGCAACTCCACCTGAAAATCTGGAAGCTGGTGCAGGTTTAGAGTTAAGAACATTAATAAGCGATCCTACATAATTGCGCTGAAGATTTCTGCGATAAATATCAACCTCGGTATTATTAAAAATATCACCTTTCAAATCATTCATGTATTCAACTAAGGGATACGCATTTTGATCCAATACTTGATTTTGATACATCATTTGAAGAACGTTGGCTCCTAAAATTCTGTTTAAAACGGAATTCTGAAGATTTTCTACAACGGTTACGGGTGTTTTTTCGGTATTCTGAAAAACCTCTTTCTTCAAAAGCCATTCTGGCGTAGTAAATAGATTTTGGTTTAGGAAATCTAAAGAACGTTTTTGATCTGCTTTGGAAACCACTTCATAAACTGGTCCACTTTGTTCGATGGTTTTCGGAGTTTCCATTTGTCCGCCGATGTATTTGGAAACATGGCCAAGATATCTTGAAAACTGACCAGTCACTTGATCGTACATTGTGGCAAGATTGGTGAAATCCTCATTCGGTTTTTTCGTCCAGTTCGGGAGATTATCTACAATTCGCTGTAAATTTTTGATACCATAAGTACTTGCAAGCATTGCATCGTCACCAACCTGTTCGCTTTGGGAACGCGGATCGTATGGATTGCTTTCTGTTCCGAACCAAAGTCGGTTGTTCTTCAATTTACTCATCACCCATTTATTAAGGTGCTCTTTTTCTTTTTCGGGAGAATTGTACTGGTAAAATCGTCGATAACCCCAATCAATGGCCCAATCATCATAATCACCAATTCTTGGCATTAGTCCAGCTTCGGTCACTTTATCTTCTGGCTGCGCTACATAATTAAATCGTGCATAATCCATGATAGAAGGCGTATGACCATTTTTTTCCAACCATTTTCTATCTCTTAATTTTTCAACAGGAACGGTAGAACTGGATCCGAAATTATGTCTCAAACCTAAGGTATGTCCAACTTCATGAGAAGAAACAAACCGAATCAATTGACCCATCAACGCATCGTCGAAATCCATTTTTCTCGCACGTCGATCGTTTGGAGAAGCTTGTACAAAATACCAGTTTCTCAAAAGAAGCATTACATTATGATACCAGTTGATATGACTTTCCAGAATCTCCCCTGTTCGTGGATCAGAAATTGAAGGTCCGGACGCATTAGGTACATCTGATGGTTTATAAACAATCGCGGAATATCTTGCATCTTCAAGACTCCATTCCGGATCATCTTTGGAATTGGGAACTTTAGCAAAAATGGCATTTTTAAAACCTGCTTTTTCAAAGGCTTTTTGCCAGTCATTAACACCTTCTATTAAAAATGGAACCCACTTTTTAGGCGTCGCTGGATCGATATAAAAAACGATTGGTTTTGCAGGCTCTACCAATTCACCTCTTTTATATTTTTCCAGATCTTCTGGTTTTGGCTCAAGTCTCCATCTTTTTATAAGTGAAACTCTTTTCACTCCCTGGGGATCTAAATCAAAATCGGTATAACCGACAGCAAAATAGCCAACACGCTCATCAAAATAGCGCGCCTGCATTTTATCGGCGGGCAATAAAACAAGCGACGAATTAATTTCTACGGTATAATTTCCACTTACCACAGGTTTTTCCTGTCCTGGCGGAACGGTAATCCGGCCTAATGTTTTTGCAAAAGTTTTGGTTGTATTTATTTCAAGATTATTAGGAAACGATTTAACAAAGTTGACATACGATTTGTCTTTCTGGAAAGAACCAACTTTATAGCTGTTTTTCACTGGCGCCGCAAATGACACGAGTTCATTGTCAGCGTTCAACATATCGGTTACATCGATTACTGAAGATTTTTTGTCTTTACCGAAAGCTTTAATATCAAAAGACATAATAATCGATTGCATATTATTACGCATCACCGAATTATACATCTGCGAAGTAGAATCTTTCGCATAATCAACATAGGAAATTGATTTAATGAAAATTTTATCTTGCGGACCTTTTTCAAAAGTAATTACGTTCTGTGCAATCTGGTCACCAGCATAACCACTTGTTCCAGAGCGCATTCCTGCGGCCGCTTTCGTTAATCTGCTAACGAGTAAAAATTCTTTAGCAAGAATTGTATTGGGGATTTCAAAATAAAATTTATCATCAACTTTATGTACCGCTAAAACTCCCAGATCTGTGATGGCTTTATCCGTAATCACGTCTTTGTAAGGTTTTATTTTCTCCGGCTTTTTAGCTCCAGCTTTTGGTTTTGCTGTTGCTGCCGTATCAGTTTTTGTAACTAAAGTGTCTTTTTCCTGAGCACCAGCGCTCGTAATTACTCCAAAAAGTATAAATGCTGACAATACGTTTTTCAATGCTTTCATATATATTTTAAAAAAAAATAAAAATAGTGTTTATATTCGATATAGAAGGGCTATGTTTTCAACATGATGGGTTTGTGGGAACATATCTACCGGTAAAATTTTCACTAATTTATAATGATCTTTCATCAGTGCTAAATCTCTGGCCTGTGTCGCAGAGTTACAACTAACGTACACGATTTTTTGCGGCGCCAATTTTAAAATTTGTTCGACTACTTTTTGGTGCATTCCATCTCGTGGTGGATCGGTAATTAAAACATCAGCTTTGGGGTGTTGAGCGATAAATTCATCATTAAAGATTTCCTTCATGTCGCCACAGTAGAACGTACAGTTATCTAAACCATTTAATTCTGCATGTTCTTTAGCAGCATTAATGGATTCCTGAACCGATTCGATTCCGATGACGTGTTTTGCTTTTCGCGCGACATATTGAGCGATCGTGCCAGTTCCTGTATATAAATCGTAAACGACCTCATCACCTTTTAAATCGGCAAATTCTAAAGTTTTTGCATATAAATTTAAGGCTTGCTTATAATTCGTCTGGAAGAAAGATTTCGGTCCAATTTTAAATTTCAAACCTTCCATTTCTTCCATTAAAAAGCCCTCGCCAAAATAGGTTTCAACATCTTGATCGTATAATGAATCATTTTGTTTTGAATTTACCGCGAAAAGCAACGTTTTAATTTCCGGAAATTTTGCCAGTAAAAAATCAAATAATTTTTCTCTGCTTGCTTTATCCTTGCGGAATAACTGGAACAAAACCATCCATTCTCCTTTTGAATTCTGACGGAACATGACGGTTCTTAAAAAACCCGCCTGATTTCGAACATCGAAAAACTCCAGTCCATTTTCTTCAGCATAATTTCTAATGGCTAAACGCATCGCATTTGAAGGATCTTCCTGAAGGAAACATTCTTTCAAATCTAAGATTTTGCTCCACATTCCGGGAATATGAAAACCTAAAGCATCTCTATTGCCATAATTTTCTTCGGAACTGATTTCGTATTGCGTTAACCAGCGTGCATTTGAAAAAGAAAATTCCATTTTATTTCGGTAGAAATATTGTTCTTCACTGCCCAGAATTGGTAAAGTTTCGAAATCTTCAATTCCCGCAATTCTTTTAATATGATTGTAAACTTCGTCTTGTTTAAATTCGAGCTGTTTTTCATAGGAAAGATTCTGCCATTTACATCCACCACAAACTCCAAAGTGAATACATCTTGGCTCTACACGAAAAGGAGATTTTTCTATAATCTCGATCATTTCGGCTTCGTAGTAATTCGATTTAGATTTTTTTACACGCGCATTTACAACATCGCCCGGAACTGCGCCAGAAACCAAAACAGTTTTCCCTTCTGGAGTTTTTCCGACTGCGACGCCCTTTGAGCCCGCGGAAACCAACTTTATATTTTCTAAAACAATATTTTTATTCTTCTTTCTCATTGAAATTAATCTGGTGGCAAAAGTAAGGTTTTAAAATAAAAAAAAGCAGGTAATTGCCCGCTCTGAATTTCGAAATTTATTTAAAGTTTATTATTCTGAGTTACTTGCGATTGGATAAATAATATTCCCGATTTCGAATATAGACAAATCCTGCAATGCCGCCTAAAAAAAGAAATGAAAGCGTCCAGAAATATTTTAAAGAAAGATTGTTTTTAAATACATCGATGATGAGCAAAACAGACGCTATAAAATTTGCAAACAATCCTAAAGAAATAAAAACGATCTCCATGTCAGACGAAATTCCGATTTGTGATAAATCAAATACCAGCGGAAATGAAACGAAGATCAGTCCGAATAATATGATGGAATAGAGCATGTTCTCCGGAAGCAATAGATCTGTTTTCATGTATAAAAAGTTTCTTTAAATATAAAAAATCCTGCCCAATAACTCGGACAGGATTTACTGTATAAATTGAATTTATTATTTTGTGGCTGGAGCTTCTTGCATTGGAGGCGCAAGCAAATCATTTTGTAACGTGGCTTCTGGCGCTGCTGTTGGCGCTTTCAAACCTGTCATTTTATCAAGAACGTTGATGAGTTCTGGATCGCCCAAGTTGTAGGAGAATTTACTTGCTACTTTTCCATCTTTGTCAATCACAATAAACGAAGGTAATTTAAAGCCGTAAATTCCTAAATCTTTAGCAATTTGAGAATTCATGCCATTTTCACCATAAACATTAGTTCCCGGAATATCTTTTAAAAGTGCATTGCTTGTTTTGATGAACTGATCTTTAGTATCATCAAGGTTTACGAATACAAAATCCATTTTTGATTTATAAAAATTTACCACTTCTTTCAAAACTGGAATATTCGCTTCCGCGATATATGGATTCCACGAAGCGTAGAACATTACCAAAGATGCCTGTGCTGCAGAAAGTTTGAAGTCACTGCCATCAGCTTTTATTAATTTTGACGTGGGTGCAACTTCACCGATTTTCGGTCCTGAGATTACGTATTGAATTCTCTTTAAATCTGCTTTAATATCTTTATCGCTAATTTTTTCGTCGATAATTTTACTGATTTTTGCTGCATCAGCATCGCTTGTTTGTGGATTTATATCGCTGTTTGACATTACAAAAGCCAAAAGATAATCTTTCGCCAATGCAGACATGTCTTTTTTAGTATCTAGAAATCGAGAGAACAATACAGAAGAAGTTTCATTACCCGTTTTGTTATTGGCTGCAGCAAAGGCTTGAAAGTCTTTACTTAATTTGCCTAATAAATAATTGCGGTAAATAGGTTGATTTTTTAATAAACGGTCTTCATCTTTTTTCAGTTTCGCTTCCATATCCGTAAAGTTTTTAGAAACTTTAAAGTTTGGATTCTGACTTACTTGCGGACGATTCATCTCATATTGGTTCATTAAACCCAAAATACTGGCATTTAATTCATCTTTTTTCCACTGTACGACTTCACTATCCGGCGAAGTAGTTTTGGCAGCAGTTTCGATATTTTTCTCTAAATCGGTACTTATTTTTTCAATCTCTTTCAAGAAAGCGGGTTCTTCTTTCGATACGAGTTCACCCACGTTAATTTTCGAAGCATAACTTTCAATCAGTTTTTGAACTTCTTTTAAAAATTCGTTGTTGTTTTTTGCGTCACCAGTTACGGTAAACTGTGCGGGAAAAGATTCTGCTTTTCCAGAAATATTAACTTTCTGGCCTCCTTTCAGATAAATCATTGCTTGCTTGCCAGCATAAGTCATAATATACATTCCATCTTTTGGCGCTTCAAAATTGCCAGAGAAATTGCCTTTTGCATCTACGCCCATATTCACAAGCGGAAGTGTTGCTACGCCTGAGGCTTCGATAAATTCTATTCGTTCTAAAGGAGAGCCGCCAGCAAAATTACCTGTAACTTCTACTTTTTTAGAACAGGACATTGCCACAAAGGCGATTAAGAGCATTAAAAAAAACTTATTCATTTTTTAATTATTTTACTTTTATAGTTTTAAAGAAATTTCGAGCGACTGCGCTTTTAACTTTGGGCAAAAGTAAGGTATTCGCTGTGTTATAGAAAATATTAAAATAAGATTTGTGAAAGTTTAACAAAGAAAAAGCTGCTTTCCGGAAAGAAAACAGCTTTAATGATCATTTGTAAAGTTTTACCCTTTATCAATAGCAGCAGCCATATACTCTCTGTTCATTTTTGCGATCACTGAAAGTGTAATTCCTTTCGGACATTCTACTTCACAAGCACCTGTATTTGAACAGTTACCGAAACCTTCTTCATCCATAGCTTTCACCATATTCAAAACTCTTCTTTCAGCTTCTATTCTACCTTGTGGCAATAATGCCAATTGCGTTACTTTCGCGCCAACGAACAACATCGCTGAACCGTTTTTACAAGTTGCAACGCAGGCGCCACATCCGATACAAGCCGCAGCATCCATTGCGTTATCTGCATCCTCTTTCGGGACAAGAATTGCGTTGGCATCTAATGTATTTCCGGAAGTATTTACGGAAATAAAACCACCGGCTGCCATTACTCTATCGAAAGAACTTCTGTCGGTTACCAAATCCTTGATAATTGGAAAAGCAGCACTTCTCCAAGGTTCAATATGAATGGTTTCACCGTCTTGGAACATTCTCATGTGCAACTGGCAAGTCGTAATTCCAGTATCTGGTCCGTGCGGGCGGCCGTTGATGTACAACGAACACATTCCACAAATACCTTCCCGGCAATCGTGATCAAAAGCAATAGGCTCCTGACCTTCGTTGATAAGGTTCTCGTTGAGCATATCCAACATTTCCAGGAAAGATGAATCCGTAGAAACGTCGGAGATTTTGTAAGTCTCAAACTGTCCTTTTGATTTATTATTTTTCTGTCTCCAAATTTTTAGAGTCAGGTTTAATCCTTTTTTTGTACTCATTTTATACTATTTTTTGGAGATTATTTATAACTTCTTGTTTTGACTTCGATGTTTTCATAAATCAGATCCTCCTTATGTACTACTTCCTGATTTATATTATCGCCCTGATATTCCCAGGCAGCCACATATTTGAAGTGCTCATCATCTCTCTCAGCTTCTCCTTCTGGTGTTGCATGATCCCAACGGAAATGCCCACCACATGATTCTTCTCTTTCCAGCGCATCCATTGCCATCAGTTGACCCAATTCCAAGAAATCTGCAACACGGAAAGCTTTTTCAAGTTCCATATTCATTCCGTTCGCATCTCCGGGAACTTTTACATCTGCCCAGAAATCACGTCGTACTTCTTCAATTTCGCGAATCGCTTCTTTCAAACCTTCTGGTGTTCTTCCCATTCCGACTTTATTCCACATGATGTGGCCTAATTTCTTGTGGAAATAATCAACACTGTGATTTCCCTTATTATTGATAAAGAAATTTACTTTATCCTGAATTTCTTTTTCTGCGGTTGTAAATTCTGGCGTGTCTGTTGGTATTGCTCCTGTTCTGATATCGGCAGCTAAATAATCTGCAATCGTGTAAGGCAAAACGAAATAACCGTCGGCCAAACCTTGCATTAATGCAGAGGCTCCTAGTCTGTTAGCACCGTGATCAGAAAAGTTTGCTTCTCCAATTACAAAACACCCAGGAATTGTAGACTGCAAGTTGTAATCAACCCAAACTCCACCCATGGTATAGTGAACTGCTGGATAAATCTTCATCGGCGTTACGTAAGGATTGTCTGCAGTAATTTTTTCGTACATCACGAAAAGGTTACCATATTTCTCTTCAATCCAAGCTTTTCCTAGATCATAGATTTGTTGTGGCGTTGGATTATGAATATTTTTCTCAATCGCTGCTTCATTTCCTTTTTTTAGGATTTCCGTAGAGAAATCAAGATAAACACCTTCATGCGTCTCATTGTTTTCAATTCCGTAACCTGCGTCACATCTTTCTTTCGCGGCGCGGGAAGCAACATCTCTTGGTACTAAGTTTCCAAAAGCTGGATATCTTCTTTCTAAATAATAATCCCGATTTTCTGCAGGAATATTTTCAGCTTTAAGTTTTCCTTCTCTTATTGCTACTGCATCTTCAATGTTTTTAGGAACCCAGATACGTCCGGAGTTTCTTAATGATTCCGACATTAAAGTCAGTTTAGACTGTGCTGTTCCATGTACAGGAATACAGGTCGGGTGAATTTGTACAAAACAAGGGTTTGCAAAATAAGCCCCTTTCTTATGAATTTTCCAGGCAGCGGAAACATTAGATCCCATTGCATTTGTAGAAAGAAAATATACGTTTCCGTAACCACCAGAAGCGATTACAACTGCGTGTGCGGAATGTTTTTCAATTTCACCGGTTACTAAATTTCTGGCGATGATTCCACGGGCTTTACCATCAACAATAACCAACTCCAACATTTCGTGGCGGTTATACATTTTAATTCTTCCTTTACCGATTTGACGGCTCATAGCAGAATAAGCTCCTAATAATAATTGTTGTCCTGTTTGCCCTTTTGCATAAAATGTTCTTTTAACCTGAACACCACCGAAAGAACGGTTGTCTAACTGACCACCATATTCGCGTCCGAAAGGAACACCTTGCGCAACACACTGATCGATAATCGAGGAAGAAACTTCGGCAAGTCTGTAAACGTTTGCTTCTCTAGACCGATAATCTCCACCTTTAATGGTATCGTAAAATAATCTATAAACCGAGTCACCATCACCTTGATAATTTTTAGCAGCATTAATACCACCTTGAGCGGCAATAGAGTGCGCTCTTCTTGGTGAATCCTGATAACAAAATGCTTTTACATTATATCCCTGCTCTGCTAATGTTGCAGCGGCAGAACCACCAGCTAAACCTGTTCCTACAACAATGATATCAATTTTATCACGGTTATTCGGCGAAACCAAGTTCATATGATCTTTATGATTTTTCCATTTGTCCGCTAACGGACCAGCCGGAATTTTTGAATCTAATTTGCTCATTTTTAGAAATTTTAAATTTTAGATTTTAAATTTTAATACTGATGTAAAATTTAAAATTTATTGAGTTACGTAATGAAACACCGCTACAAGGATAAAACCTGCAGGAATAAGGATTGAATACCAAGTACCAATTGCTTTAATAACAGGAGTATATTTTGGGTGTCTTGCTCCTACCGACTGAAAAGACGACTGGAAACCGTGAGCCAAGTGTAAACCTAATAAAACAAAAGAAACTACATAGATGATCACCCGCCAAAGCTCAGCGAATTTACTGTGCAATTCACCATAAAATCTAGTGATATTGGTAGCGTCACCATCACCCGGAACATATTTATAAGTCATTTCGTGCAACCAGAAATCATACATGTGCAATCCCAGGAAAGCCAAAATAACAGCTCCTGAAATAATCATGTTTCGAGACATCCAAGTACTGTTTGCAGACCGGTTATTCATGCCGTACTTTATAGGTCTCGCATTGTTATTTTTAATTTCAAGAACAAAACCCATTACAAAATGGAAAATAACTCCTATTACCAAAATAGGTTGCATTACAAATTGAATGAGAGGGTTATAACCCATAAAGTGAGATGCTGCGTTGAAGGGACCATTTTCGCCACCAAGTGAGAGTAAATTTACCGAAAGGTGCATAATTAGGAAAATGAGCAAAAACATTGCAGACAATGCCATTGCGTATTTTCTACCAATAGTAGAAGTTGTTAATCCTGCCATAATAATGTTTAAATTTGAATTCTTACAAAGTTAGAAAATTGCAGAGGGAATTCCACGTGAGAAATGTCAGAATATTTTAGTTTGTAACCTTTCTAAATAAGAGATTACTAGTGATCTTATATTCTTCTAATTTAGGTTTTAATTCTGAGATATTTCCATCGCCTATTTTTACCTGAAATGATTTTGTGCGGCGCGAAGTAAGATAAGGTTCGATGATATATTGTTCTACTTTCTCCTGATCCACATTTTGGTTCATGTAAAAAATAACATGATCGCCTTTTTTCACTGATACAATTTTCTTTTTGAAAAACTGGTGCTCCAAAACTTCATTTAGATTAGTTGCTTTGTAGTTGAGGAGAAATCTCAGGGAAATAAATAGGAGAATAAAGAAGGCAAGCCGACTCGTATTTTTGATATTAAAATTTCTAATTATAAATCTTAATAAAAATAGAATGATGAGCAGCAGAAAAACTTCAAGTAAAGTCATGGGAATCATTTTATTTAAAGCAAAGTCAAGATCGCCAAAAAGATGAACCGCTTTTAGAGTGTAAGATATCAATCCATCAAATAAAACATTTACCCAATGTAGATCGATGGAAAAAGATATAAGAATAACCATTAATAAGGAAAAAACGATGATGATTTCAGCAAAAGGTATAATGACCAGATTGGCCAGAATAGAGAGACTTGAATACTGATGGAAATAAAAAATTACCAAAGGCATGGTGGCAAGTTGTGCTGATAAACTGATGCTTATTATATTGATCATTAAATTTTGAAACTTATTTTTAGGTCGAGGAAGACGTTTTAGTAAAGGCTGATTAAACCAAAAAATCCCAAAAACAGCGATAAAACTCAGCTGAAATCCCACATCAAAAACCTGGTTAGAGTCTGTAAAAAGAATGATAAACGCAGCAAGCGACATCGAATGCAATAAATCGGTTTTCCGCTGGAGCAAAATAAAAACATAATAACAGGTGATCATTACACAGCTTCTTACGACCGAATTACCATAACCGATAAAAAGAGCAAATGACCAGATTAAAACCAGAGCTGTAACAATCTTAATTTTCCTATATTTTGATGGAATCAAAAACCTCAGCATCAATAAAATAAAACCAAAAATGATCGCCATGTGCGTTCCGGAGATCGCCAATAAATGCATCGTTCCCGAATTTCTGAAATCTCGAACCATTGCCCGATCCATTTCTGTGCGATCCGCTAAAATAATTCCTTTCGCAAATTCACGCGTTCGCTTTTCCAAATCAGCTTGGTCTATTTTATCTAAAATTTCAAGACGTTTCTGACGAATTTTTTCACCTGTAGAAAGATCTTTACGCAATTCGGAGCGTAATGAACCGGGAAGATAACTTTGAAAGTAAATCCCTTTCCGTGCTAAGTATTTCGAATAATCAAACTGAAAATCGCTGTACGGTTTTTCTAGGGGATTGATATATATTTCTGCTTTGTAATAATTTGCAAAATTCAGCGCTGTTTCACTTTTCGGAATAGAAAGAACACTCTGGAATTGCTGATTATCTTTCCAACCTATAATTTCATAGCGGCGGTTTTTTTCATTGCTGTTGAGCTTTTTGCGCAACTTGAAAATGACCGTTTCTTTCCCATTAAAAGTAGGAAATTCAGGTTTTGTAGAATGTAAATAATGAATGAAAATTCCAAAGCAGATAAATAGAAATGCGAGAATTACCGGTCGGATCTTAAAAGTAAGAAAACTTTTAACAAAGAAAATAAAGAGGGTTACAACGCTTAAAATTAATAAGAGTACAATTGTAGGCTGCCCAAAAGACAGATAATCCTGCAATACAATTCCAAGAATAAAGAGGAGACAGAGAATAAGTAGAGGTTCTTTATCCAACTTCTTTTTTCAGTAAAAATATCAATATTTCATGATATAATTACCGTTAAATCACCCATTTACAATAACCTCGGCCGCGTGGTCACTGGCACCTTTTCCTCCTAATTTTTCTTGAAGTTTTGTAAAATTTTTCAACATTTCATCTCGTCGTTCGCCTTCTAAGATTGCGCTCAATTCTTTCACTAAATTCTTCGTGTTCAACTCACTTTGAATCAGTTCAGTAACAATTTCCTCATCCATAATTAAATTAACAAGGGAAATATATTTGATATTTTTCACTACCCGTTTTCCAATCTCGTAAGAAATGGTGCTGCTTCTGTAGCAAACCACTTCCGGAATGCTGAGCAATGCAGTTTCTAATGTCGCAGTTCCAGAAGCCACCAGGGCTGCTTTTGAACTTCTCAGTAAATCATACGTTTTATTAGAAACAAAATGAACATTTTTGTCGACGTATTTTTGATAAAATGATCTTGGTAAACTTGGTGCTCCCGCAATTACAAACTGATATTCTTTGAAATGAGAACGAACTGAAAGCATTAAATCCAGCATTTTGGTAACTTCCTGTTCCCGTGAACCCGGTAAAAGAGCGATGATTTCTTTCTCGTTTAGATGATGATCTGCTTTAAATTTTTCGATATTAATTTGGGGTAAATCTGAAATAGCATCTAGGAGCGGATGTCCGACGAAATGCGCATCTACGTTATGTTTTTTGTAAAAATCTTTTTCAAAAGGAAGTATGACGAGTATTTCATCAACAAACTTTCGAATTTTTTCAACGCGACCTTCTTTCCACGCCCAAAGTTGGGGCGAAATATAATACACCACTCGAAGTCCTAAACCTTTAGCGAATTCGGCAATTCTTAAATTAAATCCTGGATAATCGACCACAATTAAAACATCAGGATTGTATTTTTGAAGGTCTTCTTTACAGAATTTAATGTTTTTCAGAATGGTTCCCAAATTCTTAGCAACTTCCAGAAAACCCATAAAGGCTAAATCCTTGTAATGTTTTACCGGGACAATTCCAGAAACATCAGACATGAGATCGCCGCCCCAAAACCGGAATTCTGCTGCAGGATCTTTTTTCAAGAGCGATTTCATCAAGTTAGATGCATGTAGATCTCCAGAGGCTTCGCCTGCAATAATGTAATATTTCAAAATTAAAACTGGGTTTTATAAATTCGTGATAAGGGCTTTTCTGCTGAAAGAAATAATAAAATGCCTAAATTTGTTCAAAGATAAAAAAATGTCTGATTTAGAAATAAAAAATAAAATTGCTGAAAGTGGGTTGGTCAATTTTGATCTTTCAAAACTGGTTCCGCAGGGCAAAAGAATTGGTATTGATTTAAAAGATTTTCTTTTCGAAGGAATGATTTTAAAAGAAAAAGACTTTCGGGAGAAAATAAATGCCATCGATACGGAGCAATATTCATCTGCTTACCTATATATTTATAATTCAGCAGAAGCGATCGTTCCTTTATGGGCCTATTTTCTGCTTACCGCAAAATTAACAGAATCCTCAAAAAAAATTGTGTTCGGTAATCGGGAGGATTTAGAAGTATTATTAATGCACAATGCCATTCAAACCTACGATTTTACAGACTTGTACGGGAAAAGAGTTTTGGTAAAAGGTTGCAGCGACGAGCGAATTCCGGAAAACGCTTATATCGAATTGGTAGAACAGTTGAAACCCGTCGTAAAATCTTTGATGTTTGGTGAAGCTTGCTCCAATGTTCCGATCTTTAAAAACTAGATGTAAATTGTCTACCTCAATAAAATTGGACTATAATTTGCTAACTTGTTTCTCGAAATTTTAACACATTAAAATAAAATATTATGAGCTTAATTGATCTTATTACAGGCAGCGCCGGAAATCAAGTTGCGGCAGAAGCAGAAAACAAATTTGGAATCAGCAAAAATCAGGTCATTGCTTTATTGGCAGTTTCAGCGCCTTTGGTTATTTCTTATTTGAGAAAAAAATCTCAGGAAAGTGATCAGGAGGCAGAATCTTTGAACAATGCACTGGATAAAGATCACGACGGAAGCATCTTAAACGATCCATCACAGGCGGTTGCCCGACAACAAGAAGGCAACTCTATTTTAGATCATGTTTTTGGTGGACAAAAATCTACTGTAGAAAATCAGCTATCTCAAAATACAGGAATTTCGATGGATAAAATCGGACCTATTTTGGCCATGCTAGCACCGATTATTATGGGTTATATCGGCAAACAAAAACAATCGAACGGAGTTACTTCTGGCGGTGGTTTGGGAGATTTGTTGGGTGGAATTTTGGGTGGCGCTCAAAACCAGGCACAAGCAGAACCATCTAATCCTTTAAATGATATTTTAGGCAGCGTTCTTGGTGGAGATTCATCTCAATCTTCCGGAAATCCATTAAACGACATTTTAGGAAGCGTACTAGGGGGCGGTGGTCAGCAAAACCAACAGCAAGGCGGCCTTGGAGGACTTTTAGGAAGTATTTTAGGTGGCGGGCGATAATCCACGCACTATATAATAAAAAAACCGAAGATTATTCTTCGGTTTTTTTAGCTTTAGTTTCTTTTGGTTTTGCTTCCTCTTTGTCGGCTGTCTTTTCAGCTTTAGGTTTGGTTTCTACCGCATCTTCTTTTTTCTCAGCCTTAGGTTTTGGTGTCGCTTTAGGTTTTTTTTCCACTTCTGCATTTTCAGACTTTTCAGTAGGATATCCTACTTCTTTCCGTACTTTTTCTTTAGAAGCTTTTTTGTCGTCCTCATCCAAAACTTTTACAGGGATATGATTTACAGAGCTCGCTTTTCTCGGTCTTTTTTTACCGTAGCTTCCCGCTATAATTTTTCCTTTTTTCGATTTTTTATCGCCTTTTCCCATAATTAAATAATTTTTTTGATCTTGATTCTAACAAAGTTAGAAAATATTTCCGCAAACACTTCTTAATTATTCATAAAGTTTAAAAGTGAAAATTCTTGGTTAATACAATCAAATATTATATTTCAAGTTTTTACAATCTAAGCCAAATATTTATGAGGAAATTACTAAAAAAATATTTTGACTATTTTATTATCGTATTACGATATATTTTTATATGTTTACAGTATAAAAATTAAAATAATGAAATTATTCCCACAAATTGTTTCTTTTACCCTAAAAGCATTTTTAAACCTTTCCGTTTTTGGATTAGTAGTTACCTCTTTCTTTAATATTTGGGTTTTTCTGTCCCACCACTTTAATTGGACGGGCTCAATAATGAAGTACTATAATGGTATTGATTTTACAAATATTTGGGAAAAAGACAAATTTGCTTTTAATATCTTGATGATATCTGCGATTGTAATTACCACTTTAGAGATTATTTTATTTCTTTCCGCACTTACACTTTTAAATAAAATTAATTTAAAAAATCCGTTTGACAACGATCAAAGCTGGCTACTTAAACGAATTTCTATTCTCGCATTTTTTATAGGACTAATAAGTATTTTATTGAAGCTATATATAGAAACCTCAGTCAGCAGTGATCTTTTACTTTCTACACAAATGGGTGAAAGCAGTTTTCTGTGGTTGGCGGCAACTGTATATATTGTAAGTTTGCTCTACCAGAAAGGACTTTACCTACAATCGGAAAACGAATTAACCATCTAATTATGGCAATTATTTTCAATATAGATGTTATGCTGGCGAAGCGCAAAATGCAGAGCCAAGAGCTCGCGGAAAAAATTGGTATTACACAGGCGAATTTTTCCGTTTTAAAAACTGGAAAAGCAAAGGCATTGAAGATCTCAACATTAGAAGCAATTTGCAAAGTCCTCGATTGTCAACCAGGAGATTTGCTTGAATATCGACCAGACTAACAATAGCTCTAGTTTAAAAAGCAACGATATCACTATTTTCTATACAAAGTTGGTGAAGCCTTATCCTAACTTTAGTCTTAAAATCATACATTTGCAAACGGAAAAATTTCATATTTCAAAACATCAATTTATGTTCAGAACACACAATAACGGGGAACTTTCACTTAAGAATCTTGATCAAAACGTAACCCTTTCAGGTTGGGTTCAAACCATTCGCGACAAAGGTTTTATGATGTGGATCGATTTACGCGACCGTTACGGAATTACGCAGTTGGTATTTGATGCAGACCGTTCTTCCGCAGAATTGTTAGAAAACGCAAACAAACTCGGTCGAGAATTCGTGATTCAGATTGAAGGAAAAGTTATTGAAAGAGTCAGCAAGAATCCTAAAATACCAACGGGAGAAATTGAAATTTTGGTTGAAAAATTAACGATTTTAAATGCATCAGAAGTTCCACCATTCACCATCGAAGATCAAACTGATGGCGGTGAAGAACTGAGAATGAAATACAGATATTTAGATATCCGACGTAATCCGGTTAAAGACAAATTGATTTTCCGGCACAAAATGGCGCAGAAAGTCCGCAACTATTTATCTGATCAGAATTTCATCGAAGTAGAGACTCCGGTTCTTATTAAATCAACTCCGGAAGGGGCTAGAGATTTCGTAGTTCCAAGCCGTATGAATCCTGGACAGTTTTATGCGTTGCCACAATCACCACAAACGTTCAAACAATTATTAATGATTGGTGGAATGGATCGTTATTTTCAGATTGTAAAGTGTTTTCGTGACGAAGATTTAAGAGCCGACCGTCAACCTGAATTTACACAGATCGATTGTGAAATGGCATTTGTAGAACAGGAAGATGTTTTGGAAATCTTCGAAGGAATGACTGCGACTTTATTGAAAGATATCGCTGGAAAAGAATTCGGTAAATTTCCAAGGATGACTTTCGCAGATGCGATGAAAAAATATGGAAACGATAAACCCGACATTAGATTCGGGATGGAATTCGTGGAAGTAAACGAATTAGTCAAAGGAAAAGATTTCAAAATATTCGACGATTCAGAACTGGTGGTTGGAATCAATGTTGAAGGTTGTGCAGAATATACCAGAAAACAAATCGACGAATTAATCGATTGGGTAAAACGTCCACAAATTGGCGCAAATGGAATGATTTGGATCAAATTTCAAAATGACGGAACCGTTACTTCTTCCGTAAATAAATTTTACAACGAAGAAGATTTAAAGAAAATTACAGAAAAATTCGGATCAAAAGCAGGAGATTTAATTTTCCTAATGTCCGGAAATGAAAATAAAGTGAGAACCCAACTTTCCGCTTTAAGAATGGAACTGGGGAACAGATTAGGATTAAGAAATCCGAAAGAATTCGCACCACTTTGGGTCATCGATTTCCCATTGTTAGAATGGGATGAAGAAACAAACCGTTATCATGCGATGCACCATCCGTTCACTTCACCAAAACCCGAAGACGTTCATTTATTAGAAACCGATCCAGGAAAAGCCAGAGCAAATGCTTATGATTTGATTCTTAACGGAAACGAAATCGGTGGTGGTTCGGTCAGAATTTTCGATAAAGATTTACAGGCTAAAATGTTCAATTTATTAGGATTCACGAAAGAAGATGCAGAAGCACAATTCGGATTCTTGATGAATGCGTTCCAATATGGAGCACCGCCACACGCTGGGTTAGCACTAGGATTTGACCGTTTGGTTGCTATTTTAGATGGTAATGAAGTGATCAGAGATTATATCGCTTTCCCGAAAAATAATTCCGGAAGAGACGTGATGATCGATGCGCCAAGTCCGATTGCTGATGAGCAGTTGACTGAGTTGGCTTTGAAAGTTGAACTGAAAGATTAGTTTGAATTACAATAAATAATAAAAGAGGAAGTTTTGCTTCCTCTTTTTTTGTTTGTGATCTGATCAAGAAATTATTAAGGCAATTTCGCCACTAAATTTTCCGGTAAAATTTTTAAGATATAATAAATGATTTTCCATTTTAAATTGGGAACGATGGAGAAAGATTTTCCTGCATTTACAATATGTTTCCCGACATAATCTGGTTCCATCAAAAGGTTTTTATTCAATTCTAAACCTGCATTAATTTTCGTATTAATATATCCGCTTACTAAAACATTAACGATAATATTTCTCGAAGACAACTCTTGTCGAAGGCCGGCTAAATATTGAGTGAACGCAGATTTTGTACTTCCGTAAATGAAATTACTTTTTCTACCACGAACTCCGGAAAGTGAAGAAAGTCCGATAATTCTTTCCAGATTTTTATTGGATTGATCCATCGCAATAATATTCAGAATAGAAACTGCGCCCATATAATTGACTTCCATCATTTGTTTCGCTCCTTGAAAATCTTGAAGTGCTTTTTGATTTTCAACTAAAAAACCTGCAGCGTAAATTACAATATTGGGTTTTACTGGAAGTTCATTATAAAATTTTTGATGTGATGAAAAATCGGCTGCATCAAAATAGTTAATATTGATTCTTGAAGAATCAATATTATTTTCTTTAACAAAACGCTCCAAACAATCCAGATTTCTCGACGAAGCAATAATCGAAAATCCCTTTTCCAGATATTGCAAAATACATTGTTTCGCGACGTCGGAATTGGCGCCTAAAATGAGAACTGTTTTGTTAGAATTATTAACCATCGACTTACTTTGCTCGAAGTCGTTCCTTAATCTTCTCAATATTTTTCTTCGCAGAATCTTCCAGAATTAATGATGCGCTCATCAAAATTCTTTCCGGCATTAAATGCTCAAAATGCTCCGTTCCTTCCCAGGAAACTTTTTTAACCAATGATAAAGCGTCAGAACTTCGGGTTGATAATTTTTCTAAGAATTTATTGATTTCTTTATCCATCATTTCAATATTTTCAGAAACGGAATGATAGACATCGTGTTTTTCACACCAATCCGCACTTCTGAAGTCAGCGTCAATTGACATAGCAGCATAAGCAGATTTGCCCATTTTCCTTTCGACATACGGTCCAATTACGAAAGGTCCGATTCCCAGGTTTAATTCGGTTAAAGCCATTGCAGAATCTTTTGTAGCGAAGCAATAATCAGCTGCACAGGCAATTCCTACTCCACCGCCAGTTGTTTTTCCCTGAACTCTAACGATGACTAATTTTCCGCATGATCGCATTGCATTTAAAACTTTAGCAAATCCTCCAAAGAATTTTTTTGATTTTTCCAATTCTTCAATGTCCAGCAGTTCATCGAAACTTGCTCCGGCGCAAAATGCTTTTTCACCCTCTGATTTTAACAGAATGGCTTTTACTTCTTCTTTTGCTCCTTCATTTAAGATAGTTTGAGCCAGCAATTCTAAAATTTCTCCCGGCAAAGAATTACTTTTCGGGTGTCCAAATGTGATTTCTGAAATATTATTTTTAAGTTCTTGATTTACAAATCCGTTGTTCATTATGCTTTGTTTAAGGCTATTAAATATTTATCGATGTACAATTGTTTCTCTTTGCTTTTGTATTGCTGGATATATCTCGGATGTTCCAACACGGTGAGTTTATCAAAGAAATGTTCCTGACTGTTGATCTTGTCAATGAAAGTGGCGTTCTTTTTTCCTAAAATAAAAACTTCTGAAGTATCTAAACCTAAACTGATATGGTCTTTTAAACTTTGAATCATAAAGGGTTTTACGGCTTCGAAGAGATTTTTGTCATCATAATAATTTGCGTTTAAATTTCCTTTGATCGTATTTCTGACTATCGCTAAAGGAAAAGGCGAATTAATATAAAATTCTTTATAAAACCTTTCCGGTCCGCCAAAATTATCGATCACATCGTAGAGATAAACAGAGGAGATTTCATGCGTGTGAGCAGATTTCATCTCAATTCCACAAACGGTTTCCAATCTTTTTGTATCGGTGAAAGGAACGCCTGTGACTCCGGCTCCGTGGCGACTTGGATTAATTCCTATGATGAATTTTCTTTGGTTATGATCATGGTAGAATTTTTTATAAAAATCGGTCATCACCATTAAAGTTTCGGGATTATCGAAGAAAGGATTGAGTACATCAAAACCTTCAGGAAGATCGCCTGAATAATGCAGTTTCTTGTTGAATGCTACGACTTGTTCTCCGATGGTTTTTTTCAAAACAGTCTTTTAATTTATTTAGATAGCGTTCCTCCGGAACGCAAATTTTCTTTATATTATTTATTTCTACACAGATATTGTTCCTACGGAACAAATTTCAAATTTAAAAGTAATCTCATCTCACAAATGATTCCGTAGGAATCATATCTGTGTAGAAAGAATCTGATATCATTTTTCAAAGCGTTCCGTAGGAACGCTATCTTTAAACATTATTATCTTCTTCTAATCGTAAAATTCAAACAAATATTCCTCTTTAAATTCAATTTCAAATTTATTCAATACATCTAAATACTCCTCTCTGAAACTCCTTTTCTTATGATGTTCTTCTTGATTAAGAATATATTTTGTTACGACATCCTTTTGGCTTTTCGCATACGAAAATGCTCCGTAACCTTCTTGCCAAAAAAATTTTCCTTGAACCATTTTCTTTTCATTAATGAAATTTGTCGATTCCGTTTTCACCACTTTTACTAAATCCGGAATAGCAATTTTCAAATTTTTGTAACTAAAAAAAATATGAATATGATCTGGATTCAAATATATTGCAATTATCTTTTGACCCTTGTTCGTAAATATTCCCGTAATATACTTTTCAATTTCATCTCTGACTTCAGAACGTATTTAATTCTCTCGCCCTTTAGTAGCAAAAACTAATTGAATATAAATTTGAGAATTAGTATTAGGCATTTTTATGATTTTCAAATAAAATTAATTATCACCTTCAGTACATCAATTGCTTCTTTTCCTTCTTCTTCCAACCGGCTTGACTCCGATATTTCACAAAGAAAATTTTTAAATCTGCTTGGCTTTCGTAATCGACGAAATAAATCTTTTTATCTGCCTGACTAGAATATTTCACAAAGAACCACTTCCCTTCGTTTCCTTCGGCTTGGCTTTGGTAATCGACTTTATGAACTTTTAAATCTGCCTGACTTTCATATTTCACTACAAAAACTTTCACATCTGCTTGACTTTGATAATCAACGGAGAAAACTTTCTGTGCTGAAAACTGCAAAGTAAAAAATAGTCCAAAAATGAAGGCTAGATATTTTTTCATTTCAATTAACTGGTAAAAAGTCCAAATTGTTCAAAATGATGCGTAACATGTTTTTGGTGAAATAACTCCATCATTTCTTTATTTAATTTTCCGAAGACGAAATGCAAATGTTCTGCGTCTGGGTTTTCACGATAATAAATCTGATAGTTTTTTACCGATTCAATGAAGTGAGTTTTGGCTTCATCCAAATTTTTATATTTCAACGCGGGTAGTTTTCCATCTTCTAAGAAAGGTGCAGGAAAATCTTTAGGCATTTTATAGAAATTATAAAGTGAATCCTGATATTTCTCTAAATGTTCTTCCGGAGTTTTACATTCAGAAGTTTCTAATTCTCCGGTGCTGTATTTCATGGTGGTTTCTAAATGTTCCAACATTTGTTGAGCATTCATTTTTCCCCACTGCGGTACCGATTTCTCCGTTAAATTATTTAAACGTTTTGCAAAATCTTTATAATCGATCTTTATAAAAGGTGATTTTTTAGCAACCAAAGTTAAGATTGTTGCAATACAAACTACTTCTTCACGCTGATTAACAACTTCTACCAACCATTTTACTACTCCACTAGGAACGTTTCTTCCTTTGACGCCTTTGTTGATTCTTTCTTTCGCTGTTAAATAAACTGTAATTGTATCTCCGGCATATACTGGCTTGAAGAAACTGGCATTTTCTAAACCATAGTTCGCAATAACAGGTCCTTTTTTACCCGAAACAAATAGTCCTGCCGCTGCAGAAAGAATGAAATATCCGTGCGCAACAGTTTGATCGAAAATAGTTCCGTTTAAAGAAGTGGAATCGGTATGTGCGTAGAAATGATCCCAAGAAACATTTCCGAAGTTGACAATGTCTGCTTCTGTCACGGTTCTTCCGGCAGTTTCTAAAGAATCACCAATTTCTATTTCTTCAAAATATTTTCTAAATGGATGTTTATCTGAATAGGTCGGAATTGCTCCTTGCTGGTAAATTTTGGTAATCGCAGTCAGAATATCTGGTGAACCTTGGATCGCTGTTTTTTGTAAAAAGAAATGAAGTCCATTTAATCCGCCCATTTCTTCGCCACCGCCGGCTCTTCCGGGACCGCCGTGCATTAACGTTGGCAAAGGTGAACCATGACCCGTGGATTCTTTCGCGTTGTCTCGATTTAAAACAAAAATTCTTCCGTGACTTGAAGCCATTTTCCAGGAGGTTTCGGCCACGAATTTCTCATCACGAGAAATAATGGAACCAACTAAACTTCCTTTTCCGCGTTTTGCTAAAGCGGCTGCTTCGTCTGCATCTTTGTAAGGCATCAAGGTTGAAACTGGTCCGAAAGCTTCTACTTCGTGGGAACTATTTTTCTCAAACGGTTTGTCGTTATAAAAAACTTTTGGGGTCATAAAGGCACCGCTCTCGTAATGAGCATCTACGAGTTCATGCTTTCCGTCATAAATCAATTCGGTTTCGGCTTTTAACAATTCTATTTTTTCTTCTAAAACTGCCATTTCCTTTTTACCAACGATGGAACCCATTCTGGTTTCTCGGCTTAATGGATTTCCAATTTTGGTTTGATCTAAGGCTTTACTCAAAGCGTTTTGAACATCACCAACTAAATTTTCGGGAACGATAATTCTTCGGATTGCCGTACATTTCTGTCCGGCTTTTGTCGTCATTTCTGTTCTGACTTCTTTGATGAATAAATCAAATTCTGGTGTTCCAGGTTTTGCATCCAATCCAAGAATGGAACAGTTTAAAGAATCGGCTTCCATATTGAAACGGACGGCATTTTTAGAAACTGAAGGTAAAGATTTTAATTTTTTACCGGTCGACGCGGAACCAGTGAAAAGGACAGAATCGCCATCCTGAACGTAATCTAAAATATTTCCCGGTTCTCCACAAACCAATTGGATTGCACCTTCCGGAAGAATTCCACTTTCTATCATGTCCTGGAAAACGGCGTTGGTCAGGTAAGATCCAGGAGTTGCTGGTTTTACAATGCTCGGAACGCCCGCTAAAAGTGAAGTTGATAATTTTTCTAACATTCCCCAAACTGGGAAATTGTACGCATTAATTTGAACTGAAACTCCTTCGCTTGGTGTTAAAATATGAGTTCCTAGAAATGTTCCGTTAGCAGAAAGTTTCTGCGTATCGCCATCAACCCAAAATGGGGTGTTGGGCAACATTCTTTTTGCCAAACCTGAATAGGTGAAGAATGTTCCGAAACCTCCTTCGATATCTACCCAGGAATCTGCGTGAGTTGCGCCCGTTTTATAAGATAAATCGTAATAATTTTTCTTTCTTTCTAATAAATACAATGCTACTTTTT
The DNA here is from genome assembly GCF_020410745.1 of Kaistella polysaccharea. Lineage (NCBI taxonomy): Bacteria > Pseudomonadati > Bacteroidota > Flavobacteriia > Flavobacteriales > Weeksellaceae > Kaistella > Kaistella polysaccharea. The sequence goes on from NZ_CP084528.1 coordinate 1,477,947, forward strand.
TCAACATTTCACCACGATCGTAAAAAGTCATGGAGGAAAGATTTTTGTAGCCAACGGTTCTTCCATAATCTAAGGCTTCTTCGAAATTGATTCCGCCTGTATCGGAAATAGCAACTAATTCACCATTAACTGCATTATAAAGTGGAACTTCATTTCCTGATCCTTCGATCCATTGTCCGTTGATGTAATTTTTTAATTTCATGGTTTTTGTGGTAAGGAATTATTTAGAGTTTTAGCAACGAATTTATACAACAGATAAAGAAGATACATGATAAAGAATATATCTAACGTAATTACTACTGCTGCGAAAATCATCCCGAAAAATCCGTTTTGCTGAGCCTTTAATTCAAGAGCAGGATCTTTACCTGCAGCCAAGGTATTATCGATGTTAACGTTGATAATATAAAGAGAAATTGCATTGAGGATAATTAGTAATATTGTACCAACGATGATCCATTTTTTATTAAATTTTTTTTTCATTATTGATCTTCATGCTTCGAGTTTAATGAAAATATGACCACTAAGAATTGAATATTTAGTTTCAAATTTTACTTTTTTAAAGATTGATTTTTCTGAGTGTTAAGATACTGAAATTTTCAATTTTGCTAAAATTTTCTTTTACGATCCAACTTGCGCCCCGGATGGAACGGTCTGTTTGAGCTCTTTTTCTTAGCTGAGGGAAGAGCAATGGCAAGAAAAAAGCGAGTAGTGACAGCCGGAAAAGGCGCCCAAATAAAAATAATAAAAAGGCCTTTCGACGTAGTCAAATGTGCGCCAAAAAAAAATCCCTCTCAAATTAAATTGAAAGGGAAATTAAAAGTATCAGTTAAGATTATCTTGCGCTCATGTCAACGTAATCACGTTTTGTGGAACCTTGATAAACTTGTCTTGGTCGACCGATTGGATCGTTGTGCAAACGCATTTCTTTCCACTGGGAAATCCAGCCAGGTAAACGTCCTAAAGCAAACATTACGGTAAACATTTCAGTTGGAATTCCTAAAGCTCTGTAAATAATTCCTGAATAGAAATCTACGTTTGGATAGAGTTTTCTTTCGATGAAATACTCATCTTCTAATGCTACTTTTTCTAATTGCAATGCGATGTCTAAAGCTTTATCTTCAATTCCTAATGCTGCAAATATATCATCTGCGGCTTTTTTGATGATGCGTGCTCTTGGATCAAAGTTTTTGTAAACGCGGTGTCCGAAGCCCATCAAACGGAAATTATCTTCTTTATTTTTCGCTTTTTCAACATATTTTGCAACGTCGCCACCATCTTTTTCGATCATTTCTAACATTTCGATTACTGCTTGATTTGCGCCACCGTGAAGTGGTCCCCAAAGCGCAGAAATACCTGCTGAAACTGAAGCGAATAAACCGGTATGTGCTGAACCAACCATTCTAACAGTAGATGTTGAACAGTTTTGTTCGTGATCTGCATGCAGAATTAACAGTTTTTCTAAAGCGTTTACCACCGTTGCATCTAAATGGAATTCCTGATTTGGACGACGGAAACACATTTTATAGAAGTTCTCTACATAGTTCAAACTATCGTCACCATGATTGATAGGTAGACCCATCTTTTTACGATAAGTCCACGCACAAAGGTGAGAGAATTTGGCGATCAACATTTCCGCTGCATGATCCATATCTTCTTTCGAAGTTACGTCAACTGCTTTTGGATTAAACGCCGTAAGTGCCGAGGTTAATGAAGATAAAACTCCCATTGGGTGGGCTGAACGAGGGAAAACATCGATCAATCTTTTCATCTCATCTGCTACGAAATTGTATTTTTTAATTCCTCTTTCAAAGCCTGAAAACTGGTCAGCCGTAGGTAAATTACCATTTAACAAAAGATACATTACTTCAGTAAAATTAGACTTTTCAGCAATCTGATCGATCGGGTATCCGCGGTAATACAATTCACCATTATCACCATCTAGGTAGGTAATGTCGCTTAAAGTTGCGCCTGTGTTTTTATATCCTAAATCTAAAGTAATCAAACCTGTTTGGTCTCTTAGTTTAGAAATATCGATTCCTCTGTCACCAATCGTGCTTTCTATGATAGGATACTCAAAGGCTTTACCATCATAGTTTAATATAACTTTGTTATCTGACATTATAATTTAATTTTTTACTAATTTATGAATATTGAGAGAAAACTGCAAATGATTTTCGGCGTTCTCAATGAATTTTATCTATTATCGTTTTATTTTGAAAGCAGACATACCTGGGAAGATTGCGGTGTCTCCTAAAGCTTCTTCAATACGAAGCAATTGGTTGTATTTTGCCATTCGGTCTGAACGGGAAGCTGAGCCCGTTTTAATTTGTCCGCAATTCATAGCAACTGCTAAATCTGCAATAGTAGCATCTTCGGTTTCTCCCGATCTGTGAGACATTACCGTTGTATATTTATTATTTTGCGCCATTTGAACCGCAGCCATTGTTTCGGATAAAGTGCCGATTTGGTTGACTTTAATTAAAATAGAATTAGCAATATCTCCATCAATTCCTTTTGCTAAAATCTCCGTATTGGTTACGAATAAATCATCGCCCACGATTTGCACCGTTTTTCCTAATCTTTCTGTGAGTAATTTCCAACCTTCCCAATCATTTTCGTCCATTCCATCTTCAATAGAGATAATTGGATATTTTGAAGCTAATTCTGCTAAGTAATCAACTTGCTCTTCGCGAGTTCTACATGCTCCGTTTTCCCCTTCAAATTTTCTGTAATCGTATTTTCCGTCCACATAAAATTCTGATGCTGCAGAATCTAAAGCAAACATAATATCGTCACCGGCTTTGTATCCAGCGTTTGAGATTGCCTGGGTTAAAGTATCTAAAGCATCTTCAGTTCCATTAAATTTTGGTGCAAAACCACCTTCGTCACCTACGGCTGTTGAAAGATTTCTCTTTTTTAAGATCGCTTTTAACTCATGAAAAATCTCTGTACCTTTTTGTAAAGCATGGGAAAAAGAATCTGCTTTCACGGGCATAATCATGAATTCCTGAAATGCGATCGGCGCGTCGGAATGCGAACCACCATTAATCACATTCATCATGGGAACGGGAAGTGTGTTTGCGTTGACACCACCAATATATTTGTACAAAGGAATCTTTAGATCTAAAGCTGCCGCTTTTGCAACCGCTAAAGAAACTCCCAAAATTGCATTTGCTCCAAGGTTTCCTTTGTTTGGTGTTCCATCTAACTCAATCATTAATTGATCGATGAAATTTTGTTCAAAAACAGAAGTCCCTATTAATTCTGGCGCAATAACTTCTCTTACATTTTCAACTGCTTTCAAAACTCCTTTTCCACCATATTCTTTTGCTCCATCGCGTAATTCTACCGCTTCGTGTTCACCAGTAGAAGCTCCAGATGGAACTGCAGCACGACCCATAGAACCTGCTTCCGTGAAGACATCAACTTCAATAGTTGGGTTTCCGCGAGAATCTAAAATCTGTCTTGCTTCAATGTAAGAAATGTAACTCATCTTAATTTTTTTAGTATTATTTATGTTCTACAAATTTAGTTAAAATTGAGTGATTTTGTGGGCTATGAAAGCTGATTTTGGTAAGCTTTCCGTTAAAATTTAGTTAATTCTATCACTTTATATCAAATTAAAAAAGGAATCTTTAAATTTGAGTTATCACAATTATAAACACTATGAAAAAATTACTTTTAACCGCTACGAGTTGCGCACTTTTAGTGGTCGCCAGCTGCACAAAAAATACGGAAGGAAATACGAACATCGTTAAAAATGAAGATGGTTCTGATATACAACTCCCCATTGACAGCAGCGCTAGAGAAAAAATAATGTCGAACGACAGCACGAACGCAAAAGAATATACGGACCGATATGTTGCGGAAGATGGAACTTCAGCATTGGTTACTTTTAAAAATGGGGATGCTGATAAAACCATAAGCATCCGAAGTAATAATAAAACGATTACGGCGCCGCAAAAAGAAGCTTGGGCAAAAGGCGGTGTTTACGGTAATTTCGATATTGAAATCGTAGCAAAAAATGACAGCGTAACGATTACGCAAGGGAATAATGTCATTCGACTTAAGAAAGCAAAGGGCGAATAATTACAGAAGAATTGAGAATTAATGAATAATTATAAATCAGGTTAGTCATTAAAGTTTGTAATTATTTAAATTCAGTAGAAAAAAAATCCGTCTTGTAATGAAACAAGACGGATTTTACTTTATAAAGCTTAGGGAATTTATTCGCCTGCTTTTTCTTCTGTAGAATCAGCAGCTTCTGCTTTTGGTTCTTCAGTTTTTGTTTCTTCTTTTGCAGGAGTTTCTTTAACTTCAGCTACAGTTTCTGCTACTTTTGGAGTTGCTCTTCTGCTTCTTCTTGTTACTTTTTTCTCTTCTGCATTCGGGTTGTAAAGATCATTGAAATCTACAAGCTCGATCATTGCCATATCAGCAGCATCACCTTGTCTGAAACCAGTTTTGATGATTCTGGTGTAACCACCATTTCTTTCTGCAATTTTAGGAGCAACTGTTCTGAATAATTCAGTAACTGCTTCTTTGCTTTGCAGGTAAGCGAAAACTGTTCTTCTGTTATGTGTTGTATCTTCTTTAGCTTTAGTTAAAATAGGTTCAACATACACTCGTAAAGCTTTTGCTTTAGCTACCGTGGTGTTGATTCTTTTATGCTCAATAAGAGAACAAGCCATATTAGAAAGCAAAGCACTTCTGTGCGAAGCTGTTCTAGATAAGTGATTGAATTTTTTACCGTGTCTCATTGTTTGTTATTTATCAGCGTCTAATTTATATTTCGCAACGTCGAAACCGAAGTTAAGACCTTTTGCATGCACTAATTCTTCTAATTCTGTTAAGGATTTTTTACCGAAATTTCTAAATTTCATCAAATCAGACTTCGTATAAGAAACCAGTTCTCCTAAAGTTTCTACTTCAGCAGCTTTCAAGCAGTTTAGTGCTCTTACAGACAGATCCATATCTACCAATTTAGATTTTAGAAGTTGTCTTGTATGTAAAGTTTCTTCATCATACTGGATTGATGCTTTTACTGCTTCAGTTTCTAAAGTAATTCTCTCATCGGAGAACAACATGAAGTGATAAATTAATATCTTAGAAGCTTCTGTTAATGCATTTTGAGGACTGATAGAACCATCAGTTTCAATATCCAATACTAGTTTTTCGTAGTCTGTTTTTTGCTCGACACGATAGTTCTCAACACTGTACTGTACTTTTTTGATCGGTGTAAAGATTGAATCAATAGCAATTGTTCCGATAGGAGCATTTGCTGATTTATTCTGATCAGAAGGAACATATCCTCTGCCTTTTTCAATATTGAACGTGATTTCAAATTTCACGTCTTTATTAGCAGAACAGATAACCAACTCAGGATTCAAAACTTCGAATTCCTGCATTGTTTTTCCTAAATCACCAGCTGTAATCGTATTTTGACCAGATACTTTGGCAGTTACCACTTCTGCAGTTGCAGTTTCGGTTTTTGCTCTAAGTCTTAATTGTTTAAGGTTCAGAATTAATTCTGTAACGTCTTCAATTACACCTGGAATTGTTGAAAATTCGTGCTCTACGCCTTCTATTTTGATAGATGTAATAGCATATCCTTCTAAAGAAGAAAGTAAAACTCTCCTCAAAGCATTACCGATCGTAAGTCCAAATCCTGACTCTAATGGTCTAAATTCAAATTGCCCTTTGAATTCATCAGAGTTAAGGAGGATTACTTTATCGGGTTTAATAAATGTTAAAATTGCCATATAATTTGGGTTGAGCAAAAATTTGAAAAAATTATTATTTAGAGTAAAGTTCGACGATCAATTGTTCTTTCAGATCTTCCGGAATTTGAATTCTCTCCGGAGCGGAAATAAAAGTACCTGCTTTTGTTTCGTCGTTAAATTGTAACCACTCATAAGTAGATCTGTAAGCCAATGAATCAGCAATTACTTCAAGAGATTTTGATTTCTCTCTTACTGCAACTACATCACCTGCTTTCATAGAATATGATGGAATGTTTACCAATTCTCCGTTTACGGTAATGTGTCTGTGAGATACCAATTGTCTTGCACCTGCTCTAGTTTTAGAAAAACCTAATCTGTACACTACATTGTCTAATCTAGATTCACACAATTGTAAAAGAACTTCACCTGTAACGCCTTTTGCTCGGTTGGCTTTTTCATAAAGGTTTGCAAATTGTCTTTCCAAAATACCATAAGTATATTTTGCTTTCTGCTTTTCCATTAACTGAACAGCATACTCAGATTTCTTTGATCCTCTTCTTTTGTTAACACCGTGTTGTCCCGGTGGTTGGTTTTTTCTTTTCTCGAAGCTTTTATCATCTCCGTAGATTGCAGCCCCAAACTTTCTTGCAATCTTTGTTTTTGGTCCTATATATCTTGCCATATTTTTTAAGATTTTAGATTAAAAATTTTAGATTTTAAATTAAAAATGGTTCACATCTAAAATTTATAATCTATCATTTAAAATTCTCAGATTATACTCTTCTTCTTTTTGGTGGTCTACATCCGTTGTGTGGCATTGGAGTCACATCAACGATTTCACTAACTTCAATTCCTGAATTGTGAATTGTTCTGATTGCAGATTCTCTACCTGCGCCAGGACCTTTCACGTAAACCTTTACTCTACGTAATCCAGCATCGTGTGCTACGGTTGAGCAATTTTCTGCAGCCATTTGCGCTGCAAAAGGAGTATTCTTCTTAGAACCTCTGAAACCCATCTTTCCGGCAGATGCCCAAGAGATGACCTCTCCACTTTTATTTGTCAAAGAAATGATGATATTGTTGAATGTAGCTTGGATATGCGCCTCGCCGATTGCTTCAACTTTTACTTTTCTTTTCTTAACTGCTTTTGTCTGTTTTGCCATAATTCTTACCGATTATTTACTTGCTTTTTTCTTGTTAGCAACAGTTTTTCTCTTTCCTTTTCGGGTTCTAGAATTATTCTTAGTTCTTTGTCCTCTTAAAGGTAATCCCAGTCTGTGACGTATTCCTCGTTGGCAACCAATATCCATCAATCGCTTGATGTTTATTTGTGTTTCAGAACGCAATTCACCTTCTACTTTTACGTTTTCAGTGATGTAGTTTCTGATCAATGCCAATTCATCGTCATTCCATTCGTTGACTTTCTTGTCTTCGCTAATACCGGCTGCTTTCAAGATCTCAGAAGAAGTACTTCTTCCAACACCATAGATATAAGTTAAACCGATAACGCCTCTTTTGTTTTTTGGTAAATCAATACCGGAAATTCTCGCCATAATTTAATTTTAGCCTTGTCTTTGTTTAAATTTTGGGTTTTTCTTGTTAATCACAAAAAGAACGCCTTTTCTGCGAACGATTTTGCAATCAGCACTTCTTTTTTTGATAGATGCTCTAACTTTCATTTCTAAGTTTTCTATTTTAATTTTACAACGGTTAAATGAGATCTTACGGAATCATTCCCATTTTGTTTAAATTTAGAACTCCATAATTTTCGTAATTACAGATGTCCTCTTTTATAATAAAGTTCAGTAGATACTGAAATTAATATCTGAATGTAATCCTACCTTTTGATAAATCGTAAGGGGAAAGTTCTAACTTCACCTTGTCTCCAGGTAAAAGTTTGATGTAATGCATTCGCATTTTACCAGAAATATGAGCGATAAGGATATGCCCATTTTCTAGTTCAACACGGAACTGCGCGTTCGAAAGTGCTTCCGTAATCACGCCGTCTTGCTCAATATGTTTCTGTTTAGCCATTAATTATTTTACTGGTTGTTTGTTGTTCTTGATAATTTAGACTGCATTAAGCCATCATAATGATGATTCAACAAATACGTATTGATCTGTTGTATAGTATCTAAGATTACTCCGACCATAATTAAAAGCGACGTACCTCCGAAAAATAAGGCAAACCGATCGGTCTGAACAAACGCTCCATACACAAGTGCTGGAAGGATTGCAAAGATAGCTAAAAACAGCGAACCTGGCAAAGTTATTTTTGACAAAATATCATCCAGATAATCAGACGTTTCCTTGCCCGGTCTTACCTTCGGAATCAGCCCACCATTTCTCTTTAAATCATCTGCCATTTGATTCACAGGAATCGTAATTGCAGTATAGAAAAAGGAGAAAATAATGATCAAAATCGCAAACAAAACATTGTATTGCCAACTGAAGACATTTTTAAATCCGGCTAAGAAAGTATTTGATTCGTCCACTTTGGTTAATAATCCTGGTACAAACATCAACGCTTGCGCGAAGATAATTGGCATTACTCCAGAAGCATTAACTTTAAGAGGAATCCACTGACGTGCTCCCTGCATTAAGTTTCTGTTAACTCCACCTCTTGCTTGTGCTCTACTTACGTATTGAATAGGAATCTTCCGCACGGCGACCGAAAGTACGATTGCCAAAAGAACAACTACCATCCAAAATAGCACCTCAATCAGAATCATTATGGTTCCAAAACCACCTTTACCTGTTTGCGTTGCAACCTCTTGAATGAAAGCACCAGGGAAATCTGCAAGAATACCAACCATAATTAAGATTGATATACCGTTTCCGATCCCTTTATCAGTGATTTTTTCACCTAACCACATTGCGAATACTGAACCAGCAACTAATATTACAATACTTGGCAACCAGAACATAACGGACTGCGGATTGATGTAGTACGCTGAAGCAAACTGCGCATGTGGCAAGAACATTTGGGTGATTGAAGTAAGGTAAGAAGGCGCTTGTACCAAACAAACTGCAATGGTCAACCATCTTGTAATTTGGTTCAGGGTATTTCTACCACTTTCACCATCTTTTTGCAATTTCTGAAGATACGGGATTGCCATACCCATCAATTGCACGATAATAGAAGCGGAGATGTAAGGCATAATTCCGAGTGCCATGATTGACGCTCGGGAGAAAGCCCCTCCTGTAAAAGAAGAAAGCAACCCAAGAAGTCCTGCTCCTTGCTTGTTGCCTCCCTGATCTTTATAAATATCCAAAAGATTCCCTACCTCTGCCATGTTAATAGCTGGTAAGGAAATATAAGATGCGAATCTATACACGAGGACGATACCGAGAGTAAAAAGTATTTTATCTCTCAATTCCTTAAGACTCCAAATGTTTTTCAGTGTTTGTATAAATTCTTTCATTGTAAATATTAAAGAGTAATTGCTTTACCTCCTGCTTTAGAAATTGCTTCTTCAGCAGATTTAGTGAATTTGTGTGCAGAAATTGAAACTCCTGATTTCAATTCACCTCTACCCATAATCTTTACGATTTCGTTTTTCTTCGCTAATCCGTTTTCTACCAATACATCTTGTGTAATTTCAGTGATATTTTTCGTATCAGCTAACATTTGTAGGGTGTCGATATTAATTCCTCTGTACTCTTTTCTATTGATGTTGTTGAAACCGAATTTCGGTAATCTTCTTTGCAAAGGCATCTGTCCACCTTCGAAACCAATTTTCTGAGAATAACCAGCTCTAGCTTGCTGGCCATTGTGACCTTTCCCGGCTGTTCCCCCTTTACCACTACCTTGTCCTCTACCGATTCTTTTAGTACTGTGAGTAGAACCTTTTGCAGGTCTAATATTATTTAAATTCATTATTTTTAGATTTGAGATTTTAAGATAAGAGATAAGAGACTGAATAAAGTCTCTTTTCTCTTGACTTGATTTCTATTTTACAACTACTACAAGGTGACTGATCGCAGATACCATTCCTAAGATAGAAGGAGTATCGTCATGTTCAACCACTTGGTGAAGTTTTTTTAATCCTAATGCTTCTAGCGTTCTCTTTTGAGTTTTGGTTCTACCAATAGCGCTTTTTACTTGTTTTACTTGAATTTTTGCCATTGTTTTAAATTAACCGTTAAACACTTTATCTAATGAAATACCTCTTGCTTTAGCAATTTCTTCAGGTCTTCTGATATCCAACAATGCTTTGAAAGTAGCTTTCACAACGTTATGTGGGTTAGATGAACCTTTAGATTTTGAAAGAATATCTTTAATTCCAGCAGCTTCAATTACCATACGAACTGTACCACCAGCGATTACACCGGTACCGTGAGTTGCAGGTCTCAAGAAGATATCTGCACCACCGTATCTTGCGGATGTTTGGTGAGGAATTGTATGATTAACTACAGGAACTTTTACCAAATTTTTCTTTGCATCTTCTACTGCTTTTGCAATAGCTGAAGCAACTTCTTTAGATTTTCCTAAACCGAAACCTACCGTTCCAGCTTCATCTCCTACAACCACGATTGCAGAAAAACCGAAAGCTCTACCTCCTTTTGTTACTTTCGTAACTCTGTTTACTGAAACGAGACGATCTTTAAGTTCTAATCCTCCCGGTTTTACTTTTTCTATATTATCTAGTCCTAACATATTTCCGAAATTTATTGATTAGAATTTTAGTCCGCCTTCTCTCGCGCCGTCAGCTAGAGCTTTCACTCTACCGTGGTATACGAATCCGTTTCTGTCGAACACTATATTTTCAATTCCTGCAGCTTTGGCTTTTTCAGCGATTGCTTTACCAACTTCTGCGGAGATTTCTGTTTTGTTACCTTTAGCAGACAACGCTCTTGACGAAGCTGATGCTAAGGTTTTACCGTCTTTATCATCGATCAATTGCGCATAAATTTCTTTATTGCTTTTGTAAACAGATAATCTTGGTAATTCAGCAGAGCCAGAGATTTTTCCTCTTACTCTTCTTTTAATTCTATTTCTTTTTTCTACTTTGCTTAGTGCCATGTTCTTAAGTTTTAAAATTAAGCAGATTTACCAGCTTTACGTCTTACAATTTCTCCAACGAATCTAACACCCTTTCCTTTATATGGTTCTGGTTTTCTGAAAGATCTGATCTTTGCAGCTACCATTCCTAATAATTGTTTATCGAAAGATGTTAAAGTAATCACAGGGTTTTTACCTTTTTCAGATAATGTTTCTACCACAATTTCTTTAGGAAGATCCATTACAATTCCGTGTGAGAATCCTAAAGCTAAATCTAATCTGTTTCCTTGATTAGATGCTCTATATCCTACTCCTACTAATTCAAGTTTTTTAGTCCACCCTTCGGCAGTTCCCTGAACCATATTATTGATTAACGCTCTGTAAAGACCGTGTAATGCTTTGTGCGATTTTGATTCCGACGGACGATCTAGGGTTAGAATCCCGTCTTCTTGTTTTAAAGTAATTCCTTCTTCTAACTGTTGTGTAAGTTCTCCTTTCGGTCCTTTCACAGTTACCAAACCGTCTTTCTCGGTTACCGTAACATTAGCGGGAATTTCTATAATTGATTTACCAATTCTTGACATTTTCCTTTGATTATTAATTAATAAACATAGCAGATTACTTCTCCACCAACTTTTTCTTGTCTGGCTTTTTTATCAGTCATAACTCCTCTTGAAGTTGAGATAATAGCCACGCCCAAACCGTTTAATACTCTTGGCAGCTCACCTGTTCCTTTGTATTGTCTTAGACCTGGTCTTGAAGCTCTTTGGATGCTTTTGATTACAGGTTTGTTGGTTAGTTTGTCGTACTTTAAAGCGATTTTGATATTTCCCTGAACAGCGTTATCCTCGAACTTGTAGTTCAAGATAAAACCCTGGTCAAACAAAATTTTTGTAATCTCCTTTTTAATTTTCGATGCAGGAATATCCACCACTTTGTGGCCTGCGCTTTGTGCGTTCCTTACTCTGGTTAGGAAATCTGAAATTGGATCTGTTACCATTTTTCTATTTTAATTATTGGTTTGTGATAGTTAGTTTTAAAAGGTGGTAGGCTTTAGGTTACAGTTAAAAACTATGTACTATAACCTACGACCTAATAACTTTACTATCTCGATTGTTCTAAATTTGTTACCAACTTGCTTTTTTCACTCCCGGGATCAGACCTTTGTTGGCCATTTCTCTGAAAGTTACTCTAGAAAGACCGAATGTTCTCATGTAACCTCTTGGTCTTCCTGTTAATTTACATCTGTTGTGTAGTCTTACTGGCGAAGCATCTTTCGGCAATAATTGCAAACCTGCATAGTCGTTAGCTTCTTTCAAAGCTTTTCTTTTTTCTGCATATTTTGCTACCGTAGCTTCTCTTTTGCGCTCACGCGCTTTCATTGATTCTTTAGCCATCTTTTAGTTCTTTTTGAAAGGCATACCGAAATGCGTTAATAATGATTTAGCTTCTTTGTCAGTTTTCGCAGAAGTAACGAAAGTAATGTCCATCCCTTGGATTTTTTTTACTTTGTCGATTGCGATTTCCGGGAAGATAATTTGCTCAGTAATACCCAAGTTATAATTTCCTCTTCCGTCGAAACCATCAGCTTTAATACCATTAAAATCACGGATTCGTGGGAGAGCTGAAGAGCTTAATCGGTCTAAGAACTCATACATTTGATTTGCTCTTAAAGTTACTCTAGCTCCTACTGGCATTCCTTTTCTTAATTTGAAAGCTGCTTCATCTTTCTTAGAAAGAGTTCCTACCGCTTTTTGTCCGGTGATTGCTGTAAGTTCTTCGATTGCATAGTCAACAATTTTCTTGTCGGCAGTTGCAGCTCCTAAACCTTGTGAAACAACGATCTTAAGTAATTTAGGGACCTGCATTACAGATTTGTACCCAAATTCTTCCATCATTGCAGGAACAATTTTCTCTTTATATTGTTGTTTTGGTCTTGCTATATATTCCATCGTCGTTTAATTATAAAGTTTCACCGGTTGATTTAGCAACTCTTACTTTTTTATCACCATCCACTTTAGATCCTGTTTTAGTTGCTTTACCGTTTTTGTCGATAAGCATAACATTGGAAATATGGATCGATGCTTCTTTCTCTACAATTCCGCCTTGTGGGTTTCCTGCTGAGGGTTTAGTATGTTTTTTAACGATATTTAAACCTGCAATAATAACTCTAGCGTCTTTGCCTTCTTTTCTGATCACTTCAATAACTTCACCTGTTTTACCTTTAATTTCTTTCTTTCCGGTAGTGATGATTACGTTATCTCCTTTTTTGATTTTTAACTTTGTCATTTTTGTAAATTTTAAAATTAAAGTACTTCAGGAGCTAATGAAATGACTTTCATATATTCTTTATCTCTTAGTTCACGCGCAACCGGTCCGAAAACACGGGTTCCTCTCATTTCACCTGCAGCATTTAAAAGAACACAAGCGTTGTCATCGAATTTGATGTATGAACCATCTTTTCTACGAACTGCTTTTTTTGTTCTTACTACTACTGCTTTAGAAACAGTTCCTTTTTTCGCCTGTCCTTGTGGTGTAGAATCTTTGATAGTAACTACAATCTTATCACCAACTGAAGCATATCTTCTTCTGGTTCCTCCCAGAACTCTGATTACAAGTACTTCTTTGGCACCTGTGTTATCAGCAACTTTTAATCTTGATTCGGTTTGTAACATTACTTAGCTTTTTCAATGATTCGTACTAATCTCCATCTCTTACTTTTACTTAAAGGTCTTGTTTCAGTAATTAATACTGTATCGCCTTCAGTACACTCGTTGTTCTCATCATGAGCGGTATATTTTTTCGTTTTTAGAACGAATTTACCATACATTGGGTGTTTTACTCTCGTCGTTTCACTTACAACAATGGTCTTTTCCATTTTATTGCTAGAAACGATTCCGATTCTTTCTTTTCTTAAATTTCTATCCATGATAAAAGGAAAATTATGATTGTTGTTTTAGTGTTAATTCAGTTTCCAGACGAGCAATCATTCTTCTCATATCTTTGATCTGAATCGGATTTTCAATAGGGCTTACGCTGTGCGATAATTTCATTTTATTGAAATCTGCTTTTGCTTCAGCCAATTTATTTTGAATATCTCCTGCGCTTAGATTTTTGATGTCAGCTTTTTTCATTTCTTAAAGATTATTGAGGTTGAACAAAATCGTTAGCAACTACAAATTTTGTAGTAACAGGAAGTTTTTGAGCGGCTAAACGTAATGCTTCTTTGGCAATATCGTAAGAAACTCCACCTACTTCAAACATAATTTTACCAGGTTTCACTACAGATACCCAATATTCCACAGCACCTTTACCTTTTCCCATCCTTACTTCGGCTGGTTTTTTAGTAATCGGCTTGTCTGGAAATATTTTGATCCATAACTGACCTTCTCTTTTCATATATCTTGTTGCAGCAATACGCGCTGCTTCAATTTGTCTTGCAGTAATCCAAGCACCTTCATTGGCTTTGATCCCGAAAGTTCCGTATGCAAGTTGACTACCTCTTTGGGCAATCCCCTTCATTTTCATCTTGTGAACTTTACGGAATTTGGTTCTTTTTGGTTGTAACATAATTTCTTAAATTTTAGATTTTAGATTTTAGATTTTAAAAAAGTAACGGTCATTTAAAACTGTCCTCTAAAATTTTGTAATTATTTTCTATCTCTTGGTCTACGGTCGTCTCTGTCTCTTCTGTCATTACGATCATTACGATCTCCTCTTCCTGCAGGTCCTTTTTTCTGTTGTCCTACTAGTGGCGTAAGGTCTCTTTTTCCGTAAACTTCGCCTTTCATAATCCAAACTTTAACCCCTAATTTACCGTACTGAGTTAGTGCCTCACCGATATGGTAATCGATATCTGCTCTAAAAGTTGACAATGGGATTCTTCCGTCTTTGAAAGATTCGCTTCTTGCCATCTCAGCTCCGTTTAAACGACCAGAGATTTGAACCTTGATTCCTTCAGCTCCCATTCTCATGGTACTTTGAATTGCCATTTTCACGGCTCTTCTATAAGAAATTCTATTTTCAATTTGTTTTGCAATACTGTCTGCAACTAAAACTGCGTCAAGTTCAGGTCTTTTGATTTCGAAGATATTGATCTGGATATCTTTATCCGTCAATTTTTTTAATTCTTCTTTTAATTTATCAACTTCCTGACCTCCTTTACCGATGATTAATCCCGGTCTAGCAGTAGTAATTGTGATGGTTACCAATTTCAATGTTCTCTCGATGTAGATTCTTGAAATTCCACCTTTAGATAATCTAGCTTCAAGGTATCTTCTGATCTTGTAGTCTTCTGCGATTCTGTCTCCATAATCTTTACCACCATACCAGTTCGAATCCCATCCTCTGATGATACCTAATCTGTTACCAATTGGATTTGTCTTCTGTCCCATACCTTGATTATTTAGTTTCTTTATTACCTAAGATTAATGTAATGTGGTTAGATCTTTTTCTGATTCTGTGACCTCTACCTTGTGGTGCTGGTCGCAGTCTCTTCAACTGTCTTGCACTGTCTACAAAAATTTCTTTTACAACTAAGTTTGCTTCTTCGATGTCTGCACCCTCATTCTTTAACTGCCAGTTGGCCATTGCAGAAAGAAGTACTTTTTCTAATTTATTTGAAGCATCCTTTTTTGAATATTTAAGGATATATAAAGCCTTATCTACCTCTACACCTCTAATGATATCAGCAACTAATCTCATTTTTCTTGGCGAAGAAGGGCAATCGTTATGTAACGCTTTTGCTACATCTTGGTTTGCTATTTTACGTGCTAATGCACTTTCTCTTTTTCTTGATCC
This sequence comes from Kaistella polysaccharea, assembly GCF_020410745.1. Taxonomy (NCBI): domain Bacteria; kingdom Pseudomonadati; phylum Bacteroidota; class Flavobacteriia; order Flavobacteriales; family Weeksellaceae; genus Kaistella; species Kaistella polysaccharea. The sequence continues at coordinate 1,493,475 of NZ_CP084528.1, forward strand.
CATGGTTATCTACCTCCTTTATTTTTGTTACCGCCGTGACCTCTAAAAGATCTTGTCGGAGAAAATTCGCCTAACTTATGACCTACCATATTCTCAGTTACATAAACCGGGATAAAAGATTTCCCGTTGTGTACTGCGATGGTTTGTCCAACGAAGTCTGGAGAGATCATTGATGCTCTAGACCAAGTTTTGATTACTGTTTTCTTACCAGACTCTATATTTGTCTGAACCTTCTTATCTAATGTGTGAGCAATGAAAGGTCCTTTTTTAAGTGATCTTGACATAATTATTTTCGTTTAGATATGATATGACGGTTAGACGCTTTATTTTTCTTTCTGGTTTTGTAACCTTTAGCAGGCATACCATTTCTAGATCTTGGGTGACCTCCAGAAGATTTACCTTCACCACCTCCCATTGGGTGATCTACAGGGTTCATTACAACTGGTCTTGTTCTAGGTCTTCTTCCCAACCATCTGCTTCTACCTGCTTTACCAGAAACGGTAAGCTGGTGATCAGAGTTGGAAACTGATCCAATCATTGCCATACATTCGCCAAGAACCATTCTAGATTCTCCTGAAGGTAATTTAATGATTACATATTTCTTATCTCTTGAAGTTAACTGTGCCGATGATCCTGCACTTCTTGCCATAATTGCTCCCTGACCAGGTTTCAATTCGATACAAGAAATTACAGTTCCCAAAGGAACATTTTTCAACTTCATAGCATTACCAACATTTGGTTCTGCGGATTCTGAGGCGATTACTTTCATATCTACCTTAATACCGTTTGGAGCGATGATATATCTCTTCTCTCCGTCTGTGTATTCCAATAGTGCGATGAAAGCAGTTCTGTTTGGATCATACTCAACAGTTTTTACCGTAGCTTCAACATCAAACTTGTTTCTTTTGAAGTCGATAATTCTGTATTTTTGTTTGTGTCCACCTCCGGTGTAACGCATGGTCATTTTACCAGTATTGTTACGACCACCTGACTTACTAATACCAACGGTTAGAGATTTCTCTGGTTTGTTGGTAGTAATTTCCTCAAAGTTATTTACAACTCTGAATCTCTGTCCCGGGGTGATAGGTTTTAATTTTCTAACAGACATTACTATTATTTATATTAATTAATTTGCAAAAATATCAATCACTTCACCTTCTGCAAGGGAAACGATTGCTTTTTTCAATTTGTTGGTTTTCCCAACCTGTAGTCCTTTTTTGGTGTGCTTTGAGGAAACTTTAGGCGCATAAATCATGGTTCTAACGTCTGCTACTTTAACACCGTAAAGCTCTTCTACTGCCTTTTTAACCTGGATTTTATTCGCTTTAGTATTCACTAAAAAAGAATAAGCACCACGCAAATCGGTAAGATAGTTTGCTTTTTCTGAGATAATTGGTTTAATAATAACTGACATGATTTATTTTCTTAAATTTTCCTGAAATTTTTCTAATGCACCTTCTAAGAATACAATTTCTCCAGCATGTACCAAATCATAAGAACTGATTTCGTTGTATGTCAAAACTTTCGTTTTAGGTAAGTTTCTTGAAGACAAATACACGTTTTTGTTCGCTTCTGGTAAAATATAAAGAGATTTTTTTCCTTCAAATCCTAACGCATTGTTCAAAGTGATAAATTCTTTAGTTTTAGGAGCATCAAAATTGAAAGCTTCTAATACTTTAATTGAATTATCTCTCATTTTTTGTGAAAGAACTGATTTCTTAGCTAATCTTTTCAAAGATTTGTTCAATTTGAATCTGTAATCTCTTGGTTTCGGACCGAATACACGACCACCACCTTTGAATAATGGATTCTTAATATCACCATATCTGGCAGATCCTGACCCTTTTTGTTTCTTAAGTTTCTTGGTAGATCCTGTAATTTCGCTTCTTTCTTTAGACTTGTGAGTCCCTTGTCTCTGTGCAGCAAGATATTGCTTCACTTCTAAGTAAACCGAGTGCTGATTTGGCTCAATACCGAAGATTGCTTCGTCTAGAGTTACTTTTCTTCCGGTTTCTTTTCCTGATGTATTAAATACTACTAGTTCCATTTTCTGATAATTACATAAGAATTTTTTGCTCCCGGAACAGCTCCTTTTACTACTAAAAGGTTTTGCTCTTCATCTACTTTTAACACTTGTAAGTTTGATACGGTAACTTGCTTACCACCCATTCTTCCCGCCATACGCATTCCTTTGAATACTCTGGATGGATCGGAACCCGCACCAATAGAACCTGGGGCTCTTAATCGATTATGCTGTCCGTGAGTTGCTTGCATTACCCCCGCAAAGTTGTGTCTTTTCACAACCCCTTGGAAACCCTTACCTTTTGAAGTTCCAGTTACATCAACAAATTCGCCTTCAGCAAATAAGTTCACTTTCACTTCATCTCCTACGCTTAACTTTTCTACGAAAGCATGATAGAATTCTACCAATTTAGCTTTAGGAGTTGAACCTGCCTTTTTAAAGTGGCCGGCTAACGCTTTACCAACGTTCTTTTCACTCTTGTCATCGAAACCTAGCTGAGCAGCTTTGTACCCATCCTTTTCAACGGTTCTGACCTGTAAAACCGAGCATGGACCTGCTTGAATAACGGTGCACGGCATGTTCTTGCCGTTTTCGTCAAACAAAGAAGTCATCCCGATCTTTTTACCAATAATACCTGACATTGTTTATATATATCTAATTAAGTTCTGGTTTGTCAATCAAGGGGTCGGTAACTTCTACGTTTGAAGTAGGCGCACTTCTTCCTTAAATTGAGTGTGCAAATGTATGAAGAAAATTTGAATTGACAAATAGAGATTAAAAAATATTTTCAAGTTTTTCGCTTGACCCCAAGTGACTTAAAAGAAAAATAGACCCTCCGCAAAGGGAGAATCTATTTTATATTTAAAAATTCCAAAATTTTATTTTATTGGGTAATGTACCGCTTTATCCAATTCGATGGGATTATAATCCTGTCGCAGTTTATCCTGTAATTTTACTGTTAACTCTTTGAACTGGTCAAGGCTTTTAATCTTCACTCCCATTACAGAGAAATTCGTAGAACCATCGTCATTCTTGAATTTTTCTTTAAATTCATATAATGGATCATTAAACAATTCCAGGCGTTTTTTATTTAAAGTTTTCTCATCTACCATGATCGGTTTTTTTCCCGCGAACGATTCCATAAAACCGGAAGTATCGTAAGTATCTTTTAATTGATAAGATTTTAGAAGGCTAAATTTGAAGTTGTTTTTATCATCAGCAACCTCAAAGATTAAACCGGGTAGACCACGGAATTTGTAGGGACCTTCATTACTATTCACTTCGGTATTAAACCAAGCCGTCCACTTTCTACCGCCAAATTTAGTTGTTGCTTTTTGAAGATTGTAGCTTCCCACTTTTTTGGTATCAGGCGTGAGAATCCAGACCATCTCATCACTTGTCTTAACTGCAAAAAAATCATTGAACAAAACGTAATTTATGTTTCGGTTGGTATTCCGCTCTCTCTTCAAAGTCGGAACTTCATCATCCCAACTTGAATTGGAATAATTTCGAATTTTATTGATGGAATCATTTTCTGCCTGAAAATAAGGATAAAATTTCACTTCTGTAGGATTGATGTCGAGCACCATATTCTCTTTCCGGAACTCTTTCGCTAAAGAATCACTTTTGAATTGATATTCATAGATGAATCGATGGGTTTGGGCATTCGCAGCGATGCTTAATAACAGTAGAAGGAAGAAACACTTTTTCATAAATAGTACCTTATAAATTAAATGCCGATTACTTTACAGGATAATCGATAATCTTGTCGAGCTCAACGGGATTATTAAATCTTCTCATTTTGATTTGTTGCGCTTTACGCACTTCGCGAACGTTATCTGCTTTTACTAAAGTGTTATCTTTCAAAAAAATACCCTCAGAATTTTCAAAATTAACATTTGTTGTATTTATAAACCCCAATGGATCTTCATATAAGCTAAGCATCTTTTTCTTATACTGTGAGTAATTCACCGCAACAACTTGTGGAAAATCATCGAGTGTTTGAATCTTTTTTGTTTCAGGATAATTTTCAGATTTTATCAACTGATACTGAAAATTATTGCGGTCATCTTTTAGTTCAACAATTAATCCAGGAAGGCCATAAAATTTATATGGTCCAGAATTGAAAGGAATCAATTTTGCAAACCAGGCCGTCCATTTTCTTCCACCCCAATTGGTTTCTGCTTTTTGCAAAGTCATCTTTTGAAAAATTTTGGTTTCATTTTTTAAATTCCATTTTTGTTGCGCTTCACTACTAATGTCGAACACTTCATATTCCATTAATTCCAATTCGCGGAATTGATTGGTTTTTAGATCATGCTTTACCACATTTGACATTTTTGGCTGGCCGCCAAATGTTGCGAATGAAATTTCACCACCTGAAGCTAGAAGAGAATCAAGGATAAAATAATCGCGGTGGTAAAATGAGGATTTTCCTTCGGCGATGTCTAAATGATAATAATCTTTGGTGATGGTGTTTTCTGTAGAATCTCTTTTGTAATTCACTTCATAAATGAAACGGTGGGTTTGGGCTGACAATAAAAATGGAAAGAGCAGGAATATTAAATATTTCATTGATGATAATTATAAATCAAATATAAAATTAAAATTTGAATGAGTATGATCACGCATATTTTGAGAATAAAACTCTTCTTTTCTGTTTTATGATGAAAGATGAGCATTCCCAAAACTGAACCGATTGTGCCACCGAAAAAGGTCATGATTAACAATGATTTTTCTGAAATGCGGTGTTTGTTTTTTTGAGCTTTTCTCTTGTCGAGACCGAAGTAGAAAAAACTGCCAATATTTATGGTCATTAGAAATGCGATAAAAAATTCGTTCATTTCGTGAAAGTAAGGAATTTACAATAATTTCTATGTGGGTTAGGGATTTGATTAACCTTGTCAAGGTTTGGAACCCTGACAAGGTTGTGCGAGAGAATCAATAAGAACTTTATTTGGTAAGCCTTTTCAGCCTTTGGAAGCCTTAAAGTTTCGGGGATGATTCTGAACTTAATTAAGAAGAAAAATGGCGCTTGTTTTCGGAAGAAGAACTGCTATAACTTCTAGCCCCGATTGCAGCGGCATCCTTTTGCAGAACGTAGTGGCGCAAAAGATATAGTGGAAAGCGGGACTGGTTTTGAACACCTAAAATAATCTCATTGCTCACAGATTTCACAGGTCTGCACAGATTGCGACTCGCAAGTCAATTCAAATTAATAGTCAAGAAAAAATCCCTGATCTTTCGAAAAGGGATTTATATAAGGACGATAATTAAATTATCACACTTTAATTTCTACGTCAACTCCTGAAGGTAACTCTAATTTCATTAGGGCATCTACAGTTTTAGAAGAAGAAGAATAGATGTCCATCAATCGCTTGTGTGCAGATAGTTGGAACTGTTCTCTTGCTTTTTTGTTTACGTGAGGAGATCTCAACACAGTGAAGATTCTCTTATTCGTTGGTAAAGGAATCGGACCGTTTACAACAGCACCGGTAGCTTTTACCGTTTTTACGATTTTCTCAGCAGATTTGTCTACTAAATTGTAATCGTAAGATTTTAATTTAATTCTAAAGGATTGCTATTTGCCTTTTTACATCTATCTGTGTTTTCCTTTTGCCTTACAGGATTTTCGACCTTTCTAATTCCTGATGGACGACCAACATAAGGATTTGAAATAAAATCATTTTTTGCCTTCATAAAAATATTTCTGTCTGTAACATTCTTAAACTTTTCTCTAATTGTAATGGGAGTGTGATCTATTTTTTCAATCTTTACCATGCTAAAAACGTAATCTTCTTGCTCATCATAAACTTTCAAAACTAAACCTGGCAAGTTGGTGAATTTATAAGGACCAATGGTCAAAGAAATATCGTTATCATAAAGTGCTATCCACTTTCTTCCCAGGTATTCCGAGGTTGCAACATGGCAATTAAACTTCTCATATTTTACTACTTGCTTCTTCAAAATCCATTTCGGTTTTTCTACGATTGAATAGCCAAGCGTAGTTAACCCTAGCGTTTCAATATGGGTATCCACTCCCTTAATACTATATATAAGATACTCGTTTCTAGGTTTAGGAAAATTCTCCATTGCAAAACCGCCAAATAAGTTATTGTTCTTTGCAAATGCGTTTAACAACGAATCCTTTTTCATTTTTTTTTCAGCCACAAACCTTGAATCCGTTCCCGTAATATAAAGATAGAATAGATCCTCATTATATATATTGAGTTTAGTTGAGTCGGGTTTGTATTTTAATAGATACGTAATTCGATAAGAATCGTTGTCGAGCTTATTCGGTGCAGTATGGAAATTAATTATAAACAAAAAAAGAGATAGCCAAATTATTTTTTTCATATAAATTAATAATATAGGGTGCCTAAACAAATACGCACCCTAATTTTAAACAATGTTAATTGCCACCACATTCTAAGTAATCATCAAACATAATAAATGCCAAAATAATTTCCATCGAAATCCCAGAATCAACACAATAATTCTCTGTTGTTCCACAGGAATAAGTTACCGGGAAACAATTTTCCACTACAACTGCTGACTTGGTACCATTCGTATCTTTTTTAACTTCCCAATTGATAATACTGCTTTCTGCAACAGCATTACTAGCACTCATCATTCCCGCAACTCCAAAAGCTGCCAATAATGACATTTTTTTCATAATACATTGTTTTTGTTTGTTTATGTATCACGAATCTAAAACTAAAACTATGCAAGCACTTTTCGGTAAAACCGTATTAATATCGTAATATATAATTATTCTAAATACGACATTGTATGAAAGGTTATCTCGACGGAAGCGCCATTACTAGATTTTGAAATAAATTGACTGGTGAAAATCTTTTTAGTAGTACTGAATAAATTTCAAGCCGCCATCGAAACGGCATCCCTGCCGCCGCTGCGGGATATAGTGAAGAGCGTGACCGGATTTCTAAAGTAGCTAAAATCTTGTTGTTCCTAGAAAAGAAACCTTCAAGGTTTGAACGAACAAAAAATCCCTAATCTTTCGAAAAGGGATTTATATAAGAACGATAATTAAATTATCACACTTTAATTTCTACGTCAACTCCTGAAGGTAACTCTAATTTCATTAGCGCATCTACAGTTTTAGAAGAAGAAGAATAGATGTCCATCAATCGCTTGTGTGCAGATAGTTGGAACTGTTCTCTTGCTTTTTTGTTTACGTGAGGAGATCTCAACACGGTGAAGATTCTCTTATTTGTTGGCAAAGGAATCGGACCGTTTACAACAGCACCGGTAGCTTTTACCGTTTTTACGATTTTCTCAGCAGATTTGTCTACCAAATTGTAATCGTAAGATTTTAATTTTATTCTGATTCTTTGTGACATTTTGATCTAATTTAAATATTAACCTCTTGCTTTTTCGATTACTTTTTCAGCGACGTTTTGCGGTGCAGCTTCATATTTTTCGAATTCCATAGAAGATGTTGCTCTACCTGAAGAAAGGGTTCTGAGTGTAGTTACATAACCGAACATTTCTGAAAGTGGAACGAATCCTTTAATTACTTTCGCATTGTTACGGTCATCCATACCGTTTACGGTACCTCTTCTTTTGTTAAGGTCACCTACGATATCACCCATGTATTCCTCTGGAGTTACCACTTCAATTTTCATGATTGGTTCCATGATTACCGGTTTCGCTTTTTTACCTGCTTCTTTGAAGCCCATTTTCGCAGCAAGCTCAAAAGATAATGCATCTGAATCCACTGGGTGGAAAGATCCGTCTTTCAAAGTTACTTTGATTCCTTCGATTTCGAAACCTGCTAAAGGACCATTCTTCATGGCTTCTTTGAAACCTTTTTCTACGGAAGGAATAAATTCTTTCGGAATGTTACCTCCTTTGATTTCATTGATGAATTCAAGACCTGGTTTGTGGTCATCAGCCGGAGCCAATTCAAACACAATATCAGCAAATTTACCACGTCCACCAGATTGTTTTTTATAAACTTCTCTGTGGGGAGCAACTTGTGTAAGGTTTTCTTTATATTCTACCTGTGGTTCACCTTGGTTCACCTCTACTTTAAACTCTCTTCTCATACGGTCAACAATAATGTCGAGGTGAAGTTCACCCATACCGGAGATGATGGTCTGTCCTGAAGCTTCGTCAGTTTTAACCTGGAAAGTAGGATCTTCTTCAGCTAATTTTGCCAAAGCGTTCCCCATTTTATCCTGGTCAGCTTTTGTCTTAGGTTCCACCGCGATACCAATTACCGGATCAGGGAATACCATAGATTCAAGAACGATCGGATGTTTCTCATCACAAAGCGTATCACCAGTTTTGATGGATTTAAATCCAACTGCTGCACCAATATCTCCAGCCTCGATATATTCAATCGGCTCTTGCTTATTAGCATGCATCTGGAAAATACGGGAGATTCTTTCTTTATTACCTGATCTTGTGTTTAGAACATAAGAACCAGCATCCAGTCTTCCAGAATAGGCTCTGAAGAATGCAAGTCTTCCTACGAAAGGATCGGTTGCAATCTTAAATGCCAATGCCGCGAAAGGCTCAGTTACTGAAGGTTTTCTTGAAATAGGCTCATCTGTTCTTGGATCTGTACCGTCGATCGCCTCTTTATCCATTGGAGAAGGAAGGTATCTACATACAGCATCCAGCATGAACTGTACACCTTTATTTTTAAATGAAGAACCACATGTCATCGGAATGATACTCATATCAAGAGTAGCGGCTCTAAGTGCAGTGTGAACTTCTTCTTCGGTAATGGAATCTTCGTCTTCCATAAATTTTTCCAGAAGATTTTCATCGTAAGCGGCGATTTCTTCGATCAGCTTTGCTCTATACTGCTTCACTTCGTCAACCATATCAGCCGGGATTTCTACAATATCAAAGGTAGAACCGTGGTTTTCATCGTGCCATACAATCGCACGGTTTTTCACCAAGTCAACAACACCTTTGAAATCAGCTTCGTCACCGATTGGCAATACGATTGGAACTGCGTTAGAACCAAGCATTTCTTTCACCTGCTTACAAACGTTCAGGAAGTCAGCTCCCTGTCTGTCCATTTTATTTACGAAGCCCATTCTGGCAACGTTGTAATTATCAGCCAATCTCCAGTTGGTTTCAGATTGTGGCTCAACTCCATCTACTGCGGAGAAAAGGAATACAAGTCCGTCAAGTACACGAAGTGAACGGTTTACCTCAACGGTAAAGTCAACGTGTCCTGGTGTATCGATGATGTTGAAGTGATAATCTTTCGCTTCCGGAAGAGGTTTTCCCTGTTCAGTTGGGAATTTCCAGTCTACAGTTACTGCTGCAGATGTGATGGTAATCCCTCTTTCAGCTTCCTGCTCCATCCAGTCGGTAGTAGCACCACCTTCATGGGTTTCACCGATTTTATGATTCTTTCCGGAATAAAATAAAATTCTTTCTGTCGTGGTGGTCTTCCCTGCATCAATATGCGCAGCGATACCAATATTTCTTGTTAATAAAAGGTCTCTTGCCATTTCAGATTAGAATTTAAAGTGTGAAAATGCTTTGTTCGCTTCAGCCATTCTGTGAGTGTCTGTTTTCTTTTTATACGCAGCACCTTCTTCTTTTGCAGCCGCAATAACTTCCGCCGCCAATTTAGACGCCATTGATTTATCGTTTCTAGCTGTAGAATATTTTATTAACCATTTCATCGCCATAGAAATCTTTCTATCAGCTCTAATTGGCATTGGAATCTGGAAGTTTGCACCACCAATTCTTCTTGAACGTACTTCTACGTGAGGCATAACGTTAGTTAAGGCATCTTTCCAGATTTCCAAAGCTTCTTTTTCGTTATCTCCTTTTTTACTTTCTACGATATCTAATGCATCATAGAAAATTTTGAATGCGATAGATTTTTTACCATCAAACATCAAATTGTTTACAAATCTTGTTACCAGTTGATCATTAAATTTCGGATCAGGTAACAACGGTCTTTTTTTCGCTTTTGTCTTTCTCATTGTTTCGCTTCTTTACTAATTAATGATTACTTTTTCTTACCTTTTGCTGGTGCTGCCGCAGCTTGACCTGGTTTTGGTCTTTTTGCTCCGTATTTAGATCTTCTCTGGGTTCTCCCAGCTACACCTGCGGTATCCAAAGCTCCACGAACAATGTGATAACGTACTCCCGGTAGGTCTTTCACCCTTCCGCCTCTAACCAATACTATCGAGTGCTCTTGAAGATTGTGTCCTTCGCCCGGGATATAGGCGTTAACTTCTTTACCATTAGAAAGTCTTACCCTTGCAACTTTTCTAAGTGCAGAGTTAGGTTTCTTAGGAGTGGTAGTATATACTCTTGTACATACACCTCGTCTTTGTGGACAGGATTCAAGGGCCGCCGATTTGCTCTTCTTGGCAAGCGAGACTCTTCCTTTTCTTACTAATTGTTGAATAGTAGGCATTAAATTGCTTTTTATTTTAGGGGGCAAAAGTACTAAATTTATTTGAATTGGCAAACGCTGACTTTTATTAATTTAAATATTTATACAAAATACCTCATTCATATAAGAAGGAAGATTATATAAAGTTCTGTCCGCATCACTGCAATTGCCTTCATCGATCGTAGAAGTTTTCATTTGGAGAAATACTTCCCTAAATTTGTCCTTAAATTATAAATTATGAAAAATCCCAAAATTATTGGCCTAAATGAGGCAGACTGTGATCTGATTTCAGAAAAATTAAATATTTTGCTCTCCAATTATTCTATCTTTTATCAAAATACCAGAGGTGCACACTGGAATATCAAAGGTGATCAGTTTTTTACCCTTCATCCGAAATTTGAAGAGCTCTACAACAATCTTGTTTTAAAGATTGATGAAATTGCAGAACGCATTTTGACCTTAGGTTCTACTCCACATCACAACTATACCGATTATGTAAATAAGTCAACCATTAAAGAAAGCATTGAAGTTTCTGATGCTACGCGATGTGTAGAAAATATTCTGCAATCCTTTAAAACGATTATTGATTTGCAAAGAGAATTACTAAACATTACCAGTGAAGCCGGCGACGAAGGCACCAATTCTCAAATGAGCGACTATATTACGGAGCAGGAAAAAGAAGTTTGGATGTATAATTCCTATCTCGGAAAATAAATTCTTACCTTTAATAAATCTAAAAATCGTCTTTCAAAGGCGATTTTTATTTTTGAATTTCTAAATTTGCCCCAATCATAACATCAATACATGAGCGAAGTCCGGTTAAGGTCTCTTCTAGACAATGATTTTTATAAAATCACGATGCAGAATGCCGTTATCAAACTCTTTCCTAACGAAAAAGTAAAATATCAATTTATCAACCGCGGTAAACATCATTTCCCGCCAGGTTTTGGGGACGAACTTCGAAGAAGTATTAATGCGATGGCGGAATTAAAGTTGACCCGCGATGAAAAAGAGTTTTTACGCATCACGTGTCCTTATCTAGACTTGCCTTACCTCGACTTCTTGGCCGGTTATCATTACGATCCGTCTGAAGTAAGTATTATTCAGACTGAAAATAATTTAGAAGTAACGGTAGAAGGCCAATGGTACCGCACAATTTTATGGGAAGTTCCTATCCTTTCGCTAATTTCCGAACTTCATTACGAGATGAATCATATGGAGCGTAATTCCAACGAGGTAGTCATTGAAAAAACTTTAGAAAAAGCGGCTCATCTTAATGAATTGCACGTCACTTTTGCAGAGTTTGGAACAAGACGCCGCCATTCTTACAAAGTCCAGGATTTGGTAGTGGAATCCTTGGTCAGAAATAATACTTCCGGAAATTTTATCGGCAGTTCTAATGTGCACTTCGCTATGAAATACGGCGTAAAACCTATCGGCACACACGCTCACGAATGGTTTATGTTTCATGCGGCGGAATATGGTTTCAAGATGGCCAATGCACTTTCACTAGAACATTGGGTAGATGTTTACCGGGGTGATTTGGGAGTTGCGCTTTCTGATACTTATACGACCGAAGTTTTCTTCCAGCAGTTCGATAAAAAATTCGCGAAACTCTTTGATGGCGTACGTCATGATAGTGGCGATCCCATTGAATTTGCCAATAAAACCATTGAACATTACAAAAAAAACGGCATCAATCCACTTTTTAAATACATCATTTTTTCTGATGGTTTAAACTTAGAAAAAGTAGAAGAAATTACAAAAGCTTGCGAAGGAAGAATAGGAATATCTTTCGGAATTGGCACCAATCTGACCAACGATGTCGGATTAAAACCCATGAATATCGTCATGAAATTAATTGCTGCTCAGTCCATCAACGGTGACTGGATTCCAACCGTAAAACTTTCTGACGAACATGGGAAATATACGGGCGATCCAAAAATGATTGAACTTGCGAAGGAATTTCTACGCATTAAAAATTAACCTCAGTTTCCCTGCAAATTAAAAGAATTCAGTAATCTTTTGTACTTTTAAAAAATGGAAATTAGTTCTCTAGTAATCGGTTTACTTTTCGGTGCAGCGTTGGGTGCCTTTATTCTTTATTTTATTTTAAAATCTTCTCATCTGCCCCGAAAATTGTATGATGACGTCAACCAAAATTTCATCAGAACCCAATCGGAATTAGAAAGTTCTTCCTTGAAGATTCAGGATCTCACTCAAGATATTTTAAAAGAAAAGGAAACGAATAAAGCGCAATCAGAAATCCTTAATCACCTAAAAAATGAAATGGCTACGATTACGGCGGAATATTCTTCAATTCAAACTCAATTTCTGGGACAACGCGATTCTAATGCTAAACAAGGTTTACAAATAGAAAATCTAATTTCAGAAAAACAGCATATTTTTGCGAAAAATTCTGAGCTTAACGCCATTAATGAAACCTTAAAAAATTCCCTGGAAAATCAAAAGGAAGAAATTACAAAAATGCAGGAATTGGCGAAAAATGAATTTCAGAATTTAGCCAATAAAATCCTGGAGGAAAAAACAGAAAAATTTACGGCTTTAAATCAGTTAAATCTTAAAACCATTTTGGAGCCTTTCCAAGAAAAGATTTTAGAACTTCGGAATAAAGTTGGTGAAACGTACGACAAAGAATCGAAAGAACGTTTTTCCTTAGGCGAACGCGTTAAAGAACTGGCTTTATTAAATCAGCAGATTTCTGAAGATGCAAAAAAACTGACACGCGCCTTGAAAGGTGAAAGTAAAACCCAGGGAAACTGGGGTGAAATGATATTAGAAAGCATTTTGGAGAAATCTGGTTTGGTAAAAGGACGGGAATATTTTCTGGAACACGAACTTCGCGATGAAGACAACAAAGCCCTTTTTTCGGAGTTCTCCGGGAAGAAAATGCGACCTGATGCGGTCGTAAAATATCCAGACGAACGAAATGTGATTATAGATTCCAAGGTTTCTCTTACGGCATTTATAGAACTGGTGGACGAAAATGATTCTGACTTGTATCAGATCAAACTCAATCAACATCTAAATTCCGTAAAAAACCACATTAAACAATTGAGCGAAAAGGCGTACGATGATTATGACAAATCCTTGGATTTCGTGATGATGTTTATTCCGAGCGAACCCGCATATATTGCAGCCATGCAGGCAGAACCTGATTTATGGAATTTTGCCTACGAAAAAAGAATACTTCTCCTCAATCCAAGCAATTTAATCACATCCCTAAAACTGGTTTCTGACCTTTGGAAAAGGGAATATCAAAACAAAAATGCAATGGAAATTGCCGAACGTGGAGCTAAACTTTACGATAAATTCGTAGGGTTTGTAGACAATTTAGAAAAAGTTGGTAAAAATATCGATCAGGCGAAAATTGTTTATAATGAAGCCTTCAAGCAATTATCAACGGGCAACGACAATTTAATTACGCAGACTATTAAATTAAAGACTTTAGGAATTAAAAATAAAAAGAATTTACCTCAAAGCCTGGAAGAATCGGCAGAAAATTTACTGGATTTCTCTGATCCTTCTTAATTATTTTTCAAACATTATTATCATGCTCATCGAAAGTTTCCAAAACGACAAAATAAAATATATAGTACGATTACTTTCGGACAACCGTTTTCGTAAAAAAGAAGGCGTTTTTGCAGTCGAAGGAAAACAGGAGAATGAAAGAGCACTAAAGTTCGGATTCGAAAATAAGGAATTTTATATCTCGGAGAATATTTTTAAAGATTCCTTACCAACTGGAAACGTCCATTTGGTTTCGGATAAAGTTTATGATAAAATTGCGTATCGTGGAAGTTCGGAAGGAATAATCGGATTGTACAGAACACCGATTACTGAATTAAAGAATTTCAAACCCTCTGAAAATTCCGCTATTATTATTGTAGAAAGTGTAGAAAAGCCTGGAAATCTGGGTGCAATTCTGCGAAGTTGCGAAGCTTTCGGCATTGAAGCGTTAGTTATCACCGACTCAAAGGTTGACTTTTTTAATCCCAATGTGATCCGCTCGAGTGTAGGCTGTCTGTTCGGGATGAATATTTTCCAATCAGGGAACGAAGAAGTGGCGGAGTTTCTGAAAACAAATAGTTATAAAGTTTACACCACTTTAATGGATGAAAGTGCCGAAGCCATTCAAAGCCGAAATTTAAAAAACAAAAGTGCCGTAGTTTTTGGCACTGAACATTCTGGCTTAACGGATTTCTGGAAAGGGAAAGGTTTGAATACGATTATACCGATGTCTGGCAGTATTGATTCTCTAAATTTAAGTAATGCAGTCGCGATATGCGGGTACGAAATTTTACGACAAAAAATGGCATAAAAAAACCGCTTCTAAAAAGAAACGGTTAATTTTGTCAGCGAGTAGCTGATTATTTTTTTGCAGCGTCAGCAGCATCTTGAGCAGCACCAGCAGCAGCATCAGCAGCACCTGTAGCAGCAGCAGCAGCTCCTTTAGCAGCATCTTTAGCCATATCAGCAGCAGCGTCAGTAGTTGCAGAAGCAGCATCTTTAGCAGCATCAACAGTTACAGCAGCAGCAGAATCAACTACAGTTGCAGCAGAATCAGCAACCATTGCAGCAGAATCAGCAACCATTGCAGAAGCAGAATCGCTAGCGTTAGCAGTTTCTACAGTTTCAGTTTTGTTACAAGCAACTAGAGCTACAGCAGCGAAAGCAACTGCGAAAAATGATTTTTTCATAATAAATTAAATTTAATTGTTTTGTTTAAAGTTTGAGTTCATCTAATTGAACAGGGCAAAGATATAGCGAGAAATAAATTTGTTTTGGAAAATTAATTGTAATATATTTGTAAATCTGATTTACAAAATAACATTACTGAAAATCAATAAATTACACATCTTTAGCACTTGAGCGATTTAGATTTATTACACTTCGAACAGCTAAAAAATGAGGTTCAAACTCAATATTTAGAAAACCACACGCCTTCCTTTGATGATATTTCAAAGTGGAAAGGTATCGACATCATATATTTTCAGGAAGATTTACGTAAAATCGCTAAAGGAAACATCAGCGAGAAAACATTCTACACTTATTTTAAAAATTCGCCGGTCACCAAACTTCCGCGAATAGATATGCTGAATATTCTGTCTATTTATGCAGGTTACGTGTCATGGTATGACTTCAAGAAAAACCATCTTTTCGCAGATGAAATATTAAAAGATCTGGAAGATGAAGACGAAAATCTAGCAGAATTATTGGATCAAGACGTAAAAAATGCGGAACCAATTGCAGAGGAAGACAAATTTGCTGTACAAAAGCCGATAAGTATAGAAAAATCTCCCATTACCGAGTCTGATAATTCTAATTTACAAAAATCGACTACTGATAATCAAACTGTTAGTCAAAATTCGACTTCCTTCTCATCTTACGATACCTCCGAACAAAAATCGACTTTATCTCTTGTAAAAAAATATCTTTGGTTGGGTATTTCGGCTGTTTTGGCAATTTTAGTTGGTTTATTAGGTTTTAAGGATGAGCTTTTCAGTAAAAAGTTTTATTACAGTTTTATTGATGCGGATCGAAATTCAAAAATAAATGCCGAATTACAGGTTCAAATTCTGAAAGAAAACGAATCTCCTATCCTTTACACGGCAAAACCAAATGAACCTTTCGTTTATACGACCAAATCCAAAAACCTGACCATGGTCGTTTCGTCGCCATATTATAGAACAGACACGATCCACAGAAATTTAGAATCTGCACCAGAAGCAGAAACCATCGAACTGAAACCTAATGATTATGCAATTATGCTTTTCTATTATTCTAAATCTTTGAAAGATTTGAAGCGGAAAAGAGAAACGCTTAATTATCTGATCAGTGACGACGCCTTGATCTATCAGGTTTATGATAATGAAACATACGGCGTTGAAACAATGGATAAGCAGCGGTATATTAACTTGGTGACTTTACCCTCAACTTCTCTGGAAAACCTGGAAGTCATCGAAACAAAGGATGATAAATCAAATAAAATAGTCATGATTAAATTTAAAATCGATACCGATGAAAAACTTAACTAAGATATTTCTCTTCTTTCTGAGCTTGTCCCTCATTACTTTTTCTTGTAATAAGCAGGATAAACAGATGTCGGACTTAGAAATAATACGAAAAAACAACAACATTAAAAGTTATCCCTCCGCTAAAATGGACAGCGCACAAGCGATTGCCACCATTACAAAGCAGAAAATTCAGGAACTTCTAGATTTATCTACACTATATACCTCAGGGACAAGGGATACGGAAATAGATTCTGTAATTTACTCCCAAATGAAAAGTTACTTTTCGGAGCAGGACTCTAATAAGCTGAGGCCACTTCTATTGGAACTCGACAGTTTAAAAGTGCAGCGCACAAAAGTGGGCGACATATCGGTATCGAAAGAGATTGTCGGGAAAGACACCTTAGATTTTGCGAAATTTTATGTGGAATATTTCGACATGAGAAACCGGTCAATTGGCACTTTCAATAAAAATGTACAATACATCTTGGAACCTTCGCCAGTGAAATTTCAGAAAGAATTTAAATTTTACTTTGTAGATTTTGATGTAAAACCACCGAATGACAGTACGTTGGTCGGCGTGACCAAGTAATCTAGTGGCACATCAAATTCAGATACATCATCAACTTTAGTTTCTGGAGGAAAGAAACTAACGCCAACCTTCAAGGTTTTGTCACTGATTCCAGATAGAAAACGATCATAAAATCCTTTTCCGTAACCGACTCTATTGCCCATCTCATCGGCATACAATAAGGGTACAACAACAAAGTCGAAATCTTTCACGCCGCAATCTTCCGTTCCTGCAGGTTCTTTAATTCCCCAGGAGTTTTCGATTAAAGGCGTTTCTTCCGTAATTTCAAGTGCAATTAATCTTCCTTTTACAATTTTAGGCACAAAAACCTTAATTTTATTCTTAAAGAAAAAATTTAGAAATAAAGAAGTGTCGACTTCCCCTTTTTCTGGAATAGATAGAAAACAGTGGACTTTTTGAGTCTCTTTTAAGTCAAATTCAGTTATAAAATTCTCGAATATTTTTTCAGATAAGGAATGCACTTCAGTTTCGGTTAAGCTTTCCTTTTTTTCTAAATAAACTTTTCTGATTTCGGCTTTTTTCATTTTCAAAATTGTTAAAGACAGTATGTCCCTAAGAACGCAATCTATAATTGGATATTTTTAGTTCTAAAACCTGTTCAATTAAGAGTTCTTTTACCCTAACATTTTATACAATTTATCAGATAATCTTATTCTAAATGGAATTTCAAAAGTGATTTGATCACCTTCTTTTGCCGTTTCACAGGCGCTTCCATTTGCGAATAGTGTCGTGATTGTATATTTCTGCTCGCCGGTTGTCGGACCAGCAATCAAAACTTGATCACCAACTGAAAGTTCAGCATTTTCAATTAAAAACTGTGCGATTTTCGATTTTGTATAATAATGTTCCGCCTTACCAATCAATACTTTTTTAGTGTTAATTTTCTTATGGATATTTTTGGTTTCTGCTTTCGCTAATGGTTTGTTGGGTAAATCACCGGATTTTTTAAACTTCAAAACATCGGATTTTCCTTTCCTAAAAATCTTATTTCCAACCTGAATTCCTTTTCTTAACTGAACCTGTTCGGCTAAAGGCAGATGAATAATAT
Organism: Kaistella polysaccharea; assembly: GCF_020410745.1. NCBI lineage: Bacteria > Pseudomonadati > Bacteroidota > Flavobacteriia > Flavobacteriales > Weeksellaceae > Kaistella > Kaistella polysaccharea. Next base: position 1,511,574 of record NZ_CP084528.1, read on the forward strand.
CTAAACATTCTGTGGAGCAACAATTTTCCATCGCGGCTTTACAATCGTCACACTGAATAAACAATAAATGACAACCTTCATTCTCGCAATTTGTGTGATTATCGCACGGTTTACCACATTGGTGACATTGCGAAACAATATCGTCTGTAATCCTTTCGCCCAAACGGTGATCGAAGACAAAGTTCTTCCCAATGAATTTACTTGGAATATCTTCTTCTTTGATCTGTCGGGTATATTCAATGATTCCACCTTCCAGTTGATACACATTTTTAAAACCTTGATGTTTAAAATATGCACTCGCTTTTTCACACCGGATTCCGCCTGTACAATACATGAGCAGGTTTTTATCTTCTTTGAAATCCTGTAACTGTTCGTTGATGATGGGTAAACTTTCCCGAAATGTTTCAACATCTGGCGTGATGGCACCTTCAAAATGACCGACTTCACTTTCGTAATGATTTCTGAAATCAACTACAATGGTGTTTGGATCTTCAAGCAAATTATTGAATTCCTGTGCCTTTAGGTGAATCCCCTTATTGGTCACATCAAAAGTATCATCATTCAAACCATCAGCAACAATTTTATGGCGAACTTTAATAGTGAGTTTTAAGAATGAATGATCGTCTTGATCAATTGCTACATTCAAGCGAATTCCTTTCATAAAATCATAAACTTCGAGCGTATCGCGGAAAGCATCTAAGTTCTCAGCAGGAATACTTATCTGAGCATTGATTCCTTCGTGCGCAACATAAATACGGCCGAGTGCATCGAGTGCATTCCAGGCTATAAATAATTCGTCGCGAAATTTTTTAGGATCAGTGATTTTAGCGTACGCATAGAAAGACAAAGTAAGTCGTTGCTTACCAGCTTCATCAATAAGTTGAGCTCTTTCTTCTGCGCTTAAGGTGTTATACAGTTGCATGCTATAAACGGTTTAAGGTAGAATTTTAATGGTGCAAAGATAAGAAATTAAGATTTTACCGTTAACATTTTATAATTTATTTGGGCAGACATTTGACTTCGTCGAAAAGCTATTATCTATTTTCTTGGGCAGCTTTTTCCATCCTCCGTTCTCTCCCGATTTTACATCGGAATCCACTCAATTGGGGCTACAAAACGCGCTAATAAGAAATTATGAGTTTTCGTAAATATGCTTCAGAATGTTTTGATCAACTTCAGTAAAGGGAACTTTTCTTCTCGCCATCGCCAATTCCGCAACTTCGTAGGCTTTTTCTAATTTGAATTTTTCATCGCCTTTCATTCCACCCCAGGAAAAATTATCAATTAAATTGGGTGGAAATCCGCTTTTGAAAATATTGGCTGCGACGCCCACAACGGTTCCCGTATTAAATTGCGTATTAATCGCCGCTTTGGAATGGTCACCCATAATTAAACCCGCAAATTGTAATCCTGTACTTGCAAATTTTTTGGTTTTATAATTCCACAATTTTACAATCGCATAATTATTTTTAAGATTTGAAGAATTGGTATCTGCACCGATATTGCACCATTCGCCAATTACCGAGTTTCCGATGAAACCATCGTGCCCTTTATTCGTAAATCCGAAGATGACAATATTGTTGACTTCGCCGCCAACTTTACAATGCGGACCAATTGTAGTCGCACCATAAATTTTCGCTCCTAAATTAAATTTAGAATCGTTGCACAACGCGATTGGACCACGAAGATTACAACCTTCCATCACCTCGGCGTTCTTACCAATATATATTTTTCCAGTTTTTGTATTTATCGTCGAAAATTCAATTTCTGCGCCTTCTTCTATAAACAAATCCTTCTTATCACCGAGAAAACCATTGGTTTCAGAAAGTAATTGAGACGATCTTCCTTTGGTTAATAATTCAAAATCGTAGTTTATTGCTTTTTCGTTATAGGTAAATAAATCAGTGGGTTGATTGAAAAACAAAACATCTTCTTCCACATCAGTCATTTTACTGATCTGATTCAGAGAAAAATTTTCCATATTAATTCTGGCCGCGATCAATTCATCTTTATAAACCAACGCTTCGCCCAATTGTAAATCTTTAATTTGTGCTAAAAGATTTTCGCTCGGTAAAAAATTAGGAACAATAAAAAGACTTTCTTTTGGTTCGTATTTTTTAAATTTCTCTTGTAAATAATCTTCTGTGAGATAAGAAACCTCCGAAGAACCCAATAACTTTTGCCATCTTTCAGAAAAAGTCAAAATACCGCACCGCATTTCTGCGATCGGTCTGGTAAAAGTAAGCGGTAAAAAGTCTTCCCAAAACTGGGCATCTGAAAATACAAGTTGCATCGCGTTAGATATTAGTGGTTATAAATGAGATTTTAAATAACAATTTTTACATTATTTAGACAATAAAAATAAGATTTTATAATCAACTTTAAGGTTTGGGTGCCTTCTAAAATGTGATTTCTGACATCTAAAAATAATAAAAAAGTCTTTCAAAAAAATTGAAAGACTTTCGTATGGTAAAAATTCAAAAATTATTTTGAGAATTTTTTGTACTTGTTCATGAATTTATCAACTCTACCTGCAGTGTCGACTAATTTCACTTTCCCTGTATAAAAGGGGTGAGAAGTTGAAGAGATTTCCATTTTTACCAATGGGAAAGTTTCTCCTTCATATTCAATTGTATCTTTGGTATCTGCAGTAGATTTGCAAAGAAACACCTCGTCGTTACTCATATCTTTGAAAACAACAAGTCTATAATTTTCTGGGTGGATTCCGTTTTTCATAACTTATTTTATTATTAATAATTAAAGCTTTGCTTTCGAAATAGTAATGGTATTTCTCTGCTAAATTTTAGACCGCAAAAGTACAATTAATTTTTTAATCTGCAAACACAACACAGATTAAATTTACAATTCTTCACCTCAACATTTTTAATTAAATTTGAAAGCTCCGTATGATCACCCGAATGAACAAATATAAAATAATTCTCGCTTCTGCTTTTTTTCTGCTTTTAGCGCTTCTAAGCTGTAATAGAGACGACATTAATTTTGAAAATCCTACGAAACCTTTGCGGGTTTCCGCAGATACCGTTTTTTTGGATACCGTTTATAATCAAGTGCGGTCGGAAACGTATGCTGTGAAATTGTATAATGACGAAGATAAAGATATTTTAATTCCGGAAATTTCTCTCGGAAGTGGTTCCGCCTCACTTTATCGAATTAATGTAGATGGGAAATCAGGCACAAATTTTAGTAATGTTCCTTTGCGCAAAAAAGACAGCTTGTACATCTTTGTGGAAATTGCACCCATTGCAAATGCTCCAGAAGCGATTGCTGAAGATCAAATCAATATAAAGACGACAGTCGGAAATCAGGAGATTACGCTCTTCTCCGTTGTTCAAGATGCTGAATTTTATATTGAAAGCAAGACCAACGAAAACATATTAACATCCAACACCACCTGGACGAATGAGAAGGCAAAAATTATATTTGGTCAACTTACACTGGAAGCCGGCAAAACATTAAATATAAAAAAGGGGACCAAAGTTTATTTCTTTAAAAATAGCGGATTAAAGATTTCAAAAAACGCAAACCTCAATATTAATGGCGATTTAGGTAGTGAAGTCATTTTCCGGGGAGACCGTAATGATCCGCGTTATGATACTCTTCCCAAAAACTGGGATCGCATTTACCTCGACGAAAATGCTCATTTAAATATGAATTACGCCAAAGTGTTTGGTGGCACAAGAGGTTTGGACCTAAATCATGCGACTGCTACAATTGAAAACAGTATTTTTCACACGCATCAGGAATACGGGATTTACGCCGTGAATTCGGTTATAACCGCAAAAAATCTCGTAATGAATAATTGTGGAGAAGCAGACTTCGGAATTTTTAAAGGCGGCACCTATAATATTATTCATTCTACACTCGCAAATTATTGGGAACTAAACGGATCGTCACCCGGACTTGGGTTGTACGCTACGAACGAATATAACAACGGAACTACTGCAGAACAAGGCGCACTCACGCTAAATATTCGAAATTCTATAATTTACAACAACCGCGACAACGCCGTTATTTTTAAACCTACGTCAGGACAAATTTTTAATTATCAAATTCAAAATACACTTTTGAAGTACGGCACCAATGCAGGTTTTACCTTCGATGGAAACAGTAATATCCTTAATTCCATAAAAAATGAAGATCCAAAATTCCAGAATTATTTTACAGAAAAAATGAATTTAAGACTGAAAGATGATTCCCCCGCAAAAGGAAAAGGAAATATTACGGTTGCAGCAACAATACCTTTCGATCTTATGAAAATCTCTCGAATTACAAATCCAACGTTGGGTGCTTACCAATAATTAAAATTTCCTATTTAAAAAACTGGCTGAATTATTATGGAAATTACCAAACTACAAAATGAAGTTGATGAATGGATAAAAACGGTGGGAGTACGTTATTTTAATGAACTTACCAATATGGCGATGCTGACCGAGGAAGTTGGCGAAGTTGCCCGAATTATTGCGAGACGATATGGCGAACAAAGCGAAAAAGAATCTGATAAAACGAAAGATCTCGGCGAGGAATTGGCAGATGTTCTGTTTGTTACTTTGTGTTTAGCCAATCAAACCGGCATAAATTTGCAGGAAGCATTCGACCGAAAAATGAAGAGTAAAACAGAAAGGGACCAAGACCGTCATCAGAACAACGAAAAACTGAAATAACCTGCGCAATCAATTATGCGCAGCGGAAAATGAAAAAATGAAGCTGGAAAAATCAATATTAAAAGACAATGAAACCGTTGAAATCAGCGGTTCTAAAAGTATATCAAACCGCCTTCTCATCCTAAACAAACTTTTCGAAAATCTAATTATTGAGAATCTTTCGAATTCTCAGGACACCCAGCTTGTGCAGAACGCGCTAACCAGTGATGACGAAATTATTGATGTTCATCACGCCGGAACTGCAATGCGCTTTCTGACATCTTATTATGCAATTCAAGAAGGAAAAACTACGATTTTAACAGGTTCTGACCGAATGAAGCAAAGACCCATTACATTTTTAGTGGATGCTTTGCGCGATTTAGGTGCTGATATTGCCTATGTCGAAAAAGAAGGTTTTCCACCTTTAAAAATAACGGGAAAAAGATTAGAAAATAGCACCGTTTCAATTCCGGCAAATATATCAAGTCAGTTTATTTCATCATTAATGTTAATCGGTGCTAAGCTGGAAAACGGTCTTATCATTAAACTTGTAGGTGAAATCACGTCCCGACCGTATTTGGAAATGACTTTGAAAATTTTGAGAACCATTGGTATCAACACAGATTGGAACGATCAGATCATCGAAATTTCGCCGGGCATTCAAAGTGATAAAAATTCCCAAATTATAAAAGTGATGACGGAAAGCGATTGGAGTTCTGCATCCTATTTCTACTCGCTCGCCGCCATTGGCCGAAAATGCATTAACTTACGATGTTTCCGCCCTTATTCACTTCAGGGTGATTCTGTGATTAAAGAAATTTACTGGACGTATTTTGGCGTAAACACCATTTCCGAAGGTGCTGACAGTAAAATCTCGCTCCTGCCAGAAAGTTCTTTCATTTTTCCGGAAAAAATAGAAATTAATATGAATGACTGTCCAGATATTGCACAAACATTGTGTGTTACCGCCACAGCATTACAAATTCCTTTTGAAATTACTGGGCTTTCAACTTTAAAGGTTAAAGAGACGGATCGCCTTGTGGCTTTAAAAAATGAACTTTTCAAAATTGGGTGCATCTCTGATATTACCGATGATTCAATTTGCTCCGTAAAATTCTTCGAACCCAATGAAACAATTATGATCGAAACTTACGACGATCACCGTATGGCAATGAGTTTCGCACCTTTCTGTCTTATTAAAGGTCTCAATATTCAAAATAAAAAAGTGGTCGAAAAATCGTATCCTAAATTCTGGGAAGATTTCCAGCAAGTTCTGCAATAATTACTCTAAAAAAACATGACAATACTTATCACTGGTACTTCTGCCGGAATCGGTTTCACTTTGGCTGAATATCTCGGAAAAAAGGGACATATTGTTTTCGGTCTCAGTCGAAAAAATGTGGAATCTGACTATTTCAAAACAATTCCTACTGATATTACAGACAATTTACAAGTTCAAAATGCAATTGCGGAGGTTTTAAAAACTGAAACAAGAATCGATGTTCTCATTAATAATGCCGGCATGGGAATGGTCGGGCCGGTTGAAGATTCTACGCAAGAGGAAATATTAAAATTATTTAATCTAAATCTGGTAGGCACTGTACAAATGATGACCGCAGTTCTACCACAAATGCGTGAACAAAAAATGGGTAAAATCATCAATATTTCCAGTATTGGTAGTGAAATGGGACTTCCCTTCCGCGGTTTTTACTCGGCTTCAAAATCTGCGGTAGATAAAGTAACCGAAGCAATTCGTTATGAAGTTTCACCCTGGAATATACAGACTTGCGCGCTGCATTTGGGCGACATCAAAACCAATATTGCCGAAAATCGGGTGAAAACAAAGGTTTCTAAACCTTACGAAGAAACTTTTAATCACGTATATTCCCTCATGAATTCTCATGTTGATCAAGGAACTGAGCCTTTGGAAGTTGCAGAATATGTTGAAAAACTTTTATTAAAGAAAACCTGGAAAGCCCATTTCTATTTTGCGAAATTAGGTCAGCGAATCGGTGTTCCATTAAAATGGATGCTTCCCCAAAAATTTTACGAAAATTTAATGCGGAGATATAATAAAATCGATTGATTTCTTTCCAATAAAAAATTTGTAAGGATAACTTTAGAAAAGTTAGCGTGCGATCTTTTTAATATTATCACTTTTTCCCATCGAATAAAAATGCAAAAAAGTCACGCCAAAATTGAGTAATTCCGGGCATTGGTTAACTGCCCAGATATCGCTCCATCGAGGACGAGGATTCTTTCGTTAAAAGCTTTATAAAGTGCGGTATTTTTATTTTTTTAGATAAAATTAAAAGAGACTTATTTATTTTCAGACAATCTCAGAATATCTCCAAATACACCGCGTGCAGTCACTTTTGCGCCGGCACCGCCACCCATGATGACGATCGGATTCTCGCCGTAACTTTCGGTGTAGATTTCAAAAATATAATCTGAACCCTTTAATTGTCCAAGCGAAGAATTGGCCGGAACAGAAATTAGCTGAACATCAAGTTCTCCTTTTTCCTTCTGCAAATCGCCATGTAAATCTCCTACGAAACGGAGAACGTGATTTTCTTTTTGCTTCTGTTTAACTTCTTCAAAATGAGCATCTAAAACTTCTAAACTATTTAATAAATCATTTTTGTCAAGATTCACTAAATTTTCCGGAATTAAACTATGAACATTAATGTCGGAAAGTTCATTACTTAAATCAAGTTCTCTCGCTAAAATTAAAAGTTTTCGGGCGACATCATTTCCAGATAAATCTTCGCGTGGATCGGGTTCTGTAAATCCCTGTTCCATCGCTTCCCTTAAAATAGTAGAAAATTTCTCGTCCCGAACTGAAAAATTATTGAAAATATAACTGAGTGACCCAGAAAAAACACCTTTAATCCTGGTGATATTTTCACCTGACAAATGCAGTAATTTAATAGTATCAATTAAGGGTAAACCTGCACCCACATTTGTTTCATAAAGGTACTTTTTATTCCTTTTCTTTAGAACATTTCTAAAATCACGGTATTCTGAAATTGGCAGGGTATTAAAAATTTTATTAGAAGAAACCAGATCGAAACCATTTTCGGCAAGACGCGTATAATTTTTCACAAAATCTTTACTCGCTGTATTATCAACAACGATAAGGTTTTCCAACTGGTGAAGCTGCGAAAACTGAATGAGAGACTCTACACTTGATTTTTCTTCTGAGACCAAGACCTCATCTGCCCAACTTTCATTGAAACCACTTTTGTTAAAGGCGATCTTGCGGGAATTGGCAACCGCTACAATCTTTAAATCGAGCTTTTTACGGTTTCGGATATCTTCAGATTTTTGTAAAACCTGGTCAATTAAAGTTGCGCCCACTTTTCCGTGGCCTATCATTGCTAAATGAACCGTTTTCGGTTTTGAGAAAATTTCCGCTTCGATGATGTTTTTAGCTTTTTCATCCTGAGAAGAAGTGACGACTATGTTGATTCTATTTTCGGCGGCAACTTGATTAAGAATTAATGGGAAAATATTATTTCTAGCGAGTTCAGACATTACTTTACTGAAATCCTTCGCAACAAATCCTAAGACCGAAACATTATTAATACTGAAAATCTGACTTACTTTTCCCGATTTTCTTTCTTTTATAAATTCGTCTATTAAACAGTTTACTGCTTTTTCAGAATCCGTTTCATTAACCAAAACAGAAATTCCGTTTTCTACGGCTTGTTGGGAAATTACGCCGACACTGATTCTTGCGTAAGTGAGTGCTTTAAAAATTCTTCCATCGATTCCAACTTCTCCTAGAAAATCTTTTCCTTCGAATTTGATGATGGCTTTTTGTTTAAGAATCTTTATTCCTTCTTTATTTTTCATTGATGATTTTATTTAAAATTTGAGTGAGTTGTTCGTATTCCATTAAGAACGCGTCGTGCACGTGATTGGATTTTATTTCGTGATAGAAAATATTTGCTCTAATTTTTCATAACAGTTCGGCATTTCAAAAGCTGGGAAAAACTGATCAGAATCTACTGCGATGAGATGAATATTTGTAATATCCTTCGTTTTGAAATCTTGATAATCCTCCGTTACATCGCCATCGAAACCATTTCCAGGAATATTAAAGGATATGACAGCGTAGACATTGGTGTAAATTGTTTTACGTTCACCAACTATGCAATTCCACCAGCCATTTTCATCGGCAACATTTGAATTTCCCCTCAAAGCCTGATTCTCCCAAATAAACGGCGCAGTATATAAAGGTTTTCCGAAAATTTGATACGACAAATCGATATCTAGGGTTCTACCTGATACTAATTTTTGATTCTTGAGTTTGATACGTTGTAGCGAAGTTTTCAATTTTTTTATAAATTAAAATTGAAAATGCTACCTGGGAAGGGTAATAAAAGTTTCTGTTATCTTCTCCCAATAAGGGATAGAATGTAGCACCTTCTTCGTTTCCGAAGGGTTGCCAAGGTATCTTAGAGTCTAATCTCTCCACCTTTCTTAATAACATTTTCAATATGTGAATGAACTTAATCAGCCGCAAAGGAAAGAATTAAATTGAAATCTCGCAAATTTTCATTTTTTTTTAATTTCCTAATTTCGCGGCAGAAATTTTTTAAGGATGATGACCGAACGCGAAAGAATGCTTGATGACCAATGGAAAACTTGGGGACCTTATGTAAGTAACAGACAGTGGGGAACCGTACGTGAAGATTACAGCTCTAACGGAAATGCTTGGGGATACACGACCTACGACGAAGCTCTAAGTCGCACGTATCGCTGGAGTGAAGACGGAATTGCGGGAATTTGCGACAGTAAACAATATCTCTGTTTTGCCTTATCCTTCTGGAATTATAAAGATAAAATGATCAAAGAACGGTTTTTTGGTCTGAGTAATTACCAAGGAAATCATGGTGAAGATGTAAAAGAACTTTATTACTATTTAGACAATACACCCACACATTCTTATATGAAAATGGTGTATAAATATCCGATTAATGAATTTCCGTATGATGAATTGATTGATGTGAATCACCGCCGCACAAAGCGCGAACCAGAATATGAACTTGTTGATACCGGTATTTTTAATAATAATGAGTATTTTGATATTTTTATTGAATATGCCAAAATAAATCATGATGATATTCTCGTACGAGTTTCGGTGAGTAACAGAAGTGCCCAAAAAGCGCCATTAGCCATAATGCCAACTTTGTGGTTTCGAAATAACTGGAAATGGGGATATGGGACTTATGAACCGGGTTTAAAATCTACACAATCCGATATTATTGAAGTAGATCACGGCTCAATTTCCGCAAAAAAACTGTACTCCAGAAACAAAAACTGCCAGGCGTATTTCTGTAATAATGAAACAAATCCCGACATCATTCCAAATACGGTAACCGACGCTAAATTTTTTAAAGACGGCATTAATAATTTTCTCCTTAAAGGCGATCACAACGCCATCAATCCTGAAAAGAAAGGAACCAAGGCAAGTTTCTTACTTGAAGCCGAAATAGAAGGTGGCGACACCCAAACTTTTGATTTCCGACTCAGTCCACATGATATGGAAGATGCCTTTTTTGATTTTGATCATATTATCAATTTGCGGAAAGAGGAAGCAGAAGAATTTTACAGTGAAATCCAACGTGAAATTGAAGATGAGGAAGAAAAAGACGTTCAGCGTCAAGCATTTGCCGGACTTTTATGGAATAAGCAGTTCTATCACTATAACGTTTCGAAATGGTTAAGTGGCGATCCTCAACATGAAGCGCCGCGAAATTTCAACCATTTTGTACGCAACACAGAATGGGAACATATGCAGAATAAGGATATTATATCAATGCCCGACAAATGGGAATATCCGTGGTTTGCGACCTGGGATCTGGCATTCCACTGCGTGCCGTTTGCAATTTTAGATTCTAATTTTGCAAAAAGTCAGTTAAAACTTTTGACTAAAGAATGGTACATTCATCCGAATGGTCAGTTGCCCGCTTATGAATGGGATTTCAGCGATGTAAATCCGCCAGTTCATGCATGGTCGACTTTTCGTGTGTTTAAAATTGATGAAAAAATCAACGGCAAACCTGATATTCCTTTTTTGGAAAGTGTCTTCCAAAAATTATTATTGAATTTTACATGGTGGGTAAACCGGAAAGATAAAAACGGAAATAATATTTTCGGTGGTGGATTTTTAGGTCTGGACAATATTGGTGCATTTGACCGAAATATGCAGTTTAAAAACGGCGATCACCTCGAACAGGCAGACGGAACCAGTTGGATGGCGATGTTTGCTTTAAATATGATGCGTATTTCTATGGAACTCGCGCTTTACAATCCAATTTATGAGGATATGGCGATTAAATTTTTTGAGCATTATCTCTACATTGCCGAAGCCATGGAGAATATCGGCAATAAGAAAAATGGTCTTTGGAATGAAAACGATGGATTCTTTTACGATTTACTTCAGTTAAATAGTGGCGAGTCTAAATCATTGAAACTTAGAAGTATTGTTGGATTAATTCCACTATTTGCGGTAGAAATTGTAGAACATGAAATTTTGGAAAAACTTCCTGATTTCCGACAGCGAATGGAATGGATTCTTAAAAATAAACCACATCTTGCAGACCTGGTTTCACATTGGGAAGTAGAAGGTCAAGGAGGAAAACATCTCATGAGTATTCTGCGGAGAGATCGACTGAAAAGAGTTCTTAGCCGAATGGTTGATGAAAATGAATTTTTATCGGATTACGGAATTCGGTCTATGTCTAAAGTTTATGAAAATGAACCCTTCGTTTTTAATATCGACGGGCAGGATTTCGTAGTGAAATATACGCCGGCAGAAAGCGACAGCAGTATGTTTGGGGGAAACAGCAACTGGCGCGGACCCATCTGGTTTCCGATCAACTTCTTGATTGTAGAAAGTCTGCAGCGTTTCCATTATTATTATGGCGACAGTTTACAAATTGAATATCCGACAGGAAAGTCAGAAATGCGCAATTTGGAATTCGTCGCCAATGATTTAAGCAAGCGACTCTACTCCATTTTCAGTAAAGACGAAAACGGTAACCGACCTTTTAACGGAGGAAATGAGTTGCTGAATCACAATGAATTTTTTAAAAATTACATCATGTTTCACGAGTATTTTAATGGCGATACCGGGGAAGGAATTGGCGCTTCTCACCAAACTGGTTGGACGGCTACTATTGCGAAGTTGATACAGCCCAGAATGGGATCGCGGCCTTCGTAAAAAATTATCAGGAAAAATAATAGGAAGAAATTTTATAACTATTTTGTCTGCGATAAATCGAGTATTTATAAATATTTGAAAATCAGATCGCCGAATTTTTGGTAGGCAAAATAGAGCAAAAATATCCAAATACTTAGAACAATTATAGCAAAAATCCAGTTCGTTTTTTGAAGTTTTCTAGGATTTTCCGCGACGCTTTTTCGTGCTTCCACTAAAATATAGGGAGGAATTAATCGGATCGACCACATAATTAAAAGCGGTACAATAATCAAGTCATCTAGAAGGCCGAGAATGGGAATGAAATCTGGTATTAAGTCAATGGGACTTAATAAATATCCCACCGTTATACCAATGACTAATTTCGCGAGCAACGGCGTTCGTTTGTCAGAATAAGCAAAAATAAGAACCTGAATTTCAGCTTTTAACTTCCGGACTTTTTCTTTTATCTGATTTAAAAGTTTCACACTTTTTCTCCGTTAACAAAAACCTCGTAGTTCACCGTAACATTAGGTTCCATGGTTTTAGAAACCGAACAATATTTTTCGAAAGAGAGTGCTGCAGCTCTTTCGGCTTTATTTGCATCTATTTTTCCTTCGAGAAAAAATTTTACCATAATGCTTTTAAATGGTTTTGCTTCATCCATCTCAATGCGCTCACCTTCGACTTCTGCAGAAAATCCTGTAATTTCCTGTCTTTGTTTTTTCATAATCGAAACCATATCGATTCCGCTGCAACCCGCCAAAGCCATTAAAACGGTTTCCATCGGGGAAACACCTTTAGTACCTTCTGATTGTGAAATATTGTCTAAAAGTATTTTATTACCGATTGAGTTTGTACATTCGAACAAGTAGTCATCATTGATGCGGTTGAGTGTAATTTTCATTTATAATATTTGAACCAAATTTAAAAAAATTAAAATGTAATCGATCAGAAATTGTTCGCCAAAATAATTACAGTAACCAATTAAATAATATTCACTAAATTTAGTCAACAGAAAATCACAATTTATGAAATACACCAACAATCGCTCAGGAAACGGCGGCGTCATCACCCTCAATAATGAGCAAGAGGAGATCGGCAGACTAACTTACACCATTTTTCCCGAAGAAAATAAAATGATTATCTCCTTCGTTTTGGTTCATCCGAAATTTGAAGGCCGCGGAATGGGAAAATATTTAGTCGAAGAAGGCATAAATTTCGCACGCGAAAATAATTGGAAAATTTACCCGCATTGCTCCTACGCACGCTCCGTTATGAACAGAATGAAAGATGTTGATGATATTTTATTAGAAAGATAAAACACAAACCCATAGAAATTCTATGGGTTTTATATTTTGATAATCTGTATCTTAATTTTTATTGAGGTGATAATACGCCAACATTTTGTAATACAATTTTGCCGCTAAAAACGCCGTTGGTTTTGGCATCGGCGAATCCATTAATTCCACAATATCGAAAGCAACAACGTTGCATTTTTCAAAAACTTTTCTCAACAGTTCCAAAGTTGGATACCATTGTAAACCGCCTGGTTCTGGCGTTCCGGTAGAAGGTGCAATTGATGGATCAAATGCATCTAAGTCAATGGTAATGTAAACATTTCCGGAAACTTTTTCCAGAACGTCATTAATCCAGTTTTCATTATTTGCAATTACGTGTGCAAAAAAACACTGCTCTTTGTTCACATATTCCATTTCCTCGATGTCGCAAGATCGAATACCGACCTGAACCAAATTGTGTTTTTGGCTGGCTTCAAAAACGGCGCAGGCGTGATTAGAAGTTGAACCGTGAAAGTCTGGACGTAAATCGGTATGTGCATCTAATTGCAAAACCGTCAGATTTTCATATTTCTCCCCCACTGCGCGAATTGATCCAATTGAAACCGAATGTTCTCCACCGAACAGGGTAAATAATTTTCCTTCGTTGTTTAATAAATCTTTGGTTTTATTATAAACTGCTTCCGTCATTGCTTCGGGCGAAGATTTTTCTGTAATTGCTCCAGCGAGAAAAACACCTTCTAAATACGGTTCAGTTCCTGTTTCAATATCGTACAATTCCATGTTTTCGGAAGCGTCTAAGAATAATTCAGGACCTTTATCAGCTCCTTTCCCCCAAGTTGACGTGCCGTCATAAGGAACGGTTACGAGCATTACTTTAGAATTTTCTAACTGAGCGTTTTCTTCGGGAATACCGGCGTAGGTTTGCATGATATTTTTGATTTTAGTTGTATAATTAAGAGATTTCAAAGATAAAAATTTCAAAATAATTCTGCCTGTTCGTGTAGACTTTAAAATATCATTTAGAAATAAGGGTGTTTTAACCTTTGACGTAAAATAAATAAATAATAATTTTACGTAAGTATTGATAATCAATTTATTACCCTTAAAAACTTACACCATGGTACCGAAATTATTTACAATAGTCATTTTACTTTTGGTGCAAAATTTATTTGCACAAAGTATTTTAGGAACCTGGTATGGAAACCTGAATACTCCGGGACAAATTCTTCCACTAGTTTTCCATGTGGAACAGGATGGAACTTTGTTTAAAACTTTTTTCGATTCTCCAATGCAAGGTGCAAAAGGAATTCCCGCAAAATCGACTATGTTTGAAAACTCTGAGCTTACTGTGATGGCGCCGGAGTTCGGAATTACATACAAAGGAAAACTAAGTGATGAAAAAATTGAAGGAATTTTTACACAGGGAGAATCAAAAACCCCCTTCACTTTGACCCGAATTAATACCGCTCCGGCCGTTGATCGACCACAAAATCCAAAACTTCCTTACCCTTATAATTCTAAAGAAGTCACCTTTAAAAATGAGACGCAAGGAAATGAATTGGCCGGAACAATTGCAGAACCAAAAAACTTCGATAAAAACGCTCCAATTCTCGTCATGATTACAGGAAGTGGCGTGCAAAACCGCGACGAAGAAATGGATGGGCACAAGCCGTTTCTAGTGATTTCTGATGATCTGGCAAAAAAGGGAATTGCCACTTTAAGACTAGATGACCGTGGAATAGGCGGTTCGGAAAAAGGAAAAGAGGAACAACCAACGACAGCTGATTTTGTAACTGACATCAATTCTGCTGTTAATTATTTGATGAAAAACGGCTATACAAACATTGGCTTAATCGGACATTCTGAAGGTGGGATGATTGCTCCAATGGTTGCTTCTGAAAATAAAAATGTAAAATTTATCGTCCTTCTTGCGGGACCTGCACTTCCGATGATCGATGTTTTTGTAAAACAAGCGAGAAGCAGGCTGGAAAGCGTAAACGTCCCAAAAGAAGATATCGATAAAGACGTCGCAAATAAACGCACGATTTTAGAATTTGTGAAATCATATAAGGGAAAAGACTATAAGTCAGATTTAAAAAAATATTTAGCAGATAACTTTCCTGACATGAAAAGCCAGGAAACTGATGCTTATCTAAGACAATTGGGTACCAATTGGTGGCGCTATTCTTTAAATATTAATCCTCGATTATATTTAGAAAGATTGAAAATTCCAGTTTTAGCGGTTAATGGCAGTAAAGATACACAGGTTAGTTCAAAAGAAAATTTAGCCTCCATTAAAAAATCTCTTGAAAAAGCCGGAAATAAAAAATTTGAAATCGTCGAGTTTGACGGTTTAAATCATTTTTTCCAAACTGCGGAAACAGGAAGTTCTATGGAATATCCCGAGATTGCAGAAACCATCTCCCCAAAAGTTTTAGATAAAGTGAGCTCATGGATTGCAAACTTGAAACAGTATTAATTCTAAAATTTTTGTAGATTAGAAATTGTAACAGAATCGTCATGAAAACAAAATTCATCATCCTTATATTATTAATATTCTTTCAAAATATTTTCTCCCAAAACATTACCGGTTCCTGGTACGGAAATCTAGATGTTCAGGGACAGAAGCTGCCTTTGATTTTTCATATCGATAAAGACGGAAATGGTTTTAAATCAACATTTGACAGTCCGACGCAAGGAGCAAAAGAAATTCCCATTCAGAACACTTTATTTGAAAACAACGAGTTGACGTTTAATGCTTCTAACTTAGGAATTACTTTCAAGGGAAAATTAAACGCTCAAAAAATCGAGGGGATTTTCTCACAAAGCGGAATGAACTTTCCTTTGATTCTTACAAGAAACGAAGAAACTACAATTGTCAATCGGCCGCAAACTCCGAAACCACCTTTTAATTACAGCAGCGATGACGTTACTTTTAAAAATGACACGGAGGGAAATCTACTTGCGGGAACACTTGCTACTCCAAAAAACTTTAAGAAAAACCAACCTATTTTAGTAATGATTACCGGAAGTGGTGCGCAGGATCGAAATGAAGAAATGTTCGAGCATCAACCATTTTTAGTCATTGCAGATGATTTGGCTAAGAAAGGAATTGCCACTTTACGTCTGGACGACCGTGGAATTGGTGGTTCGGAAAAAGGAAAAGACGGCGCTACTTCGGCAGATTTTGCGACCGATATTAATTCGGCGGTTGATTATTTAGTAAAAAAAGGATATAAAAATATTGGTTTGATTGGTCATTCGGAAGGTGGAATGATTGCGCCTATGGTTGCAGAAATGAATAAAAGTGTGAAGTTTTTAGTACTTTTGGCCGCTCCCGGCATTCCAATCCTGGATCTTGTTTTGGATCAAAATAAAAAGCTTGCAGAAAGCGCTAATTTACCTCAAACGGCTGTTGATGAGGTTTTGTCTATAAAAGCAAAAACGTTTACCTACGCTCAACTTTATACTGGAAAAGATTTTAAAGGTGATCTCAGACGATATTTAGATGAAAATTATCCAAATATGCCGAAGGAAGAAAAATCCGCATACCTGGATCAAATGTCGTCGGCTTGGTTTCGATATTTTATTAAATTTAATCCAGATGACTACTTATCAAAGGTTAAAATTCCTGTTTTGGCAGTGGATGGAAGTTTAGATATGCAAGTTTCAGCAAAAGAAAATCTGGCGGGAATTAGAAAATCCTTAACAAAAGCAGGTAATAAGCATTTTGAAATCGTAGAATTTGAAGGATTAAACCACCTGTTTCAAACAGCAACAACGGGAAATCCTTCCGAGTACGGACAAATTGAGGAAACTTTTTCACCTAAAGTTTTGGATAAGATCAGTTCGTGGATTTTAGCATTGAAATGATTCTAAAACAATTCTTTAATACAAACTGCTTCAACATTTATGAAAACAAACTATAATACAGAAGACGTTAACAATCGACATCATTGGGTTTTAGGGCTTTTCTATTTCAACAAAGATGATCAGCGATTATTTCCACCTAAAAGATTTAAATACTTAGGCTGGACGATCAATTTTGCAAATCCTTATTCTATTTTTGCATATTTAATTTTAATAGTTGCTGTGCTTGGAATTCTTTATGTACTCCGAAACTTATCATCCTTTAACTAGATATTTATGCCACTAAAAGCAGTACTATTCGATATGGACGGTGTTATTGTTGACACTGAACCGCTTCACCGAAAAGCCTATTTTCAAATGTTTAGTGACTTTGGAATTGAAGTTTCCGAAGAATTGTATAGTTCGTTTACCGGAGCCTCAACGAAAAAAGTCTGCAATACGGTCATCGAAAAGTACAGTTTAAAAGCAACTCACGACGAATTAGCGGTGATCAAAAGAAAATATTTTAAACATTTTTTTTATCATGATGCAGATTTCGATTTAATTCCAGGTGTTAAAGATTTAATTGAGCATTATTTTGAAAATAACATCAAACTTGTTTTAGCTTCTTCCGCCAGTATGACGACAATTAATATGGTTTTCGAAAAATTCGCTTTGGAGAAATACTTTATCGGGAAAATTAGTGGTGCCGATTTGAAAGAATCAAAACCTCATCCTGAAATTTTTCTTCTTGCCACTGAAATTGCCAAAGAACCAAAAGAGAATTGTATGGTGATTGAAGATTCTACAAACGGAATATTAGCTGCACATTCTGCGCAAATATTTTGTACGGCCTATAAAAGTGAACATTCGGTTAATCAAAATTACGAAAAAGCCGATCTGCTGATTACCGATTTTAAAGAAATTGAATCCGACAAAATGGACCATTATTTTAAAGATTTTCTTCCCTTCGAAATATAAAATGGATGAAGTTTTAGCCCCGATGGAAACGGCATCCCCCGATACCGCTTTCGGTAGAGGGGATAAAGTGAACAGCGGGACTGCATAAAAAAAGAAGCAACTCACTGGTTGCTCCTCATATATTTCAAGATTTATTTCTTCTTAATATCCCAATAATTTAAGGACGTCTTCGGGTTTTTGTTCTTCCCGGAAAACGCTGTAGGTAAAGTTGCCTTCTTCATCTTTATCGATCAAAATATGTTTCGGCTGAGGCATCAAACAGTGGTGAACACCGCCGTAGCCGCCAATTGTTTCCTGATAAGCACCGGTATGGAAAAATCCGATATAGAGTGGTTTTGTATCGCTAAAAACCGGCAAATAAATCGCATTGGTATGTTGCTCAGAATTATAATAATCGTCGGAATCACAGGTTAGACCACCGAGGAAAACGCGTTCGTACGTGTCTTCCCACCGATTGAGTGGCAACATGATAAATTTGCGGGAAATCGCCCAAGTATCGGGAAGTGTCGTCATAAATGAAGAATCGATCATATTCCACTTTTCACGGTCGTTCTGGCGTTTCTGGGAAATAATTTTGTAAAGATGACCGCCGCTTTCGCCGACTGTAAAACTACCAAACTCGGTGTAGATATTTGGTTCTTCAACGCCTTCTTCTTCGCAGAATTTCTTGATCTGCGAAACAATTTCGTTGACCATATATTGGTAATCGTAATCGAAATTTAATGAAGTTTTGATGGGAAAACCGCCACCGATATTCAAAGAATCAACTTCGGGTGCAATTTTTTTCAAACGTGCATAAACACGCAAACATTTATATAATTCATTCCAGTAATAAGCAGTATCCTTAATGCCGGTATTGATGAAAAAGTGTAACATCTTCAACCTTGCATTGGGATGTTCGGCAATTTTTTGGCTGTAATAAGGAATAATGTCTTTGTAACCAATCCCCAATCTCGACGTATAAAATTCGAATTTTGGTTCTTCTTCGGACGCAATTCTAATTCCTATATTGAAGGTTGTATCAATACTTTCTGTAAGTTTATCCAATTCCCGATAGTTGTCTAAAATAGGCGTGATATTGTGAAAACCACTATTGATGAGCCCGGAAATTTTCGCCAAATAATCATCAGTTTTAAAACCGTTGCAAATCACTTCAACTGTTTTATCGAACTTTCCTTTATCGAAAAGAGATTTCACAATGTCCATATCATAAGCGGAAGATGTTTCAATTGAAATGTCGTTTTTCAAGGCTTCTTCCAAGACAAAAGCAAAGTGGCTGGATTTTGTGCAGTAACAGTATCGGTAATTTTTTTTGTAATCGTTAATTTCAAAAGCTTCTTTAAACCAAGCTTTTGCCCGCTGAATATTGGTTGAAATTTTTGGCAGATAATTAAACTTCAGCGGTGTCCCAAACTGCTCAACTACGTCCATCAAAGGAATATCATGAAAGTTGAGACTATTTTCAGTTACACTGAATTCTTCGGTGGGAAAATAGAGCGTCTGGTCTATAAGTTCTGAATATTTAATTTTCATATTGGGTGTAACGTTGTTCAGTTAAAGAATGCAAAGTTGGTAAAAAAAGTTGGGTTTTTATTTTAAAATTCCGTTAAATTATTCCGATGGTTGATGTGATAAAAATATAATCAAATCTCCTTCCTCAAACTCTATCGTTACCTGACTTTCTTTTGCAAAATTACGGGTTCCAATTCGGGTGGTAAGATTTAAGTTTTCATTATTTAAAGACCAGTTCAATCCTGTTGTAGTAACACTTTTTGTTTCAGGAAAAGGATATAATGAAATTGTTCGATGCTGAACATCATTTAAAACTAATTGATTAGGTGAAAAGAAATAAGTGGCGAATTCATCATAGAAAGTGATTCTGAGAAGATTTTTAAATTTAAAAGCTACAGTTAAATTACCCAGAAAATGATCCATTTCCCCACCGGAAGCGCCATACACATGAACTTCTGTAAACCCGCGGTTTTTGATAATTTCTAAAGATTTTTCAAAATCAGTTTTATCCTGATCCGGCGTATAAATAAATTTCTCCTGATAAACCCCTTCATCATTACCAGCGTGAGAATCAAAATCACCCGATATAAAATCTAACTTTGAAAGTGGGAATTTCTTTTCTTTCAAATAATGAAAAGCTCCGTCAGAACAGGCAATCAAGGAGTAATCCTCGACTTCGGGTAAAATTTTAGGCGGAACGCCGTTGATAAAAAGAAGCGCTTTACCGGTCATTTGGATTCCAGTATTCTTCCGATTCATTATTTAGTTTAGAAGCGTGGCGCGCTAAGACAAAAAGATAATCCGACAAGCGATTCAAATATTTTAATAATTCCGGACGGACTTCTTCTGTTTCATTCAGGAATACCAAACTGCGTTCTGCGCGCCGACAAACTGTCCGACAAACATGAAGTGACGTTGCGGATCTTCCGCCACCAGGTAATATAAAATATTGCAAGGGTTTTAAATCTTTTTCAAATTCATCCATCCAATGTTCAAGCTCTTCAATTTCTTTTTCAGAGATTGCCAACGCTAATCGGGATTTTCCGTTAGCTAAAGTTAATTTGTCAGTTGGCGTTGCAGATTCTGAGCCTACGGTAAAAAGATCGAACTGTATTTTTTTGAGTTGCGAAAGAACTTGTTCATCGGTCACTTCACTTTTTGCAACTCCGATAAATGAGTTTAATTCATCAATTGTTCCGTAAGCTTCCACGCGGGCCGACGCTTTAGAAACGCGGGTTCCACCGTAAAGTGCAGTTTGTCCTTTGTCCCCTGTTTTGGTATATATTTTCATTCCAGTTATATTTTGTGAGAAATGTAAATTTAGGGATTTTCTTCTTATTCTATTTTTTACAGCTCATCTAAAATTATTTTCCAAAGATTTCTATTAAAACTTCTGAAGAAATTGATATGACCAATTTCCCCTTTCTCTGATTCTGAAACCCGAATTTCTCTATAAGTAGATTTTAAATTAGGATAAACCGACTTCATTAAATTATGCATTCCTTTATCGGTCACCCAGGAATCATCTTCCGCGTGAATAATAAATGTTTCTTGAGTTAAACAATTTGAAAAGTCTTCTTCATTTTTTTCATAAAGTTTGCTCGTCGATTTTTTATTCAGGATTAAAGTCTGCCAATCGAAAGCTACACCTTTAGGCAATGATTCTCCCAAGCCGAAGCGATGCGCGGGGAAATATCCAAAAAAATGGCTCATTACTGGAAGTGCAATACCAAAGCCCAACAAAGCTGCAACAGCAATTTTAAATTTTAAATTCCAGATATGTGCGTCCTGCGTCGCCACAAAAATAAACTTCTTAAAAATTTGGGAATCTTCATTCATACCTAAAATTAAAGCACCAACAGAATGCCCCAAGCAATATTTAAGATAATGTGGATATTCCTCTTGGATAAAATCGGTAAGCGTCTTAAAATCAACAGTTCCCCAGATACGCATACTTGCCTGGAAACCCTTCATAATTTTAGGTTTAGATTCACCTATACCGCGGTAATCGTAGGTGAGCACTGTAAATCCGTTTTCGCACATGTACTTGGCAAATGAAAAATAGATTTGCTGCTTAACTCCGGTTGCTGAGTTAAGAAGTAAGACTTTATTGTTTGGAATTTCAGGCTGGAAAACCTTTACAGAAAGTGGATATTCGTCCGGTGTTTTTAAAAATAGTTCTTTCATTGTAAAAAAAATTCCACTTGCAAAATAGAGTGGAATTGATTTTTAAAATTATAAAATTTTAGGCTCATTTTTGAATAAAGCGTTGTGACATGAATAGTGGTTTATTCCTGAACGATGTCTTTCAGATAAGGCAAACCACGTTGTGAACCTCTATTTTTAGTTACTTTTAGAGAAACATCGTTGCCGAAACGAACACAATCATCTATCGAATTTCCGTGACAAAGTGCAACGGCAAATCCGCCCGCAAAAGCATCGCCCATTCCCATTTTGTGCAGTACTGAATCGTGATCATTACGGTAATATTTCATTTCAGTTCCGTTAAAATAAGTGGTAGAATTGGTATCATCGCGAACGAATAACTTATTTGGAAATTTTCGTAAAATCTGTTCTCGCGGCTCATCGCCGAAAATAATAGAAAGCTCATTACTTTTGGCAACAATAAAAGTGGCATTCTCAATAACCTCAGGATTTAATTTCTTTGCAGGAGAAGCATAAATACCCATTTTTTTACCGTTAGCCACAACTAATTTTGAAGCATAATCTACAGTTTCCATTGGGATTTCTAACTGAAGAAGTACCAAATCAACTGTAGTGAATAATTTCTCAGCTTCTGCCACATGTTTTTCGTTAAGGCAATAATTCGCGCCTGGAACAACTACAATCGAATTTACACCGTTGGCGGCAATTACATAAGCAGTTCCTGTTGAAGCTTCTTCCGTTTCCACAATATAACCGACGTTAACGCCTTCATCAACTAAATTCCGCATAATTTGCTGCCCGAAAGGATCCATGCCGACTGCGCCAATAAAATAAACGCTGGCGCCCAATCGTGATGTTGCCACAGCTTGATTTGCGCCTTTGCCACCAAAGAAACTTTCCGATTTCTCGGCCATTACCGTTTCGTTTGGTTGTGGCGGATGTTCGGTATTTAAAACTAAATCTATTGAAGAACTTCCAATTACAATAATTTTAGGTTGTTCGGTAGTAATATTCATTTTGGTAAAAACTATACATTAATAAAATAATGAGGTTTAAAGCTATTAAATAATCTCAATAAATTCGCAAATCAATTTTACTGGATTATTATTTTCATCGAATGCAATATAACTCGCGTAGAAACCTTCACCATATCCAGTTTCAAAAGCGAAAATATTCCCATCTTTTTCCTCGTGCGGATTTAAGAAAGCAAATTGATTCACCGCGCCGTCTTGCTGAAAAAAATGTTCATGGAAAAACTCCTCATAAATTCCCATGAAATCAGCGCCTTTTCTTTGAAACAAATGTTGCTCCAAACTATTCAGATCCTTTTGAGATTCCAAATCCATAAGACAACCCATACCGCTTTCCACAGGGAATCCGTAAATTTCTTCATCTTTCAAGTCAGTAATATGTTGCCCTTCTGAAGTGGCCAAAAGCCAACTCGTAACGGGAGCTTCACTGAAAACTACTTCTACATAAGCAATACAGTTACTTTCTATCTCTTTATGCACCAAAACCGGAAATTCACCGATCGGAAAAATCGTCGAAAAGGCGGGCATTTCACTGGTGATTAAAGGATCACTGGCAATTAAATGGCCACTCGAACTTTTAAGATTTCCTGCTTCAAAAGTTTCTATTAAAGGATTTTCAATAAAATTTTTGGTGAAGAGTTTTTTTATGCTGTCGATATGCTTCATGATAATGTTTTCAATTTTTCTTGCAGTAAAACTAATTTATCTTGCGCGTCTTTTTGTTTCTTCAATTCGATATCCACAACCTGTTGCGGAGCTCCAGCCATGAATTTTTCATTAGAAAGTTTCTTTTCAACGGAGATTAAAAATCCTTTCAGATATTTAATTTCGTCCTCAGTTTTAATTTTTTCTTCCCCCAAATCAAGATTTTCACTTAAAGGAATTGAAACTTCCGTGCCACCAACGAGAAAGGAAAATGCTGGTTTATCGGTCTTTTCTCCAAAATGAAGCGTCGTGATATTGGCTAATTTTCGGATCAATTCTTCATTTTCAAAAGAAGTCGAATTAGTGAAAACTTCAACGCTCTCTCGTGGTGAAATCCCTTTAGTTTGGCGATAATTTCGAATACCTGAAATAATTTCTTTTGAAGTGTCAAAGTTTTTAATTAAAGTTTCATCAAATTCTGTCACCTTTTTCTGCTGCGAGATCACCAAAGCTTCTTCCACCGATCTTTCTGAAATATTCTGCCATAATTCCTCTGACAAGAAAGGCATGAATGGATGTAACAATTTCATTAATTCTTCGAAATAGTGAATGGTTTGATCATAAACTTCCGTAGAAATCGCCTCGCCATAATTTGGTTTAATGGCTTCTAAATACCAGGAACAGAAGTCGTCCCAAATTAATTTGTATAATAAGTGTAACGCATCCGAAATTCGGAACTTCTCAAACTGATCCGCAATTTCAACAATGGTTTTATCCATTTGATTTTCGAACCAGGAAATGGCTTGTTTGTCTGCCTTATTGGATTTTATGGAATCGTCTTTTTTCCAACCTTGAATTAATTTATTGGAGTTCCAGATTTTAGTTGCGAAATTTCTTCCCTGCAACATTAATTCTTCATCGAAAAGCAAATCGTTTCCGGCAGCCGAACTCAATAAAATCCCGACGCGAACGCCATCTGCGCCATATTTTTCTATGAGCTCAATTGGATCTGGAGAATTCCCCAATGATTTGGACATTTTTCGTCTCTGTTTATCCCGCACAATTCCAGTGAAATAAACATTTTTAAAGGGAACTTCTTTTCTATATTCAATTCCTGCCATGATCATTCGGGCCACCCAAAAGAAGATAATATCTGGTCCAGTTACCAAATCAGAAGTTGGGTAATAGTAATTGATATCTTTATTTTCAGGATCGTTAAGGCCGTCGAAAACCGACATTGGCCACAACCAGGATGAGAACCAAGTGTCGAGTGCGTCTTCGTCTTGATGAAGATCTGAGACTTCGAGATTTGAGATTTGGGACTTTTTTTTAGCAAGTATTAAGGCTTTTTCAATGGTTTCTGCCACGACGAAATCATCCTGTCCTTCGCCATAAAAGTAAGCTGGGATTTGTTGTCCCCACCAAAGCTGTCGTGAAATATTCCAATCGCGGATATTATCCATCCAGTGTTTGTAGGTATTCTTAAATTTTTCCGGGTGAAATTTTACCTCATCATTCATCACCACATCCAAAGCTGGTTTGGCCATTTCTGACATTTTCAGAAACCACTGAACAGAAACTTTCGGTTCGATGATCGCACCTGTTCTTTCTGATGTTCCTACTTTATTAACGTAATCCTCAGCTTTTAACAAAAGATCATTTTGCTCTAATTCTTTTACTATTTCTTTACGAACGACGAATCTGTTTTTACCAGAATAATGTAAACCGTGATCATTCAAATTCGCATCATCGTCTAAAGAATCGATCATTGGTAAACCATGACGTTTTCCAATTTCATAGTCATTGGTATCGTGAGCCGGCGTAATTTTCAGCGCTCCAGTTCCGAATTCAATATCCACATAATCATCTTCAATAATTGGAATCACACGATTTACGATAGGAACAATAACATTTTTTCCTTTTAAATGCGCATATCGTTCATCGTTTGGATTAATACAAACGGCCGTATCACCAAAAATCGTTTCGGGACGAGTTGTTGCAACAGATAAATATTCATCTTTACCTGAACCCGCCGAAGATTCAATTTTATATTTAAGGTAATACAGTTTTCCGTTTTGCTCTTTGAAGATAACCTCTTCATCAGAGATATTGGTTTTCGCTTCCGGATCCCAGTTCACCATTCGATAACCTCTGTAAATCAAACCCTTATTATACAAATCGACAAAAGATTTCACCACTTGTTGAGAAAGTTTTGGTTCCATGGTGAAACGCGTTCGTTCCCAATCGCAAGAACAACCTAATTTTTTCAGTTGCTCTAAAATTGTTCCGCCATATTTGTCGGTCCAGTCCCAGGCGTGTTTTAAAAATTCTTCGCGGCTGATATCGGCTTTATTAATTCCTTCTTCTTTCAGTTTCGCTACGACTTTCGCTTCGGTAGCGATTGATGCGTGATCCGTTCCAGGTACCCAGCATGCATTAAATCCCTGCATTCTCGCTCTGCGAACCAGTATATCCTGAATTGTATTGTTCAGCATATGACCCATATGAAGAATTCCTGTCACATTTGGTGGCGGAATTACAATCGTATACGGCGGTTTTTCGTTCGGTTCGGAATGAAAATAATTATTTTCGAGCCAGTAATCGTACCATTTTTTCTCGGTTTCCCGCGGGGAATATTTATCTGAAATCTGCATAGAATCTATCTTTGGGCTTTAGTCTACAAAAATAGACAAATAAAAAAAATTTTCTTTACTATTAAAATAATTTTTAACTTTGTCTGTTATTATTTATCAGAACACAACCTTAAAAACTTTAAAATCATGAAAAAAATATTTGCCGGTCTACTATTAAGTGCTTCATTTGCATTTGCTTCGGCGCAAACCATTTCTTTTGATAAAACAACATTTGATTATGGAACAGTGAAGTTGGGCGATGATGGACATCGTGTATTTACCGTAAAAAATACGGGAGATAAACCGCTAATCATTTCTAAAGTTAAGGCAGGATGCGGATGTACTACGCCGGAAGTAACTACAGAACCAATTATGCCAGGTAAAACAACACAATTGAAAGTTGGTTACGATACAAAAATAGCAGGTCCGTTTGTAAAAATTATTGAAGTTTATTCAAACGATCCTGAAAATGGTAGAGCTGTAATCAATATTAAAGGAACTGTAGACGCTGATGCCAAAGCTATTCCTGCAACCAAAGTAATGCCCGCTGCTGCAGTAAAAAAAGATTAAAATAAATTCTCAATAAGACGTGTTTTTTAACTGTCTTTTGACGATAATCTATAAAATCATTTCTTATTTGAAATGATTTTTTTTTTAGTAGAACATTACACTTATACTATTGAGTTTTCGAGTAAGATAATTCCCAAAAGAGAGAAAAAAAAAACGATTTCATGCTGTGCAGGAAAAATTTTACGGTGCACTGTTAAAATAATTCTTAACTTTAACTATTCACATTAATCAAAACACAACTTAAAGAAATTTAAAATCATGAAAAAAATATTTACAAGTTTACTTTTAACTGCTTCATTTGCATTTGCAATGGCGCAAACCATTTCTTTTGACAAAACGATCATTAACTACGGCCAAATACAAAGTGGTGACGATGGAGTCCGACTATTTACCGTCACTAATGTTGGTGATAAACCTCTAATTATTTCTAAAGTTGAAGCCGCGTGCGGATGTACAACTCCACAAATAACCAAAGAGCCCATTATGCCTGGAAAATCAGCCATATTAAGAGTCGGTTATAACACTGGTCTTGTAGGTGCATTTTCGAAAGATATCAAAGTATATTCCAATGATCCCAAAAATGAAAGATCCGTAGTTACAATACAGGGAAATGTTGAACGATTTCGGACACATGAAGGGTATGTTGAAAGAAAGGATAGATATAACTAAAAATTGACAGTTAGAGATATTGTTTTCTACAATAATCTATAAAATCATTTCTTAATTGAAATGATTTTTTTATTTTAGTAGAAATATTAAACCTATGGATTTAGATTTTACTGACAATTTCATTGTTAAAGGGAAGTTCGATATCAAAGACACCAAAACTGAGTACGAGGGAAAACTGAAGAAGAAAGAGGGTAAGAAAATGCTTGAAGATGAAAAAGAAAAGCTTCGTGCACTGCAGGAAAAACTGTATGCAGATGGTAGCAAATCTTTACTGATCGTTCTTCAAGCGATGGATGCTGCAGGGAAAGATTCCTTGATTGAGCATGTTTTCGGTGGTGTAAATCCACAAGGTTGCGATGTGCACAGTTTTAAAACGCCAAATGATAAAGAGTATGATCACGATTTTCTGTGGAGACATTATATCGCCTTGCCGGCAAAAGGGAAAATAGGAATTTTTAACCGCAGTCACTACGAAAGTGTGCTTGTTTGCAAAGTTCATCCAGAATATAATTTAAGCGAAAAGGTTTGGGATTCTGTTGATGATTTTGATAATGAATTTTGGGAAAACCGATATGAAAGTATTCGGAATTTTGAAAAGCATCTGTCGGAAAATGGAACAACGATTATTAAAATATTTCTAAACGTTTCCCAAAAAGAACAAAAGAAGAGATTCCTAGACCGTATCGAAGAACCAGATAAAAACTGGAAGTTTGCAGCAGGCGATTTATCTGAGCGTGCATTATGGGGAAAATATATGGATGCTTATGAAGAAGCGATTGATGAAACGTCTAAAGATTATGCGCCTTGGTTTGTAATTCCGGCGGACCACAAATGGTTCGCGCGCGTTGCAGCCATTCAAATTATCATTGATGCTTTGGAAGGAATGGACTTGAAATTTCCGACACTTTCTGAAAAGGCAACTGAAGGTTTGGAAGACGCAAAGAATCAATTGGAAAATGAATAAATTAGAAAGCAGGAATTAAAATTTCTGCTTTATTTTTTTTGGAAAAACCCACAAGAGAAACTGTAAGCCGGATTCTGTAGATTGACCGAAGTCAAAATGCTTGTTATTTATCTACGCTGTACATTACTGCAAAGCTTGAGCTGTTTACCCCTCGGTTTTTGGAGCGAGCCACTCCTATCTTGACGAATCAAGTAATCCGATATACTTAACATTGCACCGCAAAGAGTTTACCTGGTTTCACTATAAATTAATATACATACTTTCTGTTGCACTTGTCCTGATCTCACGACCGACGGATGTTATCCGCTTTGCTGCTCTAAGGTGTCCGGACTTTCCTACCTCCGCCGGAGCGGAAATCAACAAGCCGTTTTTCTTGTGGGCGACAAAGATACATAATATTGAAAATTATTAATAAATTATAATTGGAAAGAAATTTGCTATGACGACAGCTAAAATTATTGATACATTTGACTTATGGATTATTACGACATTATAGTTTCTGTTCTGAATCGCTGGTATACGAGCTTTGCAAGGGCAACACCACAAATTATCGTGGGAATATTAATATTCCTTCTCTTTTTAACTTTAAGCTCGTTCTTAAGTAAAATAGCGGTTCGCATCTTTCATAAATTTTTCCCGAAAAGTAAAAATAAATCTGTTGTTGCTTTAATTAAAGTTTTTAAATTCCTCATCGTCCTTTCAGGTGCATTTATTTCTTTGGAAATCATGGGAATGGGCGGATTTGTGTTAAAGTTTATCGGAAGTCTTGGAGTTGCCGGTGTTATCGCGGGTGTAGCTTTGAAGGATTTGGTTTCATCGATGTTTTCAGGCGCTCTAATTGGAGTGGATAAAGCTTTTGCCGTAGGTGATTACATCACTATAAAAGATGTTTCGGGAACGGTAGAAAGTATTGATTTTCTGACAACCAAAATCATTACCGATGAAGGTAAAAAAGTCCACGTTCCCAATCAATTGGTTTTCAGCGCACCGTTTACGAATTATTCTGCGTCGGGTCAACGAAAGGTTTTTTTAGATATTCAAATTTCTAATAATCAGGATTTAGAAAAAGTAAGCGATTTAATTTTAAATGAGATTAAAACCTTTGATTTCGCGGATCACGTAGACGACGCTCAAGTTTTTATTCAAAAACAATCATTTGGTATATTTTATATGCAGGCAAGATTTTTTATGAAAAGTGGATCCAACATCAACAAAGTAAAAACCGATGCATTGATGAGATTAAAAAGCAAACTGGAAAAGGAAGGTATTGAACTGGCCACACAAGCAGAATTGACTTCTCAAATAGTGAATAAAGTTGGTGCAGAATAATTGTTTTTGTATAAATCTAATTATTCATCTAGAGCTTATTTTCGCAATGGTACGTAGCCCTGATCGCAGTGACATCCTATTGTGAAGCCTTTCGGCAGGCTCAAGAAAGGCCAAGGCGGAACAATAGATATAACAAAGAGCAGGTTCCCGGCTCCTAAAAATAAAAAAAACCGTTTCAAATTTATGAAACGGTTTCTCTTTTATAATTCGAAAATTTTAGTGACCTAAAACTTCTTTTACTTTATTAGCAGCTTCTTCCAACGTAATCACGGAATGAACTGGCAAGCCAGAATCATCGATCAATTGTTTTGCTTCTACTGCATTGGTTCCTTGCAATCTCACGATCAATGGAACTGGCAGACTTCCCATGGCTTTGTAAGCATCTACGATACCTTGAGCAACACGGTCGCAACGGACGATTCCACCGAAGATGTTAATCAAAATTGCTTTTACGTTTGGATCTTTCAAGATAATTCCGAAAGCTTTCTGAACTCTTTCTGCATCAGCAGTACCACCAACGTCTAAGAAGTTTGCTGGGTTACCACCAGATAATTTAATAATGTCCATAGTCGCCATCGCAAGACCAGCACCGTTTACCATACAGGCAACGTCACCATCCAATTTCACGAAGTTCAAACCAGCTTCACCAGCTTCAACATCCGTTGCATCTTCTTCTCTTGTATCTCTTAATTCAGCCAAATCTTTGTGACGGAATAACGCGTTGTCATCTAAAGAAACTTTAGCATCAACAGCGATAATTTTATTGTCAGAAGTTTTTAAAACCGGGTTGATTTCAAAAAGACTTGCATCAATTCCAACATAAGCATTATATAAAGAAGCGATAAATTTTACGAAATCTTTATGAGCAGCACCTTCTAAACCTAAGTTGAAAGCGATTTTTCTCGCTTGGAAACCTTGCAATCCCACTGAAGGATCAACAACTTCGTTATGAATTAAATGAGGCGTTACTTCTGCAACGTGCTCGATATCCATTCCACCTTCGGTAGAATAAACGATCATGTTTTTCCCTTGCGCTCTGTCTAAAAGGATAGAAACGTAAAACTCTTTGGTTTCAGTTTCACCTGGATAATAAACGTCTTCAGCTACCAAAACGAAATTCACCTTTTTCCCTTCCGCAGAAGTTTGTGGAGTAACCAACTGCATTCCGATAATGTTTTTAGCATTTTCTTTCAGTTTTTCCATGTTGGGAGAAAACTTAACGCCGCCGCCTTTACCACGTCCACCTGCGTGAACCTGTGCTTTTACAACCCAGCCTTCATTTCCGTTCATTTCTGTCAGTTTTTTCGCGGCTGCTTCTGCTTCTTCCACAGTGTTAGCGATAAAACCTCTCTGGATGTTTACGCCGTATTTTGCCAAAATTTCTTTCGATTGGTACTCGTGAAGATTCATAATATTTTTGTTAGATTTTTATTTTTTTAAAGATTTACAAATTTAATAAAATTTAGAAGATAATGGTTGTAACCGCATCATAATTTGGCGGAAAATACATCATTACATCCATTTAAAGTAAAATCACTGCCGATTTTTTTCATATAAAATAAAAAATACAACCCCAATGTAAGCACGAAACTTTGGTAATTATCTTAAACCTTTTGTATGGAATAAATTTCAAAGAAAATAAACGATAGAAATAAGTTTAATTTCTACCGTCTAAATCTGAAATGTAATAAATGATATGTATAAAAGCTGCATTTTTCTAAACACCAGCAGACAGACCATTTAATGAAAAAAGGACCGGTAAAAATTACCAATCCGTTAATTTCGAACGCTGAGAAAGTTTAAAATTCTAGAATTATTTTACGTTGAATTTACCTTTCATCATGGAGTAATGTCCTGGGAATGAACACATATAATCATAAGTTCCTTTTGCTGGAGCCTGGAAAGTAATCGTGTCAGATTCTCCACCACCTAATAATTTGGTATGTGCGATAATTTCACTTGTGTCAGCGGGGATATAACCCTCTTTTTGAGCTTTCGCTGCTTCTGCTTCAAATTTTTCAAGATCAGTACCATTTTTCAATAGCACAAAGTTGTGGCCCATTGATGCAACCGGCATTGTTCCAGTGTGGTTTAAAGTTAGAACAACAGTTTGACCTTCATAAACATCGATTTCTGAAAGATCGTACTGCATCTTATCATTACCATTTAATGTGATATTGATGGTGTCTTGCTTGGCAGCAGCATCGGCAGCACCGTCAGTTGCAACAGTCTCAACAGGAGCGTCCGTTACCGCTTCAGTTTGTTCAGTTTTGTTACAAGAAATTAAAAGCGCACCACTAATCGTTAATAATGCTAGAACGGATTTCATTTTGGAATAATTCATCTTATATTATTTTTAACAAATGTATATATTTAATATGAATAAAGCAAGTGCGAATTTTAAATAACATCAAAAAACTCCGTTAACTCGCATTAATTAAAGGTCTAAAAATTGTGAATGTTTAATAGGTAATTGAACTAAGCAATTCGACCAACCTTGTTTATTTTAATTTCCTATGATTTATTGGCAATTATAATAACTTTCTATCACGAAATTGACGCCTGAACCATTAAGATCCTAAAGCAACCGATTTGAATTTTACTAAATTAAAAGATAAAATTAACCGTCTCTGAATGCGAGCTTATTTACTTTCAATATAAATTATGAATTTGCTATTGCGGTTTTCTCATAAAACGTGGTGGCAATTCCTGCTAGAATAATTATGCTGCCAATTACTTGAATTCCTGTGATTGTTTCGTTCACAAAAATAGCGGCCAAGATCGTGGCAAAAATGGCCTGACTCAGCAAACTTAAGGAAACTCTTGTCGCCCGCATATTTTGAGTCGCATAGCTGATGAGCAACCAAGCAATTAACTGACAAACGATTCCCTGAATAAATAGTGAAATCCACGCTTTTTCTGAAAAGCCAAAGAATTTTTCGCCGAAAATAATATTGATAATCAGTAGAAAAATGGTACTAGAAATCATACTGTACGTGATGAAAGTAATAACAGTCATCTTTGCCAAAACACTTTTGCTGACTAAAATATAGATCGCGTATAACACTCCAGAGAGAATGGCAAGGTAAAACGCAAAGTCCAATTTAAATTCTAAAATATTTTGAAAACCCACGAAAACAATCATACCGATTAAGGCGATGAATGTCCCAAGCCAGAAACTTTTCCGTGGTCGGTAACTTAAAAATATAAAGGAAAAAACTCCAAGCCAAATAGGTGAAAGATTGGTCAATAACGTAGCTTGGGTTGCAGAAGAACTTTGAATCGCAATATTCCAAACTGCAATATCGGAGGCAAATAAAATTCCGCAAAGCCCAATTGGGAGAAGAATTTTAAAATTTTCTAAATGCAGTTTTTTCTTGTAAAGTGCAAAAGGCAGTATAATAACCGTTGCAATTGCCATACGGTAAAATGCGGCGATTAAACCGGAAGTAAGATTCATCCGAACAATAACAGGAAAGATGGAAATACACAGAATCCCAATAAATAAGGCAAGTCTAGGTTTAGTCATATTTAATATTTTCTACCGACTTCTTTGCAGATTTCTAAATATTCAGCTGGCATTTTCGAAAATAAACCTTGCTCATAATATTCATCAGAATGAGGAATATAAATGCTGTATTTTTTTCCCAGTGGAATTAAGGAGATAAAAAACAATTCAAAATAATTTTTATACACCGTAATTATCGCATTCACTTCAAAACCATTTTTCATGATTTTGCGCTGCTCCTTACCAACAGGTTTTTTATTAAGGCCAAAGATGAAAAAGAACATTTAAACCTTATTTTTGATAAAATAGAAAATAAGCATCGCCCAGGAAATAATCATTAACAATCCACCGAGCGGCGTTACTGGCCCTATAAATTTGGAGGGAATTGCCGCAACTTCGCTAAAAGCCAACAGATAAATACTCACCGAAAAGATAAATGTTCCGGCAATCATAAAAATGGAAATCCATTTTTCTGAAGGGGTTTCAAATTTTAAAATGTACCCTACAATTAATAAAAATAAAGCAGCGTACATTTGATATCTTACACCGGTTTCAAAACTGGCCAGTTTCTCCACCGAGATTATTTTTTTTAAAGCGTGCGCGCCGAAAGCGCCTAAAATCACGGAAACCAAACCATAAATGGCTCCGATTATTAATGTTGTATTTTTCATAATTAGATATAAATTCTTTTAATGTAATGTGCTGTCAACTTTTCTTTACAAAGATTATTAAACGTGATTTCAATTATATTTTTCCGGTTTGATAATAGAGCACTAGTTTCGCGATGATTGATAGTATTCCAAGTGCAATAAAAATCCACGAGAACTTTTTTGATTTTGCGAAACCTGCATCTTTGGTGACTTTCAGAAAAATCCCAAATATTAAAATTAGAAGTCCTAAAAAGATTTGAAACATTTTATTTATTTCTCATTTTGTTAAACTCCGCGATGACTTCATGATGCGTGACCGTTTTGTCTTTAAAATAAGTGACGAAATGATTTTTCTCCTCTTCTGTAGCGCCTAGTTGATTTAAGATGTTAAAGAGATGCATTTTCATATGTCCTTTCTGAATTCCGGTTGTTACCAAAGAACGCAACGCTCCGAAATTTTGGGCAAGACCAGAAACCGCCAGAATACTCATCAGTTCTTGCGCAGATGGTTTTCCGAGTAAAGCCAGTGAGAATTTCACGAGCGGATGAAGATTCGTCAATCCACCAACAACGCCCACAGAAATCGGTAAATCGATCCAAAATCTGAAAATTCCATTATCAATAGTACAATGTGTTAAACTCGAATATTTTCCATCTTTCGAAGCATAAGCATGGGCGCACGCTTCTGTTGCACGAAAATCATTTCCCGTCGCAATTACCACCGCATCAACTCCGTTCATAACTCCTTTGTTATGCGTAGTCGCACGATAAGGTTCAATCTCAGCGATCGTAACAGCACGTTTGAATTTGGTCGCAAATTCCTCATTAGAAATTCCACTGTCGTCTTTTAAATCTTCAATTTTACAGGAAACTTCAGCACGCACAATACAATCTGGCGTAAAGTTGGACAAAATATTCATCACGATCTGTAAGGAATCTATTTCATCCTGCGTAAAACTTTCTTCTTTTTCAACTTCCTCTTTCAAAGTTTTACCAAATTGCTCCAAACACGAATTGATAAAATTCGCGCCCATAGAATCTACCGTATCGAAACTCGCTTTCAGCTGAAAGTAATTTTCTAGATCGCCAGTTTTATCGATGAGTCGAATATTCAAAATACCGCCACCACGATTCCGCATATTTTTAGTAATATCTTCAGTGGCTTCAAATAATCTTTTCTTTAATTTAAAATTGAAGAAATGTAATATTTTATGCGGTTCAACATTCATTATAAAATGAGTGTGACCTAATTTTTTGGTATTGATGATGGTTGTTTTGAAGCCTCCTTTATCAATCCAGAATTTTGCCGCTTTAGACGCAGCCGCGACTACCGAACTTTCTTCTACAGCCATCGGCAAAGCGAGCAACTTTCCATCAATAAGAAAATTGGGTGCAATTCCGTAAGGCATATAAAAATTAGAAATAGTGTTTTCAGAAAATTCTTCGTGCAACTTTTGCAGCGTATGATCGCCGTTCCAATATTGCTGAAGTACTTGTTCGTAATTGCGGTCTTCACTCAAATACTCTTTAATGAGCCAATCTATTTTTCTTTGTTTCGAAAGTTTAGAGAAGCCTTCAACCGGTTGGTGATTCATAGAAATAAATTTTGAAAATCAAAGATAGGAATTTAGGTCGTAAGCAGACTCTTACTTCGTCTTCTTTACTGAGAAAACTTAACAAAAAAATCGCCAGATATTCCGGCGATTTCAACTTGTTTTAATAAAACGGTCGTTCAATTATTTATTCCAACTGCGTTCCCAGGTATTCCCATTCTTCTAGAGCCAAATCTAAATCTGCTTTTTTAGCATTGTAATTTTCCAAAGTTTCAGCCGAAGGATTTTCTGAGGTAAAAGTAGCTTCCATTTCCTCAATTTTAAGTTCCAGCTCAGAAATGCGTTCTTCTACTTTCTTAATTTTATTTTGAATATTTTTTTGATCTTTCGAAACGATCACCACTTTTTTCTCGATCGGTTTTTCAACAACCTTTTCGACCACTGGTTCATTTCGTAATTCCTGTAATTTAGATTTCTCTGCAGAAACTTCACGGATGCTTTCTTTCTGACGGAATTCCAGATAATCATTGATATCGCCTAAAAATTCTTTCATTCTGCCATCACGGAATTCAAAAATTTTATCGCTCAAACCTTGTAGGAATTCCCGGTCGTGAGAAATTACGATGAGTGTTCCTTCGAATTTCTGTAAAGCCAATTTGATGATTTCTTTAGATTGAATATCCAAGTGGTTCGTCGGCTCATCCATAATCAAGGTATTGAAAGGACGAAGCAACAATTTACACAAAGCCAAACGGTTCCGCTCGCCTCCAGAAAGTACTTTTGTTTTCTTGGTCACGTCGTCACCCTGAAAAAGGAAGCTTCCCAACAAATCGCGCACTCTCGGGCGGGTTTCTTCCGTTGCAGAATCTTCAGCTTCTTCTAAAACGGTTTTATTCGGCGTTAGAACTTCTTCCTGGTTTTGGGCAAAATAGCCGATATTCACATTATGTCCAAGATTCCATTCACCAGAATAATCGGTGATTTCTCCGGATAATATTTTTGCTAAAGTCGTTTTACCTTGACCATTTTGACCCAACAAAGCGATTCGCTGACCACGTTCGATAAAGAAATCAACATCATCAAAAATTTGTTTTTTGCCGTAGGCTTTTCCTAATTTTTTAGCTTCAAAAACTACTTTTCCTGGAGTTACAGCGGGTTGAAAACGAATATTAAATTTAGAAACATCATCGGTATCAACTTCAATTCTTTCAAGTTTATCTAATTTCTTGATCAAAGATTGCGCGAAAGAAGATTTGGTTGCAGAGGCGCGAAAACGGTTGATATTATCTTCCATTTGCTTAATTTCTACATCCTGATTTTTCTTGGCTTGAATTTGTTTTTCTTTTCTCTCCTTACTCAGCTCCAGATATTTGGTGTAGTTGGCTTTATAATCGTCAACTTTTCTATTATTAATATCAAAAGTTCGGTTACAAACTGAAGTCATAAATTGCTTATCGTGACTTACAAGAACGATTGATCCCGGATAATCTTTCAAGAAAGCTTCCAGCCAAATAATAGATTCCATATCCAAATGATTCGTAGGCTCATCTAAAAGCATCAAATCATTTTTCTGTAGAAGAAGTTTTGCCAGTTCAATTCTCATTCTCCAACCACCCGAAAATTCATCGGTGATTTTGTGGAAATCATCGGCTTTAAAACCTAAACCCAACAAGACTTTTTCTACATCACCTTCCAAGTTATATGCATCGTAGTGCATTAAAAGATCATTTAATTCCGTCATGCGGTGGATTAAATTTTCATAATAATCACTTTCGTAATCAGTTCTGGTAACCATTTGATGATTAACGTCCTCCAACTCATTTTTCATGGCATTGATCTGCTCAAAAGCCTGCAAAGTTTCATCCCAAACAGTACGTCCTTTAACAAAATCCAAATCCTGTTTTAGAAAACCAATAGTTACCGTTCCCTCTTGAACAATGCTTCCTTCGTAGAAATTAATTTCTCCCGTAAGCATCTTTAACAATGTAGATTTACCGGCGCCGTTTTTACCTACCAAACCGATTTTATCATCTTTTTTAATGGTAAAATTGACGTTTTGGAAAAGATAATTTCCCGAGTGATGAAGACCTAAACTTTGAACCGAAATCATATAAATAAATACTAATTGATGAGAGAATTTTCGAGGTGCAAAAGTAATGAAACTAATTGAATTACAGACTATCTTAGAACGCGGTGTAATCTATTTTCTGTATAAATAAGAAGCTATAAATCTCAATTTAAATTAATGAACCTCAATTCATTTACGTATTTTCAATTCTTTTTTTCGCAATTCGAATTGGTCAAATTTTTAAAATAATGACTTAAAATATGGTTCTTGGTTCCGTTTAAAAAAAGAATAAGAAGAAAAAACAAATACACGCAGATTATAATAAAAGGCAAGAGTTGATGATATTTTTTCGAAACAGGTAAAGTGTGAAAATAACAGGAGGTTTACTGATTTTGGAGAAAAGCTTTTCATGTTTCAGTCATTTTTCGGTGCTGCTAATCATGTGTTTCATAAAATAAAAGAATCCACCAGTGAAGGTGGATTCTAAAAAACACAAATGATGAAAAAAAATTTATTCTTTGCTTTCGCAAGCATTAGAACACTGCAAATATTAGCTATTTTTTTTACATACCCAAATATTTTTCTTAAAAATTCACTATTTAATGTATTTATGAAACCAATAATAATTCTTAAACTCCTAAGCCTTAACACATACCCTATTAAAAACTACCGCTATAAGGATTGTGTAGCGATACCTTAATTTTATTTTAACATTACGATTTAATGAAAATATTTTAGTAAATGAAGGGATGATAAAAAATATTTATACAAAAAAGAATAAAAAGATTATAATTTTCGTCTTTAAATAGCAAATTTAAATTTTCGAAATCACCCTTTTTTCCCGCTGAGCTCCAGATTTTGAAAGTTTTGTTAAATAAACGGTCAAATTATATTAATATTTTACTCATAAAATTGAGCATAAAAAACCACCATTCAAAATTGAACAGTGGTTTTAAAATACGTTTTAGGTTCGGGTTATTCCGTTGGTCTGAAAACCAGTCCGCTTTCATCGAAATAATCTAACGTAATTCGATCACCGTCGTTTACGTGACCAGCGAGAATTTCTTTAGACAGTTTATTGAGCACTTCTTGTTGTAAAACTCTTTTCAACGGTCGTGCGCCAAAACTTGGATCATAGCCTTTGTTGGTGATATAAGTAATCGCATCTTCTGTAGCAGTCATTATAATTCCCCGTTTTGCAAGCATTTCGTTAAAACCTCTTAACTGATAATGAACGATTTTGCCGATTTCTTTTTTATTTAAAGGTTGGAAAAGTACCGTCTCATCAATCCTGTTTAAAAACTCCGGACGTAATGTTTGTTTGAGTAAACTGAAAACTTCTTCTTTTGTTTTTGCAACCACTTCTTCAACATTCTCATCGGTAATCTTTTCAAAATTTTCCTGTATCAAATGAGATCCTAAATTAGAAGTCATAATAATAATCGAATTTTTAAAGTTTACGACTCTACCTTTATTATCCGTTAACCTTCCATCATCTAAAACCTGAAGTAATGTATTGAAAACATCGGGATGCGCTTTTTCAATTTCATCTAAAAGGATCACGGAATAAGGTCTTCTGCGGACCGCTTCGGTTAGTTGTCCGCCTTCATCATAACCCACATATCCCGGAGGCGCGCCGACTAATCGTGAAACAGAATGTCTTTCCTGATATTCACTCATATCAATTCGGGTCATGTTATTTTCGTCATCGAAGAGATATTCCGCAAGTGCTTTTGCCAATTCGGTTTTTCCCACACCTGTTGTTCCCAGGAATAAGAAACTTCCAATGGGTTTTTTCTCATCGTTTAATCCGGCACGATTTCGGCGGATAGCATCGGCGACTGATTCAATCGCTTCTTCCTGACCGACAACTCTTTTATGAAGTTCATCTTCAAGATGTAATAATTTTTCACGTTCAGACTGCAGTAATTTCGTGACCGGAATTCCTGTCCATTTAGAAATAACTTCTGAAATATTTTCCGCAGTGACTTCTTCTTTAATTAATTCGTTTTGATGGTTTTGCATCTCCAATTCCAGTTTTTGCAAATCACCTTCTTTTTCTTTAATTTTCCCGTATTGAATTTCTGCAACTTTCGCGTAATCGCCGGCTCTGGACGCGCGTTCAGCTTCTAATTTCAATGCTTCGATATCTTTTTTAATGCTCGTTAAATCTTCAGATTTTTGTTTTTCTTTGAGCCATTTCGCATTAATTTCATTGCGCTGTTCCGAAACTTTAGAAATATCTTCTTTCAAATGCTGAACTTTAATGTCGTTCCCTTCTCTGGAAATTGCTGCGAGTTCAATTTCCATCTGCATGAGTTTTCGATCCAGAACATCAAGTTCTTCTGGTTTTGAATTGATTTCCATTCTCAATTTAGCAGAAGCCTCATCAATTAAATCGATGGCTTTGTCCGGTAAAAATCGGTCGGAAATATACCGCTGTGACATTTCCACCGCAGCAATAATCGCTTCGTCTTTGATTCGCACTTTATGGTGTGCTTCATATTTATCTTTAACTCCGCGCAAAATAGAGATCGCAGATTCTGTGTCTGGCTCTTCAACCATCACTTTCTGAAAACGTCTCTCCAGCGCTTTATCCTTCTCAAAATACTTTTGATATTCATTTAAAGTAGTCGCTCCAATCGCCCGAAGTTCACCTCGTGCCAAGGCTGGTTTTAAGATATTTGCAGCATCCATCGCTCCATCACCACCGCCAGCTCCTACCAAAGTATGAATTTCATCGATGAAAAGAATAATTTGGCCTTCGGATTTGGTTACTTCATTAATGACCGATTTCAAACGTTCCTCAAATTCACCTTTGTATTTTGCGCCAGCGATTAATGCGCCCATATCCAAAGAATACAAAGTTTTATCCTGCAAATTTTCTGGAATATCACCAGAAATAATTCGATGCGCAATTCCTTCTGCAATCGCAGTTTTACCCACACCAGGTTCCCCAATTAAGATTGGATTATTTTTAGTTCTTCGGGAAAGAATCTGCAAAACGCGACGAATTTCTTCATCGCGTCCTATCACAGGATCGAGTTTTCCTTCTGCCGCGAGTTCGTTGAAATTTTTCGCGTATTTATTTAAACTTTGATAGGTTTCTTCAGAACTTGCAGACGTGGCTTTCGACCCCTTTCGCAGTTCTTTAATTGCAGTTTCTAAAGTATTTTTAGTAACGCCCATATCTTTCAACATTTGAGAAACCGGTGAAGAGACCTCAAATAAAGAAAGCCAAAGATGTTCGATGGTCACAAATTCGTCGCCCATTTTCTTTGCCACGTTTGGAGCGTCGAGTAAAATTTTATTTGCAGTTTGGGACAGATAAATATTTCCGCCTTCTACTTTGGGTAGTTTTTCCAGATTCTCACGATTTCTTTCGCGCACTAAAGTCAATTCAGCCTCGGATTTCTTCATTAAAAATTCCGAAATATTTTCGTCTACCTGGAAAATTCCCTCTAACAAATGTTGAGGTTCAATACTTTGATTGCCAAATTCCATAGCGATTTGCTGTGCTTTCTGAATGGCTTCCTGTGATTTTACGGTATATTGATTTAAGTTCATAAGGTTATTTTTTAAGTTTAGAAACATAGGGAATTCACTACTTCTGAATTCCCGATGTCTCCTTCAATCATTATTAATTCATATTTCTTCGCACAAAAAGTATTCTAATACCTGAGATTACGAATTATAGGACAATTTTACCGATTATTCGTTTTAAAACCACCTTGAATCCGTCAAAATTTCCGATTTATCGTAAAAATCCATCTATAAAGTTACAAAAAATACAAATAAGTAGGTTGCTTTTAGGATGATTTTATCTCTGAGGTTTATAGTTTTCACCTTTCAAAAAATAAGTATATTTGTTGAACTCACTTTTTTGAGATTGTAAAATACTATGCATCATTTCCATCAATTAAAAACTACGAAAGTTACGCGTGAAACCAACGATTGCGTTCATATCGCCTTTGAAATACCAGAACAACTACGTCATGAATTCTCCTTCAAACAGGGCCAATATTTGAATGTAAGATTTCTTTTTGGGGAAGAAGATTTGCGTCGTAGCTATTCTATTATTAATGCTCCGAGTGAAGAAAATTCCGATCTGGAAATTCTGGTAAAGCATTTGGAATACGGTAAAGTTTCCAGTTATCTAAACCAGCAGCTAAAAGTTGGTGATGTGATAGAAGTAATGGCGCCCTCTGGACATTTCTATACGCATTATCACCCTTCTAATAAAAAGAATTACATCGGTTTGGCGGCCGGAAGCGGTATTTCTCCGGTATTATCAAATATCAAAGAAGCACTTTTTCAGGAACCACAAAGTTCTGCTTATCTTTTTTTTAGCAACAAAAGCTTTAATGACATTATCTTTAAAAAAGAGATCGATGAGTTGGTGGAAAAATTTGAAGGCCGTTTAAAAGTAATATTCCTTCTTTCCCGAGAAAAACATTTTGAAGATGAACTTTTTGAAGGCCGTATTTCCGCAGAAAAACTGGACCTCTTATTCCAAAGGTTTGATGATATTCCAGTGCAGGATTCAACGTATTTTATTTGTGGACCTTCTGAAATGATTAAAGGAATTTCGGATTACCTAAAAAAAGACAAGAAAGTTCCCTCACTTCAAATCATGTATGAATATTATGCAGCGCCAGATGACGCAGGCAATGCAGAAATGAGCGACGAATTTAAAGCCATTCCCAATCTGGAAAGTATGGTCACTTTAATCATCGATGACGATGAATATTCTTTCCACTTAAACTCCAAGAAAAAAAGTATTCTTGATCATGCTTTAGATGAAAAACTTCCCGTACCCTTTGCGTGTAAAGGCGGCGTGTGCTGTACTTGCAAAGCACAAGTTATGGAAGGAGAAGTATTTATGGAAAAAAACTTTGCTTTAACTGATGACGAAGTTGAGCGCGGTTTTGTGCTAACGTGCCAGTGTCACCCGACGACCAATGTGGTGATGTTGAATTATGACGTTTAATTAATTTCAGATTTAAAAAAAACAGAAAAAATGAAAACCTGGAAATTTGCTTCAATAGTAGAAGAAGAAAAAGAATATAAAGTAGAAGGATTAAATATCTGGAACTTTTATTGGCATTGTTCTGACCGCAAACAAGAGGTTATTGGCCCGCGCAGCGGGAACCCTTATCAGTTCAATGAATATGAAATCCGAAGTCCAGAAAAAACCGTAACTTTTGTAGCCGGAGAATTTTCGGATGGGCGAATTGGTCTTTATTTAAAGGACGAAAACGGAATTGATACTCATTAATTTCGGTAAATTAAATTTAACTCAACACAACGATTATGAATCAAGATAAATTTTTAGATTACGTACAGGCAGAAAATAAAGTAGAACCGAAAGATGTAATGCCAGACGATTACAGAAAACTTTTGGTAAGACAAATTTCGCAACACGCCCATTCTGAAATCGTGGGAATGCTGCCGGAAGCCAACTGGATTTCACGAGCTCCAACATTGAGAAGGAAAATGGCGTTGCTCGCTAAAATTCAAGATGAAGCTGGACACGGCCTTTATTTATATGCCGCCACAGAAACTTTGAATAACGGCGAGATCGCTGCGGACAGAGATTCTACTTATAATGACATGCTTTCCGGAAAAGCAAAATATTCCAGCATCTTCAATTATCCTGCACTTTCTTGGGCAGATATTGGTGCAATCGGCTGGCTCGTAGATGGCGCGGCGATTATGAATCAGGTGATGTTGATGGGAAATTCTTACGGACCTTATTCCAGAGCGATGGTGCGAATTTGTAAAGAAGAGTCTTTTCATCAAAGACAAGGTTATGAAATTCTGATGACGCTTTGTCGCGGAACGAAAGAACAAAAAGATTTAGCACAAGAAGCCCTAAACCGTTTCTGGTGGCCGGCACTGATGATGTTTGGTCCAAATGATGCAGATTCTCCTAACTCACAGAAATCGATGAATTATCGAGTGAAAAGAGAGAGCAACGATGATCTGCGCCAGAGATTTGTAGATGTGACGGTTTCCCAGGCGGATTTTCTAGGATTAAAAGTCCCTGATGAAAATTTAAAATGGAATGAAGAAACCCAACATTACGATTTCGGGGAATTGCCGTGGGATGAATTCATGGAAGTTTTAAAGGGAAACGGACCTTGTAATAAAAAGCGGTTGGAAACGAAGCGAAAAGCCCAACGTGAACATTCTTGGGTAAAAGATGCCGCGATGGCGTTTGCTGAAAATACAAAAGAAGAAACTGTAAATCATTAAATCCTAAAAAATTAATTGATGATTTGGCAAGGACGTTTCGATGGTAATGAACCTTTATATCACCGAGTTTTTCAAAGGGTTTCTCTGGAAGAGAATTATGAAGTCATTAAAAAAAATGATTTTGTTCTTCATGGTTTTGCCGTTGATGAAGGCGTAAAAAGGAATAAAGGACGAGAAGGCGCAAAAAATGCTCCAGACAACATTCGAAAAAATACCGCCAATTTTCCGATCGTAAATCCGCACTTTTCACTAAAAGATTACGGAAACATCGTTTGTGAAGACCATGATTTAGAAAAAGCACAGGCGGAGCTTTCAGAAGCAGTTCAAAAGGTTCTTGAAGGAAATGGCAAATCGATTGTATTTGGCGGTGGCCATGAAGTAATGTTCGCCCATTATTCCGGAATTAAAAAAAATTTTCCGCAGAAAAAAATCGGCATCATAAATATTGACGCACATTTTGATAATCGGGAAATAGATCCAAAAATTGGCGCAAGTTCAGGTACTGGATTCTGGCAAATTAAGCAGGAAGGTGCGATTCATTCCTTACATGTCGGGATACAGCGGAATTCTAATACTTTGAAATTATTTGATACCGCCCATCAAAGTGGGATGAAATATATTTTAGCCGAAGAAGTTTTTTTCGAAAATTTGCCCAATCTCTATCTTAAACTCGATGAATTTTTAGCAGAAGCTGATGTCGTTTATTTGACAATCTGCATGGATGTCTT
Organism: Kaistella polysaccharea; assembly: GCF_020410745.1. NCBI lineage: Bacteria > Pseudomonadati > Bacteroidota > Flavobacteriia > Flavobacteriales > Weeksellaceae > Kaistella > Kaistella polysaccharea. The sequence continues at coordinate 1,555,860 of NZ_CP084528.1, forward strand.
CAATGTGGCTATTGCACCTGGCGTTTCTGCTTTGGCTTATAATGGAATTTTTGCAGATGCAGCTTTTATGCATTTATATAAACACATTTTAAATTCAGAGAAACTCATTGCAATGGATGTAGCAGAAGTTAATCCAACATTCGACGAGGCGGAGAAAACTTCCAGATTAGCTGCAGCTTTGATAAATGAGTGGTTTATGACAAATTCTTTTTATTAAACCGTACTATATAAGGAGCAAGAATTCAACAGTTTAAGGTAGGTAATAGTATTTATTATTAAAATGTCTTTCAGCTCCATCAAATATAATATGAGTACGCTATTTTAGATTGCATTATTATTACGATAAATAAAGTATATTAGCTCTCTTTTAGAAAAATAATAACATTTTCGGAATCATTAAAAAAGCTTCTTTTAGTAGGTAAAAATTACTAAAATAAGCGCTAATGATAAAGAATTTTATATATTTGCAGCAACTAACAATTAATTAAAATTATAATACTATGTCAGACATTGCATCAAGAGTAAAAGCGATTATCGCTGATAAACTCGACGTTGAAGAAACAGAAGTTACTCCAGAAGCTAGCTTTACTAATGATTTAGGAGCAGATTCATTGGATACTGTTGAATTAATCATGGAATTCGAAAAAGAATTTAACATTCAGATTCCTGATGATCAGGCAGAAAAAATCACAACGGTAGGACACGCTATTGCTTATATTGAAGAAGTAGTGAACAAATAATATTCTATCACAAAGAAAAAATTTATGGAATTAAAAAGAGTAGTTGTTACCGGCTTCGGCGCTATTACACCCGTTGGAAAAAATGCCAAAGATTACTGGGAAAGCCTCGTGAGAGGTGAGAGCGGTGCTGCTCCTATTACTCTTTTTGATGCCAGAAATTTTAAAACCAAATTTGCGTGCGAAGTGAAAAACTTCGATCCACTAGAGCATTTCGATAAGAAAGAAGCTAAGAAAATGGATAGAAATACGCAGTTGGGACTCGTTGCCGCACGTGAAGCGGTAACACATTCTAGAATTATGGAAGACGGGGTTGATAAAAACCGCGTTGGCGTAATCTGGGGTTCCGGAATTGGTGGTCTTGAAACTTTCGAACATGAAGTATTGGGTTGGGCAAACACGGAAATTCCGCGTTTTAATCCTTTCTTTATTCCGAAAATGATCGCGGATATTACGCCGGGACACATTTCTATAGAATATGGATTTCATGGTCCAAACTACACCACTGTTTCTGCATGTGCCTCTTCGGCAAATGCAATTATAGATTCTAAAATGCTGATTCAACTCGGCAAAGCAGACGTCATTGTTTGTGGTGGTTCTGAAGCAGCCGTAACAGCCAGCGGTGTTGGTGGATTTAATGCGATGATGGCCTTATCAACACGAAATGATGATCCCACAACTGCATCCCGACCATTTGACAAAGACAGAGATGGCTTTGTGTTGGGTGAAGGAGCAGGAACAATTATTTTAGAAGAGTACGAACATGCTATAAAGCGTGGCGCGACTATTTACGCTGAATTAAAAGGCGGTGGAATGAGCGCAGATGCTTATCACATGACAGCACCTCATCCGGAAGGATTGGGAGCGTACCTCGTAATGAAAAATTGCCTGGAAGATGCCGGAATTACAGCTGATGAAGTCGATCACATCAATATGCATGGGACTTCTACTCCATTAGGTGATATTGCAGAATCTAATGCAATTTCCCGATTGCTGGGTGAGCACGCATTTGATATTCAAATCAATTCCACGAAATCAATGACCGGTCACTTATTAGGTGCAGCGGGAGTTGTAGAAGCTATTGCTGCGATTCATACCATTATTCACAACATAGTTCCCCCAACGATCAATCACTTTACTGATGATGAGAAAATTGACAGCAGATTGAACTTTACGTTTCACCACGCGGTGAAAAAAGAAGTAAATGTGGCTATGAGCAATACCTTTGGATTTGGCGGACATAATGCCTGCGTACTTTTTACTAAAATTTAAGCACTTCAAATCAATGGAGTTACAGAAGTACATTTCTAAATTCCTAGCCAAAAGAAAAAAAAACCTCTCGGAGAAAGATTATCATTTAAGCAATGAGATTACCAAAATAATAGGTTATCCCATTCACAATATCAATCTTTACCGTGAAGCTTTTTCTTTAAAGACTCCTTCAAAATTTAAGCAAAATAATAACTATGAACGCCTGGAGTTCTTAGGAGATTCTGTTTTGGGAACCATTATTTCCTGTCATCTGTTTGCGACTTATCCAAATGCGAATGAAGGGTATTTAACACAGATGAAATCTAAAATTGTAAACCGAAAAAATCTCAATAAACTTGGGACAGAACTTGGTCTCGCCAATTTTCTTCAAAACGAATCCAATACAACATTAAGCGAAAATTTAGCGGGTAATCTATTTGAATCTCTGGTCGGCGCAATTTATTTGGATCTGGATTATGACACGTGTAAAAAAATTGTTCTGGAACGATTGCTTACGCCGTCGGAAATAAACAAATTGGAGAATAAAATTGTAAGTTATAAAGGTTTGCTGCTGGAATGGAGCCAGAAAAAGAAACTCTGCATACGTTATGAAACGGTTGAGGAAATGCAGGGAAATAAAAATTTAGTTTTTAGAACGCATGTTTGGTTAGAAGAGGAAAGGATTTCTAATGCGACCGATACCTCGAAGAAAAAAGCAGAGGAAAAAGCAGCACAGCGCGCCTTCTATATTTTAAATAAAAAACAATGTATCCTTGAAAACCCAAAAGATCATACTTGATATTGACCATGACGAAGAAATTACCATTGGTTTAGTACGTTTTGCAAAGGAAGTTCCGGATCACGAAATTTTTTTCCATCTTAATTCTATTAATCCTTTTAATTTTACACGGATTACGGATTTTATTTATCGCGGTCAGTTTTCCGATTACTATTTCCCACGTTTTCAGGCTTTTCATCATTCAACACAGGTTTGCATTCACTTTATTTCAAACCGTGCGACGCAGATTATTCAGAAAAAAACCTCATCAGAACTGTTTACAGAAGACGAAGATTCCTCATTTCTACTTAAAAATTTTCAGGATGTTGACTATATTATCACGACATCGGAACCATTTGATGATTTTTCAGTAATTTTGCTCCCTGAAAATCTGATGTTTCAGATTCAGGATTTTCTTATCAGCCCCGAAGAGGAGCTCTATCAATTAATTCAATATTATGAATAAATATTTAAAAAAGACAAAAATAATTGCAACCCTAGGACCTGCATCTTCTGATAAGGAGACGATGATTCAACTGGTACAGGCAGGTGTAGATATATTTCGGATAAATTTTTCGCATGCTGACTACGACATTGTAAAGACAAACATTCAAACGATCAGGGAAATCAATAAAGAACTTGGTTGTTCCGTAGGAATCTTGGGAGATTTACAAGGTCCAAAACTTCGTGTAGGTGTTGTAAAAGAAGGTTCGTACCTGAATCCTGGAGATATATTAACCTTTACCAATGAAAAAATTGAAGGAGATTCCACAAGAGTTTACATGACTTACCAGAAATTTCCGCAAGACGTAAAAGTTGGTGAAAGAATCTTGATCGATGACGGAAAACTTGTCTTAGAAGTTATTGAAACCAATGAAATTGATACCGTTCGTGCAAAAACAATTCAAGGTGGACCGCTAAGTTCTAAAAAAGGAGTTAATCTTCCGAATACAAATGTTTCTTTGCCGGCACTGACTGAAAAAGATGTTGAAGATGCGAACTTTATGCTTGATTTAGAGGTAGACTGGATCGCATTATCATTTGTCAGACATGCGCAGGATATTATAGATTTAAAAGAAATCATTAAAAATCATCCTACGAATAAACTCAAGACGCCGATTATCGCTAAAATTGAAAAACCCGAAGGTGTTCGAAATATCGAACAAATTTTAATGGAGTGCGACGGACTCATGGTAGCCCGTGGTGATTTAGGTGTAGAGGTTCCTATGGAAGAAGTTCCGGCTATTCAGAAAAATCTGGTGGCAATTGCCCGTAATTATTCGAAACCAGTAATCATTGCGACCCAAATGATGGAAACCATGATTAACAGTTTAACACCGACAAGAGCGGAGGTTAATGATGTTGCCAACTCCGTTTTAGATGGCGCTGATGCGGTGATGCTTTCGGGGGAAACGTCTGTGGGGAAATATCCGGTAGATGTGGTGAAGAATATGGCAAAAATTGTAAAAAATATTGAACAAACTCATTTTTACAGAACTAAAAACTCACCTATTGAGCACAATTTCGAATGTATTGATGAGCGTTTTATTACGAATAGAATTTGTCTGGCTGCGGTGAGAATTGCGAAAACCACCAATGTTGAAGCGATCGTAACTTTAACCAATTCAGGTTATACTGCGTTCCAGATTTCGGCGCACCGACCTAATTCTAATATCATCGTTTTCAGCTCTAATAAGCGCGTAATTACGATGTTAAATTTACTTTGGGGAGTTAGAGCATTCTATTATGACATGCAAAAATCTACGGATGAAACCATTATTCAGGTTAACATGTTGGCGCACACCAACGGTTTTGTACAAAAAGGAGATTTTGTAATTAATCTAAATGCTACTCCAGCCTATGAAGATGGCAAAACAAATACATTACGATTAACAACGATTTAAAGTCGTTATACTTATCATTGAAAAATGCGTTCTATTTGAACGCATTTTTTATTTGTAAAATTTTAAAATTGATATCGACTACAGTTTAGAAGAGGAAAAGACGAGTGGTTTCCTTACTAAAAAAGACGAAATAAAAATGATTTCGCTCATTCTTATCCGTCTTCTTTTTAAAACCTCTAATTCCGTCATTTGTACTTTCAGTGTCAAAGATAATATTTCAAATCAAATATAGAAAGTACAATTTTGTACAATATAATTTGTTAAATTTTGTTAAATTTGTTTTTAATGTTTGTCAATATATGAATATCGAGGAGAGAAGTTTAAACCATTTGCGCGACGCTGTTTCAAAGCAATTTGGCAAAGAAGTCAGCACAGCACTTCATTGCAATGAGTTGTCAATAGCTATTGAAAAAGATGGTCCGCTTATTAATCCGCAGACTTTCCGGAGATTTTTTGGTCTGATTAAAAGTAGTGGTGGATTTTCCGTTTATACTTTAGACACACTTGCTAAATATTGTGGATACACCGATTTTTCCACTTTTAAGAAATCACTTGTAGACAATGAACTTGATTTATTTCTGGGTAACCTTGGAAAAAATTCATCATCGGAAGACTACTGGAAATTAAGCGAAGATTTATGCCAGAAAATTTTAGATTCACCTTCGCTACTGACAAATGTTCACCACAAATTATTAAAATATCCGTTAGCCCGAACTTTTTTCATGGAGCATCATCCAATGCGCGATTTATCAGGAACGGTTTACTCTCAATATTTTCAGGACTATCTGAAGTATGAACGTTCTAATGAAGCAAAATTGTTCGCTTATGGTTTTCTTTACATGTGCGCCTTCTTAACTCAAAACGAAGAGTTCATGGCTATTTATTCAGAAAAAATTAAGGAAACAGAATTGAGTCCGGAAGTTTATATTTTGCCAGCAGGTCGAAAATTTGGAGTTCTGCTTCTTCAAAGTTGGTTAAAGAATTCCGGGGAAGATTTTGAGGAAATCTATTCTCAAATGCTAAAGGCTAGAGAAATTTATAAAGAAACCTCAGAAAAATCGGTTTGCAGCTTTGAATATGCTGTGCTCGAACATTTAATTTTTACCGATCGAACTGAAGAAATGCGTTTTCTCATTGAAAATAACACGTTCCAAATTTATAATGATCGAGAATTTGTACCGCAGGATCGAAAAGAAAACCACGATGTTTGCTGGAATATCATGTGTGCGGTGGCTTATTTAAAAATGAAAGAATATGAATCGTGTAAAATATATTTGAATTTGGTTCAATTAGATCATCTATCTGTGGGATGGAAAAAATACTACGCGATACTGTATTATTTTGTAAAATATGAACTTGAAGAAGGTGAAGAAAAATATAAAATTAAGAATGTTATCAAGCAATTGCTTGAAGAAACGCATTTTATTTACTTTTCAAATTTGTTACGTAATTTGGAGATGAGGTCTTCATAACACTACTCTCACTTTTGGATTTCACGTAAAAAATAATCCGTTCAAAAAATTGAACGGATTATTTTATTTATAATGGTAACCTTTACGGTTTTTAATTACATCATTCCCGGCATTCCGCCACCCATTGGCATTGCTGGTTCATCTTTCTTAACCTCAGTGATCACACATTCGGTAGTCAACAACATTCCTGCAACAGACGCTGCATTTTCTAAAGCAACACGCACCACTTTCGTAGGGTCGATAATTCCAGCTTCATACATGTTGACGTATTCGTCGTTTTTCGCATTGAAACCGTAATCTGCCGTTCCTTCAGCAACTTTCGCAACTACTACGGAACCTTCGCCACCTGCATTGGCAACGATTTGTCTTAATGGCTCTTCGATCGCTCTTTTAACAATTTTGATTCCAGTATCCTGATCTTGGTTTTCACCTTTCAAATTATCTAAAGTTGGAATACTTCTTACCAAAGCAACACCTCCACCTGGAACGATACCTTCTTCTACTGCAGCTCTTGTCGCGTGAAGGGCATCATCAACTCTGTCTTTTTTCTCTTTCATTTCGATTTCAGAAGTAGCGCCTACATAAAGTACGGCAACTCCACCAGCCAACTTGGCTAATCTCTCCTGAAGTTTTTCTTTATCGTAATCAGAAGTTGTAGTTTCCATCTGCGCTTTGATCTGGTTCACACGACCTTTAATTTGAGCTTCGTCACCTCCACCGTTTACTAAAGTTGTGTTGTCTTTGTCAATAACTACTTTTTCAGCAGTTCCCAACATTTCTAAAGTAGCGTTTTCCATAGTGAAACCTCTTTCTTCAGAAATAACAGTTCCGCCCGTTAAAATCGCGATGTCTTCTAACATTGCTTTTCTTCTGTCTCCAAAACCTGGAGCTTTTACAGCAGCAATTTTTAATGATCCTCTTAATTTGTTGACTACCAAAGTAGCTAAAGCTTCACCTTCAACTTCTTCACAGATAATTAATAAAGCTTTTCCCGCTTGTGCAACTGGTTCTAAAACCGGAAGTAAATCTTTCATTGAAGAGATTTTTTTCTCCACCAATAAAATATAAGGATTTTCTAATTCCGTAACCATTTTTTCAGGATTCGTCACGAAATAAGGCGATTGATATCCTCTGTCGAACTGCATTCCTTCTACAACATCTACCGTTGTATCGGTTCCTTTTGCTTCTTCAACAGTGATTACTCCTTCTTTTCCAACTTTACCAAAAGCTTCAGCGATCAAAGATCCGATAGTATCATCGTTGTTTGCTGAGATTGAAGCAACTTGTTTAATCTTTTCTGAAGAATCACCAACTTCCTGAGACTGAGATTTAAGGTTTTCAACGACAGCACTTACAGCTTTATCGATTCCTCTTTTCAAATCCATTGGGTTTGCGCCTGCAGCAACGTTTTTCAAACCTTCGCGAACGATTGCCTGAGCCAAAACAGTTGCAGTAGTAGTTCCATCTCCGGCGATATCGCTGGTTCTAGAAGCAACTTCTTTCACCATTTGAGCACCCATATTTTCTACTCTGTCTTCCAGTTCGATTTCTTTCGCAACAGAAACTCCATCTTTGGTTACGTGAGGTGCACCAAAAGATTTTTCGATTACTACGTTTCTTCCCTTCGGACCTAAAGTTACTTTTACGGCATTCGCCAGTGCATCAACACCTCTTTTCAAAGCGTCTCTTGATTCGATATCAAATTTTATTTCTTTTGCCATTTTCTTTTATTTTTTGTGCGTACATAAATTACGCGCACTTGATTTGTTACTTGTTAATTGCTAAAAATTTTAGTTTTCTCAGTGTATTATTTACCCAAGAATCCCCAATATATCGCTTTCTTTTACGATTAGATAATCTTTACCATCTAACTTTAATTCGGATCCTGAATATTTTCCGTAAAGCACTTTATCACCAACTTTCACAGTGGTCGGCTCATCTATCTTACCGGGTCCTGCGGCTATTACAATACCTTCCTGTGGTTTTTCTTTTGCCGTATCTGGGATAATAATTCCTGAGGCGGTCTTCGTTTCAGCAGCGGTTGGCTCTACCAATACTCGGTCTGCTAATGGTTTAAAGTTTACTGACATATTTTTTAGTTTAAATTATTAATTATACTGCAGTGTTTTTGACGAAAATAATGCCAACGGTTGTTTTCTGCAAATCTGTCATGGTAAACATAATAGCATGAAATTATGGCAGAAAAAAGTCATCCGATGAGAGATGACTTTTTTAATGCTGTGATTTTTTTAATTTTTCTTGCCTGCCGCTTGCATTGGATTTACTTTTCCGTTTGCTGCGCCACGTGATGCACCTTCGTGCTTTTGTTTGAATACCTGAAATTTCGAGGATGGTTCTGGTATTTCTCCCCAGAAATTATTTGAAGTATCAATATCTGCAGTTTCCCTCATTGGATCCAACTGGATAGATTTCAACTTTTTATCGAAATAATAAGTTTTCGAAACCTGTTTTTCATTTTTTCTCCAGATCTGGGCAGATGATTTATCGTTCAATTTAGTCCCATCTTCGAATGTAAATTCTAAAATAATCGGCATTACCAAACCGCCTTTATTCACAAAATCTATTTGATAGGCGTAAATATTTTCTAATTTTGATTTCTCTTTTTGCGGAACTTCCTGCAGATTATCTACTTTAATTCTGTATTCTTTTTTTGCATCTACTTTTTCCTGTCCGCGATTGTAACGCCAGTAGAAATCCTGGGTTTCTTTATCTTTATCGGTATAGAAACTAATACTTTTATCTTCTTTATTTCTAATTTTAGAAATATCTACAAACTCATTCTGCATCGGCGCATCAATCGTATAAATAAATTCACGATTCTGCGGTACAGCACCGAATTCAGGTTTAACCACGGTCACTTTATCAATGGCAATATCTACAGGATCAATTCCGTAAAACCAACCTCTCCAGAACCAATCCAGATTTTCGGCACTTGCATCATTCATACTACGGAAAAAATCTGCAGGTTCAGGATGTTTAAATGCCCATCTTTTTGAATAGGTTTTAAAAGCTTTATCAAATAAATCTCGACCAACGATTGTTTCACGAAGAATGTTTAATCCTGTTGCTGGTTTGGAATAAGCATTCGGACCAAACTGAATGATGTTTTCAGAATTGGTCATTATCGGTTCCAACTGATCTTTTGGTAATTTCATATAATCCACGATGGTGTGCGCAGGACCTCTTCGGGAAGGGAATTTATTATCCCACTTTTCTTCGGTCAGATATTCTACAAAAGTATTTAAACCTTCGTCCATCCAGGACCATTGTCTTTCATCAGAGTTAATAATCATGGGAAAGAAATTGTGTCCAACTTCATGGATGATGACGCCAATCATTCCATTTTTTATTCCTTCAGAATAGGTTCCATCTTTTTCGGTTCTTCCGTAATTGAAACAAATCATCGGATATTCCATTCCATTGGCTGCTTCAATTGATTGTGCTACAGGATAAGGATAAGGAATCGTATACTCAGAATAGGTTTTAATAGTATGTGCAATTACTTTCGTAGAAAACTTTCGGTATAGATTGTAGGCTTCTTTCGGATATAAGCTCATCGCCATCACTTCGTTTTTATTTTCCGGAATTATTACTTTCATTCCGTCCCAAATAAATTTACGGGAAGAGGTCCAGGCGAAATCACGTACATTATCGGCTTCGAATTTCCATATTTTTCTCTCTTTTGATTTTTTCTTTTCAGCATTTTTCGCTTCCTCAAGCGTTACAATTTCGATAGGTTCACTTGCAGTCTGCGCTTGTTTCCAGCGTGCAAGCTGTGCAGAAGTTAACACCTGATCAAAGTTTTTACCCGATCCTGTAGAAGCTACAATATGATCTGCTGGAACGTTCATTGAAACTTTAAAATCTCCAAAAGCTAGCGCAAATTCACCCCTTCCGGTAAATTGATTGTGTTGCCAACCTTTGAAATCACTGTATACACACATTCTCGGATACCACTGCGTAATGGTGTACAAATCATTACCATCTTCGGGGAAAAATTCATAACCGCCTCGGCCTCCCATTTCTATTCGGTTGGGTATATTATAATTCCAATCTATTTTAAAAGTAAATTTCTCTCCTTTTTTCAAAATTTTAGGGAGATCGATTCGCATCATGGTTTTATTCACAATATAAGGAAGCGCCTTTCCAGAAGCATCTGTAACTTTCTCTAAATTTACACCGTAACCATTATTTTTTGCTGGCAGATCGGTCGTTTTTAAATCGTCAGAATTGGCACGTTTGGGTATAAAAGATTCATCCTGATAGCCTGCATTTTTCATTGAAGACTGCTCATTTTCATCAAGCTGCAACCACAGATATTCTAAATCATCTGGCGAGTTGTTGTAATACGTTACGGTTTCGGAACCTTTTAAATTTCTTTTATCTTCATCCAGATAAGCAGTGATATCATAATCTGCACGGTTTTGCCAGTATCCCTGTCCAGGTGCACCAGAACCTGTTCTGTAAATATTGGGAGTGGGAAGAATGGTGCCAAGTTGTTCGAACTTGTTGCCGTGATTGCTGGTTGGATTGTTTTGAATATTCTGCGCAAAAAACACTGTAGAACACAAAATAAATGCGAGTAATTTGATTTTCATGAGAAATAATTGGGGAATAAGTGAAATTTCAAATTTAATTATTTTTTTTGAATGAAATGTTTATTTTCTCATAAAAGACCTTCATTCTAAAAAAGGTATCGTAACCGACCTGAGTGGAACTCTTTGTAAAGAGATTTTGATGCTGGATTCAGCGGTGACAAATTCTATTAAAGAGAGGGAATATTTTCGACCAGTTTGGCTTAATTAGGTCGAATAAAGGTGCCAAAAAAACTAAATCCGTTCTAAAATCATTTGTCCGGAAAGAATGATTGCAAGAAATGACACACCGATAATCCAATATTTTTGCTGGAATTTTAAAAACTTTGATAGCAGATATAATAAAGCCATAACGATTAAGACGACTGTAATTTGTCCCAATTCTAATCCGATATTAAAACCCAAAAGTGGAATGGCAATATTTTGTTCGGCAGCCATCGCCATTCGGGCGGTATTCGCGAATCCCATGCCGTGAATTAAGCCAAAAACAAGGGCTAAGAAATAATTAATTTTCATGAGTTGCTCGCGCTTTTCCCGGAATAATATATTATCCAGCGCCGTGAGCATAATGGTTACAGGAATTAGAGTTTCTACCAAAGCAGAAGGTAATCTGAAAACATCGAGCACGCTGAAAGCAAGCGTGACTGAATGACCAATGGTAAATGCGGTAACTAAAAGGAGAATTTTTCGCCAGTCTTTATAGAAATATGCCGCGATCAAAACCAATATAAAAAGCTGATGGTCAAGAGCATCTAAAGAAATAATATGTTCCCAGCCGAGCTTTAGATAGAAAAAGAAATCTGTCATTCAAAAAAGTTTTTACGAAAATAATGATTAATTTCGTCATCTGAATTTTTAAAATATGCTTAAGAAAATTGTACTCTTATTCTCATTATTATTATTTTTTCTATCACCGGCAACAGAAATCCACCCTTATCATGTAGGTTCTGTAGAATTTAATTACAATTCAAAATCAAAAACTTTTGAAATTACAGGAAAATTCTTTTTGGATGATTTAGAAAATGCTTTGAAAGAAAAGTATGGAACAGCCGTTCACTTTAATGACCCGAAATATAAAGTTCAAATTAATGATTATCTGAAAAAGTATTGCGAAGAATATCTGAAGTTAAAAGCTGACAACAAATTTTTGAAAATAAATTATGTCGGTTTTGAAGAAGATAGTGAAGCCGTAAATATTTTTTTAGAATCTGAAACTTTAAACAAACCTCAAAAAGTGGAAACTGCGGTGAGCTTACTATATAATTTTTTCGATGATCAAATGAACATCCTTCATATTGTTGTAGACGGAAAACGCCAAAGTGACCAACTGAATTACCCGAACCGCTACCTTTATAAAGTATTTTAAAATTCGGAATTTACCCTCTGGACATGCGCTAAAAGATCTGGAAAGAAGATATCAAAATACTTTTGAAGTTGAGATTTGTTGTGGAGAAAAACCTTAAAAACCGCTAAATTTTTATCCAAATATTTGGCTTTATTCAAGACATTCTGCATGGAATATTTAATTCCCCAATCTTCTTTATAATTGTAAAGCCAATTGTCTTTTTCCATACCGTCGACCATTCTGAGAAGTCTTTCGGGGAGAAACTCTTGATATTTCCGTAAAGCATGATATACTTTTTCAGCATGATTTTTTAAATCTTTATCGGATAGAGAATTTGCTAAAAAATAATCTAAGGAAACATCTACAAATGCGCCTGAATACAACCTAACCATTGGGCTGAAAATTTTCTTAGCCTCAGAAAGTACCGGATGAGCATCAGTAAAAGTATCGATTTCCCGGTGCAAAGTAATTCCCTCTTGCATTCCCGCGGGATAAGAAAACCGATCTCTATTGGGAATAAAATCCTCCAAAAATTGACCGACAATTTGTTCGTCGGAGAAAGCGAGATAGGAATGGGCGAGGTAATTCATTTTTTTTATAAAGGAGGAAGGTTGGAGGAGGAAGTATGAAGTATGAAGTTTGGAGTAGGATTAAGGTTGGAGGATGGAGGATGGAGGATGGAGGATGCAGAGTTAATTAAGTTTTGTTTAAGTTTTGTTTTTTGGAGAGAATAATACTTTTAATAATTTTTAATAAAGAAACAGCTTTTTCGTTTAATTCTTGAAAATCAGATTCTGATATGTATTCGGAAGCGAAAAGAAGTTCCAACCAATATATGGATTCATCACATTCTTTTTGCGCAATAGCATTTTTATGAATAAAATCCGCGGGAGATTGAGCGTTTTTTGCTTCTCGAAGATTCGCTCCCACAGAAGTTGCCGACCTTAAAAATTGCTTGCTCAACACAAACTCTTTTTTTTCAGAAATAAGAAATTTATAAAGTTTAATGGCATCTAAAGCGAATTGAAAACTTAATTCCCGAACAATATCACCCATAATTCTATTTGTAAATTAATACTTGATTATCCAATTTCCTTTTCCCTATCGTATCCCTCATCCTCCACACTTCTTACTCCATCCTTCATACTTCCTCCTCCATCCTCCATACTCCATACTCCAAACTCCATCCTCCATCCTCCATCCTTCACACTACATACTCCATCCTTCACACTTCACACTTCATACTCCACACTTCATCCTTCATCCTTCATACTCTCAAAACAAAGCTTCATGAAAATCCTCGATCTTACTTACTTCCACAATAACGATTCCATATTTTTTCTTTGAAATTTTATTTAAGTTCGACACAAAAATCTTCTCGTAACCCAACTTTTCGGCTTCGGAAATCCTTTGCTCGATCTGCGGAATTGGTCGGATTTCTCCGCTCAAACCAATTTCTCCAGCGAAACAGAAATGCTCAGAAATTGCAATATCTTCATTTGAGGAAAGTATAGACGCAACAACCGCTAAATCCAAAGCGGGATCTCCCGTTTTTATTCCGCCGGTAATATTCAGGAAAACATCTTTTGCACCCAATTGAAATCCGGCTCTTTTTTCTAAAACTGCTAAGAGCATATTTAAACGTTTCGAGTCAAAACCAGTACAACTTCTCTGCGGCGTTCCATAAACTGCAGAACTTACCAAAGCCTGAATTTCGATTAACATGGGGCGATTCCCTTCCAATGTTACAGCCACTGAATTTCCCGAAAGTTCCTCGAATTTCTTGGTAATCAATATTTCTGACGGATTTTTTATTTCTTTCAAACCTTGGGAAACCATTTCGTAAATTCCAATTTCCGCCGTGGAGCCGAAACGGTTTTTACTCGCTCTCAACAGTCTGAACAAATGATTTCGGTCGCCATCGAAGTTTAAAACAACATCGACCATATGTTCCAAAACTTTCGGTCCGGCAATCTGCCCGTCTTTGGTGATATGCCCGACTAAAAAAACCGGCGTATTGGTTTCTTTGGCGTATTTAATAATTTCATTGGAGCATTCCCGAATCTGTGAAACTGTGCCTGGTGAACTTTCAATTGTTTGACTTTGTAATGTTTGAATTGAATCCACAATTACAAAATCCGGTTTTAATTTTTTGGCTTCGTGTAAAATCTTTTCAACTGAAGTTTCTGTAAAAAGAAAACAGTTTGGATTCTGAAGTTCTGTCAGACGGTCTGCCCGCATTTTAATTTGCGAGGCACTTTCTTCACCTGAAACATAAAGAATTTTCTTCTTCATTTTCAGCGCCAGTTGCAGCAACAAAGTTGATTTCCCGATTCCAGGTTCCCCACCAATTAAAGTCACAGAACCCAAAACAATTCCGCCTCCTAAAACGCGATTCAATTCCTCAGATGGACTTATGATTCGAGGTTCTTCGAAAGTTTCAACCTCAATAATATTGATGATATGCTGTTTCGATTTATCGGTATAAGATTTCGCAGGCGATTTTTCTACGATCTCCTCTACCAAAGTATTCCATTCCCCACAATTCTTGCATTGTCCCAGCCACTGCGGATATTGCGACCCACAATTCTGACAGACGTATGCCGTTTTCACTTTTGCCATGGTGCGAATTTCCTTCTTTTTTTTGGATAATTAAATTTTTGCAAAAAAAATAACCGCATAAAGCGGCTATTTATAAATGAAAATAGTTAATTAATTCGCTACTATATTTACCGTCACCTGAACAGCATCACCGGTTTTCACACCCAAGAAACCAGGTCTCTCCATACCATAATCTGATAATTTTATATTTTCAGTTCCCGTAATTTGATATGAATTACCATTTTTAATAACCGTAACAGGGAAATTAATTGCTTTGCTAAATCCCGCAATAGTGAGAGTTCCCGCCAAATTTTCTTTACCCACCGTTAAAATTGGTGCTGTGAAAGTAATGTTTGGACTCTTTTTATATTTCAACGCGTTGTAAGCTTTGTTATCCATCATGCTGCCTTTCGTACTTTTCAAATTCTTAGCAGGCATGCTGAATTTTACATTGGTAATGGTATTTCCTTTCACCGTTCCGCTAAAATTTGCAGCATTTCCATTCATGACCCAATCGTGTACCGGCGAAGTTCCCGCGATATTAACAGTTGTAGATTTTCCGGTAATGTTTTGGGCACTGACCAAACCAGAAAGAGTAACAGCAAACAAAACCAAAATAGATTTCAATGTGTTTTTCATTTTTTTAATATTTTACAGTTACTTAATTGTAACTGTTCGTTGGAGACGAATCCCTACGTGAAGTTAAGCCACTTTAAACGTTATTAATATGACAACCATCATGTTTAGATTATTAACCATTTATAAAAAATGAATTCCTTTTTTAGGAGCAACAAAATTTCAGCTTCTTACAAGATCAAACGCGCTGTCCGTTATATCTTTTCCTTTTTTTTATTGAAAAAAAAAGAAAAAGGATGCCACTTCCATCGCGGCTAGAATACAGACATTTTTACAGTTCGAGTTAAGCTTTTTTCGAAATGCATCTGCGATTTATAAAAAACATTAAATTTGAATAAAACGGAAAAATTTGGTATTTATCCTTAATTATTCGTGCTAACATTTCCTCTGACTATTAATATACTGGCGATAGAAGAAACCAGGAGTTGATCTTCATGACTCAAATTGTTTTTAATCCAAACCTTACCGTTTCCAATAACAGACACCGCCGCTATTGCTTCGCCATTTTTACTCAGTTCGAAACCAAACGTTTTGGTATCATCCGTTAAAAACTGTTTTTCCTGTAATTGCTTTGTACCTTTAATAAAAATAGAATTTCCTGCTTCATCTTGAGCGATACCATTGTCAGTATCACTTTTTAAAGCAGAGGTAGCACTGCTATTTTGGATAAATACTTTCCACACTGGCGTTTTACCATTTGGAATAATTACGCCGAAAAATCCATTAGAATAATTATTAATGAAGTGATCTAAACCTTTAAACAAATCAAACATATTCAAGTTATAATTGCTTGCACCTACAATATCGGCCGATAAGTTATTGGCAGAAAACTGCGTAAATTCTATCGGTTGCTGCGCTTTAGAATGTTTAATACCGAGCACCTCCAATTCTGTTCTTTCAGTCCAGCCCCGTTTGATCGGAGAAGTATAATAGTTTCCGAAAGATACTTTCTGATTAATTAATAATCCGGCGTTGCCGTTTACGTCCATCACAGAGGTATTCTGTTTTAGATTGTCGGACACTGCAATATTTGAAGTTTTGCACGAAATCAGCACTGCGGCTATAAGCGCAGCTGATATTAATTTAAATTTCATAGTTTATTATTTGAGTTTTGATAATTTTGTAATATTAAAGTTAAAAGGGTAACAGTTCCATTCATCATCTTTATTACATATTTTTTCAGCTTCTACAGTAAGGTTAAAATCTTTTGAACTTCCCCGGCTCCTAAAAAATATTAGTTAACCTTTATTTGCCCTGTCTTTCAAAATCCATTAACTTTGCACAAACCTAAACTAATGAGTAAAAAGAACACGAAATACATCTTCGTAACCGGCGGTGTAACTTCTTCTTTAGGCAAAGGAATCGTCTCTGCTTCATTGGGCTTACTGCTCAAATCGAGAGGATTTAATGTCACCATCCAAAAACTTGACCCTTACATAAATATTGATCCGGGAACGCTAAATCCTTATGAGCACGGCGAATGCTATGTTACGGACGACGGCGCAGAAACCGATTTGGACTTAGGACATTATGAAAGATTTCTGGATTCTAAAACTTCACAAAATAACAATGTAACGACAGGTAAAATTTACCAAACCGTTATTGAAAAAGAAAGAAAAGGAGATTTCTTAGGAAAAACTGTGCAGGTAATTCCGCATATCACGAACGAAATTAAGCGCCGGATTAAAATGTTGGCGAAACAAAACTACGATATCATCATCACCGAAATCGGCGGCACTGTCGGCGACATTGAATCCCTTCCTTATATAGAAAGCGTTCGTCAGTTGAAATGGGAATTGGGCGAACATAATTCGATGGTGATTCATTTAACTTTATTGCCTTATTTGGCGTCGAGCGGTGAATTAAAAACAAAACCTTCTCAACATTCTGTTCGCCAGTTAATGGAATCTGGAATTCAGGCTGATGTATTGGTCTGCAGAACAGAACATATCATTCCGAAAGAACAACGGATGAAACTGGCGCAGTTCTGTAACGTAGCCTTGGAAAACGTAATCGAATGTAAAGATTTGGAGACGATTTACGAAGTTCCTCTTTATTTGCAGAAACAAAATTTTGATGATGTTGTTTTAAAGGAACTCAATTTAAAATCTGAGAAACAAGCCGACTTAAAAGACTGGAAAACCTTCCTTAAAAAATATCAAAACCCGAAGAAAAAGGTAGAAATTGCTTTAATCGGGAAATATGTTTCCTTGCAGGATTCTTATAAATCCATCGCAGAATCTTTCATTCATGCAGGTGCAGATTTAGAAACAGAAGTGAAAATTCGATGGGTTTACAGCGGTGAACTTACAGAGGAAAACATTGCAGAAACATTAGAAGGAATTGATGGTATGCTGATCGCTCCCGGATTTGGCGATCGCGGCATTGAAGGTAAAATTGAAGCAGCAAAATATGCACGTGTAAATAATATTCCGCTTTTGGGGATTTGTTTGGGAATGCAGATTATGACGATTGAATTTGCCAGAAATGTGCTGGATTACAAGAAAGCAAACTCGATGGAATTTGACACTTCTACGCCTGAACCCGTAATATCATTGATGGAAGATCAGAAAAATGTTGTGGAAAAAGGCGGAACCATGCGTTTAGGAGCTTGGAAATGTACTTTGAAATCCGGATCGAAACTTCAGGAAATTTACGGTGCAAAAAACATTTCGGAAAGACACCGTCACCGGTATGAATTCAACTCCGAATACCGAGATGAATTTGAAAAAAATGGTTTAGTTCCGACCGGTTTCAATCCCGAAACAGATTTGGTAGAAACCCTCGAATTAAAAGATCATCCTTTTTATATAGGAGTACAATATCACCCGGAATATAAGAGTACCGTTGCCTCGCCCCATCCTTTATTTAAGGCATTGATAAAAGCGTCAACAAAAAAATAAACAGGACGAGATAAAAGACCATTGTTTTTTATCTCTTTTGTTTTTTAAATGAATACTTAAAATATTCTTCATTGCCAAAAATTTCAGTATTTTTGTCACCCAAAATTAAGAGGTCAAAAAATGAGCTATTTCAAACCTCTAAATTTAAATTTCAAATAAATTATAATGCAGCAAAATAACGGTTTAGATAAAAACCAATTGATCAGTTTCGTTTTGTTTTCTGTCCTGATCTTCGGCGCCATGTTTTATTTCAATACAAAGCAGACCGCTGAACAACAACTTAAAAACGCGCAGAGTACAAATCAAGTTACCCAAACCGCGCCTAATCCTGTTACAAAACCTGCAATTGTCGCCAATCTTAACGACAGTGTTAAAACAACTTCCATTCAGCAGGTCCAATTAAAGAATAAGGAACTTACGGTTGCAATCTCTACTCTAGGCGGTCAGCTTTCTACAGTTGAACTGAACGAGTACAAAGCCTACAACAAAAAAAGCGATGTTAATGATAAGAAACTTCTACTCTTTGATCAGAATAACTCATCTTATGGTTTTCAGTTTAAAGATAAGACCGGTAAAACATTTAATACGAAAGACTTAGTATTTACTCCAACACAAAGCGGAAATACAGTAACAATGCAAGCCAATGTAAATGGCGCGGTTATTCAATTTATCTACACTTTGTTAGGGAAATATACGGTTGATTTTAATGTAAAAACACAAGGTTTATCTCAACTGGTTGCCGATTCGAACGCGGAATTTGTTTGGGATTACACCGCGCGCCAGCATGAAAAAGGCCGCTCGCAAGAACAAACCCATACCGAATTTAATTATGCCTTCGACAATTACAGCAATTTCGACTATGACGGGAGAACGACCATGGAAGAGCCAGATGAAACGCTTAACTGGTTATCTGTAAAGCAGCAGTTTTTTGCGATGGTAATTGAGCCAAAGAATGGTTTCAAAAAATCTCACGGTAATCAGGATATGATTGAGGAAGGTGATTTTTTGAAAAAATTCAATTTCAATGGACAAGTTGATTTGGCAGGTGGTGAATTAAATGAGGATTTTAAATGGTATTTTATGCCTTTGGATTTGCCATTATTAAAATCGTATGATAAAAATTTCGATGAATTGCTTCCTTTAGGTTGGTCGTTTATCGGTTCGTTAAACAGATGGTTTTTCATCCCGATGTATAATTTAATTTCCAGTTGGGGAATTGCTGCAGGTTGGGTTATTTTCTTAATGACAATTATTGTGAAAATCATTTTGTCACCGGTCATGTTTAAACAACATAAACTGAGTGCGATGATGCGGGTAATTCGTCCGGAAATTGATGAAGTTAACGCCAAATACAAAGGCGCCGACGCCATGAAAAAGCAACAGGAAACCATGGCAGTCTATCGGAAAGCCGGAGTCAACCAGATGGCGGGCTGTTTGCCGGGTCTTCTACAGGTACCTATTTTCTATGCTTTGTTCCGGTTCTTCCCGAATATGATTGATTTGCGTGGCAAGAGTTTTTGGTTTGCGAAAGATTTAACTGCATACGACGACGTTATCAAGTTGCCTTTCTCAATACCATTATTAGGAGACCATTTAAGTATCTTCGCTATTGCGTGTACCGTTGTTATTTTAATATACACCGTAATGACCGCAGGAAATATTCAGCAACCTACCCAAGAAGGGATGCCGAACATGAAAGTGATCATGTACATTTTCCCGATAACGTTCCTTTTCTTTTTGAATACTTCAGCTTCTGGACTTTCTTGGTATTATTTCGTATCCAATGCAATTAATATTTTAATTATTCTGGTTATTAAATACTGGATTTTGGATGAGAAGAAAATACATGCGCAGATCCAGGCGAATAAACTGAAAGAGCCGAAGAAGGAAGGCAAGCTTCAAAAGAGAATGCGCGACATGATGGAAAAAGCACAGGAGCAGCAAAAAATTCAGCAGCAACAAGCAAAGAAAAAATAATTCAATAATAATGAAAACGGAAGAAAATCTCTTCCGTTTTTTTTTATATATCTAATAAAGACAGATCAGTTTCGCCTTCAGCCATTTTACCAGTGTAGTCTAACCGGAAAGATCGACGATGATGAATCGTTGGCCCAAACTCAATCAAAGCGTCGCGGTGCATCTTGGTAGCATAACCCATATTTTTATTCCAGCCATATTGCGGAAAATCGTTATGAAGTTTTATCATGAGTTGATCGCGGTAATTTTTGGCTAATATGGAGGCACACGCAATAGAAAGAAATTTTGCATCACCTTTAATAATGCATTGATGAGAAATCCAGGGGTAAGGATGAAAGCGATTTCCGTCCACAAGTATTAATTCCGGGCGGTTCACGAGCTGATCCAGTGCGCGGTGCATCGCGTGAATACTGGCATTCAGTATATTATGTTCATCGATAAAAGACGGTGGCAGTTCTGCAATAGCAAACTCCATTACATTTTCTTTAATGTAGGAGTCTAATTCTAATCTCGTCTTAAACGTTAATTTTTTAGAATCATTAACTAAATTTTGCTTAAATTTCTTTGGTAGAATAACGGCTGCAGCTACGACTGGGCCAGAAAGACATCCTCTACCAACTTCATCGCAACCTGCCTCTAAATAGACACTTGACCAGCTTTTGCGCAACTTCATTTTACTGCCTTTTTGATAATTAATCACATATTAAGATGTTAAAAATACAAATTAATTAAGAATTTATTAACAAATAATTTGGTTATATAAATTAAAGTGTGCACTTTTGTTGTAATGAAAAAATTTAATTTGATATGAAGAAACTAACAACAAGCGTTTTAGCTGTAGTTTTGACTGCGTCATTTGCTTTGGTGAATGCACAGA
This sequence comes from Kaistella polysaccharea, assembly GCF_020410745.1. Classification (NCBI taxonomy): domain Bacteria; kingdom Pseudomonadati; phylum Bacteroidota; class Flavobacteriia; order Flavobacteriales; family Weeksellaceae; genus Kaistella; species Kaistella polysaccharea. The sequence goes on from NZ_CP084528.1 coordinate 1,576,957, forward strand.
AAAAAGACACTATTAAAACGCAAGATATCGAAGGTGTCGTAGTAACGGCTTTGGGTATTAAAAGAGAGAAAAAATCACTAGGTTATTCTTCTCAAGAGGTTAAGGCTGACGCTTTGTCCGAGGGAACAACAAACACTGGAAACATTGCTTCTCAACTTTCTGGAAAAGTAGCGGGTCTTAATGTTACTACTACCAGTAACTTTGGAGGTTCTGCAAGTATGGTAATTAGAGGGATTAAATCCGTTGACGGAGCGAGCCCTTTAGTAGTTATTGATGGATCACCGGTAAATAACACGGTATCCAACTACGGTAACACGGATTACGGAAATGCATTATCTGATATCAATCAAGAAGATATCGCTTCAATCAACGTATTGAAAGGTGCAGCAGCATCTGCACTATACGGTGAAAGAGGTTTGAATGGTGTAATTTTGATTACCACCAAAAATGGTAGAGGTAATGATGACGGATCTTGGGGCGTAACCTGGTCAACAGGTATTCAAGCTGGATTCATTGACAAAAGTACGTTCGCAGAATACCAAGACAAATATGGTGCTGGTTACGATCAATCTTTCTACACAGAAGCTCCTGCAGCAGACGGTAATTACTACGCTAACTTTGCAGAAGATGCTTCTTGGGGACCTAAGTTCGATCCGAATTTGATGGTCTACCAATGGGAATCTTTAGATCCTACGTCACCAACGTTCGGTAAAGCAACACCTTGGGTAGCGGCGAAGAATGGTCCAGTTGAATTTTTCGAAACACCATTTACTTTTTCAAACACAGTATCATTACAGAAAGGGAATAAAAATTCAAATATTTTGTTCTCTTATGATAACATGACTTCTAGTGGTTTGATGCCAAACTCAAAACTGACTAAAAATACCTTCTCTTTAAAAGCAAATTACGATTTTACAGATAAGCTACATGCTTCATTCTATACAACGTTAACTTTACAAGACACGAAAGGTAGAGCGATTGGTGCTTATAGCGACAATATCGCAACCAACTTCAGACAGTGGTGGCAAACGAATGTAGATGTTCTTTCTCTAAGAGACGCTTACACAAGAAATATTGCAAATCCTACTCCAGCTAATAATTACGGTAACGTAACCTGGAATCCTTATGAGTCAGGTGATTTACGACCTATTTTCTGGAACAACCCTTACTTCCAGGCGTATGAAAATGCACCTAAAGATAAGAGAAACAGAAGTTTCAACGTTGCAAGTTTAACATACGACTTTACCAAAAACATCAATGTAATGGGTAGAGTTTCTTATGATAAAAGCGACTTGAAAGTTGAACAGAAAATGGCCATTGGAACTCTTGCAACAGGATTTGGAGCATCTGGAAATGATGTAGGATCTGGGTTCGCAAGAAGAGATGTACAAAGAACTGAAACGAATTACGATATCATCGGTAACTACAAATTCGACATTACTGATAACATTAATGTTAGTGGTTTAGTTGGAGGTACTGTAAGAAGAAATTATTTAAGCGCTCTATATGCCTCAACTGAAGGTGGATTGGTAATTAGAAATATTTACAGTCTTGGTAACAGTGCTGCGCCAACTCTAGCTCCATCTGAGACTGAGTACACGTATCAGACCAACTCTGGGTATGCTTCTGCTTCCTTTGATTTCTACAAAATTTTGTATGTCGATGGAACGTATAGAGTAGACCAAAGTTCAACACTTCCTGCAGGAAACAACGTTTACGGTTATGGTTCAATCACAGGTGCCTTGATCTTGTCTGAATTGATTAAACCAAGTTTCTTGAAATTTTGGAAATTAAGAGCTAACTACGCTGAAGTTGGTGGAACTGCAGATCCTTATCAATTGCAGTACTATTATTCTCCAGCAGGTTTCTTTGGTGATGTAGGTTTATCTTCATCTCAAACAAGACAGCCAAATGCTAACTTATTGCCACAAAGAGCAAAAGAATTTGAAGTAGGTACTGAAGGTAGTTTGTTTAACAACAGATTCACTTTTGATGTTGCTTACTACAAAACAAAAACCATCAACCAAATTCTTCCTACCCTTCCTATCTCTTCAGCGTCTGGACTTAGTTCAGCTTCTGTAAATGCAGGACAAATTGATAACTGGGGTTATGAAGTTGCCTTGGGTATAGTACCTGTTAAAACAGCGAACTTTACCTGGAATATGGACATCAACTGGTCACAGAATAAAAATAAAGTAGTTGAGCTTCTTCATAATGAAGTTTCTGACGTTTCAAACGTACTACTTGATTCTTACCAAGGTGGTGTATCACTTAACGCAAGAGAAGGTGAAGCTTGGGGTACTTTAGTAGGTTCAGATTACGTTTACCTAAATGGTCAACCGGTTGTGAATGCAAGTACAGGCTATTACTTAAGACAAGGAAATCAAATTATTGGTAATGCAACACCAGATTGGATTGGTGGGGTAAGAAACAGCATGAACTACAAAGGTCTTTCTGTAAGCTTCCTAATTGATGTAAGACAAGGTGGTGATGTATTCTCTACCGATTTATATTACGGTTTAGCGACAGGATTATATCCTGAAACAGCTGTAGGTGATATCAGAGAAAAAGGAACAGTTTGGCCAGGTGTAAATCCAGATGGTAACCCAAATACAACCAACACTCGTAACCCTAGCGCTTTTGGTTCATTAGACGGTTACTCTAGAATGCCAGCGAGCCGTTTCGTTTATGACGGATCATTCGTGAAACTGAGAGAAGCTTCTATCGGATATACCCTTCCACAATCTGTATTGGCAGGAACTTTCGTAAGAGATGCTAAAATCTCTTTAGTAGGAAGAAACTTATGGATTATCAGCAAAAACTTACCTTACGCAGATCCTGAAAACATGGTCGGCGGCGGTCTAAGATCATACGGATGGTCAATCGGTTCTCTACCAACTACAAGAGACATCGGATTAAATGTTACTTTAAAATTCTAAGATTACAACAATGAAAAAAATACTTAATAAACTTATCATAGGTGCGCTGGCTGCAATCAGTCTTACGTCGTGCCAGAGAGATTTGCTTTCTCTAAACGAAAATGTGAAAGCACCCTCTGTATTGCCTTCTGAGACGCTATTGGCGATGGGGCAAGAAAGGTTTTTCTACTCTACTTTTACAGGGAGTGTAAACTTTAACAACTACCGTTTCTTTGTTCAGCAGTGGGCAGAAACTACGTATACTGATGAAACCAATTACGATCTCGTTACGCGTAACCAGCCTCGTAATCACTGGAACAGAATGTATGTAAACTCATTGAATAACTATGAGCAAGCGAAAAAAAATCTTGTTAATGAAGCTGCTGCTTCTGAAACAGAGAGAAGCAACAAATTGGCTACGCTAGAAGTTTCTCAGATTGTAGTTTGGGAGAACTTGGTAGACACGTACGGAAACGTTCCTTATACCGATGCTTTACAGGCACAAGATGGTAATTACGCACCAAAATATGATGATGCGAAAGCTATTTATGCAGACCTTTTGAAAAGAATTGATGCAGTTGTAGCAAAAATTGATGAAGGTGGAAGTGGTTACGGAAGCGGAGACTTGGTTTATGGCGGAGATATGACAAAATGGAAACATTTGGCAAACTCTGTGAAACTGAGATTAGCACTTAATCTATCTGATGTAGATGCGGCAACGTCTAAATCTGCAGCAGAAGCAGCAGTTGCATCCGGTGTAATTTCTTCAGATGATGAATCTTATACTTTGGATTTTGCAGGCGGAACTTACAGCAATCCTATTTATGATGATTTAGTAGCATCACAAAGAAATGACTTTGTTCCTACTGAACTTGTTATCAACATGATGAATGCAAAGAATGACCCACGAAGAGAAGTTTGGTTTACGAAAGTAGATGGTAAATTTGTAGGTGGTGTTTTTGGAGCTTTAAATCCATTTAACAGCAAATCACACATGAGTGATTTCTGGTTAGCACCTACTGCGCCAGCTCATTACTTGAGCTATGTAGAAGTGTTGTTTATGAAAGCTGAAGCAGCTGCAAGAGGTTACTCTGTAGGAGGAACTGCTACTGAATTGTACAACAAAGCAGTAACAACTTCAATGACCTTAAATATGGTAAGCGCTGCTGATGCTACTGCTTATTTAGCTGCACACCCTTACAATGCTGCAAACTGGAAAAAATCAATCGGTGAAGAAGCGTATATCGCTTTATTTAACCAACCATTTAGCGCTTGGTTATTCTCCAGAAGATTAGACCAGCCAGTATTTGTAAATCCTACCAACTCTAAAATTGATGGAGTACCGGTAAGAATGCCTTATTCTGATCAGGAATATGTACTTAACAAAGCAAATGTAACTGCTGCCGCCACCGCTATCGGAGGAGACAAAGCTACAACCAAGCTTTTCTGGGATAAATAATATTTATCGCTCAGTTTTATATAAGCCACTCTTCGGAGTGGCTTTTTTATTTCTGTATATTTGTACTTCAAAAATAAACCATGAATATTAAAGATATCATCCAAACCAAACTCGCGGATATTGTTGCCACTGTTTTCCAAATTAACGATGTCAATAAAACAAATCATGTAACGCTGGATGTTCAACAAAACAAAACAGAATTTGAAGGTGACTTTACCATCGTTACTTTTCCTCTCGTGAAAGTATTGAAAAAAAGTCCTGATAACATCGCCATGGAACTTGGCGACGCCTTTACGACTCAATCAGATTTTGTAGAAAGTTATCATGTTGTAAAAGGATTTCTCAATTTAAAAATCAAGAATAAATTTTTTCTGGAAAACTTTCATCATACTCAAGAATCTTTTGACGAAAAAAAGCCTAGAAATCAAACGGTGATGGTGGAATATTCTTCCCCAAATACCAATAAGCCTTTACACCTTGGTCATATCCGAAATAATCTCTTGGGATATTCTGTCGCACAGATTTTAAAAGAAGATGGTTACAATGTTATCAAAACCCAAATCATCAACGACCGCGGAATCCATATCTGCAAATCAATGCTTGCCTGGGAAAAATCTGGAACCAACGAAACACCTGAATCTACAGGGATTAAAGGTGATAAACTCGTAGGAAACTATTATGTAGCATTTGATAAAGCCTACAAAAAAGAAATCGCAGAACTCGTTGAAAAAGGGTACGAAGAAGACGTGGCTAAAAAACAAGCACCAATCATTCTCGAAGCTCAAAAAATGCTCTTGGATTGGGAGAAAGGTGATGACACTGTACGCAATCTATGGGCAGAAATGAATTCTTGGGTTTATGCCGGTTTTGCCGATACTTACAAAAGATTAGGTGTTGATTTCGATCAGGTTCAGTATGAAAGTAATACGTACTTACTAGGAAAAGATCTCATTCAGGAAGGTTTGTTAAAAGGTGTTCTATACAAAAAGGAAGATGGCTCTGTTTGGTGTGATTTGTCCGATGAAGGTTTGGATCATAAACTACTTTTGCGCGGCGACGGAACTTCCGTTTACATGACGCAGGATTTAGGAACCGCTGTTCAAAGATTTCAGGAAAATAATATTCAGAAATTAATTTATACGGTAGGAAATGAACAGGATTACCACTTCGATGTCTTAATCAAAATTCTTAAAAAATTAGGCTATAGCTGGGCAGAAAACCTTTTTCATCTTTCTTACGGAATGGTAGAACTGCCAGCAGGTAAAATGAAATCTCGGGAAGGAACTGTGGTCGATGCAGATGATTTGATGCAGGAAATGTACATTACTGCAAAAGAAAAAGCGCAAGAACTCGGGAAACTTGAAAATCTTTCCGACGAGGAGAAAGAAAAATCATATGAAACAGTCGGTATTGGCGCTTTGAAATATTTCATGCTGAAAGTGGATCCTAAAAAGAAAATGCTCTTCAATCCGGCAGAAAGTATTGATTTCGCGGGAAATACAGGACCGTTTATTCAATACACCTACGCAAGAATTCAATCTTTGGTTACAAAAGCCAACTATCAACCGACCAAAATTTCCGCGTACGACATTAATGCGTCAGAAAAAGAATTGGTTATGAATCTCGCTAATTTCAAAGAAACGATTGCTCGTGCGGCAGAAACCCTTTCGCCAGCGCTTGTGGCAAACTATATTTATGAAGTGGTAAAATCGTATAACTCTTTCTATCAAAACAACCCGATTCTTAGTCAGGAAGATGAGAACACGAAGAATTTCCGCTTACAACTTTCAGATTTAACGGGGAAAACCATCAAAAAAGGTTTAGAATTGTTAGGAATTGGAACGGTAAATAGAATGTAAATTCGAAAAATGAACATCGACTTTTCTCTTTTAAATTTATCCGAAACGTTTGCAGATACCGAATTTGAGAAGAAAGTTCTTGATTTTATTGCAGAATGGCTGAGCGAATCAAAAACTGTAAAAGTTCAAACTTCCGGTTCTACGGGAACTCCGAAAATTTTTGAGATCGAAAAAGAAAGAATGCGTCATTCCGCAAAAATGACATGTCACCTATTAGGATTGAAAGAAGGCGATTCTGCCCTGCTTTGTCTTCCCGTCGATTATATCTCCGGAAAAATGATGGCTGTTCGAGCTATTGAAAGAAAGCTGAATTTGATTGTAAAAACACCCTCTATAAATCCACTTTCTAATTTAAAGGAAGTAATTGATTTCTGTGCGATGTCGCCACTTCAAGTTGAAAATTCGCTGCACGAAATACACTTGATTAAAAATATAATTATTGGTGGCGCTGCAGTTTCAGAATCTTTAAAAATCAAAATCTTTCAACAGCTCAAAAACTCGTCCACGCAATCACGTATTTTTGAAACCTACGGAATGTCGGAAACCCTTTCTCACATTGCTTTAAAACAAATTTACCCCGTCTCAGAAGATTATTTCAAAGTCTTAGATGGTGTGGAAATTTCTTTAGATGAAAGAAGCTGCTTACAGATTTTTGCGCCAAGTTTAAATGCAGAAGTTCTTATAACGAATGATTTAGTTGAAATTTATAGTCGTAGAGAATTTAAATTTTTGGGTAGAATTGACAACGTCATAAATTCTGCAGGATTAAAAATTTATCCAGAACAACTGGAAAGTTTGGTTAAAAAAGTAATCCCAAATGAAGTTGTATTCCTAGGAATTGCAGACGAATCACTCGGACAAAAATTGGTACTCATAGTTGAAGGCGGAGAAAATGACATGATTAATGCACAGTTAAAATCGATCGAATTTCCCTCAAAAAATCACCAACCAAAAGAAATTTTATTCATCGGAGAATTTCCGCGCATTCCCAATGGAAAGATTGATCGTAAAACTTTAGAAAAATTAGTCAAAAAAAATTACAGATAACCAGTTTGCAACTTTTGATCAATTTTTAAGTTGGTCATTTTACTTGGCTCTTTTTACTTTTTACTTGGCTCTTGAAAATTTTCCTATTATATTTAACTTTTCTATTTCCATGAAAGACTTTACCAAAGAGCTTACTTACAAAACTTCCCGCAGCAGTGGCGCGGGTGGACAAAACGTGAATAAAGTCGAAACTTCGGTAACCGTAATGTGGAACGTTGCTGAAAGTGAATATTTTTCAATCGAAGGGAAAGAGATGATATTCGAAAAGCTCAAAAACCGCATCAACGCAGAAGGTATTTTGCAACTCACCGTTTCTGAAAGTCGAACTCAACTCCAGAACAAAAAAATAGCGACCGACAAGATTTTAGATATGGTCAAAAAATCTTTATTTATTCCGAAATCCCGGAAAGCTACAAAACCGTCGCGCTCTAAAATTGAAAAAAGAATCAAAGCCAAAAAACAACTTTCGGAGAAGAAGGAAAATCGCAGGTTTAAAGGCGAGTAATTTGGACGTTGTTTAATAGTTGATCATTGGCAGAAAAGAATCGCTTTCTTTTAGCCCCGATTGGAGTGGAAATCCCGGAATGAGATGCGATCCGCCTTGGCGGATCGCACCGAAATGAGGAATTGCAACGGAAAGCGGGACAGATTTTCGCACAAAAGCAAAATCTGGTTGCTCCTTAAAAAAATTCTTTAAATTGATTATCTTTGCTCAAATCAAAAAATAATGAGTAAACCGATTACCGAATTTATCGAAAAATATTACCTGCATTTTAATTCTGCAGCTTTAGTTGATGCCTCAAAAGGATATGTCGCCCACTTGAAAGATGGGGGAAAAATGATGATTACTTTGGCTGGTGCAATGTCCACCGCAGAGATTGGAAAAATTTTAGCTGAAATGATTCGTCAGGATAAAGTAGATATTATCTCTTGTACCGGAGCGAATTTAGAGGAAGATTTAATGAACTTGGTTGCGCATTCGCATTATGAAAGAGTGCCACATTACCGTGATTTGACCGCACAAGACGAATGGGCTTTGTTAGAAAGAGGCCTGAATCGTGTTACTGATACGTGTATTCCAGAAGAGGAAGCGTTTCGTAGATTGCAGGAACATATCGTGAAAATTTGGAAAGATGCGGAGGCGAAAGGTGAGCGATTTTTCCCGCATGAGTATATGTACAAAATGATTTTATCCGGAGTTTTGGAGCAGTATTATGAAATTCCAAGGGAAAATTCTTGGATGATTGCGGCGGCCGAGAAAAACTTGCCAATTGTTGTTCCAGGCTGGGAAGATTCTACCATGGGAAATATCTTCTCAAGCTATTGTATTAAAGGAGAATTGAAACCTTCAACCGTAAAATCGGGAATAGAATATATGATGTTTTTAGCGGATTGGTATCCGAAAAATTCAGTTGGTAAAGGTGTTGGATTCTTCCAAGTAGGAGGTGGAATCGCGGGTGATTTCCCAATTTGTGTAGTGCCGATGTTGTACCAAGATTTAGAAATGACCGATACGCCATTCTGGTCCTATTTCTGTCAGATTTCTGATTCTACGACTTCTTATGGGTCATATTCGGGAGCTGTTCCAAACGAGAAAATCACGTGGGGAAAACTGGATATTAATACACCGAAATATATCGTTGAAAGTGATGCAACTATTTGTGTACCGCTAATGTTCTCTTATATATTGGAGAATTCTTAAAATTTAGATGGTAGATGTTAGATGTTAGATGTTAGATGTTAGATGTTAGAAATCTAAATTTTAAATTATAATAACGCCTTTAAATAGGCGTTTTTTTTGTCGTATTTTCTTGTGCTGTTTTTAGTTTCCTGCTTGACGTATGATGCAGCTAAAACAACTAATCCAAAGAATTAATCACCACATAATACCGATAAGCCAATATTCCTTTTTGAAATTTGTTCATTTTCAAGGGATCTTGTCCACCAAGCTTTGGAAAAACCTTCTTATTGAATTTATTAAGAATTATAAAGAATTTCTTTTTCATGCGTTTATATATTTGTAATTTCAATGTACAAAATTACCATTAAATTAATCAAGTGAACGAGCTATTCAAAAAACAGGTTTTTGAAATCATAATGCTGATTCCGGAAGGAAGAGTGACGAGTTATGGCGCGATTGCAAAAGCGGTTGGGTATCCGAATCATGCAAGACTTGTCGGAAACGCCTTGCGGAATTATGAGGAAGATTTCCCGGCTCATCGCGTTTGTAATGCTTCAGGGAGAATTACGGCAAGTTGCGTACGGGATTTTGTGGGAAAATTAGGAGCGGAAGGTGTTGAAGTTAAAGAAGGAAAAATTCAGAATTTTAAAAATATATTTTGGAATCCATTAGAGGAATTATAGTTTAGGATTCAGGAATAAAAAAAACCTTGTCAGGGTTTTAAACCCTGACAAGGTTATATTAGAAAATAAAAAAGTCTTTTCTCTTTATTCTTTTCTCTTTAATCTATTTACTCAACTGCTGGTAACTTCTCTGAATAAATTCAGTCAAGTCTTTTCCTTTCAACAAATTCTGAGAAAGTTTCGCTAAGTCTAAAGCGTATTTAATTTTCGTATTCTTCTCCTCAGCATTTTCGTTTTTCAGAATTTCTGCTGCTAATTCGCTGTTAGAGTTCACGACCAAATTATACATTTCCGGGAAGCCACTCATTCCAAACATTCCGCCACCGCCACCGGTTGCCTGCATGTCTTTCATTCTTCGCATAAACTCAGGTTGCGTAATCATGAACGGCGCTTCCGTACTTTCCAAATCTTCAACCTGAATAGAGAATTTTTTATCGTTTACCGCTTCTTCAATATTTTTCTTCAAAGATTCTTTTTCCTCCTCAGTCAGTTTAGAAATCGCAGTATCTTCTTTTTTAATCAAGTTATTCACGTGATCAGCATCAACTCTGGCGAACGAAATTTTATCTTTCGAAGTTTCTAATTTCTGAATTAAATGGGGCACAATTGGAGAATCTAAAAGAAGAACTTCATACCCTTTATCTTTCGCTGCCTGAATATAACTGTGCTGTTCATCGGCATTTGTTGCGTAAAGAATTACAAAGTTTCCGTCCTTGTCAGTTTGCATTGGTTTTACTTTCTCTTCCAATTCAGACCATAAATAATATTTACCGTCGGTTGTTGGATACAACGCAAACTTGTCTGATTTGTCAAAGAATTTATCTTCGGAAATCATTCCGTATTCGATAACGATTTTAATGTCGTTCCATTTTTTCTCGTAATCTTCACGGTTTTCATTAAATAAAGAAACCATTTTGTCGGCTACTTTTTTCGTGATGTATGAAGAGATTTTCTTCACCGCACCGTCGGCCTGCAAATAAGAACGCGAAACATTCAACGGAATATCCGGAGAATCAATTACACCGCGCAATAACATTAAGAAATCCGGCACAATTCCTTTCACCTCATCGGTTACATAAACCTGATTTTGGTACAGCTGAATTTTATCTTTCTCGATATTTAAACCGTTCGTCAATTTCGGGAAGTAGAGAATTCCCGTTAAATTAAACGGATAATCTACGTTCAAATGAATATTAAATAACGGCTCCTCAAACTGCATTGGATACAATTCGTGATAGAATTCTTTATAATCTGAATCACTTAGTTCACTTGGCGATTTCGTCCAAGCTGGTGTCGGATTATTAATGATATTATCAACTTCTACCGTTTCAGCTTTTGCATCTTCTGCAGCATCTTCCGGTAAAGGCAAGGTTTCTTTTTTCGTTCCAAATTTAATCGGAACAGGCATGAATTTATTATATTTTAATAACAATTCACGGATTCGGGATTCCTCCAAAAATTCGGTAGAATCATCTGCAATATGAAGAATTATTTCTGTTCCTCGATCTGTTTTGTCAGTCGTTTCCTCCAAAGAATATTGTGGACTTCCATCACAGATCCACCGAACCGCGGGTTCATCTTTATAAGATTTAGTTAAGATTTCCACTTTTTCAGCCACCATAAAGGCAGAGTAAAAACCAAGCCCGAAATGACCAATAATTCCTGAATCCTTTGAAGTATCCTTGTATTTTTCCAAAAATTCTTCTGCGCCAGAAAATGCAATCTGATTGATATATTTTTCAACTTCTTCTCCCGTCATCCCAATTCCCTGGTCAATAATTGTCAAAGTTTTCACGTCTTTATCTACTTTAACTTCGATTTTCGGTTGCCCGTAATCGGTTTTAATTTCCCCGATGCTCGTCAAATGTTTCAACTTCAAAGTCGCATCCGTCGCATTAGAAATCAGTTCACGCAAAAATATTTCGTGATCGCTGTACAAAAACTTCTTAATTAAGGGAAAAATATTTTCCACCGATACATTAATATTTCCTTTTGTCATGTTAATTGATTTTTAAATTATGCAGTTGAGTTCTCAAATAAAACACCATTTAGAAGAAAGTGACAGATTGTCAATTTTTTTGGGCAATCCCCTCGCACCTCACCCCAAATCCCTCTCCATAAGGAGAGCGACTCCAGCCACTGCTCGGGTCGGGCTATCCACTGCAACTCCTCAAGCCATTCCTTTCCCACCGCTTTTTCCGGGGTTTCCGTTTCTATCCCTATTGCGAAGACCGCTCTTAAAGGGAGAGTTGCGAAAAGTACAGCAGTTTCATTGATAACAAAATCGAAAGATTTTATCTTATGGTAAAACAAATTGTCACAAAAAAGACAGCGATATCGCTGTCTTTTTCTATAAAATGTTTTAAATATCAGACCGAATTTTATCCTTTCTTATTTTTAATCTCTTCTCTGATTTTACCTTCAAGTTCGTCGGATAGTTCCGGATTGTCTTTCAACATATCTCTTACGGCATCTCGACCTTGACCAAGTTTCGTATCTGCATAACTGAACCAAGAACCGCTTTTTTTCACAATTCCCATATCAACTGCAGCATCTAGAATTTCGCCCGTTTTAGAAATTCCTTCACCGTACATAATATCAAATTCTGCCATTTTGAAAGGAGGTGCCACTTTATTTTTCACGATCTTCACTTTCACACGACTACCTACCGCTTCATCACCCGTTTTAATCGGCGCACTCGCTTTTCTGATATCAATTCTAACGGAGGCATAAAACTTCAAGGCATTTCCACCTGTAGTCGTTTCTGGGTTTCCGAACATGACCCCGATTTTTTCTCTCAATTGATTGATAAAAATTACGGTACATTTTGTTTTAGAAATTGTTCCGGTTAACTTTCTTAAAGCCTGAGACATCAATCTCGCATGAAGTCCCATTTTAGAGTCGCCCATTTCACCTTCGATCTCCGCTTTGGGAGTCAAGGCAGCAACAGAGTCAATCACAACGATATCAACTGCTCCAGAACGAATCAAGTTATCTGCAATTTCTAAAGCCTGTTCCCCATTATCGGGTTGAGAAATAATTAAATCTTCTAAATTAATCCCTAATTTCCTGGCGTAACCTCTGTCGAAAGCATGTTCTGCATCAATAAAGGCGGCAATTCCACCTGCTTTTTGTGCTTCGGCGATTGCGTGTAATGTTAAAGTCGTTTTACCAGAAGATTCTGGACCATAAATTTCAATAACTCTTCCTCTCGGATAACCACCAACTCCTAATGCCAAATCAATCCCCAATGATCCCGACGGAATCACTTCGATTGTGGTATCAACAGAGGCGTCACCCAAAGTCATTACGGTACCTTTACCGTAGGTTTTATCTAGCTTATCAAGCACCAAAGCCAGTGCTTTTTTCTTATCTTCGATACTGCTCATTTGTAATATTATTTTTTCAAAAATACGGAATTATAGTGTGAAAAAAAACTCTAAAAAAGATAATTTCTACTTTTGCGAAATAATTTTTGGAAATAATTTTTTAATTAAAAATAATTGTTTTAGATTTGCACCACCAAAATAAGCATAGACCCATGGTGTAATTGGTAACACACCGGTTTTTGGTACCGACATTCGGGGTTCGAGTCCCTGTGGGTCTACTCAGAATGAGATAACTTAACTCATTTTAAGTCGTAAAACACTTCTAATCAATTATTAGAAGTGTTTTTTATTTATCCAAAATATTCATATCAACTTATTAGAACTCATTTTTTGGTAGCACCGATGGTAGCATCTTTAAAAAATGAGATAATTATATGTTTTAGTTCATCACTCACCTACTATTTCAACTCATTTTGATGTAAATCATCTCATTTAATTTTTCATGCATTGCCGTGTTATAAATATGGCTCATTTTAGCCTTAAAGAATTAAAAAAATGAGTTTAACGTATAGAATTAGGAATAAAAGCGGGACGGTAAAAATTTACTTAAGATACCGACCGAACGCAAAAACAGACATTTGGATTGTTACGCCTTTTTCAGTTCTTGCTGAACATTGGGATCAAGAAAATCAATGTTATAGCAGAAATAAATTGGTAAAAATGCCTCGAAACGATGTTGACAAGAATAGAAATGAAAAAATAAAAACACTTAACCGAGAACTTGAAAAATTTGCTGATGAAGTGGATACGTTTGTTTGCAATAACGGTTATGAAATTGATTCTCAGAAATTGAAAAGTCTTATCGATGAAAAATTTGGCAAAAAGAAACCTAAGAATGTAAAAGAAGTCACCATATCAAATCTAATGACTAACCTCATTGATCGTTATATCGAGCAAAAATCAGAAACAATTCTTGGAGTCCAACAAGAACTGAGTAGTTCCACTATTAGAACATATAATACATTGAAAAACAGGATCCAAAAATTCGACAAAAACCTCAAAGTCGAAGACGTAGATGATGATTTCAGAATAGCGTATATTAAATGGGCAACAAAACTGTATACCGAAACGACAATCCATAATAACCTAAAAAAAATTAAGACATTTATAAAATACGCAGAAGGAAAAAACATGAATATTAATAAGAGTGTTCTTAATTGGCGTTTCATGGAACCTGAGAGAAAGTATCCCGAGCCTGTAATTAGTTTCGAAGAACAACATCGTATTAAGAATCTAACATTACATGGTACACTTGATAACTCACGAGATTGGATTCTTATTGCTTGTCAACTTAGTTTACGAATTTCGGATTTGCTACCTCTAAAAAAGGAAATGATTGTAGATGGTTGGTTTGTCCCTCTAACTCAGAAGAAAGTCAAAAAGCAGGTTCTGATACCGCTTCCTGAAAATGTGATTGAAATTCTGAACAAAAGAAATGGGGAATTCCCACCGAGAGTTTCGGATCAGAAATATAATCAACATATTAAGAAAATTTGCCGCCTCGCAAAAATGAACGAAAGGATTATGGGTGGAAAAAGATCTTCCCAAAGTAAAAAAGTGGATGGAATTTATGAAAAATGGGAACTAATCACCTCTCATAGTTGCAGAAGAACTTTTGTTACATTGTTTAGAAAAGAATTTAAAGATGATGTATTGATATCAAACAATACAGGACACGCTTCGACAAAAACTATGGATGGCTACGACTTTTCTCCCCCGTCCTTAAAAACACCTGCTACTTTGAAAAAGAAAATTGATGAACTCTACATATCACAGCAAAAAGAACGAATGACAAATTAATAATGAACCAACACCGACTCAAAACAATGGGTCGGTTTTTTTATGTTCACTGTACAGGAGTAAAATAATTATAAAAACATAAGTTCAGACCTAAACTCAACTGAACTATTGCGGGTCTGTGGTTTTCTTGCTACTTTTCCTAAAAAAAGTATGGATGTTTACATTACTACATTAGATAGGAAATCGGAAAAAACAGTGAAGATGATTTTAAATTTATTCTCTCAAGATGAAGGAGAACTTAAATTTAAACCCCTGAAATTAAATCAAAACTCTCTTTACAACAAAGAGTACCATGACATTACTGAATTCCATTATGACCAAATAGGTAGTATATGCAGTATGATTAAAAGTGAACATAAAATTTTCGAAGAATACATTGTACTAATTACAGATAAAATATTGGATATACCTTCTACCCCTTCATTACATCAAAAGGATTGGAATAGTGCTTACATTTTAAAAAATATAATTGTTAAAAGTACAGGATATGAAAAATTAACAGAAAATCGTCCCTACCTAGGGATTGCTCATCAAGTGATAGAAAATATTTTCCAATCACTTATTAAAATGGTTATAAACTCACCTCAATTATATAAATCAGTACACATAGATAGTATTGGATGTATTAATGATTACTGTAAGGACTTTAAGGATATAAAGACAAAAATAATGTCAGGAAGAATCTGTAAAAAGTGCCAAGAACGCACGGTTCAAGAGAACGTTTCACCTGTGGTAGTCAAGCAAATCAAAAATATTTTACAGAGGATCAACAATGTATTTAATGATAACTTTGAATTTCAAAATGCAAAAATAAAAATTGAATCGCATGGCAAACTTTTTATCGGTGATACAAAAGTAGATTTTGGAAGATCAACCGTATCTAAACTTGTTTACATGTTCTATTTAATCAATTATAATAAAATAATTACTAAAGATGATTTACTCAATAACGAAAGTGTGAGAAGTAAATTCATTCAACTTGGACTCTTGTTCGATGAAGAATACAAAAAAGAAAATAATGGTGCTGTAGATTACAGTAGACTACACAAACTGATTGGTAAACTGTCAACACCTGTCAGGAGGATTAAGGATGAATTGGAATTATATACATTCAATGATTCCCTTCGACAAACACTTTTAATCCAAAGTAAAAAAACTTCCGAATACGGTCACTATTATCAAATACAGATACCCGATGAACAGGAGATTGAGATCCATAATTCTTTATGGAAATATCAGATCTCATAAAGTGTAGCGCTACAGTTAAAAGAAAAAAATATCCGATTTTTTGAGATTTGTCCCATAATTAACAATTAAAAAATTTATTATGAGAACTCAAAAGATTAAGGCAGATGTAGTGTTTGCACTTCAAACAAGAAAAGTTTCAAAAATTTCAACCAACTTAATTGAAATACCTGAAGAATGGTACCAATTAAATGTGGAGTCGTCGAAATTAGATTTTAGGGGTGAACTCAAAACTTCTATTCAAAAGACAAAATCCTGTACACCCATAAATGTTTTTGAACGTAATGGCAAATACGTTATCACTGACGGAGTCTCAAGATTTATAGTTCTTCAAGATTTAGGTTTAAACCAAATCGACTGTTATATTCTAAATATTAAACCGCAATCATCGAATGAAATTAAAGATTTAATAATCGAATCCCAATTAAGATCCCAATTATCCTCAGAAGGAATTAAAAAATACATAGTTCATTACCTACGTATTGGTGTAGACCATAATTTCAGTAATTCTACCCTTAACGAACGAGTAAATTATCTCGCAGAAATACTTCCACGTGGTTGGGGCAGAAGTAATATCTTTCAATTTAAGAGCCTACTTGAATGGGAACTTCAAAACCCAAGCAATCCCTTTAACATGTCGGAAAAAATACTTGACGAAAACCATTCTATGACAGTCAACAAATCAATTGATGTCAGATGTTACTTCGATAATCAATTCAATCAGTACACTATGGAAAAAGAGGTTGAGAGTCGTATCATTCAAAAATATGTAGATGGAGAAATTAGGTTAAAAAAAGAAGTTGATAATTTAATAGATGCCTACCTTCATAAGGCCGAAAACCGTGCAGACCTAATTAATGTTCCTCCAATAATGACTGCGGACAGATATCTAATTATGTACTCCGACAGTAGTAAGGTTAAGTTTCCAAAAAACACCATTATCGATGGAATTTTCACTTCTCCTCCGTACTTTAATCAAATTAGATACTCAAAAATTGGAGATCCTGAATATGCAAATGAACTCGGATGGGAAGCAACTCCCGAAGAATATGTAAAGAAAATTGTTGATACCATCCTTCTCGGAGCAGAGGTGATGGATGATAAGGGAGTTATAATGATTAATATTAATGAAACTTACATTAAAGGGGAATGTATGGGAATCATTGCTCTTTACATTACGGAAATGAAAAAACATTTCCACTTTATCCAATCTTGCATGTGGGTAAAAGAAGATGGCAAACCAAACGGTGAAAACGTAAAAAGATTAATGAATAACTGCGAACATATTTTAATATTCAGTAAAACTCGTAAGTATAATTTCAATAAATTTAAGTTATTAAATCCTGATAAATATGCACGTATTACTAAAGGATGTTCCGAACAAAAAAAGAGTAAAGACCCCAAGACAATTGGACTAAAACAGACCTCAGGATACCATATTTCCAATCCCTTTGATCAGTGCAAGGAATTTACGTTCGAGAATGATTTCATGAACTATTTGGTCTTAAATCAACGAACAGGAAGATCACAAGACGAGAATCTTAAGACCTCGTTTTTCGGGTCATTTCCAACCCTCTTACCAATTCCGTTCATTATGTCATTCGTTCCTGAAAACGGTACTGTGTGGGATCCATTCGGTGGTACAGGAACTACAGGGAGAACCGTACTCTCACTTAACCGTAAAGTTATTATCACTGAACTTTTGGCAAAGAATATCCCAAATATTAAGATGATGTTGGAAACGGGAATTTCCGAATTCAACGCCGACAATTACGAACAAATGAAAAAAGATTCATCGTACTTAGAAGGTATGGTGGACATGGCGGCATAACCGTACTAAAACAAAGTCACCGTTTCGGGTGCAATAATTCCAAAACCTTTACCTAAAACTGAATTCACGAAACCGTGAACAGGAATTCTTGTGATCAAAATGAACTGTGACTTATTAAAAATTTAAATCAATTAAAATCAAACTCAAATGGAAATCATAACAATTTCTAAAGAAGAACTATTCAGTGGAATCCGTACCCTTTTAGCAGAAGTTTTAGCAACACAAGTTAATGAGATACAACCAAAAGAACAACTCTTAACCAAGAAAGATCTTGCAACTCTCTTTCAAGTCGATATATCGACGATTGGAAGATGGATGAATGAAAACAAATTAAAACCATACTACCAAGGCGGTAAAGTTTATTTCAAAAACTCAGAATTACCTTTTAACTAATTATAATATAGAAAAAATGGAAAAGAAAATATATAAGTTGTCTATTACACAACAAACTTTCAACTATAGACTTGCTCAGAACGATTTTGGCCAAGTAAACAAATCACTAAGAAATACAGAAACAACAATAGAAGATTTTTCACAATTAATACTAAAACCAAACGCACACTCGTGGAGCGGTGGCATATTTTCTAATGGGATAATCGACAATAAAAGTTGGATTAGTTCTCAGGTTATCGGTTTAGATTTCGATACAGGAAAACAAACAATTGAGGAAGTTTATAAAATTTTTAATGACAATAATATATACCCCAACCTTACTTATAATACATTCCGAAACACGCCTCAATGGAGAAGGTTTAGAGTAGTATTGTTTTTTGATGAGCCTATAAGAGAGAGGGGTTTGTATAGTAAAATAATGAATACGTTAGAGAAGTTATTTTTAATTGATGTACAGTGTAAAAACTGTTCAAGAATATTTTATGGGGGAACTGACGTTAATATCACAAATCAATTCCCAATAATTTTAAAGAACTTTGTAGATTTCATTAATTTAACAATTATATCTACTGATAAGGGTTTAACAAGATCTGTTATTCCTTACGGAGCAATAGATGCTAATTTACGTGCAACTGTATATTCTAATAATACAACTTACCCTTTTTTAGCACAACAAGATGATGCAGAAGAAGAAGATCAAGGAAGGTTTTTTTCTTTTTTACCTACTTCAATAATG
This sequence comes from Kaistella polysaccharea, assembly GCF_020410745.1. NCBI lineage: Bacteria > Pseudomonadati > Bacteroidota > Flavobacteriia > Flavobacteriales > Weeksellaceae > Kaistella > Kaistella polysaccharea. The sequence goes on from NZ_CP084528.1 coordinate 1,595,998, forward strand.
GGGGGTCAAAAGATCAAATGGGATGTTGCAGAAGAACGAATAAAAATTTGGAGTGAGTTTCTGAGTGGTAGATGGTTGCATCAAAATGAACTTTTTGGTTTGGCGACCAATCTCATATATATTAAAGGAGGGATCAAGAGAATGAAAGAAACTATGCAGCATTATAATTCTATTGGTAAGACTGAGTATACCCCTAATAATTTCGCTGTAATGCCTTATGTAAAAAAGAAAAAGTACAACCCTGTTCCGATTTATAAATTCTCAACATATACCGAAGATGCCGAGATATATGATTTTATATCAGAGGTTAGTAACATACGAGGAAACATTACCGAACTGATAACTAAGGAGAAAACATCACTTTTAAATGCTCAAAAACAATTTAAAGAAAAGTTTACTGAAACAATAAATGATACCGATTTTAACAAAACAACATTGATTTTGGTTCCTACTGCCCTGGGTAAAACTGAATTCTTAACGAAGGTTGAAAAAACAGCATGTGCTCTACCCACCCATGATTTGAAAGATGAAGTCAGAGAACGAATGAAGGTAAACCACACCTTTACCCCAAATACGATTAAATTTTCCGACGAGAATTTACAGAAAAGAATTGCTAATTTTTATCGGGTGGGATTACCAAAGAAAGCCATGGAATTAATTCATTCTATTGCAGAAAATAGGGGTGGTGGTTCTAACGATGATATATTAACTGCTACTCAATATTTAGGACATTTAGCAAACTGTAGTGATATAAATTCGTCACAACTTACAACTCATAAAAGGTTGTTGAATTCCGATGATATTTTACACCGAACTATAATATTTGACGAAGACCCACTTAACACACTTGTGGAAATTCAAAAGACAAAGATTGCAGAACTATCAAAGTTGTATTTTATGCATCCACCAATGGAGGAAGTTATCAACTATTTAAACACTTTGGAAGATGGCGACCATGAACTTCCAAGTTTTAAATTAGATATTTCTAATCTAATAAAAGACTGTTATGACATCAGAGAAATTAATTCAAACGTATTTGATTTTTTTAACTGCAAACATTTCCTTTTAGATAATGGGACTATCCACTATATTATAAAAAAAGAATTACCAATGGATAGAAAGAATATCATAATGTCAGCAACACTTTCACCGAATATATATCAAAAACTATATCCCAACATACAGTTTGATGTTTTAAATATAAAAAATGTCATACAAAAAGGTCGAGTAATACAATATACAGGTCGTTCCTGTTCGCGAACATCTCTCAAGAATTATGGAGCTGAAATAGGTGAACAGGTTGGTGATAAGAAAGTCATCACCTTTCAAAAATATCGTCATTTATTTAAAAATGCTGATGAACAGGCATACTTTGGAAACTGTTCAGGTTACGACCACCTGAATGGGCAAGACATAGTTGTGGTTGGAACACCGCACCGATCAATGACTCAATATTTCCTTCTCGGAAAATTGATGGGGGTAGATTTCGATAGTAAAAACTCACCAATGAAGTATCAGAAGGTTCAGTACAATGGGTTTGAGTTTATGTTTTACTGTTTCGATAATGAAGATTTGAGAAACATACAGTTGAACTTAATAGAATCGGATTTAATCCAAGCAATCGGACGAGCAAGGACTCTTAGGAACGACAATGTAGTAGAAGTATATTCCAACCTTCCTTTGGATATTACGAATGAATTTCACATCAAAAAACCAAAACAATCAGATATTTAATAGTACAAATGTGGGGTGCTAATGTACTTTAATGGTACAGAAGTTTACTTGTAGCACCCCTTTTTCGTCGTAAAAGTTGAAACTACACTTTGATTGGAATGGAACAACCGAAATTCAAGCAAGTGTTTAGTAATGGGATGCGCCTTAGGTTTAGCTGAAGATTAAACCATTTTGTTTTGCTTTAAAAACATAGACTTAGCCCTGAAAATGAGGGGATTTTTGATCGTTTTTCTACAGACGGGACGAAATTAAGTTGGTTTGCTTAAATCACTAAATGATTTACTTCTAATGGTATTTCTCTCCCAACTTTGAAATGAATAGTAAATTGACAATTTTCTTGTATTTATCACTACTAAAATTTAACTGCACCACTAATAGATTATAGTCTAAATTGAATGCGGTGAGAGCATTTTTACACACCTAACTAAAGTAGATAAGGCGTACCAAATAAGGATACCCTAAATTTTGCACACTTGCCCTTTAGCGTTACCTTAGCCTAAAGAGTTTATATGAAAGCACGATATGTTAGAATTAGTACAGGAAATCAAAACGTAGCAAGGCAACTTGCAAAATCTTATCCTGATGAAAAGATATACATAGATATAATTTCGGGAACAGTTCCATTTGCCAAAAGACCTATGGGAGAAAAAGTAATTGAGGATATTAAAAATAAAAACATTACATATCTAACAGTTGCTTCGATCGACCGTCTTGGAAGGAGCCTAATAAATATTTTATCCACCATTTCAGTTCTAAATGAAGCAAACATTGTTCTAAAGGTTGACAATCTTGGTTTGGAAAGTTTAATTAATGGTAAACCAAATTCAGCCTTCAAATTGATTATTTCCGTCATGGCAAATATCGCTGAAATGGAAAAAGACACTTTACTTGAAAGACAGGCACAGGGAATCGCCATAGCAAAAGCACAAGGAAAATATACAGGTCGTGAAAAAGGTTCTGTTGAGTCGGATGATGTATTTTTAAGAAGGCACAATGAGGTGGTTAAAAATTTGAAAAAAGGGACTTCTATCCGAGATGTAGCAAAAATTTGTAAAGTAAGTCCTTCGACTGTCCAAAAAGTGAAAAATAAAATTGGATAACTTTATCCAACACAACTTATAAGCATAACAAAATTGAAAGGATCGTAGTATGATTTGAAAGGCAAATTTGGTGCGGGTAGATTAGATTTTAGAGCAGACCAAATCAAAAGAGATCTACAGTACCAAATATGATAACTGTTTTGGTGCAAAGTTTTATCAAGATAGAAGACAACAATTTCAATGTTCTAAAAAAAATGCTATTTTAGTTCCACATCAAAATCATGCTCAATGTTTGACGAAAAAACACAACAGGAATTATTATCCTATGTATACATCCTTTTTGATCCAAGAGACAGCAAACCATTCTATGTCGGAAAAGGAACTCAAAATAGGGTGTTTGATCATTTGAATTGTGCATTAATTGATATAGATATTTCAACTGCAAAATATGATACTATAAGAGAAATTGTTAGTGAAGGAAAGATGATCAAACATATTATTGTTAGACATGGTCTTACCGAGAGTGAAGCATATAAGATAGAAGCATCATTGATCGACGCCTTTATATATTGTGGACTTTTACTTTCCAACCAAGTGGGTGGACATAACTCAATAGGAAAAGGATTAATGACTACTGATGAACTAATCAGACTTTACAATGCGAAACCACTTCATGAAATTGGTTCAGACTGCATCATGATCAATATCAATCGGAAGTATCAACGAGGAAATAGCGTACAATCGATTCAAGATGCGACGAAAGAAACGTGGACTATACGAAAATCTCGACTGAACCAAATCAAGTTCGTTTTAAGTGAATATAGAGGCTTAATTGTGGAAGTTTTTGAGGTTATTAATTGGTACGAAAAAGAAAGAGGCTTTCTTCCAACATCTAAGAGATACGGAGAAACCAAAATTGGGTTTGGATTCAATATGAAAATAGCAAGTGAAGAAATTAGAAATCTGTATATAAACAAATCGGTTGCTCATACTAAAAAGAAAGGTGCGGCATCTGCAATTAGATATAATTTATAGTGAGTAAGTGCTTGAATTGGGTGTTAAAAAGAACCTGTTTTACGCTCACCGACCTAAAAAACACTTCCCTACCCCTATAATTACGGTGTGGTGAGGTTAGGTATATCCGCCCTCCTTACCTCCCTGCATAACTTAAACTGTATATTGGCTTCAGAATGCTAAAAGAAATTTTTGGCATAAAATGGGTCGAAATTCCAACTATGCTCCCTTCAGAATCGTTAATCGTCTTCAGAAATTTTAGAATTTTTTTTTCAAATTTTCCAAAATACATTGTTAACTATGTATGAGATTAGTCAATTAAGAAAAGATCAGTCTTCCACACTTTTCGTAGAACTGTTTTGATACATCCTTAATAATTTACCATCCATATCACCGTAATCTACTTTGTTGTTAAGAATATCTTTGATGTAGTCAAGTAATTTAGGAAATTGTCTTTGGTGAATTTTACAATGAGAATAGTGTTCTTCATAGTGCCACCACATATGCCTATTGAGGTTTAAGTCTTCGTCTTTAGTGAAAGGATTTGTCTTTTCACTGTTGTAATATAAGCATTGATTTTCCGAATCTATTAGTCTCTGCAAAATTAAATTTTATTATAATTAAAATATTCTTTTATTTCCAACCTGAATAATAATCATATTTAATTTTATGGAGATTTAAAAAATCAGTAAATAAATCAAAAGCGTTCTTTTTATTCTTTACCATACGATGAAGTTTTGATTCCAAATTTTTAAAATCCACTTCTAAAGCCATAAATACTTCCTCAACATCGTGAACTGTTGCGCATCTTTCATATTCTGAATCAGGATTTAAATCTTGTAAATCCATTCTAATTTCTGCTGAACTTACCTTTAACCAAATACAACGCCCGAATTTATCTGAAAATATCTCCATAATAGTTTGTCCCTTTTAGTTACAGTCTGTTTCAACAAACTGCTTCAACTCGACCTCAGATATTTTAAGAACATCACTCCAAGATCTATAATCTAATTTAAAACCTGAGTTATCTTTCATTAATCGTAATACTGAAATAACATCTTGTTGGAAGTCTTCATCAATTAATAAAGGATATAATCTAAAGAAGTTTGGTTTGTCTTCTCTCAATCTTATCAGTGCCTCCCAAAAGGTATAAGAGTATTCAGATTTTCTTTGGGTCGGTGGGATATCTTCCTCTTCAAAACCCATGTCATTTATCTCAAAATAATACCATGAGGTATAAGTTTCGTTATTATGAACTGAATAGATTGCAATCGAACCACCTTCAGCACCCAATTCAAAAACCTTTTGTTGATCTCTTAGTTTAGATAGTTGATAGTTTAGGAGAACTTTACTGTCCGTAATTGCGCCCTGACTGCTACCCATTACTTCAAAACATTTCGGACAATCCAATTCTACGATTGCAGAATCCATGTAGATTTCACCTAACCCAAGATCAGAACCTTTTCCTTCCCATTCACACTTTTTACAGGTGTAATTTTTTGTTTTGTAATCATCAAGATCTATACGCATAAGTAGTGTGCATCTATTAGCAATTTTTCTTCTCCAAAATATCCCCGAGAACAATTACAAAGTGACAGTTATCCGTTGTTAATTGGTCACAGTCCTCATCCTGCATTTCGATATAAACTTCTTTTACTTCCACAATCATTTGCGGTGCATCTTTGGTGTAACCAAGTTGGAATTTAACCGTCTCATATTGTTTACAGTCAATAAACTCTCCATCGTCACATATTGCAAGACGACTGATGTTATGATCAGTAAAAGCACGATACTCTTCAGTTTTCGTTCCCTCGAGAATTTCATTAAACCATTGTTTGGCTAAAACCAAATACAATTGTTTACCACTCTTTTCTTTGGGAGCAGTACTTTTCATTTTTCCTATATTATCTTTTACTCTTGGGGTGCTAACTTTTTTTTTTACAAATGTAACTTCACAAGCCTTACAGAGTCTTTTTTCCTGAACGTATTCATTGATATCATACCAACCACCTGTTTTCTGCCAAATGTCGAGACCTCGTCCTAATACGATCTTCCAACCGTTATTTAACTCGATGGAACGGTCATGAATAAAGTTGTCGAATTCATAAGTAAATAAGATCCCAACTGATTCTAAAGACATGGTCATCTGTTCGAAAGCATCTTTTGAATCCTGAACAAAATCTTCGTTGTTTATCGTTATAAGATGAACTTTCACTTCTTCATCCTGAGTTTTTTTCTCAGAAATAAGTTTGAGTAGTTCCATCAAATTTCTCAGTTGGTAAGGAAGCCTTACGTAAGGATCTATGATTTGGATATCCGTAGCACCAACTAAATAATTCCCGAATAAATTGTTGAAGGAAATCCCTGTTTGATTATCTCGAAGAATTTTCTGTCCTTCAACTAATTCTACTTTAAGTTGGATTTCAGAATTGAAATCACTTATCGATTCTGTATCATTGAATATTTCTGCTGACGGAGCGGTTGTAAGATGCTCCAACACTTCTAACGTCTCAACGGTAACAACTTTCCCTGATCCTTTAACCGTATAACTAAAATCAACTTCCTCAAAGGTTTCATCCATCACTTGAAGTTGGAGTTTTACCCTTTTTCTGCATTCTATCGCGAACTCTAAAAGTTCACGAACTTCCTCTTCAGTGTAAATTCCATGTGGATATATTACTTTCAGTAAACCACCTAATGTTTTGGTAACACCATCTTTATCTCTTGTGGTAATGGTATTTGATAGTTCAAAATATTTACTGTACTCGTTGTTCCAATCTTCTTTACGTAACTCTTTCAGAATCTCTGCAAGATAATCTACGATAAATCCATAGTTGGAAGTAAACATATCATTTCTTAATTTCTGAACTTCCCATCCTGGGAGATAGGCGTGGATTCTGTCCAAAAATGCGGTGTCATAATAATCTTTTGGAAGTGCATCAAACAGGTTGGAATGTTTTAACATATAGGAAACACTGTGATCTGTATTGCCAACAAAAACCATTGAAGCAGAAGCACCATAAACTTGAGTTCCACGGGAGAAACTCTTGTTTGCCATGTAATTCTTCATGATGTCGACCATACCACGGTCAACATTTTTAGATTTTCCTGCAAATTCATCATAAGCCACCACATCCCAATAACCAACCAAACCAATTTCTCCTGAACTGTTATTTACGAATAGTTTTGCTTTGGTAACTTCACCTCCTGAGATCAAAATTCCATGGGGAGAAAGTTCTGAGAAAATATGAGATTTACCTGTTCCTTTCGGACCGAGTTCTATAAGGTTATAATTGTTTTCTACAAACGGAACAAGACGACTTAACTGTAATAGTTTAGATCTGTACGTAAATTCATCAGGATTTAAACCCATCGTTTGCAAAAGGATATCAACCCATTCTTCTTTGGTGAAATTTGATCTTGCTTCCTTGAACTCCGCTATGTTTATGTTCGAAATCTGAATTGGTTTCAAAGACTCAATGATCCAAGGAGTGGAACCTTTCTCATCAGTTGAGACATAAGCCAAAGTTAGAATACACCAAACTCCATGAGTAAGAAGTTTCTGAAAATCAGTAACCACTTCTGCGGAAATCGGAACTGCATTTAGTCCCAAGTTCGCAAACGACGCCTCATACTGATCTTTCTTATCGTTCAGTTTAACCGAAACTTTATCAATAATTCGATGAGATCCTTTTTCACGAACCATCGATTTAATAATTTGTGCTTCATCTCGGTGTACAAAGTGTTTAGAGATTACAGATTTCACCGTTTCTACTCCCTGTACGATGGTCTCGGGATCATCGGTTGCACAATATTGACCAAGTAGATATTCCAACACATACATGGGTACAATGGCGTTTCCTTTTACCAATTTCGTAAGGTCTTTTCTTACAACCTTCCCAGGGAAATATTGGTTAAGTTTTATATCAAGTGCGTTCATAGTTTTATCTTTTAATCATCGAAGTCGTTGGTAAATGAAATGTTTAAAGTGTAATAAAACTCTTTATATTCTTTCCACTTGGTAGAATTCTCCACAGGTTCTTCTAAAACCAACCGAACTGTTTGGTTCTTATATTTTCCACTTGCCTTAGATGACAGTTGGAAACGGTATTTTACCTCTTTTTGTCGTTCGCTACCTTCTTCGATATCGAATTTAAATTTAAACTGATCACTTAATTCTTCACCATCATCTGCCACAATTACCGCACGGATAAATCTCGGTAACATCTGTTCAGTGACCAATTCTTTTTGCATAAAAGAAACTGCCAAAATATTAGTCGTGATCTTATCAGTTGATTTTATGATATCAATTTCGACGTTACTTGTCGTAGAAACATCTTTAACCGAAACTTTAATTACAGGAATTACGATTTCCTGCAAAGTAGAACCTCCATGTATAAATCTCGATCCTGAACCCTTTACTCTTAATCTATTAATAGACTTAGGAATTAACACATCAATTCCTGATTGTAAACCTAAATCTTCACCATTAAATTTCTTGGTTGCATTGTCATTAATCAAATTCTTCCCGATGATAAATCTCCTGTTTATGCTCCATAGTTCACCTGAATGATCTGATCTACTATAATCACTTTCATCAATTTTATTATCTTGATAGATAAATCCATGATCGGAAGTAATAATCATATTTTTTCCATTCATGGCATTAACTTTCCTCGTCATTTTCATGAGAAACGCAATTTCTTCCTCCACCGCATCAAACCCCTTTCTTTCCGTAACTTTATCGTCCCCCGTATTGTCAATGCGATTGTGATAAATATAGATAAGATCGTACTGCTTTACAAATTCCCTTCCTTCTTTTGCAGAATTCATACTCATAAAATCTTCAGCTCCAATTGCAGTTGTACGAGAGCCTGCGTTAGTCTGCAGAACTTTTGTTCTGCCTTGCACACCTTCCGTTGACATTCCGTCCGCCAACACAAAATCTGATCCTTCCTTAATGGTTAAATTATTATGTGGCAGTAACGAAGCCATGCCAAGTTTGGTATAAGACGGTAAACTTGAAACCATTGTTGATATAGTGGCTTCAAATCTATTTTCCGCCTGTAATCTTTTGGTAAATTCTACACCACATTCGTATCTAAAGGCATCAGAGATAATGACGAATAATCTGCGTTGCTTTTCAAATGATGATTTTATGTAGGTATTGTAAAAGTCCGACTGACTATTTTGTGGTTCCCACTTGGTCGTTTTATCGATTACTTTCTGCCAATTATTTCCATAAACCATCAACCAATCGTTGGAATATACTTTGTCAATCTTCTCCGATAATTCAGATAGTATTTTATTCTGATTCGTTTTTCTGTAACTCCAAACAAACTTCCTGTACGTTTGATCGATCTCATACAAAACATCGGAGTAATTAGTCACTCCTTCGTTGAAACTTTCGTATTTCGTATTACCGTATTTACGGATTAATGAGATGAGTTGGGAAGCATAAAGCAAACACAGATAGAAATTTTCATACTCCTGAAACCAAAACTTATTTTCTCTTTCCTTCACCATCTGTCCAACTCTTTCCACAGAAATATCTTCTTCAGAAATCAGATGCACCAACTCATGAATAATCTTCAGGTCAATCAATTTATAGGTGTCATCACTCAGAATATCTTCGATCACCGCTGAATTTAGTTTTGCTTCAACATCGGTATCGGTGGAAATCTTATCGGAAATCTTACCAAAATATTCTCTGTACTGAAAAGTATCTTTCCATAGAGAAAGTAAGAGTCGGGATTCTTTGGAGAGTTCAGTTTTCTTCCCCAAAGAAAAATTGTTGGAGAATACCTCCAAAAGAAAATCATAGATCGTTGGGGTTTCATTGAAATACTTGTACTTTCTTTCAATCTCTTTCCAAAAGAATTCTGTTAGATTGTAACGTTCAAGTTCCTTTTCATATCGATCACTGTTATCAATATATGCTGAACCGAAAGTGTGAACAAAGGTTGGAAGACTAATGTTTTCTGTCCCGAAAACCACTGCTAACATTTTATATCGAATGGTCAAGAAATCATCATCTTTATCTATGTATTCTTTTAATTTATTTCGTCTGTCTTTTGCTTTGAAGAACTCAAGATGTTCACCCACCAATTCTTTGAGATGATAACTCAATCCCATTTCCTGTAAGAACATGGCTTCCTGATCAGTTTGGAAAATGTAGTTTGCTAACTCTAAATCCAATAACCAATTCTCTTCATTCAATGGTTTTTTATCATTGAAGTATAATAAGAACTGATCCGTTGGAAACTGCTTAACCACGATGTGTTTTACTTCAAACTCATTTCCCTGCACGTGAATTTTTTTCACGTTTTCAAGTGACAGTTCGTTGTACTGATCCATGAGTTCTTGGTTCTCATCGTACCAAAAAATAAGTCGGTGTTTCCCGAAAAGTTTATGGAGTGCCTCTTCTATCTTGTTCATCGTATTTCTGCTGTACTAATCCAATCAAATTCTCTCACCTTTTTCTTGGTCTTGGCATCATTTAAACCTGCAACATCTTTGATTGCTTTACCAAACTTATTGTAGTTTACCAATACACCATCATCTAAATCAATGCTAATTCTTTCGATAGCAAGGGGACGTAATATTTCTCTTTCGTAATCTACCAATTCCATGATGACCAATTTCAGGCGGTCTTTTTCTTTCTGTGCTTTGGTTTGCTCGGCGGAAGATCCTGTTACGATGATGTGATCTAAGTTTTCAATTTTGGTATTGAGTTTTTCTCGGTACTGAACCAAATAGCCGTTCAATATTTTATTTAATGAATCCTGGGTGTATCGGTGCATGTAGATCAAAACGTTGAACGATCCTTTTGGGGAAGAGAACATCCAATAGATGGGTCTTTTCTTGTATCGTTTGATGTGGTCTTCATAGAAATCTTTGATAAAATATTTACGAATATCTTTGCCCAAAGACTCTTCTAAAAAGGCAAGATTTTTATCGAAATATTGCACCCCGAAACTTGCTTTTAAAAATGCATAGAAACGGTTGACGATATCATCCTCAAACCATTCATCATCTAAGACAGGGATAATATTATCTGCATCAGGAACAAAGGTTAAATGACCTTTTTCTTTACCAACTTTCTCTATATAGTCTTCTAAAGTTTCTCCCTGATTGGCGAGAATTAACCCTTCTTGATCTAAAGAATACCGACCAAACATGCAACCCACCGCATAAGAAATGAACTGTGCCATTATCTCTTTGGCTTGAAATACCAACTCACCATCTACTATTTTGGTCTCTTCTTTTAGAATGGTGATATCTTCGAAGGTAACCTCAGGTGTCAACTCATCTTGTAAACCATAAATCTCTATAAACTGACGGTTAAGTTCTTCCTCATTTTTATGTAACTGTGTGAATTTGTTTTTCCAATACAATTGGTAGAGATCGTAGGTTTCTTCTAATTCTTGAGATTTTAAACGAATGAATTCATTTTGTTGGAAGTCCCAGGAAGTTTCGTGGGAATTCCATTCTTGTTTTGAGATAGAAATCAATGATAAAACTTTACTATCAATATCAACTTGGTTCGAAAATATAATAGGTAATTTAGCAATATCGCCACTTAGCACTGATAATGTAGGCGAAAACACTTCTAAAATTTTTGCACTTATCTTTGAATTTAAGAAGCCTAATATATAGTTTAGGTCGCTTTCTTTCGGAAATGCCGACGGTCCCGAGGAAGAGAATATTACACCTTCACCAAAATACCTAAAAGTTGGAATGCCTGAAGTTATTCCTCCCCACGTTATTCCTTTTTTGAAATATAAATTTTCACTTCTTATCTCCTTAGTATAACTTCCCCCTTTATACTTTTTTACTATATATCTTTTGAGTTCATCACCATTATTAGACCAATTAATTACAAAGTGATTCATACCGTACCATTTGCATTTACCTCCACCTTTATTGATGATATTCCACTTTTTGTTTTCGGTTAATGAAATGTCTTTAGAATTACCCTCAAAATTTGTTCGCTCCCGTGACATCTCAAACCACAATTTTATAAATCTTGTATCATCCAAAGTAACAAGGCCTTTCCTTGGATTGGCTATTTCTTTTAATTTGTCAGATGAATGAAGTTTATCAATAAAGTTTTGATTCAACCAATATCCAATTGGACTCCCAGGAATTTTTTTAAAGTCGTTTTGATTGGCGGTATAAGAAATTTGTAATCCTTTTTCATCCACAAGTTCTACCACAGACGAAATTACGTCACCTTCACGATATTTATCAAAATTTATTTTTATTGTATTGTCTTGTTTTACTTTAAGAAAAATATCTCTTATATCTTCAGGATATAGATGTTGAAAATTTCTTTTATGTAGTTTAAAATAATTTGAATCTCTAAATAATATTTGATTTTGAATAATAAATGCAGTTGAACCCCAATCTATTCCAAATATTCCACGACCCATATGAAGTAAAGAATCAATATATTTTTCTTTAATTATTTTTACTCTCAATTTTTCAAAAGATGATAAAAAAAGCCAAGATGGAAGGTTAATCATGCCTAAAATACCTTTAGGTAAAAGCATATTTAATCCCGCTTCCATAAAACAAGTCATTAAATCCGCTTTACTATCAGGATAATTTTTCTTTACAAATTCACCCAAAACTTTGTTCATGTTTCCACCACCCATGTAAGGAGGGTTATCAACAATACAATGGTATTTTTTACTTAATGGTAAAAGTTGATTAACTGCCAATTTCAATCTTTCCAAAAGTTCTGCCTGAAAGACATCGGCTTTAGGATAAACTTTTTCTATTTGTAATAAAGCATTTTCGAGAAACTCCTCAGAAGATTTTGCTATCATTAAAGAACCGTAATTGGTTGCCTGTTCCATTACTTCAAGATCATACTGAAATTTAGATGATTTATCTAAATAAGTTAAAACCAAAACACTCATCAGTTCCTCTTTGGTAAAAGAAACATCCTGATATTGAAGAATATTTGGTTCAACTTCTTTCTTGAAAAATCTACGGTGGTAACTTCTTGCTTTCATCATGAGTGCCATTCCCGCTAATTGGGAAGCACGTTCATCGATTTCAAAACCGTGTAAATTTTTGGTAATAATCAGTTCAGGGATTTCGGTTGGGTTGTAACCTTCCTCTTCATAGATTTTATAAAGCAAATCAAAACCGTACACTAAAATATGTCCACTTCCACACGCCTGATCCAATAAGGTCAATTCTTCTATGGAATTTAAATTTAAATAATCCTCAGAAGTTACAGACGGTGACTCAATAAAATACGGCATGTGTTCCCGCAGTTTGGAATTGGGCTTGTTCTGTAACCACAATTTCCCAACCGTATTTTGTACCATATATTCTACGATCCATCGTGGAGTAAACAACTGTGTTGCGGCAGGAATATCTTCTTTCTCAACGGCACTCTTTGAAGCGAAAACTTCATCTTTCCTTTCAGAAATATAAAACTGATACAACCAACCAATGATTTCAACTTCCGCACAATCTTCGGCAGACATTCCATCCCTAAAATCCTGAATAACGGATAATTCAGACGTTAAATCATCAGGAAGAAGGAGTTCGGTGTAATCGTTAATCCGTTCAAAAAGGAAAGGAAATACGGAACTTAAATGATTACAGGAAGCGATTAAAAGATTTCGGTATGCTTCATTCTGAGAATCATTACTTGGGATTTTCCCATCTAAAATATCAAAAATCTTTTGACGGTCTAATTTCAGATCATCAGAAATATGACCTCTTTTTGCTTCGTCCAAAATCTCAGGTAAAGTATAACCATCATTGGGAGTTACGACTTTCGTTCCGATCGGTTGGTAATCGTTCACATCCATAAAACGCAACGCCATCAACCTGTTGAACCAAGTGTATGACACCCGATCCACGATTTCCTGTTTGGTGGATTTAGACAGGATTTCTTTTAATTTACTGACCTGTTCACTCTTTTCCCGAAGTTCAGGGGAATCTGTATTCAGAACATACTCCAACTTGGAACTGATTTGTTCCATGAGTTTGAGTCGGGTTTGTTGAGCGAACTTTTTTAAAATATTAGTATTCATGCCTTACAGGGAAATTCGTTTGTTTTCTTTGATTTTGTCCGCAAACGCTTTTCTAATGGCTTCTACGTATTCGTTTACATCATCTTCCGTTTTCAGTTCCGTTTTATTAAAGGTAGGTTTGATGGAAGATCCTCTTATGTATTGAATGTGTTTGATGACAGGTTTAGGTTGATCATCGTCATCCGTGCCGTCAGGATCAGGAGTAGGCTCCGGCGTTGCAAGGCGAATCATTTCGTTTAACTGCTTGGTGTACAGTTCATCTGATACGTAAACAACCGTATTTCTCATATTTCCAATATACCGCTGTCCTTTCAATTTGTTAATTTCATCTTCAAAAGGAGAAATAATTGCGTTCTGATCTGAATCTGAAAGACGGCTGAATTCCTCTTTTGATTTTATAATGGTTATAACCTCTTCCGTTTTTTGAATGGCTTTATTACGCTCTTCATTAATCTTATCCTGTAACTTTGTGGTGATGTTCTCGTGTAAAACTTTTGCTTCTCTTACCGTATTCCCTTTGTAAGGTGCTCGGTCTTCCATAACACCTTTTATTTCCGCAAACTCATTTCCCTCCACATATTCCACGTTGGATAAATCACTTTTAAGGAAGTTTGTAATTTTCTCATAGATCTTCAGTTGATCACCATTGATAAACTTCTTGATTGGATCTAAGATATTTTCTTTGGTATCCAACAGTTCGTCTTCAAAATCCTTAAGATTGGTTAAATAATAACTGTATTCATTATTTTTTAATTTATATAATTGATCTCTGAAATCAGATAGCACCTCAACAAATGGAAGTTCAGTTTTTCGCACCACCAAATTGGAAACATCGTTATACATTTCACCCAATTTCTCTTTAAATTCATTGGCAACTTCCTTGGCCTCAATCTTGGAAGGGTTTTCATCAAACGCTTCGGAGTAGGTTTGTTTTAGTTTGATAACCAATTTGGGATCGATCACTGCTTGAGGTTCTAACATCACATTGGCGTACGATGCTGAATTCAGTAACGCCTGAACCACTTCATTATCTTCAAGTTGATTAGAATCTTTTTTTAATTCAACTTTCCCTCTTTTGTAGAGTTGGGCAACCAAAGTCCAAACTGCATTCTGATACCATCCGTATGGTTTTTTAGCGAAATGGTTTTTTAAATCATTCAAAGAAGTACGATCTGACTGTCCTTTTCTTCTGTTGATAATATTTAATATTTCAGACTCACCTTCGGTCATGGTGTTATCATCGGTGGTAAACAAACTGTCTTTTCCACCAAAAATAACTGACTTAAAAGTATCCTCAGAGTATTGAACATTCCCCAACATTCTTAAATTGGTATAGACCGTTTTAACCAAATTTTGGAAAGAATTCACCACCATTGTTTTGCCGTCGGCTACATTTCCTGTTTGGATTTTTTCCCCGTTCATGTAAACCGAAGAATCTGAAAGGAGTTTGTTACCGAGGAGAACTAAGTTTCTTCTTCTGTCCACATTTTGGATTGCTTTCTCCTGAAGAATTCTCTTTACTTCTACTTTGTTGGAAGTGGATTGATTTTGTTTGCTGTACGTATCTGTCCGCAAATACATTTTCAAATCCTTCATAAAAGTTACGTTGGACGGCAGAACAATTTTCATCCCCGTGCTTCCCATCGTTTGTCCTTGGATCAGGACTGTTTTCGTATAATCAGAATAATTTTCTGTAATTATTTCTATGGCAAGTTCCTTTTCTCTGCCGAGCAAAATGCCGTCGATCTTACTTGTGAACTCATAATCTTGTTTAGTATCAAAGTATTTGATTTTACTGTCTCGAATTATTTCATCAAAGAAAATTTCCTTTAATAGTTGGGTTACTTTCTGTTCTTCGACATCGGTGTTTTTAATTTCCTGTTCAATGTCTTTTTCTTCATCGGTTAGGAACTCATACACATCACCGTTTCTCTGAACGTAGCTTTGATTCTCTAAAAGGTTTAGGGCTTCATCGATATCTTTTTCATGATTTTTAAGATCTATATCAATTTTATTGATCATTAATACTGAAATATTTCTTTTGGTTGTTTTAAAATTGCCGTAATACTTTACAAGGAATAAGGTTTTCAGAACTTTAATGGCAAAGTCGTTATCAATATTTCTTTCAGCCAATTGAATGGTATTTTGGATTTGCCCTTTCAGTTCGTTTCGTAAACCATCAAACATCAAATCAAAACTCACCAAAGTATTTTCCCCTTTCTCTTCAATATTCTGAATCACTTGTTGAAAAACGCCCAACATACTTCTTTCCCCGACTGAAGCATGTTTTCCCTGAAATGCATTATGCATTGCTAAAGCAATCCTACATTGTTGGAACAGATCAAACTGATACGGTATGAAGGGTAATTTATTGGCGAAATCGGTTTCCCCTTTAAATCCTTTGAACTGTACTCCTGAATCTGAGAAACTCAATAAAGTGTCTAAATGCGCACTTTCTTTTTTGAAGGTGTTCGCAAGATGTTGATGTGCTTCGGGTTTCTTTTTTAATAACCTTTTCTCAATAACTTCATCCACGTTTGCAGAAGTTAACGGTACTTTGATTCTAAAACGAGCCTGAATACGGGAGAAGTCATTCTGTTGACTTCTATTCATATCACCTACAATCTTCTCCATATCCTCCTGAGAGGTCACCAAAATCCATGAATGACCGTGTGTCACCGTCGTAAGAGATTCCGCAATGGTTTGAAGATTCAACATCAATTTGGTATTCTCTGAAATGAACTGACCTACTTCATCAACGAAGAAATTTAATCTAAAACCTGATGCTTTAGTTTTAACGTATTCATTTACTTTTTGAGCGAAGTCTTCGATGGATTGTTTCTGTTTACTTTCTAAGACATCCAAGATATCATCGTAATCGGACGGATTGGTGTCAAAAATTCCGCCTAATACTTCTGATATAGATTTGGTTATCCTTGGGTCAAAGTAATCGATTCTTGCTGTGTTCCAATCACTTCCAAGATTTTCTTCGAATTTAGATCTGAACTCATCATACTTTCCTTGCTTATCTAACCACATCTCAAATTCTGCCACGTGAGGTTGGAAACCGTAATACCCAACGTGGTCATAAAACACCTTATAAAATACTTTTAAAATAGCGGAAGGATCATCTTTGGTGGTGATCTGTGCTTGTTGATCAATGTTAAAAAGAATTGATTCTGATGGAATACGAGTTGAGGATACAATGTCACCTTTAAGCAAAACATCATCTTCTATTTTCTCTGCGAATAGTTCACCACATTTATATCCATCAACTTCCTTATTTTCTAAAACATAAGAAAGGATCTTCAATAAGTGAGATTTACCACTTCCGAAGAAACCTGAAATCCACACTCCGTTTGAACCACTATAACTTTTATAATTACTGAACAGTTCACCGATCTTTTTTGCAATTTCTTTGGTAATTACGTATTCCGCAACCTCTGTTGAAATGTGATCTCTGTCATCTGCCTTGATTACCGTTTCAATATTACGGTTGATGTCTTTCTCGAAAAAGTTTTTAATGATCATGGTTTTGCGTTGATTAAGTCAATGTTAAATGCTCGGTAATAATTGTCGTCTTTCATGGCACCGAAAAGATTCAGTGATGTTCCATTATAATCCCCAGGGAAGAAAATAACGGTTGGTGAATCTTTGGCGATATTCTGTAAATTGTTTAAAATCGTGTGAGATCTGATGTAAGGAAACACCAACCCAATGCCCGTCAAAAAATAAACACTCGATGGATTTTGGTCAATGATTTCTTTAATTTTGGGAGTCAGCACCTGATGGATGTTCAAGGTGGATTGTAACGCATTCAGAAACTTATCCTTCTTTTTCACCTTCTCAATTTCAAACATTCTTTCTACACCACCTTTGGACTCCAAAATATCACATACAATGTCGTAGAGATTCAATTCTAAAACACTTACTCCCGAGTTCTCCAATTTATTTTTTAGACCCTTTATTGAGTCACTTACTTCGGTCTCCATTGCAGGATCGTAAGCACTTATAAAAAAAGGAATTTCACCACCCAATGACTCTTTCTTTAGAAAGTTCGGTGATGAAATGATGTTGTATAAATGTGTAAATTTCTTTTTAATATCTTCCATTTTTAAATTATACTCTTTTAATATCAATATCAGAAATCAAAAAAATCTTCAACCAATTGGGGTTGTCTTTTGTTATGGTTTCTAATATCTTTGAATCTACGAATTGTGGTTGAATGGTTTTTGCTTTGACGTTATCGATAATTCCTGCCTGTTCGTAGATTTTAAAAATAACCATTTTTATTTTATTCTCCGTCTGTTGAGTCAAACTTTCCAATTCTTCGTGCTCTTGCACTTTTCCCCTGAAAAAACTAAGATAATCTCCATCTGTAATTTGATAATCAAATACCAAAAATTTGTTTCGAAGAACTTCAATCGTGAAATCTTTAATGAATCCATACGTTTTACAAATGGCAAGAAAACAAATTTGTTTTTGAGTTGGTAAGTCACCATCAATCAAGAGATCAACTTCATCGGAAGTAAGATTTCTCAATCTTTTAATCAGTTCAGCGTAATACTTTTTACCTGTTGCAGACTTGCCATTTCCAAGTATTTCTACGTAATTAAAGTCGGTGTTATCTTTTATTGCTTGAGCGATTAAAACCATTCCGTTAATCATTAACGATGCGGTGGTGAAAGAAAAACTATATTTATTTGTATCGGTCATTTAGTTTGGTCTGAAGGTGTAAAGATACTAAGGAAAGAGAAAGAATTCCAATGGAATCGGTGTACATTATTGAACAATTTTTTAACGCGTCAAATTTTAATAAGAGGCCATAGGTAAACGATAGCAAAAAAGTTAAAAAAAATGTTATAATTTATAGCAACTTATTTTTTATTATTGATACAAATGGTATCTATATTTGTCCAATGAAATTACAAGCGAGAATTAAAGAGGGCGCAGATTTGAAACAGGGTAACAAACCGCAATCGGTTATCGTACGGTTTGTAGATGATAAAGAAAAACAACGATTCGAAGTTCTATTTTATGACTTGGATCCATATCAGTTAGGAATTAGGTTATGGGACATTTGGGAACTAACGATAAAATGGAAATCTGAAATCTTCACCGACCCAAAGATCGAAGTGAGTTATTACTTCACCCATTTGGTTTGCACTAAAGCAAAACCAATCATGCAGATGCAGAAGTAAATATTGTAGCAAAATTTGTTACACTCTTCAGAATGACGATATTTTTTTAGTACTTTAGTTTGTTAGAGGGCAGAAAGTACAATGTAAAATGTAGAGCCATTTCGCTCTGTTATTAATAATTGAATTTGCGTAGTGATGGAAAGAGAAAAAGAATTCGACGATATTTTTTATGTTTTGATAAAGGATGGACATGAATACCGAACAGAAAAAATGGAGGTACGTGATCTATTGCCAAATTATTTGCACAAAGCATCTCAGTTATGTAACATCGAAAAAGATAATTACAAGGAATTTTATGATGAAATCAAAAACGAATTATTACCCGTCCTAAATAAAACATACAGTTATTGTTCAGATTTAGGAGATTCATTTATAAATTCTGAAATAAGTTTAAATAAGTATATAAATATTATTCAAAAATTTCTAATTACTTCACGAGCAGAGAAGGGTAATGAAGATTACTCTCATTATAAGAAAAGAGTGATTACTTTTTTATTAAAGCATAAAGAAAAATTTAATTATTTTTTGAATTTTGAAGAATTAAAAGTTGATGAATCTATTTTAATTTTGTCAAATAGAATAGGTGGATGGTCTAATCCTGTCTACAAAATATCGGATGACTTTTCAATTGAAGTAAAAAGTAATTTTGGTTATGGAAGAGCAAGTTATTTTTATATTACCGTTAAGTATAAAAATGTAAACATTACAAGATTTTCAGATTGGATTTATTACCGCTATGCAAAATTTTATGAAGTTTCACGTTATACAAAAAAGTACCATTACGTCGGAGATAAAAATAAAAAACTAATTTCTTATAAATCTTGGGTTCATGTTACTGAACTGAGTCGTGAGTTGATTAATTTAATCGAGAACGACTTACCACAGTTTATAAAGAAATATATAATTAATGAATGCAATCTTCTTATTAATGGTCTTCATTACATTTTAAAGAATGAATCTTTTAAATTTGATAACTCACATGACGGTCAATACACTGATGATTTACCCGACTTTAAAAGGGTGGATTTAAATGGAGAGGAATTAATAGAACTTCGAACTGAGAAAGTTGTCGGAGCATTAGATTTCATCTCTGAAATAAATGCTCTATCTGACTTAACTGATGTTAGCAGTTTCGTTAAAGAAATTGAGAAAATGAACGTTAATTTTTTTCCGATAGCGGAAAATGAATTTCTTAGACTCACTCCGATATATCTTGAAAAAAAGAAGGTAAACGATGACCATTGGGAGTGGTATAATAAGTTCATTAAAGATAGTTACATTGAAATTGAGAAGATAGAAGATGTAATGGTAGAATTTGAGGATGAAGATTTAATAAATTTATTAAAATCAAAAATTGATGAAATAAAATCTAAAATGCACATAGAGGGGCAATTAATGATGAAAAAACACAGTAGCACCAATAGACTTAGAATAAAGTATGAACTCTTTGAAGACTATATAGGCAAGTTCGAGAAACATAAGTTTTAAATTGATTTCACTGTGACTTATGATCTTTAGCTTAGTTATCTATAACTATTGTGCAAGTTAATGTTCCAAAAACATAATATACTCACTGAGAAGTTTTAAATACTTTAGACTTAAAGATGTTGCCGTAAATTGTACGAACTAATACTTTTTACAATGAAAACCATTTCAAAATCACGTTTTATTTCAGGTGTTCAGTGTAGCAAAAAAATCTACTTTGATTTTTACCGAAGAGATCTGAAAATTCCTGTTAATGACGCCACGCAAAGCATTTTTAATTTAGGACATAAAATAGGATCGCTCGCACAAAAGGCATTTCCAAACGGCAAAGATGCTACTCCTGAAAACTTCACCGACTTCACTCAATCTATCAGCAACACAAAACAGTGGATTCAAGACGGGGAAGAAAATATTTACGAAGCAACCTTTGAGGCAGAAAATGGTTTTGTAATGCTTGATATTTTACACCGAGAATCTGATGAACTTTGGGCTATAGAAGTAAAGAACAGTACTTCTGTAAAAGATTATCACTTGCAAGACTCTGCATTTCAATATTGGGTAATGACAAAAGCAGGTTACAGACCTGATAAATTCTTTTTAATGCATATCAATAACCAATATATTAAGGAAGGAGAAATTACCCATGAGTTATTCCATTTGGAAGACATCACAAACACGGTTATAAAAATGCAGAGTTGGGTAACTTCCAACCTTGAAAATTTGTTGCAAGTAATCAATGTTGAAGTTGAACCTGTGGTTTCCGTTGGTAATCATTGTGGAAATCCATTTTCTTGTGACTATAAACATCATTGTTGGAAACATATTCCCGAAAATTCTGTTTTCGAATTGACGAGAATCGGTAAGAAATCGTGGGATTTATATGAGAAAGAAATCCTGAGTATTGAAGACATTCCAACTGACTACCCACTATCATTTAACCAACGGCTTCAATATAATGGTCTCAAGAATAATGAATCACATTACGACGAAGATAACATCCGAAATTTTCTTTCACAATGGGAGTATCCTTTACACTTTTTTGATTTTGAAACCATAATGCCCGCTATTCCTATTTTAGATGGAACAAGACCCTACCAACAAGTTCCATTTCAATACTCTTTACACATTCTGACAGGAGCCGAGGAAGCAGGAGCAGAACATAAAGAGTTCTTAGCAGATGCTCAGGACTTCACTAATGGAGGAGTTGATCCACGAAAGAAAATGATCAATCAAATGAAGTTGGATTTTAGATCAAGTGGAAGTATAGTTACCTATAATAAATCCTTTGAGATAAGAATACTAAACGAATTGTCAAGAGATTTCCCCGAAGATGCTGATTACCTATTTAGTATTATAGATAGAATCGTAGATCTGTTGGATGTTTTCAAATACAGATGGCTATACACTCCCGCTATGGGAAGTTCAGTATCAATCAAATCAGTTCTACCCGCCATATCACCTGAATTTACCTACGAAAACCTTGAAATACAGGATGGTGGCAGTGCAAGTGGACTTTTCCTTGAAAGCGTATTAGATAATGACCACAACACTCCTAAATTGAGAAATAATCTTTTGAGTTATTGTGAAAGAGATACGTACGGTATGGTGGTTATTTATAAGTTTTTAGTTGAGAAGTTAAGGGCATCTTTGTCATGACTTTAGATCTAAACCTTGATTATAATGTTTATAAAATATTGACACTTTGTACAATCTTGTACAATTTTTATTCTAAACTTCGACTTATTTTTACATTAACATTTTTGTCGCTTAAAAGTTTATTGATAAAGTTCTACTTCATTATAAGTATTCTCGATGAAGGATTTTAAGCAATAAAATTAGCAACATAGTGGAGCCAAGAACCCACTGTAAAAAACGGGGCGAATTCTGAAAAGCCAAATGAGTAGGAAATCAATAAAATCAAAATATGAAACAATTGTTTTTAATGGCAACAGTACTATTAACTTATAGTACAGCAAACGCTCAAAAGGTATATTCTGTTAATTCTGAAAATCAGGCAAACGTAAGGGTTTACGTTGTTCAGACTGCGAGCACAGCAGACTTAATGGTTTATAAAGTTAAAACCGAAAATCAGGCGGGTGCTAATGATGGTAAGTGGTTCTTTACTAAGACTGAGAATGAGGCAAAAAAGAAAATATATTTCACGACAACTGAGAGTAGAGCGGACTTAAAGATTTATTTCGTGAGTACTGAAAGCCAAGCAGGTTGGAAAAACTCATCGAAGAAACAATTATTGTATTAATTAGTTCCTATCACATCAATATCAAGAATGCTGATTTTT
The DNA here is from genome assembly GCF_020410745.1 of Kaistella polysaccharea. Taxonomy (NCBI): domain Bacteria; kingdom Pseudomonadati; phylum Bacteroidota; class Flavobacteriia; order Flavobacteriales; family Weeksellaceae; genus Kaistella; species Kaistella polysaccharea. The sequence goes on from NZ_CP084528.1 coordinate 1,618,832, forward strand.
TTATAATTTATTAATAAAAACAAAAAATGAAATCATTATTACTATTTCTATTCTGCATCTCCTTTTCTTCAATTCATTCTCAATCATATTTTCAATCGGATGCCGATGTTTTAAGTTATCTCGCATTAAAAAGAACATTCTCAGACGAGAATGATTTTGCACTGAAATTTTATGATATGGGCGGAGGAATGAGTGCGGGTAGTGCAAGATTTTTTAATCCCGAGGTAACAATCGTAAGTACTAATCGAGCAATTGTAGAATATCAAAATTTAGATAGCCCAGGTGCTACATCTTCTTTTATAGTTGATTCAAGACAAAATCTTTTAATGGACAGAGCGAGTAATCATATTTTTAGAGCATATTCTTATGAAGAACCTCAACAACGAGCAGTGAGTCCTGCCGAAAAGAAAACGGTTAAACCATATATTAAAAAAGTTGTTAAAGTAGTACGTAAAAAAAAGTAAATCACTTTATAAAATAAGTTTTAAATTATACTCTAATCACGAAGGTTATTCCTCTCAAAAAAAATTATGAAAAGATTACTATATTTTACAATATTATTATCCTTGTGCAACGTAACCGCACAGCAAAAGTTAAATCTTACAGGTAAAACATTCTCATACACAGATCCCCAAACTTTAGGAGTTGAAAAATATTCATTTTTATCAAATTCAAAAGCAACCTTGTTGATGGTATCTTCCTATAATGGACAAACATTTCGGGACGTAGGGAACTGTCAAAGTTTAGTGGAAGGTAACAGAGTGAAAATAAATTGTATCTGTGAAGATAGAGACACCTTCCCCGATCCATTAAAAGAGATATTTATTTATGATGCTAAAACAGGTAATTTAAGTACTACAATCCATTTTGATCAAAATAGAAGACCAAGAGTTTTTGAGAAAACTAACTAATGAATTTTTAGTTGATAAGTTAAAGAAATCTTATTCATGAATTCAGATCTAAACCTTGAATTTATTGGTTACAAAATATTGAAATGGTAGCAATGATGGTAGCATATTTTCCATCGACCCACCAAACACTGATGAACAGGGAACAGACTGCTTCCCTGTGGGTCTACAAATTATTGCTAAACGCTTTGAAAATTCAGAGCGTTTTTTTTATGTGTTTTACAGAAAACAAGTTCTTTAATTAATCGTATTTTAAGAAAACAAAATTTAAAAAAACGACCCAATATGATCACCTATTGAGTCGCTAAATTTTGTCGGAGCTGTTAATTTGATTTTTTCGCTTTAATCATAGATTCCAGCATATCCCACATTTCCTGCGGAATTTCTTCGAGCATATTAAATTCGCCTGCACCTTGCAACCATTCGCCACCATCGATGGTTACGACTTCGCCATTCATATATGCAGAATAATCTGAAACAAGATATGCTGCAAGATTAGCCAGCTCTTGATGTTCACCTACTCTTCTCAACGGAACTTTTTTCTTCATATCGAATTTCTCGGCTAAATCTCCAGGCAACAGTCTTTCCCATGCTCCTTTGGTTGGAAATGGTCCAGGTGCGATCGCATTGAATCTAATTCCATATTTCGCCCATTCTACAGCTAAACTTCTCGTCATAGCCAATACACCAGCTTTTGCACAAGCTGACGGAACAACGTACGCGGAGCCGGTCCAGGCGTAAGTGGTGACAATATTTAAAACCGTTCCGGGAACTTTATTTTCAATCCAATATTTACCAACAGAAAGTGTGCAATTTTTGGTGCCTTTTAAGACAATATCCAAGATTGAATCAAAAGCAGAATGTGTTAATCTTTCAGTCGGTGAGATGAAGTTTCCAGCAGCATTGTTCAAAAGAATATCGATTTGCCCAAATTCTTTTACGGCAGCATCTTTCATGGCTTCAACTTCGTCCCAATTTCTCACGTCGCATTGAACACATAAAACCTTTCCACCGGTTTCTTCTTCAAGCTCTTTGGCTGTATTTTGCAGTTTTTCTAAATTACGGGAAGTGATGACCACTTTGGCACCAAGCTGCAGAAAATATTTCGTCATGGCTTTTCCGAGGCCGCTTCCGCCACCAGTGACAATGGCTACTTTATCTTTTAATGCATCTTCCTTAAGCATTGGTTGAGTATATAAATTCATATTTTTAATGTTTTTGTAAATTTAAGAGAAATAGCTTTAGGAAAGTTACGAAAAGTTATGCTGAGGATAGAAGCAAAAAATTTGATGTGAAGATGATGTAATGATTAAGCGCTGTTAAATCTTGAAGCTCTAATAACACTCTTGGAAAATAGCGGAACTGCGCCCCGACTTGAACGGAGCTCTTTTTCTGACGAGGAACGAGGATGAAAAAAGCGGGAGTGGAAGGCGGAAATGTGCGCCCAAATAAAAAAACTGTCCCAAATCTGGAACAGTTTAATTATAATCTGAAAACGAGCGGTTTAATATCCGAAAAGATCTTCTAAAGAGATTTTCTTCACTTCACCCAGTTTCTGCATATCCTTCATCGGAACGTTCTTCTCCGAGGCTACAATCGCGTACGTGTACGGCTTCCCAGAAAAATTAGTTTGGTGGAAATTCTTTAAATCCTGCATCGTGATATGATCTACAGCGGTATAAATATTTTTACGTGCATCGTCGGTTAATCCCAATTCTTTTGCCGCCAAATAATTAAAGATGATGTTATCCTGCGTAATTCGCTCTGTTTGGATGTCCTTTTTCACCTGCGTTTTTGCAAGGTTTAAATTCTCACTTAAATCGGGCATTTTAGTTAAAAGTTCCGTCATCGCGGTCGTGGCATCGTTAAACTTATCTGCCTGACTCCCTACATAACTCATCATATAATATTCCTGATCCTTTTTCTGTGGTTGAACATAAATACCATAAGTACTGTAAGCCAATGCTTTACTCTCTCTAATGGTTTGGAAAACTATGGATCCCATACCACCCCCAAAATAATTGTTAAATACTTTGACGAGCGTATTTTTATTGGCGTCGTAATTTTCAGTATTTCTGATCCAACGTGTTTCTGCCTGAACCATATCGTAATCTGCAAACAAAACCTGATTTTTGGTTTGTGGCACTTGTTTGAAAACCTTCGCCGGTGACGCAACAGCAAATTTTGCTGGAACTGGATGCGACATTTTTAGTTTATTTTCCAACTCTTTGATAGAGATCGGGCCGTAATAAATTATCGTCTGCTCGTATTGATTAAGATTTTTAATTCGACTTACCAATTCTGCAGCAGTCGTTGACTCCAACGCTGCGTTGCTCATCACGTTATTGAATTTATTATTTTCACCATAAATCGCATAGCTTGTTAAACCTTGAAGGATAGCGCCTTTGTTTGCTTTTACATCTTTTCTCGCTTTTGCCAATCTTTCTTTTAATCCTTTTAATGCTGCATCATCAGCTTTTACATTAAGGATTAAATCTTCATACAACTTAACCGCTTTATCAAAATTTTCTTGTAAACCTTCGATTGAAACGGTGGTATATTCTTCGCCCGTGGAAACATTAAAACTACTTGCGATTTTGTAAAATGCTTTTGAAATTTCCTCCGACGACATTTTATCGGTCCCTAAAAACTGTAAGTATTGAGAAGCAAGCGGTTGTTTTAAATCATTTAAGGAACCGATTTTATAGCGGTATTTTAAACGGAAAATCTGATTGTCGGTGTTCGGAACATATAGAATTTCAGCTTTCCCTAATTTCGATTTCTGAATATCTTTGTTATAATCTAAAAATACCGGTGTAGACGGATTATTTGGCATATTTCCAACCATTTTCACAAAAGCAGATTGTTTGTCGGCATTCGTTTCAACTGGCGTAATTTGAGGTTTTTCGATTTTCATCGATTTTTCTGATTCGCCTTTTCTTTTCAGAATGGCTACATAATTTTCGCCCAAATATTTATTGGCAAAACCTACGATATCTGCTTTTGTGATTTTAGATAAATCATTCACGTAAGCAACCTGATCTCTCCAGTTCAATTCCGAAGTAAAAGCATCCATCAACGATGACGCTCGGTCACCATAGTTTTCAGAACCATAGATTTTACTCTTTTTAATATTATTGATAATCGAGGTAATAAGATCTTGATCAAAGTTTCCTTTCTTTAAATTATCAATTTCCCCTAAAACTAAAGTTTTCACCTCATCTAAGCTCTGTCCGTTGGTTGGAGCCGCGCTGATATACAAAACGCCATAATCTATTAAAGTGAAAGTTTGCGCGGAAGCGCGTAGTAATTTTTGTTTTTTCACCAAGTTTAAATCCATTAAACCGGCTTTTCCATTCGTTAAAACCTGACCAACTAAATCTGCAATCAGAACATCTTTGTCTTTATTTCCTGGTAATCGGTAACCGATGGTTAAATTTTCGGCGTCAGGACCAGTGATTTCTTTTACGATTGGTGCTGTGATAGGAGTTTCAGGGGTAAATGTATACTTAGTCACAGGTTTCATTTTCATCTGAGAAAAAGCTTTGTCAACTTTCGCAATCACCTCGTCTGGATTGAAATCTCCCGACAGTATTACGCCCATATTATTGGGAACATAATAATTATTAAAATATTTACGAATCTCTATCAGTGACGGATTTTTTAAATCTTCTACGGTTCCAATCGTAGTTTGCTGTCCGTAATTATGATTTTTAAACAATTCTGCAAATAAAGTTTCGAAAACTTTACTTCCATCGCTATCTAAGCTTCTGTTTTTCTCTTCATATACCGCTTCTAATTCAGTATGGAAAATTCTTAAAGTTGGATTACGGAATCGTTCTCCCTGCACCACCAAATATTTATCGAGCGAGCTGCTTGGAACATCATCAGTATAAACGGTTTGTTCGAAACTCGTAAATGCGTTCGTTCCCTGAGCTCCCATAGAAGTCATCATTTTGTCGTACTCATTTGCGATTGCAAACTTACTGGCAACACCCGAAACTGAATCTATTTTTTTGTAAATCGCTTTTCGTTGATCTGCATCTTTAGTTTTGTTGTATTGCTCATAAAGTGCATCAATTTTATCTAATTCTACCTTTTCTTTGGCCCAATCCAGCGAACCATATTTATCAGTGCCCTTAAAAAGCATATGCTCAAGGTAATGCGCCAAACCAGTATTGGTTCTTGGATCGGTTTTACTTCCAGCTTTTATGGCAACATACGCCTGAATTCTGGGATCTGTTTTTGTAGGACTTAAAATCACGGTTAAGCCGTTCTTTAAAGTATAAAAACGGGCATTCATCGGATCGTTGGAAACATACTTATAGGTATATCCATTTCCGGAGGCTTCTTTCCACTCAAACTGTTTCTGAGCAAAAGTCAGAACAGCAAAGAATAAAGCTGTAATTGTGAAGGAGAGTTTTTTAAACATAGATTATATTTTATAAAGGATTAGACGAATTTTTTTTCGAAATGTTTCACCGTATTCAATTTATTTTAAATGAAAGCATTCCTCTCACCAAAAACCACTGCGCCGAAAGGTAAGTCATCATTACCAACAAATTGAGTATTATCAAAGGTTGCAAGAAAAGATATACGGAAAGTAGCGTATCTGAAATCAGAAACAGAAGCGCACCAATAATCAAATTTCTGTTCTGCGTTTTAAGAGCAGTATACATCATCACAGAAATTACAACAGCATAGATAGCCACTGGAATTTTCATTTCTTTTAAATAGGGAAAAAGGAAAACGAGTAAGGTGGTTGCAAAGAGACCAAGAATAATCGGCCAAAATTTCCAAATACTATTTTGAGTTTTTTTCCTAAAAGAAATAATATAGAAAACATGAGCCAATAAAAAACTACCTAACCCGGGCAGAAAACCCCATTTAAAAAGAAGAAACAAATCTCCGAAAAAGCTAAGGACCAAACCCGCCAAAAACAATTTATCCAATTGAATTTTTTCTGATTTTACTTGTGAAAAATAAATTAAAATTAAAATCGGAAGCAAAATCGGTTTGGTAAAAAATCGAAGTTCTGTTTGATTATTGAAAACCAAAAACAAGTCAATGGCAAAAAAGATGATTAATACAATCTGTAAAATTTTTGATCTCATTAATTCAATCTTTTTTCTCGTAATTTATAGGGATACGCTAATGTAATTCAAATAATCGAATTTGATGACCTTTCAAAAAGCAATCTTTCGCCATGTTTTTCTTCAGAAATTTTTCCGTTTTCATAGGCCAAAAATCCGTTGACGAACGTATGTGTTATTTTCGAATGAAATTCAGTTCCTTCAAACGGACTCCAACCACATTTGTAAAGAATGTTTTCTTTTGAAACCATGTAACTTTCATTTAAATCAACCAAAACCAAATCTGCTTTAAAACCTTCTTTGATGAAACCGCGTTTTTCAATCTCAAAAAGAATTGCTGGATTATGACACATTTTCTCTACGATTTTTTCTAAAGAAATTTTTTCATTTTTAAAATTTTCCAGCATTACATTTAAAGCGTGCTGAACCAAAGGTCCGCCGGAAGGTGCGTGTAAATATTTTTGAGATTTCTCTTCTAAAGTATGCGGAGCGTGATCCGTCGCAATGACATCAATTCGATCATCCAACAAAGCTTCCCATAATCCGTCTTGATCTTTTTGCGTTTTAACCGCAGGATTCCATTTGATGAAATTTCCTTTGGTTTCGTAATCTACATTGGTGAAACTTAGATGATGAACACAAACTTCTGCAGTGATTTTTTTGTCTTTTAGAGGAATATCATTTCTGAAAAGTTCCATTTCTTTTGCGGTCGATAAGTGAAAAATATGCAATCGCGCTCCCGTTTTTTTCGCCAGCTCAATTGCTTTTGACGAGGAAATATAACACGCTTCTTCGCTGCGAATTAAATGATGCGCAGTTACAGGAATATCGTCGCCATATTTTTCTTTAAAGATTTCCGTATTTTTTCTGATCGTTGCTTCATCTTCACAATGCACCGCAATCAACATTTTTGTACTGCTAAAAATCTTTTCTAAAGTTTCTAGATTATCTACCAACATGTTTCCGGTTGAAGAACCAAGGAACAATTTAATTCCCGCCACATTTCGTGGATTGGTTTTTAAAACTTCTTCTAAATTATCATTCGTTCCACCCATCAAAAACGAATAATTGGCAAATGATTTCTCGGCAGCAATTTTATATTTATCTTCTAATAATTCCTGAGTAACGGCATTTGGAACCGTATTCGGCTGCTCCATAAAACTCGTAATTCCACCTGCAACAGCAGCTCTGGATTCACTTTCGATATCGCCCTTCCAAGTTAAACCCGGTTCCCGAAAATGAACTTGATCATCAATAATTCCCGGAAGAAGATATTTTCCGGTAGCATCAATAATTTGATCAATATTTTCCTCAGAAATATTCTTTCCGATTTTTGAAATTAAATCATTTTCGATGAGAACATCACTTTCAATAATTTGATTTTCATTGACGATTGTAGCGTTTTTGAGGAGGATTTTCATGGGAATCGGTTTCAACCGTAAATTTAAGGTTTTATTTGAAGTTCAAAAATTGCGTTTTAAAATTTTTTACATTTGCAAAAATTAAATTACCACTTTGTATAAAAAATTATTAGGACAAACCGCCATTTACGGATTAAGTACCGTGATTATACGTTTGTTCCCATTTATTATAAGTCCTTTTGTAACGCACGCTTTTGGACCTTCTTATTTGGCTCCGTTTATTGACTTTTACTCAGTTGCCGGAATCATCATCGTTTTGCTTTCGCATGGAATGGAAACCACATTCTTCCGTTTTGCCGAAAAAGAAGAAAACATCACGAAATTAATATCAACCGCTACAATAAGCGTCATTGCCGCTTCCGTTTTGTTTATGGTTTTCGCCTATATTTTCCGGCAAGATTTAGCGATTGCTTTTAAAACACCTGATCAAATCAACCTTTTAACGATGATGCTTTTCGTTTTAGGTTTGGATGGACTTTCTACGATGCCTTTTGTAATATTAAGGAAAACTGGTCGCCCTAAAAAGTTTGCCATTATTAAAATTATTAATGGCATCATCAATTTTTTATTGGTTGTTTTCTTCATTGTAATCTTACCAAAACTTGGAAGCAAAGGTCTTTTCGGATTTACTTATGATAAAAATTTCGGTATTGGATATGTTTTTGTGGCAAATTTGGTTGCAAGTGCAGTCACATTTTTATTGCTTGCTCAGGAAATAAAATCCGTTCGAATTGCCGGTTTTGACTGGAATCTCTGGAAAAAAATGATGGCGTATTCTTGGCCAATTACGATTGCAGGTTTAGCTGGAGTAATCAACGAAACCATGGATCGGCAATTTTTAAAATATCTTTTACCAGACGGAATTAATACAGAACAAATGGCAATTTACGGAGCGGTTTGTAAAATTGTGACGTTCTTAACTTTGTTTCGTCAAGCGTATCTTTTGGGAATTGAACCTTTCTTTTTCTCCCATGCGAAAAATGAAAACTCGGGGAAATCTTACGCGAAATTGATGGATATGTTCGTGATTGTAAATTGTATTATCTTACTCGCGTTGTGTGTGAATTTGAATTGGCTGGCAAAACTTTATCTTTCAAATCCTGCTTATAATGAAGGAATTCCGATTGTTCCGATTGTTTTGATGGCCGCAGTTTTTCTCGGAATTTATTTAAATATGTCGGTTTGGTATAAACTTTCCGATAAAACGATTTTCGGAGCATATCTTTCGGTTCTTGGAGCTGTAGTTACGATTGGAATAAATATTTACTTCATCCCGATTTACGGTTATTGGGCGTCAACTTGGGCCACTTTTTTAAGTTATTTTACCATGATGGTCGTTTCCTATTTTTTGGGTCAATATTTTTATCCAGTTCCGTATCACATGAAAAAAATTATAGGATATCTTGGATTGAGTTTTTTCTTATCTGCAATTTCGTTTTATGCATTAGATGGAAATTTAATCATCGGGAATCTATTTTTAATCCTATTTTTGGCTATCATTTTTTACTTCGAAAAAGAAACTATCATGAGATTTAAAAAAAGTTAAAATGAAAATAAATATTATCAATAAATCAAAAAATTCTCTGCCAAAATACCAAACTGAACTTTCAGCTGGAATGGATTTATCTGCGAATTTGGCAGAAAGTATTACTTTGAAACCCTTAGAAAGAAAATTAATCCCGACGGGTTTATTTCTGGAACTTCCTGAAGGTTTTGAAGCACAGATTCGTCCACGAAGTGGCTTGGCAATTAAGAATGGAATTAGTGTTTTAAATGCGCCCGGAACTATTGACGCTGATTATCGGGGAGAAATTGGCGTTATTTTAGTAAATTTGTCCGCAGACGAGTTTACCATCAATAATGGAGACCGCGTGGCTCAAATGGTCATCGCAAAATATGAAACCGCAGAATGGCAAACTGTGAATTCCCTGAACCAAACTGAGCGCGGAGAAGGAGGATTCGGAAGTACGACGACCTAAGAAATACGATAATTAAATGATGATGTTACTACTAAATCGGTTTTTCAGATTTAGTATTAACTTAAAAAATAAAAGAAATATGAAAATAATTGTCCCTATGGCTGGACGAGGTTCCAGATTACGACCACACACGCTTACCGTTCCAAAACCTTTAATCCCAATTGCTGGAAAGCCAATTGTACAGCGCCTTGTAGAAGATATTGCAAAGGTTGCCGGTGAAAAAATTGACGAAATTGCTTTTATTATTGGAGATTTTGGAGCCGAAGTTGAGGCATCCTTAATCCAGATTGCACAAAACTTAGGTGCGAAAGGAACCGTTTACACGCAAGATGAACCTCTGGGAACCGCTCATGCTATTAAATGCGCAGAAAATTCCATGCAAGGAGATGTAGTTGTCGCTTTTGCAGACACTTTATTTAAAGCTGATTTCAAACTTGATAAAAATTCAGACGGTGTAATTTGGGTGAAAAAAGTGGAAGATCCATCGGCTTTCGGTGTCGTAAAATTAGACGATTATGGATTTATTACTGACTTTGTCGAAAAGCCAAAAACATTCGTATCTGACCTGGCAATTATCGGAATCTATTATTTCAACTCAGCGGAAAAACTGATGAGTGAAATTAATTATATCATGGATAATGATATTAAAGAAGGCGGAGAATTCCAGTTGACCACAGCTTTAGAAAACCTACGCCAAAAAGGAGCTAAATTCTCTTTAGGTAAAGTAGATGACTGGATGGATTGCGGAAATAAAAATGCGACTGTAGAAACCAATGGTAAAGTTTTGGGCTATGAAAAAGATAATCTTTCTGAGTATCCAGAATCATCCACCATTGAAAACTGCTTAATAATTCCGCCGTGTTTTATTGGTGAAAATGTAAAACTTTCTAATTCTAAAATTGGTCCGCGTGTTTCCATCGGCAATAATACCATCGTTATCAACTCAAATATCGACAACTCATTAATTCAGGAAAATACAGTAATTGACCACGGAAATTTAAGCAACTCTATGATCGGGAATTCAGCGCATTATTATGGTGTGGCTCGGGAAATTTCATTGGGAGATTATTCCGTACTTGACTTTCTGTCGAAAGGCGAAAAACATTAGATCGAAAAGTAATGATCCAAAAACATATCAAAGATTTTTCCGTTACTAAGAGGTTATCTTAAACCGAATATTGAATGAATAAATATATTATCCCACTTGCAGTCTTGCTTTTAGTGTCATCTTGTAAGACGAGAAACGCCACTGAAAAGCCAATCAGTACGACCACTCCACTTGCATCAACTGCTGCTTTCTTTAAAAAAATAAATGAGAGAACCGATTTTCAACAGTTGAAAATCAATTCCAGAATAACCGCCGAGACCGGAACATTCATTCCACCACTCGATGCGACCATTTATTTGGAGAAAGACCAAAAGATTTGGATCAATATGATCGCTATTTTTCTGAATGTAGGTCGTGGGATTGCAACACCAGAAGGAATTAAAGGATATGAAAAATGGAATAAAACTTATATTGAATCTGATTTCACCTATGTGAACAATCTATTAAATGTAAATTTTATCGACTATAATTCATTCCAGAATTTACTTTTAGGTAAAACATTTATACCGGTAAATTCTGCAGATTTTGAAGTGACAAAAAATGCGCAAGGTTATACTTTAAAAAGCATTAAAAATTTGCAATTTAAAACCAATGGCGAATCATCGTCGTATATGGCTTCTGTAGACTACGCTGAGAATTTAGATTTGACGAAGGTTTCTTTACAAAAAGTAAATGCGCAGGATTATCTGGAAGTTAGCTACGGAAATTGGGAAGATTTCGACAATATAAGAGTTCCGAAAAACGTTAAAATTGTAATAAAAGGTGCTAAAAACAGCCAAATTTTATTAGAAAATACGAAATTCGACACTTCTAAAATGCAAACCCCGTATTCCGTTCCGGAAAATTATACGAAAACTGAGATCAAATGATTAGAAAAGTAAGCTTTTTTGTAGGAATTCTTCTGTTTAGCTTTTTTTCTGCGCAGAAAAAAGAACAACTGCAAAAGCAGAATGCCGACTTAAAAAGACAAATTGCAGCTATCAATTCAAATTTGGCAAAGACGCAGCAACAGTCTAAACTATCGATTTCTTACTTAACTGAAGTTCAGAAAAAAATTCAGCTTAGGGAAAAAGTGTACACCAATACACAAAAGGAAAAGCGTTTGATTGAAGATGAGATTTATCTTCGTCAGTTGGAAATTAACCGTCAGAATCGTGAACTGGCCGTTTTAAGAAAAAATTATGCTGAAGTTTTGGTAAAAGCTTATAAAAATAAAGGTGTACAAAATAAGGTGACTTTTATTTTATCTTCTAAAAACTTAGGAGAAGCTTTACGGAGAGTTCAATATTTGAAAGATTATTCAGATTATCAAGATAAGAAAGCGGCAGAAATTTCAACCGCTGCGAAAGTGTTGTTAGAAAATATTTCGCTGAAGCAGCAATCTGTAAAGGATAAGGAAACTATACTTGCAAATCAACAAAAAGACTTGCTCACCATTGAAGCTGAAAAGAAAACAAAACAGTCGTTACTGGAAGATTTTAAGAAAAATGAAGTTCAGCTTACCTCAGAATTAAAGCAGAAACAAACGGAATCAAAAGCGCTGGAAGGGCAAATTCGTTCCATTATCGCAGAAGAAATTCGGATTGCAAAAGCAAAAGCAGAGGAAAATAAAAAGATAGAAGCAGAAAAAATACGCTTAGCAAAAATTGCAGCCGGTAGAGAAAAAGCTCGAATTGAAGCAGAAAACCGTGCAAAAATGGAAGCTCTGGCCTTAGAAAAGAAGAAAGCAGATGATGAAGCGCGTCGACTGAAAGAAATTTCAGACCGAAAAGCAGAAGAAGAAGCTGACCGATCAAAAATTGCAGCCGCGGCTGATGCTAAAAAAAGTGATGATGCAAGAACTGCCGCTGATGCTGAAAAAGCAGAGGCACGACGTTTAGCCGCAGCTAAAGATGCAGCAACCGCCGCAGCAAATGCTAAAGCAGCAGCCGACAAAGCAGCATCTGCAAGAGAAGCTGAAGCCACTATGGCGAAGAGAAATGAAGCGGAGAAAAAGGCTGCGGAAACTAAAGCGATGACCAATTATGGCGTATCTTCTGCAGTAGGAAATAATTTCGCGAGCAATCGTGGTAAAATGGGAATGCCGGCGTATGGAACAATTACGCATCGATTCGGTCGCCAGCCACATCCAGTTTTTAAAAATATTGTAGAAGAAAATAACGGAATTAAGATCTCAGTAAGTAAAGGAACCGTGGCAAAATGTGTAGCTCCAGGAACTGTATCCCGTGTAGTTGCTTCCGCAGATGGATCAAAAACCGTGATTGTGAAACATGGAGATTACTTTACAATTTATGCCAATCTGGCCAGCACAATGGTTTCTGCAAATCAGCAGGTTTCCGCGGGAAGCTCCATGGGAGTTGTTGGTTCAGATTTTGACGGAACTTATACATTGGATTTCCAAATTTGGAATGGCAGTAATCCAGTAGATCCATTAGGTTGGATTAATTAAAAAGAATAATATAACTTTGTTTAAAATTAGAATATGAACACAATATCCATACTCGCACTCTCTTGGCAACATTTGCTGATCGTAGCTTTAATCATTTTAGTGTTTTTCGGCGGACGCAAGATTCCTGAAATGATGAGAGGTTTAGGCTCTGGCATTAAAGAATTTAAAGATGCGGTAAAAGAAGAGGACCAAAAAAAACCGGAAGAAACCAGCAGTAATTCCAGCACGACTCCTTAAAAAGCAGTACATGAATTTTACAGAAACTGCGTGGGAAATTTTCAACAAATCAATTGCTGACTATCATCTTGCGGATAATGTAGATGCACCATTAAAAAATCCTTATTCCGGCAATAGTTTGGAACAGCTTTTGTATGCAAAGAATTGGATTGACACCGTTCAATGGCATTTGGAAGATATTATTCGCGACGAAAATATAGACCCGACGGAAGCATTACAACTTAAACGAACAATTGACTCTTCAAATCAGAAAAGAACAGATTTGGTAGAGTTTATTGATGGATGGTTCCTCGAAAAGTATAAATTAGTAACTCCCGAAAGCGACGCGAGGATTAATACGGAAACTCCCGCTTGGGCGATAGACCGCCTTTCCATTTTAGCCTTAAAAGTGTATCATATGAGGTTGGAGGCTCAGCGAGAGTCTGCAAGTGAAGAACATAGAAATACTTGCAGAGCAAAACTTGATGTGCTGCTGGAACAACAAAAAGATCTCACCCAAGCAATAGAATATTTGCTTTTTGATATTGAGAACGGTAAAATTAAGATGAAAGTTTACAAACAAATGAAGATGTATAATGATGAAACTCTTAATCCGATCCTTTATCAAAAATCGGAAAAATGATTAAACTAAGCCTTAGATATATTTTAATTCTCACCTTTTTTCTGTCCTGTTCAGCGGATAAAATAAATTTGTCGCCGGTAGGAAACTCAATATTAGAAACTGGTGCGGAAAGAAGTGCTTACTCGTACAACAATCGCAAAAACCTGATTGTATATTCTTCTGAAGTTACAAACTTAGTTTCATCTTTCCCAAAGTTTCGAAGCGATGCCGTAAACGGCGAAGTAACCAATCTAAAATATCACATCAAAGATTACATTGGAGCCATGGAAGCCTATAATATTAATGGTTTAAATATTGCTCAAAGGAATTTTGAAAAGTCGTACAAGAAGCTTCAGAAATTAAGAAAATATCTAAACCCAGAAGAAGATCAGGTTTTAAACCGTTATCTCGTACGTATAAAAACAAATATGGCTTTTCTGGAGAGCAATATTCCAAAAGACTCGACCACTACTTCCCCTAAAAACTAAATCCATCCATGTTAAAAATTCAAGCAGAATCCAATGTACCCACAGAGTACGGGGAATTTCGTATGATTGCATTCGCTGAAGTTGAAACCGATTGGATGCCGCATATGGCAATTGTAGCTAAAAATACAGACTTTACCAAACCTGTAAATGTAAGATTTCATTCAGAGTGCATTACGGGCGAAGTTTTCCATTCAAAAAAATGCGAGTGCGGTCAACAGCTTGACGAAGCGATGAAATTCATTTATGAAAATGGTGGGATTATCGTTTATTTACGCCAAGAAGGCCGTAACATCGGGATAATCAATAAATTGAGAGCTTATGCTCTTCAGGAACAAGGTTTGGATACTGTTGAAGCAAATTTACAGTTAGGACTTCCAGCTGATGACCGAAATTTCAGTATTGCCATCGAAATCTTGAATATTTTAAATGTGAAGGAAATTAATCTGCTGACCAATAATCCGGAGAAGATAAAATTTGTAACCGACAGTAATATTAAACTTAATAAAAGAATTCCAATTCAAATGGATTCTACCATCGAAAGCGCAGGTTATCTTAAAGTAAAAAAAGATTATTTCGGTCATCTTTTAGACGACGAAAATAATCTTTAAATAGTTTTACATTAAAATCGCGGTTTCCAAAGCCAATTCAATCATCGGTTTTAGAGCTTTTTCCCTTTGATCTGCCGTAATAAATTCACCTGTAGGAATAACATCTGATACTGTTAAAATAGTAGCAGCATTCTTGCCTAAATATTGCGCGTTTGCAAAAAGTGCAAAAGCTTCCATCTCTACTGCAGTACAATTGTATTTCTTCGCGATTTCAGGGAGTTCCTGACTTTTTCTGTAAAAAATATCACTCGTATGAATGGTGGTCGGTATTAAATTTAGTGACAAAGTTTTCGCGGTATCATTCAACAAGCCGAAAACATTCCCAGGCGGCGAGAGGCGGTCTTCTTCTATGTCCCAGGCAAACTTCGCGTAAGTTGATTCACTTGCTGCATATTCTACGTTAAGCAGATCATATACTTTTAAAGTATCATTGTAAGCACCACACGTTCCAATTCTAATAATAGTGTCTACATCAAATTCGGTAAATAACTCGTAAGAATAAATACCGATGCTTGGAGCTCCCATTCCACTTGCACCTACTGAAACTTCTTTTCCCTTATACAATCCTGTAAAATATAAAATACCTCTGGTTTCGCTGACCAGTTTAACGTCGTCTAAGAAATTTTCTGCAATATATTTTGCACGTCGGGGATCTCCTGGCTGGAGAATAGTTTTAGCGATTTGACCTTTTTTGGCTGCAATATGAACACTCATTTTATTTAATTTTTTGAATTCCTAAAGTTACTAAATACCCTCGATAACAACTGAATTATCACCAAGAAAAAACCACCGCGAATGCAGTGGCTTTTATGAAGTTTATAAAATTTTACAAATTTTCTACTTTCGTATCATCAATATTAAAGAATTTGATAACACTGTTGTAATCTGTGTAATTTACATCTGCGTTTTTAGAACCTTGTGATGTTGGAACCAGCACCACTCTAAATGTTTGGTTGTTTAAATATTCTGGTGTTGTACTTACATCATAGTTTCCGTCTGCGTAAATTTGAATATCATTTTTCGTGAAGTCAAAATCATAATCAAGCTCTCTTCCATCACTTAAATAAACGGTTCTAGGAATAGATTGCCAAACTGGAGAACCATCTGTTCCCGTACCTGCTTTCCTGTAGATCAAAACAACATCCGTATTATACAATGGTGTTGTAAAATTTCGGGAAATGGTGTATTGATTACTGCTGTTTTTTATAAAATTGGTGCCATTTATATCAAGAACTACCGAATACGTGTCGTTATCTTGTTGATTAACTACGTCATTACTTCTATCGTCACAACTTGCTAGCGCTCCGAAACTGAAAATTCCCAGTAGCGCGAATAAAAAATATTTTTTCATTATAAGTAAATTTTTAGGATTATTAGAAGCTACAGGACAAGATGTATGCCAATAAAATTTCATGTTTGAAAATTAAATATTGTATTTTTGTTCAACTTAATTCTCCGAATGAAAAATTATTCACGCTACTTTTCTATACCTTTATTATTGACCATCTTTTTAAGGATACTTGCGCCCGCACAGTATCAACCCAAAAACATAACTGATTCTGAATTAAAAAAAGCAAATAGTTGGGTTGAAGCTGAATACAATTCTTTAACACAAGACGAAAAGTTGGGTCAACTTTTTATAGTTGCGCTGTACACCAATAAAGGTGAAGATCATATTGAAGGAGTAAGAAATTTGGTTCAGAAAGAAAAGATAGGCGGATTAATTCTGATGCAGGATGATGCGGCGCGCGAAATTAACTTGGTGAACGAATTTCAAAAAAAATCTAAAATTCCGCTTATGATTGGCATGGATGCCGAGTGGGGACTTTACCAAAGAATTCCTACTGCACATAAATTTCCGTGGGCGATGACTTTAGGAGCGATTCAGGATAAAAATTTAATTACAGAAATGGCAGCTAAAATTGCGGAAGACTGTAAAAGAATGGGGATTAACTGGGACTTCGCACCAGTTGTTGACGTTAACACCAATCCAAATAATCCAATAATCGGAAACCGTAGTTTCGGCTCGGAGGTTTCTAATGTCGTAGCCTCAGCTATGGCGTATTCTAATGGGTTACAAGATCACAATATCTTAGCAGCGATCAAGCACTTTCCGGGTCACGGCGATACTGATAAAGATTCGCATCTTGATTTGCCCGTAGTTTCTCACTCTCTAAAAAGATTAAATGAAATTGAAATTGCACCTTTTAAAGCATTGATGGATAAAGGAATTGGTGGTGTAATGGTGGCACATCTTTATGTTCCAGCCTTAGAAAAAAGGAAAGGTATTCCCGCTTCTATTTCGAAAAATATCATTACGGGAATTTTAAAAGAACAACTGGGTTATAAAGGTTTAATCATTACCGATGCCTTAAATATGGGCGCCGTTGCCAATAAATTTAAAGCGGGTGAACTTGATGCCTTAGCATTCAAAGCCGGCAATGACATTATGCTTTTTTCACAAGATGTTTCTACGGGAAAAAAACTGATTCAAGAAGCGATCGACAGCGGAGAAATCTCCCAAAAAAGAGTGGAGGAAAGCGTAAAAAAAATTCTCTTAACCAAATATTTTTTGGGTCTTGATGATTATGAACCCAGAGATCCAAAAAACATTAATGAAGATCTAAACAACGACTCTCATCAGAAAGTTGTTCAGAAAATGTATGCGAATGCATTAACTTTAATAAAAGATGAAAAAAAACTACTTCCGCTGAATTGTAATGAAACCTATTATTACGTGCCGCTTGAAGAGGCACCTTACCAAACTTTTCTAGATAATTTGAATTTAAATACGACTGTTATGGTAAAGAAATCCTCAGAAATCTCTTCAATTCCTCCAAATTCGAAAGTAATTGTTGGTTTTCACAAAGACAATTCTACCGCTTATAAGCCTTATAAAATATCTGCGGAAAGTAAAAAAACATTAAGTGATTTAAGTAAAAACAACTCAATTATTCTTACGGTTTTCGGCTCCGCTTATGCGTTACAAGACATTGATATTTCAAAATTATCAACCGTATTAGTTGCTTATGAAAACAATGACGATTCTATGAAAGCAACCACAAAAGCACTTTCTGGAGAAACTAAAATCTGGGGAAAACTTCCCGTTTTAGTCAATGAAAATTTAAAAGCCGGAACTGGAATGGAACTTAATCCCTCAACAAGAATTAATCTTCCAACCACACAAAAACAAAATTAACAATTGAGTAATTTCAATTTGAAAAATAAAGCTATGAAAATCGGAATTCTCTGTTATCCAACCTATGGTGGAAGTGGTATTGTTGCCACAGAATTAGGCATGTCTCTCGCTAACAAAGGTTATGAAGTACATTTCATCAGTTCGGCGCTGCCTGCAAGATTAGATATTACAAATCCGAATATTTTCTTTCACAAAGTAAATGTTCAAACTTATCCATTATTTCAGTATCAACCCTATGATATCGCATTGTCTTCTATGATTTACCGCGTTGTGAACCTCTATAAACTTGATCTACTGCACGCGCATTATGCAATACCTTACGCTTACGCGGCTTTTACAGCAAAGCAGATGCTGAAAGAAGAAGGAAAAGACATTCCTTTGGTAACCACTTTGCACGGAACTGATATTACATTGGTTGGTCAACACCCAAGTTACAAGCATGCGGTGGAATTCTCTATCAATCAATCAGATACCATCACTTCTGTTTCTGAAAGTCTTAAAAAAGATACGCTACAATTTTTTAAAATCACGAAAGAAATTCAAGTCATCACAAATTTTATCGATAACAGCGATTTTGTAAGTGCTAGTACATGTCAGCGAAAACAATTTGCAGAAGAAGATGAAAAAATATTAATTCACGTTTCTAATTTACGGCCTGTAAAGCGTGTTGAAGAAGTTTTACAAATTTTTAAAAATGTAAATGCAAAGGTTAAATCAAAGTTAATAATCATCGGTGAAGGTCCTGATATGGAAAAAATTAACCAGTTTTTAGAGGAATATCCCAATCTAATTGGTAAAGTTCGCTTGCTGGGAAAAGTCAATGATTTGTACCGTGTTCTTCAGCTTTCTGATGTTTTTTTACTTCCATCGGAGCAAGAAAGTTTTGGATTAGCAGCTTTGGAAGCCATGGCTGCAGAAACACCTGTAATCAGTTCAAATGCAGGTGGTATTCCCGAAGTTAATATTCAGGGCGAAACTGGATTTCTTACCGAAATTGGTAATGTGGAAGCCATGAGTAATTACACCATCAAACTGCTCACTAACGAGGAATTGCTGACCACAATGAAGAAAAATGCGAAAGAACAGGCATTAAGATTTGATCTGAAAAATATTCTGCCGCTCTACGAAAAGATGTATCAAGATACACTCGATAACTTCAAAAAATAGTTATTTCACCTTTTTTATTCAGAATCTGCTTTGTTACTTTGTAATCAAAGGCAATCCGTTATGAATGAAAAATTACTCCAGTATTTATGGAATTTCAAAATTTTTAAAAGTTTTGATTTCAAAGATATGGAGGGAAATAACGTGGAAATTTTGGATTTTGGCAAATGGAATTTCAATTCTGGTCCTGATTTTCTTTTCGGGAAAATTAAATATAAAGGATTGACGCTCGCTGGAAATATCGAACTTCATGTAAAATCATCGGACTGGATTTTTCATCAGCACTCGGGAAATCCAGAATTTGATAATATTATTGCACACGTCGTCTTTCTACATGATGTTCTAATTGAAGAATTTACCAAAAAAGAAATCCCTACGCTGGAGCTAAAAGATCATATTGATGAAAATTTGATTTCTAAATATAAAGTTTTGCTTCAGGAAACTCAATTTATTCCTTGCGAAAAAATATTTAATCCGGATTTAATACCCTTTTATTTCCATGAGGAAAATCTCTTGAAAAAACTGGATGAAAAATCTATAGAACACGAAAAAACGCTGAAATTTTACAAAAATAATTACGAAGAAATTTTGTTTCATCAGCTTGCATATGCATTTGGACTTAAAGTAAATGCACCCATTTTCAAACAGATTGCGGAAAGTTTAGATTATAAAATCATCAATAAAATCCGACAGAATCAGGTCCAACTGGAAGCATTATTCTTCGGCATTTGCGGTTCGCTCGATAATCCTGCAGACCCAGAAATGGAAACATGGAAAAGAGAATTCGATTTCCTAAAATCGAAATATTCATTGCCGATGACAGTGATACCGCCGAAATTCTCCCGGTTACGACCACCAAATTTTCCCACGATTAGATTATCGCAACTTGCGTCGCTTTATACACAACATCAAAACCTTTTTTCAAAACTTATCAAAGCAAAAAGTGTGGAAGAATTATCTGAAATTTTCTCTTCTGTAAAAGCGAGTTCATATTGGGATGAGCGCTTTAATTTCGGTAAAATATCCCCGATAAAAGGAGAGAAACATCTAACCAAAGATTTTATAGATCTATTATTAATCAACGCAGTTTTACCTCTTAAATATACTTATCAGAAAAATACCAACGAAAATACCGCTCAAGAAATCCTAAATTTTTACGAAAAACTACCAGCAGAAAAAAATACAATCATCGACAATTGGAAAGCTTTACATGTTCCTGTCAATAATTCATTAGAGTCGCAGTCACTTCTTTTCCATTATCAAATTTTTTGTTTAGAAAAAAAATGTTTGGATTGCAGCATCGGTTTGCGACTCATGAATCCTCATTAAAAATCCATTTGCCATTGATGACTTAATTCATTTTTAGGATTCGGGCGGATGCTTTATTAAGCGTAATTTTGCATTATAAACTATTTCACATGTTCGACTGGCTTCAACTCCTGCTATTACCCTCCGAAAACCCATCCGTCACCCAATCTATTGTCGCCATTATGCTGGCAATTGCAATAGGTGTTTTTTTTGGCAGACTGAAAATGGGTAAAATTACTTTCGGTGTTTCAGCAGTGATGTTTGCTGGCCTTGTTTTGGGGCACTTTGGGTACCGAATTCAGGCAGGGATTTTAGATTTCATCCGTGATTTTGGATTAATACTGTTTGTTTACGGAATTGGATTACAGGTTGGTCCTTCCTTTTTTTCCTCTTTTCGGAATGAAGGCTTAAAGTTTAATATTTTAGCGGTTTCCACTGTACTTCTTGGTGGTGTTATCACTGTTGTTTTATTTTATTTGACGGGTTTAAAAATTGAAGATCTTGTCGGAATCATGAGCGGTTCCGTAACGAATACTCCGGGTTTAGGAGCGGCCAAGAATACCATCGAAGAAATTAAAAATTCTTTCCCGGAAAAAACTTTCGATGACCCTACAATCGGTTACGCAATCACTTATCCGCTTGGCGTATTTGGAATTATTGCCACCATTATCGTCACAAAGTTACTTTTGAAAATCGATCCTGATGAAGAGATGAGGAAGTTCCGGAAATCAAAGATTAACCGCGAACTTCCTTTGGAAAATAAAAAAATGCGGGTGACAAACGAAGAATACTTCGGGAAAACCCTTCATCAGGTACTGAAAGATTTTGGTCGCGACATCGTTATTTCCCGTTTGAAACACAGCCGAAGCACTGTAGTGAAATCTCCTACCCTTGATATTGAATTACAGAACCGTGATGTCTTGATGCTCGTAGGATTAGAAAAGGATGTAGATGATTTTATCGCTCTTCTCGGCCGACCTTCTAGCGATCTATTTATTGAATCAGAATCCCAACTTCGGAAGAAAAATATTTTCGTCACCAATCCATCCGTAATTCACAAAAAACTATCAGAACTTGATCTATATAATACCTATGATCTAAAGGTCACGCGCGTTTTTCGGGCAGGCCGGGAAATATTACCACGACCCTCTCTGGAGTTATTTTATGGCGATAAACTGCGCGTAATTGGGTCTGAAGAAGGGATTGGAGAAGTCGTTAAAATTATTGGAAATTCTGAAAAGAAATTGCTGGAACCAGATTTCCTCTCTCTTTTCGGAGGTTTACTTTTAGGTGTAATTTTAGGTTCAATTCCGATCGTCATTCCAAGTTTACCAGTACCGATTAAACTCGGATTTGCAGCAGGACCGTTAATTGTAGCCTTATTAATTTCTCGATATGGCGGGATTTCTTTCATCCATTCCTATATCAATACAGGCGCAATTCACTTTATGAAAGATTTTGGTATTTGCCTCTTTTTCGCGGCCGTTGGTATTCATGCGGGAGATGGTTTTTATGCGAATTTCGTTCAGTATAATGGTTGGTTATGGCTTCTTTATGGATGTGCAATTACATTCATTCCATTAATATTAATGGTTATTGTAGGTCGATTTATTTTAAAAATTAATTTTCTTCAACTCGTAGGAATCATGAGTGGAAGTTATACCGATCCGGCTGCGCTATCATTCAGCACCAATTATTTAGATTCCGATATTCCGATTCAAACTTATGCGCAAGTTTATCCTTTGGTGACCATATTCCGAATATTTATTGCCAGTTTATTGATTCTGATTTTAAGTTAGAAGCACTAAAATTTACAATTGAAGCCCACAAAAAAAGCAACCTTTTCGGTTGCTTTAACTTTTTAAAATAGATCTATTTATTTAGATTCTGCAGAATTATCTGGAAAACGCTGTTGCGTAAAATCTCGAGAAATTGCTGCTTTCTCAAACTTTAATTTCCCTGATAATGTTTCGATGATCACACCATCTTCCATAATTTGAGAAATTCTACCGTGCATACCGGACGTAGTTACTATTCTACTCCCAACTTTTAGCTCAGACTGAAAGTTTTTTTCCTGCTTTGCTTTTTTCATTTGTGGACGAATCATCAGAAAATAAAATCCAACGAACATAAGGCCCATCATAATCATAGTCGGCATCATGGAACCTTCTGCTCCCACGGCTTGTAAAAATATTGTTATCATAGTATTATTTTATTAAGGTTGAATATCTGCGGTAAATGAAATAACGATAGGTGCTTTATCTACGTTTGCATACACTTCTGCTTGCTTATTTACCAAACCATCAAATCCTGAAGAGTCAAATTTCAGGGTGATTTTTCCTTTTTGTCCCGGAAGAATTGGCTCGCGTGTATAATCAGGAACAGTACATCCACAACCAGGCTTAACCTGAGATATAATCAATGGATTTTCGCCCGTATTGGTTACTTCGTAAACATGTTCTTTTTGGTCACCTTTTTTAATTTTGCCAAAATCGAACTGCGCTTCAGACAAAGCAACATTAGTTAATGGGCTAGATTGTGCAGCTTTAATCATTTCTGTTTGAGTATCTACAACTACAGGTTCGTTTAGGACGGTAGCTTCTTCATCCACAATCAATTGATCGGCTTTTTGATCTTTTGCACAACTGGTAAGAGCTAATGCAAAGACAATTGGTAATACTTTAAAATAATTATTCATCTTATTTTCTGTTAATTTCTGTTGAGATCTTTGGTATATTTATCTAAAATACCATTAATAAAAATATTAGAACGGTCGGTTGAAAACACTTTCGAAATTTCGATATATTCGTTGATAATAACTCGCGCAGGAGTTAAAGGGAAATAATCAATTTCAGACATTGCTGCAATTAGAATTATTTTATCCAGTAAAGAAATTCTTTCTAAATCCCAGTTTTCGAGGCGGCCTTCTAGTTTCTTTTCAGTTTCTTCCCAGTGATTTAGGGTTTCTTTCAAAAGTCGTCTGGCGAATTCCCGATCGTCTTCATCTTTAATCATTTTAATTAAAGTGTGACTCGGCTCATTTTCCTTAAAAAAACCAATCGTCTTTTGAATCATCGAATTGGAAATATGAAAATCATCAGCCCAACTCATCTCTTTTTCTTCCAGATGCTCGTGAAAATCTTCATTTTCTGCAATATATCGCAAGAACAATTTTCCGATGAATTTCTGATCTTCTTCGAATGAAAAACCATCTTCTTTCATGAAATCCTGGTATCTTTTACCAGCGGTCATTCGCTGAAAGGTTTTGATGAGCAATTCATCATAAATATCCCATTTCAAATCCTGATGCTTAGACGTAAAAGAAAGACGTTCTTCATTTTCTTCCAGTTTAAGCAAGACCTTATTGTTGATAAATTTTTGATTGGGATTCGTGTCACTGTCAGATTTAATATATTTCTTTTTCCCGATTTCGATCTGTCTTTCCGCTAAATCTTTCAGAGCAACTAAAAAGTTAAGTTGATAAATGTAAAGATGATAGATCTTGTCGATTTCAGAGAACATATTCTTCTCTAGAACATCGAATTTTATTGGATTTTGGTTGTAAGAATACAATGATTCAACAACCTTTTCACGAATTTGTCTTCTTCCTAACATTTCAAAGAGCTTTTATTGGGTGCAAAGATAATGAAATTGTCGAGAAATGACTTTGGATAAGCGCAAGTTGTTAGAAAGATATTTATTTGAAATATTTTTAATTATAATTCAGAGAATTACAAAAATAAATTTTATTTTTAGCTGTGTAAAAATTATAAATGATCTGTAGCGTATTTTCTGTGTGCGTACATATCTTAAAAAAATTTATTATGTTATTACTAATCAATTCATATCATATTCTCAGTTTAGCATTGATTATATTTATCACTTATTTATATGCAGCTATTATTGTATATCAAGATAAAAAATCATTTTTATTTAATATATTTTTGATTATTGCTATTCCCATCATTGCACCTTCCGTAATTATTTTAATTCATCTAAAAGAAAAATGCAGATATTATTTAAGATAAGAAGTGGTGCGCAATTACCAATTTAATTTTATGTAAACATAACTTTATCCGTCTAAATTATTGAGTAAACAGTATCAACTTACTTTGATACTGTTTTTAATTTCTAAATTTTTTCTGATAACGTGCCTAATTGAATATATAGTCCTAATACATAATGTATTTACGACTTTGTTTTAATACCTATCTAAATGTTTGATTAGTAATTTTACGTCAAATAATAACTTCTCAATTTTCAATTTCTTATTTTTGCAAAGGTTTATAGACAAGAAAATTGTAAGAGACCGCCTGTAAATTTTTATGAACGCACTAAAAACACTTAATCCTTATTTCTGGAAACATAGAGTCCTTTTATTCTGGGGCTTTTTATTTATTATAGCCAGTAACTTTTTTAATATTTATAAAGTTCAATTCGTGGGGAAATCCGTGGATGAAATTTCGAATACTACCAGTTTAGGATTCAACAAACAGGTTCTAATATACGTCGCAATTATCGTTGGATCTTCCCTTCTTACGGGTTTCTTTACCTTTATGATGCGTCAGACAATTATTGTTTCCTCTCGCCGAATCGAATACGAACTCAAAAATAAAATTTACCGGCATTATCAGGAACTTTCCTTAACCGATTTTAAAAAAACGACGATTGGTGATCTGATGAACCGCCTCAGTGAGGACGTTGTTGCCGTTCGCATGTATCTTGGTCCCGGCGTTATGTACGTTGCCAACTTAATTATCTTACTCATTATTACGGCGGCTTATATGCTGAACACGAATGTTCAAATGACATTGTGGTCACTTCTCCCACTGCCCATTTTGTCTTTTGTAATTTATAAAGTAAGTTCGATTATCAACAAAAAGTCGAAAATTATGCAGAAAAGCCAGTCTGCAATTTCGACATTTGTTCAAGACAGTTTTTCAGGAATACGAGTGGTTAAATTTTTTGCCAAAGAAAGTTATATCGAAAAAAATTACGGAACTAAAGTTAAAGATTATCAGGATAAATCTCTGGATCTGGCGAAAACCGAAGCCTACTTTTTCACAATTATTCTTCTTGTTGTTGGTTTGCTGAATGTAATTATTCTCTTGGTTGGAGGACAAAAATACATGAACAACGAATTATCTGTTGGTAAAATTGCAGACTTTTTCCTTTACATCAACATCTTGATTTTCCCTTTTTCCATGGTTGGTTGGGTAACATCGGTGAATCAAAGAGCCGAAGCTTCAATGTCGAGAATTAATGAATTTCTCGATATGAAAACTGACATTATCAGTACAAGTACAGAACAATATCCAATAAAAGGAGCTATAGAATTTAGAAATGTTTCGTACGTCTATCCAAATACAGGAATTAAGGCGCTCAATAATTTGAGTTTTAAAATTGAAGCTGGTAAATCTCTAGCTATCATGGGGAAAACAGGCAGTGGCAAATCTACGATTGCACTATTGCTTTGTCGTCTTATTGATCCCACAGAAGGGGAAATTCTCGTAGACGGAAAGAATTTAAAAGAAATAAACCTAGAAAATTATAGAAATTACCTTGGTTTTATTCCACAGGAAAGTTTCCTTTTTTCAGATACTATCGAAAACAATATCGGCTTTTCCATCGATAATCCTACACATGAAAAAGTGGTTGAATTTGCTAAAAAAGCTGATGTACATAAAAATATTATTGAATTTAAGGAGCAATACAAAACTCTGGTTGGCGAACGTGGCGTGATGCTTTCCGGGGGACAAAAGCAGCGGATCTGCATTGCAAGGGCTCTAATTAAAGAACCGAGTATTCTTATTTTTGATGATTCGCTTTCTGCTTTAGATACAGAAACTGAGGAGAATATTTTGCAAAACATTGAAAATGAAATTCAAAACTGTACTTCGGTAATTATTACGCACCGTGAAAGCAGTGCAAAACGCGCCGATAAAATTTTAAATCTTACTTCAGACGAAAGTGATTCAGACCTTTAAAATATAAAATCCTTATCGATAATGCATTTATTTGGTAAATAATTAAAAATATATTTTCCAATTAAAAGAAATCTTTTATATTTGTTTTAATAAGATTTGAAAAAAAACAGATACAAATGAGTGATTACAAAGAACGCCACGAAAACGAAATTTTTACCAAGGTGTTGAAGGCAGGAAGAAGAACTTACTTCTTTGATGTGCGGGAAACGAAAGCGGGAGATTACTACCTGACCATTACCGAAAGTAAAAAAAACTTTGGCGAAAACGGGGAAGCGAGCTTTGAGAAACATAAAATTTATCTTTACAAAGAAGATTTTAAGAGTTTTGAGGAAATGTTCAAAGACTCTACCGATTTTATCATCAGCAACAAAGGCGAAGATGTAATATCAGAAAGGCACGACAAAGATTACAAAACCCGTTCTTTTACCATAGAATCCGACGAAGAAATTTAAGACTTACCTAGAAAAAAAAGCATTCATTTAAAATTGAATGCTTTTTTTTGGTAAATTTTAGGTCAAAAATAAAAAAAAACGCATTGAAAATCAATGCGTTTTAACTTGGGTGGATGATGGGTCTCGAACCCACGACCTTCGGTACCACAAACCGACGTTCTAACCAACTGAACTACAACCACCGTTTGAGAGTGCAAATATAAGATTTTTCGATATACTACAAAATTATTCCATCGAAATTTTTGAATGCCAGAAGCTTTTCTGTCGTAAATCCTTCCGCAAAATCTACTCCAGACAATCTTCCCAAATCCTGCGCGCGATAAGTTAGACTTTCCAGAAAATCTTTAGTTGCAATTGGCGTGACAGGTTCTGTAGAGTTGGGATCGTAAAACTGAGTTTTATAGGCCAAACACGCTTCAATTTTTTTATCCATAAATTCTGAAATATCCACCACAAAATCTGGCGTAATATGTTTCCACTGAATATAATGAAAAACCTGTTTCGGTCGCCACTGAATCTGCTTTTCTCCATTTAATTCAGTTTCTATTTTTACCAAACCTGAGAGAAAACACGCATCAGAAACTAATTTAGAAGCTTTCGCATGATCAGGATGTCGGTCTTCGATAGAATTGGCAAATACAATTTCAGGTTGATATTTACGAATCATTTGCACGATCTGCATTTGAAATTCTTCTGTGTTTAAAATAAAACCATCACGCATTTTTAAATTTTCACGCGCTGAAAATCCCAGAATTTTGCGGGCTTCCGCAGCTTCTTCTGCTCTTGTAATATTTGTGCCGCGCGTTCCCAGTTCACCTTGCGTAAGATCAACTACCGCTACTTTTTTTCCTTCTGCAATCATTTTTGCTAAAGTTCCACCGCAACCTAATTCAACATCGTCTGGATGAGCGCCAATGGCTAATATATCTACTTTCATCTGAACTTATTATTTCTTAAAATATTGATAAATCGTTGTTAAAAACTGACCATACGATTTTTCGAGTTTCATAATATCGCCTGATTTAAGATTAAGTCCGGCTCCTTGATTTGCATTAACAGAAAATCCTGAAAACTGAAAAAACTGCATGGGTTGATTTTCCTGAGCTGATAATTTAATGCTTGATCCTAATAACTTTCGTGTTGAAATGGTATAAATTTCACCCGGTTCTAACTGGACAAAAGTAAATGTGCGCGGATTGAAAACAATTTCTTTTTTATCAAACGCAATTGTTTGTTTTTTGTAGGGAGAGGAAATAAAATAAACCCTGTTATTTTCCTCTGGAAATTGATCTGATTTTACATAATACAAATTTAGTTTATAATGCAATGGATCAAATGCCGCAGCAGTTTCATCTATTTGTAGAAATGGTTGCCAGGAAAATGCATTGGCTCCAATTTCTTTCGCTTTTTTATAAATGAGACCAAATACTTTCGCATCGTCATCAGAAAAACCTTGGACTTCAACTTCTCCGAGATAAATTCCCGCGGTAGAATCAGGATTGATTTTGTACAAAACTTTATCGGTGTTTGTATGCGTCTGTACTACTTTGCTTAAAGTCACAATTTGCCCAAACATTAAAAATGAAAATCCGAAACTTAGGACTAAAAGGACTTTTTTCATTGGGCTGCTGTTTTCAAAATACGTACACAATTTTCGAGCGAATTTTCCCAGTGTACCAGTTCAATTTTATAAGTATTTTCGATTTTATCTAGAGCCATCGTACTTCGATGAGGCCTTTTCGCAGGCGTCGGAAATTCTTCTGTAGTAATCGCTTTTAATTTTATTTTTGAATCTGAAAATTCCGCAATTTTAGAAGCGAATTCAAACCAGTTTGTTTCTGGATAATTTGAAAAATGGAAAATACCGTAAGTCTTTGGTTCGGTTTCAATTATTTTCATGACTGCAAGCGCCAAATCATTGGCGTTAGTCGGTTGTCCAAATTGATCTGCGACAATTCCCAATTCCTCTTTTTGCGAGAAAAGATTCAACATCGTCTTCACAAAGTTTTTGTTGAATTCGGAATACAACCAGGAAGTTCGGATCACAATTGTTTTCGGATTATTTTCCAATGCAGCTTCTTCTCCTCTACGCTTAGATTCGCCGTAAACTCCTTGGGGATTGGTAAAATTATCTTCTGAATACGAGATATTTGTATCTCCGTCAAAAACATAATCTGTAGAAATATGGATTAGAACAGTGTTCGAATCTTTGCAAGCTTCTGCAATATGACCAACAGCATCCGCGTTTACTGCAAATGCTTTTTCTGCTTCTTTTTCCGCCAAATCCACCGCTGTATAAGCAGCAGCATTAATACAAAATTCTGGTTTTAAGTCATCAAATAAATCGGAGACTGCCGAACGACCTGTGATATCCAAATCTTCTGAGCCGAAAAAGTGAAAATCAAAATCGCTATCGTAATCCGATACAATCTTTCGAAAATAATTGCCAAGCTGACCGTTTCCACCTAATACTACTATTTTTTTCATGCGCGAGAGGCGTTTTTATTTTGTTTTCTAAAGTAGGAAACCCGACTTTTGAAATCCTTTTCTTCCAAATTTACCAAAAACTTCAGAAAGAGATTTTTAGTATCTTCTGGATGAACATCAGATTTTCGGGTTTTCATATTGAAATAAATTACCGAAAGCCATAAAATACTGTGAATGGTTTTTCCGTCTTCACTTTTCATTAAGATTTCTACTTTCGAAAGGCGATCTCCTACTTCGATTGTTTTGCTGGAAATGAGAACTTTTGCATTGTACCGCACTTCTTTTAAATAAGCAATTTCATTTTGTATGGTAATCCAGGTGCACCCAGTTTTACGCGTATATTCCTCGTAGGTAAAGCCGTAACCCGATTCTACATGGTCTTCCCGCGCATTGAGCATATATTCCAAATACTTTACATTATTTAAATGACCAATGGGATCGCAGTCGCTAAAGCGAACTCTTACAAGATTTGATATTTCTTTTTGCATGGTACAAAATTAAAAAAACCATCCCGGATAATTGGGATGGTTTAATAGATCATGATGATTAATTAAAGACCTAATTCTTTTTTTACTGCTGGTGTAGCATCTGGTCCACCTTTGTAGATTAATGCGCTTGCATCAATAATAAAATCGTAACCGTTTGCTTTTGCCACTTTTTCTACCGCTTTATTCAATTTATCGATAATTGGTTTTACTGCAGTGTCTCTTCTTTGTGCCAAGTCATTTTGAGCAGTTGCCTGCAATTGTTGCAAATTTTGCTGTTTTTTCTGAAGGTCAGCTTCTTTTGCTGTTCTTTGAGCTTCAGTTAATTTTGCAGCATCTGCTTGATATTGTTGAACTTCTTTCTGAAATGATTCAGCTTGTTTGTTTAATTCGTCACCTTTCGATTTACTGAAAGCGTCTAATTCAGTTGTCATTTTTTTAGTCTCAGGCATTGTAGCAAGTACTGATTCGTAGTCCATCATCGCCACTTTCTGGGCTTTTGCAACTCCTACAGCTAAAAACATCATTACTGCTGCAAATAATACACTTAATTTTTTCATAATTGGGGTTAAATTTATCGTTCTTTTTTTGTTAATTTATATTTGATACTCTTTTTGTATTCTATTTTTTCTTTTTTTCTGATGCTTTTTCCGGAGAATTTTTCAGCAGCAAATCTAAGACTTTATCGGTATAATCATACTTTTTATCGAGAAAAATTACACTGATGTTGTTGCTTTTATCAAGAACTATGCCCAAAGTATTTTTCTCTGATACTGTGCGGATTGCGTTCCAGATCTGATCCTGAAAAGGCTTGGTAAGATTAGATCGGGCGTTATTTATCTCGCCCATAGAGCCAAAGCGATTATTAATCATGGTTTTGATCTTTTTATCCAAATCATCAACTTCCTTCTGACGGAGTTTCAACTGATCTCCTATCAATAGAACTTTTTCATTTTCTAAGGCATCTTTTTTCTTGTCGAATTCACTTTGCAAGGTTTGAATTTCGCTCTGCCAGTTCGTAATTTGCTCTGTGAGTCTGGCTTCGGCATCTTTATACTGAGGCATTTTGCTTAGGATATAATTGGTATCTACGACACCTATTTTCTGCGCACTTACGGTAATGGTAAAGGCGAATAGAAAAATTAATAACTTAAACTTTCTCATCATTAATGATTTATAAAGATTGATTCATAAGGAAGTGGGTTTTCCATCCTGATGGTTCAGTACCGGAAATCGTTTTATCGAAACCGTACGCAAAATCAAATCCAATCAATCCGAAGGCGCCCATATATACTCTAATTCCGAAACCGGCAGAACGCTTCAACTGGAATGGATTATAAGATCCAAACGAA
Source organism: Kaistella polysaccharea (assembly GCF_020410745.1). Taxonomy (NCBI): domain Bacteria; kingdom Pseudomonadati; phylum Bacteroidota; class Flavobacteriia; order Flavobacteriales; family Weeksellaceae; genus Kaistella; species Kaistella polysaccharea. The sequence goes on from NZ_CP084528.1 coordinate 1,650,158, forward strand.
TTATAAGCATTACCACCTTCAAGGAAAGATAAGGCATAAATTTTCGCGGTTTGATTCATTGAGATTGGATATCTTAATTCTAACGCAAATCTATTGTAAATTGTTGCACCACCATAAGGTGTTACATCTTCAATTGTTCCTCCGGAGGATGATGCATTTTCATAACCACGAAGCGGAACGAGTTCTCTACCGTCATATCTTCCCCCAAAAAGACCTGTACCACCGACATAAAATCTTTCAAATGGCGGCGCTCCCAATTCTTTGTTGTATCCATTAAGGAAGCCCATTTCTGCTGTACTTCTCAAAACAAGTTTTCCTGCAACGGTATTATATGAATCAGCTTTTAATTTTACTTTATAAAATTCAAGCCATTTATATTTTTCAATCGGTTCCAGATTGGTATAATCCTTATTGTTGAAAAGACTATATGGTGGCGTAAACTTCACAGATGCTTCAATATTTGAACCCATCGTGGGGAAAATAGGATCTAAACCTGCAGAGTTTCTACTTAAACCAACATTAAAACTAAAGTTTTTCGCAGATCCGTAATATTCTGTTGTGTTCCCAAACTGGAAAGGATAATTTTCAAAATCGTAACTCTGATACTGAATTCCAGTGTATAAAGAGAAATAATCATCTGGCCATCTTAAAAGTCGGTTAAGACCTGCGCTGGCTGAGAAAATATTTAATTTCTGAGTAAGACCAAATTGATCGCTGTATCTTACCAATGACTGATTTACACCAATCGAAAGAGCAGTAGGTCTTGTTCCGAACAACCAAGGCTCGGTAAAAGATATGCCGTAATTCTGGAAAAACTGTCCTGCCTGTGCCTGAATTGACAAAGTTTGTCCGTCACCTTGTGGAACTGGTTTAAAATCTTTGAATTTCAGGAAATTACGTAAAGAGAAATTATTAAAGGTAAGCCCAAGTGTTCCAATAAAAGATCCACCACCGTACCCAGCCTGAAGCTGAACTTGAGAAGAACCTTTTTCTACTAATGTCCAATGCACATCTACCGTATTATCTTGTGGATTTGGGTTGATTTGCTGACCAATTTGTTGTGGATCAAAAAACTGCATTCCAGCCAAATCAAAATAGGTTCTTTTGATATCGCTTTTCGCAAACAAACTTCCTGGTTTTGTTCTTAATGAACGTAGAATTACGTGATCGTGGGTCGTAGTATTTCCACTCCAGGTTACACGGTTCCAGGTTGCTTTTTCGCCTTCATTAATTCTAATTTCAAGATTTATAGAATCGCCTACAACTGATTTCTCAATCGGCGTAACATTGGAAAATAGGTACCCACTATTCATGTAAATAGACTTGATATCGGAATCATCTTCTTTACCACCATCTTCACCAACTTTCTTATTAAATCCTACGGCATCATAAATATCACCGGATTTATAACCCAATACTTTTTGCAGATAATCGGTTGAGAATGCCGTATTTCCTAAGAAATTTACATCTCCGATATAATATTTTTTACCTTCATTTAACTTCACATTAATCTCGTATTGATTCTGCGGATTTCTCCAAACGGAATCAGATTCGATTTTAGCATCGCGGAAACCTAACGAACGATAATAGTTAATCAGGTTGTCTTTATCGCCTTCATATTTCTCTTCAATGAATTTCGAAGGTTTCAAAATTCCTTTGATACTAAAACTTTTCTGCTTGGTATCTTTGAAGGCTTTGGTGCGCAATTTTCGGTCAGTTACGCTTTCATTTCCTTCGAATTCAATATGACTTATTTTAATTTTTTTGCCTTTATCAATATCAATCGTCCAATCTACCAAATCGGGATCGCCTGCATTTACTTTATCCTGAATGGAAATTTTAGCGTCGGCATATCCTTTTTTAATATATTCTTGAGGAATATTGGTTTTAAGGTTTGAGATTAAATTCTGTGTAATCTTTGTACCGGGCTTCAGGTTGTTATCCTTTGCAAGCTTTTCGCCTTTTGCTTTACCAATACCTTTTCCGGTGAATTTAACTTCGCCTAAATCTTTCAGATCCTGAAGATTAAACCGAAGAATTACCTGATCGCCTTCAATACTTTGAATGTAAACTTCTACCTCAGAGAAAGACTGCGTTTCCCAAAGTTTTTTAATTGCGTTGCTGATCTTTTGTCCAGGGATTTCCACGCTCTCATTTTTATTAAGACCCGTAAATCTTAAAATCTGAGCGGGAGTATATTTTTTCACGCCATCTACGACAATGTCTTTCAGGATATAGGTGCCGGCTTCGTTCTGAGCGTAGACAGGATTGTTTTCCTGAGTCTGTTCGGGGGTAATCTGACCATAGAAATGTGCAGATGCCACAAACATGATGATGGGTAGGAATTTAAACTTCATTTTTTATCTTGCTAACTTTTTTCTTTATTCAATTATTTTTCGTCCAGCTGCTCGCTGATCTTTCCGAATCTTCTCTCCTTAGATTGGTAATTATAAATACACTGGAAAAAATCTTCCACACCGAAATCTGGCCAGAGAATATCTAAAAACTGTAATTCTGCATAGGCAATTTGCCAAAGAAGAAAATTACTGATTCTAACTTCGCCGCTGGTGCGTATTAACAGATCAACTGGTGGGAAATCTTTAGTGTATAGGTGATTTTCAAAGAGTTCTTCATTAATATCGTCTTCTGTAATTTCACCATTTTTCAGCTTGTTGCCGATTTGTTTTACAGCACCTAAAATTTCTTTTTGGGAACCATAACTCAAAGCTAAAATAAGGTTTCCGCGGTCGTTATTTTTGGTGATTTCCACGAGCTGATTCATTTGGTCCTGAACCAGTTGCGGCAATTTTTCGATATCACCGATGATGTGCATGCGCAATCCTTTGCTGAATATTTCTTCCGCTTCCAAGAGAAGTGTTTCAGAAATTAAACTCATCAATGTATTCACCTCCTCATCTGGTCTGTTCCAGTTTTCGGAAGAGAAAGTGTAAAGGGTGAGGTAAGGTATATTAATTTCGTTGCAAGCGTTTACCGCATTACGAACTGCCTGAATCGCGTGTTTATGACCGAAGGTTCGCTCTTTGCCGCGTGACTTTGCCCAACGCCCATTACCATCCATAATAATGGCGACATGTTGTGGCAGGTGGTCAGGATTTATTTTTTCTTTTATGGATTCCATTATTTAATCGCAATAACAAGGTGGTCTGCCAAATGAATAACTAAGTCCTAACGTTATAGAATTAACCCAATCGTTCGAATTGGGATTTCCTATCTGTCGGTTTCTTATCATATCAGCTATTTCCAGCTCAGTAAGTGTATTATCGCCTAATTTTATATTTTTATCGTCGACTGTGCTGTAATCCACGGAGTCAGAAAAAGTTGCACGAAACATCAATTCGCCAAAAAGTGCCCAATTATAGTTGAACTTATATTTTAACCCCGCCCCAAAAGGAACTGCAAAGGAGAGTGCAGAAACATACGGCGCTTCTGAGACTTGATTATTATCGATAATCAATTGCGGTGTACTGTGAAGCATTCCGCCCACGCCTCCAAATATATAAGGACTTAGGAGACTTTTATGTTCTTCGTTTACAGGAAAGAAATTATATTCAAATACAATATCCGCCTCGTAAATCGAATTGCTGCCATCAAGATATCGGTTTCGTCTGTATAATTCTTTTGCATGCGCATCGGAAAACTGAATATGACTGTAACCCAAATTCAATCGCACCGATTGATAAGGATTAAAGTTCCTCCGGTACAAAATACCAGCATAAAAGGGAATGCCGAGCTCACGGTAGTTTCCGATAGGTTTTTGCAGTATATAGTTGGTTCTACCGATATCGCCAACCAGATTACTCATGCCCAGCTGAACACCTATTTCATGCCGCTGTCCCTTTAGGGAAAACGAAATAAAAAAGACAGCGATAAAAAAGTAAGTAATTTTCTTTTGCATGAAAATTGGGACAACAGAATTTATAAATAAGCTGCAAATATAAAACATTTTTAGCTGAATGAAATTCTTAATATTTAGTTAAATAACCTCAAAAAAGCATAATTTTTAGATACTAAAACGTTTAATTCTTCAATTTATGATGAATCGATTGAAAGTCTTTCAATCATTTTAATATTCTACTTTTTGCCAAGAATGTTTCTAATCTTATTGCGTATTTTGATTATTGTAGGTTCCTCGTAGGTAGCGTCTTCTTCAAAGTAACCATAACCGTAGCCATAGCCATATCCGTAACCGTAACCTTGCTTACCACCTTGATAATCATTGTAAACCAATCCAAGATTATGCACTTCGTTATCATGATACTTTTCGGTAATCATTTTCAGCATATGCTTTTCTGTATATTCATGGCGCACCACATAAATGCTTGCATCAGCATATTTCATCAATTCGTATGCATCAGCGACCAAACCAACTGGTGGTGAATCGATAATGATAAAGTCATAGTGATTCCGCAGCTCTTTAATAAAATTAATGCTTTTCTCGCTCATCAAAAGCTCCGAAGGATTTGGTGGAATTGGACCGGAAGTCGCAACGTGTAGATTAGGAATGGAAGTTTGATTGATGATTTTATCCATCTCAACTTCACCCGTTAAATAATTCGAAATTCCGAATTTATTATTGATTTTAAAGTCGCCGAAAATTTTCGGCTTCCGTAGATCCATGCCCAAAAGAATCGTTTTTTTACCGCTCAATCCTAACACTGAAGCAATATTAATAGAAACATAGGTTTTTCCTTCGCCACCAATAGACGAAGTAAGAAGAATAACTTTCGATGTATTATCTTCTTTATGTAAAAAACGCAGATTTGCTCGAATTCCTCTAAACGCCTCTGAAATAGAAGATCTTGGTTGCTCTAAAACCGTTAAGTTATTATCGTGCGAATTTCGGCCAATTACACCCAATAATGGAATTTTCGTAACCTGAAGTAATTCCTTGATGTTACGGATTCGGCTATCTAAAAGTTGCCCGATTGCAAGCAAAAGTAGCGGTAAAAGTAAAAGCCCACCAATGATGATGTATTTTGCTTTCGCGATATCAGGTGCAATCGGTGGCTGACCTAAATTTTTAGCTGGATCAATTACGGTAATGTCCGATTTATTCGTAGCTACTCTAATTTGAGTCTCATTTTGTTTGGTAAGCAAGGTATTGTAGGTGGCTTCAATCATATTGTAACCACGTTCAGCATCTAAATATTTTCTCTCTTTTGCCGGATAAGAAGCGAGGTCAGAACTTACTTGAGCAAGTTGCCTATCAATTTTTGCAATCTCGCTGAGATAGGTGTTGTAATAATTGCTTAATGAACCATTAGAACTGGTGCGTGCCTCATTAATTAAGCGATTAATTTCGCGCATCGGTTCTGAATTTGGAGTATAAATCAGGGCGAGCTCACGACGTTTTGCATATAAGTTTTTCAATTCTGCCACTGTTGCATCAAACACACCGTCTTGTACGCCAGCTGTACTCATGTTAATCAAACGGTCTAAATTCTGCGACGCCAGGGAATTTTTGATACTGTTAAGTGAATTGATTCGTGTAATGATCTCTGCCTTTTTTGCATCTAGTGCTTTAATTTCATCCAGTGATTTTTCATCCCTGTTTTCTACGTCATAAAGTCCTTCAGTAACCTTCATGTGATTAAGGACTGTTGCGCTCGAATCTAGCTTTTTGCGGATGTCATTTAAATTTTCAATCAAATACTTTTCTGTGTTTTTGTCAACGGTATTTCGGTCGATAAGTCTTTTTTTCTGTAATTCATCCACAGAGGTATTTAGGAAATTAACCGTTCCATTTAAGTTATACCCTTTTTTAGTAATGATCATTATTGAATTGATCTCTTTATCAAAGTCAACATTAATCGTATTAAAGAGATTGTTTACAGTCGCATTTACAGTCGATAAATTAACAATGATATTTTCAAAAATAATTGGACTTGGCTGTTCATTTTTAATTAAACGGAACCGGAGATTGGGCGAAACGTACCATTCATTTAAAGAAATAACTTTATTTTCAGGTCTTTTAAATGATGAAGTAGGTCGAAAGCTCTCTGTTTCGTAGGAATAAAGATTGGTTGATTCGCCTTCCTTGGGCAAAACCACTTCATACCGATTACTTCCTTTTGGGATTAAAGTAATTGGATAATCGACTTGTTGCGGATAAGTTTTGTCAATTTCAAAAAAAACGGGAGAATCATATTTATCCAAGTAAGTCTGCTTGATGAGACCTTTTGTTGAGTAATTGATGTAAAGATCCAGCTGCTGCACCAGATATTCATTGTGCGATCTGGAAAGCAACATTTTTTTCAGGTAAATTCCATCTTGATTTCCGTTTTGTCCCCAAATGAAATTAATGGACTGGTTTGGCGTAAAATAGCTGGCTGTATTATTTGAAACACTTAGCGATAAATTAGAAGCGTAAATTCTTTGCGCATAATATTTACTGTACACCCAGGAAATTGCATAACCTAATGCAATCATCAGAACAAACCAGTACCAATTTCGTAGAATCCTGCGAATGTAGTGTTCCACATCGAAGATGGCGAAAGACCCAATTTTATTTTGATCTTTCGCTGACTGCGCGGTATTTTCTCTTTCAGGAATCATCTTACAGTCTCGTTAAAATTAGGTATATGGACATGGCAGTCGTTATTACAGATACGCCAGTGGTCAGGGTTTGGATAGGATCTTTACCAAAACCATTTAAATTCTTGGAACGGGTATTTAAAAATATTTCATCCCCATTTTGAACCCAGTAATATGGCGAATTCATAACATCTTCACGGGTAAGATCAACTCTTGCAATTTTAATTCCTTCCGGAAGTTTGCGGTGAATTACAATATTGGTGCGATCAATCGTACGGTTTAAACCGCCGTTAATGGCCAACGCTTCCGTTAAAGTTAGGGTATTTTTATGTGCTTTTTTCTCGCCACTTATTTCAATTGATTCTACATCACCCAGAATATAATAGGTAATCCCATCGGTATTTAGTCTTACTTCTGATTTTCCTTCTACAAAATTCTCATCAACCTTGGTTTGAATTTCCTGTGTTATTTCTTCTAAAGTTCGGCCTTCTGCCTTGATATAGCCAATCCCAAATATATTGATATCACCTTTCGAGTCGACTTTTAATCCATTAAAATAAAAATTAATATTTCCTCCTCCGGCGTCTGTTTGTCGGTTTGAAACAGCCATATTACTTGATGATTGCGCACTGTTGTTTCCTGTACCATCACTCACTGTTGCATTTAAACTGGAATAAAATTGCGCAGCGTCACCTTTTGGGGTCGTCACGATATTCAAGTTCAGCATATCGTTTTTAGTAATCCGGTAAACGGGAATATTGTAGGGAACCAAACCCTCTTCATTAATAACCAAACTTTCGTTGGGTTGCATGTATCGTACATCTTTCGAGGAAATGCAAGATTGAACAAGATAGGTAAGAACGAGTATAAAAGAGAGTTTAAATATTTTCATCAGCGTAAAGTGTTTGCAAAAATAACAAATTAATTAGTTTTTCGTCTGCTTAAGAGAATTAACGTAGGAATATACGCTCCGATGAAGCCTAAACTTACGACGATAAGCATTAAAATATTTACATTAATGTGCCTGAAATAATACGCCACGCCAACCACAAATAAGTAATAAATTAATATATAAGCAGATGATCTGCGGTGCGTTAATCCCAAATCTAAGAGTTTATGATGGATGTGATTCTTATCTGCTACAAAAATAGACTGTTTATTTCTAATTCTTATGAGTATGACATTCAGCGTATCAACAATTGGTAAAATGAGAATCGCCACCGTAACTGCAGGTGCCGTTTGCAAATAATACCGTGGTACTTCCGGGAGTTCTTTGTCGATGAAAATATCAATAAAACAAATGGCAGTAAACGCCAGAAGAAAACCTAAAATCATCGATCCGGTATCACCCATGAACACTTTATTATTACGGTAATGAGATAAATTATAATACAGAAACCCAACAACTGAGCCGATAATCACACCAGATAAGACGACCAGTGGATAATTAAATTCGCCCAATCGGAAATAGCTAATTCCAAATAAAGCACTGCATATCACAGAATATCCGCCAGAAAGACCATCAATCCCATCAATTAAATTAAAAGCATTTATCAACAAAATAAAGGTAAGCATGCTAAAAATAACACTTACGGTGTAGCTCAGTTCATAAATTGCAAATACACCAAAAAAACTTCTGATTCTTACATCTGATCCCAAAACCATTAAACCTGTTACGACAATCTGTGCAAGAAGTTTTTTATAGGCCCGCATTACAACGATGTCATCCATCACACCAATGTATAGAAGAATGACCAAAGATGCGAAGAGAAATTTATAAAGTTCGAAGAGTTCAAAAGCGAAAATAGAGGCGCAAACTGCAAGCGAATAAAACATAGCAATTCCACCTAAATTAGGGATTTTACGCAGGTGTGAACTGCGTGTGCCTGGTTCGTCCATCAGGTTTTTCCGACGGGAAATTTTCACAACCGTTGGAATCGTAAAAAATGTAAGCAGAAATGAAAAGATAATCCCCAACACCAATTTTGCGGCGAAGAGAGAAATCCCGAAGTTTTCTAGAGCGTCCTTTATTATTTCATTCATGCTACCACAATACGTTCGTATATTTATCTATCGTAAAAGAGCCTTTATCGCCATTGCCTTTACCAAAATAGAAAAACATGGCGATGAGATAAGTCATAAATCCAAGATACAGAAATTGCCGCGTTCTGCCACGTACCGCGTACACAATACTGGTCATGCAAAACATGGTTACAAAAAACATATAAGCTCCGGGGAGTCTTACGGCAAAGATTTCATTTGACCGGAAAAAATAGAAAAGCACCAAACCGAATACGGCCAGATTTCTCATATATTCATACCACAAAACCTCTTCACAAGCTTGCTTATCAAATCTAATTAAAATACCGATAAAAAAAAGCTTTACAATATCATTTAATCCGGTTTCCACTTCTGTCCCATAATAGCGGTCGTCCAGGTAACCCGTGTACGCTCCGGAAAGATCATCTGGTGCAATTGAGCTGAATAATCCGCCGCCCAGTCTGTAAAGTTCTAAGGGTGAAATCAATAAGGCGATCACCAAAACCCAGAAAATCCGCTTGCTGTTCATGGGAATTTTTACAATCCAATAAGCCGGAATAAATACGACTGACGTTTTGTGAAAACCTAAAGCGATATACATGCAGATGAGAAACATCACCAGATTCCGGTCTTTTATATATTTAAAAGACGCAATACAAACTGCGATTCCCAAACCCTGACGCATTTGTCCAGAATCTTCGAAAAACATAATCGGCATAAAATAGAAGAGAATGGCCAATGCCGGAAAAGCCACATTTTTATAAATGGTTGTAAACTTGAGCGTTACTGCAATAAGTGCCATTATAAAAGTAACAACAAAAAAAGGCAAACCGAAATCGAAAACAAGCTTATTAATTAAAACATAAATCCACTCGATTTGTTCCGCATTATCCCGGAAAAGTGCTTTATCGAAAACATCGCCGTAGGAAGTGTATAAAGCAAAACCAGCAAAAAGGGTTCGGTAAACGGGATAATCTGCGCCGGCATTTAATCGTAAACCAACCGCGCAAATAATTAGAACGCCCGCAATCCAGACAAAAACGCTTTGCTTTTTTTCTAACCTGAAAATCTCCCAGTAACTCGCTACCGCAAGAAATCCAAATATGATCGCAAAAATAGGATGTAGAATTGGCATCAAATAAGTCAGTGTTTTTATTGCAAGAGTTTTCTCAGGATGGGATATAAGCCTGTAAAACTTAGTAAATAATAGATTTTTTTCTTCAGCGGTAAAGATAGTAGATAATTTCTTCCAAATCTTTTGTAGGTTAATATTTCTAAAGTAGAAATCTGGTGTTTTCTCAAAAAGGAATTAAGCTCTGACTGTAGATTTTTAAAAACAGCTGCGTCTTTAACAAAGGCAGAATACGCCAGAAAAGTATAAACGCCTTCTAAAATTTTAAAGTTTTTCAACTCTGTTGCGTGCGCAGTATATTGAGAAGATTGAAAGTAGTGGGAAACATCTTCCACCGCCTTTAAAATATCAAGTCCTTTTTCAGAATGAATTTTGGTAATAGAATCAGCTCTTTCTAAATATTTATAATGGAAATTTTGAGTTTGCGCGATGACATTGCATTCCAATAAAAGCTGCGGAATCAACTGAATATCTTCGAAATGAACGCCTTTTTTAAATCGTTTCCCTTCAAAAAGTTTTCGCTCATAAATTTTATTACAGGCAAAATAAGAAAGGTCTGCAAAAACTGAAAAATGCTCTCTAAGGAATATTTTTTCAGGCATATTGGGAATTTGCGTGAGATTTTGAGTAACAGTTCCTTTTTCATCAACTTTCTGTAGATTACAAATAACCATTTCTGCATTATGCGCTATTGCCAACTGATACATTTCTGCAAACATCGTTGGTGAAACCGTGTCATCACTATCCACAAAACCGATATAATCTCCCGTGGCGCGATCCAGTCCGAAATTACGGGCATCACTTAAACCACCGTTTTCTTTTTGAAAACTTCTAATTAAGTGCGGAAATTTATGCTGAAATTCCTCAATTATTTCTTGGGAATGGTCTGGACTTCCATCATTGATTACTAATATTTCTAAATTTTGCAATGTTTGGTCCACCAATGATTCTAAACATTTACGTAAGTATTGTTCAACTTGATATACTGGAACGATAATAGAAACAGTTGGTCTCATTAGCGATTTGTATTTTTCTTATATAAAAAATAATCTTTACCAATAGGCCGAATATGGTAAATCCATTTCAGGAGCGGTGGCGCTTCTTCGTGGATCCGATCAATTGGGTACGATTTTACCAATGTATAATCGTTGGTGAAACTAGCTGTATCTTCCGATCTTAATTTATAAAATCCTCCCTCCAAAGATGGTTTAGAAGCGATAGTCAATATATAATCAGGTTGAAATCGCTCCACGGAATTAATCCACCAGTATTTTTCATCCTTCAGCATTTCATCATTAATTCTTGCGTTCACCAAACCAACCTCATCATAGGTATAAAGTTTCGTAAAAAAAGGAATTATTCCAGCTGGTTCCAGTAGAATTGACTGCCCAAGTCCTCCGTTATTTTGATTGATATCTGCTGCAATTTGCATCCGCTGACGTTCTTCCATATAACCAATTGTATACGATTGAATCCATTGAAAAACATACAGTCCAGAAAACAAAAGGAATAACCCCGCATATAAAATTTTGGTTTTTTTAGTATTAATATTTAAAAAATAGTAAAGTATAACCCCGAACATAAAAACCCGCGGAAGCCAATAATACCAATCGAAATAAGCATTGAAGAATGCAAAAATAGTGATCTTCACCAACGCGAATATAACGGTAAACAAAACAACAACTTTTATTAAGGAAGATATTTTGGTATTGCGACTAATTTTCCAAAGAACAAATCCGAGAAAGCCGAGGAAGGCCATAAAAATTAGAAATGTTAGAACACTGTATTTCTTGATTAAACCTCCGTAGTAGGCCCATTGAAACAGAGAATACTCTAAGCTATTATTTTGAATGAGATTTTTATACGCAATTTTCTTGGCGGTAATCGTATGGTTTACTATTTCGCCAAAATAAAGATAATTGAATCCTACCACACTTACGAGCCCGATAATTCCTCCTAGAATGAGAAAAAGATTTAATTTTCTTTTAAAATATAAATCGGCCAGAAAGAAGATGCCGAGAAAAATAACGGTATCAATTCTCGTCCATAATAAGAGAATTGGGAAAACAAAATAGGCCCACTTTTTACCTTGATAAAGGCCGAAATAAATCAATCCGTTATAGAGAAAAAACAAAATGCCATATTCCATGCCCAGCAGTGAGGCCGTAAGTGCTGGCGGCGTCATATTAAGAAGAAGGACAAATAGCGTTCGCGGAAATAATTTCTCTGGAAACAATATTTTAGAAAGCCACCAAGATCCTACCGCAAAGAGAACACTGCTGAAAAGAAGTAGCGGAATAACAAAATAATCACCGAAAATTAAATTAAATATTGAAGAAATAAAAACATACAGATGCGTTGTAGAAGCAGATATTCTTTCGTCACCATTAAAACCAATGACACCGTATTTCACAAAATTTTTCGCAACGCGCCACGTAATAAAAGAATCCTCCTGAATATGCCCCGTAAAAAACATGGGAAGTTTAAGAATAACTGTCAGCAGAATAAGCCAAAAGGGGTTTTCGGAAATTTTTGCTAAAACTCTTTTCATATTTGTGGTATGCAGCAAAAATAGCAATTTTAATCTACGTTCTTACATCAAATTTTTGCTTAAAATTTCAGTAATCTGGGATTGATAAAACCTTTTTTTGCCGCGTCGTAATCATTGGGCGAGCAAGGTTTCAACTTTTCATTATTTTCTTCGGTACCGAAATACCAAAGATCTGAGAAAGTTTCCCGATGAAAGGCAAATTTTTCTTCGCCAATCATGACCCAAAAAGTTTCGAAAGCACGTTCTGCAGGATGTGATCTTTGAATGTTGATTCCTTCAATCAAATGCCAAATCATTTGTGCTAAAAGCTGGTGATTAAGCTGATTTCTGCTCTTGATGTTTGCATTAAAAATTCCCGCGGACTTTAGATTCTGACTTAAACCGATTTCTTTCATGTACGCGCAAATTTCACGTCTGTTCAAACCATTTACTTGTGGATTAACCGAGAAACCATCACCAATACTTTCCACCGCGTCACAATTTACCGTAACCAAATCAGCTTGTCGGAAAAAGGGTTCGGTACTATCCGTACTGCCCATCATTTCTGCAAGTCTTATCACATCGAAATCAACTTCCCGCATCAGTTTCACAGAGTCATTAGCATTTAAATGTTTTTGATATCCCAAATGATGATAATTTTTAAGGCTGAAATTTTTAGAACTTAAAATTTTTGAAAGGAAATTAGACTCATTCAGATTTTCTCCTTCATTGGTTAGCGTTACTAAATTTGATATTTGAGTGTAAGTAATATTTTGGTGAGTTGCATTCAATGATGAAAAGAGCACATATGCGAGTTCATTGCTTCCACCAATTACGACGGGAATTGCATTTTTTTTCCGACACATTGTTAAAATTTCATCCAGCACGTAATGCGTATCCTCCTGATTTTTCCCAGATACCAGATCACCTAAATCGCAGACAGGCATTTCAAAATCTAATTTTGAAAGCTTGTATAATTCTTTCCTTAAATTTCTGAAATCTACCATTTCCGCTTCACCCTCATTAATCCCTCGATAATCAGAGCAAAAAATCAGCGCAATGCTGTTTTCCTTAAGATCATTGGTAATCATACTGGCAAGTTGCCATGGTTCAGCGGTAATTTTATGAGGCGGAAGGAAAAGATCTTCAAGGTTCATGAGAGATTATTTTGAATGAAAAACAAAAATAGAAAAAAAGCACCACCAAAGGTGATGCTTTCATTATAAAAAAAGGGCAATTAGCGTTTTATAATCTTTTTGGTGACTATTGAATTATCTTTCATCGTAATTTTAACAATATAAAATCCGGAGCGAATACTCGATGCATCAACTTTACCTTCTTTAATTGAATTTTCAAGAACTAGTTTACCCGTCATATCATAAATTTCTACAGATTGACTTTCTTTATTTTTCACGGTAAATTCGGTAGTGAAAGGATTTGGATAAACCAGCACTTCGTTTTCCACGGGCTGAACAGTAGGTTCTACCTTCGGAACGAGTACTCTGATTACTTTAGGTTCCCGCGGCGCTCCAAGCATACGTGTGACATCTTTTGCGCAACGGACAGACATTGCAGCTTGAGGATAAACTCCGGCACCAGTCTGCATTTTGTTATTTTCAAACTGCATCGCCAAAGCATAGCCAGAATTATAATCGGCCATAGAAGAAGTCCAAACACCTGAACGTTCATACGATAATTCGTTTTCGCCCAGCTCGCCCCGAATTCCATCTGCCGGAAAATCACCAATGTTAAAAACAGAGTTCTGGAATTTCCAACCTTTCTTTCCTTCTAACACCCCTGAATAATTCTTCACAATATCTTGCCACTGATCTTGAATTACGCCCGTTTTACCATAACTGTCTTTCTGATAGCCATTATACCACGGTGAATTTCCTTTCGATCCACTGTATAAATTGGTAAAGGTAACATCGGGCACGCGCCAGCCTTCTGGACATGGATCGAAGGGAGATTTTACATAAGCATGACCCCATCTTTCTGCAGCTTGTGAGCGGGCGTCTGTAATCCAGTCCCGAACTTCATTCAAATTATTTTCATAGTGATTTCCGCCATTATAAACGGCTCCCTTATTCCTTTGATACATAAAGTTCATCGGATGTTGTACGGAATATTTTAAATTCTCTTTAATTTTTAAATTGGAAACTGAATTTTTGGAGCCGTACACTTCGTAGGAATCGCTGAATCGATTTGCATAATCGCCCGATGATATTTTAACATAATTCACTTCATTTGAAGACGCCTGCTGAACAGGTATGTGTACCACAGTTCCATTAGAAAAAGATGGAATAGGATCTTTTCTGCCCCATTGGTAATGCAAACCATTAGCCTTATCAGAATTAATATCACTGCTTAAAGCTCCCAGATTTCTATCCATAAATTCCGTGGTGATGGTAGGCAATCTGGTAGCGCCCGTATTTACGATGTTAAAGGTTGTGGGAATTTTATTTTCAGTCGTATATTTTAGAGTCTTCTGCGTAGGATTTTCTTTCGAAACCCATATGTGCCAGCTCCAGTAAATGGGTCCGTCTATATCGCCATTGTGCAGCGATATAACAGCGTTGCCTTCTACATTCGCGGTGGAGCTGACTTCAATAACTGAATTTCTAGCATCCTGACCATCTGCACGAATCTTTACTTTCCCAATCAAATTAGGGTTTGTGGTCCATAAAACTTTAGCCACCAATTTGTCTGAAGGTAACATTTTTCGGTCAGACAAAAGCTGATTATAAACGGAAAAAGCTTTACTTACAGGTATTTCAAGTGTTTGATTATCGCTAATGATATAGGAATTTGGATCGTCCAAACCTAACTTATAATTTTCTTTTTTAGAGGAGAAATATTCGGTGGCGAAATCTCCAATTGCTGCCATATTTGGATCCTTCATGCATCGAACTGCATTCCCAGTTTTTGTTGGATTTGTCTCATTATTGTAAATGGCGTGAAGTCCAACACTTGTAGAGGTTCGATAAGGATCAGAAAGTATAGAGAAAAGTCTCGCACCATCGAAGGCGAAAGTAGAGCTCCATAAACCTCCGTTGGATTGGTTGTCCTGAAAAGTCACTCCTACTGGCGCGTTGGGTGCATTTACATTCGGATAATAAACATAGGCTCCGGGAACTGGCATAATTCCGATGTTACGGGCGCCATCTTGTGCATTTGTAAAATCCATACCTAAACCGGGATAAACTTTAATTCCGTTCAAACTGTTGTTAACAGCATCCGGAAATATTTGTCGGTAATCGGCATTTTGATCATCATTTACGCCGCTATTTTTTCTTCCGAAAAAGGAGAGATTATTATTTTGAGTTTCCCGACCGTAGTAGGACGGGATACGCCAACCGCTGGGACACGGATCCAACTCAGATTTTAATTCATAGGAGGAACTTTCTTTCTTTAAAGTTGTGCTAGAACTGCTGGCATTACTGTTTCCACCTTTTGCATTGTCAGACCATAAATCCCAAGTCATGTAATTAGGACTTGCGCCTGCCACTTTATAACGGCTGCTGGAAAACCAATTCCCAGAATTATCTGTGTTAACAATATACGTTATAGGATTATTCACGGCATATTGTATGTTTTTTTCGATCTCGTCGTAAAGCCGAATTTTTACCGGAATAGAGTTCTTCGGATCAACTTGCTTATGTTTCAAAACTCCGACCTCGCCAGTGATTTCGTAAAAATAAGAATCTTTGTAAACCAAAGGAGGGAACGGATCTTTTCTTCCCCATTGATACATTAAACCGCCGCTTTTTTGCCATTGGTCACCTAGAAAACTACTGCTCGCTGCGCCCAAATTTCGATCCATATATTGCACGGCTATGGGATTTCCATTGATATCAGTTTCGAAACCTTGCGTGTAGTTCACACCATTTTCGGGATTGTCAGTCACCCAAATATGCCAACTCCAATAGATTTTTCCGTCAACTTTGAAAGCGACAACGGCATTGCCTTTTCCCCGTGCATTATCAATAGAAATTTTTATTTTCGATGCTGATGGCTCACCCTGGGAAATAATTGAAACATTTTCTACCAAACCAGGAACATCTTCCCAATAAAGCGACGCACTTTGTACGCCACCCGGAATTGGTGTGGAGGTATTGTTGGCTTTAAGATATTCGTAGTCAGACCACATATCATAGGCCTTTTTAACGGGAATTTCTATACCGCCGTAATCCTGCTGCTGTGCAAGATCTATATCGTAAATGTAACTGTTGGGGCCTTTTGCGGCGCTAGAAGTTTGAGCTGTTAGAACATGAGCAAAAAAACAAAATACTATCAGTTGATACTTTATCATCGTTAAAAAAAATTATACAAATTAAATTTTGCTAATTTTTTAACATCGTTTGTGTGGTTTTAAAAGAGATTTTTGTTTTTTTTCAATTTTGTGCGGGTCAAATATATAAATATTAATAAAAGATAATTACCTTAAAAACGAAGAAATATGCTGTTTAAATTTTAACATTTCTTAAAAACATTAAACAAGACTTGGTGAAGCTGTCCGTTTATGAAAAAAAAATGTGTTAAAATATGTGAAAATAAATTTTTGTTTAATTAAATTGTAGTAGAATTTTATCTAAAAATTCCATTTTATACAAGATTTCGCCCTTAATAAACTATGATATAAACATTTAGAAACGCCGAGAAACTCAATTAAATGAAAAATCTTCTGACACTTTCGGATCAGAAGATTTAATTTTTGCCTGGTAGTAATAATCTATTTCTTTTTAGCAGGTGCTTTTTTTGCAGCGGGTTTTTTCGCAGCAACCTTTTTTGCTGGAGCTTTTTTCGCTTTTACTTTAAAGGCATTTTTATCTTGAGCTGTGATCCATTTCTTTACTTCATCCAGCGAAACATCGGCAAGTTCTTCGGCCGTATACTTTTCATCTTTTTTTGTTTTTGGAATTTTGAACATGGTTTTTCCAAATTTAATGAACGGACCCCAACGCCCATTTTCCAAGGAAATTTTTTCATCTTCCCACTGTTGAATGTAACGGTTCGCCTCTTTTTCTAATTTTGCTTCTATGAGTTCATTAATATCACTTTGAGAAAGATTTTCAAAATCATAACGTTTTGGAACATTGATAAAGAGAGATTGATATTTGATGAAAGGTCCAAATCTGCCGGTTCCTTTTGTTACAGGTTCTCCTTTAAAAGTTGCAATTGGCGCATCGGCGATTTTCTTTTCCTTGATAATTTCTTCGGCTCTTTCCTGCGAAATGGAGAGTGGATCTTCACCACGTGGAATACTGATAAACGATTCGCCCCATTTCACATAAGGACCAAATCGGCCGACTCCGATGGTAACGGTTTGGTCTTCAAAATTATTTAAATCAAATGGAATTTTAAACAGTTCCAGGGCTTCTTCTAAAGTAATCGTCGCGATATTCTGGGAAGCCATCAAACTTGCGAAAATTGGCTTCTCTTCGTCATCTTGCTCTCCTATTTGAACCATTGGTCCAAATCTTCCGATTCTTGTCAACACATTTTTTCCAGATTTTGGATCAACGCCTAAAATCCTTTCTCCATTCGCACGATCAGCGTTTTCTTCAACATCAGCAATCTTCGGATGGAAATCTTTGTAGAATCCCTGTAAAACTTCTTTCCACTTTTCTTCCCCATTGGCAATATGATCAAAATCCTCTTCCACTTTTGCGGTAAATCCATAATCCAGGATTTCTGCAAAATTCTGCGTTAAAAATTCATTGACAACTTCGCCAATATCGGTCGGAACGAACTTATTTTTATCTCCCCCAAACTTTTCGGTCAATACTTCTTTTTTAAGATCGGTTTTTCCTAAAGTCATTTTCATGATTTCCCTCTCCTGTGGAAGAATTTCCCTTTTGTCAACATATTCACGATTTTGAATTGTTTGAATGGTCGGCGCATAGGTAGAAGGACGCCCAATACCAAGTTCTTCTAATTTTTTCACCAAACCTGCTTCCGTATATCTTGCAGAAGGACGTGTGAATTTCTCTGTAGCTTCTATTTTTCTGTAATCAAGAGCTTCACCTACTGAAACTTTTGGTAACAATTTTTCATTATTTTCTTCATCATCATCTTCCGTTTTTACAATACCGTATGCTTTAAGGAAACCATCAAAAATGATAACTTCACCTTGTGCTTCAAAATGATGCGGCAGTTTTTTATTACCAATTTCAATAACGGTTTTTTCTATTTTAGCATTCGTCATTTGCGACGCCAAAGTTCTTTTATAAATGAGTTGATAAAGTTTGTTTAATTGTACATCTCCAATGCTTTTTACTGAAAAATCTGTGGGGCGAATGGCTTCGTGAGCTTCCTGCGCTGATGATGATTTGGTGGTATAATTTCTTGGATTAGAATATTTTTCCCCGTATTCTGAAAGAATTTGTGTTTTCGCACCATTGATTGCTTCCTGAGAAAGATTTACAGAATCGGTTCTCATGTACGTAATGTGACCTTCTTCATATAGTCGTTGCGCCACCCGCATCGTTGCTGTTACGCCGTAACCCAGTCTATTACTGGCCTCTTGCTGTAAAGTTGAGGTTGTAAAAGGTGCTGAGGCGGTACGGGTTCCGGGTTTAGTTTCTACATTTAATACTTTAAAATCAGTGCCCTGACATTGCTTTAAAAATGCTTCGGCATCTGCTTCTAGAGCAAAATCTTTTTTAAGTTTTGCCGAAATTTCCTGTTTTTCTCCGTTAAGAAAGATACCTTCAAATTTGAAGGTTGATTTTGGCGTAAAAGCGCGTATTTCAAGTTCTCTTTCTACCACTAAACGAACTGCGACGGACTGAACACGGCCGGCGGAAAGTCCCGTTTTTACTTTTTTCCAAAGTACTGGTGACATCTCGAAACCAACAATTCGGTCTAATATTCTTCTTGCTTGCTGTGCATTTACTAAATTCTGATCGATAGTTCGGGGATTCTCGATCGCTTTAAGAATGGCATTTTTAGTGATCTCGTGGAAAACAATTCGTCGGGTGTTTTCTTCTTTCAGTTTTAATTCCTGCGCCAAATGCCAGGCAATGGCTTCACCTTCCCGGTCTTCATCGGAGGCTAACCAAACGATGTCAGCTTTTTTAACGGCAGCTTTTAATTCGGCGACCAGCTTCTTTTTATCGGCAGAAACTTCGTAATCAGGCGTAAAGGTTTCGAGGTTAATTCCCATGCCTTTTTTCGGCAAATCTCGGATGTGGCCGAAACTTGATTTCACGTCGAAATCCTTTCCCAAATACTTCTGAATCGTTTTAGCTTTCGCCGGTGATTCTACAATCACTAAATTTTTTGACATCCTCGAAATTTTTGCAAAAGTAGAAGTTTTTTTTTAATGGCAATTTTTTCAATTGAAATTGAGGATTTATAAATCGTTATTCAAACAGTTGAAAACGCTTATATTTGTTAGAAGTTCGTGATTCATTTGAAAAAATTCATCCAAAATACCATCCAAAGTCAAAAAATATTTTACCGCTATTTCCGGCGAAAAGGGCTTAAGCGATTTCTAAAAGAAAACGTAATGGAAAGTGATGGCAGCAACGAAATAAAAGCAAAATCTGTTGCCCTTGGAATATTCATCGGACTTTCGCCCTTTTGGGGTTTTCATTCGTTTCTTGCCATTTCGCTGTCGGTTTATTTTAAAATGAATAAAATGCTGACTTTCATGTCTTCACAAATTACTTTTCCGCCGCTTATTCCCTTAATTATATTTGTGTCTATGCTTGTAGGTGCACCGTTTGTGGGAAATAGTGTGCCTTTGCAAGATCAAACATTTGATTTAGATTTTATAAAAAATAATCTCACACAATATATTATTGGCAGTTTTATTTTAGCCATTAGCGGTTCAGTAGTAGCTGGTTTGCTCTCTTACTTTTTTCTTCAAAAATTTAAACCGCAAGAAAAAAATATTTAAAGGATCTTGACACTTATATTATTAAGTCAGTTTGCCAATTATATTTAATGGTGAAGCTTTTTCTGCGACACTTTATCAGAAATTTCATTTCATACATATTTAGTCCTCAACACTATCGGAAATTTCAGCGAAAATCCTTATATTCGCAAACTTAATAAATGAGCACAAAACTCCTTGAACAGACTGAAAATGAAGAAGTTTACCGAATATAAAAATCTCGATTTAACAGCCGTTGCCGAGAACATTACCCAGTTTTGGGAAAAAAATCAGACTTTTAAAAAATCCGTCGATATTCGCGAAGGTCAACCAGAATATGTTTTTTATGAAGGTCCACCTTCTGCGAACGGAATGCCCGGAATTCACCACGTGATGGCAAGAGCGCTGAAAGATATTTTCTGTCGCTACCAAACCCAAAACGGAAAACAGGTTTTCCGAAAAGCAGGTTGGGATACGCATGGTCTGCCAATTGAATTGGGCGTTGAGAAAGAATTAGGAATTACCAAAGAAGATATCGGAAAAACAATTTCCGTAGAAGATTACAACCAAGCTTGTCGAAACGCAGTAATGCGCTACACTGATGTTTGGAATGATCTGACGGAAAAAATTGGATATTGGGTTGATTTAGAAGATCCATATATCACGTACGAACCGAAATATATGGAAACCGTGTGGTGGCTTTTGAAGCAACTTTACGATAAAGATTTAATGTACAAAGGTTATACAATCCAACCCTATTCTCCAGCAGCAGGAACTGGTTTATCTTCTCACGAATTGAATCAGCCAGGAACATATCGTGATGTTTCGGATACGACTGTAGTTGCGCAATTTAAATTGAAACGCGCCCCTGAAAACGCGAGCGAAACCTGGAAAAAATTATCGGCGATCGCTTATCCGGAATCAAACATAGACACTTCCGAAATCGCTGGAGCATCTTGTGGTGGCGCACTACATTGGGAAGAGTTTGATGCTGCGAAACCAAAAGCAAATGTTTATTTCCTTGCCTGGACAACAACTCCATGGACTTTACCTTCAAACACCGCTTTAGCAGTTGGACGTGATATTGAATATGTTTTGGTGAAAACCTTTAACCAATATACTTTTGAACCGATTCACGTTATTTTAGCTAAAGTACTTTTAGAGAAGAATTTCGGTAAAAAATACTTTGAAGGAACAGACGAAGATTTTAACAATTACAGTTCAGAAAATAAAACAATTCCTTATCAAATTTTAGAAGAATTTACCGGTGCAGATTTAGCAGGAGAAAATGAAAATACACTACAAAAGAGAGACGAATTAATAAAATTTTCGGAATTTGTTAATGAAGATTTAGGACTGGAAGGTTCACCACGATTTTCTAAAAAGAACAATGCAATTGAGTATGAACAATTGATTCCATGGCATTCACCTGCAGAAAATGCAGACAAAGCATTCCGCGTAATTATAGGAGATTTTGTAACTACTGAAGATGGAACAGGAATCGTACATATTGCGCCAACTTTTGGTGCAGACGACTCGCGCGTTGCCAAAGAAAATGACATTCCGCCAATGTTGATCAAAGATGAGAACGATAATCTCGTTCCTTTGGTTGACTTGCAAGGCCGTTTTCTAAAAGGTGGAAATACTCCGCAATTATTTGCAGAGAAATTCATTAAAAATGAATATTACGATAACGGAAATGCGCCTGAAAAATCTTGGGATGTAGAATTGGCAATTCTTTTAAAGACTGAAAACAAAGCCTTTAAAGTAGAAAAATACGTTCACAGTTATCCGCATTGTTGGAGAACTGACAAACCTGTTTTATATTATCCATTGGATTCTTGGTTTGTTAAAATGACTGCGGTAAAAGATCGTTTGGTTGCCTTGAACGAAACCATCAACTGGAAACCAAAATCAACCGGTGAAGGGCGTTTTGCCAACTGGTTGGTTAATGTAAATGACTGGAATCTTTCTCGTTCAAGATATTGGGGAATTCCTTTGCCGATCTGGCGTACAGATCCTTCGACAGGCTCAGGACCACAAGAAGAAATAATTATCGGATCGGTAGAAGAATTAATGACTGAAATCCAGAAATCGATGGATACTGGATTTATGACTGAAAATCCTTTTGCGGCGTTCGAGATTGGAAATATGTCGAAAGAAAATTATGCGAACATTGATTTGCATAAAAATATTGTTGATGAAATCATCTTGGTTTCAGCCTCAGGAAAACCAATGAAACGCGAATCTGATTTGATAGATGTTTGGTTTGATTCAGGCTCAATGCCTTACGCACAATTGCATTATCCTTTTGAAAATAAGGAAATGATTGATTCGAATAAAGCTTTCCCGGCAGATTTCATCGCTGAAGGAGTTGATCAAACAAGAGGTTGGTTTTATACTTTACACGCAATCGCAACAGCAGTTTTCGATTCTGTAGCGTACAAAAATGTAATGTCGAATGGTTTGGTTCTGGACAAAAACGGCCAGAAAATGTCGAAACGTTTAGGAAACGCCGTTGATCCATTTACGACTTTAGAAAAATACGGTCCCGATGCAACGCGTTGGTATATGATTTCAAATGCGAATCCATGGGAAAATTTAAAATTTGACTTAGAAGGAATTGATGAGGTTCGTCGTAAATTCTTTGGAACCCTTTATAACACGTATTCTTTCTTTGCTTTATATGCAAATGTTGACGGATTTACGTACGCTGAAAAAGACGTTGAAAACCGTCCGGAAATTGACCGATGGATTTTATCTGAACTGAATTTATTGGTAAAAGACGTTACTTCTTTCTACGAAGATTACGAACCAACGAAAGTTGCCAGAGCTATTAATAATTTTGTTAATGACAACTTAAGCAACTGGTACGTAAGACTTTGCCGTAGAAGATTCTGGAAAGGCGATTATTCTGAAGACAAAATTTCTGCTTACCAAACTTTATATACCTGCTTAGAAACGGTAGCGAAAATTGCAGCGCCAATTGCGCCGTTTTTTATGGATCAATTGTATCAGGATTTAAATAAAATTACCGGTAAAAATGCGGCAGAATCAATTCACCTCACAGATTTCCCGAAAGCTCAGGAAAAATTGATCGATCAGGATTTGGTGGAAAAAACGCATTTGGCTCAGCAAATTACGTCGATGGTATTTTCATTGAGAAAGAAAGAAAACATCAAAGTAAGACAGCCACTTCAGAAAGTGATGATTCCTGTTTTGGACAAGAAAACTGAAGCACAAATCTTAGCAGTTTCGGATTTGGTAAAACAGGAAGTGAATGTAAAAGAACTGCAACTCATTAATGCTGATGAAGCGGCGGATTTAATTATCAAACAGATCAAGCCAAACTTTAAAACGTTGGGCGCACGACTTGGAAAAGATATGAAAACGGTGGCCGGAGAAATCACGAATTTTACGGCTGAACAGATTTCAACTTTAGAAAAAGAAGGAAAAATGGAAATTCAAGGCTATGAAATTTCATTAGATGATGTTGAGATTTTCACGAAAGATATTCCAGGTTGGACGGTTACCAGTGAAGGTAAGTTAACGGTAGCGTTGGATTTGACACTCACCGACGAACTAAAAGCAGAAGGCGTTGCACGAGAATTCATCAATAGAATTCAGAATTTAAGAAAAGAAAAAGATTTCGACTTAACTGACAGAATATCAATTCGTTTAGATGAAGAATGTCCTTTTACAAAAGAAATTATTAATAATAAGTCATATATTTCTTCGGAAGTATTGTCAGATAGAATAGAAATTGTAAATTCACTCTCAAATTTTGATGAAATTGAAATCGATGACCTCGCTTTCAAAGTTGAGGTTCAAAAAATATAATAATTTGAAAAGTGACGGCTTCATGTAGACAGTCACATTAACCAATTAAAAAAACACACGCGCTATGACTGAGGACAGACAAAGATATAATGACGCTGATTTACAGCAGTTCAAAATACTTATTCAAGGTAAAATTGATAAAGCAGAGAGAGACTTGATGCTTATCCGGGAAAGTTTCATCAACGACCAAAATAATGGAACCGATGACACTTCGCCCACATTCAAAGCTTTCGAAGAAGGTGCTGAAACATTAAGTAAAGAACAAAATGCGATCTTGGCAGGAAGGCAGGAAAAATTTGTTCGGGATTTGAAAAACGCACTCGTACGTATTGAAAATAAAACGTATGGCATTTGCCGCGTAACCGGAAAGTTGATCCCGAAAGACAGACTACTAGCGGTTCCTCACGCAACCCTCAGCATCGAAGCTAAAAATATGCAACGGTAAATTTATCATTTAATATGAATGATGTACAAAGTACAATGTATATTTCTATGCAGAATACTTTGTACATTTTTATTTTAAAATCATGAACACGGTTTTCATTTTACTGGCAGTAGCAGTTATTTTTATCTATTTTTTTCGAAAAAATATCAAAGAAAAGTTTGTCCCGAATAAAGACAAGTATCTTACAATTGATGACCGGTACAATGCTGAGAAGAAAAAAAGACAGGACGAAATTGATGCTATACTGAGTAAAATAGGTAAAAACGGCTTGAAAGATTTGACCGTAGAAGATAAAAAACGCCTCGACGAACTCTCAAAAAAATAAATTAAAATGGAATCCCTTATCGTACATCCAAAAAATCAAATGGAACTTAATGCGCTGAAAAGTGTGATGAAAGAAATGGGTATTAAATTTGAAAAATTTCACACCAGAAATTTGAAAACTCCCTCTGTTACCGAGACAAAGACTGCTGCTCCAAAAAAAGCTAAGCCCACAAACACATCTAGAAATTATCCTAAGAAAGACCTGTAATGAAGAAGATCGCTTTAATAACTTTTATAATATTACTCATTGATCAAGTCTCGAAATTTTATATAAAAACCCATTTCAATTTGGGCGAAAGCGTAAGCGTATTGCCCGGTTTTAAATTGACTTTTGTGGAAAATCCCGGCATGGCCTATGGTTTTCATTTCGGTGGTTTGATCGGAAAATACATTCTTGTAATTATTCGTGTATTTTTAATTGGTGGCATGGTTTATCTTTTCAGCAAGTGGCTGAAAGAAGGTGCTAGCAACTATCTGCTCATTCCAATGTCTATGATATTTGCCGGCGCAATCGGAAATTTGATCGACGGAATGTTTTACGGAATGCTGTTCGACAGCGGAACTGTTTATGATGAAAGCATCAGCAGATGGATTGAATACGGTGGAATTTCGAAAGTCGTACCGTTCGGACAAGGCTATTCTACCTTCATGAAAGGTTGCGTGGTCGATATGCTCCACTTTCCTTTGGTTGATTGGTATGTTCCGGAAAGCTTCCCAATAATTGGGGGAAAACACATTGAATTTTTTAAATATATTTTCAACATTGCAGATTCTGCAATTACTGTCGGCGCTGCATTATTACTGATTTTCAGAAAAAAAGCTCTACCGAACGGCTTAGATTTCTAACGAATTACCAGTTCTTTCGAAGTCTTTTATTATTATTTTTGTAAAAATTTTAAGTTAAACTCATTTAATGTCCAGAATACTAACCGGAATACAGGCAACAGGAACTCCACATTTAGGAAATTTACTCGGCGCAATTATTCCCGCCATTGAACTTTCTAAAAAGAAAGAAAACGAATCTTTTTTATTTATTGCCAATCTGCATTCTTTAACGCAAATTAAAGATGCCGCAGAGTTGAAGAAAAACACCTACGAAATTGCCGCAGCTTGGCTTGCATGCGGCTTGGATACTGAAAAAACGTTTTTTTACCGCCAAAGCGATATTGCCGAAGTTTGCGAACTTTCCTGGTATTTATCCTGCTTTTTTCCTTATCAGAGATTGACGCTAGCCCATTCCTTTAAAGATAAAGCCGACCGTTTAGAAGACGTAAATGCAGGTCTTTTTACGTATCCCGTTTTAATGGGTGCTGATATTTTACTGTACAATGCGGAAATTGTCCCTGTTGGGAAAGATCAGTTGCAGCATTTAGAAATGGCTCGCGATATGGGCGCACGATTTAATCATCAAATGGGTGAAGTTTTCGTACTGCCAAAAGCTGAACTTCAGGAAGACACCAAATATGTACCCGGAACAGATGGTCAGAAAATGTCGAAATCAAGAGGGAATATTATTAATATTTTCTTGCCAGAAAAGGAACTGAAGAAACAGGTGATGGGAATAGAAACCGATTCAAAATCACTAGAAGAACCGAAAGATCCAGAAACTGATAAAGTTTTCGCTTTATTCGAGTTAATTGGAACTCCAGAACAAACAGAAATTTTAAGACAAAAATATTTAGCCGGAAATTTCGGTTATGGCCACGCGAAAACAGAATTGCTGAATTTAATTTTGACTAGATTTTCAAAAGAAAGAGAATTGTTCACCTATTACATGAACAACCTGCCGGAATTAGAAGAAAAACTGCAACAAGGTGCGGTAAAAACGAAACAAATTGCAGCCGAAACGCTGAAAAAAGTTCGAAACAGTTTAGGCGTTTAAAACTAAAAACCTTTCCAAGTTGGAAAGGTTTTTTTATAGAATATTTTTTATTTCCTGCAGTTTACGTATTACTTTCACCTCGTTCGCTTCATATTTATCATCGAAAACATCGAAATAGACAACTTGCATTCCAAAAGATTTGGCACCTTCAACATCAGCAATCCAGTCATCACCAATCATGATGGATTCTTCTACTTTCGCATTTGCTTTTTTCAAAGCATAATCATAAATCTCTGGTTTTGGTTTGCGAATATTAATTTCATCGGCGCTCGTAATGGTTTTAAAATAATTCTGGATTCCGGAAAGTTCGCATTTTCTGGCGGTCACTTCCTGGAAACCATTAGATAAAATATGCAGCGTATAGCCTTTATCGTGAAGATATTCCAAAATGTCGAAAGCGCCTTCCACGAGATCGTTATAATTCAGAATTTCATCTAAAAAATTATTTTCAAAGGTTTGAGAAAGCTCAAAATCATCAATGCCGAAAAAAAGAAAAGAATCATAAAAGCGATGTTTCCGAAGATATTCTTTGTCGATTTCACCATCCCTGATTTGCTCCCACAATCGTTCATTAATGGTAAAATATTCACGATGGAAATCGTCAAAATTGATATTGTATTTGTCCCGAACTTCTTCTCTTTTAAATATTTCTTTGAGGGTGAGAAACGCATTGCCCCGATGATCCCACAGTGTATTGTCGAGATCAAAAAAAATGTGCTGAATTTTCATACAGCACAAATTTAGTTAAATTAGGTTAGTTTTTAGAAACAATGTGAATTTTAGAACCTGATTTTAGAGCCTGAATACTCTTGGAATACATCAGCAAAAAATCAACGGTTATTTTTTTTGGTTTCAACAGGCTTCCGTTTAGAGTGTAATCTTTTTTCATAGGCAAAGTTTCACTAAAAACGAAGTTTATTACATATTATTATCTGGTTAAACTAATTTGATGTTCTTCCATAATTTTTCGGAGATTAATTAAAGCATAACGTACACGCCCCAATGTTGTATTAATGCTCGTATCGGTTTGTTCAGCGATTTCTTTAAATGAAAGCGCATCGAAAAAACGCAGTTTTACAACTTCCTGTTGGTTTGGTGGCAGAAATTCCAGCATCTTCATTAGATCTTCTTGAATCTGGCGGGAAATCAGTTGTTCTTCTATATTTTCTTCATTAATGCTGATCAGATCGAAAATAGAATATTCTTCATTATCATATGATGTTTCAGAAACTTTGTTGTGTTTCGCTTTTAATCGGTAATGATCAATGATGAGATTGTGCGCAATTCTTTTCGCCCAGAGAACAAACTTGCCTTCTTCGTTATATCGCCCTTCTTTTAAGGTGATAATAATCTTCATAAAGGTATCCTGGAAAACATCATTTGCTAATGTGTCGTCCATTACTTTATAGAAAATATAAGAAAATATATCTTTTTGATGCCGTTCGATCAAGATTGCGAGGGCTTTTTCGTTTCCATCTTTGTACGCGGAAATCAGCCAGCTGTCTGTATTTGTATTCATAACTCGTGTCTAAAAATTCACCAAACGAATGCACACCTAAAATTTTTGGGCTGCTTTTTTCGTTATTTAAAAAATCAGTAGAGTTTTATAATCATACAATTTCGTTGTTATGTAAAGGCTAAATTAAGCAAAAAGTTAATACTATGTTAAAAAAAATGTTAAAATTTTTAAAATCTGTTATTTTAATAAATCATGAATCAAGACAATGGGTACATTTACCGTAAAATTAATATTTAAACCTTCCAATTTCTTTCCATTAATACCTTCTTTATCTATCGAAAACGCGTAGCCACCAGTTAAATCGACCAAGCCGAATAAAGTTACTCCGATCTTCGGCGAGATATATTTAGTAGTAGCTTCGGCGCCAGCTAAAAAATAATAAGCGTGATAAAGATCTACATTCCGCTGAAAATTGAGCAAAATATCACCCTGTACTTTCGGTAAAGCGACAAATTTTCCGTTTGTACTTCCGAACATTCCTGCAGCACCAAGTCGGAATATCATATCATCATTTTCTAAAAACAATAAGCGCCCGCCCACTTCAGCAAAGCTTTGATTTTGATAAACATAGCCCGCATGAACCATTTTGTGTACCGTAAGCTGCGCATTAAAACTTCCAGAAAAAACAATCAGCAATAGTGCCGTGATAAAAAATCGTTTCTGCATTACTATGATTTTAGATTGGGGATAAAGTTAAAAAAATGCTTTAACATTTTTTTGTTAAAGCATTTATATTTAGTTATAAATTAAATTCTTTCTTAATTTCTTCTACTTTATCCAGTTTTTCCCAGGTAAAGAATTCCAGGTCTTTAATCACCAATTCTTCGCCATTTGCCTTTTTAAAAGTTTTATCAGCGATATAATGTTCACGACCCATATGTCCGTAAGACGCAGTTTCCTGATAAATAGGATTTCTAAGTTTAAGATTTTGTTCGATGGCGTACGGTCTTAAATCGAAGAGTTTCTGAATCTTTTCGGAAATCTCCCCATCGTGTAAATCGACTTTAGCGGTGCCATAAGTGTTCACATATAATCCACAAGGTTCAGCGACACCAATGGCATAAGAAACCTGTACTAGAATTTCATCTGCAACGCCCGCAGCTACAAGATTTTTGGCGATATGACGAACTGCATAAGCCGCACTTCTATCTACTTTAGAAGGATCTTTTCCAGAAAACGCTCCACCACCGTGTGCACCTTTTCCGCCATAAGTATCAACAATTATTTTCCGGCCAGTTAAACCGGTATCACCGTGCGGACCGCCTATTACAAATTTACCTGTAGGATTAATGTGGTACTTAATCTGATCATTAAAAAGATCCTGAATAGCGCGAGTTTGTTGGGCTTTCACTTTCGGGATGAGAATTTCTATAATATCTTTTCGAATTTTAGCCAACATGGCTTCTTCACTCCCAAAATCATCATGCTGCGTTGAAACGACAATTGAATCAATTCTTACTGGTTTGTGATCATCAGAATATTCAATCGTAACCTGCGATTTAGCATCGGGACGAAGATATTTGATTGCGTCGCTTTCTTTACGAAGTGTAGATAATTCTTTTAAAATGGTATGCGCTAAATCAAGTGCTAGCGGCATATAGTTTTCAGTTTCATTGGTCGCGTAACCAAACATCATTCCCTGATCACCTGCACCTTGCGAATTAGCACGACTTTCAAAATCATCATTTTCAGAAATCCGGTCAACACCCTGATTGATATCTGGAGACTGTTCGTGAATGGCAGAAATTACACCGCAAGAATCACCATTAAACATGTATTCTCCTTTCGTATAGCCAATTTTGTTGATTACTTTTCGGGCGATATCCTGTACATCCAGGTATGCTGTAGATTTTACTTCTCCCGCCAAAACCACTTGTCCAGTTGTTACCATTGTTTCACAGGCAACTTTTGAATTGGGGTCATTTGCTAAAAAATTATCGATTAATGCGTCGGAAATCTGATCAGCCACTTTATCCGGATGTCCTTCGGAAACGGATTCAGAGGTAAATAAATAAGACATATTTCTTTTGTTTTTAAATTAAAAGTACCGGAAAAGAAAGGAGTTGATTGCAAAAGAAACTAAAAGAGAAAATCGGTTTTAGCATTTTTTAATGAGGTTGCAATCAGTACAAATTTTTCCTCCCGAAATTATAGGTGCAAATTTAATTACTATTTACGGAATCGCAAAATTTATTTGGATGTAAAAAATTATTGAGGTTTAATGACCACAAATTCCTCTGGATTTTTATTAAAGTTAAGCTTTGATTTTAGAGAATCGGCGATGAAAAGAATCATCTCGTCTAAAATTTTCTGCTTGTAGGTAGGTTTGTAATAAATCATCGAAATTTCACGATACGGAAAAGGTTTTCTAAATCGTTTTACTTTATCGCGTTGTTGATCAGAAAGTTGATCTACCGCCAGTTCGGGCAAAATACTGATGCCACCCAATTTGTCAACAAGCTGAACCAACGTGTTGATATTCGATGCAACAAATTCTAAATTTTTCGGCGTAATCGTATTTTCGCGCAGTTCACATATATTTTCAAACTGTGTCCGCAGGCAGTTCCCTTCTTCTAAAAGCCAAACTTTCTGCACATCAATTTTATCGGGGATCACAAAACTATCTTCTTTCTGATCATCACTGTCGTCCGCAGAATACAGCATCAATTCTTCATTAAACAAAAAGTCATGGTAAAATTCATTGGCCGCTGCGAACGGTGTTGAAATTATTCCTGCGTCTAACTCACCGGCTTTTAAAGCTTTAATGATGTTTTCGGTGGTCATCTCTTTTACGTTCAATTGAATTTTCGGATGATTTTTTAAGAATTCGAAAATTTCTGCAGGCAAAATAGACCCAGAAACAGTTGGGATAATTCCTAAATTTAACTTTCCGGCCAAAACATTGTTAAGTGCGTTTGCTTTACTTTTTAATTCATTGATGGAGTCTACTACTTTTTTAGCTTCAATGATAAGTTGCGCGCCAACATCTGTTGTCCGGATTGGATGAGTTGTGCGGTCGAATATTTTCACGTCCATCTCATCTTCAAACTTCTGTATCATTGCGCTTAAAGTCGGTTGAGTAATAAAGCAGGCCTGCGCTGCGTTTCCAAAGTGCTTATATTTATCTACCGCGATAAGATATTCCAATTGCTGAATGTTCATTTCATTAATTTTATCTATGCCAAATATACTGAGATTTTGCCGTAATCCCATTAATTTTAAATAAATTTGAAGGTTATAATAATCCGAATTATGAGTATCAAGAAAATGGGTGATTTCACCCAGAACCCTTACTACGAGAAAGACGATGTATCATTAAATATTCAGGGGAAATCGATGAATCAAAATACTTTTTCCCTTCAAGAAGATCTTTCACAAATTGTACGTGAGCGCATTCCAGAACGTTTAATTTACACGAAAGGAACCGGTGCTTACGGCACATTTACGGTGACCAACGATATCTCGAAATTTACAAAAGCTAAATTATTCTCCTCAATTGGAAATACCTGTAAGGTTTTTACGCGATTTTCAGCGTCGCAAAGTGAGAAAGGAAGCGCCGATACAAACAGAGACACCCGTGGCTTTGCAATAAAATTCTATACCGAAGATGGCAATTGGGATCTCGTGGGAAGCAGCAGTCCCGTATTTTTTGTAAAAAGTCCAGCAAAGTTTTCGGACCTGATAAAAACACAACAACGTTCTCCTAAAACAAATTTGAAAAATCCTACGGCAATGTGGGATTTTTATAGTGCAAACCCGGAAAGTCTCCATCAGTTACTTATTCATTTATCTGGTCGTGGAACGCCACGAGGTTACCGTCATATGCATGGATACGGTTCGCATACGTACGCAATGATTAATGCTGACCATGAACGAGTTTGGGTGAAATATCATATCAGGACAAAACAGGGGATAAAAAACTTCCCACCGAATCAAGCTTCACAACTTAAAAATTTAAATCCCGATTTCGCGCAGGAAGATTTAATAAATGCTTTACAAACAGGTGACTTTCCGAAATGGACCATTTATATTCAAGTGATGACGGAAGATCAAGCAAAAGAGTTTCGTTGGAATCCCTTCGATGTAACCAAAGTCTGGTTTCAGGACGAATTCCCTCTTCATGAAATTGGCGAATTTGAATTGAACGAAATACCTACAGATTATCAATCGCATGTGGAGCAGGCGGTATTTTCGCCCACAAATATTGTTGATGGTTTGGCGCTTTCACCAGATCCTATTTTGCAAACAAGAGTATTTACTTATCCCGATGCACAAAGATATCGAGTCGGCCGTCATGCAAATTTGCTTGAAGTAAATCGGTGCCCATTTTCAATTGATAAAAACATAAAAAAAGGTGAATCAAGTTATTTTGAGGAAAAAATAGTTTCTAAAAATCCCATCGAATTAGAAGACAATTATACTGAAAGTGCCTACAGCGAGAATGAAGATGATCATTTTACACAGCCAGGGCTTTTTTATTCAAAAGCACTTCAAGATTATGACCGCGTTGAGCTTATAAGAAATATCATAGAATCTATGAACGAAATTACTGGTTCTCAGCGGGAAGAAATTATCAACCGACAAATTTGTCACTTTTTCCGTTCCAACATCGAGTTAGGGATGAAAGTAGCGATGGGCCTTAAAATTAACATTGATGCAAACATGATGAATCATGCAGGATCATAGATATAATAGAAAAATATCATCATTCTTATATGAATAACACATTAATAGAATATACTTTATTGGAAAATATTGTTTAATTTGCGAAAACACTATACAACAAAAAATGTCTTATCAGAATATCAATATAGAATCGGATCAAAAAACTGCGATAATTACAATTAATCGACCTCAAAGTTTAAATGCTTTGAACGCTTTAACGATTACCGAATTAAGTAAAGCTTTGAGTGAAATTGAAAATGATACGCAATACAGAGCGGTAATCATCACGGGAAGTGGAGAAAAATCTTTCGTTGCAGGTGCAGACATCAAAGAATTTTCAGATTTTGGAACAACTGCTGCAGAAGATCTGGCAAGAAACGGACAAAATATTTTATTTAACAAAATTGAAAACCTCAGCAAGCCCGTAATTGCAGCTGTCAATGGATTTGCACTGGGTGGAGGATTAGAACTTGCAATGGCCTGCCACATTCGGTACGCCTCCGAGAATGCAAGACTTGGCCTGCCGGAAGTAACATTAGGACTTATTCCAGGATACGGCGGCACGCAAAGATTGCCAAAACTTGTAGGAAAGGGCCTCGCAAACGAAATGATATTTTCGGCGAAAATGATTCCCGCACAGCGTGCTAAAGAAATCGGTCTTGTAAATGATGTTTTTACGTTAGAAGAACTGTTGCCCAAAGCAAAAGAATTAGCCACTCAAATCGCACAGAACTCCCCGATGGGTATTGCGAAAGCGATAGAGGCGGTGAATAAATCAGACAGCGAACAAGGTTTTGAAATTGAAATTAAATCATTTGGCGAGTTGTTTGAAATGGACGATAAAAAAGAAGGTGTAGCAGCTTTCCTGGAGAAAAGAAAACCTTCTTTCTAGAAAAAAGTGATTTTTGTAAATTAAAATATTTGAACATTACTAAATTTGATGTTGCCTACTTAGAAATGGCAATGGTCTGGTCCCATCTATCCCACTGTAAAAGAAAACAAGTTGGCGCCCTAATCGTAAAAGACAGAATGATCATCTCTGATGGTTATAATGGAACGCCCTCAGGTTTTGAAAACTGTTGCGAAGATGAAACCGGAAAAACCCAATGGTTTGTATTGCATGCTGAAGCTAATGCAATCCTAAAACTCGCACGATCAACACAATCAGCAAAAGATGCCACCTTATATCTTACTTTGTCGCCTTGTAAAGAGTGCAGTAAACTGATTTTACAGGCCGGAATTAGCAAAGTTGTCTATATCGACGAATATTCTGATGAAGATGGAATAGAATTTTTAAAAAATCATGGTATTGAACTTTTACGGGTTTCACATGAGACTTTAAAGCTAAAAACAAACACAAAATGATAACCTGGACAGACAAAATACAAGATTTCGAAACATTTTTAAAATTTGAACGAAATTTTTCCGATAATACGGTAGATGCTTATCTACGAGATATTAAAAAATTGCAAAATTATGCCGAGTTCGACCTGGAAGGCGTAGGACCGCTAGACATCAGTTATGAAAATATTCAGGAATACCTTTACCAGTTTTCCAAGAAAAAATTTAGTGAAAGAACGCAGGCACGATGGGTTTCTTCCATTAAATCATTCTTTAAATATCTAACCGATGATGAAGTACGTGCGGACAATCCTGCAACTCTGGTTGAAGGACCAAAATTAGGACTTTATTTACCCGACACTCTGAGTTTTGTAGATGTTGAAAGAATAATTAAAGCAATCGATACCAACACTGAATTGGGGAAAAGAAACCAATGCATGATCGAAGTCCTTTACGGATGTGGCTTGCGGGTTTCGGAATTGATTGATTTGAAAATATCCAATATTAATTTCAAAGAATATTACCTGAAAGTTGAAGGCAAAGGGAATAAAACCCGTTTTGTCCCACTGGCCGCTTATACTGCTGAATTAATTAAAGAGTACATCAACAACGTTCGGTCGAAATATAAAATCAATAAAAAATGTGAGGATATTCTTTTCTTAAATAGCAGAGGTTCATCCATGTCCAGAGTTATTGTTTTTATCATTATTAAAGAATTGACCGAAAAAGCTGGGATCAGTAAAAAGATTTCACCACACACTTTCCGACATTCGTTCGCAACACATCTCTTGCAAAATGGTGCAGATTTACGATACATTCAGGAAATGCTCGGACATTCCAGTATTACTACAACTGAAATTTATACCCATCTTAAAAATGAGGAATTGCGCGATGTTATTCTCAATTATCATCCGCGAAATATTACCTAATGCAAGATCTTAATTTCTGCCCAAAATGCGGAAACAAATCTTTACTTTGGGATGGCGAAAAAAAATGGAGCTGTTCTCATTGTGACTATGTCCTTTTTCACAATGTTGCAGGTGCAGTAGCCGTAATTATCTGTCATAAAGATGAAATTCTTTTCACTCGTCGCAATCAAGAGCCTAAAAAGGGAAAACTTGATTTGGCTGGTGGTTTTGTAGATCCAAAAGAAAGTGCGGAAGAGACTTGTGTACGCGAACTTTTCGAGGAAATGCAAATTAAATTTGATATCGCGGAACTAAAATATCTCGGTAGTTTGCCTAATGTTTACGAGTATAAAAGCATCCCTTATCATACCTTAGATCTTTTCTACGAATACGTCGTACAGGAAAAATTTGAGGTCGAACTGGAGCAGTCGGAGATTTCTGAAGCAATATGGATCAGAACGTCAGACCTAATTTTGGATGAAATCGCGTTCGATTCCCAGAAAGTTTTCCTTAAAAGCTATATAACAACTTAAGGGAAAAACGGAATCTTTCCTTACTCCTTCTTTTAGCGTAAATTTGAAAATCCTAATTTTCATTTTATGCAAGAACAAATCGTTTTCGAAGATAATCATCTTTTAGTTATCAATAAAAAAGCCGGACAACTAGTTCAGGGCGATAAAACTGGCGATTTATCTTTGCTGGATCTGATCAAAAATTTCATTAAAAAAAGAGATAACAAACCTGGAAATGTATTCTTGGGTTTGGTTCACCGAATCGACCGACCAACGTCTGGACTTGTTATCTACGCGAAAACTTCGAAAGCGCTTTCCCGTTTAACGCAGATGGTGAAAAATCGGGAAATTAAAAAAACTTATTGGGCAGTTGTTCCGAAAACTGAAATTCCACAAAGTCAGCGGTTGGTTCATTACCTTCAGAAAAATGAAAAGAATAATAAATCAACTGTTTTCCCAAAAGCCACAGAAGGTGCGAAGGAAGCAATTCTTAATTACGAAATTATCAAGGTTTTAGATAATTTTCAGTTACTGGAAGTTGATTTAGAAACAGGCCGCCATCATCAGATCCGCGCACAATTATCGAAAATTGGAGTTCCAATTAAAGGAGATTTAAAATATGGTTCACCTCGTTCAAATCCTGATGGTGGCATTCACCTTCATGCGAGACAGTTAGAATTTATTCATCCAGTTACGAAAGAAAATATAAAAATAACCGCACCAGTTCCTCAGAATGATGCGGTTTGGAAAGCGTGTGAAGATTAATTTTTACGGCTGCGTTGGCGGAACAACACCTCCGTTACTATCAGTTTGATTGGTTTGTTGCAAAATATTCGCATCTTCTTTAGCCAGTTTATTCTTGGTCGGAATTTTATAATTTACAGAAAACCCAAAGTTTCTGGTATCTGTTTTACTGTAAAGAAAAACGCTGTTACCAACTAATGGTTTAGAGTGAAGTTGCGTAACCTGGGTATTAAACAAATCATTTCCATAAACGGAAACCGTTAATTTTTCATTTAAGAATTTCTTAGAAAAAGTAAGGTCAAATCTTTCATTGAAGGGTCTTTCTGATTCAAAATAATAGAAGCCCGCTTTCTTCGACAGTACATTATAATTTGCCGTCATTTTAATCTGAGATGGCAACATGATTTGCGCCATCAGGTTCAATATAAACATTCCTTTCGGATCAATTTCCTTAATTTCGTGCTTCACATAACCTGCGTAAACATAAATAAAATTGATTTTATCAGGATTGAAATTGACCTTCATAATTTCACTTAAAGGCGTCGTAAAAATCATAAACGGAATCGGCATTCCAATATTAAAATTGTGAATCCTCATATTGGGGATATTCACTTGCTCATTTTTAATCACGTCTCCTTCTCTGGAGAGCAATTGCGCCACTTGGTTATCAATGGAGGAAACATTATAGCCGATAAAAGCATAATCGAATGCCGAAAGTTTAATTTCAAAATTATCAAAAATAGTCGGCTGCAGATACGGGTTTCCAGTGATGCTAGAATTGGGACCAGTGAATGTATTGTTGTTTGGATTCAGCGCAGAGATACTTGGCAAGGTGATTTTCTTATTGTAGTTCAAGGCCAAATAAACCTGATTCATCAGATTATATTGAACGCTTGCATTAGGAAACAGCTTAAATTTATTAAATGGAATTAATGTTTGCTCCTGTAAAATTCCAGCGGAATCAGTTAACCTTGTCGTACCAGAAATATCGTAATTTTCAGCTCTTGTTCCTAAGACAAAATCGAACTTTTTTAACTTCGCTTGAAATTCCAGATAAGTGGAAGCAGTATTTCTTTGATAATCCAGATTTGTAATTCCTTTACTTTCGGTATCGAAAATCTGATTTTCGTATAACCCGCCGAAACTTACTTTTCCTTCATCCAAAATTTTAATCGGCTGCGAAAAATCGACTTTAAAATTAGAAACCTGCATCACCGAATTGTTATCCAGTAATCGTCCTTGATTTTGTAAACCGTCAACCGTCGATTGATTGTAAAGATTATCCTGGTAAAAATCATTATCAGATCGCGTATAACCAGCCTGAAAATCTAATTTTTTATTTTTGTCATCAAATCTTTTTTGATAAGTTACTACTGCTTCTTGTCGTAAAGAATTCGTTTTCGCGGCATCGAGTGCTGTGAAATTATTCACAATATCATTTGGCAATCTAAATGAACCATTACTTAAAGTGACGTTGTCGTTGTTATTACTATAAATATCATAATTAAATAATAATTTATCATTTTTAAAATCAAAAGTTACTCCTGCTTTTGCAAAAGTTCCGCGCGCAATTCGATCTGTATTTGAAAATACCAGATTATCCTGATTGCTGTTCATTTCGCTTTCCCGATAGCTTTGACCAACTCTCAATTGCCAGCCGAAATATTTATTTCTGGCATTTAAACTTAATGAATTATTGGTTCGACTTCTGAATTTATCTTCATTGGTAAAAGCATAATTTCCAGAATACGTTGCGGTTAAATATTTATTTGTATTTTTAATGGTAATAATATTCATAATTGCTCCGCCTGAAGAAGCAGGAAATTCTGCACCAGGTTGGGTAATTACTTCAATTTTCTCAATGGAGTTTGCAGGCATTCCCTCCAGAAAAGAAGTCAAATCATTGGTTGAAATATTGAGTGGACGGCCGTTTAAATAAACATCAAGAAGTTTTCCCTGATACATCATTCCGGCAACATCAGTTGCAATTAAACCCGGAAGTTTTTTTATTCCTTCCATTGCAGAACCCGTATTCAGATATTCCTGCTCTGAAAAATCGAATATCGTACGGTCCGCTTTCTGCTCAACGGCTTTTTTAGTTTTGGTAATAACAACTCCTTCAATTTCTTTTTCCTTGGGTTCAGTGTTGGATTTTTCCTGGGAGAAATAAAGTTGAGAAAATAATAATGCTACAGATGCAGCAGTTAATTTTTTGATCATAAATAAATATCTAAAGCATTAGACACCTTTAAATCCGAAATGTTACAAAAATAATTCTTTAAAAATGGAAAATAAAAAACCGCCCAATTTCTTGAGCGGTTTCTGTTGTAATTATATGACCTGATTATGCATTTCTTGCTGCTTCAGCTGCAATCAGGTTTAATGCAGAACCTGCTCTGAACCAGTCGATTTGCTGCGTATTATAGGTGTGATTTGTCAAAATTACATCTGTACTACCGTCGGTATGAGCCAATTCCAAAGTTAAGGGCTTACCTGGAGCAAACTGATCCAAATCTAAGAAGTTTACCGTATCATCTTCTCTAAATTTATCGTAATCTTCTTCATTTGCAAATGTAAGACCCAACATTCCTTGCTTCTTTAAGTTTGTTTCGTGAATACGTGCAAATGATTTTACCAAAACTGCTTTTACACCAAGATGTCTTGGTTCCATTGCAGCGTGTTCTCTGGATGAACCTTCACCATAATTCTGGTCTCCTACAACAATCGTCGGAATTCCAGCTGCTTTATAAGCTCTTGCTACAGCAGGAACTTCGCCGTATTCTCCCGTTAGAAGGTTTTTCACGGTGTTGGTTTCCATATTGTAAGCATTGATCGCTCCAATCAACATATTGTTAGAAATATTATCTAAATGTCCACGGTATTTCAACCATGGTCCAGCCATAGAAATATGATCGGTTGTACATTTTCCGAACGCTTTAATCAAAACTTTCGCTCCCTTGATATTTTGACCATCCCAAGGTTGGAAAGGAGTTAACAATTGAAGTCTGTCAGAAGTTGGGCTTACCGCGATCTGAACCGAAGAACCGTCGTCCGAAGGTGCTTGATAACCATTGTCATCAACTGCGAAACCTCTTGCCGGTAATTCGAAACCTTTTGGTTCATCTAATTTAATTTGTTCCCCAGCTTCGTTTGTTAAAGTGTCAGTAAGCGGGTTGAAATCTAATCTCCCTGCAATCGCAACAGCCGCGACCATTTCTGGTGAAGCCACAAATGCGTGGGTATTTGGATTTCCGTCGGCTCTTTTTGCAAAGTTTCTGTTAAATGAATGGATGATTGAATTTTTCTCTCCTTTTTCAGAACCTTCTCTGTCCCATTGCCCAATACAAGGTCCACAAGCATTGGTAAATATTCTTGCAGATTCGAATTTTCTAAATGAATCTAAGAAACCATCTCGTTCTGCCGTAAATTTAACCTGCTCAGAACCTGGGTTAATTCCTAAAATAGCTTTTGGCTTCACTCCTTTCGCAAATGCATCCTCTACAATTGAAGCTGCTCGTGACAAATCTTCGTAAGATGAATTGGTACAAGAACCAATTAATGCCCATTCTACTTCTATTGGCCAGCCATTGGCCACTGCTTTATCATGGAAATCAGCAACAGGTGTCGCCAAATCTGGTGTGAAAGGTCCGTTTAAATGTGGAGATAAAACATCAAGATTAATTTCAATAACCTGATCAAAATACAATTCTGGATTTTCATATACTTCGGGATCACCAGTCAAATGATCAGCGATCTGATCTGCAGCGTCGACCACATCTTGTCTTCCCGTTGCAGATAAATATCTTCGCATGGAATCATCATAACCGAAAGTAGAAGTAGTTGCGCCGATTTCAGCACCCATATTACAAATCGTTCCCTTTCCGGTAGCTGAGAGTGATTTTGCACCTTCGCCAAAATATTCTACAATACAACCAGTTCCACCTTTTACGGTTAAAATTCCGGCTACTTTTAAAAT
Organism: Kaistella polysaccharea; assembly: GCF_020410745.1. NCBI lineage: Bacteria > Pseudomonadati > Bacteroidota > Flavobacteriia > Flavobacteriales > Weeksellaceae > Kaistella > Kaistella polysaccharea. The sequence continues at coordinate 1,690,453 of NZ_CP084528.1, forward strand.
AATATCTTTCGCAGCAGTCCAGCCGCTTAATTTTCCAGTTAATTTAATACCGATTAATTTCGGCATTTTAAGTTCCCAAGGCATTCCCGCCATGACATCAACAGCATCTGCTCCACCTACACCAATGGCAACCATTCCCAATCCACCTGCATTTACAGTGTGTGAATCGGTTCCTATCATCATTCCTCCCGGAAAAGCATAGTTTTCTAAAACTACCTGGTGAATAATTCCAGCGCCTGGTTTCCAGAAACCAATACCGTATTTATCACATACAGAACTTAGAAAATTAAAAACTTCTGAATTTTTATTGATACCTTCCTGTAAATCAGACTCCGCTCCAACTCTCGCCTGGATTAAGTGATCAGCATGAGCGGTTGATGGAACTGCTACTTTTGGTTTTCCCGCCTGCATAAACTGCAAAAGAGCCATTTGCGCGGTCGCATCCTGCATCGCTACTCGATCCGGTGCGAAATCTACGTAGGAATTTCCTCGCTCATAAGTTTGTGTTGCATTACCTTCCCAGAGGTGGGTATAAAGAATTTTTTCTGCAAGTGTTAGTGGTTTGCCAACCGCCTGTCTGGCAGCTTCGACCCGTGATGGATACCGCTCGTACACTTTCTTAATCATATCAATGTCGAAAGTCATATTTGTATATTTTTTTTATAAACTTTAGGATCTCAAATTTACAAAAATTTTTAGTGACAGGCGTCTTAAACTCATTTAGAATAAATATAAATATAATGATTCGTTTCTATTTTTATATTTTTAACGAAATTTATTCATTCAAAACGCCTCTTCCATTAAATGGTCATTATGGTAAAGAAAAAAACTCCAGTTATCCTCCTTCTCAGTTTCCTTCTGGTAGCAGGTTTGGTGTTTTATTTCTATTCACCTCGTAATTCACCCTTTTATCCAAGTTGTATTTTTAAAAGTTTCACGGGTTTAAGCTGTCCAGGTTGCGGTTCTCAACGGGCGTTTCATGAACTTCTCCATTTTAATTTTTCGGCCGCGTTTGCTTATAATCCCCTATTTATAGTGTCAATTCCGTATGGTTTGGCGCTTTTCTTCTTAACGCAGACTTCTGCAGGACAAAAACTTCCCGCCATTTATAGGCTACTGGCCGGAAAAATAACATTACTGATTATTGGTTTGATAGTTTTAGCTTTCTTTATCTTCCGAAATTTATAAATGCTTATTTTTGGTCACGTTTTTGCAAAATGATTATGATGAAAAATTATCTGAATTTATTACTTCTCACCTTTTCCGTAACAATATTTGCACAGAAGCAAATGAGTTCTCTTAAAACCTCTCCTTCTACAACTACGCTAAAAAATACAAATTCAACACCGGAACTATCAAAGATCAATGATTCCGTCACCGCTTTAATTCCGTACAAAAAAGACGGAAATTTTGGTTTTATCAATCAGCGTGGAAAGATCATAATCCCACCGATTTACAGCAATGTCGGCTTCTTCACTGAAGATTGTAACCTCCTGAATTCTCCTAATAGTAAAGCTAAAAAATTTGGAACTTCTGACTATGCATCCGTACGGCTTAATGGAAAAGATTACCGTATAAATAGGTTGGGGCGTCGTGTATATTATTTCAAAGACGAAGATTTGGGCAAATGCCAATCCGAATTTAGGGCACAGCTTTTCCACGCATACATCATGAATTACGCTTACGGCATTATTGAAGATTCAAAATTTAAAAATCCTGCTGATTACAGAGATTTCACCATCTATCCACAGTATGATTACCTTCATATCTTAGAAGGCGATGATTTGAAAAATCCAATGATTGTGGCGTCGCGTGGGAATAAATTCGGAATTATTGACATTAATAACAAGGTCATCGTCCCGTTCGAGTACAGCGATATCAAACGAAATTACAGTTGGAAACTTGCGCGTTTATTTGAAGTTACCAAAGATGGCGAACATTATTATTACATCGATATCAACAACACGAGATATTAGGAAAAAATTTGTAGTTTTGCCATTAGAAATTAAAGGGGTGCTGTAAAAAGCTGAGATTATACCCAATGAACCTGGAACAGATAATGCTGTTTAGGGACAATTCGACTCCATCAAAAATGTTGCTCGAAACCGTATAACAATCGATACCCCTTTTATTCAATTAATCTTAAAAATTAAAAGAATGAAAGGATTTATTATTTTTGGACTTATCGCAGGGCCATTCTACTTTGCACAAAACACCGTGCAGGATTCCCTTAAAACGAAGGAAATTGAAAGCATCAACTTTCTAAAACGACTTCCCGTCACCAAAGAAATCATCAACGTTGAAAAAGATTTAGGTTCAAAAAATCTCGGCCAGGATTTACCGATTTTATTAAAGAACCAAATGTCTGTTATCTCAACTTCTGATGCTGGAAATGGAGTTGGTTACACTGGGTTTCGGATTCGGGGTGTTGGCGGAACAGCAATTAATGTCATGATGAATGGCGTTCCCTACAATGATTCTGAAAGTCAGGGAACTTTTTTTGTTGATGTTCCAGATTTGGCCAGTTCAGCTTCACAGATAATTATTCAGCGCGGCGTAGGGACTTCTTCTAATGGAGTTTCAGCTTTTGGTGCAAGTGTAAATGTAATTTCAAAAGATCCTGAAAAACAATTTTATGTAAAATCAGATAACGCTTATGGATCTTTCAATACGTATAAATATTCCGCAGAAATTGGAAGTGGAAAGTTTTGGAAAGACCGATTATCTTTAATGGGGCGATATACCAAAATTCATTCTGATGGCTATATCGACCGCGCTTTTTCTGATTTAGATTCGTATAATTTCTCCGCACTATTTGAAGAGAATAAAACAAAAATTCGGTTATTGGCTTTCGGCGGAAAGGAAAAAACCTATCAAGCCTGGAATGGAATTGACAAAAAAACCTGGGAAAACAATCCAAAATTCAATTATTCTGGCGCGATCTACGATGCAAATTGGGAAAAGATCGTCGGATTTTATGATAACGAAACCGACAATTACAGACAAAATCATTACCAATTACTGTGGGAACAAAACTTAAATGATCGCTGGAATCTAGAAACAACCTTTCATTACACGAAAGGAAAAGGATATTACGAAAATTACAAACAAGATGCGAAGTTTTCAAAATACAATTTACCAGACTTAAGCACTGATAATCAAATCATTAAAAGAACCGATTTCATCCGTAAAAAATGGTTGGATAATGATTTCTATGGCGGCGTTTCTACACTTTATGGAAAGTTTGAAAGTCTAGATTTGAACTTTGGAATCGTCGCGAATCAATATGAAGGCAAACATTACGGAAATGTTTCTGGCGTTTATTATCCCGAATTTAACGAACATGAGTATTACAGAAATAAATCTGTAAAAAATGAGTTTGCAGGTTTTGCAAAAGCAATTGTAAAACTCAATCAAGTCGAACTCTATGGCGATTTGCAACTTAGAAACATTAATTACGATACTGAAATTATTCAGCAAGGTGATGATGAAGGTGCAGACCTCAATAAAAACTGGCTGTTTTTTAATCCAAAAATTGGCGCTAATTATAAAATTAATTCCGGGAAATTATTCGTTTCCTATGCGCACGCGCATCGGGAACCGAATCGTGACGACCTTTTCGCAAATCCGGAAATTCAACCTGAAAAGCTACACGATTTTGAAGCTGGTTTAGAAAAATCATTTGGAAAAGTTTCGTTCACAACTAATTTATATTATATGAATTATGTGAATCAATTGGTTTTGAACGGCCAGATTAATGACATTGGCGAATTCATCAGAGTTAATTCCGGAAAGAGTTATCGACTCGGAATTGAATTTGGTGCTTTGGCAAAACTTTCTGACCAGTGGAATATCTCGGGAAACTTTACCTTTAGTAAGAACGAAAACAAAGACTTTAAAAATGAAACCGAAAGTGGATTTGATAACCTCGGAAATACTCCAATTTCATTTTCCCCAAATTACATGGGAAATGTTTTGGTCAATTATTCGCTAGCGAATAATTTCAGTTTATCAATTCAGAATCAATATGTTGGAAGCCAATACTTAGACAACACCAATAATGAAGACTTAAGACTTAACAGTTATTTTTTGACCGACTTTAATGCGAAATATTCTTTAAACTTAGGACGAACTGAAGTTGACTTTAAATTATTAGTTAATAATATTTTTAATAAAAAGTACGTCAATAATGGTTTTGTTTATGATCAAAATCCGTTCTATTTTTCCCAGGCTGGGACAAATTTTATGTTTGGTATGTCCTTTAAAATAAAGTAGAAATGAACGATTTATTGTAGCAATTTGTATTTTGAATGGCTTGGGTTGAATTTTTAGCGGTCTTTTTTATTTGCATTACATGATACAAAAAACATAAATTTGCCCTATATGAATTTTTCTCATCTTCTTCTCGAATTTTTAAAGAAAAAAGGCAGTGTTTCCGTTGCCGGTTTTGGCACATTTTATCTCCATACAATCAATGCGACATTCGATGAAGACGGGAAAAATATTTTACCACCAGGAAACGAAATTGCTTTTGACTCCTCTAAAAGTGAAAACCACGATGAATTTTTATGCTTTTTAGCTGACCAAAAAAATATCGGCAAAGAAGAAGCCGAAAAGGAAATTGCGAAGCAGGTTACGTACTGGAATTCTGCCCTCGAAAAAAATCATAAAGTAGAAGTCGAGAATTTAGGATCGTTTTATCTTGAAGACAGCAAACTTATCTTTTCCGGAAACCGTCTCGAAAATCTTTCGCCAGCTTTTTTCGGTTTGGAAGAAATAAATATTTCAGAAATAAAAAAAGGATCCAGAACTCGACGTAAACCTTACACATTTGTTAGGATACTTGCGTGGCTTCTACCCTTAGGTTTGTTAGCATCAGGACTTACGTACGTGGGACTTGCAAGACCTGAAATTGTTTTCGGTAAAAAATCTATCCTTACAGAACCGCCGCAAAAAGACGCCCTTATTGTAAATAAAGACAGGTTAAAATCCGATTCAATAAATACGGTTTTTGAGAGTGATTCAATTATAAAAGATTCCATTATACCCGTTCTGCCTCCAGTAAAAACTGCCAAAAAATGGACATCCAAATCATATAAAAAAAATAAATGGAAAAAATCAAAAAAGCGTCAGAATCGTTAACAATCATGACCAATATCGTTTTACCGAACGAAACAAATTCTTTACGAAACTTGTTTGGTGGTGAACTCTTAGCAAAAATGGACCGTTGTGCATCAATTTCTGCAGCGAGACATTGCGAAAGACGGGTTGTAACCGCTTCTGTAAATCACGTTTCTTTTGATCATCCGATTCCCGAAGGTGGTATTGTAGTTTTAGAATCAAAAGTTTCACGTGCTTTTTCTACTTCTATGGAGATTTATGTTGATGTTTGGCTGGATGATCCCATCAATCAGAAGAAAATTCACACCAATTCTGGCATTTATACTTTTGTTGCAGTTGATGAATATAACCGACCTATTCCTATTCCTAAAATGGAACCAGAATCTGCAGACGAGATAGAAAGGTTTGATGCGGCACTTCGCAGAAAGGAACTTTCCCTCATTCTTTCTGGCCGTATGAAAGCAGCCGATTCCATCGAATTAAAAAAACTTTTCGGGTCGAATTAAATAAAACGTTCTCATGAAAATTTTACTTTTAGATAAAAACCATCCCTTAATAACGGAACAGCTTTCTAAAAAAGGTTTTGTCTTAGAGGAAGATTTCACGTCGACTTACGAAGAAGTGTTGACTAAAATTCCGAATTACGAGGGTATCATTATAAGAAGTCGTATTCCGCTGGATGAGAATTTTTTAAAACACGCCACCAACTTGAAATTTATCGCAAGAGTCGGCGCCGGTATGGAAAACATCGATGGAGAATTTGCAAAAAAAATGAATATTGCACTCATCAGTTCGCCGGAAGGAAACCGTGATGCAGTCGCAGAACAAGTTCTGGGAATGCTTCTCGTTTTGATGAACCGTTTATTTATTTCCGCAAACGAAGTAAAAAATGGAATCTGGAGACGTGAAGAAAATCGTGGCGAAGAATTGCTAGGCAAAACTGTTGGTCTCATCGGCTACGGAAATATGGGAAAAGCAGTGGCGAAAAGACTTTCAGGTTTTGGCTGCACCGTTATTTTTCATGATATATTACCGAATATTGGTGATGAGTTTGCCACCCAACTTTCTTTGGTAGATTTAAAAAAAGAAGCAGATATTATTAGTATTCACCTTCCGATTACGGATGAAACGCACTATATCATTGATGAAACATTTATTAATGATGTGAAAAAGAATTTTTATTTCGTGAACACAGCACGCGGTAAAAATGTAAAAACTAAAGATTTAGTTGGAGCTTTAAAATCTGGAAAAGTAAAAGGTGCTGCTCTTGATGTTTTGGAATACGAAAAATCCTCTTTCGAAAAATTAGAAACTGAAAATTCTGACTTAAGCTATTTACTTCATTCTGAGAAGGTTCTCCTCACACCTCATATCGCTGGCTGGACCGTAGAAAGCAAAGAAAAACTGGCGCAAGTTATTGTAGATAAAATTTTAGTCCAATTTCCTCAATCTTAACAAATGTTTATGACTTCGGTCTTAAGAAATTTTGCCAAAATCCCTTATATTGCGGGGATTTTTCAAGTCAAAATCTTCTTTAAATGAAATTTTTACACGCTTTCTTTTATATCCTTTTTCTTTCAACTGCAGTAATTTCCTGTAAAAAAGAAAACTCCACCAAACCAAGTCAAAAAACATCTTTACCAAATTTCGGAAATGTAGATGTGGATCACATCTTTAAACGAAAAGATGGAAAGCTTGAAAACAAAGATTCAATCGTTGCTGTTCTGGATCGATATTATAAAAAAGTGTGGGAAAAAGGCGATTTATGGGGCGGTTTTCTCGTTGCGAAAGGCGATGAAATTCTCTATGAAGGTTACCGCGGATATGCACAAGATAACAATCAGGAACCAATTAATGATACCGTCGCACTTCATGTAGCTTCCGTTTCTAAAACACTTACAGCGATGGCGACTTTGAAATTGGTTGAAGCCGGACAATTAAAGTTGGATGATCCGCTGACTAAATTTTTTCCGAATTTCCCTTATCCAAAAGTGACAGTTTTCACCCTGTTAAGTCAACGAAGTGGCCTGCCAAAATATGAATATTTTATCGAGAAAATTAAGCCACAACCTGTTGAATTATCAAAGGAATACTTGACGAATAAAGATATTTTAAATATGCTGATTCGGTACAAACCTGATCTTTCCCGCGAGACCGATACCGGATTTATGTACTGCAATACTAATTTTGCACTTCTTGCACTTCTGATTGAAGATATTACAAAAACTCCTTTTCCGAAAGCGATGGATGAAATGATTTTCCAACCTTTAAAAATGGAACATACTTATATATTAGAAGAAAAAGATATGGAACGCTCGGCAAAGTCATTTTACCAGCGCGGACCGCGAGTTTACCCATACGATCGTCTCGACTTAATATATGGAGATAAGAATGTATACACGACACCGCGAGATTTACTTAATTTTTCTAAAGCGCTCTTCGCCAAAAATTTCTTACGTACAGATTTGAAAGAATTGATATTTCAGCCGTACAGCAACGAAAGACCAGGAATTAATAATTATGGATTGGGCTTTCGTATGAAAGTTTTCAGCGAAGATGAAAAACTTACCTATCACAACGGTTGGTGGCACGGCACGAACTCGGTATTTGGCCATCTATTAAAATCCCAAGTGACCATTATCGCAATAGGAAATAAATATTCTCCCCGCATTTATTCGGCACTTGCATTATCTGGACTTTTTGAAAATTTTCCGTATGAGACGGCGAAATTTCAAAAAGAATTAAATGAGACCGATACTTTAAAGCAAAATTTGAACAACGACGCGTACAGTGAATAAATTTGTTAATTTTGCAGAAATGCGTCTCATGAGAAGATTTCTATTCCTCGTCATCATCAGCTTTCTTTTCGCTTCTTGCGCGCGAGTTGGTTCGCCAGTTGGTGGGTCCAGAGACAGTATTCCACCGCAAGTCACGGGCAGTAATATTGATAGTCCAAGAACAAACGTGTCGAGAAATATTAAAGAACTGCGCATCGATTTCGATGAATATATCAATTTAAAAGAAATCAATCGGCAGCTTATTATTTCGCCGCCTATAAAAAAAATCTCAAAAATACTTCCTTCAGGTATCGCCAATAAATTTTTATTGATCAAATGGGACGATACTTTACAGGAAAACACCACTTATAATTTTAATTTCGGAAATGCCATCGTAGATCACAATGAAGGAAATGCCTTAGCATACTATAATTTTGCCTTTTCTACGGGTGATAAAATCGATAGTTTATTTATCAGCGGAGAAGTGAAAAAGATTTTTACTGAAAAAGAAAATAAATCCGAGGAAAAGAATGTTGTTGTTGGTCTTTATCAGCAGAAAGATTCTATGGATTATCGCCAGAAGCCATACTACATAACAATGGCTGATCCAGACGGGTATTTCGAACTGAATTATCTATCTCCCGGAAAATATACCGTTTTGGCTTTTGAAGACAGTAATTCGAATTCGGTTTTTGATATCGGTAAAGAAAAGGTAGCATTTTTAAAAGAAGATATTAATCTAGATAAAAGTATTTCGGGACTTCAGCTAAATCTTGTTCCTTCTAAAAAAAGCAATAAATATTTAGAAATGGCGGAAATTCCAGGTGGAATTCTGATGACTTTTGAAGGAAATCCAGAGAAAGTAGAGGTTTTACCTTTAAATGAAAAGCTAAAAGAATATAAAATTACGCACGCACCAAAATCAGATTCTGTTTTTGTGTGGTTTAATGCAAAGCAGCAAAATATTGGTATAGATGCTAATGAAAATCTAAAATTCAGTTATGATAATGGAATTAAACAGGATACTGTTTCTGTTTTTTACCGCTATAACACGAAAAATGAAATGACGCTCGGGAATGCACGTGGCAACTTATTACCTCCGCAAAAAGATTTCGTCATTCGCAGCAATCATTATATTAATGAAATTACGCGCGATAACTGGACATTTGTTTCAGACAGTCTTCAGCAGAATTTTACGGCTGAAATATCGAAAGAAAATCCATTTGAAATTAAAATTAAATCAGATTTTAAGGAAGGTAAAAAATATTCTTTGACCATTCCCAAAGAATCCGTTTCTTCTTTTTTCGAAAAAAATGAAAAATCATATCGTTTTGATTTTGAAACCGACAAAACTGAAAATTACGGCGATCTTTCCCTTACATTGATCAACGCACCAGCTCAAAAATTCTGGACGGAACTTGTAAATCCAAGTGGTGAAGTTGCTTACTCGAAATATGGAACAGATTCTTCAATCAACTTCAAAGGTTTAAAACCGGGGAAATATGAACTTCGAATTTTGGTGGATGAAAATGAAAACGGCATTTGGGACGCTGCCGATTTTGCGAACACCATTTTTTCTGAACCGGTTTATACTTTTGAAAAAGTAGTTGAAGCACGACCGTTGTGGGAAATCAGAGAAACTTGGACGCTGCCAACAATTGCCGAACCAGAAAGTACGGAAGTTCAGATTAAAAAGCCAGAAAAGCTCAATGTAAAACAACCATGAAAATTTTTTCTACCATCGTTTACTGGTTTCTTATCGTAATCGCGCTGATTCAATTTATTCCCGTAAACAGAACGAATAAGCCCGTTGATTCTAAGGCTAACTTTGTAAATATTTATAGCACTCCAAGGAACGTTCAACAAATTCTTAAAAAGGCATGTTACGACTGTCATTCCAACGAAACGGTTTATCCAGATTATGCGTATGTGGCGCCGATTTCCTGGTCAATTAAAAATCATGTAAATGAAGGTCGGGTTCATCTCAATCTTTCGGAGTGGGGAAATTTGAATAAAGAATTAAAGAAAGGAATGCTGGAAAAGTCCATCCATTCTATAAAAGATTACACGATGCCAATGCCGGGATATATTTCTAAACATCCTGCAGCGAATTTAACAAAGGCCGAGCGTGTTTTACTTTCTGATTATTTCGATACTATTTTAAAGACAAAAAACTATTAATCTAATAAAAGAAAAATAGTTTTTAAAATATAATCTATTTCAGCTGAAAGAAATTATTGTCTTAGAATTCTGAATACAGAATTTTATCCGCGAGTCACTTTCGGTCTGCTGAAAATTGACATTAAAACTCCAGCAAATAAACCGATTGTCTTAATGATCGCAACCTGTGAATCTGGACGCATAAACGCACCAATAATACACAATCCTGCGGCGATATACATTGGATAAATTAAATTTTTGTTCGTAAGAGTTGGTGCCTGTAAAAAGAAACTAGCGCCAATAAGCACGTAGAAAAGCCGATGGTACAGGAAATCATTCACATCTTGCGAAAAGAGATTGAAAAACCCTACTACGATGCAGATCAGCGCACCGATTGATAAAATTCCCTGAAGGGTTGTTGTGTTTAGGTTCATTAGTAACTTTCGTTTTGGTTAGGGAAATCTCCGGTTTTTACATCTTTTACAAAGCTGGAGACTGCGCCTGTAATTTCGGTATATAAATCTAAATATCTTCTTAAAAATTTTGGGGAGAAACCTTTATTCATTCCCACCATGTCGTGGTACACAAGCACTTGCCCATCACACCCCGCACCCGCACCAATCCCGATCGTCGGAATAGAAATGCTTTCGGAAACTTTCTGGGCTAAATCAGCGGGTATCTTTTCTAAAACAAGAGCAAAGCATCCTAATTTTTCTAGTAATTTAGCATCGCTCATTAGTTTTTCGGCTTCTTCATCTTCTTTCGCTCTCACTTTATAGGTACCGAACTGATAAATTGATTGTGGTGTTAATCCCAAATGTCCCATTACAGGAATTCCTGCATTGATGATTTTGGTGATTGATTTTTCAATTTCTTTTCCACCTTCAATTTTCACCGAATGTGCGCCACCTTCTTTCATCATTCTCACTGCAGATTCCAACGCTTTTTCTGAATTACTCTGGTAAGAACCAAAAGGTAAATCAGCAACAATGAGTGCGCGGTCAACACCACGAACCACACATTGCGTATGATAAATCATCTGATCCAAAGTAATAGGAAGCGTAGTTTCATATCCTGCCATAACATTTGCTGCAGAATCTCCAATTAAAATGGCATCAACTCCGCCGGCATCTACCATTTTGGCGGTAGTGAAATCATAGGCGGTCAGCATCGTGATTTTCTCTTTGTCGAATTTCATTTTTCGCAAAGTTTCAGTGGTAATCTTCTTTATTTCTGAGTGTACAGACATAATAGGTAAAAATGAAGGTTGAGTAACGTAGACCTGAAATCTTTTATTACATAGTGACGTGCCCTAAGCGGATCAGTTTTTCGTGGTTCAATATTTTGATATTTCGACCTTCCACTTCAATTAGTTTATCCTGTTTAAATTCAGAAATCAATCGAATTGCACTTTCTGTTGCGGTCCCGATGATGTTGGCAATTTCTTCCCGCGTTAGGGAGATTTTAATAAAACCTTCCGGGTCGGTGCCCAACTTCTGCTCTAATAAAAGAAGAATCTCTGCGAGTCTTTCGCGAACGGTTTTCTGTGCTAAAAAAGTAACTGTATTTGAAGATTCACCTAATTCAAAAGCAATTTTTTGTAACATCACAAAAGAAAGCTGTGGCATTACTTCTAATAAATGAATAAAAAGATCAGACGGTAAAAAAGTTGCTTCGATATCCGTCATTGCTTCTGCGCAGGCTTGAAAATCTTCTCCACAAAGAATGGAACGGTACCCAATTAAATCACCTTCTTTAATAAAACGTAAAATTTGGTCTTTACCATAGACACCCTGTTTGGATAATTTGGCGGTTCCTTTGTTCAAAAAATAAACCCCATCGGTTGTTTCACCATCTTCAAACAGGATTCCGCCTTTATGAAAGGTGAGGGATTTTTTCTCGTTTATATATCGATCATAATCTTCCGCAGACAATGATTCTTTAAAGGTTTGATCGTTAAAGACGTGTTGCAGTCGTTCTTCGATCATCGTATGTTTCTCTAAGGACATAATTATATGACATTTATCAGCAAAAATAGGGTATTTAACTGCCAGACCCAAATATATTTTTATAATTTTGCAGGCTTAATTAAGATTAAATTGCCAGAAAACTGTTTCCACTGTGGTCAGACGATCGACAGAGAACGCATTTCATTTGATAGTAAAGCCTTTTGTTGCAACGGGTGTAAATCAGTTTATGAGATCCTGAATATGAACGATCTAGGAAACTTTTATGAAATGAATAAAAGTTCCGGAATCAGACCAAATGACGAGAATATGTCGCAATTTGACTATCTCGATACGCCAGAGATTTTCTCTAAATTCACCGATTTTTCCGAAGGTAATACAACGTTGGTTACTTTTAAAATTCCTGTAATCCATTGTTCATCCTGCATCTGGCTTCTGGAAAGTTTGCAAACGCTGAATGAAAACATCAATTATTCGCAGGTAAACTTTACAAGAAAAAATGTTCAAATATCCTTTAATCATAATGAATTAAAGTTAAGCGAGCTGGCGAAATTTCTCACCAATCTCGGCTACAAACCAGTGATCAATCTGGAAACTGCAGATAAAAAAGAGGAATTTATTGACAAAACTTTAATTGTAAAATTAGCAATCGCAGGATTTGCGTTTGGAAACGGGATGTTTTTTTCCTATCCGGAATATGCCGAACAGGTGATGGGAACTACCGATTTCTGGATGGATACTTATAAAAATCTGTTCCGATTTATCATGTTTCTTTTAGCGACGCCCGTTGTTTTTTATTCCGCTTCAGATTACTTTAAATCGGCGTGGTTTGGCTTGAAGAATAAAATTGTAAATATTGATGTTCCAATTGTTTTAGGGATTTTGATGTTGTATGGAAGAAGTATTTATGAAGTTTTAACCGATTATGGACCAGGTTATTTTGATACATTATGTGGACTTTTATTCTTTATGCTTCTAGGGAAACTGTTTCAGAAAAGAACGTACAGCGCTTTATCTTACGATCGCGATTATAAATCTTTTTATCCGATTGCGGTCACCAAAGTAGATTTTGCAGGCAATCAGCAGAATATTCTTCTGAATGAACTGAATGTTGGAGACCGAATTATAGTGCGCAATCAGGAAATTATTCCGGTTGATGTGATCTTAATTAAAGGAGAAGGAAATATCGATAACAGTTTTATCACTGGGGAAAGTGCTTCTATTCCGAAACAAGCGGGAGACAAAATATTCGCCGGTGGAAAACAAATCGGTTCTATTTTGGAGCTTGAAGTGATAAAAACGGTGAATCAAAGTTATCTTACCCAATTATGGAACAAAGAAGCTTTCAAAAAATTTGAGACCGGCTTGGATACCATTACAAATGATATCAGCAAATACTTCACTATTATTATTTTAGGAATTACACTCATTGCTGGGATTTACTGGGGACAACATGATTTTGAAAAGATGTTTCAAGTCGTTGCAGCAATCTTAATTGTAGCATGTCCATGTGCGTTGGCATTATCAGCACCATTTACTTTAGGTCATATTATGCGGATTTTAGGACGTAATAAATTTTATGTAAAAGATACGCTGACCATTGAGAAATTAGCAAAAATTAATACGCTTGTCTTTGATAAAACCGGAACGATTACGCATAACAAAGAAGCCAATATCATATTTGAAGGTGATAGAATTTCAGATTTTGATATGATAAATCTGAAAAGCTTGCTGAAAAACTCCAATCATCCCTTATCGAAAAGTTTGTACCAACATTTAGAAGTCGGCGAGGAATATCTACCTGTTAATGATTTTATTGAAACTGCAGGCAAAGGGTATTCGGGAACGGTAAGAGGTAAAACTTATAAAATAGGGTCCGCTACGTTCAACAAGAAAACTTCCAAAAACCTAGAAACGGCAGTACATATTTCCAGAGACGAAGAATATTTAGGCAAATTTATTTTCACGAATGAATACCGGGAAAATATGGATGAAATGTTTTCAAAACTAAGTGATTATCAACTTCATATTTTAAGCGGTGATAATGCTTCGGAAGAGAATTCGCTGAAGAGTTTGGTGCCGAGTGTTGTAGGAATGAAATTTAATCAAAGTCCGGAAAACAAACTGAATTATATTAAGGAACTTCAGGACGAAAATCATAAAGTTGCCATGTTGGGTGACGGTCTTAACGATGCCGGCGCACTAAAACAGAGCAATGTAGGGATTGCAGTGGCGGATGATACCCATTCCTTCACGCCTTCATCTGATGTGATTATGGCGGGCGAGAAGATGAAATACTTAAAAGACTACCTCGATCTGTCTAAAGACGCCATTAAAATTGTAAAACTTACCTTCGGAATCAGCTTCTTTTATAACATCATCGGATTGACCTTTGCGGTTACTGGACATCTGTCGCCGTTGGTTGCAGCGATACTAATGCCCATCAGTTCTATAACTGTGGTGATATTTACGTCGGTTGCGACTTGGGCTCGATCTGCTAAATACTTTAAAACCAACGTATAAGGTTAGAAAATCAACTTATTTAGAAGCAATTTAAATTAACAAAATTTAACACCACGTGAGGAATATCATAATTTTTAAGTAAATTTGACCCACATATTCCCTAAATTTGCAGTCGACATGGAAATATTGTACTTAATGATTCTTTGCAGCGTTACACTAGCTGTAATTTTTTTGATCATTTTTATCATCAGTGCAAGAAAAGGGCAATTTGAAGATGATGAGTCGCCTGCGGTCCGAATACTGCTGGAATCCGAGATTATAAAAGAGAATACTGGGAAGCCGAAATCCCAACCGAAAGAAGAGAATAAAAAATAGAAGAAAAAAGTGATTAGTTAATATGGAGACACAAAAGTTTAGTTATGACAATAACATTGTGCGCGCATTTCTTTATGCAACAGTAATCTTCGGGATTATTGGATTTTTGCTGGGACTGACTGCAGCCTTAATGTTATTTTACCCCGAACTTCCTGAATACTTCTTTGGAACAGACGATGCAACCATCGTTAGTTTACAGAGTGGAAACCTTCAGGGTTTAATTAACACGCATGGTGCTTTCGGTTTTGGCCGTATTAGAATGCTGCACACCAGTGCGGTAATTTTCGCATTCGTGTGTAACGGTTTTTTTGCAGGCGCTTATTATTCCCTGCAGAGATTGTTAAAAACCAGAATGTACAGCGATACCCTTTCTTGGATTCACTTCTGGGGTTGGCAGTTGATGATCGTTGCTGTAGTTATTACATTCTTAATGGGAATCAACACTTCCAAAGAATACGCAGAGCATGAATGGCCTATTGATATCTTAATCACAGTGATTTGGGTTATATTTGGTGTTAACATGTTCGCTACCATTATCAAGAGAAGAGTGCGTCACTTATATGTTGCGATTTGGTTCTATCTAGGAACTTGGGTTGCGATTGCAATGCTTCATATCTTTAATAACTTAGAAGTTCCATTAACCTTTACAGGCTGGAAATCTTACTCTGCGTATGCTGGTGTTAAAGATGCTTTGGTACAGTGGTGGTACGGTCATAATGCAGTAGCATTTGTATTAACAACACCAATTCTTGGTTTGATGTATTACTTCTTACCGAAAGCTGCTGACAGACCTGTTTTCTCTTATAAACTTTCAATTATTCACTTCTGGTCATTAATATTCGTTTATATCTGGGCAGGACCTCACCACTTGCAATATACTGCAATTCCAGGTTGGGCACAGGCATTGGCTACCGGATTCTCTATCATGCTGATCGCACCGTCTTGGGGAGGAATGCTCAACGGTCTTCTTACCTTAAGAGGAGCTTGGGATAAAGTGAGAGAAAATCCAGTACTTAAATTTTTCGTTGTAGCAATTACCTGTTATGGTATGGCAACGTTTGAAGGGCCATTATTAGCAACAAAAACATTAAATAAAATAGGCCATTACACCGATTGGGTTATTGGACACGTTCACGTAGGAGCTTTAGGTTGGAATGGCTTTATGACCTTCGGGATGATTTATTATCTCTTGCCAATTATGTGGCGAACTAAACTTTGGTCTGTAAAATTAGCAAACTGGCATTTCTGGTTGGGAACTTTAGGAATTATTTTCTATGCCGTTCCATTATACATTGCAGGATTTACACAAGGTTTAATGTGGAAACAATTTAATCCAGATGGAACTTTAGTTTATAAAAACTGGTTAGATACGGTAACGGCAATTATCCCTTATTATCAAATGCGATTTGTAGGTGGATTGTTATACATCTCCGGAGCAATTTTAATGTGTGTGAACCTTGTTGCGACAGTAAGAAGCGGTTCATTCCAGAAAGATGTTCCTGCAGAAGCACCGGCTTTGGCAAAAATCAGTAATAAAAGAAAAGAAGGCGAAGGACTTCACCTTTGGATCGAAAGAATGCCGACCTTATTAACCGTACTTGCATTTATTGCAGTTGCTATTGGTGGTTTCCTGGAGATTGTTCCGACATTAACCATTAAAGAAAATGTACCGACCATCGCGGCAGTGAAACCTTATTCACCACTGGAACTGGAAGGACGAGATTTATACATCAGAGAAGGTTGTAACGCGTGTCACTCCCAAATGATCAGACCGTTCAGAGATGAAGTGGTAAGATTTAACGGTAAAAATGGACAATATTCCAAAGCTGGAGAATTTATTTATGATCGACCATTCCTTTGGGGATCAAAAAGAACAGGACCAGATTTACACCGTCAAGGAGGTAAAAACCCAAGTTCTTGGCACTATAAGCACATGTTGAATCCAAGAGTAACTTCTGCAGGTTCGATCATGCCACGTTATCCTTGGTTAATTTCTACCGATTTAGACCGAAGCCAAATGGTTGCTAAAATTGAATTGATGAAAAACACGTTCGATGTTCCATACACGCAGGCGCAAGTCGATTCAGCGGATGCCTGGGCTGACAATCAGGCTGCAGCGATTGTGAAAGAAATTTATTCTGAAGCAGCCGATGTGAAGAAAGCGTATGCAGATAAGAAAGCAGCAGATGGCGCGAACTTTACTCCACTGGAGAAAAAAGAAATTATTGCACTAATTGCTTACTTGCAAAGACTTGGAACAGATATAAAAACGACTGAGATTAAAACGGCTAGCACCAATTAATCATTTTATAAAACTGCATTTATCATGATACCTCAAAGCGTAAAAGATATCGTAGCAAATGGCGAGAATGTTGGTCTCTACCAAACTATCGCCATGATATTATTCATCATATTTTTTTTAGGTATCGTTTTCTACGTTTTTTCAAGACCCAAAAAGTTTTATGAAGAAGAAGCAAATGCACCTTTAAACGATGACATAGAAGATACAGATCTTTAATTTTAGAAAAATTAAACTATTATGAAACAAAGAACGCCCGTATACATTACCATACTTGTAATCCTTACGATTTTATTCATCGTATACTACATGTTCGTGCAAGATTCATCATTCATGTCCTCACCCTATTTCTGGGGAACTGTTGTTATTGCCGTAATTTTGTCGATGATTCACAGTGCAATTGGAGATTTGATCGAAAACGACCAGTTCAAAAAATTAACCGCTGAGGGCAAGACAGAATATCTAGCAGTGAAGCAGAAACCTTATTTTAAAGGTCTTTATGAAAGTGCCTTTAAAAAGCAAAGTGTCACCGAAGAAAAAGATATTCTTATTGACCACGGTTTTGATGGTATTATGGAGTTGGATAATCAATTACCGAAATGGTGGTTGGGTTTATTCTGGTTCGGAGTTGCCTATTGCGTGGTGTATATGATATCGTACTGGACGACAGATTTTGCACATCAGGGACCAGAATACGATCGTGAATATATCGCACAAACTGCGAGTATTGATGAATACATGAAAAATACTCCGCCTCCAACAATAGAAAATGCGGCTTTCTCTCCAGACAATATTGCAGCGGGTGAAGAAGTGTTTAAAACAAACTGTGTGTCTTGTCATAGTGATGGTGGAAAAGGAGGAATTGGACCAAACTTAACAGATAACAACTGGATCAACCAACCTGAAAAAACATTATTTAAAAATGTCTTTCACGTAGTTGAAAACGGAAGTCCAAATAATCCTGCGATGCAGGCATTCGGAAAAAATGGCGTACTTACAGGATTTGATATCCAAAATGTAGCAGCCTATGTTTATCATATCAATCAGGAACAATCACCAATAACACCTGCACAAGGCGGCGCAGCTCCTCAGGGAACTACTGCCAACTGGGAGAAATAAACATCAAAAAAACAAAAACTACTATGAAAACATAATTTGTTATCTTTATAAAAAGAGATAGCGAATTATGTTTTTTTTAATTTGAGAAATAACAATGTCAGAAGAACAGAATTATAGAGGTGGACAAGGACAGGTAATCGAAAGTGAAACTTTTAGAGATTCAGTAGGAACCATGGAACAGTCTGGTAAGCGAAAATGGGTATTTCCTCGGAAACCCAAAGGTCGCTACACAGACTACCGAACCTTAGTTGCCGTGATTTTACTTGCATTCTTTTTCGCCATTCCTTTTATTAAAGTTAATGGCAATCCTCTATTATTAATAAATATACTAGATAGCCAGTTCTTTATTTTTGGACAACCATTCTATCCGCAGGATTTCTTTATTTTGGCGATGGGAGCAATTACCTCTATCGTTTTTATTATTCTTTTTACGGTAGTTTTTGGTCGAATTTTTTGCGGCTGGATTTGTCCTCAGACTATATTTTTGGAAATGATTTTCCGCAAGATCGACTATCTCATCGAAGGTGACCGAAACAAACAGATGAAACTGGATCGTCAGGAATGGAATGCCGAAAAAATCTGGAAACGCTCCCTTAAATATTTTATATTTCTTGTAATTTCACTGATCATCACCCACTGGATGTTCATGTATATCGTAGGATATAAAGAAGTTCTAACCATCATGCAGGAAGGACCTTTTGCGAACTTCTCGAATTTCTTGGTGATGATTATATTCACCGCTGCCTTCTATTTTACCTTTGCTTGGTTCCGGGAACAGGTTTGTACTTTGGTTTGCCCATACGGTAGGCTTCAGGGAGTTTTAATAGACAAACAAACCATCAATGTTTATTATGATTATAACCGGGGGGAAAACCGTTCTAAATGGAGAAAAGGCGAAGATCGAGCTGCGGAAGGAAAAGGAGATTGTATCGATTGTAATCAGTGTGTCGTAGTATGTCCGACAGGAATTGATATTAGAGATGGTCAGCAGCTGGAATGTGTAAACTGTACCGCTTGTATTGATGCCTGTGATGAAGTTATGGTGAAAGTGGGTCTTCCGAAAGGCCTCATCCGATATGCAACCGAAGACGAAATAGAAAAAGAAATACCTTTCAAATTCACAAACAGAATGAAAGCCTACTCTGCTGTTTTATTATTAATGGTTGGTTTTCTAGGATTTCTTTTAAGCAACCGAGGCGTTATGGAAGCAAAGTTTATCAAGCCTGCGGGTTCAACCTATTTTGTACGCGATGGTAACATTACCAATATTTATAATTATACCTTTCTTAATAAATCCACAAAAGATCAAATCGTAACGGTAAAAATCATCGAACCTAATCACGGAAAAGTCACTTTGAGCGGTGAAGAAAGAATCATGCTGAAGAAGGATCAGATTACAAAAGGTACGGTAAACATCAGTTTTCCAGAAAAAGAAATTCAGCTTTCAAAACAAAAAGTAGAAATTGGCGTTTACGATACGTCAGGCAAATTACTGGATACCTTTGATACTTATTTCGAAGGTCCATTTAAAATTCAATTTTAATATCATATGTTCAAAAAATTCACTTGGGGTCACGGCGTTGCGGTAGCCTTGGGATCATTTATAGCATTCATCTTATTTATGATTTTCATATTTTCGAACGGGCAGCAGAATTCTGAACTCGTTTCTGATAATTATTATGAAGATGAATTGGTTTACCAACAAGTCATTGATGCAAAGAAAAACGCCGAACAGCTCACCGAAAAACCAACTTTTAAGCAAATTCCGGCCGGAATTAAAATTTTATTTCCTACTGCAGTATTGCCGGAAACCCGAAAAGTAGATTTTGAACTTTTCCGGACTGACGATGCCAATTTAGATGTAAAAAAAGAGCTCGCTTTGGATGCATCAAACGCGCTGCTTATTCCGAAGCAAGTAATATCTAAAGGTTCTTATACTTTAAAAATTAAATGGCTGCAAAATAAAAAGCCTTATCAGGTAGACTACGACGTCTTATGGAATTAGCACTTATTATTTCAGCATTGGGTTTAGGCTTCGCGTCTGGCTTTCACTGCATCGGAATGTGTGGTCCTATCGCTCTTTCGATGGGTCTTACAAAAAAACAGGCCACTAATTTTTATCTCCAAAATCTCACCTATCAGTTTGGTCGAATTACGACTTATTCTATTTTAGGAGCATTTTTAGGAATTATTGGGCAGGGGTTTGAAATGGTTGGTTTTCAACAATATCTTACCATAGCCGTTGGAATACTTCTCATAATAATGGCTGTTTTTTCTTTTGGTGGAAAAGATTTCGCTTCTAAACTTCCTTTTCTTTCTGCCTTTCTTTTTAAAGTAAAAATGAAATTGTCTAAACTTTTGCAAAAGGCCGATTATCGCTCACGTTTTGCAACAGGAATTTTAAACGGATTACTACCATGTGGAATGGTATATATGGCTCTAACTGCAAGTTTAGCAGCAGGTGGAATCTGGCAAAGTGCGGGATTTATGGCGCTTTTCGGGTTAGGAACTTTACCTTTCATGTTTTTGGTTGTTTTAGTAGGGAATTTAATGACCACTGCGTTACGAATTAAAATCTTGAAATTCGTGCCGGTGATGATGATTATCCTGGGCGGATTATTTATTCTCCGCGGCATGGAGCTCGGTATTCCTTATGTTTCTCCAAAAAAAGAATCTATGAAAATTATTCATAACAATTCATCTGATCATCAACAAGGAAATCACGAGACCTGCCACTAAAATCCTCTTCCCAATTTAACTTAATCTTCGATTTGGTATCTATTTTGAACGTCAACGAAATAGAAATAAATTCAAAATGATCAAAAAATTTGGACTCTGGATTTCAGCAATATCTTTAGTTGCTCTGCAATCTTGCTCCGTAAATACCGAAACTACTTATTATAAAGACTCTGCATCAAGCATGGAGTCTAATATTCTTGTTGATAAAGGCATGCTTTCGATGATGAATATGATGGGCGGCGATCAAACCAAACCTTCAGCTCTTACCAACCTTTCCACTGAGTGGAAAAGTTTATATGATATTCAAAAAGATGGCGTAGTGACTTTGAACAAAGATTCTACCAAAGTTTTACAGAAAATGTTTTTAAAATTGAATAAAGACAAAGGTGAAATTTACGGACTTTCTATAAAATACGATAAATTATTACCTCAGGAAGTGACCTCTTTATTGCGGCAAAGCAAAGAGTTGAAAAGACTTCCTCTGCAGAATATTGCGAAATGGAACGGCAATACCTTGACAATAGATACTGATAAGTTTAATTCCACTTCATTTTTAAGCGCAATAGAAGAGAACGCTGAAGGAAAAGAAATTAAAAATCCAAAAACCAAAAGTGATTCGCTGGAAGTTTATGGCAGACAAATGGCGCAAAGTGTGATTGGAATGATGAAGATGTTTCCTGTAAACTTCTCCAGCACCATCAAATTTCAAAAGCCCATAAAATCGATTACGGGTAAACATGATTTTATCAAACAGATTGATAAGAAGACAATCCAAATAAATGTCCGCAGTAATGAACTTCTTGATGATAAAAATAAACTGGTCGATAAAGATCAGAAAATAATCATCACCACTGAGTAAAGTAAAAACCACCGAAAAACCGGTGGTTTTTTAATAAGTAAGAATTTAAATTCCTTTAATTAATTAGATCAAATTTAGTGTATTCTACTACTTTCGCGGGAATTTTAATTCCATTTTCAACTTGATTATTTTCTAAAAGCGCCGCCATAATTCGCGGGAGCGCAAGTGCAGAACCATTAAGGGTATGCACCAACTGCGTTTTCCCTTCACTTTTAAATCTACATTTTAAACGGTTAGCCTGAAAGGTTTCGAAATTAGAAACTGAAGAGACTTCCAGCCACTTTTCCTGTGCTGCACTCCAAACTTCAAAATCGTAAGTCATGGCCGACGTAAAACTCATATCACCACCACACAATCTTAAAATACGGTACGGAAGTTCTAAATCCTCCAACATCGATTTTACGTGTTCCACCATTTCTTCTAATGCTGCGTAGGAGTTCTCTGGTTTTTCAATGCGTACGATTTCTACTTTTTCAAACTGATGCAAGCGATTTAAACCCCGAACGTGTGCACCATAGCTGCCCGCTTCTCTCCTGTAGCATTGTGAGAAAGCAGTATTCTTTAAGGGTAGATCTTTTTCATCAATAATTACATCACGGTAAATATTTGTCACGGGAACTTCGGCGGTAGGAATCAAATAGAGATTATCTTCTGTTACAAAATACATTTGACCTTCTTTATCGGGAAGTTGTCCGGTTCCGTAGGCAGAAGCTTCATTTACAACGTGTGGCGGATTCACTTCCGTATAACCGGCATCCACATTTTTATCTAAAAAATATTGAACCAAAGAACGCTGTAATCTTGCGCCCTTTCCTAAATAAACGGGAAATCCAGCGCCAGCGATTTTTACACCCAATTCAAAATCGATTAAATTATACTTTTTTGCCAATTCCCAATGCGGAATCGCGCCTTCGCCCAAACCTTCCACATCATGCGATTGATAGATAATTTCATTGTCCTCCGCCGTACTTCCGGCTTTCACTTTTTCGTAAGGAATGTTTGGAATCAGGTATAATATTTCTAAAAGTTGAGCTTCAACTTCCTTTAAATTTTGCTGGACTTTTTGCGAGTTTTCTTTGTATTCCGCAGTTTTAGATTTCGCACTTTCGGCTTCTTCTTTTTTACCTTGACTCATCAGCATACCGATTTCTTTCGAAATCTTTTTCATTTCTGCTAAATTTTGGTCCAGTTCAAACTGCAATTTTTTTCGGTGATCATCCATAGAGATTGCATCATCGATTAGTGCGGTTTGCTTAAAATTTCGTTTTTCTAAACCCGCAAGAATGCGGTCTTTATTTTCGCGTAAATAACTAACTTGTAACATAAGATAAAAAATGTTGAATTCTTAATTCACGGAAAAACCCCTGAATAAGTGGCAAATTTAAGAATTATTTAGAGATTTCTACCACATTAAGAAGGGCATCGGTTTTTGTAAACTTCAGGACGTTGTTATACCAAATTTTAGAAACCTGGAAAAGTTCTGGTGAAGACTGATATTGAATTTTCATTGTATCGTTTGTCACCATTTTCGTAGAATCATTGATTTTCTTGGTCAAAGTGAGCGCTAGTTTAGATTCATATATTTTGAAATTTGAAGTGGAATCAACGATGATTCTTCTGGCCTCTGCAACATATTCCAGGTAATTCACAGTATCCTCATTTTTCTTGAGAGACACGTTGATAGGCGCATTGTCGGTAAGTCCGTAAACATCGTTAATTTTAATTTCTGTGTAAGAACCGGGCAGTTTAGAATTCAATAAATCCTGACCTGCAGAATCGATGTACAGCTGAATTACCTGATCAATCTGCTGAATATCTTCCCCATCATTTCGGCAGGATATGAAAGCAAAAAGGCCCATCATCAATATAAAAAAGACATTTCTCATGACCACAAAGATAAATTATTTTAAATCTTTCCAATAAAGATAAAAGCTAAAAGTAAGAAGAAGTCCGCTGATCACCATACTGAGCGTTAAACTAATTGCCATGCCCATCACTCCCATTCTTCCAACAAAAATAAAAGAAAAACTAAATAATAGGAGCAGGGTTATAAATGAGATAATGGTATTCGTTTTCATTCTTCCTACCGCTGAAAGCAAATTGCCATAGAGATTTCTCAGCAACATATTAAAGCAGAATCCGGCGAGTAAAATGATAAATATGGTAGAATTTCCACTGTATTTTATACTAAAAAATAAAGATAAAATTTCCGAGCGAAATATAAAACCTACGATTAAAATAGTGGCAGTTATCGGAATGAAAATTTTATAATAATTGGCGATGTAATTTTTAAGAAATTTTTTATCACGATAGTTTTTCGCAAGAAGAGGAAAATCACTTTGCATAAAGGTAAGAGACAAGAAAGTGATATTTGCGGGAATGAGGATTGCCACTTTATAATTTGCCACCGCAACAGCATTCATTAGAAAGCTGAGAAGTAATACATCGGCAGAAAAAAGCGTATCGGATAAAAGTGCTGTGCCGGCAGAATAAAGCCCATATTTTCGCATTTCTTTACTATTCATGGAATGTGGCTCCGATTTTAAATGAGAATAAAGATCTCGCCGAAACCAGAACAATGCTATAAAAGGCGTTACCGCTATGGCAATGAGATACCCTTTTAAACCAAAAAAATAGGTCAAGAAGAGTAATAAAAATAAGCCCACCAAATTAACGGTATTGGTCAATTGTGAAAAACGAAGATTATTTCCAAAAACCCGAGCTTCCGATTGCAAATGATTAAAGAAATAAAAACCAATTAATCTGATTGTAAAAAAAATAAAAAGAAGAACAATGTCCTCATATTTTTCAATGTAAACGAAAGCAACTGCCAAAAAAATAAAACTCAGAAAGAGTTGCTTATAAAAACCTTCTTTCAATAAAAATTTTGAAAGCATCATTTTATTTTCGACTTTGGCTTGCAACGATCCATATCGCAGTAAACTTTGTTGACTCCCAAAACCACTAAATGGCAAGAAAATCGCGAAAACCGACGCAACAATACTGATCATTCCAAATTCATTTTCCGGTAAAAATCTTATAATCAATAGCGATCCAACAAATGCACAAATTTTCGCAATTAAAAGCGACAAAAAAACATGCTGCCCTTTATTTTTAAAAAAATCAGTGATAAAAATTCTGAGACTTTCCATTTCTAAAAAAATAATTTAAAAATTGCCAAAATATTAATTGCCTGAGATTTGGAACTAAAATCATTAGAAGAAAAAAGATCTTTTATATCGCTTTCCAATTCATGATATCCACTCAATCTGTAAATATTTTGCTCGTAATATCGCGAATAATATTCCTGAATTTCCTTCTGTGATTCAAAATAAAACTGGTAAGGGTACATGCTTGAACTGGCTGGAGTTTTTAAAATTTTCTCATTCAATATTTTAAATCCGCGTTTGATAATTTGATCGCCCACCTTTGTTTTCCAGTGCGCATCTGGTTTCAGAAGTGTTCGTTCCCATCGGTATTTTGTTGCCTCTTTGCAATGTTTATTGATCCATTCGATATAAAACTGATGGTTATATTTCCAAGTTTCAGGCAGGGAAATTGCCATTTTTAGAAAATCTTTCGTCATAAAAGGAGAAGTCTGATAGGCCTTTTGTTGCAAAACATGAGCGCCAAGAACCGTACGATTGTAGGCCACATTCCGTAGAAGAAACAGTTCTTCGGTTTCGTACCGTTTCATCATGTCATCCAAAGAATCTTTAATATAAGGAAGAAATTTCTGGTTCTCAACAATTTTAAAATATGAAGGTTTTTTTGGAAAAGGTTCCGTATTAAATCCACCCAAAACTCCGTCACCAATTTGTCCACTGTGAAACAAGGCAAAATTCTCATATTGTAAATGATCCATGGCATGCTGCACGTGGATCGCACCCGTGTATAAAACCATTCCTTCCGAGACAGCTGCTAATTCGTCAATTTTTTTTAAAAATAATCCGCCATCTAAGGGAATAAATTCATAATGAATATTATTATCGTGCGCAATCTTCTCTGAAATGGTATGATCGAAATAACCCGATTGCGAAAAACACAGCGCATTTTCAGGTCGGTGTTTATTTTTTAAAGCATAAAACATCGCCACGCGACTGTCTAAACCTCCACTTAAAAGAGCTAAGTGATTCTTTCCTAATTCTGTATCTTTCTCATATTCTAAAAGTACTGATGATTGAAAAACTTCATGAATCAAATCAATTGCTTTATTCTTCTCGCCCTTAAATGTACCTACTTCTGACAAATTAAAATATTCCTTTTCGGTCACAGAAATTTCTGAAATATCAATCTCAAGAAAATGGCCATCCAAAAGTTTTTTTACATTTTTTACGGGCGTTTTATCTTCCGGCATATTCGTAAAACACAACATCTGATAAATCGATTCTACATCTGGCTCTGCTTTTATATCATAATCATTGAGTGCAGCCGTAAGTCTTTTTAAGTCGCTATCGACGAAAATTATATCATTAACTAAAGTATAGAAAACTCTTTGCGTAGAAGTAATATTGGTAAAAACGAAAAGCTTGTTTCGAACTTTATCAAAAATAAATCCGCGGTATTCGCCTTCAAAAAGTGTAATAATTTGTTCCTTCTTTAAACGATAAAGTTCCCAGATAAATGTTTCAAAATCTGTTAAGGCATGTTCCTGAAGGAGTTTCCGCTTATTTAAAAGTACGCCTTCTAAAAGAAAATCAAATCTTTCCGATCTAAAGTACACATCATCATATTCCTCTGCTAAAAAAGAATGTGCGTTTACATGCTGCAAATTGATGGTAATCGAAAACCCTTTCTTCATTAAAGTTATACTAATTCACGGAACCTTAAATTTAATTATAATTCTTCCAGTTTTAGACGGTTAGCGTAAAACTTTCTGATAAATTTCATCAAATTTCCGCGAGATAGTTTCCATTGAAAAGTGATGGTTTACAAATTCGTGTAACGTGTGAGGTTCATCAAAATCAATTTGTTCCAGAAGCACATCTTTCATTGCATTATACAGTTCAATTTCGCATTTGGAAATGAGAATCCCATTCCTTTCGTTTATAATTTCTGGGATTCCGCCTACTTTTGTAGCAATTGCGGGCGTTCCTGCCGATAAGGTTTCCAACAGAACGCAGGGGAAATTTTCGTAATCACTGAAAAGAATAAAACAGTTGCTGCTTCTCATTTTGTAAGCAACTTCTTCAGATTTCAAGGTCGGGAAAGTCTTAATATAATCACCGGCTTTGTGATTCAGAATTATTTTGTTTAAAATTTCAATATCGCCATCGCCGCCGATGTGCAATTCAAAATTATCAAATTCGCTTCTCAGTTTTACAGCTACATCAATAATCTTTTCCGGATTTTTAATTGAAATTAAATTCGAAATGTGAAGAAATTTAAACTCGTCCGCAGAATGTCTTTTAACATGAAACAGTTCAGTATTGACCACATTTTCAATGACTTGAAAATTCGTTTGCAAACCCAATTTCCTTAAATCGGTTAACAGATAATTGCTAACCGGCAAAATGTAGGAAGCATGTCTCGCAATTTCTCTTGTAATACGCAAACCGAGTTTGGAAAGCTGGTGTTCATTTATTTTTAAAAAGCCCGACCAGTGCTCGCTCACGACGAAAGGTATTTTAAACTTCCGTTTGAGATACACGGCAAAAAGCATTGAATTACGCAAAATATTCGCGTGAACTAAATCTGGTTTCTGCATTCTTCGAAAGCCTTTTTTATAGCTTCTCATTCGACGGTAGAAATTCAGCGCGGGATTTGAGGTCTTTCTATAATAGACAATTAATGTTCTGATTCCATTTATAATTTGCTCCTCAAAGACAAAAGATTTCTTTTGATCAGGATCGCCGATGGCGTGTAAAATTTCAACATCATTTCGAAGAAAAGCAGCTTCTGCGTGTCTTTGCACAAAATTTCCGTTTGTAGGCTCCAGCTTATTGGGAAACCAAGAAGAAATAAAGAGTATTTTGTACCGCATAACAAATGTTAGTACGTAAATTTACGCAATTAAATGCACAAAGAAAACCCTTTAATGCATTTAAGTTAAAGGGTTTACCGTAATTTTTATCATAAAATTTTAATCTGTATAAATTCCTGCCCAACTTCTTTTCAGAGGCAAGAGGAAATCACTTAAAAAAGCAACGTAGGTATTTTTCGAAAAATCAAAAACCTGAATTTCTTTTGAAATTGACCCCGTTTTTAAACCATTTCTAAAATCCTGCAATTTCATGGTTTTAATTTCGCCGTTTTCAAGGTAACTTGCTTTCATGCGGTCAAACAATCCGAGTTGAAATTCCTCATCAATTTCGCGCATTACACGGCCCAGTTCATCAATAGAACATCCGGAAGCTGCTTCTATTTCTTCATCAACGGATACAATGATAAATTGATTCTTTTCTATTTTAAACGAGGAAGATAATGGTTTTCCGTGTGCAGCCCAAGTGGCAAGAAAATCAAATAATCTTTCCGTTATCGCTTTACTTTCCCTCGCGCTTAAAGGTCGCGAAGCTGGGTAAATTATGATTCGATAATCATTGGTTTCTACTATAGTTGACTCTTCAATTTTCATTTTTCTGTTTCGTATTTAATTTCAAAAAACCTACGATCACCATTAATACGCTTGCGCCAGAACTCAAATAATTTATTTTTGAGGTATCGAAATCTGCAGACCATAAATTTAGGATAAACAAAACCAGACCCGCGATAATTAGAAAGTACGTTAGTCTTTGATTCATTATAAATCTTCAGCTTCGGCTAAAAGTTCTGCGATATCTCTGACATCCACTTCGCTGTTATTAAAGTGTTTTACACCATCCGTAAGCATGGTATTACAGAATGGGCAACCTGTCGCGATGATATTAGGTTTCATAGCTAATGCTTCTTCAGTTCTTTCGATATTAATGTCTTTATCACCTTTCTCGGGTTCTTTAAACATTTGTGCACCACCAGCTCCACAACATAATCCGTTTGATTTACATCGTTTCATTTCGACCAACTCTGAATCTAGTTTTTCGAGCAGTTGTCTGGGCGCTTCATATTCGCCATTACCACGTCCCAAATAACACGGATCGTGGAAGGTAATTTTCTTTCCTTTAAATGATCCTCCTTCAATTTTCAGACGTCCTTCTTCCATCAATTTTCGCAGAAACTGCGTATGATGCATTACTTCGTAATTTCCACCTAGACCTGGATATTCATTTTTTATAATATTAAAACAATGCGGGCACGCTGTTACAATTTTTTTAACTTCGTACGCATTCATAATTTCGATGTTGGTTAAAGCCATCATTTGGAATATGAACTCATTACCAGCGCGTTTTGCTGGATCTCCATTACAGGATTCTTCCTGACCTAAAACTGCAAATTCTACTCCTACTTTATGTAAAATTTTACACAATGCTTTGGTCACTTTCTTGGCCCGATCATCAAAACTACCCATACATCCTACGAAAAATAAGACTTCGGGTGCTTTACCTTCTGCGGCATATTCTGCCATTGTTTTTATTGTGAAATCCATGTTTATTTTGCAAATTTTCAATATTCCATTCTTTGAATTGACTGGAAATTATTGATTTTAAAATTTTCTAATTATCGGTAGCCCATTTCAATCGATCGGCCTGATTATATTGCCACGGCGCAGCATTATTTTCGACATTGGTCATCATTTGATTAAGTTCTTGTGGCGCGGCAGACTGTTCCATGACCAGAAAACGTCGCATCTCAATAATTATCGATAATGGGTCGATAAGAACCGGACAAGCTTCAACACAGGCGTTGCAAGTGGTACACGCCCAAACTTCTTCGCGTT
Organism: Kaistella polysaccharea; assembly: GCF_020410745.1. Lineage (NCBI taxonomy): Bacteria > Pseudomonadati > Bacteroidota > Flavobacteriia > Flavobacteriales > Weeksellaceae > Kaistella > Kaistella polysaccharea. The sequence goes on from NZ_CP084528.1 coordinate 1,720,145, forward strand.
GAATATGATCGTCTAATAATTTTTTGCCATCATCTACAAACTTTCCATTTTTATTAATGTTTCTACCAACTTCTTCCATTCGGTCCCGCGTATCCATCATTATTTTCCGTGGAGAAAGTTTCTTACCTGTCATGTTGGCTGGACAAACAGCGGTACACCTTCCACATTCTGTACATGAATAAGCGTTGAGGAGTTGTACCTGATTCAAATCAAAAATGTCACTGGCGCCAAATTTCTCAGGAACTGCATTTGGATCAGCTTCGGGTTGGGCTGCGTAAGGATCAGCATTTGGATCCATCATCAGTTTAATTTCTTTTGTTACAGAATCTAAATTGTCGAATTTTCCTTTAGGATCCAATTTAGCATACCAGGTATTGGGAAATGCCAATACAATATGAAGATGTTTCGAGTAATACAAATAATTCATGAAGAATAAAATCCCCAGAAAGTGGAACCACCAAGCTCCTCTTTCCATTAAAATCAAACCATTATCACTCAGGTTTTGCAATACTGGTGCAAAAATAGAAGCAGAAATAGGAAAACTTCCATGTGCTGAAAATACTGCACGCTGCTGTAAAACCCAATCCGAACCATTCATGGTAAAGAAGGCCATCATCAACGCAAATTCGATAATCAAAATCCAGTTTGCATCATTCTTTGGCCACCCAAATAGCTCTTTCATTTGAAACCGCTTGATGCCGTAGAAATTTCTTCGGATAAAAAATAAAACGACGGCAATTACAACCAAGAGCGCCAAAATTTCCAGCGTCGCAGTAAAGGCAGAGTAGAACGAATCGCCCATAATTCCTGCCAGGAAACGATGGGTTCCAAATATTCCGTCAATAATAATTTCAAGAAGTTCAATGTTGATAATTACGAAACCAACATACACAATGACGTGAAGAATACCCGCAATCGGACGTTTCGTCATTTTACTTTGACCCATTGCAACACGTGCCATGGTTTCCCACCGTTTCGGTTTTTGATCACTTCGGTCAATTTCTTTACCTAATTGAATATTTCGATAAATTTCTTTTAAACTTTTAAAGAAAAGTCCGAACCCTATTACGAGTGCGACAAAAAAAAGAATATTGTCAATATATTCCATAGATAAAGGTTTTAGTCTTTTGTATTCTTACCGAAAACTGAAAAATTAAGATATCTTTTAGGATTTGCTTTTAAATCTTCAACCAGAACATTTAAATTTTCGGCAGTTTTGTTTAGGTTCTGGTAAAGTTGCTCATCTTTTGTCAATTTACCAAGACTTCCTTCACCATTTTGTATGCCCGTAATAACACCGTTCAATTTATCTGCCGTCAAGCTGAGTTTATCAATGGTATTATTTAATTTTTGAACATCAACTTCGTCAGCTACTCGACCGTATTTATCGATTGCAGTTTTAGCACTTACAGTCGCCAAATTCGCATTATCAAGCATCTTCTGAATTCGAGGATCATTGTTGGCAAGAAGTGCATTCGTTTGTTTAGAAGTTCCTTCGAAAGCAGCAACAGTTCTATTGAGATTATTTAATAAGGCTCTAATTTCTGCACGGTTTTGATCATCAAAAATCTTGTTGGCATTCGTCGTTAGGGAATCAACTCTTTTCAACACAACCTGTACCTGATCTTTAACTGGACCCACTTGAGAAGAAATACTATTTAACATTGAAAGTTTGAAGTCTCCATCTAAAGTATCACCATCTTTTGCCATAGGCTGACCGTAGGCTAAATTTACCCGCATTTCTTTCCCTGACATTAATCCTGGTTCGAAAATTTCCAAGGTAGATTTTTTTGAAAACTCAAAATTATCATCAATAATAACCTTTACGACAAAGTGAATTTTCCCATCGCTTTCGGTGACCGGAATGATTTTATCAACCTGACCAACTTTCAAACCGTTAATAGAAACGGGGTTAGATGCTGCTAAACCTTCAACATTATCAAATTTTGCGAAGAAAATATTATCGGTAGTGAAGAGACTTTTACCCTTCATAAATTGGAACAAAAAGACGAAGCCAACGATGGCTAAAAGTGCGATAAGTCCTGCTTTTATTTCTTTTGTGAATTTCACTTTTGTGTATTTTTTAAGCGACAAATATAATAAATTTTAAATAAAGTGCAGGTAAAACCTTGCGCTCTAAAAACAGAGAAAGCGACGGTTAAGTCGCTTTCTGTTTTATGTATTTTTAAGATTTACTGTTGCGTCGTACGGTTGTACAATTCAATTCTGTAATCTTTAATCTTCGCATTATCTTGTAAGCTCTTCAAGAAATTCTGACCAAACTGCTGCGAGTTCTGTCTGGCAATTGCCTGAATCATTTGCTTAAGATCGCCCGGTTGTTTATTTATGCTCTCAGATTTTTTCAAGACAACATAAACACCAGTTAAACCTTCTACAGGTTTCGACAATTTGTTTTTTGCTACACCAAATGCAGCTCCTGCAACTTTAGGTTCCATAGCACCGTTCACTTGTGGATTTAACATATTCACCTGCGCAGATTCTTTAGTAACTCCAAATAATTTTGCGATCTGATCTAGGTTTGAAGCATTTGCTGCGTTAATTTTCTCCGTAATTTTCTTCGCCAATAATTTATTTTTCACAATTGGTTCTACTTGGTCGCGAACTGCTTCCGGATCTGCAGAACCTGCATCCTGAACACCGTTTACGTATGCGACAATTCTGTCTCCCGTTCCATCAACAGTGAAAATATCGGTATCTCCTTTTTTGGTTTTCTTGTTGAAAGCCCAAGCAATAATGTCTTCATCTTTGTCAGTAGCTAAACCTGGCAGCTGTCCTTGGAATCTTCCTACTTCTTTTGGATTAGAGAAATTGTAATTGTTTTTCTTCGCAACATTGGCGAATTCATTAAAACTTTTCCCTTGAACTTGCTGAATAAATTTCGTGGCTTTCGTGTAAATCTCGTTTTCCGTTTTATCGGAAGGTTTGATTGCTTTAACCAAGTTTGCAACTTTATAAGTCATTGCACCACTTTTCTTATCTTCAATATTGATGACATGGTAACCGTATTGTGTTTCAACAACAGCAGTGGCACCTTTGCCATTATTTGCCAAAAAGCTAAGGTATTCCGGTACGAAAGGAGTTTCTGGAGTTGTCCAACCCACGCTTCCTCCTTGTGCAGCAGAACCTGGATCAGCTGAATACTTTAAGAATTCTACAAATTTAGAAGGATCGGCTTTTACTGCATTTCCAATAGAATCTGCTAATTTCTTCGCTTCTTCTTTCGATCTTGTCTCTTCTCCACCAGCTTGGTTTCCTTTGTAAGTAACCAAAATGTGTCTTGAAAGTGTAGAATCAGAAGGTTTTTTATCTAAAAGTTTAGACACTACATAAAAATTCTGCTCTTTATAAGGACCGAAGGTTGTTCCGACAGCAGCAGTTGCCACTTTATCTTTAATTTCTGCAGGCAATTGATTTGCCGGAAAATATTGCGGATTAAAAGGTAAGTCGGAGTTTAAAGCAATGAACATCGAGTCATTCTTTGTGTTTTGGAAATTTTCATTTCCTTCACTCGTCGGACTACCTACCGTAAATAACTTATTGATTTCGGCTTGCATCGCAGTGTCGTCTTCTGCACTTGGAGCAGCAGGAAAATAAACAACTCCTAAATTACGACTTGCATCTCTCTTATATAAGGTTGGATGAAGTTTTATATAATCTGAAATATCAGCAGTGGTAACTTTAACCGGATTTTTCTGTGCAAATGCAGCATAATCTACCTTTACAAAATCAATGTCAGCAAGCTGATCTCTTTCTTTTATAATTTGCTCAGCTTCTTTTTTACTCACTGTAATCCCTGTGGTTACATTTGCAAAAAGCTGACGAGCCATCATTCTGTACTCGATTGTTTTTCTGGTTTTAAGCCAATTATTATACACCTCAACGTTAGAACTTTTCATTTGTTCAACCTGGCTTTTAATTTCCTGAACTTTAAAATTCCCTTTTTCGTCGAAATTTTCTTTATTCTGCGCAAACATAGGATCGAACTGAAGTTGATTCCAGAACATATCTTCAGTTAAAGTAAGACCCATTTTATCGAATTGCTGCTTAATTAATTTAGATTGAACCAACATTTGCCATGCTTGTTCTTCTAAACCTTTGGCGGGCTGTCCCTGTTGTTGAGCCTGCTGTTGTAGCATAAATAGCTGATCGTCGAAATCTTCTTTAGTAATCTCTTCGCCGTTTACTTTACCATACACACCAGTTTGGGGGCCGAATAATTTTTCGAGACTGTCTGGGTTGACCACGAAAGCCAGCATTGCTACTGCAATAATCCCCATTAAAAGCCAAGGTCTGTTTCTTATTTCTCCTAAAATTGCCATCTTTTTTTGTATAATTTTATCAGTGTGCGAAAATACACATTTTTAACAGATTAGAAAAAAAATAACCTACTTATTTAAGCACATACTCTTCCTCATGCCAATTTTGTCTAGGTTTTTGAGTGGCATAAACCTTGTGAATTTATAGAAACCTTTTTAAAAGGAGTATTAACCCTCAATCTTGATACAGGAACTCCTTAATTATCTATAAAAAATGACAATTTGTCATTCTACTATTATGACAGAATTTGAAGAAATGAACTTTGACGAAATTTTAGACGATGGATTCAGCATCGTAACCGAAGAAATAAATATATCGGATATCGTGAACAATGAAGATGATGATCAGCAAAACATTTTCCCCATTTTACCAGTTAGAAATATGGTGATGTTTCCTAAAGTGATCATGCCCATCACCGCAGGACGGGAAATGTCGATCAAACTGCTGGAAGAGGCTCAGAAAAATAATCAGCTGATCGGAATTTTGAGTCAAAATAACTCAAGTATTGAAAATCCTACAGAATCTGATTTATTTCAAATCGGAACTTTAGCCAAGATTATTAAAATCATCAAGCTTCCGGAAGGAAATATTACAGCAATTACCCGAGGTTTCCAACGGTTTAAAATAAAAGAATTTAAGGCGACTAAACCTTATTTTCAGGCAGAAATCGTGAAGTTGAAAGATACCTCAACGAAAAAGAAAGAGCAATATGAAGCGCTTCTGGAAAATATAAAAGCTTTGGCTTTAAAAATTATTGAATTAGATCCCAATTTGCCGACCGCCGCGAATTTTGCCATCAATAACATCAGTGATAATGATGATTTATTAAACTTCATCTGTTCTAATGCTAATTTTTTGGCCAATCAAAAACAGAAATTGCTGGAAGAAAGAAGTTTAATGATCCGCGCTGAAAAATGTTATACGCTAATGCATGACGAATTCCGTAAATTGGAATTGCGAAGCCAAATCCATCAAAAAACATCGAAAGATCTCGACAAGCAACAACGGGAATACTTTCTAAATCAACAAATTAGAACAATACAAGAAGAATTAGGCGGCGGTCCAGAATCTGATGTAGAAGAATTACTCGACAAAGCCAAAAAACTAAAATGGAATGCCGATGTTGAAGAGCATTTCAAAAAAGAAATTCATCGTCTGCAACGACAAAACCCAAATTCACCCGATTATAACGTACAGCGAAATTATCTTGATTTCTTTACCGATTTACCGTGGAATAAATATTCTAAAGATATTTTTGATATTGTTAAAGCAGAAAGAGTTTTAGACAAAGCACATTATGGTTTAGAAGATATTAAGAAAAGAATTTTAGAACACATGGCGGTTCTGAAACTCAAAAACAATATGAAATCGCCCATTCTTTGTTTGGTTGGTCCTCCGGGAGTTGGAAAAACTTCGTTGGGAAAATCAGTGGCCGATGCTTTAGGCAGAAAATATGTACGTGTGTCTCTGGGCGGACTTCATGATGAATCAGAAATTCGCGGCCATCGTAAAACGTATATCGGTGCGATGGCGGGAAGAATTTTGCAATCCATTAAGAAAGTAGGAACCTCAAATCCTGTTATTGTTTTGGATGAAATAGATAAAATTGCCACTGGAATTCATGGTGATCCGAGTTCCGCTTTATTAGAGGTTTTAGATCCTGAACAGAACAATTCTTTCTATGATAATTTTCTGGAATTGGGTTACGATTTATCCAAGGTGATGTTTATTGCAACAGCAAATTCATTATCGACGGTGCAACGCCCGCTTTTAGACCGCATGGAAATTATTGAAATTGCTGGCTACACCTTAGAAGAAAAAGTAGAAATTGCTAAACGACATTTAATTAAAAAACAGCAGGAAGAAAATGGTTTAGACAGCAAATCCTTTAAACTTGGGAATGCTGAATTGAAACATATTATCGATGCACATACCTCTGAAAGTGGCGTTCGCCGTTTAGAAAAACAGATTGCATCCGTTGCCCGATGGGTTGCTTTGCAAACCGCAATGGAGAAAGAATACGACCCAAAAATTACCATCGAAAAAGTTGATGAAATTTTAGGTGTTCCTCGCCCGAAAGGTTTTTCAGAAATTACAGGCGTTCCCGGCGTTGTCACAGGTTTAGCCTGGACCGAAGTTGGTGGCGATATCCTATTTATTGAAAGTATTTTGAGCGAAGGCAAAGGAAATTTAACAATGACAGGGAATCTGGGAAACGTGATGAAGGAATCGGCGACAATTGCTTTGGAATATATCAAAGCAAAGCACGATGAACTGGGAATTTCAGCCGAGGATATAAAAGAAAAAAATATTCATGTTCACGTTCCAGAAGGTGCAACTCCTAAAGATGGACCTTCCGCCGGAATCGCAATGCTGACTTCAATTGTTTCCAGCTTTAAAAATAAGAAAGTAAAATCTCATTTGGCGATGACCGGGGAAATTACGCTTCGAGGAAAAGTGCTTCCTGTCGGTGGAATTAAAGAGAAACTTCTCGCCGCTGCACGAGCGGGAATTAAAGAAATCATTCTTTGTGAAGCCAACCGAAAAGATGTGGAAGAAATTAAAAAAGATTATTTGAAAAACCTCCAAATACATTACGTTCAGCGCATGAGTGAGGTAATTGATCTGGCAATTGAATCTTAATTATATTCATTCACATCATAAAATTTTGATAGCTGATCAGTATAAATTGCAAAAAAATTCTGTATTACTACAGAATTTTTTTTGTCCAATTTCCTCAACATTGAAAGTCTATTTCGTCTGGCAAAAAGTTTTTTTTAACAGGTTTGCAATTATTACCTCTTATTAAGTTGATTAAACTCCTTAAATAATTCTAACAAATTCATAATCGATTTCAACAGATCATTGGTTTCAAGCAATAATGCGAGATAAAACTTACTGTTTTTAGGGCTCGTTTCTGTGGTTCTAATTCTTATAATTTGCTTCGTTATCAGTTCAGATACGGTATTGAAAACCATCTCCTTCTCCTCTAAAATTAGGTCGATTTTATGGAAATCATCAGATTTGAAACTTTCCTCTAATAGGTATAATAACTGACTCATTTGAGAATCAATGGTTTTTAAATCACTGATCTGATTTTCTTTTAAGGGTTTATGGTTATTATCAACATGCGAATAACTATTACTGGTTAGAAAATCGATAGACTGCACCATATCTTGCAAATAACTTAAAATCAGAATATAAAATTTACTCGCTTCTACAGAGTTATCATCTAAATTTTTAATGAAATAAAATATATTACTTTTCAACTCATCAATTCCCTTTTCTAGACTTTTCTGTTCTTTTTTATTGGCTTTCAGCAAAGCCAGATCGTAAGAACTTATATTATTAATTAGGCTGCTATAGAGAGAATTTGTTTTATTAAAAACCTTGGATATTTGTGCAGAACTTTCCTTAATCATTTCATTAACGGTGCCAATATCTTCTCGACGCAATGTTTTTATTTCTGCCTCAACTGCGACTTTCTTTTTATGTTTTCTAGAACTTCTATAAAGTATGATTGCCAACAAAAGTAAAAGGCCAACAAAGGCGAACACTTCCCCAATTTTCAATATATATGCAATTGTGCAGGCCAATAAAAACGCAACAATTGCTGTGAAAAACCAGCCCCCGATCACTTTGAAAACACCCGCAATTCTGTAAACTGCACTTTCCCGATCCCATGCTCTATCTGCAAATGAAGTTCCCATGGCAACCATAAAAGTAACGTATGTGGTAGATAATGGTAATTTCATAGAGGTACCAATTGCAATTAAGATACTTGCAACCATTAAATTAACCGAAGCTCTTACCATGTCGAAAGCTGGTTCATCGGCTGTATTTTTAGTAGATTTCGGTACGCTTTGAAATCTTCTATTGATCTTAATTTGAATTCTTCTTGGTAAAAAATGATTGATACCTTCTCCAATATTTACTCCGGCTCGTACGATCGCGCGGGAAATGGTATTCGGGGTGAATTTTTCCACACCGTCTCCTTGTCTGGACAGATTTACTCCAGTTTCGATAACGCTTCTTGCCTTTTTAGAAGTCCAAAGGGTAATAACCATGATCACCCCCGCAAATAATAAAAAATAGAAGGGAGCAACAATATCATTACTAGCCAAATCTCCCATCATAAAGTCATCGCCAGAAATGCCACTTCCATTAAAAATTTCATAAGAATTAAAAGCTGCGATCGGAACCCCAATAAAATTAACCAAGTCATTCCCGGCAAATGCAAGCGCCAACGCAAAGGTGCCAATCAAGATGATGACCCGCAAAATATTAATCTTGAAAACACTAATTAATATTTGAGATAATACTGTGAAAAAAATAAAATTACCACCTAAAATTAGAAATTGATGTTGATCGATCCACGCAAATTGTTCCTTAGATATGAATGAAACTCCTTTTAATCCTTTAATCAAAATAAAAAAAGTAATTGCTGATATTGCGACACCACCGAAGATGGATCCAAAATATTTAAGCTTCTTTTCAAAATGAAATGTAAATATTAAACGGGAAATATATTGTACAAAACCACCAATCGAGAAAGATAAAAATACGGATAAAAGTATACTGTAAACAATTATAGTGGCCTTTTTTGTATTAATATACGCTCCCAAATTATTTAAGCTATCATCAGAAGTCACAATCTTATACACTGCCAGACAAACCGCCGCACCTAATAATTCGAAAATAATAGAAACCGTGGTTGAAGTAGGTAACCCCAAGCTGTTGAAAACATCTAACAGAAGAATGTCGGCAATCATAACGGCTAGAAAAATGATCATCACATCATTAAAGCTAAACATGCTGGGAACAAAAATACCGCTTCGGGCAATCTCCATCATCCCACTTGAAAACATGGCGCCAATAAGAACTCCAAGACTCGCCACAATCATGGTAATTTTAAAGGAAATGGCTTTCGAACCTATTGCTGAATTTAAAAAATTTACTGCATCATTGCTCACACCAACAACCAAATCGATGATTGCTAATATTCCTAAGGCAATAAGCATGATTATATAAATCTGCTCCATTTATAAACGTTTTATTGAACTGCAAAAGTCGGATTTCATTTTCGATTATACATTAACACAATGTTAAATTACAATAATTATAAGATTTCGAGTTCTAAAAGTATGATTATACAGCATGTAAATGCTCTATTTTGTTAATTTTTTTTTTGAAAAAATAATGAATTTTTGACAAAAAAATTTCTTTTTGATCAGTTGTATTTATGTTATATTAATTCTCCTCAAACCAAAAAAAAAATATCTTTGTACGATTAAATAATTGCTTAAAAATGAAGGATTTAAAACTACCATTTGTAGCCAAACTAACTTTGGTACTCATCAGCATTATCCTCATTGGATTCTTGGCTAAAGTTGGGAAAACAGTTTTGGCGCCGCTTTTCTTTTCGGTTTTAATGGCATTGCTTTTTCTACCATTTGCCAATTTTTTAGAGAAAAGACTTCGTTTTTCCCGCACTATTTCAACCTTTTCTTCATTACTGATTATGTTGTTTGTTCTGTCGGGCCTTGTTTATTTCTTTTCTGTACAATTAAGTGATTTCGCTAATGATTTTCCTGTTTTAAAAGAGCAGGTTTCAAAATCTTTTAATGATCTACAGCTTTGGATTTCTCGGACTTTCAATTTAAATATCCATTCGCAGATGAGTTACATCAACCAAGGTTTAGAAAAATTGCTGGCATCTACGGCAATAATTCTGGGTTTTACGGTGTCGATGTTTTCTTCAACCATGGCTTTCTTTATTTTTAGTGCTTTATTCTTTATTTTTATTTTAAACTACCGTCGACTTCTCTACAACTTTATCATTTCAATTTTCCAGAAGGAACATTTTGCGAAAGTAAATGAAGGTATAATGGAAATACAGAAAATCATTAAAGAATATATATCGGGATTATTTATTCAAATTATCATCGTCAGTATTTTAGCGGCAATTCTCCTTTCAGTTCTTGGCGTTAAATATGCAATTCTGCTGGCTGTGCTTACCGGTTTACTTAATATTATTCCCTACGTTGGCATTATATTTTCGGCTCTTGTGGCTTGCCTTATTTCATTCGCAACGGGCGGTGAACATACGCTAATTGTACTTATAGGTTATCTCGTGATACATGCGGTGGATGCAAATCTTACGCTTCCCTTGGTTGTAGGATCGAAAGTTAAAATAAATGCATTATTTACTTTTATCGGACTTTTGATCGGAGAAGAACTTTGGGGAATTTCCGGCATGTTCCTGAGCATTCCTTTTTTGGCAATTTTAAAAATTATTTTTGAACGTGTGGAAGGTTTACAACCGTGGGGAAGAGTTTTAGGCGAAGAGAGTAAGCAACATAGAGTACGGCGGAAATACAAAATCACGAAAAACATCACGCTGGAAGAAAAGGAATAAAAACATAAAGTTCTTAATTCTAAATTCCACAGCGTAATTGAATAACCCATTTAAAATCAACCTCCGTATTTTTTTCGGAGGTTTTATTTTTCCGTAAATTTGCAGGGAATTTAAAACCATCTGGAATTTAAAATCAATCATTAAAACTTTGAAGATATGTTACCAAAAATAAATCCAACCCAAACGACAGCGTGGAAAAATCTTAATACGCACTTTACGGAAACAGATTTCGATTTCAGATCTTTATTCAAATCAAATTCTGAGCGTTTTAATCAGTTTTCAATTCAAAGAGAAAACTATCTTTTCGATTATTCTAAAAATTTAATTGATCAAAAAACCTTTGACCTTTTGCAGGATTTAGCGGTTGAATGCGACCTTCAATCAGCAATTAAATCGATGTTTTCCGGCGAGAAAATCAATGAGACGGAAGGTAGAGCAGTTTTACACACGGCATTGCGTGATTTTTCTGATAAAGAAATTTTAGTAGACGGAGAAAACATAAAACCTGGGATTAAAAGAGTTTTAGCCCAAATGAAAACCTTTTCAGAGAAAATTATATCTGGAGCCCATAAAGGTTTTTCTGGCGAGGAAATAACTGATATTGTTAACATCGGAATCGGCGGATCCGACTTAGGTCCAGTGATGGTTTGTTCGGCTCTGAAACATTTTAAAACAAGACTTAATGCACATTTCGTTTCGAATGTTGACGGAAATCATATTGCAGAAGTTTTGAAAAATTTAAATCCTGAAACGACATTGTTTATCATTGCTTCAAAAACTTTTACAACTCAGGAAACAATGACCAACGCAGCATCTGCGAAAGATTGGTTTCTGAAAAGTGGAAAGCAGGAAGACGTGGAAAAACATTTTGTGGCACTTTCCACAAACATAGAAGCCGTAAAAAAATTCGGGATTGCAGAAGAAAATATCTTCGAATTCTGGGATTGGGTCGGCGGAAGATATTCCCTTTGGAGCGCGATCGGTTTAAGCATTGTACTTTTTGTAGGGTATGAAAATTTTGAACAACTTTTAAAAGGAGCAAACGAAACTGATAAACATTTTCAAACTGCTGATTTTAAAGAAAATATTCCGGTTTTAATGGGTCTTTTAGGAATTTGGTATCGCAATTTCTTTGATGCCGGAACCTATGCAATTTTACCTTATTCGCAGTATTTAGATCGTTTTCCCGCCTATCTTCAACAGGGCGATATGGAAAGTAACGGAAAATGTGTAGATAGAAGTGGAGAGTTTGTAGATTATGAAACTGGACCAGTTATTTGGGGAGAACCCGGAACGAACGGTCAACACGCTTTTTATCAATTAATTCATCAGGGAACGCAGCTAATTCCGGCTGATTTTATCGCGTATGCAAAATCATGCAACGTAGTTTCAGACCATCAGGAAAAATTACTGGCGAACTTTTTTGCCCAAACCGAAGCTTTAGCATTTGGAAAAACTGCAGAAGAAGCAAAAACCGAATTGATGAAATCTGGAATTTCGGAAGAGGAAGTTGAGAGACTCGTTAATTATAAAGTCTTTCACGGTAATACACCTACCAATTCATTCATTTTTAATGAGTTATCTCCATTTTCATTAGGACAATTAATCGCATTGTATGAACATAAAATATTTGTTCAAGGGGTTATCTGGAACATTTTCAGTTTCGACCAATTTGGCGTAGAGTTAGGAAAAGTATTGGCCGGAAAAATTTTATCAGAATTAAAAAATCCAGACCCAGTTACTTCCCATGATTCTTCTACGAATGGACTTATTCATTATTATAAAGAGAAAAAGTAATCTGACTCAATAAATATAAAGTAAAAATAACATGGCACAAATTCTCGACGGACTAAAAGTTTCCAAAGAAATTAAAGAGGAAATCCGCATTGACGTAGAAAAAATTGTTAAAGGCAAAAAACGTCCTCCACATTTGGTAGCGATTTTGGTCGGCAAAAACGGCGCGAGTATGACCTATGTAAATAATAAAATTAAAGATTGCAAGCAAGTAGGTTTCAAATCATCTCTCGCGGAATTCCCAAGTACCGTTTCAGAAGCTGAACTTTTAGAAAAAATCGACGAACTGAATAAATCAAAAGATGTCGACGGTTTTATTGTGCAATTGCCTTTACCAAAACAAATCGATCAGGAAAAAATAATCCTGGCAATAGATCCTCGAAAAGATGTGGATGGTTTTCATCCGGAAAATTTCGGTAAAATGGCTTTGGAAATGGACACTTTTTTACCAGCAACGCCTTTTGGAATTCTGACTTTATTAGAAAGATATCAAATCGATACGAAAGGAAAACATTGTGTCATCATTGGCAGAAGTAGAATCGTGGGCAAACCGATGAGTATTCTAATGGGAAGAAAAGATTTTCCCGGCAATTCAACCGTAACATTGACGCATTCTTACACGCCACATATTGAAGAATTCACCCGAAATGCTGACATAGTAATTACCGCACTTGGCGATCCAAATTTTTTAAAAGCAGATATGATTAAAGATGGAGCAGTGATCATCGATGTAGGAATTACGCGCGTAGAAGATCAGTCTGAAAAAGGATACACTTTATTTGGGGACGTAGACTTTGAAAGTTGCAAAGAAAAAGCCAGTTGGATTACTCCTGTTCCCGGTGGAGTGGGGCCAATGACACGAGCAATGTTGATGAAAAACACACTCCTTGCTTACAAAACATCAGTATATAATGACTAAAGAAGAAGAAAATATTTTATTAAAAGAAGGTAAAATGCTCCCAGTAATGGAGCATTTTTACACGATACAAGGCGAAGGCGCCCACACCGGAAAAGCGGCGTATTTTATAAGATTGGGTGGTTGCGATGTCGGCTGCCACTGGTGTGACGTGAAAGAAAGCTGGGATCCCAATTTGCATCCGCTGCGAAACACAGAAGAAATTGCAGAAATTGCAGCAAAACATTGTAAAACTATTGTTTTAACGGGCGGAGAACCATTAATGTGGAATTTAGAAATTTTAACCAACAGGTTGAAACAGTTGGGTTGTGAAATTCATATTGAAACTTCCGGAGCTTATGAAATGAGCGGCGATTTAGACTGGATTACACTTTCACCGAAAAAAACCGGTCTGCCAAAACCCGGAATTTATGCAAAGGCAAGCGAACTGAAAATTATTATTTTTAATAATAGCGACTTTAAATTTGCAGAAGAACAAGCCTCAAAAGTTTCGGAAAACTGTGTTCTTTATTTGCAAAGTGAATGGAGTAAGCGAGAAGAAATGTATCCTAAAATTACCGATTTTATTTTGGCAAATCCACAATGGCAAGCATCAGTACAAACCCATAAGTATTTGAATATTCCGTAATTAATAGTAGATTTACGAATTGCTTAAGGTTGCGCGATGCAGAAAATCAGGTATTCCCGATATTTCAGATTTATTTTCATACTTCTCGATGTCCTGGTGATTTCGGCGGTTTTCATTTTTTTCTTTTTACGGAATTACAGTGAATTATTCGCCGCTTACAATCGCGAACAAAATATTCTCTCGATCACTTTACTTATCTTATTCTGGATTTTACTAAGTGGCCGTACGAAATTATATTCTGTCCCTAGAAATATAACCTATACAATTTATCTAGAGCGTTTAGTAACCCATATCTTGATTTTTATTTTCGGGGTGATGTTATTGGCAAAAGTTAGTAACAACGATTTTTTAAAACAAGACCGAACTTTCATTGGCCTCAGTCTTTTTTTAATTCTCTTCGTTCTAAAATCCGCAATTTTTTTCGCCTTAAAATATTTTCGAACTTTGGGTCTGAACTATCGGAATATTATGTTTCTGGCGGATGATTCGTCTACTAAAATGTTAAAAACTATTCTGAATGAACGAAAAGATTACGGATTTAAAATTTGGGAATACCCTCATGTAGAGCAGTTAAATTTTGAAAAATTGGTCAGTTTTTGGCAGGAAAAGGGAATTCATACCATGTATTTATCAGCAGAACCGGGTGGAATAAGGGGTGAAAACGAATACAATATCTTTAAGCTCGCCGAAAAGCATAAAGTTCGAATTTCATTAATTCCGAGCGTAATTAAAAACAATTTTTTTGAATATGATTTAGGTTATATCGAAACCCAACCTGTGTTAATACGGTCTAAATTTCCTTTGGATAACCTAACAAACATACTCTTAAAGAGAACATTTGACATTTTATTTTCTGTACTCGCTTTACTATTGATCTGCAGTTGGCTCTTCCCCATCATCGCCATTTTAATTAAACTTGATAGCAAAGGTCCTGTTTTTTTCGTGCAGAAAAGATATGGCTTTCATGATCATATTTTCAATTGTATAAAATTTAGAACGATGTGCGTAAATGGAGAATGCACATCGAAAACTACAGCGCAGGATGATAAACGAATTACGAAGATTGGTAAGTTTTTGCGAAGAACAAGCCTCGATGAAATGCCTCAATTCATCAATATACTTAAAGGAGAAATGTCGGTAGTTGGGCCCAGACCACATATGATAATGATTGACGATTTTTACAAATTGAAAATTGGCCGCTACTCCATCCGAAGTTTGGTTAATCCTGGCCTTACAGGCCTCGCACAGGTAAATGGACTTCGTGGCGACAGCGGAAATATGGAAATTGCCATGCAAAAACGCATTTTAGCTGATGCCTTTTATGTAAAAAAATGGACGATGAGCCTTGATTTGGTCATTATCATTAAAACTATTTTTTTACTATTTAGAGGTGATAAGAATGCGCGGTAAAATTGATTACAGAAAAAATAAAAAACACTAATTTAGCAGCATGTTAAAAAACCTGTTGAGCCAAGTTGGCGCTTACATCCTACTTTTATCGAAAACCCTAAAAAGACCTCAAAAAACATCGGTGTTTCTAAAGCTTTTTATGCGTGAAATCTATGATCTTGGAGTTAATTCTTTTGGTTTAACGCTGTTTACCTCTACATTTGTAGGTGCTGTAGTTGCCATTCAGATGTTTAACAATTTCTCGGCATCCAGTTTTCCCATTCCCAATTCCTTTATCGGATACGCAACCAAAGTGGTATTAATCCTTGAATTTGCCCCAACAATTATCTCTGTAATTCTGGCAGGAAAAGTGGGTTCTTATATCGCCTCTAGTATCGGCACAATGCGTGTTACGGAACAAATTGATGCCTTAGATATTATGGGAGTAAATTCCCCCAACTTTCTTATTTTACCGAAAATTTTAGCGAGTGTAATTTTCAACCCTCTACTTATTGCAATTAGTATTGTATTTGGGATCTGGGGTGGTTATCTTGCTGGACTTGCTACGGGAAGTTGGAGTAAAGCCGACTATATCACCGGAATACAAATGTATATGCCACAGCATTTTATATGGTATGCCTTTTTCAAGACCGCTGTTTTCGCCTTTTTAATTGCGACAGTACCAGCCTATTTTGGCTATAACGTGAAAGGCGGCTCGCTGGAAGTTGGACGTGCAAGTACCCAAGCCGTAGTTTGGACGATTGTTGCCATCATTATTATGAATTTAATATTAACACAAATGTTCCTCAGCTAATGATAGAAGTAAAAGATTTAAAAAAGAGTTTTGATGAAGTAGAAGTTTTGAAGGGAGTTTCTACAACTTTTGAAACAGGAAAAGTTAACCTTATCATTGGGCAAAGTGGTTCTGGTAAAACGGTATTTCTGAAAAGTTTACTAAATGTATATCAGCCCACTTCTGGAGAAATTTTATTTGATGGTCGGGATATCAATAAAATGTCGCGCGACGAAAAACAACTACTTCGTGCAGAAATTGGAACCGTTTTCCAGGGAAGTGCACTTTTCGATTCGATGACGGTCGAAGAAAATATTACGTTTCCGTTGGATATGTTTACTAATCTTACTTTTCGGGAGAAAAAAAGACGCGCTTTCGAAGTTATTGGCCGCGTTCATCTGGAAAAAGCCAATCGTAAATACCCGTCGGAGATTTCGGGCGGAATGCAGAAACGGGTAGCGATTGCACGTGCCATCGTAAACAATCCGAAATATTTGTTTTGTGATGAACCCAATTCTGGTCTTGATCCGTACACATCTAATATTATTGATGATCTTCTGCTGGAAATTACCAAAGAATATAAAACGACTACCATCATCAATTCTCATGACATGAATTCGGTAATGACCATTGGTGAAAAAATTGTTTATCTACGTTTAGGTATCAAAGAATGGGAAGGAGACAAAGAAGTCCTCATCAATGCGGGCAATAAAAATCTCATTGATTTCGTTTACTCCTCAGAGTTGTTCAAAGAATTACGCGAGTACTTCATGAAGACCAACAAAACCTCAATTGATAATATTATAACAAAACCTCCATCAAATGAAAAAAGTTCTTAGTATCGCTTTAATAGGAGCAAGTCTCCTTAGCTCTGCCCAGGTGAAATTTGCAGGGAAAGCGAATTTACTTTTTAAAACCGACTCGCCGAGCTGGCAGAATTTAAAAAACAGCGCTGTTTCGGCGTATAATGAATCAGGTAAAAACAATGTGGGATTTAATGTTGGCTTATCAGCCAAAATCGATTTGCCTGCATCTCTTTTCTTAATGCCTGAAATTTACTACACAACATTTAAAAATGAATTTGAGGTACCCAATTCCTCCACAACAATTGCTGCGAAAAGCAATAGAGTTGCTGTTCCTGTATTGTTAGGTTATCGATTATTGGGAGATAATTTAGGTGTATTTATAGGACCGGTAGCGTCTTATAATCTTTCATCTGATAATCAGTACAATGATTTTAAAGAAAATGCAACAAAGGATTTTACCTTAGGTTATCAGTTTGGTGCACAGGTTCAAATTCAGAAATTAATTTTGAATGCGAAGTATGAAGGTGCATTTACAGATGATCAAAGAGACTTTATTAATGGAACAAACAATGAAGTTATTCGATATGACAGCAGACCAAGTTTATTTTTGGTAGGAATTGGCTATCAATTGTAGATTTCAAAAACGTTATCAAAAACTATAAAATCCTCTGAATTAATAATTCGGAGGATTTTGATTTTCATCAGAAACATAAGTCACCGTTTGCTGTTTTGCAAGTTCAGCAGCTTGTTTTTCTAAATCTTCTTTTTCTTTTCTAAGCTGTCGCAATTCTTTGCGTTTTTCTTCCTGTTTAAGGGCAGTTCCTTTACTTACATAGCCCACAATTCCCCCGATAATTAAACCAATGCCAATACCCGCGAGAATTCCCATCAAACTCATGGGTTCAAAAAGTTTTACGGCTGAAAATTCCGGCAACATATAATAGAGTAAAAAGGCCAATCCTAAAAGCAGTAAACCAATAAAAGATAAATTTTTCATAGTTATAAATTAAAAAACCTTCCCAAATTTAAGAAATTTTTGGAAAGGTCTGTTATGATTAATTGTGTTTTATAATTTTCCGCCAGCTGCTTTGTAATATTGCAAAGCTTTCGGCATGTGCTCCTCCAAATCAGCTCGTCTTGTATCTGGATTTGGGTGAGTAGAGAGGAATTCTGGTGGTCTGTTTCCTGAAGATGCTCCTTCCATTCTTTGCCAGAAAGGTTGTGCTTCTCGTGGGTCATAACCAGCCATCGCCATCAAATACAGTCCCATTTCGTCAGCTTCCAACTCCTGGCTTCTTCCATATTTTAAAAGTGCAACTTGCGCACCGATAGGGTAAGCTTGTTGGAAGATAGCCGCTAATTGACCATTTGAAATTGTACTTCCCAAAATTGCCCCTCCATATTGTGCAACCATCGCTTGAGAAATTCTTTCGTTACCATGACCAGCTAATGCGTGAGAAATCTCGTGACCCATCACTACTGCTAATCCAGTATCTGTTTTCGTAACAGGGAAGATTCCTGTATAAACTGCTACTTTTCCACCTGGCATTGCCCACGCGTTAATTTGCTTATCGTCTATAACATTAAACTCCCATTTATATCCTGCAATATCCGCTTCACGACCAATTCCTCGATAGTAATTATTAGCAGCGTTTTTTATTCTTAATCCAACATTAGTAACACTTTTAGCCTGACTCGTTCCGGTAACAACCTTTGCCTTAGAAAGTGTTTCCCGATATTGTTGTAAAGCCATAGCTTGAATTTCTTGATTATTGGCCAACTGAAGTGTTTTTCGACCGGTTATCGGATTTGTGCTACACGCCAACATCATCACTGATATTACGCTGAGGCCTACTAATTTATTTAATTTTTTCATAGTGATAAATGTTAATTTCCTTTCACTAAACAATTTTTATTCCAAATGGTGATTACGGAGAAGTATTGCATAATTTTTGATACAATTCAAAAATAAATAAGAAATTATTATAAAAGTATATGTTGGAAAAACCAATAATTACTTAACTCATAAATCTTTACAATGAAAAATTTTATTACAATAATCAGCTCATTTCTCTTACTCATTTTTATGAATTCATGTGGCTCTCAAAGTAATATTTCTCCAGCAAACGTTCAGAACCTTTTAGATAAAGGCGAATTTACTTTTATGGCGGAACATGCCAATCCTACCAACTATGATGTTATAAATGTGATGAACTCATTACCAAATGGAAGTGCGTCGCGTATGCTGACTTTAGATTCGGGATATACTATTCAATTAAAGAAAGACGAAGTTGAAGTTACGCTGCCTTATTTCGGTAGAATGTACACGTCTTCAATGAAAGGTGATAATTCATTCAGATTTACATCAAAGGAATTTACAGTTAACCGATCTGTTGGATCAAAAGGAAGTTCAGTCTTTACGGTCTTACCAACTGATCAGAAAGAGGTTTCCAGAATTGTTATTGAAGTTTTTAAGAATGGGAAAACATATGTAGCAGTACAATCAAATGATCGTCAACCTATTTCTTATGACGGTTATATTAGTGCGAATTCAACAAGAGAAAAGTAATTTTTTTATATGTAATAATGTTTGTAGATTAGTCTTGTTATAATCAATTCAAAATTACATATATGAAATATCTATATCAACCATTATTTTTAATTTCTTTTATGGCAATGTTATTATCCTGTAGTTCTCAAACTAAGGTTGTTAATAATAACGCAAGAACATTAATAACAAAGGGAGAATTCACTTTTATTGCCGAAAAGGTTAATAAAGACGGCTCTTCTTATACACCTTATACTACATCGCAAATGAAAGGAAAGAGTTGGGACAATGTACCGGAATTACGCGATAAGCAGATTTTTACCAACCCAAAATCAATAGACCTAGAATCGGGATACGGAATGACCGTAACAAAAAATGAATTACTGGTCAATTTACCATCTTTTGATGGAAAAGTTACCACAACGGTTAATTTACCTCAAACGATTACCGTAACGACTAGGGAAGCTGACGTAATTCAATTTACTGCAACTGATTTCACCGTTAATGAAAAAACAAATAAAAAAGGAAAAACCTCTTTGACAATAATTGCTAACGTTATCAACAATCCTATTACAATTAAGATGGATATTTACAAAAATGGAATGACGTATGTTAATGTTGGACGTGGTTCCAAAAAATCAGTTTCTTATGAAGGATATGTAACTAATAATGCAATTGCAAAAAATTAGGTTATTTCTTCAATAATTTTTCTACAAATACTTTTGCTTCTGAACTTGGATTAACCTTCAGGTCGGAAGCATTTTTTTTATGTAAATCATACTGTGTTTCTCCTTCTTTTCCCGATTTTGTATGTTGTAAAATGTATTCCTTAACCCAGTAATCAAAGCGTTTTTCAGCCTGTCTTTTTCTGGTTTCCTCAAAAGAAGAAGTAGCAACTTTTAAATCGATGAATTCCTGAACCTTTTCATACACTGCATCTAATCCCTCGTTATTCAAAGCAGACCCAAGGAAAACCGGAACTTTCCAATCTTTTTCCTTTGATGGCATAAAGTGTAAGGCTCGAAGTAATTCGATTTTCGTGTTTTTTGCTTTCAGACGATTTTCTTCTTCCACTTTATTTATGAAAATAAGATCTACCATTTCCATAACGCCGCGTTTAATTCCCTGCAACTCATCGCCTCCGCCAATAATTTTTAAAAATAGAAAAACATCGGTAATATCAGAAACCAAAACTTCGCTTTGTCCTACTCCAACTGTTTCAATTAAAATATAATCATAACCTGCAGCTTCGCACAGAAGCAGTGATTCAAAGGTTGCATTTGCAATTCCTCCCAAAAAACCAGAGGTCGGACTTGGCCGAATAAAAGCATTTTTTTCGCGTGCTAATTCTTCCATTCTGGTTTTATCGCCCAGAATTGATCCCTTGTTTAAGGAAGAACTCGGATCGACCGCTAATACCGCGACTTTCTTGCCGTTCGCTATGGCAAACTTTCCGAAATTTTCGATAAAGGTAGATTTGCCAGCCCCAGGCACGCCTGTAATTCCTATTCTAATTGAATTTCCGGTAAAAGGCATAATCGCTTTTAATAAATCTTCAGCTTGATCGCGATGTTCTGCCTTTTTACTTTCCACCAAAGTAATGGCTTTTGCAAGCAATCTTTTATCACCCGATCGTAAACCGTCGATTAATTGGGAAGTAGCGTAGGTTTTCATGTACTCAAAAATACAAATTCTTTTAATAACTACAGAAGATTTAAGTTTTACAATCTACAGATAAGAACTCCACCGATAAAAATTATCATTAAAGGTTGACTCATTTTCTTAAATAGAAATTTCTTATTTTTGAAGTATTAGTCCCTCTAAATCTTAAAAATGAACAATAGAAAGCTGAAAAACACCTCCAATCCAACAACTTTTTTACTATTTGCCTTTGTCGTGATAGGAACTGCATTTTCATGTACGCCCAAATTACAGACGGCGTCGAATACCGTATCCGCTGAATATTTAGCAAAGGGGAAAATTATATTCGAAAATTCATGTGCAAAGTGCCACGATTTGCCAAATGCTTCCGATCATTCTGCCGAAGCTTGGACTGGGATAATGAATGAGATGGCACCTAAAGCAAAACTTACCGCACCGCAACATCAAATGGTGTATAACTACATTGTGTCTGTTAAAAAATAAAAACTTTAAGATGCTTAAGCCTGAAATCAGTTGGACTGACTTTGAAAAAGTAGATATAAGAACTGGAACAATTGTCGCAGTTTCTGATTTTCCTGCCGCTAAAAATCCATCTTATCAGCTGGAAATAGATTTCGGAACATTAGGAAAAAGAAAATCGTCTGCACAAATTACCGATTTGTATACCAAAGAAAATTTAGTTGGGATCCAAATTTTAGCCGTGGTAAACTTCCCAAAAAAGCAGATCGCTAATTTTATGAGCGAATGTTTGGTATTGGGAATTTACGGAAATAACAATGAAGTCGTCTTAATTTCACCGATTCAGAAAGTTGAAAATGGATCGTATTTAGGATAATTTCTTCAACTCAAAACACATTAATTATGATTCAAAATATTCCCTTAGAAAAAATTTTATTTTTAGATATTGAAACAGTACCGCAGTTTGGTCATTGGGATGAATTAGCAGAAACTGACCAGTATCTTTGGGATAAAAAGACAAAATTTCAACGGAAAGATGAATTTACCGCAGAAGAATTCTATCAGGAAAGAGGTGGAATTATGGCGGAATTTGGGAAAATAATTTGTATTTCGGTAGGGATTTTAGAAAAAAGTGAGCGATTGCTCATCAAAAGTTTTTACGGCGATGATGAGAAAAAGCTATTGGAGGAATTCGGGGAGATTTTTAACCGGCCAAAACTACGCGAAGTCGTTCTCTGCGCACACAATGGAAAGGAATTTGACTTTCCCTGGATTGCACGGCGATTTTTAATTAATGGAATGCGACCGCCAGCGCCGTTCCAGATGTTTGGGAAAAAACCCTGGGAAATCCCGCATCTTGACACTTTAGAACTCTGGAAATTCGGCGATTATAAATCTTTTATTTCTCTGGAACTCCTCGCACATGTCTTCGGAATTCCCACGCCGAAAGATGATATCGACGGCTCAATGGTTTCTTCAATTTATCATATAGAAAAAGACTTATTTAGAATCGTTCAATATTGTGAAAAAGATGTCTTAACTTTGGCAAATGTTTTTCGGCGCATGCGTCAGGAAAATTTATTAGACAAAATCGAAAGTTAAACCCTGCCAATTATAGAATGAAATATACAGAAGAACAAATTGCTGAGCTCGGAGAAAATATTATAGTCGCCTTAAAGACCGTTTATGACCCAGAAATTCCGGTGGACATTTATGAACTAGGTCTTATCTACGACGTTCAGATTTCTGAAGAAGGAGCGGTGAAAGTTATTATGACTTTAACAACGCCGAACTGCCCCGTTGCAGAAAGTTTACCTGCTGAAGTCCGTCAAAAGGTGACTGAAGTTGAAGGTATTAATGAAGTAGACTTGGAATTAACCTTTGAACCAGCCTGGAACAAAGATATGATGAGCGAAGAAGCCCGGTTCGAATTGGGTATGTTTTAAATAATAAGCCGGATTTCTCCGGCTTTTATTTTATTATTTTTATTTACCAAACTCAAACAGTACAGTGCGCTGCACATTCGGGTGAATAGAAAGAGCAACAGGACAATTAAGCGCTGTTTCTTCTATAAATTTCTTTTGATTGTCTGTATAAGTTCCAGGAAAACGAACAATACAGAAAATGGTTCCAATTCTTTTCGGTTGTGGATGGGTAGATTTCTTAAGATCGCAAGTCGCTCCCGTAATATCAATTCCCTTATCCTTCCCTAAAACAGCTACCGCCATCAGCATTGACTGTCCCAGAGAAATCCCAAAAAGATCTGAAGGCGAAAACATTTCAGAAGTTCCTCCTTCTCTTAATGGTGCACATGTTATAATTTCAGCACCAGATTTTTCGTGTTTAGAGGAGATTTTAAAATCTCCTAAATAAGTAATTGTTGAAGTCATAGTATGGTATTTTTCTAACTATAAAGATAGTTAAAAACAGCCTACATCCTTTGCGAAAAAATATAATTTAAATCATAAAAACTGCAAATTATTGCAGTTTATCGTTTAAAAATTTACGAAATTAATTATCGTACGTAAAACTTATGGTTTTCTTTAAGTCAGAACTAAGAGATAAAGCAACAGGGCAATTATTGGCCGTCACTTCTATAAATTTTTTCTGAACATCGGTAAAATTTCCTTTCATATGCATATTACAAACGATTTCTGAAATTTTCCTTGGCGTAGGATTCATGTTTTTTTGAACTTCAGCGTATGAACCATCGATTACGACTCCGCGATCTTTACCTAAAATCGCAATTGTTGTCAACATGCACTGGGCTAAAGAAGTCGCACAAAGATCTGTAGGGGAAAACATTTCGCCCTTTCCGTGGTTATCAGTAGGTGCATCGGTATAAATTACTGTTCCAGATTGTAGATGTTCAGATTTGCATCGCAGGTCGCCTGCGTAGCTTACTTTGGATGTTGCCATAAAATTTATATTGAATTAAATTTAAAAATGAAAAATATTTTTTGCTCTGTTAAAGGCACTTTCAAAATTTAGCAAATTGAGGGAATGGTCGATTTTTTCCACCGCCATGAAATTAATAACCTGCTCCGTAGGCATATTTCCGACCAAATCATCTTTTGCCATCGGACAACCACCAATACCTTTTATCGCAGAATCAAAACGGCGGCAACCACTGTCATAAGCCACTTTTAATTTTGAATAGGAATCCTGATATCGATTGTGAAAATGAGCACCGAAATCGATATGAGGATATTTTTTTGGAATAGAATTAAAGAGTGATTGAATTTGATCCTTCGTTCCAGTGCCTGTCGTATCTGAAAGTAATATATTTCGTATACCAATATCACTGAAGCGCTGCGCCCAATAGTCGACCTCTTCCCATTTCCATTCTTCCCCGTACGGATTTCCAAACGCCATAGAAAAATACACATTTAGAATTCTTTCGTCGTTTTTGAGCAACTCTGTAATCTTCTTAATATCAATAAATGCTTCTTCCCGACTTTTATTGGTGTTTCTGTGTTGAAAGGTTTCGGAAATTGAAAAGGGAAAACCCAATATATCAACCGACTGATGTTTAAGCGCCTTTTCCGCACCCCGAAAATTAGCAACAATTACCGAAAGTTTCGTATTTGAAATTCCTTTATCGATCTCATCAAGCACAATTCCAGAATCAGCCATTTGAGGAATGGCCTTCTGCGACACAAAGCTGCCGCAATCAAGCACATCAAAACCGACCGCCATTAAGGAATTGATATAGTCGACTTTGGTTTGGGTAGGGATGAAATCTGGCCATCCCTGCATGGCGTCCCGCGGACATTCGGTTAAAAACATTCTACTTTTTGATTTTCTCAAATATACCAAAACTTTAAAAAACGGTAAAAATACCGCTTGCCAATTTTAATATCCTGAGTGTGTTTATTTTATGAATTCTGTGAACTTTGACACAGCAAAAATAATTCCTAAATCATGGTCACAACCTCAGCCTAAAATTCTAACTTTGTTAAAAATACTGTAATATGACTACGATCGACTTTAATCTTGACTGGAAACTTAAACTGCAAAACCGTTTCATTAATTATGTAAAAATATATTCTACAAGTGATCCAGAAAGTGAATCTACACCTTCCAGTCCGCAACAATGGGATATTGCAAATTATATTTTTGAGGAATTGAAAACGCTTGGGTTAAGTGACGTTTCTATGGATGAACACGGATATATTTATGCGTACGTCCCATCAAATATCCCAAATGATGATGAACCTGTCGTCGGATTTATTGCGCATTATGATACATCGCCAGACTTCAATGGAAAAGATGTAAAACCACAAATTTGGGACGATTACGACGGTAAAGATTTGCTGTTAAATAAAGAAACAGGATTTACTTTATCTCCTGCAAAATTTGAAACATTAAAAGATTACGTTGGCAAAACTCTTATCACGACTGACGGAACATCTTTACTCGGTGCAGATGATAAGGCAGGATTAGCAGAAATTGTTACCGCAGCGGAATATTTACTCGCTCACCCGGATATTAAACACGGTCGAATTGCCATTGGTTTTACACCTGATGAAGAAATCGGTCGTGGCGCACATAAATTCGACGTTGAAAAATTCGGTGCAGAATGGGCTTATACCATGGATGGATCGGAAGTTGGAGAACTTGAATATGAAAATTTTAATGCAGCCGGTGCTGTCGTGAAAATTCATGGTCTTAGTGTTCACCCAGGTTATGCT
Source organism: Kaistella polysaccharea (assembly GCF_020410745.1). Lineage (NCBI taxonomy): Bacteria > Pseudomonadati > Bacteroidota > Flavobacteriia > Flavobacteriales > Weeksellaceae > Kaistella > Kaistella polysaccharea. The sequence continues at coordinate 1,746,089 of NZ_CP084528.1, forward strand.
TATGGGAAAATGGTTAACTCAGCTTTACTTGCAGCGGAATTTATACAAATGTTACCGGAAAATGAAACGCCAGGAACTACACAGGGATTTGAAGGTTTTTACCACTTAATGGAAGTAAAAGCTGATATTTCAGAAGCGAAGCTGCAATATATTATTCGTGATCACGACAACGAAAAATTCGAAGCACGAAAAAAGTACATTACGGATCAGGTTTCTGAATTTAATAAAAAATTTGGAGAAGGAACTGCGGAAATTGAAATCAAGGAACAGTATCGAAATATGAAGCAACAATTTGAGGGTAAGATGAATATCATTGATATCGCTGAGCAGGCTTTAAAAGACGCGAATATAGAACCGAAAATCAAAGCTATACGAGGCGGTACCGATGGCGCACAACTCTCTTATATGGGCTTACCTTGCCCGAATATTTTCGCAGGCGGAATCAATTTCCACGGGCCTTATGAATATGTATGTTTAGAGTCTATGGAGAAGGCTGTAAAAGTGATTGTAAATATTGCAAAAGCAACGAAGAAGAAATAGTTTGACCTCTATTAATGAAAGCCTTCACTTAAATGATGAAGGCTTTTTCAGGTCTAAAAACAAAAAAACCACCACATTTCTGTGATGGTTTTGCTCCTCTTCTTGGGCTCGAACCAAGGACCCTCTGATTAACAGTCAGATGCTCTAACCAACTGAGCTAAAGAGGAGTGTTTCTCTTTGCTGTAAGCGTTTGCAAATATAAAAACTTTTTTAATTCTGCCAAAATATTTTGGGGAAATTTTTAAAATTTATCCATGATGAGCTTTAATATATCATTTCCGAAGATAACAATCATTAAACCTAACAAAAATATAACTCCAACCATTTGCGCATTTTCTAAGACTTTCTGCGGCACAGGCTTGCCTGTAATCATTTCCCAAAGGGTGAAAACCACATGACCTCCATCTAATCCCGGAATCGGAATTAAATTTAGAAATGCCAACCAAACAGAAAACATCGCTGTAAAACTCCAGAAAAACTCCCAGTTTACTTCTGTCGGCATTTGTTTAATAATCCCAATTGGTCCAGAAACTTTCTTATAACCTTCTGTTTTGGTATTGAAAACAATTTTAAACTGTTTTATTTGCATAGTCAACACATCGATCGTTCGTGTTAAACCACGTGGAATTGCTTCGGCTAAGGTATATTGCTTTTTAACTCGTGTTTTTTCAAATTCCTGCTGAATTACTGAACTGTCTGCCGCGAAACCAAGTTCACCTTTTTGATCAACTTTAACATCAATCGCTTGCCTTGCACTATTTCTCTCAACACCTAAAACTACATTCTGATTTTTAAACTGTGAAAGTTCAGAAACCAACTCATCAAAATATTTAATTGGCTTCCCATTAATTCCTACAATTTTATCTCCTTTCATAAGACCTGCCGCTTTTGCAGTTCCGCTCGGAAGTAAACTGTCGATTACCACAGGAAATCTCGGACTGAAGTACGCTTTTGCCTCATTTTCTGCCAAAACGTCTGCAACACCATCTTCATTTACTGGAAAAGTTACTTCTTTTCCGTCCCGTAAAACTGTAACGTCATTGGCAAAAAGCATATTAATGGTAGAAGTTTCCATTCGGTCGGCCGTCTTACCATCAATTTTTAAAATCTGATCGCCTGTTTTAAGACCCATTTTTTTGGCCGCAGGAGATGCAGCTATTCCGTTTTCGAATTTTGCGTTTTCGTGGAACGTTTCCCCATTAAAATAACTTAGTGAAGAATAAATAAACCATGCGAGAAAAAAATTCACCGTTACCCCGCCCATCATAATGATGAGCCTTTGCCAAGCTGGTTTACTACGAAATTCCCAAGGCTGAGGAGGTTTACTCAATTGCTCAGTATCCATGCTTTCATCAACCATTCCGGCGATTTTAACATAACCGCCAAATGGTAACCAGCCGATTCCGTATTCGGTATCACCAATTTTTTTCTTTACAAGAGAAAACCATGGATCAAAAAAAAGATAGAATTTTTCAACTCTAGCTTTAAAAAGTTTAGCGGGAATAAAATGTCCCAATTCATGCAGACCAACCAGAATTGAGATACTCAATATAAATTGAAATAATTGTATAAATGTCATTGATAATTTTTAATAATATTTAAAGATTGCGAAGATACGCATTATCAAAAGTATGCCAAAAGAAAAAGGCTCTCAAAATGAGAACCTTTTATCTAAATTATCGTGCGATTTCTAGAAGTTAAATGAAACTCCAATACTTCCGTTGTTACCTGCTTCAAGATATAGTCCAACATTTTGGTTGAAGAAATATCTTACACCAACGTGTGCACCGAAATAAGTACCACTTTTACCTAAAAGACCTAAATCAACACCTGGATAAATATCCCAGTTTTCAGGTAAACCTAATGGTTCTTGTAAGTGAAAGTTTAAACGACCAAATACTCCAAAGTCATCATCTTTGTATTTGTCATTATCATGGTCAAAGAAGAAATTTGCACCAGCTCCTAATGAAATGATTTTAGACAAACCATAATCATAAGTAGCTGTAATACCAGTTCCATAACCCCAACCGTTAAATCCAACTTGGACTTTTTGATCACCTTTACCGTTCCACGCTTGTGCGAATGCCATTTGTCCTACGAAGAACAAGGCGAAAGCTAATGCTAACTTTTTCATAATTTTTAAATTTTTAATGTTATATAATGATGAATTTTGATATTCAAATATAAGACCAATTTATGATTTCTTTAACTTTTAACATAAAAAATTGTATATTTAAGTTTACGTTTTACCTATTGACAGAGAAATGGATTTAAAAATTACCGCGATAAACCTAGATATAAGCTGGAAAGATAAATCAGCAAACTTTCAGAAAATTGAAAATCAACTTTCCGGATTAGCCACTGACATTTTGATTTTACCCGAAATGTTTCCCACAGGATTCTATATGAAACCGCAGGAAATTGCGGACCAACACGAGGAATCCCTCGCGTGGATGCGTAAAGTTGCAAAGGAAAAGGGTTTTGCAGTTTGTGGCAGCGCCTCCGTGAGAGAAAACGACCATTATTATAACCGTTTCTATTTCGTAGAACCTTCTGGAGATTTTAAATACTACGATAAACGGCATTTATTCTCCTACAGCGGCGAAGAAAAGACTTATTCACCTGGAAAAGAAAGAGTGATTGTACATTACAAAGGTTGGCGCATATTATTACAGGTTTGTTATGATTTACGTTTTCCTGTATTTTCCCGAAACGATTCGGCTTACGATGCCATTTTTTATGTTGCGAACTGGCCTTCAACACGGATTGAAGCCTGGGAAACCCTGCTCAAAGCAAGAGCTATAGAAAATCAGTCTTATGTTGTAGGTGTTAACCGAATTGGGAAAGATGGTAATGGTCTAGAATATCCAGAAAGCACTTATTGTTTTTTCGCCGACGGTTCGGAAGTTTCGGACAAAGAGAAAAATCTTGTACACGCTGAACTGGCGATGAAAAAATTAGAAGATTTCAGAAAAAAATTCCCGTTCCTTTCTGATCGGGATGATTTTAATATTATCTGAAATCAGGAATACTGCTTCAGTAAATTTGTCAAGGTATTTACATCGTGCACCCCACTTTCTTTCCAAAGCATTTGTCCATTTTTGAAAACTGCTAAAGTAGGAACACCGCGTACGCCGTATTCTGCAGCGATTGCTGGAAACTGATCAATATCTATTTTTACAATTCTGGCATCGGTGCCAATATTTTCTTTTACGGTAGTCAAAACCGAAGACTGAACTTTACAAGGACCACACCACGTAGCAAAAAAGTCAATAAGCACGGGCCGTTCTGAGTTAATTAATTCTTGAAATTTCTGTGACATAATTTTTAAATATTACAGTTTTTATTATTACTAGAGACACGTTCACTTGGAGTGATTTATATCTTCATTTGGCAAAATGTCGCAAGTGCCGGAAGCACAACCAAATCTGAATAGAGCCATCGCTGCAAAATAAAGCCCAAACGGAATCATAAACCATACTCTATCATTAACAGCAACTAAAATAAAGAATATTCCAGCTGCTAAATAAAGAAATCTACTGATCGTCCAGTTTTGGAGGATGTTCTTCATCTCTTAATTTTATTTTCTAAGGCATTCCAACTGCCACCATTATATGCTTGAAATCCGTTTTGTTCCAAAATAGATTTTGCAGAAGCACTTCGCATACCACTCGCACAACATGTAATGATCGGCTTTTTTACATCGAATTTCTTCATTCTGCTGTTCAGTTCCTGTAACGGAATATTTACTGAATCTTTAATATGACCATTTTGAAATTCAGATGGTGTACGAACATCGATAATTTTTGCACCTTCCTGATAAAGTTGCTTAAAGTTTACAGAATTACCGCCAAAAAGTTTCTTTATAAAATCAAGCATTTTGTTTGGGTTGTTTTGATTTTTCAAATACAGAGAACATCAAATATCCCATCACCATACCGTATGCGATAGAGTTAAATGGTTTTGATGTAATGGCGCATGTTCCAGTGTTACACCCAATAAAATGATAATAAGCATAGCCTAAAATACCGCCTACTATTACACCAACAATACTCAATTTATACTTTTGAAAAAAGTTATTCATCATACTACATTTTTTGAACTGAAAAGAAAGATTCATCTTACCACAAAAAGACCTTTTTAATGAATCTAATTAAGAAATAATAATCTTCTTTTTTCAGTTATTTTTCGTTTTTAATGGCTTCAACGTTTGTTAATGTTTTGGCATTATAAACGTTTTTAATTCCATTTTTTTTCAAGATCTCAAGTGCTTCACCAGATTGTCTTCCGGAATTACAGAAAACGACAATGTTTTTTTTACCTTTCAAAAGATCGATATTATTTTCAATTTCGGCTAAAGGAATATTGATCGCACCTTCAGCTGTTTTTTCTGCAAACTGTTCCGGAATTCTCACATCAACCAAGGTCGTTTCAGGATCCAAAACCAACGCTTTTATTTCGGTTCTATCGGTGTTTACAGCAACCGGCATTTTAGTCTGACAAGACATCACAAATAGTGACATCATCATCAATACAATTATTTTTTTCATTTTTATTTAATTTAAAGTTTTAGTCTGACAGACAAAATTACTTTTAGGAACACCTGTCTCTTTTATCTTTCCAAACCCACCTTCTACTTCGGTGAAATTTCTAATGCCTCGGGAATTAAGAATACTTGCCGCAATCATGCTTCGATAACCGCCGGCACAATGCACATAAAAATGTTCTTCAGATTTTAAGGAAGGTGCCCATTCATTAATTTCTACCAACGGTCTGCTGTACGCCTCATTCACGTGCTCTGCAGCATATTCTGTTGCATTTCGCACATCTATAACTTTTGAATGTTCTGATAATTCTGCTGCAAAAGTCTCTGCTGAAATTCTTTTTACATGATCGATTTCTTTTCCAGATTTTTCCCATTCTGGAAAGCTACCTTTCAAATAGCCAATCACATTATCAAAACCTACCCGCGCTAATCTGGTGATAGTTTCTTCTTCGGATCCTGAGTCAGAAACCAAGAGTAAAGGCTGCTGAACATCAACAATCATTGCGCCCACCCACGGTGCAAAGTCGCCTTGCAAACCAATATTGATCGAGTTAGGAACGAAACCCTTATGGAATTCAGCCGCATTTCTCGTATCTAAAATTAATGCGCCAGAGTCTTCCGCAACTTTCTCAAAATCATCCGGCGAAAGTGGGTGATTTCCTTTCTTAAAAATAACATCAAAATCCTCGTAACCTCCTTTGTTCATGGCTACATTCATTCCGAAATATTTTGGTGGAGCAGATAATCCATCCAGAACTTCTTTAACAAAAGCTTCTTTGTTCGGTTGATTTAAAGCGTAATTGCTTTTCTTCTGATTACCCAACGTATCAACAGTTTCCTTCTGCATATTTTTACCACAGGCAGATCCTGCTCCGTGCGCGGGATAAACTATAATATCATCAGCAAGCGGCATTATTTTGTTTTGCAAACTGTCATATAAAATTCCAGCCAATTCCTCTTGAGTCATACTTGCTGCTTTTTGAGCCAAATCAGGCCGTCCAACATCACCTAAGAAAAGAGTATCTCCACTGAAAATAGCAGTTTCTTTTCCGTTTTCATCAATTAAAAGAAAAGTAGAACTTTCCATCGTATGACCCGGCGTGTGCAACACTTTAATTTTTATATCTCCCACTTCAAAGATCTGACCATCAGTTGCAATAATAGCTTCAAAATCAGGATTTGCGGTCGGCCCATAGATAATCGGCGCACCTGTTTTTCGGGAAAGATCTAAATGCCCAGAGACAAAATCAGCATGAAAGTGAGTTTCAAAAATATATTTCAATTTTACCTCGTCTTTTTCTAAACGATCCAGATAGGGTTTCGTTTCTCGCAACGGATCAATAATTACGGCCTCTTTTCCAGAGACAATATAATACGCTCCCTGCGCCAGACATCCTGTATATATTTGTTCTATTGTCATGATATTTAAATTTAAAGGATCTAATCCTTGTTTAATTAAGCCAAATAATGAAATTTGGTCTATTTAGTTTTTTCTATTTCTTTATATTGCATGCTGTTTCCTGCAGCGTCAGAAAGTTTTCCGCCAGTTCCGATACTTCCTTCCCACATCCATTTTTCGTTTGTAAATACGGGTTGACCTTTTGACGAAACTTTTTTAGCAACAAGAATCTGTTCGGGCTCACCTTGTTTTTCCATCTTCATGGCAACGTCGTTTCCTTGCGCAAAATACGTCACTTTCAGAAGTTCGCCTTTTGAATTTTCCAGTTCAATGGCTTCTTGCATAAGACTTACTTCTTTTGGATCATTTGATGAAACTGTGGAAGCACCTTCCGCTGCAACCTGCTCTTTTTGGCAGGCGGTAACAAGTGTAAGTGCAAATGCAACTATTAATAACTTCTTCATATTGTTATTTGTTTAAAAAATATTTCTTTTACTATTATAAATATGCCCATAAATAGCACAAACCACCCGAAAGCAGGTTTTAATTTACGGCTGTCAATTTTCTTCGACACAGCGATTCCTACAAAAATTCCGAGGACTGATAATGCTGTAAAAACCAACATAAATGTCCAATCTTTTTCTACCATTTTCATGGAACTTAAAAAACCTAGAACGGAGTTCATCCCTATAATAAACAGCGATGTAGCTACGGCTCTTTTCATTGGCAAACCCAGCAACATTACTAAAGCAGGTACAATTAAAAAGCCACCTCCTGCACCAATTAATCCTGTTATAATTCCCACCAATAGCCCCTGAGAAACCAAGATGGTATAATTATTTCCGTTTTCCTTTCTACCAAATGGACGCTCCGTTTTCCTGATCATTTTTACAGAGGCGACCAACATCAAAAATGAAAAAAGCAAAAGCAGAAACATATCTTTAGTTACTACCATACCCCATTTATTAATAATGTATTCCGGTAAATGGGGCAAAATTAATCGTCGCGAAAATAAAACTCCCAAAATAGAAGGAATCCCAAATATCCAGGCAGTCCGGAAGTCGATCAATTTTTGTTTTAAAAAACCTGCAGATCCGACAAAACTCGTAATTCCAACCACAAATAATGAAAGTGTAGTTGCGGTTACAGGATCAAAACCAAACAGATAAACAAAAATAGGCACGCTTAAAATACTTCCGCCACCACCAAGCAAACCCATTATGAGTCCGACAAATAGCGCTGAAATATAACCGATTACCTCCATTAATTACTTTTCACAAAATTACGCTATAAAAATCATGTCCACCGTAACCAAAGTTACACAAGCCGATTTTTTCTAACTAAAGTTTTTGATTTCAGCGGTATCTGAACCTATTTCAACTTGATCACCAGCTTTCTTACCTTTAATTTTTTCAAACACCGGCGTTTTATCAGAAAAAGTGATCACCTCCTTATTTTCAAACTTAAAAACAGGAACTGAAATTCCTACAAACAAAAAATTATGGTCGGTTTCAATGAGCGTTCCATTTTCAATTTTTTCGTGTTTCAGCTCGACTTCACCTTCTAAAAAAGACAAATTCTGTGTCGCTTCACGCAACATTTTTTCATAACGAAGCTGCATATCTTTTGCTTGTGTCTGCTGGGAAAAGTCTTCGGGATCATGCGTGCTTTCCTCATCGAGATCAGATGCTGTTTTGTAACGGTTTACTGATTCTTTAAGGTTTTGAATTACTTTATTCTGCTCTTCAATAATTTTATTGATAATTTCTTTACGTTTCATTTTTAATGCTTTGATATTTACAAATTTACTCAAAATTTTCTGCAAATTTTTTTGAACTTCTATGATGTTTGACAGAATTCTAAACTCCTATAGATTAAAATTTAAATTGATAAAGAAGTTACGGCCAGGTCTAGGTATTTGATTCCAGTCTGCGTAAGTTGTATAATATCTGTCGAAGATATTCTCTATGCCGGCCTTTGCAAAAACTTTGGTTCCTCCCACCGAAAGTTGATAACCCAAATTAAAATTGAGAAGAAAATATGCTGGTGTCTCAGATTCTCCGTAGATCATCGCATATTTTTCATGTTTTGTATTTCCTGTCATTAAAAATTCTGAGGACCATTTATTCAGATCGAATTTTAAGGAAGTCTGATAACCAAATGGACTCATAAATGGGAGATTTTGCCCTTCACTGTCTTTACCGCGCGTGTAAACAAGTTGCGAACTCCACTTTAGCGTTTCAGCAATTTGGAATTCGGTATTTAAACTGATATTAAAAATCCCAGCGTGCTCAAGCGCTGTATAATTTTTCACGCCACGCGCACCAATTGTCATTGGAACTAAATCATTAATAATTTTCCCCACAATATAATTTGAGATATGAAAGTAAGATGCAGATAATTTCGAACTGTATTTTTCCCGTTTTATTCCCAGGAATGCATTTGCTTCCAACGACGTTTCATTTTTCAAATTGGGATTACCTATATAATCGTATCGCTCGAAACTGTTGAATAAATAGAAACCATAACCTTCTGACACAGACGGTGCTCTGTCTCCATATCCCAAACCAAGGCCAGCTTGAAAAGAATTGTTATCAAACTGATAATTCGTCGCGAAACTTTTCAAAATCCGCGTTTTTTCCGCGTTCATTTCAGGATAAAAAATCTGCAGGCTGTTTAGGCCAAATTCGCTTTCAATTTTATTCTGATGAGCGGTTACCGACGCAGATAATTTTAGACTTGAATGCTCATCCATTTGCACTTGATCTTCCATATACAACGCCTGAGCAAGCGTTTTTACATCTGGCCACGTTAACATAAACATTAATTTTTCGCTTTTGTCATTCGGATACATGGTCATCTCAGCAGACGATTTATTATAAAATCCATTAATGTTCAGTAATAGATTATGATTTCTAACAATAGATTTGAGATGGGAATAGTAACCAAAAGTTTTACTCCAACCCGGCATATCCATATGAATAGGAACAGTAGGTCTTTTGGTATCATCCATTCTGTGCATAATATTATTGAAGTAAACTTTAGCTTCCCAACTTTTAAAAAAATTATTTACCGGCAATATTTGAAACTTAAACGAAGTGATGAGCGCTTCCGCAAGCGAGACATCCATTGGCAACGCGGGATATCCTACATCAGTGGCTTTATCATAAATTACGGAAGCTTCCACTAACTTATTTTCACCAATCTTAAAACCCGAAACTCCTGAAACATTTACTTTTTTGAACTTGGAATAGGGAATTTCTACATTTCCGCCGGCTTCATAATTTTCAGCATCACGACGCATAAAATTGACATCGCTATAAAACTTCTGCGATTTATATTTCGCTTCAGCACCCAAGATCTTTTGCATATTTACCGACTCGAAGCCACTATTCACATTAAAATTCCATTTTTCTGTTCCGAAAATAGATTTATTTCTTTTCAAGTCGATGGATCCTCCAATGGTATTTCCGTGGCAAGATCCCTCCTGACCGGAACTGATACTGGCTTCCATGAGGTTTGACACTTCAATATAAGAAGTGATAGGGTCCATCTTATCCGTACAGGCACCAAAAATTCGCATTCCATCGATGGTTACTAACGTCCTTTCGGTAGGCATTCCATTAATAAGCGGTTCCCATGCGTACGCACCGCGTTTAATCATATCAACTTTTGAAGATTTCTGCAGGTATTCGTCTATTGAACCCAATGGCTTGTTTTCTTTGGTTGAAACTTTGGTTGCACCAATTACGATTACTTCTTGTATATGATGAGATTTCCCGGAATCCTGAACCATCTGCGCTTTAAAATTAAAGGAATATAATAGGAGAAAGGATAATATTATAAGTTGTTTCATAATAATAATTTAGAATGTCGCTTTCTGGATTTTTTCAGAAAACAGTGATTTTTCTAAGCGATAAAAATGGAACCAGTTTACCGTAAAAGAAAAACTGGTTTCGTTTTGTACTTGGTAAAAGAATTAAAAATCAATTTCGAAAAAAATAGAGCTGGATAAATTGCTTTCAGAAACTTCTTCACCCTTGACGACTGAACCATCGGGGTTCAGTAATTGTAAATTTAGCTTCCAATAACCGGTCATGGTTAATGATAATTTTCCACTGTATAATTTCCCCGCGGCAGTTTGTTTAGCTGCGACATTGTTTGGAGAGCTGTGGTTGCCCATTCCAGGCATTCTTGGGTCAACCTTAACCGTAAGTCCATCTACAAGAGGATAATTCATCATATCCTGCATTTTCCAAACTCCTAAAACCAAATCATTTGTAGCCACTTTCGGAGATGTTGGTTCTATATAAGCAATGATATATTTTATATTGTCATTTCCCAGAAAAGCATTGACTGTTTTTTTTTCCGACGCAGGAACTTTCAAAACACTTGTTGCTGTATAACTTACCGAATCAATAGAATACTCAATGTTAATATCCCAATATTCAGATTCATTTTCCGGCATTTGAAAAACTATATAACCGCCATAAACTGAACCATCAACACTACTTTTCTGCAGGCCTGATCTCGGGCAGGAATGTGCCATTGTTGCCATATGCATTAACGGCGTCCATGTAACATTTGCTCCCTTTTCATACTGGTTTGTAGATTTATTTTTGATACGTAGCTTAAGATCATTATATCCCAAATGGGTCATCCCTGATTTAGAATAAAGCTCAATTATATGAGTGGCGTTCGTAATTTCTTTGATTTTTAAAAAGCCTTCAATTTCTGCAGTTGGATTAACAGGATTTAGTGGTTCATCAGAATCAGAAGTACGACATGCGGCGACAAGAAAAGCCATTGCCAATAAGGCAAATATAGTTTTGAAAGAAAATTTCATTTTGATAATTTTTAAGTCTAACTTTAGGAATACGCTTCTCTTTACACAAAAAAAGAAGGAATTTTACTTTATTTCTTACTGGAATAAAGTTTTAAAAAAGAGTTAAAGTTATACTTGCGGCGGCTGTGGAACTATTCCTAGAATAATTTCTGGAACAAATTGATCCTGATAAGCAAATTGGGGAATCGTTGCCAAAACACACGATTCTTTCATTATGGAAAATTCAGCAGTTTTTGCTGGCAAAATATTAAACTCAAAGGAATATTTAACCAAATTAAAAGGATTAGTCGATTTTTCATTTTCCTCTTTGGCCTGACATTTACCATGGCAATCCATTTCTGGCTTTGCTTTATTAATACAGTGAATTTCATAGAAATCCTGATTGATTTTATAATCAAGCATCAACAAACCATTTTGAAGACTAGCGCCCAAAATAACGATTGAAAATAAGATGCTTAATATGGATTTCATGACTTGTCAAAATTAAGACTAATAACTCTTATTTAAAAATGATTTTCATCAGTATTCCATTCTAATATTTAAGTTCAGAATAATTTAAACTCTGTAATATTTTTTATCTTTAACACTTGAAAAATAATGAAATGGCAGACAAAGCGAAATTCGTAGAAGAACTTACCGCGCGGTACACGCCAAAAGGCGAATTCATCACTTTAGGAAAAGGCATGCTCGACGGCGAAGTCGTAACGGAGGTAAATGTTACACTTCCCCTGAAAACAATCAACCGACACGGTTTAATTGCTGGAGCCACGGGAACGGGAAAAACCAAGACAGTTCAGGTTTTTGCGGAGCAATTATCACATGCCGGAGTTCCTTCTCTCGTCCTCGATATTAAAGGAGATTTTTCTGGAATTGCAGTTCAGGGAAATGAAAATGATATTATTAAAGAGCGTTACGCAAAAACTCAACTTCCCTATGAAGCACAATCTTTTCCGGTGGAATTGATGACAATTTCTGGGGCACCCGGCGTAAAACTTCGCGCTACGGTTACAGAATTTGGACCGCTTTTGCTCTCTAAAATTTTAGACCTTAATGATACTCAACAAAGCATTATTTCTATTGTCTTTAAATACTGTGACGACAAAGGTTTGCCTCTTGTTGACTTAGATGATTTGAAAAAGGTGCTGCAATATGTTACCGATAATCCACAGGGAAAGGCAGATTTAACGAATAACTATGGGTCTATTTCTCCCGCATCTTTAGGAGCGATTTTAAGATCAATCGTTGCAATGGAACAACAGGGCGCAGCGACCTTCTTCGGAGAACCAAGTTTTGACATTCACGATTTAATTCAGCAACGCGACGGTAAAGGCGTGGTCAATATTTTAAGAGTTGATAATATTCAGAGTAAACCTCAACTATTTTCAACCTTTATGTTATCTCTTTTTGCAGAAATTTATATGACTTTGCCAGAAGAAGGTGATTCCGGAAAACCGAAGCTGGTTTTGTTTATTGATGAAGCGCACTTAATTTTTAAAGAAGCTTCTAAAACGCTTCTAAGTCAGATCGAAACCATGGTAAAATTAATTCGCTCAAAAGGAGTCGGAATTTATTTTATTACCCAAATTCCGGGCGATGTACCAGAGAATGTTCTTTCTCAGCTCGGTTTAAAAATTCAACATGCTTTGCGAGGCTTTACCGCAAAAGACCGAAAAGAAATTTCTAAGGCCGTAGAAAACTACCCGATTACGGAGTTTTATAATTCGAAAGAATTAATTCAAAATCTGGGAATTGGGGAAGCTTTTATAACTGCATTAGATGAAAAAGGAATTCCTACTCCTTTGGTTCACACCTTTTTAATATCACCAGAATCTAGAATGGATATTTTAAATGCAGCAGAAATCGCCGATCTTACAAGTCGCTCCGCGATGGTCGCAAAATATGAACAGACAGTGAACAAAGATTCTGCTTACGAAATGTTAACGAGCAGAATGGAACAGGCAGTACAGGAATCGCCAGTAACTGTAAAATCACGCCCAGTAAAAGAAGAACCAGGAGTTTTTGAAAATGTAATGAAATCACGCGCCGGCAGAACTTTCACCACAACACTTGCGCGAGAAGGCGCCAAGTTTGTTTTGGGAATGTTTGGCTTAGGCGGAAGAAAAAGATAATTTAAGAACATAAATTTTGTACTCAGTAATTGATATAGAAAGTAACGGCGCAGGTTTCAGGCAGGAGAGCATTATTGAAATTGCAGTCTATAAATACGATGGTCATCATATCGTTGATCAGTTTATTTCTTTGGTAAATCCCGAAAGTTCCATCACGCCGTTTGTGCAGAAACTCACCAAGATTTCCCCAAAAATGGTCATAACAGCACCGAAATTCCATGAAATTGCAAAAAGAGTTGTAGAAATAACGCAGAATACTACTTTGGTCGGGCACAATATTGAATTTGATTACCGAATGCTTCGCCAGGAATTTAAACGATTGGGTTATGAATTTAAAATTAATACATTAGATACGATTCCTCTTGCGAAAAAACTGATTCCCACCGCCGAAAGTTATTCGCTCGGAAAATTGGTGAAATCCCTTGGTATTCCTCTGGTAGATCAACACCGCGCATCTGGTGACGCGCGTGCGACTTTAGAGCTTTTCAAATTGTTGATGATTAAAGATAAAAACTCTGAAATTATACAGCAACATCACGATGAAGTGAATGCAAAAACCTATCTCAACAAAATTCGGGATTTAACTCAGGATTTACCGGCAGAAAAAGGTATTCTCTACTTTCAAGACACGAACGGTAAAATTATCTTCAGTGATTTTGTGGATGATCTCAATAAATCATCGAAGATCATCTTCAATGCAAAATCAAAAAAGTGGACCTCAATTCAAGAAAAAACAGAACAGGTCCATTATGAATTAACCGGCAACGATATTCTGGCAAAACTCATGATGAGAACAAAAGGAATTAAAAAAGGTGAGTCTTTGCCCTTTGGTCTCTATTATAAAAACGGAAAATATTTTACAGATAAAATAAACAATCAATTGAGTGTAGAACCTTTTCTGAAATTTAGATCTTTTACCCAAGGCAGCAAAGCAGTAAGTTTTATTCAATCCCGAAAAGTGTTTGAAGATCCAAAAAAACTTGCCGATTTATTATCCATTAGTCGTGAAAATGCGCTTTGGATTACTACCGGTCGCGTTTTAGGTGAAAAATCTTTTTTACTTTTCGAAAAGGAAAAACTAAGCGCTTACGGTTTTTATGAACTTTATACGCAGATTGAAACTTTGAACAAACTTTCCAGTATAAAAATCGATATCGATTTCTCTACAACCGATTTGCAAAATGATTTAAAACTGGGACTTTTACGAGGAGATTTTGAAATTATATCTCTTCCACAAAAATAAATTAGTAAAAATTAAATTAAAAATTTTATTTTTGTCAAAATTTTAGCAAATAAAAATGGTTATTCTTAAATCTTCAAAACTGTTTATCGCAAAGGGAAAGAAGTTTTTCTCTAAGGCAAATTGTGTGGATTAAGAGCTCGTGTTTTTTAATATTGTAAAGCAGACTCTTTCGGGTCTGCTTTTTTAATTTCAAAAAATTATTTATGACTGATAAAAACTTACTGAAAATTGCCGAAGAATTCGGAACCCCAGTTTATGTCTACGATGCAGAAAGCATCAAAAATCACTATGAGAAACTCACCTCTTCATTTCATAAAAGCACACGATTTTTTTATGCAGCGAAGGCTCTCACGAACATTAATATTTTAAAATATATAAAAAATTTAGGTGCCAGTTTAGACTGCGTTTCGATCAACGAGGTGAAGTTGGGATTAAAAGCTGGTTTTTCCCACGACAAAATTTTGTTTACGCCAAACTGCGTTGATTTGCAGGAAATAGAAGAAGCGATGGAATTGAAGGTTCATATTAACATCGATAATATTTCGATTCTGGAACAGTTCGGAACTAAATTTGGGCACACTTATCCCATTTTCGTACGGATAAATCCACATATTTACGCGGGCGGAAATCATAAAATTTCAACAGGTCATATCGATTCTAAGTTTGGAATCTCTATTCATCAACTTCGCCACATTGAACGCGTTATGAAATCTACCAATCTATTGATTGAGGGACTTCACATGCATACGGGAAGTGAGATAAAAGATGCCGACGTTTTTTTACAAGGTCTCGAAATAATGTTCGAACTCGCAGAACATTTCCCCGATTTAAAATATATCGATATGGGAAGCGGCTTTAAAGTTCCCTATCAAGACGGCGATCTGGAGACCGATGTGAAAGCTTTGGGAAAAAAAGTGGAAAAAGCCCTCACTGACTATCATAAAGAAAGCGGACGTAAATTTCAATTATGGTTTGAACCCGGCAAATATTTAGTGAGTAAAAGCGGTCATTTCATTGTAAAATCAAATGTGATCAAACAAACTACGGCTACCGTTTTTGTAGGGATTAATTCAGGATTTAACCACCTGATTCGCCCCATGTTTTACGATTCTTATCATATCATCGAAAATTTATCCAATCCAAAAGGAGCAGAAAGAATTTATACGGTTGTGGGAAATATCTGCGAAACAGATACGTTTGCGTGGGACAGAAAACTTCATGAAGTTCGCGAAGGCGATATCCTGGTATTTAGAAATGCTGGCGCCTACGGATTTGAAATGAGTTCCAACTTTAATTCGCGCTTAAAACCCGCTGAAGTGTTTTTCTTGGACGGAAAAGCACACCTTATTAGAAGAAGAGAAGAATTTGATGATTTGCTCAAAAATCAAATTGAAGTATTATAAAAGTCATGTTATTCTATCCTTTTTGAAGAAAGGTTTTTCGTAATTTTATCTTTTAATTATAGGATTATGAAAAGATTTTTATTCTTATTGATTTTTACGTCTGTGTTTTTTCAGGCGCAGGAAATTGAAGAATTGCAGGAAGGATTTTTCTTCTCTGAAACCAGCAAAAATTTCTTTAGGGTAGATATAAAAAAACCCTACGATTATTACAAAAATAGCCTTTGTGACAACGGTTCAGAATTTAGAAGAGCGCAATTTGAAGGAGGCGATGTCAATTTTAGCCGAGAACTTTTTAAATATATTTCAGCGTACGTAGATAAAGAAGTTTATGTAGTTAATGGAACGTTCTTTCTCCAAATTGATATTGACAAAGAGGGAAAAATGACGCAGCTTAATATTGTTCCGAAAGTCGAGAATAGCGAAATGTTTCTGCGTGATTTAAAATTCGCTGTGCGAAAAATAAAAAAAACCTGGACACCTTCTAAATGTAATAATATTCCAATTGATTCAAAACTCAGAATTAAGATGAATTTTATAACTGAAAGTGCAGATATTTAAGTAACTCTTAACAATAATTGATGTTTAAACTTTGTGATTCGTTGCAAAGTTTTTTCTATTTAAGGAGGAAATCGCCTGTTTTAAGGCTTAGAAAAAATTAGGGGAATTTAAAGCATTTCTGCCATTCTGTCACAGAAATTCTTATCTTTGCACTCACATTTTGAATTTTCAAAGTAAAATTCATATTTCAAATTTTTAAGAAAGTGCAAGAAAAATATATAGACGAAACCAAACAGGGCGAAGCCTTTGCGATCGCAGAAAAACCACAAAATTCTAAGAAGTTATTTTTGGAAAGCTACGGCTGTCAGATGAATTTCTCTGATTCTGAAATCGTTGCTTCGATCCTAAACGAGCAAGGTTACAACACGACTTTACTCCCCGAAGAAGCCGATTTAATTTTATTAAATACGTGCTCAATTCGTGAAAAAGCAGAACAGACCGTTCGGATGCGACTTTCTCAATTCAAAAATTTAAAGAAAGAAAAACCAAACTTAACAGTGGGCGTTTTGGGTTGTATGGCTGAACGTTTGAAAACCAAATTTTTAGAAGAAGAACAACTGGTCGATTTGGTCGTTGGTCCCGATGCGTACAGAGATTTACCCAATCTACTCAAAGAAACTGAAGGCGGCCGAGATGCCATTAATGTCATCTTATCCAAAGAAGAAACGTACGCAGATATCAGTCCGGTTCGTTTGGGCGGAAACGGCGTTACCGCTTTTGTGACGATCACCAGAGGTTGCGATAATATGTGTACATTCTGCGTTGTTCCCTTCACGCGTGGACGGGAGCGTAGCCGCGATCCTCATTCGATTATTGAAGAATGTAAAGAACTTTGGAATAATGGATACAAAGAAATCACCTTGCTCGGACAAAACGTAGATTCTTATCTCTGGTTCGGCGGTGGTGCCAAAAAAGACTTTAAAAAAGCCACTGAAATTCAGCAGTTGACCGCAATTAATTTTGCACAATTGATGGAAATGGTTGCGATTGCGGTTCCGAAAATGAGAATTCGATTTTCCACTTCCAATCCTCATGATATGAGTACGGAAGTTTTTATAGTGATGGCGAAGTACGATAATATCTGCAAATACGTTCACCTTCCCGTACAAAGTGGAAGCGACAGAATGTTGGACAAAATGAACCGTCAGCATACCCGCGCAGAATATTTGGCCCTAATTAATAAAGCAAAAGAACTCATTCCCGAGGTTTCGTTTTCACAAGATATGATTATCGGATTTTGCGGTGAAACTGAAGAAGATCATCAGATGACTTTATCGCTCATGCGAGAAGTAGAATACGATTACGGTTATATGTTCTCTTATTCCGAACGTCCTGGAACTCCAGCAGAAAAGAAAATGGAAGACGATATTCCAGCAGATGTTAAACAAAGAAGATTGGCTGAAGTCATCGCATTACAAGGCGAACTTTCCCGTAAAAGAATGCAAGGTTATGTTGGCCGAACTCATGAAGTTTTAATCGAAGGAACATCAAGAAAAAATGAAAACCAGTGGAAAGGCCGTAATTCTCAAAATGCAGTTTGCGTTTTCGATAAATTAGAAGGTCAGAAATTAGGTGACTTAGTGACCGTTTTCGTTTATGGAAATACACAGGGAACGCTTTTGGGGGAAACGGTTTAGCTTATTTGGGCAGACATTTCCGCCTAAATTTATCCTGAGCTTGTCGAAGGGGATCCCGCTTTTTTTATTGCTGACTTAGTTTCGACAGGTTCAACTGCCACTAAAAGCTCAGTCACCAATTAAAAGAGCTCAGTATAAGTCGAGCTGCAGATCATGTAGAAAAACCAAGTTGGTTTAATAATTAAAAACATTGTACTTTTTACATTGTACAGTATATAAAGACAAAAATGGCAGAATTACAATCCATAAAAACACGCTTCGGCATTATCGGAAATTATCCGGTGCTAAACCGTGCTTTGCAAAAAGCCATTCAAGTGGCGCCCACTGATATTTCCGTTTTGGTCATGGGTGAAAGTGGCGTTGGTAAAGAATATATTCCTAAAATAATTCACAGCGAATCCCGAAGAAAACACCAACCTTACATTGTGGTGAACTGTGGTGCGATACCAGAAGGAACTATTGATTCTGAATTATTTGGACACGAAAAAGGTGCTTTTACAGGTGCCACTTCCACCCGAAAAGGATATTTCGAGGTTGCAGATGGTGGAACTATATTTTTAGATGAAGTTGGTGAATTACCCGTGCAAACGCAGGTTCGTTTACTTCGTGTTTTAGAAAGTGGTGAATTTATGAAAGTAGGTTCTTCTCAAGTTCAAAAAACCAATGTAAGAATCGTAGCCGCAACCAATGTTAATATGCTCAATGCCATTAATAATGGAAGATTTCGGGAAGATTTATATTATCGACTCAATACCGTGCAAATTGACATGCCTGCTTTGCGAGAAAGAAAAGGTGATGTTCATTTACTTTTTAGAAAATTTGCCATTGATTTTGCCGAAAAATACAGAATGCCCGAATTGGTGTTGACCAATGATGCGGTAAATTATTTAGAAAACTATGCATTTCCCGGCAATGTTCGCCAGTTGAGAAATTTGGTAGAACAAATGACTGTTGTAGAACAGGAAAGAACGGTAAATTCCCAGAAATTAGCCGAATATATTCCCATTCAAAGTCAACTTCCTGCAGTCATTCAAAAAGGGGGTGGAGTTACTCCAAACGAATTTCATTCTGAAAGAGAAATTATGTATAAAATTCTTTTTGATATGCGTAATGATCTTAATGATTTGAAATCGCTCACTTCAGAACTGATAAAAAACCGTGGAAATGGTGATCTGAGCCATCAGGAGAAAAACCTAATTAATCGTGTTTTCACACCGGAAGCTCAAGCACAAAATCCCAATTCACTGCTTTATTTTGAAAATAAAAAACAAAATTCATATCAAGGCTCTTCGATCATTTCTGATACTGATGAAAATTATGATGATGTAGAAGACATTGAAATTGAAGAAACAAAAGCAGATTCACTTTCGCTTCAAAATAATGAAAGAGAACTGATCGTAAAAGCGTTAGATAAACACAAAGGGCGCCGTAACAAAGCTGCCGATGAATTGGGTATCTCGCAGCGTACACTTTATCGCAAAATAAAACAATACAATTTAGAAGACTGATGATAAAATTTCAGCTCGCAAAATATTCAATTACAACCAAGAATAGTCGCTCTTTTTGGCTCTTTTTCATTGGTTTTTTTCCATTGGCTCTTTTAAGTTCTTGTTATAGTTTTACAGGTTCGTCTTTAAGTGCAGACACGAAGACGATTGAAATTAGAGATTTCCCGAATAATGCGCCTTTGATGAACGCGAGTTTGTCTCAGGAATTTTCGACGGCAATACAGAACAGATTTCTGCAGCGCACGACTTTAAAAGGAACCAAAGATCGCCCAGACATTTTAATTGAGGGCGAGATTACAGATTATGCCATTACGCCAACAACCATTTCAAGCGCGGTAAATGCGCCCGGTGGAAATATTCAGGCCGCCCAAAACAAGCTGACTATTGTTGTAAAAGTGCATTATGAAAATAAAATTGAACCTGAAAAAAGTTTCGACAGAACTTATTCTGATGAAGCCGTATTCAGCAGCGATTTAGATATAAATGCGATCGAAGTGTCGCAGGTAAAATTGGTGAACGAAAGAATCATCAATAAAATTTTTAATGATATTGTAGCCAACTGGTAAGATGAACGGACGAATTTTAGAATTAGCACAAAACCCTGAATTAATACAGCTCACCGACTTAGATTTGCTGAAAAAGGAAATCACGAAACATCCGTATATCCAGAGTTTACGGGCTTTATATTTGGTCGGCACTCACCGTTTAAATCCGGAAAATTATGCCCATGAACTATCTATAACCGCGGCCTACACCACAGATAAAAAAATCCTTTACCAACTTATCAATTCAAAAGGTGAAGAAAAAGTGCAACTTGTAACTGAGTCCGATGATCAGCAAAATATTATTGTAGACGTAGATAACACATCTGATTCTGTGGAAAACCTACCTGATGTTAACCCTGAAGAATCTCATGAAAAGTACACGGCGATTGAATCCAAAGAAGTTGAGCTTCCCGGAAAGGTTTATGTTAATGGAGAACTTAACCGCATTTTATTTCCCGGAGAAGAAGATTTTCTGACGCGTGAACCTGAAGTTATCGATTTGGAATCTACTCTGGAATCTGGGAAGATTGTAACTCAGCAATCAGATGAGAAAACCGGTAAATCAAGCGCTACAATTTCAGATAATCATGTTCCGATCGAAGAAACCAACTTAAACAAAATTCCTGAAATTGAAATTTTAAACAGTGAGAAAATAGAAGTTGCAAAGTCAAACGATCATATATCTGGTAATGACAATTCTGAAATTTCCACAGAAATTCTAGAAATTCCAGAAACATCAGAAATAGAAGGTGAAACTCCTGAAGCAGTGGATGCAGAGAAATTCGGAGATAGTTCGGTTGGGGAAAACTTTACGAAAGAAAAAATAATTCACGAAGAAGATATTACCGCGCAAAAAGAGGTAATTACGGATTCGGCGAAACTTAGCTTTCATGGGTTAGATGAATTTTTACCTGAAGTTAAAATTGAATCTCAGGAACCTAAAGCCTTAATTACGAAAGCTCCAAAACCTTCCTTCAATAAGCATGAAGAAGAAATGAAACGCTTGATTGCGGAAGTAGAAGCGAAAATGAAATCTTCTAAAAAGGTGAAAACGGAAACGCCAGAAGATGTTGCGGGTAGCGCAGAAGTGAATTTTTCTGAGACCCAATCTTTCGAAATTATCAAAGACACAGAAATAACTCCTTCATTTAAAGCTGAAACAAATCCTGTTGAAAAAACAGATTCACAGCTGGAAAAAATTGCGAGCAAAGACGAAGAAAAGCAATCCGATATTTCTCCTGAAGTAGCCACGACATGGAAACCGATGTCATTTTCGACCAGTATATCAGAAAGTCAAGTTTCAAAAAGATTCTCTGAGAAGAATATCGCTGCTGACCCAATTGTTGAAGATCCTTTAGAAGAGATTCCATCACATAAACAAGACGGAACAAACGATATTGAAGAAGTTGAAAATGAAGTTATTTCGCCTCAACCAGAAGCAGCTGTTGAAGAAATTAAAGATGTAGAAAAATCTACGACTGAAAATACAAAAACTGAATCTCTACCGAAAGAAGAAAGCAATATTCCAAATTTTATTAACACTTGGCAAAGTTGGCTCAAAATTGACCGTACCGATAATAAGGCGGATAAAACTGAAATTTCGATTACCGAAATTAAAAACAAAGTCATTGAAAACTTTATCGAAAAGGAACCTAAAATTTCTAAATTGAAAGAAGAATCTGATTTTGTAATTAAAGAAAGAACCGATGACATTTGGCATCTAATGACCGAAACCTTAGCGAATCTTTACGTTGAACAGAAATTATATGCAAAAGCAATTAAGGCGTTTCATGTACTGTCTGAAAAATATCCGGAGAAAGCAGCATATTTTGAGGATAAAATAAAAGAAATAAAGATTTTACGTCAGAATAAATAATAAGGAAACCTGCTAAATCAGCAGGTTTTTTTTACTCCAAATTTTTGCGATTTACCGCTTCTACATCAATGGTGGTAGCAGGTTGTTTTCCTCTAAATCCTTGCACTTTTCGCCAGAGTTTGCGCCCCAAGACGATGACCACTATGATTAAAAGTATGGTTGCAATAAAAGCAATTACAGGCGCTGCCATCGCGAGAAAAGACATTACTCCGGCACCTGCAGTTTCAGTAGTTGCAACAACAGAATTTCCCAAACCTCCTGTAGTCGCGGTAGAAGCGACACGTGTTCCCGCAAAACCAGAACTTATGGCCGCCGCTGTACCGCCGCCCGCAATTAGCGCTAAAGCCCACTGAGGAAAAGTTCCCATATCGGCAAACTGACTTGCAAACATGACAGATCCTGCAATGGTTGCCAAAGGAACCGACATGGTATCTAAAATATGATCGACGAAAGGAATATAATAAGCCAAAATTTCAACCACTGTCGCAATCGCGGTCGTAATTAAAACAGGAAGTCCTGCAAGCCACTGGAAACTGTCATTCACGGGAATCCAGCCCATGTAAGATGCGAGGCTTACCGCAAACATGGGTAAAAAAACACGGAAACCTGTTGCAGCCGCTAATCCAATGCCCATAAAAGCACTAAGGACGTAAGGTAAGTAGGGAATATTATCAAACATTGCGGTAAATTTTTAAATTATGGTAATCAAATTTACAAAAACGGATGATTGCCGCTCAAATTATTTTTGGGTGGCGCACAGCTTTAAAAAATTTTCTTCCAGCGTTTTGAAATCTGACGGTTTTTTAGGAGAAACCCAGAAAATCATTGACAACGAGTTGGTCCCAAATTTCGCTACAAATTCGTCTTTATTTAACCGGTAGCTTTCCCGTAATAATCTCTTCACCCTATTACGATCTACCGCTTTTTTAAAATATCTTTTGGAAACCGAAACGCCTACTTTTTGTATACCGTAGAAAAAACCTTCCTGAGGTTTTTGATCTAAATTCAAGGTAATAATTCGCAAATTATCACAAGTCTTCCACTTTCCTTTTGCAAAGAGAAGATCAATTTCTTTTTTCTGCTTTAATTTTTGTTCCGTAGGAAAGGTATAATCACTCATCTTTTCTGATTAAATAATTAATAACTTCTGCCGCGGCATAAAGTCCGAAAAGAGCTGGTATATAACTAATCGTACCGTAAAAAGATCTTTTGTAGTTTGCCCCGTCCGTTAACTTCAAGCTGTCTTCATCTTGAATTTCAGAGGAGAAAACGCAGCGTACTCCTTTATCAATATTTTCTTTTTTCAGGCGTTTTCTCACCTGTTTGGCTAAGTGGCAATTTTGTGTCTTGTGAATGTCCCGTACCAAAACTTTGGCCGGATCCAATTTTCCACCCGCGCCCATACAACTTACGATTTTGACTTTTTTTCTGCGTGCACTTTTTATTAAAGTTACTTTCGGCGAAACACTATCAATACAATCTAAAACATAATCGAAATGCTGATCATCAAAAATCGTTTCCATGTCTTCAGGATTGAGAAATTGATTCTGCTTCGTGAGAATTAGGTCTGGATTTATATCCAAAAGGCGCTCCGCCACTACGTCAACTTTAGACTTTCCAATAGTAGAAATCAGCGCTGGAAGCTGCCTGTTAATATTCGTAAGATCTACGTGATCACCATCTACAATAGTCATTTTCCCAACGCCTACTCTGGCTAAAAATTCCGCGGCAAATGAACCTACACCACCCAAGCCAACAACGAGAAGGTTAGCGTTCTTCAACTTTTCTATGCCTACTTCATTAATGAGGAGTTCTGTTCTTTCAAGCCAGTCTTTTTTCATAAAATTTCAGAAATATTAAAGATTTTAAGATTTTGGTGAATCTGATTATTGAATTCCTCTAAGGATATGTTTTTAATTTCAGCTATTTTTGAATAAAGCAATTCAATATCAAAAGTCGCAGAATCGGTTTCCAGAAACATTTTTTCAAGAGGAAAATCCTTCACAAACTGCTGCAAATTTACATCATGCAAAACTGATTTGCCAAAACTTAGATAAAAATCGTGTTTAAGCAACTCAATACCGACAGTTTTCTTTTTGTTAAAACCATGTACAATTACAGGAACTTCGATTTTCTTTCTGATTGCTATCAATTGTGAAAACCTTCGAACACAATGTATAATTAAAGGTTTGCGCAGTTTATTTGCGAGGTGGATTTGGCGTTCAAATACGATTCGCTGAATTATTTCCGGAACTTTAACCAAACCATCTAAACCACATTCTCCTATGCCTAGGCAATTTTCACGTTGCGCCATTTCCTCAACCCATTTCCAATATTCTTCAGAAATACCTTCAGCTAAAGCAGGATGAATACCTACGGAAAAATAACTATCCGGTAGCGGTTCCCCAAAATTTAGATTATAAATACCGCAAATTTTCTGCGAATGATGGTGGTGAAGATCGAAAAATTCCATGACCAAAAATACCTAAATTCACTGCTATAACGTTAAACATTTGTTTTAAAAATTCCTTAACTTTACTCAAAACTACACACGGATGAAAAAAAAATTTACTGATAAACAAATCCATATTCTGAACGTTGCCGAAAAACTTATTGCAAAAAAAGGGTTTGAGGGAACTTCTGTACGGGATATTTCAACAGGCGCGAATATCAATGTCGCCATGATTTCTTATTATTTCGGGTCTAAAGAGAAAATGATGTCTTATCTCTACCGCTATCGGGTACAGAAAACACGTGAAAGTTTTGCAGAATTTGCAGAAATAATTCGTGATGGAAAACCTGAAATGCAGATGAAAGAACTCATTAAATATGTTACCAACCAACTTTTTAAATTCAATTATTTTCACGGATTTGTAACGCAGGAACTTCGTCATACCGAGCACTTGAAAGATGATTTGTTGGAATTTTATAATACATTCACGTCGAAAATTGATAGTGTAATCAAAAAAGGAGTGACAACTGGTGTTTTTACCAATGCGCCAAAACCTGAGGATATTTTGACATTAATTGTGGGCTCCTCTTTATTCGTCATCAGAAATAAAAATTTCTACGAGATTTACGTTCCGGGAAAAGAACAAAATTACTTGGAAGATGCGGAAAAAAAGGTGATGGCGAATCTATTGGTTACTATTTTTTCCCTTTTAGGCTACCAAACTGATTAATTAAATAGTTAAAATATCACAAAAAAAAATCTATTGACAAAAAAGTTATATTTTTGCACACTGAACCGCAGAAATTAGAACAAATAGTTTCTGCTATATTTTATTTATGAAAAAATACTTGATCATATTTCTCGCCTTCTTCGCGTTATCAGCCTGTAATAAACAACAGGAAATGGCCCTAAAAAGTGCAGATAAAGATTATATTCTGAAAGTTGCTAATGAAAACTTTGAAAACAAAAAGTGGACAGATGCACTTGCGCTCTACGAAAGACTTTCAAACCTTGTTGCGGGAACCGATGACGCGCCGAATGTAGTTTACAATTCTGCATATGCGAATTACTACGACAAAAATTACAAGTTAGCAGGTCATCAGTTTAAAAACTTTGCGGTAACATTCCCGCAGGATAAACGGGCAGAAGACGCTTCGTATATGTCGGCACTTTGTTACTATGAAGGAAGTATGGATTACAATCTGGATCAGACCAGTACAGAACTTGCCATTAATGAAATGCAAAATTTCCTGAACAGTTATCCAAATTCAGAAAAATCTAAGAATATTAATGAACTCATTGATGAGCTCACGTATAAATTAGAGTTCAAAGCATATGAAAATGCAAGACAGTACTATAAAATGGCTGATTTTAAAGCTGCTAGTACGGCATTTGAAAATGTTTTAGGAGATTTCCCGAGCACAAAACTTCGGACTAAAATTTATGATTATATCTTAAGATCTAAATATGAACTTGCTGTAAATTCAATTTACGATTTGAAAAAAGACCGTTTGGAAGAAGCCACCACATTCGCAAAGCAGGTAGAGCGCGAAATGCCAAATACCGAAATTTCTAAAACAGCGGTGGAATTGCGAAGCAAACTTCAGAAAGAAAAAGAAAACTTTGCAGAGGTTGAGAAAAAAGTAGAAGCCAGAAAAAAGGAAATGGCTGAAAAACAAAAAGAAGCTGAAGCGGAATTAAACGCGGAAAAAGACCAGCGCGATGCGGAGAAAAAAGCCCATAAGATGAAAAAAGACAGCGCAAATCTGGCAACACCAGCTCCAGCTGCAACTTTTAAAATCCAAAAGTAATCCGTATATTTGCAAACTCTAAATATAACAATCAACTGAAAATGAGTGTAAAAGATTCTAAAGCCGAATTAAGTACAATTACTTATGACCGAGATAAAATTGAAGAAAACGTAGGTTCTATCTACGAAGCAATCGTAGTGATGGGTAAAAGAGCTGAGCAGATCAATGCTGAAATTCGCTCTGAATTACACAATAAACTAGACGAATTTGCAGTGCACAATTCTACTCTAGAGGAAGTTTTCGAGAATAAAGAACAGATAGAAATATCTAAACATTATGAAAAACTACCAAAACCAACATCTATAGCGATTAGAGAATGGTTAGATGACGAAATCTACTACAGAAAAACTGAAGAAAGAAATTAATTATTTATTCCTTAATTATTATAAAGTCACAGACCATTTCGGTTTTGTGGCTTTTTTGTTATTATTCATAAGTTGCTCTCCCTAAATTAAGTTTAGCAAAATTTAAGTAAATTCGTTTCACCTTAAAAAATCTGGTCATGACACTTCAGGGCAAAAATATTCTCATTTGTATTTCCGGCGGTATTGCTGCCTACAAAATAACTTATCTCATTCGGGATTTTATTAAAAAAGGTGCCGAAGTTCAGGTATTAATGACTCCTTCAGCCGAGCACTTTGTATCTAAGCTCACCCTTTCAACCCTTTCGAAAAAACCAGTTTACAGCGATTTTTATTCTGATAACGGCACGTGGAATAATCATGTGGAACTGGCACTGTGGGCAGATGTAATTCTTATGGCACCTTGTACGGCAAATACGTTGGCAAAAATGGTAAATGGAATGTGTGACAATTTAGTTTTAGCCACTTACATGTCAGCGAAATGCCCGGTTTTCATTTCTCCGGCCATGGATTTGGATATGTATCAACATCCTTCAACTACGCAAAATTTAGAATTAGCAGAAGATTTTGGTCATCAGCTCATTCCCGCAGAATTTGGAGAACTGGCAAGTGGCTTATCTGGACAGGGCCGAATGGCGGAACCTGAAACCATCTCCAAAATTATAGAAGAATTCTTTAGTTCTAATAAAACCTTAACAGGAAAAACAGTTTTAATCACTGCAGGTCCAACCTACGAAGCGATAGATCCTGTGCGCTTTATTGGAAATCATTCCTCCGGAAAAATGGGTTTTGCAATCGCAGAAGAAGCCGCAAATCGCGGCGCAAAAGTAATCTTGATTTCAGGGCCAAGTGCAGAAATAGCGAAGCATCAAAATATAGAAATTCATCGGGTAACTTCGGCAAAAGAAATGTTTACCAAAGTTTTTGATTATTATGACAGTGTTGATATCGCGATTGCAAGCGCTGCAGTTGCGGATTATGCACCAAAAGAAATTGCTCAAGAAAAAATAAAGAAGAATGACGATTCATTAACGATTGAACTGGTGAAAAATCCGGACATTTTAAAGACAATGGGAGAACGCAAAAAAAAGCAATTTCTTGTCGGTTTTGCTTTAGAAACTCAAAATGAAGAGGAAAACGCAAAAGGCAAACTGGCGAAAAAAAACCTGGATATGATTGTGCTTAACTCTTTGCGGGACGACGGCGCAGGTTTTAAAGGCGCAACCAATAAGATAAAAATTTTAACGCGAGATTCTTTAACCGACTATTCGTTAAAATCAAAAAAAGAAGTAGCCAAAGACCTTCTTAATTTCGTGGAAGAACAGATGTTGAAATAATATCCCTAAATTTCCGTTTTCAAATTTTACGCATCCAATGAAGAAATTTTATACGATATTCCTCCTTTTTCTCATTTTTCAGCTGAGTTTTTCACAGGAACTTCTTGCCAACGTTCAGGTGAATGCGCAGCAAATTGCGGGCAGTAATACTCAGGTTTACAAAACACTAGAAAAAAACCTACGGGATTTTATCAACAATACCAGCTGGACAGGAAAAAAGCTGCAAAATTTTGAAAAGATAAAATGTAATTTTTCGATCATTATCAATGAACGTGCTGGAAGCAGTAATTTTAAAGGAAGCA
Source organism: Kaistella polysaccharea (assembly GCF_020410745.1). NCBI lineage: Bacteria > Pseudomonadati > Bacteroidota > Flavobacteriia > Flavobacteriales > Weeksellaceae > Kaistella > Kaistella polysaccharea. Next base: position 1,774,583 of record NZ_CP084528.1, read on the forward strand.
TTGTTATTCAGGCTGTTCGTCCAGTTTTTAACACCACTTACGAAACGCCGCTTTTAAATTTAAATGACACCAACTTTGGTTTTGATTATACTGAAAATGAAAATCTAATTTTTAATGAAAGGCAGTTTTCTGGAAAAAACCTCATTGATGTCGTCAGCTTTTATGTGTATACGGTTCTGGGTTATGATGGCGACAGTTTTCGTGCTCAGGGTGGCCAGGAATGGTTTGAAAAAGCCCAGAAGATTTCTAATAATTCACAGAATCAAAACTTTGCGGGTTGGTCTTTACTCGAAGGTCCGCGAACCCGCGCTTCACTTATTGACAATATGCTGAAACCTGAACAAAACACTTTACGAAACGTATATTACACCTATCACCGCGCCGGTTTAGATAACTTAGGAAAACAGGATCAGACTTCCGGAAAACGAATTATTGCCGAATCTTTACTTCAGTTAAAAGCGTACGAAAATAACTTTCAGATGAATTATCCGGTGAGCATATTCCTCGATACCAAAACGCAAGAAATTTTCGATGTTTTCGATAGTGGAAATAATGCAGGTATAAATATGGCCGATTTAAAGGCACTTCTCACCACTTTGTCGCCGAAAGATATTGACTCCAAATGGAATAAGTGGAAATAATTAATATTATTATCCATTATTGTACTGTTATTTTCTTAGTTAAACCAACATAGGGATGGCATTATTATAGCTTCCGCAACTCATTCTTCGTTTCATTATGTTTTTTTAAAGTCGTAAATTTGCAGACTGAAATTCAGACTTTAAATACACCCTTGTTTTTTTTAAAATATGCTATCACGAATTTTCATTCAAAACTTCGCGCTTATTGATTCCCTTGAAATTACTTTAGACAAAGGTCTGCAGGTAATTACAGGAGAAACCGGTGCCGGAAAATCTATTATTCTGGGTGCATTGCGTTTAATTTTGGGTGAAAGAGCAGATGCAAAATCTATTCAGAGTTCCGACATAAAAAGTATTGCTGAAGCTGAATTTATCGTTAACGAAAGTTTAAAAAATTTCTTTGAAGAAAATGACTTAGATTTTGAAAATAATACCGTCATTCGCCGGGAAATTTTGCCGACAGGAAAATCGCGTGCTTTTGTTAATGATGTTCCTGTAACTTTAGAAATACTAAAAAAACTATCCGAAAAACTCATCGATATTCACTCGCAGTTTGAAACATCGAATTTGTTTGAAGAAGAATATCAGTTTCGCATGATTGATGGACTTTCGAAAAATAAAGTCCTCCTATTCAATTATCAAAAGGAATTTATCTCCTACAAAAAATTGGTAAAAGATCTGGAAACTGCAAAATTCAAACTCGCGGAAGGAAATAAAGAAAATGATTATAAAGTATTTTTATTGACTGAACTTAACGAAGTAAATCTGGATGAATTTGATTTGGAGGAAGTTCAAGATCAGTTAAGTAAGCAAGAAAATGCAGAAAGTATTGTGGAAAATCTTTCCTTAATTTTCACTAAAATGGATCAGGAGGAAATCGGCGTTCTGGATTCTCTTTTAGACGTTAAAACGAAATTGGCTAAAGTGGCGTCTTTGTCTCACGAATACTCAAAACTTAATCAGCGGTTTGAGGAAAATTTTGTAGAGTTTAAAGATTTACTCTTTGATCTTCAGAATGAGGCTGAAAAGATGGAAACCGATCCCGAAATTCTTTTTGAATTAAGTGCGCAGTTAAATAAGATCAATTCTTTATTTTTAAAACACAAAGTAAACTCTGTAGAAGAACTCGTGGCGATTCGCGACCAGATTTTCGAAGAGCAAACAGGATTTGCTGATTTAGAAATTTTGATTTCTCAGCTTGAAGATGAAATTACAAAAAAGGAAATCCAACTTCAAAAATTAGCAGGTGAATTATCGACGAACCGAAAAAAGGCAATTCCTAATTTCATTAAAAAAATTGAGAATCTTCTTCATCAGTTAGGTCTTGAAAAAGCTAAAATAGAAGTTCAACTAAACGATTTAGAAAACTTTACAAATTACGGAAAAGAGAACATTCAGTTGTTATTTCAGGCAAATTCAGGATTCCCTTTGAAACCCATTCAAACTGCAATTTCAGGCGGAGAAAGATCTCGTGTGATGCTTTCTATTAAAAAATTAATGGCAGAAAATGCAGAACTTCCCACTTTAATTCTAGATGAAATCGATACCGGCGTTTCCGGAAAAGTTGCTGAAGAAATCGGAAATGTGATGAAGGAAATGGCTGAAAATATGCAACTCATCGTCATCACCCATCTTGCACAAGTTGCTGCAAAAGGAAACAATAATTATAAAGTCATCAAAAGGGAAATTTCGGGTAAAACGCAGTCAACGATCGTTCGACTCACCGAAGAAGAAAAGCTTCAGGAAATCGCGCAACTCCTTTCTGGTGCACAAATTACGGATGCTGCTGTTTCTCAAGCCCGAGAATTGATGAAGTAAACTGTAACAAAACACGGTCTTTGCTCACTTATATGTAAACGACCGCCATGTATGGTAAACTTTTAAGACTAGAACTCAAAAATTTTTTAAGAAATCCTCAATTCGGAGCGAACCTCGCCATGAAAATCCTCATGGGTTTTACGTACATGTGGTTGAGTCTTTCTATGGTAGCAATGGCATTTGCCCTTTATTTCTACAGTCAGAAAGAAATGAATACCGATCCTGTTCGGGTTTTTAGCAGATTTTTTCTTTACTACGCGGTTCTCGATTTGGTGATTCGGTATTTTATGCAACAGATGCCGACCCAAAATATCAAACCTTTTCTAAGCCAAAATATTTCAAAAAAAACTTTAGTTAACTATACGATACTGAAAATATTTTTTCATTTTTTCAATTGGGGTTATTTGCTTTTCATGATTCCTTTTTGTGGGTTGCTCATTTTCGATGGTGATTTCCCGGTTATAAATGTCTTGATGTTTTTAGTCGGAATTATGTTTGTTTTTTACTTCAATAATTTTCTGAATATTTTACTGAATAAAAAAACTGCAGTTTTATATACTGTTGCAGTATGTATTGCCGCTCTGGGAATCGCCGAATATTTAGGATACATTCATCTTTCTAATTATTCAGAACAAATTTTCTATGCATTTTATCACATTCCCGGAACTTTTTTAGTTCCTGTATTGCTTACTGCAATTACCGCCTACTTAGCGTATCAGAATATATTGAAGAATTTCTATCTGGATCGCGGCCTTGAAATGGAAAAGGAAGTGGGAAAGACAGAAAATATAGAGTTTTTAAACCGTTTTGGTACGACGGGAACATTCATCAACAATGATATTCGTCTTTTAAAAAGAAGTAAAGCTGCGAAATCGGCGCTCTTTGCCGGTGTAATGTTCCTATTTTATGGCTTACTGTATCTCACTGGCAAAACCTACAGCAGCGATTTTATGCAAATTTTCCTCGGACTATTTGTTACGGGAGGATTTCTGTTTATGTTTGGTCAAAGAGTTCCCGCCTGGGACAGTTCTTATTATCAACTCATGATGACCCAAAATGTGCCGTATAAAGAATTTCTAAAAGCAAAATGGAGTCTCGTGGTTTTGGTCACCGCAGTGTCAATGGTTTTAGCCATCGGTTATGTGTTTATCAGTTGGGAATTTTATCTGACCATTTTTGCGGCGGGCTTGTATAATCTTGGCGTAAACTCCTATCTCACCTTATTGGCGGGCGCTTTCAACAAAACACCGATTGATCTTAACGCGCGTGCAAAATCTTTTGGTGGGGGCACGAATAATATGAATATGAAAGTTTTGTTGATCCTTATTCCCCAAATGGGCGTTCCAATGGCAGTTTTTGCGGTGGTAAAATATTTCTTCGGATTAGAGATGGCGGTAGCGAGCTTAGGAATTCTAGGATTGGCGGGATTTCTCTTGCGGGACAAAATTTTTGATCAGATCGTAAAAACCTATAAAACTCAAAAATACTCAACGCTTAATGCCTTTAAAAAAGTTTAATAAACTTTAATAAAATTCAAATTATGATTACAATTAACAATATTTCTAAAGTGTACGGCGACAAAAAAGTTTTACACATTGACCAACTCGAGATTCCAAAAGGTCAGAGTTTCGGCCTTGTAGGAAATAACGGCGCCGGAAAAACCACTCTTTTCAGTCTCCTTTTAGATTTAATAGAATCTAGCAGCGGATTTATAGAAATTGATGGAAATAAAGTTAACGAAAATGAACTCTGGAAAAAGCAAGTTTCCGCCTTTATAGATGAATCTTTTTTGATTGGTTATCTAACTCCGGAGGAATATTTTAATTATCTTGGTGAATTACGTGGTCAAAACAAAGTCGCTGTAATGGAATTTCTCAATGAGTTTACCGATTTTTTTAATGGTGAAATTTTAAATGCGGGGAAATATATTCGAGATCTTTCAAAAGGAAATCAGAAAAAAGTAGGTATTGTAGGCGCATTAATTGGCACACCAGAAATTATTGTGCTTGATGAACCTTTTGCAAATCTGGATCCGTCATCGCAGATCAAACTGAAAAAACTTATTAAAAGCTGGTCGCAGAATGAAAAAGTTACCTTTTTAATTTCCAGTCACGATCTCGCACACACGACGGAAGTGAGCAACAGAATTGTACTCCTCAACAAAGGTGAAGTCGCAAAGGATATCATTACCACACCGGAAACTTTGCGGGAGCTGGAACTTTATTTTGAAGAAGAAGTTCTTCTGCCTTCCTAAAAATTAAAAACTAAAAAACTCCGGAAAATTCTCCAGAGTTTTTTCATTTCAATATTATTATCTATTCGTCTCCTTAAACCATATCTTCCGGTTTTACCCATTCATCAAACTGATCGGCAGTAAGAAGTCCAAGATTCACAGCTTCTTCTTTTAAAGTTGTTCCGTTTTTGTGGGCAGTTTTTGCAATTTTTGCGGCATTTTCATAACCGATATGTGTATTCAAAGCAGTAACCAACATTAATGATTTTTCTACCAACTCTTTAATTCTTGGTTCATTCGGTTCAATTCCAACCGCACAATGATCATTGAAAGAAATACAGGCGTCACCTAATAATTGCGCAGATTGTAGGAAGTTGTACGCCATCACAGGTTTGAAAACATTGAGTTCAAAATTACCCTGTGTTCCCGCAAAAGAAATCGTGGTATCATTTCCTAAAACCTGTGCACATACCATTGTCATTGCTTCATTCTGGGTTGGATTTACTTTGCCCGGCATAATCGAAGAACCTGGCTCGTTTTCCGGAATATGAATTTCGCCAATTCCACTTCTCGGTCCTGAAGCCAGGAAACGAATATCCTGCGCGATTTTATATAATGCAACCGCCAATTGTTTCAATGCGCCGTGAGTTTCGACAATCGCATCGTGCGCAGCAAGCGCTTCAAATTTATTTGGTGCTGTTTCAAACGGAAGTCCTGTAAATTCCGAAATATAATTCGCCACCAAAACATCGTAGCCTTTTGGCGTATTTAAACCTGTTCCAACCGCAGTCCCGCCGAGAGCCACTTCCTGTAAATGTTCGAAAGTATTCGTGATTGCTTTCATCGCATAATCCAACTGTGCGACATATCCTGAAAATTCCTGACCCAAAGTTAAAGGCGTGGCATCCATTAAATGCGTTCGTCCAATTTTTACTATTGATTTAAAACTTTCTGCTTTTTCGTGCAAAGTATCCCTTAATTTTTCTACCGCGGGTAAGGTATGTTCTACCACTTTTTTATAGGCTGCAATATGCATTGCGGTAGGATAAGTATCATTTGAACTTTGGGATTTATTGACATCATCATTTGGATGAATTTCAGATTTTTCCCCTAAAACCCCACCATTGTTTACGTGTGCTTTATTAGAAATAACTTCATTTACATTCATATTTGATTGCGTGCCGGAACCTGTCTGCCAAATGACGAGGGGAAACTGATCATTCAAATTTCCTTCTAAAATTTCATCACACACTTTTGCAATCATGTCTCTTTTTTCATTGGAAAGAACGCCCAATTCAGCATTGGTAAACGCTGCTGCTTTTTTCAGATAAGCAAACGCTTCGATGATTTCATGCGGCATGGAGGCTTCTGGTCCAATTTTAAAATTATTTCTGGATCGTTCGGTTTGTGCACCCCAAAATTTATCTGCGGGAACCTGAACATCGCCCATGGTGTCTTTTTCTATTCTGTAATTCATATGTTAAATTTTATAGATTTAAAGTTACTCAAATTTAAAATCTCCACAAAACTTGAAGTTTTAAAAAAAACTATAAAACAAAACATCATGAAATTGAATGTCTGGGGAAATCCTTACATTTAATCATCAAATAAAAATGAAATGTCAGACCGGTCTACGCGTTTACTTCTAATTTATGGCCGGTTGAAAAGCAGTCCGGTGACGATTGAAATGTTGCTCGAATGGGCTACTAAGCAGGATCTTAAAGTTTCACCGAGAACTTTGTATCGAGATTTGCAAGAATTAGAAACATCTTTAATATTACCCGAAGAAAAAGTAGTGGTTTCGGTGGGGGAAAAAAACCGGAAAACCTGGAAAATCGAATATGTAAATAGCGAACCACCTTTAAACGAATTCGACTTAAATTCTTACATCTTATTCAAAAACTTCCTTCCCTTGCCTGTCGTCTCCTCTAGAACTGAATCACTGTATAAAATTCGAAATATTTTTTATAAAAATTTCAGCAAGAGTCATTTCGAAAATTTTTCAACAATTGCCGAAACTCAAATCAGGTCCACCTATTTCTTTGAAGGAATTTACTTTAAAACCTACAGCAAAATTCTGGACGATTGCATTTGGAGCATTCAAAACAAAAGAGAAATTTATTTGGACTCTGTAAATTTCGATTATACATCTATGGGAAACAATCTTGTTTTTCCGCAGTCTTTTTTACCGCTTCAGCTATTGTATCATCGTGGTGTCGTCCATCTTTCGGGATATCTGAAAAATCAAAAGAAACTTTTGGTCATCGGATTAGAACAAATCAAAAGTTATAAACTGACCAACGAACTTTTTGAAGCAATGCATTTACTTACTAAATCGGAAGCTGAATTGGAAAAAAGATTTGGAATCACAGAAAACATGACCGAAGAAATCTATGATATCGAACTGGAATTCAGTGAGTTTACGGGAACTTTTGTTAAAAACCAATTTTGGCATCAGTCCCAAGTTTTTGAGCAACTAGAAAACGGTAATTATTTGATGTCGATGAAATGTGGTCTGAACAGAGAACTGGCGGGCTGGATATTTCAATGGATGAGCAATGTTAAAGTAATAAAACCCAAGATTTTAGGAGACATGATTATTGATAAATATAAAGACATTCTGCAAATGTATAATGATGACGCTTTCGTAGTTTCCAATAATTCTTTTCAGTCGAGCGAGTGTTTGACAGAAGTTGACAACCAAAGCACCTAAATTTGCACAAACACAAATGACGGAAGAAATATTTACGCATCTTTTTCTACGCAAAAAATTGAAAAAGATGCAAACTGTAATAATTATCTTTAAAGCATCTCAAAAAGTGAAGAAATCATTCTTCACTTTTTTTATTTTATAACACTCGGCATTTCCCATTAACTCTTAATTTTTCTGTAATTTTGCGGCTTTAAAATAAGTAATCATATTATGGAATTTCACTATCAGGAACCGTACCCAATTCTTGCGGACGACACGCAGTACAAAAAACTTACTTCGGACTATGTAACCGTAGAAAAAGTTGGTGATCGCCAGATTTTGAATGTCGATCCCAAAGCATTAGAATTGCTGGCAGAAAACGCATTGGCTGATGTTTCTTTTATGCTGCGATCTTCACATTTGGCAAAACTTCGGAAAATAATCGATGATCCGGAAGCAACAGATAACGACCGTTTCGTAGCGTATAATCTTCTACAAAATGCGGCGGTGGCTATTGAAGGCGCCTTACCTTCTTGTCAGGATACGGGAACCGCGATCTGTTCTGCCAAAAAAGGAGAAAACATTTACACTGGCGTAGATGATGCAGAGTGGATTTCAAAGGGAATTTACAACACGTACCAAAAGAGAAATTTACGATATTCCCAAGTCGTTCCATTAACCATGTTCGAAGAGAAAAATTCAGCTTCTAACCTTCCTGCTCAAATTGATATTTATGCGGAACGAGGAAACGAATACAAATTCCTGTTTTTAGCAAAAGGTGGTGGCTCGGCGAACAAAACATTTTTATATCAAAAAACAAAATCCCTACTTAACGACAGTTCTTTGGAAGCATTCGTACGCGAGAGAATTATGGATTTAGGAACTGCGGCTTGCCCGCCATACCATTTGGCGCTGGTTATTGGTGGTACTTCCGCAGAAGCGAATTTAGCGGCGGTGAAAAAAGCAAGCGCTGGATATTATGATCACCTTCCAACTGAAGGAAATATGGGTGGTCAGGCGTTCCGTGATCTGGAATGGGAGAAAAGAGTTCAGAAAATTTGCCAAGAAAGTTCCATCGGAGCACAGTTTGGCGGGAAATACTTAACACACGATGTTCGGGTAATTCGTTTACCGCGACATGCTGCTTCATGTCCTGTTGGAATGGGAGTTTCCTGTTCAGCAGACCGAAATATTAAAGGAAAAATCACCAAAGACGGAATATTTTTAGAACAACTAGAAACCAATCCAAAACAGTTTTTACCCTTAACTCCGCCGCATTTAGAAGAAGCGGTTTCCATTGATTTAAATCAACCAATGGCCGATATTTTAGCGGAATTATCAAAATATCCCATTAAAACAAGACTTAGCCTGAACGGAACTTTAATTGTCGCTCGCGATATCGCACACGCAAAAATTAAGGAATTATTAGACAGCGGTCAGCCAATGCCTGAATATTTTAAAAATCACCCCATTTATTACGCCGGTCCCGCAAAAACTCCACAGGGAATGGCCTCAGGAAGTTTTGGTCCCACAACCGCCGGAAGAATGGATGTTTATGTAGATGAATTCCAGTCAAATGGCGGAAGTATGATTATGCTTGCAAAAGGAAACCGGAGTAAAGAGGTTACCAACGCGTGTCATAAATACGGTGGTTTTTATCTAGGTTCAATTGGAGGGCCAGCTGCAATTTTGGCAAAAGAAAATATTACTGCGGTGGAAGTAGTTGACTTTGAAGAACTTGGCATGGAAGCCGTACGCAAAATAGAAATCAAAAATTTTCCTGCATTCATTATATCAGATGATAAAGGAAATGATTTTTTCGAATCAATCGCACACTAACTAAATTTAAAATCAATTTAAATAGCGAAAATCAAAGGTAAATCTTTTGTACACCAAGAAATTTATCCTATTTTTGCCTAAAATCTATTGCAATGATGATGTTATCAGCATTTTTCCCTTTCTACCAATTCCTCTGGACGGTTTATTTCGTAACCATGTTCCTTATCGGATTTTGGTGTATTTTCATGTTTTTCGGATATGTGATCCCAATCTGGCTTACCGCCGGTTTAGCGGAATATTTTGGGAAAACAAAAGCCTTCGATCCAGAAGAGATCAGAAGAAAAACGTTACCCGAGCAAGGAGCTGAAGTAATTTTCAGTAATCCAAAAGGGCGCGGTCCATTTCTTCATACGGGCGACAGTCACGGTCATCACTAGTTGATGTCATTGCTTTCCCACCTTAATTTCGGGAAAAGCAATCGCAAAGCAAAACTATATATTGAATCAGTTTCTATTTATTTAGAAGCTGATTTTTTTTGTGCGTTGTTTAAATAGGAGGAGCAACTCATTCCACATTTCTTTCACATTCAAACCCGCTCTTCGTTACAATTCCTCCCCGCCAGGGCGGGTCCGGGATTTTCACTGCGATCGGGGCTAAAACCTCTTATATTTTATCTTTCCACAGGAGAAATCCTACTTTTCACTTGCCTCATTTTTCTTTATCTTTGCACACACAAAATTTCAGAAATGTCAAAGTCTCTCATACCAAAACTCGAAGCCATCAAACAACGCTATAATGAAGTCGCAGATCTCATTATTCAGCCAGATATCATTTCTGATCAGAAGAAATATTCTACCTTGAATAAAGAATACAGCGATTTGGGAAAAATAGTTGCCGTTTTCGATCAGTATATGCAAGCTCTAAATACCATCCAAGAATCCGACGAAATTATCGCCGACGGTTCTGATAAGGAGTTTGTAGAAATGGCAAAACTGGAGAAATATGAAATGCTCGACAAAATCCCCGGCTTAGAAGAAGAATTAAAAGTTCTTCTAATCCCGAAAGATCCAACCGATGATAAAAACGTGATTGTCGAACTTCGTGCAGGAACTGGCGGAGATGAAGCCGCAATTTTTGTGGAAGACGTTTATCGCGCCTACGCCATGTATTTCAAATCAAAAGGTTGGAAACACGAAATTACAGACTCCAGCGAAGCTTCAAAAGGTTATAAAGAATTGATTATAAAAGTAGAAGGAAATGATGGCATTTATGGCATTATGAAATTTGAATCTGGTGTTCATCGCGTTCAACGTGTTCCAGAAACAGAATCTCAAGGCCGAGTTCATACTTCAGCAATTACCGTCGCAGTTTTACCAGAAGCTGAAGAAGTGGATTTTGAATTAAATCCTGCAGACATCGAAATGCAAACATCACGTTCTGGAGGTGCTGGTGGGCAAAATGTAAATAAAGTAGAAACAAAAGTACAGTTAACACATAAACCGTCCGGAATGGTGGTTGTTTGTCAGCAGGCACGTTCCCAGTTGGCAAACCGTGAATTAGCCATGGAAATGCTTCGAACCAAATTATACGACATCGAATTGCAAAAAGCCGTGGGTGACGTTGCTGCTCAAAGAAAATCAATGGTTTCCACAGGTGACCGTTCGGCAAAAATCAAGACTTATAACTATTCGCAGGGAAGAGTTACTGATCACCGCATCAATAAATCGATGTACAACCTTGATGCGTATATGAATGGAGATATTCAGGAAATGATCGATGCCGTTATTATGGCAGAAAATGCGGAGAAAATGAAAGGAGAAGAAGAAAATTATTAGTACTATAATAATATTTTAATATATTAGCAAAAATTTTAAAACAAACGTCTTATGAAAAAGTCAATTTTTATTCTTGGAGCTGTTGGATTTCTAGCTTTAACATCTTGTAAAAAAACAGAAACTGTAAATACAGATTCAGACATGGATACAACTGCATCAGTTATTATCGTAGATAATGATTCAATGCCAATCACTGATTCTGTTGATAATGCAACTGGCAACGCCATTGATGCTACAGGTAATGCTATCGAAGAGGGCGCAAATGCTGTTAAAGATGCTGCCAAAGACGCTACAGATGGCGATGGTGATATCACAAAATAAGTAAACGTATCGTTTATTGAGACCCTGCAATAATAATTGCAGGGTTTTTATTTTTACATCTTCAATTTTTATATATTTGACAAGCGCACAAAATTTACAATTATGAAAAAATTAATTATTGGATGTTTTATCCTTTCACTCGTTCTTACGGCGTGTGAAAAAAAAGTCACTACAACGATCGATGATGATGGTGACCGAACTACCGTAGAAACCGTGGGTCTAGATAGAGAAAGAATAGACTCTACCGCAGAAAAGGTTGGCAACAAAATAGAGGTAGCCGCAAAGCAAACAGGCGATGCATTAGAAACGACAGGCGAGAACATCAAAGAAGAAATTAATAAAGCCGATGACAAAGTAAAAGTGCAACGGAAAACGAGCAGAACAGAATCTGAAACCAAATAAAATAGGGCCTTACAATTTAATTGTAAGGTTTTTTTATAGTATGTTATTTTCAGTTTTCCTCGATGGTGGAATTTTGTAACTTTACTTGCTATAAAGCCAAGTAAAATGCGTCAAAAAATCCAAAATACAAATCCTGACTTTTCCTTAAAATCGGAAGCGACACTTCCCTACTTTTTTGAAAAAGACGGTTTGGAAATGAAATCTTCTTATACCGAAAACGATTCAAAAGTCCTCACAGAAAAACAGTATTCTGCCGGCGTTGCGCCCTATTTACGAGGACCGTATTCAACAATGTATGTTCAAAAACCCTGGACGATTCGTCAGTATGCCGGATTTTCTACCGCTGAAGAATCAAACGCATTTTACAGAAGAAATTTAGCAGCGGGACAAAAAGGGCTGTCGGTTGCCTTCGATTTGGCAACACACCGCGGTTATGATTCTGATCATCCGAGAGTTGAAGGTGATGTTGGAAAAGCCGGAGTAGCAATTGATTCTGTGGAAGACATGAAGATTTTATTTAATGAAATTCCATTAGATGAAATCTCGGTTTCTATGACGATGAACGGCGCCGTTTTACCCGTTTTGGCTTTTTATATTGTGGCTGCAGAAGAACAGGGAGTTTCTCAGGAAAAGCTTTCAGGCACGATTCAGAACGATATTTTAAAAGAATTCATGGTTCGGAATACTTACATTTATCCACCAACTCCATCCATGAAAATTATTGCTGATATTTTCGAATATACAGCCCAAAATATTCCGAAATTTAATTCGATTTCAATTTCCGGATATCACATGCAGGAAGCTGGAGCGACGCCCGTCTTGGAAATGGCATATACTTTAGCAGATGGTTTAGAATATGTACGAACCGGAATGAAAGCCGGAATGAAAATTGATGATTTTGCACCAAGATTATCTTTTTTCTGGGCAGTTGGAATGAACCATTTTATGGAAATTGCTAAAATGCGGGCAGCGCGATATATTTGGGCAAATCTCCTGACTCCATTTAATCCTCAAAATCCGAAATCACTTGCTTTAAGAACGCATTCTCAAACTTCAGGCTGGAGCTTAACCGAGCAGGAACCTTTTAACAATATTACAAGGACGACCATCGAAGCATTATCTGCAGCTTTGGGTGGAACGCAATCTTTACATACCAATGCTTTGGATGAAGCCATTGCTTTACCGACCGATTACTCCGCGAAAATTGCCAGAAATACCCAGATTATTTTACAGCAGGAAAGTGGCATCTGTGATGTGGTCGATCCAATGGGCGGAAGTCATCTGGTAGAAAGTCTGACGCAGCAAATGATTGATGAAGCCATGAAATTCATCGATGAAGTAGAAAAAGAAGGCGGAATGACAAAAGCCATTGAAGCCGGAATTCCGAAAATGAGAATCGAAGAAGCTGCGGCAAAAAAGCAAGCAAAAATCGATAGTGGCGAAGAATTCATTATTGGAGTTAATTCTTTCAAATCGACTCAAAAACAAATGGAGTTGGATATTTTAGATATCGATAATTCTGAAGTTCGACGTAAACAAATCGAAAGATTACATCAAATTAAAAGCGAAAGAAATCCGGAAGCGGTTACAGAAATTTTAGAAAAACTAAAAGAATTCGCAAAATCCGGAGAAGGAAATCTTTTAGAAATCTGCATTGAAGCTGCTCGCAGAAGAGTGACACTTGGAGAAATGAGCGACGCAATGGAAGAAAGTTTCGGAAGGTACAAAGCCAATATCAGAACCATACAAGGAGTTTACGCCATGAATGCAAGCAAAAATGAATATTTCCCGAAAGCACTTGCTTTAACTGAAAAATTTGAAGAGCTCGAGGGAAGAAGACCAAGAATCATGGTCGTTAAAATGGGACAAGATGGTCACGATCGTGGTGCAAAAGTAGTCGCAACAGCCTTTGCAGATATGGGATTTGATGTTGACGTTGCTCCGTTATTTCAAACCCCAGAAGAAGTGGCGAAACAAGCCGTAGAAAATGACATTCACATTTTGGGCGTTTCTTCTTTAGCGGCCGGACATAAATTTTTGGTACCGCAAGTAGTTGCCGAATTGAAGAAACTCGGTGCAGATGACATTACGATTGTAGTTGGTGGCGTGATTCCAAAACAGGATTATGAGTTTCTTTATGAAAATGGAGCTCATTATATTTTTGGTCCAGGAACCAATTTACCGAAATCTGCATGTGAGATTTTGGAAGGATTTCTGAAATAACTTCAATTCCTCAACTGTTGATAAGAAGTACAATCTTTTTAATTTTAATATTTCTACTTTTTTCCTGCAAGAAAAAGGATGAGACTCTAGATTTAAAATATGAAGTTTTAAATCAACTGATTGATGAAGATATTGTAAATGACAAAGTCTTCAGAGATGCTAATAGTTATTTATATAAAATTTTAAAACCTTCTGACATAGCCTTCAAAGTAAAAGTTACCAATTACGACGAACCTCCACCTCCTGCAAGTTCTAGTGGAACTATCTATTTACCTGAAGATGGCATCTTTAGCAAGGAAGATTTAAAACATATCAAAATTCAATTAAAAACGAATTCGAATTTTGTTTTAGATACAGCTAGAATAATCTCCAAAGTTGATTTTATTAATGAAGAGAAATTATATAAAATCCGAGAGAACTATAAGTCAGCTGACGATTATTGGATGCAATTCAGAAGAGAATTTGGTAACAAATGTATAAGATCATATTCAATCCCTTATTTCAATAAAGAGAAGGATATCTGCATTGTGATTACTTCAATGTCGTGCGGACCACTGGAAGGAGGAGGGAGTACAGCTATTTTTAAAAAAATTAATGGGAAATGGAAAGTCATTCAAACACTAGATCAGTGGGTGAGTTAATGAATTAATTAAGTTCTCAACTTCAACTGTCGGATCTAAATATTTCTTTTGCAATTCAGAATCCTCACCCATTCTCTTATAATATTCCAAAGCTTTTTCACCGAAGAATTTTTTATGGAAATCTGAAACCTCGGGAACGAGCGGAAATTCTTGATGGAAAAGCATTTCGTAATAGGCCTGAAACTCTCTTTCGTTTTTATCTTCTACTAAGGTTTCCGGGGCTTTTTGCCGAACATGTAACATTTCGTGCGCAACCATGTTTGCAACCAAATTCAGATCGAAATCAAAAAGGTTTCGGGGAATCATGACCATTTGTTTTTCACCCAGTGCTCCATCAGTGGTTAATAGCATTTTGTTCGGCTCTAATTCCGGACGAAAACCGAAACCTGCGAAGTTTTCACTCTCTAATCCAAAAGTTTCAATGAGAAAATGCGCGGCATCGAAAATTTGGTCGTGTTCTTTGTAGGCGTTTAGATGGTCTTTGATATGTTTTAGATTCATATTTTAAAGATATGAGTTTTTGGTACAATCAATATTTATAGTAAATTTATTTTCACGCAAAGACGCAAAGGAATTACAAATACACTGTGAAAAAATTACGGTCGCAAAGGCGTTTCACTTAGCAAAGGCACGAGTTTATAACACACTTTTATCGTGTAAAGAAATACAGGTTTGGATTAGGCTGAATTTTGTTTCAAACAAAAAAAAACGGGCTTCAGCCCGTTTCTTTTATTGATTTGGTTTTATAACCAAATGTTGTTTTTCATTCCCAGTTGCGACCCGACTTGAGTGGAGCTCTTTTTAATTGGTGGCTGAGCTTGTCGAAGTCAGCAATTAAAAAAGCGGGAATCCTTCGACAAGCTCAGGATAAACTCCGGCGGAAAAGTCGCCAAAAAAAATAAAAAATTAACTTTCGACGTAGTCAAATTTGTCGCCCTAAAATATATCTTCAAACTCCATATCTACTTCCAATTTTTCTGCCAGAAGTTTGGAGATTTTAACTCGAAGTGGTTCAATATCGATATTTTCCATGGCATCATTTGCGAAGGCGAACAATAACATTGCCTGCGCTTCTTTCTTGGAAATTCCACGGGCGCGAAGGTAAAACAAAGCGTCTTCATTCAACTGACCAACCGTACAACCGTGCGAACATTTCACATCATCTGCGAAAATCTCCAATTGCGGCTTGCTGTCAATCGAGGCTCCTTCGTCGAGCAAAATATTGTTATTTTGCTGATAAGCATTGGTTTTCTGAGCGATTTTATCTACATAAACTTTACCGTTGAAAACCCCGTGAGATTTGCCTTTGTAAATTCCTTTGTAGTTTTGGTAACTCTCGCAATTTGGCGTTTTGTGGTGAACTGCGGTATGATGATCGACCAGTTGTTCGTCGTCGATAATCGTGATTCCGTTCATGAACGAGTTGATATTCTCGCCGTTATGAATAAAATCTAAGTTGTTACGCACCAATTTTCCACCGAACGAAAACGTGTTGACCGTCGTTAAACTGTCACGCTCCTGTTTTGCAAAAGTGTGATCCATCATATAAGACGTGTTGCTGTCATTTTGCACTTTATGCCAATCTGCTTTTGCATTTTGGTAAGTGAAAATTTCAGTAACTGAATTGGTGAACACGTAAGTTTCATCGAAGTTATGATGACTTTCAATCACTTCAATCTTAGCACCTTCTTCTGCAATCAGTAGATTACGGGTATTATAGAATGTGTTTTCGTCTTGATTTTGAGAGATGTAGAACACGTGAATTGGTTTTTCAATCACGACATTTTTTGGAACTTTCAAGAAAAATCCCATCTTGCAATAAGCCGTATTCAAATTGGTGAACGCTAAATTTTGATCAGCGAGCGTATTGAAATAATGTTCGAAAACATCTTTATGTTTTGGATCATTTAGAGCATAATTAAAAGAAAGAAGTTCTACATTTTCAATTGAAATTTTTGATAATTCTTTGTGTAACTGTCCATTAATAAAGACAATCCAGTCAAAATTTTCTTCGCCCAAATGCAGTTCTGCAATCTGTTCTTTCGAAATCGTATGCGCTTCTTTCGGGAAGAAATTATAATTCCTCTCGGTGATTTCTCTTAAGTTCGTGTATTTATATTCCTCGTCTTTTTTAGTTGGAAAGCCGAAATGAAAAAACTTTTTCAAGGCAGCATTTCGAGTCTCATCCAGAAAACGGTGTTGAAGCGTGTCTAAAAAAGCAGCGTGGTTGTTTTGTATATTTTCTAATAGAGCCATTATTATATTTGATATTTGAAGTTTGACATTTGAAATTTTTATGCTCAAACATCATTCATTTTCTTTATTCCTATTAAATTTATTCCCTTTATGTTCCGAATTTTTCAGATAATTAATAAATCCTGATAGCATCTTTGACATATTGACTGCTTCATCCTTAAGCATTAAAAAAGTACTTTCGTCTAAATAATTTCGATCAAATGCTCTAATTAATTGAGAACGAACTTCTCCTGCAGAACCTTTCGACATAGTAAGAAAATTCGCAAATTCTTTGTTTCCTTCCCTTTCAAAACCTTCAGCAATATTATCCATCACAGAAGCAGAAGAGCGATCGATTTGATTTTGATCATGTTTTTGAAATTTGTTATTTTTAAGACAATGCTTGTCTATATTTTGACAAAGTATTCTTGATTTTTGCCAAATTTCTAAATCTTCGAAGTTTTTTATCGTTGGCATAATATCAAATTTCAAACATCAAATTTCAAATTAATTAAGTAGCCAATCGTATCCTTTGTCTTCCAATTCTAAAGCAAGCGATTTATCACCGGTTTTGATGATTTTTCCGTCGGCTAAAACATGTACAAAATCTGGCTCGATATAATCTAAAAGTCTCTGGTAGTGAGTGATTAACAAAACAGCGTTTCCTTCTTTTCTGAAAGAATTTACTCCATCTGCAACAATTCTCAAAGCGTCAATATCTAATCCTGAATCGGTTTCATCAAGAATCGCCAACTTGGGATTCAACATCATCATCTGGAAGATTTCATTTCGTTTTTTCTCACCTCCAGAAAATCCTTCGTTTAATGAACGGTTCAGAAACTCTCTTTTAATGTTTAATTTTTCCGAATTTTCTTTAACCAAAGCCAACATTTCTTTTGCCGACATATTTTCTAGACCTTTTGCTTTTCGGTTTTCGTTGATGGCTGCTTTGATAAAGTTAGTTACGGTAACTCCGGGAATCTCTACCGGATACTGGAACGAAAGGAAAATTCCTTCATGTGCTCTTTCTTCGGGAGCATCTTCAACGATGTCTTTTCCTTCGAAAAGGATTTCACCATCAGTTACTTCGTATTCTTCTTTTCCTGCGATCACAGAAGCAAGAGTTGATTTTCCGGCTCCGTTTGGTCCCATGATGGCGTGAACTTCACCTGGATTTATTTGTAGGTTGATCCCTTTTAAGATCTCTGCTCCGTCTTGGATTCTAGCGTGTAAGTTGTTAATTTTTAACATAATATGAAATGAGGTAATTAGATAAATTAAAAGTTAATTACTTCCTGTTTTTTTTACTGTTATGATATATAAATTCTTTAAAAAAAGAAGTTTTGAAATGAATGTTTAAATGGAACAATCCATTTTATCCAACACTTCCTTCTAGAGATATTTCTAATAATTTCTGTGCTTCGATGGCAAATTCCATTGGTAATTTATTCAATACTTCTTTTCCGAAACCGTTGACAATCAATGCAATTGCTTTTTCTGTACTGATTCCTCTTTGGTTACAATAAAAGATTTGATCTTCACCAATTTTAGAAGTAGTTGCTTCGTGCTCTAATTGTGCCGTCGGATTTTTAACTTCGATATACGGGAAAGTATGTGCACCACATTCATTACCCATTAATAAAGAATCACATTGTGAAAAGTTACGCGCTCCTTTTGCAGAAGGCATCATTTTCACTAATCCTCTATAAGAGTTGTTTGATTTTCCAGCGGAGATTCCTTTAGAAATAATCGTTGATTTTGTATTCTTTCCGATGTGAATCATCTTAGTTCCGGTATCAGCATATTGATGATGATTAGTTACCGCGATAGAGTAAAATTCTCCAACTGAATTATCACCTTTCAAAATACAGCTTGGATATTTCCAAGTTACGGCTGAACCAGTTTCAACTTGTGTCCATGAGATTTTTGCGTTTTTCTCACAAATTCCTCTTTTTGTTACGAAATTGAAAACTCCACCCTTACCTTCTGAATCTCCAGGATACCAGTTTTGTACAGTTGAGTATTTAATTTCAGCATTATCCATAGCAAACAATTCTACCACAGCAGCATGCAATTGATTTTCATCTCTTGCCGGCGCAGTACAGCCTTCTAAGTACGATACATAACTTCCTTCATCAGCAATGAGTAAAGTTCTTTCAAACTGTCCACTTCCTGATTTGTTTATTCTAAAGTATGTTGAAAGTTCCATCGGACATTTAATGCCTTTTGGAATGTAGCAGAAACTTCCGTCTGAAAACACGGCTGAGTTTAAAGCGGCATAGTAGTTATCTCCTCTGGGAACAACTTTACCAATATATTTACGAACCAGTTCCGGATAATCTCTGATTGCTTCAGAAATGGCACAGAAAATAATTCCTTTATCTTTTAACGTTTTTTGGAACGTAGTTTTTACAGAAACTGAATCGATTACGATATCCATTGCGACTCCTGAAAGTCTTTTCTGCTCCTCGATATTAATTCCCAATTTAGCAAAGGTCTTCAATAATTCTGGATCCACCTCATCTAGACTTGCCAATTCTGGTTTTACGGTTGGTGCCGAATAATAACGAATTGATTGAAAGTCAGGCTTTTCGTAAGTAACATTGGCCCAATCAGGCTCTTCCATTTTCAGCCAGATTCTGTACGATTCCAAACGCCATTCGGTCATCCATTCCGGTTCTTCTTTTTTAGCCGAAATCATTCTTATGATTTCTTCTGATAAACCATTAGGAAAGTCGTCGTATTCAATATCCGTGGTAAAGCCGTATTCGTATTTTTGATTTTCAAGATCGACCCTAAGATCGTCTTCTGTATATTTTGTAGCCATTTTAAAAAATTAAAAATTTTACAGTGAGAAACTCTCACCGCAACCGCAAGTTCTATTTGCATTGGGATTATTAAATATAAATCCCTTTCCATTCAAACCTCCAGAGTATTCTAAGACAGTGCCTGCGAGATAGAGAATTGATTTTTTATCGATAATAATTTTAATCCCATTATCCTCGAAAACCTGGTCTGAATCGGCCTTTTCGTTATCAAATTTTAGAACATATTCTAATCCTGAACAACCGCCACTTTTTACGCCGACTCTTATATAATCCTCAAAAGGTTTAAAACCTTCTTCAGTCATTAACTGAATGGCTTTTTCTTTTGCGTGATCGCTTACTTTTATCATTGTTTTTATTTAGAATCATTTTAGATTGCAAAATTACTAATAATAAAATGAAAATCAAATTTGGTCATGTATATTTGTCTATTCATCTTATAGACTTGTGTATTTAACTATTGCAAGCCAAAAGCATCAAAAATCAAATTTCGAAAATGAAAAAATTAGGACTTCTTTTTTTGGGTTTAGCAACTCAAATAATCTTCGCCCAGGCCAACCGTTTTGTTTACCAGGTAACCATGAAGACAGACTCTACGGATAAGACCATACAAAAATCGGAACTTGCAAACCTAGATGTTTCGGCCGGGAATTCTATTTTCTATGCAGAGAATCGCTTAAAAACAGACTCTATTTTCGCTAGAATGCGCCAAACTGGAATTTATAATTTCAGTCAAGACCAAAGGCAGGCCTTGAGAAGCAATATTGATTTTATCGTAGAAAAAGATTATAAAACCGGGAAGAAAATATTCAAATCACAGATTGCAAGAGACCAATATGCTTATGAAGAAGATCGTCCCATGGACTGGAAAATCCTCCCTGAAACCTCTAAAATAGGAGACTATAAAACTCAGAAGGCAGAAACTGATTTTGCAGGAAGAATTTGGTATGCGTGGTTCACTACAGAAATTCCTTTTCAGGATGGTCCTTATAAATTTTCTGGACTTCCAGGATTAATCGTTAAAGTTGAGGATTCCCAAGGAGATTACAGTTTCGATTTGAAAGAAGCTAAAAAGATTAATGAAGTTGCGAGTTTTACACAACGAGGTTCTACAATCACCGTGAAACGAGCAGCCTTTGAAAAGCAACAGAATCAGTTTAGAAAAGATCCTACCGCAGCGCTGACGAGTAGGGGTGGTCCGTGGAGAATGCAAATGGATCCCAATCAGCGAAAGCGAATGGAAGATCGACTAAAAGAAGAATTCAATAAAAACAACAATCCTATTGAATTAAAATAAACCAATAAAAATCCCGCTTCTCATTTGAAGCGGGATTTTTGTATTTATTTAGGAATTCTGGTCAACTTTTAGCCACTTGGAAGTCGAGAGATATTGTTCATCGGGATAATAAATAAAAAGGCAATTCTTATCTTTAATAGTATTGATGATTGGTTTTGCCAATTCTCGTGGTACCGCCGGACATCCCCAACTTCTGCCCAGGCGCTTCTGACTTTTTATAAAGTTTTCACTTACATAATCTGCACCATGCATAACGATCGCACGCTGAAACGCGGCATCGTTATATCCGTTATCCATGCCGATAAGTTTAAGAGAATACCCATTTGAACCATTATAGGAACCTTCTGTGATATAAAACCCAAGGCTGCTTTGGTAAGAACTTTCAGTATTAGAGAAATTTTGCGCGAATTCTTCACCCGTATTTTTTCCATGTGCGACTAAGGAGTTATAGAGGACCTTCTTTTCAGCTACGTCGATTACCCAAAGACGCTTTTCTGAGGAAGAAAGAGAAAAATCACAAATGGTTAGTAAATTTGAATCTTGATTGAGTTTACCTTCTTTTTTTAAATTTTCAAATCCAAGATATGCTTTAGAAAAGACTTCCGATTTTAGAGTGCTCATGTCGGTGAATGATATCGAATTATAAATTTCCTCAGCTACTGCTGCAGAATTTTTAAAACTTGCTTTCGGTATTAAATTTTGAGGGTTCGTTTTTAGAATTTCGGGTGTTTGTTTTTCCTTATTACTCTCGATCTTGTAGAACGAAGTACTCAAAAAGAGAACAGTTAGTAAGGATAAAAGAACTTTCTGCATATGATATAAATTTAATTAATTGAAGCGGCAAAAATACAATTAATTAACTATCAGGATCTTGAATCATTTTTTTTTAACTTTAATTAAGAAGATTTAACATGATTCTTTACGATTAATATTATTTATGTAATTTTGCAAAATCATGTTGAAGACTTTGAAAATACTTTTTATTGTTTTGGGATTGGGTATTTTTACCTTGCCCACACAAATGGTGTTTGCCCAAAGTCCTGTCGAACATTGCGAGCAGAAAGCAGATAGCAAAGACTGTTGCTCTTCCAAAAAACCATCTAACTGTCATTCGAAAACGACAAAAGATCCTAAAAAAGAAGATTGCGGAAATGATTGCAACGATTGTAAGTCTTGCACTGTAAATTTTGTAATGAATTTTCTTTCACCGGAATTTAAAAATTCTACGGAGAAGAATTTGTTTGTGCCAAAAAGCAATTTCGATTACAGCACTTCCTACTTTTCATCAGCTATTCAGAACATCTGGCAACCGCCTAAAATTAGTTAACACCTTCATTTACAACCAAAGGATCGTTCTTTTGGTAAATCTTTCTGTTAATTAATTTACTTTAAAAAATGAAAACTTTATTAAAAAGTCTCTTCGTATTTTCTCTTCTATTCTCGTCATTTATATTCGCTCAAACCATTACAAAATCAACTTTTATGGTCAAAGGAGAATGCGATATGTGTAAGGAAAGAATTGAAACTGCTGCTCAAAAATCCGGCGCCACTACAGCGGTTTGGAATGCAGAATCTCAAAAATTAGAATTAGAATTTGATCCCACAAAAACTTCCGCAGATTTAATCTTAAAAAATATTGCTGACGTCGGTCACGATAATGAAAAATATACTGCTTCTGCCGAAGTTTATGAAAAACTTCCCGGATGCTGTCATTATGAAAGAAGTCCTTCTTTCTTGTCCGCAGAAACTAAAACCGAGGAACCTAACGAGGAATATTTTGTGCGCGGAAATTGTGACATGTGTAAAGCCAGAATTGAAACTGCCGCAAAAGATGCAGGCGCAACGGAAGCATTTTGGAATGCAGAAACACAAAAAGTTTCTCTAGAATTTGATCCTGCACAAACTTCCGCTGATGTCATTCTGAAAAAAATTGCAGATGTCGGACACGATAACGAGAAATTCTCCGCGACAGATAATATGTATAAAAAATTGCCAGGTTGTTGCCTTTATGACCGTGACGTGGCGCTCGGCGTTAAAGGAAGTGGCGTACATTCCGATTCGCCAAAACCTAAAAAAGATTTCAGCAATTATGAAGATCATTTTCAAAAATCGCTGGAGGAAGTTCGCGTTGTTAAACTCGCTGATGCTACTGCATTAAGTAAAAAAGAAACGGGATTGACCTTTAATATAGGAACCAAAGAATTGCTCAAAGCTGCTTGCTGTAATTTATCTGAAAGTTTCGAAACCAATGCAACCGTCGATGTTTCTTTCAGCAATGCAGTAACCGGAACGAAGCAGTTGAAAATGCTTGGTTTAGATCAGAAATATACATCGTTGACTAAAGAACTTTTGCCATCCATTCGTGGATTGGCGGCGCCTTATGGTTTAAATTTAATTCCGGGACGATGGATTGGGGGAATTCAGTTAACTAAAGGTGGCAGTACCGTCGTCAACGGTTATGAAAGTATTACCGGTCAAATTAATACCGAACTTTTAAAATTTAATGAAAAACCCGAAACTGCCCTCAATGTTTTTGCAGATGCTAATGGAAGGTTAGAAACAAACATCACTTCGACCACGCAATTAAACGAAAAATGGAATCAGTCTGTATTACTTCATGGCAATGCAACCATAGGCAAAATTGACTCTAATGACGATGGTTTTCTCGATCAGCCAACCGGTAATCAAATTAACGCCGCTTATTTGCTAAATTATAATGATTTAGAAAATTCTGGATGGGGAACCCATTTCGGAATTAGTTTTGTGAAAGATGAACGTTTTGGAGGACAAACCGATTTTAATAAAAAAATAGACCGTTCTCAGCAAAACGCTTACGGCGTTGGGATTGATCTTTCCCGTTTTGAAATCTGGAATAAAACTGGTTATATTTTTAAAGATAAACCCTACCAAAGTATTGGTTGGATGAACCAATTTACAACCCATCAACAAGATAGTTTTTTTGGAAAAAGAAATTACTGGGGCAAACAGAATACTTTTTACTCTAATCTGGTTTTTGAAAGTATTATTGGCAATTCCAACAACAAATTTAAAACCGGTGCGAGTTTTCTATATGACCAGTTTGATGAACATTATTTAACGCAAAATTATCAAAGAACAGAAACGGTTCCTGGATTATTTTTCGAATATACGCTTACGGGCTTGAAATATACTTTGGTTGCGGGTGCGAGAACAGATTTCCACAATTTAGCTGGCACGCAGTTTACCCCAAGACTTAACTTTAAATATGATCTTTCGCCGCAGACAATTCTACGCCTATCAGCCGGAAGAGGTTTCAGAACGGCTAATATTTTTGCGGAAAGTCAGCAGTATTTTGCTTCTAACCGACAAATTGAAATCTTAGGAAATGGTGGAAAAATCTATGATTTAAAACCTGAAATTGCCTGGAATTACGGCGCAAGTGTTCAGCAGGAATTTAAATTATTTAACAGAAAAGCATCCTTAGTTGCCGATTTCTTCAGAACAGATTTTCAGAATCAAGTGCTTACAGATTTAGACATTTCACCGCAGAAAATTGTTTTTTACAACCTAGAAGGAAATTCCTTTGCAAACAGTTTTCAAACGCAGCTTGATTTCACACCAGCCAGAAATTTAGAAATAAGACTCGCGTACAAATACTACGATGTACAGGCAGATTTCGCGGGTGGTAAAAGACAGGTTCCGTTTATGGCAAAAAACCGTGGATTTTTTAACGCTTCCTACTCTACAGATAAAAATGAAAAAGATGCTTTCTGGAATATTGATGCAACCTTACAGTTGGTTGGTCAACAGAAATTACCAAACCTTGATTCTAATCCAGCGGCGTATAGAATTCCGGAGTTTTCTGCGAGCTACGCAACACTAAACGCTCAAATTTCACGAAACTTTAATAAAAAAATTCGTGCATATATTGGTGGGGAGAACTTGACAAGTTATACCCAGAACAATCCAATTATAGATGTGCAAAATCCTTTCGGAAGTTATTTTGATGCAGGAATGATTTACGCGCCAATTATGCCCGCGAATGTATATGTAGGTTTGGATTTTAAATTTTAATTAAATTCCCTACTTTTGATAAAAATAGAAAATATGCGAATAATACCCTTAATCATAGCCAGCGCTGCACTTTTTTATTCATGTGATAAAAACGCTCCCGCAACCCAACAAACTAATTCGGCGACAGCACCGCAAAATGATGCAATGAGCGTCGTTGATACTTTGACTGCAAATACAACGCTTGACGACGCTACTTTAAATTCTGAAGTTGACGGCACCACAGTAGCTTCTGATGCAAAACCCGCATTGAATCCAGAACATGGGCAGCCATATCACCGTTGCGATATCCAGGTAGGAGCACCGATTGACAGCGCGCCACAAAGTGCCGCACCTCAAGTGCTTTCTCCTCAAACAACAGTTGCTCCAGGTTTTAATACATCACCAATTACACCGGGAGTTTCTACGTCAGCAGCGCCTTCACAGGTTAGCGGAGCAAAACCTGCATTTAATCCTGCGCACGGCGAACCACATCACCGTTGTGATTTGCAGGTCGGTGCACCTTTGACTTAATATTTAGAAATATGACATAAAAAATGCAGCGGTATAATTGCTGCATTTTTTTTTATTTTCGAGCTATAATATCAATCTTCATGTATTCATTAATTAACTCGGAATTATAGCTTATATCTTGGTTTCCTTTAAAGTTTTTCAAAAAATACCAACATAAAGTGATAATTTCCCAGACCTTTATATCTGTTTTGTAAAAATCTATTGCTCAATATCTCTGGCTTCAAATCCCGTTAATTCTTCATTATCAAAACTTACCTGCAATTCTATGGGGTTGCAACAAACTTCGCAGTCTTCGATATAGGTCTGATTAGAAATGGAAGGGTCTAAAAGGGCAGATATTTCCTCCCAACAGTAGGGACAAGTAAAAAAGTGTTCTAACATGGTCTACTAGTTTATTATTATAAATTTCTAATTTACAGATAAGCTTTGTAAAATGATTTGATAAGGACTACACAACTTTGTAAGTTAGGAAACTTTCACAAAATATAAATAAAAATTGCTCAAATGATCATTCATCTTTGAGCAATTAATATTTTCGTAATGTGATCCTTATTTTGTGGCTACTGCCTGATCTGGTACAAATTCCAAACTTACTGAATTCATACAGAATCGCGTTCCAGTCGGTGGTGGACCATCATTGAAAACATGTCCCAAATGTGAGTCACAACGTTTACAAAGAACTTCTGTTCTTTCCATGCCGTAGGTTGAATCTCTTTTATAAGAAACTCCTTCTTTATCAGCTTCAAAAAAACTTGGCCAACCACAGGTTGAAGAGAATTTTGAATCTGAACGGAACAAATGATTTCCGCATACTACGCAATAATATTCTCCCAACTGATCAAACTGGTTATATTTCCCGGTTCCAGGTCTTTCAGTGTCAGCTTCCCGCGAAACGGCGTAAACTTCTGGGGACAGAATTTTTTTCCATTCGGAATTTGGGACATTTAGTTTCGTACGGTCGGTTCTGGAATAATAAGGATTTTCTTTTGGGGTTGTAGTGTTTTCCATAGAGGTTGATGTTTTAGTCGATTGAGGTATTTCGGGTTGTTTAACTTGAGAACACATCTGCAAAGAGATGCAGAATAGAATAAAAAGAATATATTTCATAAGCTTTAAAACTAAAATTTAGGTAAAATAGTATGATTAAAAAAAATTGCGAATCAAATTTAGTACATTTGAAACAATGAATGATATAGAGAAAAAAGCGCAATTAAGGAAGTACAAAATGTTTGCCACAGGACTTTTCGTTTTGATGGCAGTCATCTTCGTCATTACGACCATTTTAGCAAAAGAAAATCCCGCACATTGGATTGGTTACATCCGTGCTTTCTCAGAAGCAGCAATGGTTGGTGCGTTGGCAGATTGGTTTGCGGTGACCGCACTTTTTAATTACCCACTCGGAATAAAAATTCCACACACCAATTTAATTGAAAACAGTAAAGAGCGCATCGGCGATAATCTAGGGAATTTCGTAGTTGATAATTTTCTATCGCCTCAAAATATTCGTCCATACATTCAAAAAATAAAAATTTCGCATTTCGTGGGCGATTGGCTTTCCAAAGAACGCAATCAGGAAAATCTGATGAAAGAAGTTTCTAATATCGTATTAGACATTCTGAATAAATTAGACGATACTGAAGTCGTGAACTTTATTGGTAAAAAAGCCAAAGAAATGACAAATGATGTAAAAATTAACCTCATCATTGGCAATGGACTGGAATATGTTTTGGATAAAAAAGACCATCAACGGTTTATCACCAATCTATCCAAACAGATTAAAGAATATGTCATCAACAATCAGCAACTTGTTAAAGATCGTGTAAAAAGTGAAAGTTTTTTTCTCGTTCCCAAATTTGTAGATGATGGTATTGCCGATAAAATAACGAAAGGTCTATCAAAATATTTTGAAGAAGTTGAATTGAACGAAAGTCATTCTCTACGAAATGAAATTACAAAGAAATTGTATGATTTTTCTGCCGAAATTAAGACCGAAGAAAAATGGGTTGAGGAATTTCGGAACATTAAAAATGATTTCCTGACCTCTGAAAAAATCACCCAATATTCCACCGATATTTGGAATTCTATCAAGAAATCTCTTTCTAAGGAATTAGAGGAAGAAAATTCTGGCTTAAAGAACTATATTCAGAAAAATCTGGCTGAACTTTCCGAGAACTTAAAAACCGATGAAAAGTTTCAAAACAAAATTGACCATTGGGTTCGTGTCACCGCTTATAAATATATTCTGAAAAATACGCATCAATTTGGCGGATTAATAAGCTCTACCGTCGGAAATTGGGAAGGAAAACAACTGAGCGAAAAAATGGAACTTGAAGTTGGAAAAGATTTGCAGTTTATTCGTGTCAACGGAACTTTAGTTGGCGGCTTGGTAGGTTTAATTATTTATACGGTGACTGAGTTTTTTATTTAGAGCCGGAAGTCGGAGGTCGGGAGTCGGAAAATTACTGCAAACTGTTTTTAAGTGCAACAATCTGATTCATTAATTGAAAGGCTTCCTGGCATGATATAATTATTAATATTGTAATAATTACTTCCTGCATTACGAACTCCACACTTCCGTCGCCCGACTTCTAACTTCTGACTTCTGACTACAAACTTTCCAATATCTTCTTATTAATCTCCCGAATCAATTCCGGTCCTTCATAAATAAATCCTGTATACAATTGTATTAAACTTGCGCCCGCTTCTAATTTTTCTATAGCATCCTCGGCAGAATGAATTCCACCAATACCGATAATTGGAAAAGCTTTTCCACTCTTTTCCGCCAGAAAGCGAATGACTTCTGTGGAACGTTTGGTTAACGGTTTCCCAGAAAGTCCACCTGTTTCTTTTTTGTTTTCTGAATTTAAATTTTCTCGCGAAAGTGTTGTGTTTGTCGCGATGACGCCAGCAATTTGGGTTTCTTTTACAATATCAATAATATCTAAAAGTTGAGTGTCCGTTAAATCAGGTGCAATTTTTAATAGAATTGGTTTCGGTTTTTTCTTTGTCAAATTTAGTTCTTGCAAAGTTCCCAGCAGTTTTGTTAATGGTTCTTTATCCTGAAGTTCACGCAGATTTGGAGTATTTGGCGAACTGACATTGACCACAAAATAATCAACATGATCGAACAGTTTTTCAAAACAGATGATGTAATCATTAACAGCGTCTTCATTCGGAGTCACTTTATTTTTACCGATATTTCCCCCGATCAAAACATTTTTATTTTTCTTCAAACGTTCTACCGCGGCATCAACTCCGCCATTATTAAATCCCATTCGGTTGATAATTGCAGAATCTTCTTTTAAGCGGAATAATCTTTTTTTAGGATTTCCGTCTTGCGCTTTCGGCGTTAATGTTCCGATTTCTATAAAGCCAAAACCTAAATTAGATAGTTCGTCGAACATTTTCGCATCCTTATCAAAACCTGCGGCTAAACCGACAGGATTTTTAAATTTCAAACCGAAAACCTCTCTTTCCAATCTTTTATCTTCGAGAGGTTTGGGAAGGAAATTCTTTGTTAAAAAAGGGAAATTCTTTAATAATGAAAAAGTAAAATAATGAACTTCTTCAGGATCAAATTTGAATAAAATCGGACGAATTAGGGATTTATACATGGAAATAAAAGTTGGACACAAAAATAAGCAAATTAGGATGGAGGCCGAAAAGCTTTCTAGAATTTCTCTTAATAAAAAGCTTTTTTAGGCGTTTTATTTTGAAATTTATTTACATTCGTAGTAATTAAATTGCAAAAAATCTTTTATCGCTTACTTTTGATCCATGTGGAATAAAAACCTAAACCTCTTTTCTTTTTATACGAGTCTTTTCGCGGTATCAATAATGATTGTCACCGCGGGTTTCTACGATGAATTTCTGTTTCGCAGTCAAATAATTTATTTCTACGATTTCAGCTTTTTACTTACCCTTATCAATATTTTATATTATAATATTTATAAGAAAAGCCCTGCTACCAAAAAGATTTGGCCGTTAGAGATTATAGTAACGATTTTGATTTTGGTGTATTATCTGGCACGTTTTGAATATAATTTTTCTGCAACCCGTACTTTTCAGTTTTTTAATCTTCGACTGCTATATGTTGTGATTGTACTTTGTTTTGTTCGGGATTTTTCAAGTTTAAATATTAATTTTAAAAGAACCTACATTAATCCAGCGCAGCTTTTTATATTGAGTTTTCTTGCTATTATTTTATTTGGAACCGCGCTGCTCATGATGCCAAATGCGACGGTTAACGGAATTAAACCTTTAGATGCGCTTTTCACCGCTACCAGTGCGGTATGTGTTACAGGATTAATTGTTTTAGATACTTCAAAAGATTTTACATTGTTTGGCAAAATTATTATCATTTCACTCATTCAAATAGGAGGACTTGGAATCATGACTTTTGCGAGTTATTTCAGTTATTTCTTTCGTGGCGGTGCGTCTTACGAAAACCAGATTAGCCTGGGCGAAATGACGAGTTCTGATAAATTAGGAGAAGTTTTTAATACACTGAAAAGAATTATAATCATCACCGTTTTTGTAGAAGCGCTAGGTGCGATTTTCATCTATTCAACTCTAGATTTATCTTTGCTGGATAATTCAGTTAATAAAGGAATCTTCTTTTCTGTATTTCACGCAATTTCTGCGTTTTGTAATGCTGGATTTTCTACACTAAGCGGCAATTTATATGAACCTGGTTACGAATTTAATTACGGTCTGCATTTTACAGTAGCATCTTTGTTTATTTTCGGCGGGCTAGGATTTCCGATTGTTTATAATGTGTACAAATACGTAAAACATCTCCTCAAAAACTTCTTTCGTTCTCTTTTAACCAGAGAAAAATTTCACCATACTCCTTGGGTGATCAATTTAAATTCCCGAATAATTTTAGCTACAACAGCTATTTTACTTATTTTCGGGACCTTGTCGATTTATATGTTAGAATATGATGGAGCTTTAAAAGATCACTCCACTTTTGGCGCATGGATCGAAGCTTTTTTCATCTCAGCAAACAATCGAACGGCAGGATTTAATACGATCGATGTAAATTTGATTTCCGCGCCAACCTTGATGATTTGTATCTTTTTAATGTGGATTGGTGCTTCACCCGCTTCCACCGGTGGTGGTATTAAAACCAGTACTTTTGCGATAGCCACTTTAAATATCATCAGTCTTGCAAAAGGAAAAAAAAGGACAGAAATATTTCGTCGGGAAATTGGAGAACATTCTATCAGAAGATCTTTTGCAATTATTGCACTCTCCTTAATCGTTTTAGGAATTGGGATTTTCCTGCTTGTTATTGTAGAACCCGATAAAGATTTAATGACTTTATCATTTGAAGCATTTTCGGCCTACTCCACGGTTGGTCAAAGTATAAATGTTACACCGACACTTTCTCCTGCTGGTAAAACCATCATTATTGCGATGATGTTTATTGGTAGAGTAAGTATGTTTTCTTTATTAATCGCCATGATGAAAAGAGAGAAATACTACAATTACCAATATCCGAAAGAAGAAATTTTAATCAATTAAATTAATGAAAACATGAAATATATAGTCATCGGTTTAGGGAATTTTGGACTTTCTCTCGCGGAAAAATTAACAAAATTAGGCAACGAAGTGATCGGTGTGGATAATAGCATTTCTAAAGTTGAAGCCGTAAAAGAAAAAATATCTTATGCGATTTGCCTGAATGCAACCGATGAATTTACGATGTCTGGACTTCCTTGGAAAGATACCGATATTGTAATTATCGCCATCGGCGAAGACACTGGGGCAAATATTATGGCTACAGCGATGGTGAAAAAATTACATCCGAACCGCATTATCAGTCGTGCCATTACCCCAATTCATGAAACCATTTTAGAAGCCATGGACGTGGAAACGATTATTCACCCCGAGGATGAAAGTGCGGAACGATGGGCGAAAAAATTATCACTTAAAGGAATGGTAGATTCCTTTGAACTCAGTATCAATTATAGTATTGCGGAGATTGCCATTCCTGATAAACTCATTGGAAAAACCATTGAAGAAGTTGGATTTAGAAATAATTATAACCTGGTTTGTGTTACAATTATTAAAAAAATCGCCGATAAAAACTTGTTCGGAAAAGTAAAGCGGATAAATCAGATACAAGGCGTTGTAACTACTGATACCGTTTTAGAAAGTGCAGACATCTTGGTTATTTATGGGGAAAATAATGATATCAACGGTTTTATTAAACAGAATTAAATTCATCATAAAAAACGACGCTTGTAATCAAAAAAAAATCTATTTTAGCAAAAAAAATTCTATGAAAAAAATTCTATTATTTGGATTGCTATTTTGTTTTCAAATTATCTTTTCTCAAGTAAGTTTGTCCGGTAACAAATTGGTAAAAGACGGGCAGTCTTATAAATTTTCGCAATACCAAAAAGTATTCGCAAATCCTATCGCAAGTGACTTTTTTAAAAAAGGAAGAACCAATAAAACAGCTGGCGACGTTATTTCCTCAATTGGCGGTTTCGGAATGGGTTTTAGTTTAGGGATGATCATCGGATCTCCAAAAGAGCAAACATTTAATACTCCCTATGGTTCAAGCAGTGTTAAAACGGACAATAGTGCGAGATGGACCGTTTTTGGAGTAAGTGCCGGAATTGCTCTGGCTTCGATTCCGTTTTATTTGGGTGCGAAGAAAAACTTTGACAAAGCGATTGAAGCTGAAAACAGCGAACCAACAGCTTTTCAACCGTATTTCAAATTAGAAAGTGCGGGAAATGGTTTGGCTTTGAGTTATCATTTTTAAATAGTTTTTTAAATTATATATTAAAATAGGCGGAAATTACTTTCCGTCTTTTCCTTTTTTAAAATAGACCCTTCTTTATATCCTGGTCGTAACTAGCCCTGATCGCAACGACATCCTTTTGCGTAACGGAGTGAAGCAAAAGATACAGTGGAGAGCAGGATTCAGCTCCTAAAAATCACAATAAAATTCCCTATTTTTGCACAAATTCAAAAGACGATGGCTAAACAAGAAGATGTTTTCAAAAAATTGATTTCGCACGCGAAAGAGTATGGTTTTATTTTTCCATCCAGTGAGATTTATGACGGACTTTCGGCGATTTACGATTATGGACAAAATGGAGCGGAACTGAAAAATAACATCAAACAATATTGGTGGAAAGCAATGGTGCAGCTGAATGACAACATTGTGGGAATTGATACGGCGATTTTCATGCATCCAACCATTTGGAAAGCTTCTGGTCACGTTGATGCATTTAATGATCCTTTGATTGACAATAAAGATTCGAAAAAACGTTTCAGAGCCGATGTTTTAATTGAAGATTACTGTGCAAAAATCGAAGATAAAGCACAAAAAGAAATAGATAAAGCAGCGAAGAGATTTGGGGAAGCTTTTGATAAAAATGAATTTGAAAGTACGAATCCACGTGTTTTAGAATATAGAGAAAAGCAGAAAACAATTCTTTCCCGAATGGCGCAATCTCTTGAAAAAGAAGATCTTGCCGATGTGAAAGCTTTGATTGAAGAGTTGGAAATTGCTGATCCTGATACCGGCTCTAAGAACTGGACAGATGTTCGTCAATTTAACTTAATGTTCGGAACTAAATTGGGCGCTTCTGCAGATTCGGCGACTGATTTATATTTGAGACCGGAAACCGCGCAGGGAATTTTTGTAAACTTTTTAAATGTTCAAAAAACGTCCCGTCTGAAATTACCTTTTGGAATTGCTCAAATCGGGAAAGCCTTTAGAAATGAGATTGTTGCGAGACAGTTTATTTTCAGAATGCGGGAATTCGAACAGATGGAAATGCAGTATTTTGTACCTCCGGGAACGGAATTGGGTTTCTATGAAACTTGGAAAGAGAAACGTTTGAACTGGCATTTGGCTTTAGGTTTAGGTGCAGAAAATTATAAATTCCACGATCACGAAAAACTGGCGCATTACGCAAATGCTGCGGCTGATATTGAGTTTAAGTTCCCATTTGGATTTAAAGAATTAGAAGGAATTCATTCCAGAACCGATTTCGATTTAAGTGCACACGAAAAACATTCCGGACGAAAATTACAGTATTTCGACGCGGAAAGAAATGAAAATTATGTTCCTTATGTGGTAGAAACTTCGGTTGGTTTAGACCGATTATTTCTAGCAATTTTCTCTAACTGCTTGAAAGATGAAGTCTTAGAAGATGGTTCCGAAAGAACTGTTCTTTCATTACCTCCAGCTTTGGCTCCGGTAAAAGCGGCGATTTTACCTTTAATGAAAAAAGACGGTTTAGGAGAATATGGGGAAAAAATCTTCAATGATTTGAAGTATGATTTCAACATGATTTACGAAGATAAAGACAGTATTGGAAAACGGTACAGACGTCAGGATGCAATCGGAACGCCTTTCTGTATTACGATCGATCACGATTCTTTGACCGACAACACCGTGACTTTAAGAGATCGAGATACCATGAAACAAGAAAGAGTTGCAGTTGCAGATTTGCGCAGAATCATCGACGAGAAAACGAATTTTAGAAATTTACTTTCTAAAATTTAAGATTACAAAAAATATTTTTTATGAAAAGTTCCGGAGAAATCCGGGACTTTTTTATTTAATAGATTTCCATTAATAACACTAAATTTGTTTAAACAATTAGAGCATGGTGCAAAAATTACTAAAAGGATTTCTGGTCGCGGTTGCCGGAGCAATAGCGTTATCATACACTTTTGGATTCAGTTATTTATTCAAAGGAATACGCGAAACTTACTTACGTGGAACCAATGGTTCCTCTATTGACGACGGCACCTATTTTCCAGCTCATACGATCGCAAAAGGAATTTCGATTCCCTGGGAGAAAGATTCTCTATATAACAAAGAACCTTTACCGAAAAATCTCGTTGAAGATTTAAAACAATCCAATTCCGCTTCTTTTCTCATCATCAAAGATGGAAAATTATTGCATGAACAATATTGGGACGGCTACAACCAAAACTCCAAAACCAATTCTTTTTCAATTGCAAAAACGATAACGGTTCTGCTTGTGGGTAAAGCCATCGAAGAAGGAAAAATAAAAAGCTTTGATCAGAAGTTTTCAGATTTTTTTGAAAACTATAAAAATGTTGAATTTGGTAAAAACCTAACCCTTGCCAATTTAGCTGAAATGGAAGCGGGTTTAAATTGGAAAGAAGACTATAATAATCCCTTTCTTCCCAATGCGAAAGCTTATTACGGGAAATCTCTGGAAGAGGCAGTTTTACTTCGGGGATTTAAAATGCAACCCGGGACCCAATTCGAATATCAGTCTGGTGCGACGCAACTTCTGGGATTTGCCCTTCGAAAATCTCTAAATAAAACGGTTGCCGAATATGCATCAGAAACTTTGTGGAAACCTTTGGGAATGGAAGAAAATGCAGAATGGAATACTGATAATCACGGCATGGAAAAAACTTTTTGCTGTATAAATTCGACTTCCAGAGATTTTGCAAAACTCGGTCAATTAATTTTGCAAGATGGATTTTTTAATGGTCACCAGATTCTAAAACCAACCTTGGTTCAGGAGATGAGAACACCCACTAAATTATCAAATGGGGCTTACGGAATGGGACTTTGGATTAATAATGACGCAGTCGTAAAACATTATTATTTCCGAGGGTTATATGGTCAATATATTATCGTGATTCCCGAGAAAAATATGGTTATTGTTCGAACAGGAATGGATAAAAGAGAAACTTTTGATGAGAAAGGACGACCAAAAGAAGTGGAAGAATATGTAAATGAAGTGGTGAAAAACTTTGATTAAACA
This sequence comes from Kaistella polysaccharea, assembly GCF_020410745.1. NCBI lineage: Bacteria > Pseudomonadati > Bacteroidota > Flavobacteriia > Flavobacteriales > Weeksellaceae > Kaistella > Kaistella polysaccharea. Next base: position 1,809,873 of record NZ_CP084528.1, read on the forward strand.
GTAGAATTCTTTAACGCAAAGACGCACAGGTTTTAACCTGACTCACTCTTAAATTAATTACGGCGCAAAGGCGCTTCGCCTAGCAAGGAGGGATTTCAGATTTACTTTTTTGATCTTGAAAATAACTTTAAAATCATCATTCTTTTGTGTCTTTTGTGGTTAAATTAAAAATGCGTTAAAACGTATTTTGAATATTTCGTCTCTAATCTTTTGTCTTTAAATCCCTAATCTAATAACGATTATTCAATTTAATATTCCGTAAATTTGAAGCATTCTAAATAAGCAATATGTTCGACCTACAAAATATTCGCAGTCAGTTTCCTATTCTTACCCAAACCGTAAACGGAAAGCCTTTGGTTTATCTCGATAACGCGGCAACTTCTCAAAAACCTCTTTCTGTTATTGAAAGTTGGGAGAAATATTATAAGGAAATTAACGCCAATGTTCATCGTGGAATTCACACTTTGAGTCAGTTAGCAACTGAAGAAATGGAAGTTTCGCGTAGAAAAGTTCAGAAGTTCATCAATGCTAAAAATGATTTCGAAGTTATTTTTACCAAAGGCACAACAGAAGGGATCAACCTCATCGCTTATTCAGTAACGAATTTGATTAAGAAAGATGATGAGATTATTATTTCTTATTTAGAACACCACTCGAATATTGTGCCGTGGCAAATGCTTTGTGAAAGAACTGGGGCGAAACTGAAAGTAATTCCGATGGATGAAAACGGAATTCTTCAACTCGATTTTTTAGATCAAAATTTAAATGAAAGAACGAAAATAGTTTCTCTGAATCAGGTTTCAAATGCTATTGGCGTAATTAATCCGATTGAAGAAATTATTGAGAAAACCAGAGCTCATTCAAATGCCATGATCGTGATTGATGGAGCGCAATCTGTTCCACACTTTAAAATTGATGTTCAGAAAATGGATTGTGATTTCTTCGTGTTTTCCGGACATAAAATGTACGCTCCGATGGGAACAGGAATACTTTATGGTAAAGAAGAAATCCTTCGGAGAATTCAACCTTTTCACGGTGGGGGCGAAATGATTGCAACCTGTTCTTTTGAAGAAACAACTTATGCAGATTTACCTTTTAAATTTGAAGCTGGAACTCCAAATGTCGGCGGAAATATCGCCTTGGGAGCAGCGATTGATTTTATGGAGAGCATTGGTCAGGAAAATATTCAAACGCATGAAAGCGCTTTGCTGGATTATGCACAAAATAAATTACTGGAAATTGAAAATCTAAAAATCTATGGTGAAAAAGCCCGTAGAACAGGCGTAGTTTCTTTCAACCTGGAAGGAGTAGGAATCGCATCTGACGTCGGAATGATTCTCGATAAACTCGGAATCGCAGTGAGAACTGGTCATCACTGTACACAACCTATTATGCAATTTTTTAATATTGCAGGAACTGTTCGCGCAAGTTTTGCCGTTTACAATACGTTTGAAGAAATTGATATTTTAGCAGAAGGCGTAAAAAAAGCCCAACGGATGCTGGGCTAATTATTTAAGATTCTTTTAGAATCTGTCTTGCTGCTGTTTTATTTTTCACCTTATCGATAACGCGGGTACAAATCCCTTTTTCATCGAAAATGAAAGTGGTTCGCATGACACCCATGTATTCTCGACCCATGAAGTTTTTCATTTGCCATACTCCAAATTTTTCTAAAGTCTCTTTAGACTCATCAGAAAGAAGAGGAAATTGAAATTCATTCTTTTCATGAAATTTTCTTTGAGCAGACACAGGATCAGCAGAAATGCCAATTAATTCATAACCTTCTTTAGTTAATTCAGCAAGATTATCGTTTAAATTACACGCTTCGGTTGTACAACCAGGTGTGCTCGCTTTTGGGTAAAAGAATATAATCAATTTCTTTCCTAAGAAGCTCTTTGACTGTACTTTATCTCCATCTTGGTTTAAAAGTTCAAATTCAGGTATTTTATCTCCTACTTGTAGCATATTGTTTAATTTTGTTCAAATTTAGAATTAAAATGTTAAAAAAACAAAGGGCAGAAATTGTGAGTACGGAATTGGAGAAATTATATCCCACAGTTCCCATTCCACTTGACCATAATGATCCCTTTACGTTATTGGTGGCAGTCGCACTTTCCGCCCAAACTACGGATAAAAAAGTGAATCAGATTACGCCAAAACTTTTCGAAGTTGCAGGTGATCCTTTTAAAATGAAAGAATTAGAAGTTGACGAAATTAAATATTTAATTAAAGAAATCGGCCTCGCCAATACCAAAGCCAAAAATTTAAAACGAATGGCGGAACTCTTAGTAGAAAGACATAATGGAATTGTACCACAGACTTTCGAAGAACTGGAGGATCTTCCGGGCGTTGGTCATAAAACGGCTTCTGTGGTGATGAGTCAAGCGTTTGGAGTACCAGCTTTTCCGGTTGATACCCATATTCACCGACTGATGATTCAGTGGAAATTGACTTCAGGAAAAAATGTAGTGGAAACTGAAAAAGATGCGAAGAAATTATTTCCGAGAGAAACATGGAATAAACTGCATCTACAAATTATTTTCTACGGTAGAGAATATTCACCTGCAAGAGGAAATAAAGACAAGGACTTTATTACGAAAATGTTATTTGATTAAAATTTAATTTGCAGATTTTAATAAATTAGATTGCAAGTTTTCATTTAAAAGATGCTCTACTTTATCTACTAGATCATCAATTTCAAAGGGTTTTGCAAGAAAATCATCTGCACCGATATCTTCACAAATTCGCGCGGCATCTGGGTGAGCCGACATTAACATTACTTTAATATCAGCAGTTTCAGAATTGCTTTTTACTTCTTTTGTTAAAGTTCGCCCGTCAAAACCAGACATGAGCATATCGGTAATAATCAATTTCGGTTTGGCTTTTTCCAGTTTTTCCTTGTATTCTGCAGGATTGCAACAAGATTCAACATCGTAACCATCAGCAAGCAAAATGCTTTCGATGAGCATACAAATATCTTTGTTGTCATCAACAACCAATATCTTCATAATTTTATTAATTTTTTTTCAGTGGAAGGGAAAAACAGAATTTGCTTCCTTTATTCTTCTCACTTTCTACCCAGATTTTTCCGTTATGGCGGTCCATAATATCTTTAACAATGTATAATCCAATTCCGAAACCTGGGAAAGTGACTTCATCTTCACCGGAAACGCGGTAAAAACGATCAAATATTTTAGTGAGTTCTTCAGAATCCATACCGATCCCATAATCCCGAACCGAAACGATCGCAGATTCTTCATCAACCAATAATTCAACATCAACCTCTGTCGAATGTGGCGAATATTTAATTGCGTTCGTTAATAAATTATTGAGAACTTGCGTAACACGATCTTTATCGGCAAAAACTTCAATATCTGAAATATGTCTTAACTCAAAATTAATGTGATGCGTTTGGTGCGCAGCTTTAATATCTTCTATGGTTTCTGTGACAAGTTTTACAAGAGAAAAATTGTTTTTATGCAACGGCAGTTTTCCAGATTCCATGCGTGAAATATCCAAAAGCTCACCCATCAAACCATTTAATTTATTGATTTGATTCTCAATGGTATTTAAAGAATTTACTAAAAACTTATCTTCTGAATGACCACGCATCTTCTTCAGCAACTGCACATAGCCTTTGATGGTGGTCACTGGAGTTTTTAATTCATGATTTGCAATTTTTATAAAATCATTTTTATGCTGATCTTGCCTTTTCATGTCGTCAATATCAGTACTTGTACCCACCCATTTTTTAACATTTCCGAATTCATCTAACTGAGGAAAAGCACGGCTCAGAAACCAGCGGTATTCGTTATTCTTATTGCGGAATCGGTGTTCATACGAAAATGGTGTTTTATTTATAATACTTTCATTCCAGCGACGCTTATTTTCTTCTTTTTCGTCCGGATGCACAATATCAATCCAGCCCTCTTCTTTCAAAAAAGTATTATAGTCTTTCCCGGAATAATCGATGGTGGCTTGATTAAAGTACGTAAGTTGGCCATCACTTTCGCCAATCCAAACAATCTGCGGAATTGCATCTGCCAGGAAACGGTATTTTTTTTCGCTCTCTTTAATGCTTTGTTCAAAGTTTTTCAGATCTGTAATATCGCGAATGGTTCCAGAGATATACGGTCTGCTGCCTTCCAAGCCTTCTAAAAGTCGACCATAAATTTCGATCCAGCGCACCTCTCCATTTCGAAGAATCATTTTCGTTTGATAGAAAAGATCGCCAGTTTTTTTTGCTTTTTTCAAAGCTTCGTTACGAACTTCAACAAATTTAGGATGAATATGATTTTCAAAAACCTTAGAATCTATGGTTTCTGTATCTGCATCATAGCCTAATATCGATAAAAACCGGGGCGAAAAATTATATTTTAGCTGCGTGTCATAATCCATATCAAACCTGCCCAATTTGGTAGCATCTAGGGCAGTGTTTAGTTGATGATGACTTTGCTGCAAAAGTATTTCGTTGGTTTTCCTTTCGGTAATATCTTGCATTACTCCAACCATTCTGCTGGGTTCACCCTTTTCGTCCAGAAATATTTTACCATTGGTGAATATCCACTTTAGATTTCCTTTCTTATCAACTATTCTGGCTTCGTATTGATATTTTCCAGTTTTTAAAGCAGTTTCAAAAGCTTTCTCTACTATATTAACGCGATCAAATTCGATCAAATGATTTCGTAATTGTTGATGGCTCATTTTATCATCCTTTTCATACCCGAAAATACTGGTAAGATAAGAAGAATGCACAATATCCGAGTTTTTCAGGTTTAAATCCCAAGTTGCTGTATGAGAACTTTCGGTGGCCAAACGAAGTCTTTCCTCCTCATCTCTAATTTTAGTTCTCGCACCTACAAGATCTGTAACTTCAATTACAACGGTAGCGAAATAAAGCAAGTCGCCACTGTCGTTATAAATTGGCTGGTAAACAAAATTAAAGAAAACGTCCTGCAGAATGCCATCTCTTTTCAACTTTACACTGTGTTCTGGTGCATAAAAAGGTTCCTTCGTCCTTTTTACATTCTCGAAAATAGACAGCAATTGATCTTCGGTTTCGGGGAATATTTCGAACATATTCTTGCCCAAGACTTCATCTTTTGTTTTTTGAACAATAGAAAGCCATGCATCGTTTGCGAATTCAAAGATATAATCTTCGTTCACAAGCGAAAATCCGAAAGGGGATTTTTGCATTACATTATCCAAAACATTCTCACTGAGAGCGAATGGAATATGAGGAAAGTTGGCCTCCATATAGAACATTGATTTTTGAGGCGTAAAAATACAGATTTATTTAATAGTTTCCTAAAATAATTTTAACATGGCAAATAAATTTACAATCATATCTACAATGCTACGACAATACTCCTAAAAGATTAACATATTTACTAATTATAATAAAAAATGACAAATCCGTTGAATTATTCAACGGATTTGAAGTAAATATGATTGCAATTTTCTACTGTTTTTTTGCCCACAAACTCATTTTACGGTCTAAAACATCCAACGGCAAACAACCTTGATTTAAAATTTCCTGATGAAACTTTGCTAAATTGAATCTACTACCCAATTCTTTTTCATATAAAGTACGGAGTTCCCGAATTTTCAGCGACCCAATTTTATAACTTAAAGCTTGACCAGGCATTGCCATATAACGTTCAACTTCAGCAACCGCACTTCCTTCATCATAAGAAATATTACTGAGGAAATATTTAATGGCTTCTTCCCTGTTCATTGTCCCCGTGTGTATTCCAGTATCAATTACCAGACGAACTGCCCGTAACATTTGATCGCTTAAATATCCCATCTTTTGATAGGGATCGGTGTACAATCCAAACTCAGGACCTAAAGTTTCGCAATAATGTGCCCAACCTTCGCCATATGCGCCGAACCAGCCGAATCGCATGAATTTAGGAAGATCAGTATTTTCTTGCTGAAGGGAAATCTGATAATGGTGGCCGGGAATTGCTTCATGTAAAAACAAAGACTCCATTCCCGAAGTTACATTGAACTTTTTGGGATCGGGAATCGGAATGTAAAAAATTCCGGGTCTTTTACCATCTGGTGTTCCCTGCATATACTCAGCGCTGGCGGTAGCTTCGCGGAATTTTTCGGTTTGACGGATTTCAAAAGGTGTTTTCGGACTAACTCCAAACATGGTTTTCAGCTTGGGCGTGATTTTTTCTAAAATACCATTGAAAGCATTCAAAATTTCTTTTTCGGTTTTATAAGGCATCGCTTTCGGATCTGATTTTACGAAGGTGATAAATTCCTCCACCGATCCATTAAAACCAACTTCCTGCTTTACCTTTTCCATTTCGCCGCGTAACATGGCAACTTGCTCCAATCCTAATTTATTAATTTCTTCCGGTGTTTTTCCTGTTGTACTCCAACTCTTAACATAGTAGGCATAGATTTCATTTCCTTTCGGTAAACCATTAAGGCCGTCAGTCGTACGCGCTTTTGGAAGATATTCATTTTCTAAAAAAGCACCCATTTCGGTATAGGCAGGAATAATTTTTTTTGATATTACATCGCTGTATGCCGTGGTTAACTTCTGTTTTTCAGCACTGCTAAATTTTTTCGGAAAGTTCCGAATCGGACCGAAAAATATATTTTTTTCTAAAGATGGATCTGTTAATTCCGATGCATTCATCTGCACAATCATTTTCGCAACGAGAGATTTCGGTAAAACGATACCATTTTTAATTCCCATTCGAAAGTTTTCAGAAGCAGTTTGCATCCATTCTGGGAATTTTTCCATTCTTTTTAACCAATCTTCATAATCTTTCACGGTTTTGAAAGGTTGATTACCCTCTCCACTTCCCAATAAAGGAAAATCTAACGGCAAACCGCCAAACTGCGTGAACGGAATATATTCAGGATGATAAGCGTAACGTTCAATTTTATCTTTTAAGGTGTAATCTAAAACATCATAAACGGTCTTGTCATCATCGCTTAAACCTTTATAATCAACTTTATTGAGCTGACTTTGCACGGAAGTATAAAAAGAAATTTCCCCGGATATAAAATCTTTGTCAATATTAATAGGCAACTGATCGTTATATCGCGGATCTCCCTGCGCAGTCGCTTCCAGCGGATAAAGTTTTAGATATTGCTCGTAATAATCTGCAGCAATAGAATCTATGGAAACCGGTGTAACCTTGGTAAGCGGTGAATCTGACTTTTTACAGCTGGTGACAAAAGTTAAAATTCCGAGCGAGAAAAAAACGGCGTAAAAAATATTTTTCATGTAGAAGTATTTATGAAATGCTAAATTAATTGTTTTTGAACAAAGTTGCATACTATACAAAATTGCAGCCTCAATACGGTGTAAATGAAAATAAACGATAATAATTTTGCGCAATGGATCTATTTTTTATCTTTGTTCGATCAGTATCACATTAATTAACTCTATTTTTCTTTAGCAATGAAAGGGATTTTAAAAATCTACCATCCGGATGAAACCTTGAAATACCACATCCAAAGCACCTATTGCAAAGCGGTTTACAGCAACACGAAACATTTGTTAGAAGTAGAAATTATTACCAATGATTCTTTGGATCATGTTGATGACGACTCGCTGCAGTACCACTTCCCTCAAATTGCCCTAAATATTTCTGATTTCCCAGTTGAGGATGAAGAACTCCACGGAAAATCTTTTACTGTAACAGACGATGTTGATGAAGAGTATACTGCTGTAGATCTTTTCGATGATGAAGACGCATATTTATCAAACAATAAATTATCTTTTCTGAAAGACGCCGACGGCGAACTTGAACTTTTCTGGGAAGGTAATATTGATGATTTTTATACGGGTTCTTCAGATTCTATTCCTTTTAAACTTAAATGTAATTTCAAGCAGGATGAAATTTTAGTTGATGAAGATTAACTCTTAATTTCCTGCTCCTTATATTTTTCGCCTTAAAATCTGTAATATTAAGGTAATTTTGCCGTTCCATTTTTAATCTAAAACAAACTCATGTTCTTACAAACTCCAACACAAATCACCACAACTACTACCGAGAAGCACGTATTTTCCCTTTGGGAAATTCTTTTTGGCGGCGGCCTGGTCGGAAATGTAATTATGATCGCTATATTTCTGTTGGGAATTTTGGCCCTTTATATCTTCCTCGAAAGATATTTTTTCATTAAAAGAGCCTCTAAACAAACGCCAAATTTTTTAGAAAATATAAAAGATTTCGTGCAGGAAGGTAAAATTACAACTGCAATTGATTATTGTAAAACCATCGATTCTCCAGAAGCCAGAATGATTGAAAAAGGTCTTGCAAGAATTGGCCGTCCGATTTCTGATATTTCCAATGCGATGCAAAACCAGGGTCAGCTGGAAGTTTCCAAGCTGGAAAAAAATCTCAATATTTTAGCATCTGCATCCGGAGCGGCGCCTATGCTGGGTTTTTTGGGTACCGTAGTCGGCATGATCATGGCGTTCTTCGAAATTTCTAATGTTACGGGCGCTGTAAGTCCAAAACTGTTAGCCTCGGGAATTTATACTGCAATGGCGACAACCGCAGTCGGTTTATTTATAGGAATACCTGCTTATTTTTTCTATAATATTTTGGTGACGAATGTTGACCGGTTAGTTTTAAAAATTCAAACCCATGTGAATGAATTTCTAGACACTTTAAATACGCCGCTATAATGGAGTTGAAAAGAAAAAACAGAGTAAACGCAGAGTTCAGCATGGCTTCAATGACAGACATTATTTTTCTGTTGCTGATCTTTTTTATGATTACGAGTTCTGCCATCAGCCAAAGCTCCATTGAAGTTAAATTACCGACAGCTGATACGTTGAACCCAAGTGTTCAGGATCCCGCCGTCGTAACCATTAAAGAAGATGGGAAATATTTTGTTAATGATAAGCAGATTGCAAAAGAGGAATTGGAGCAGTATCTTGTTACCACTTTGAAAGGGGAAGAAAAACCATCTTTCACCATTCGTGCTGATGAAAACACGAAGCATAAAGACGTGGTTTATGTCATGGCAATCGCAGAAACTCATAAATTTAATTTAGCCATCGCTACAACTCAAGAAAAATAAACGATCAATTCTTGATAAAAGAATTCCGTACTATGGATTATATTATTCAACATAAAAGAAACGAAGAAAAAGACCGCACAAAGAGCGTTATTATAACGATTCTTCTTTCTCTGCTAATTTTTCTGGGGATTTTCTTTTATACTTTCACCAAAGAAATTCAAAAACCCGAAGAGTTTACCACAATGCTCATTAATTTTGGTGATAATAATAATGGCGCAGAAGTAGAAGAACCTGCCAATCAGGAAGGAAGTTTGGCTTCCTCCGCAAATGTTGAACAACCACAACCCGTGGAAGAAGTTGCCAAACCGGTCGCTCAGGAAAAAATTATAACGGGTACGAATCCTGTAGTAAAAAGACCAAAAGCTGAAAAAGTAAAAACGGAAAAAGCACCCGTTAAAGCAGTTGCCCAAAAAACAACTCCCACTAAAAAAGCTGCTACAAAATCTGCAATACCGAATTCAAAAACCGGCAGTGGTGACGGAAAAGGAAACGCAGCTATCGGAAATCTGTTAAAAGGACGCGGCACGAAAACGGGCACCCAAGGAACGAGCGCAACGACAGGAAATTCTGGAGATCCATTAGGCGGTGAAGGTAACGGCGATAGTAAGATTGGTATTGACAGGAAATTGATCGGTTTTATACCCGGAACAATGGGGCGAGGTGGCTCGCAACCTACGCACGCCTGTACTGCAAGCGGGACAATTAATGTCGCGTACACGGTTGACAAGGCGGGTAATGTGGTTTCTGCACGTCGATTAAGTGGAGTTTCAGATGGTTGCGTCTCGTCAACTTCTGTGAGCTGGGTTAAAAAATATGTAAAGGCAGAGCGGTCAAACTCTTCTTCTACTGGAACTTACAGTATTACTTTTTAAATTTCCTGAGCTAAACCAAGATTTTCTCTAATGACTAATCAACAATATCAGGAAGCGCTCAACTGGCTCTTTCAGCAATTACCCAATTACCAAACCGACGGTAAAAAAGCCTACAAACCCGGTTTTGACAATATTATAAAATTGTGTGAAATTTTTGGAAATCCTCAGGAAAATCTAAAATTGATTCACATTGGCGGAACCAACGGCAAAGGTTCTACGAGCAATATACTTGCTTCAGTTTTACAAGAAGCAGGTTATAAAATTGGGTTGTATAATTCACCACATCTTTTTGATTTTACGGAAAGAATTAAAATAAATGGGGAGAATTGCGATAAAGAATTTGTTTACCATTTCATTCAAAAACTCAGAAATTTACCCGAAGAAATTCAACCCTCTTTTTTTGAATTTACGACAGTTATGGCTTTCGAATACTACTATCACAATAAAGTTGATTTTGCAATTATAGAAGTAGGCTTAGGTGGCCGAGTAGATTCCACCAATATCATTACGCCGATTGTTACTGCGATAACAAACGTGGCATTAGATCATCAGGATCTTTTAGGAGAAACCCTGGAGGAAATTGCTGCTGAAAAAGCGGGAATCATTAAACATAATATTCCTGTGATTTCCGGCGATGAAACGGAGGTCGTAAAAAACATCATTAAAGATAAAGCTGCGTTAGAAAATGCACCTTTCATTGACGCTACAACAATTGAAACCAATTTAAAATCAGACTTAGAAGGCAATTATCAACTTAAAAATATTAAGGTTGTTTTGGCTTTAATTCAAGAATTACAAAAGCAAGGTTTACAAATTAACGATCACCAAATACAAGATGGACTTCTAAATGTGCAGAAAAATACCAATTTTATGGGTCGGTGGTTTCAATTCTCGAAAGAACCGCTCGTCATCTGCGATACCGCTCATAATCAAGCAGGTTTAGAACTTGTTTTCGATCAACTTAATGAAATACCGCGATTTAAATATGTTATTTTAGGCTTTGTTAATGAGAAGAAAATTGAGGATGTTTTAAAGATTTTACCAGAAAATTCGGTGTCCTATTTTGTTAAACCCAATAACAATAGAGGTCGGCATCCAAGAGATTATGAACATTTACTTAAAAATTTAAAAATAAATTATAAAATTTTTGATAAAATTCAGGAAGCCTATCTTTTTGCCAGACAGCAACTTAAAAATGAAGAAATGATTTTTATTGGCGGCAGCAACTTTGTAGTGGGAGAATTTTTAGAAAATAATTTGGAGAAATAAAAAAACATTGTATATTTGCCGAACGAAAATTTGGAACACCAAATAAGTCGGGCTCTTAGCTCAGTTGGTTCAGAGCATCTGGTTTACACCCAGAGGGTCGGGGGTTCGAATCCCTCAGGGCCCACAGAAAAAACCTCAGTATTATTCTGAGGTTTTTTTCTTTTTTTAGGGGCGGTTAGCTCAGTTGGTTTAGAGCGTTGCGTTGACATCGCAGAGGTCGCTGGTTCGAACCCAGTACTGCCCACAAAACTTTATCAAGAAATTGAAAAGTTTTTTTCTTTAAATATGTTTTATCTCTATATTCTTTATTCTGAAAATATAGACTCTTATTATGTAGGAGTTTCAGCAAATGTGGAGGAAAGGTTAAAAAGACATTTGTCTAATCACAAAGGTTATACTGCAAAAACAAAAGATTGGATCATTATTTACACCGAAATTTTTGATACAAAAACAGAAGCATTACGCAGAGAAATTGAAATTAAAAACTGGAAAAGTAAAATTATGATTGAAAAATTAATTCAAAAATAAGCTCGGTTTATTCAGAGCATCCCGATTTAAATCGGGAGCGGTCGGGGGTTCGAATCCCTCAGGGCCCACAGAAAAAACCTCAGTATTATTCTGAGGTTTTTTTCTTTTTTAGGGGCGGTTAGCTCAGTTGGTTTAGAGCGTTGCGTTGACATCGCAGAGGTCGCTGGTTCGAACCCAGTACTGCCCACAAAACTTTATCAAGAAATTGAAAAGTTTTTTTCTTTAAATATGTTTTATCTCTATATTCTTTATTCTGAAAATATAGACTCTTATTATGTAGGAGTTTCAGCAAATGTGGAGGAAAGGTTAAAAAGACATTTGTCTAATCACAAAGGTTATACTGCAAAAACAAAAGATTGGATCATTATTTACACCGAAATTTTTGATACAAAAACAGAAGCATTACGCAGAGAAATTGAAATTAAAAACTGGAAAAGTAAAATTATGATTGAAAAATTAATTCAAAAATAAGCTCGGTTTATTCAGAGCATCCCGATTTAAATCGGGAGCGGTCGGGGGTTCGAATCCCTCAGGGCCCACAGAAAAAACCTCAGTATTATTCTGAGGTTTTTTTCTTTTTTAGGGGCGGTTAGCTCAGTTGGTTTAGAGCGTTGCGTTGACATCGCAGAGGTCGCTGGTTCGAACCCAGTACTGCCCACAAAACTTTATCAAGAAATTGAAAAGTTTTTTTCTTTAAAAATGTTTTATCTCTATATTCTTTATTCTGAAAATATAGACTCTTATTATGTAGGAGTTTAGAACCGAATACTGCCAGATAAATTCAACCATAAATCTTGTTTCAGCAACGATTATTTTTATTAATGGTAATCAATTCAGCACATTAGCTTTCAAATCATTTTGTGAGTGATAATTATTTATTACTTTTATCTCAAATCACAGCCGATGTTAGTAAAAATTTACGGTAGCGCAATCCACGGAGTTTCAGCACAAACTATTATTATTGAAGTTAATGTTGATACTGGCGGCGTGGGCTATCATTTGGTTGGACTTCCCGATAATGCCATCAAAGAAAGCAGTTACCGTATTTCTGCAGCATTAAAAAACATTGGTTTTAAAATTCCGGGTAAAAAGATTACCATTAATATGGCGCCGGCAGATCTCAGGAAAGAAGGATCATCTTATGATTTAAGTATTGCACTCGGAATTCTGGCTGCATCAGAGCAAATAAAAGCCGAAAACATAAGCCAGTATATAATCATGGGTGAACTATCCTTAGACGGCGGATTATTGCCTATAAAAGGAGTTTTACCAATAGCTATCAAAGCGAAAGAAGAAGGTTTTAAAGGTATTATCTTACCGAAATTAAATATCAGAGAAGCTGCAATTGTCAGCGAATTGGAAGTTTATGGAGTTGACAACATCAAAGAAGTCGTAGATTTTTTTAATGAAGGAATTACTTTGGAAAGAACAACCATCGATATCCGAAAAGAATTTCAGGAGAAAATTCATTATTTCCCTAATGATTTCTCTGAAGTAAAAGGGCAGGAAACCGCAAAACGAGCCATGGAAGTTGCAGCAGCAGGTGGTCATAACATTATTCTCATCGGTCCACCGGGAAGCGGAAAAACCATGCTCGCGAAACGAGTGCCGACCATCTTACCACCCCTAACTTTAAGAGAAGCTTTAGAAACTACTAAAATACATTCTGTCGCAGGGAAAATTGGAACTGAAACTTCGTTAATGACCGTTCGTCCTTTCAGAAGTCCGCACCATACGATTTCAGATGTTGCTTTGGTTGGCGGTGGAAGCTATCCGCAACCTGGCGAAATTTCGCTGGCACACAACGGAGTTCTTTTTCTAGACGAAATGCCGGAATTTAAAAGAACAGTCCTGGAAGTTATGCGACAACCTCTCGAAGACCGCGAAGTCACCATTTCGCGTGCAAAATTCACCGTAAATTATCCCGCTAGTTTTATGCTTGTAGCAAGTATGAATCCCAGTCCAAGTGGATTTTTTCCTGATGACCCAAACAACACGTCTTCTCAATTTGAAATGCAGCGCTATATGAATAAACTTTCTGGTCCTTTGCTCGACCGTATAGATATTCATATCGAAGTACAGAAAGTAGAATTTGAGCAGCTTGCAGACCGCCGGAAAGGTGAAAAAAGTGATGAGATCCGACAGCGTGTTTTGTTGGCCAGGGAAATTCAGACCAATCGGTACAGCGATTGCGAAATTCACTATAATGCGCAGATGGGACCCAAGGAAATAGAAAAATATTGCGAACTTGACGAAGCTTCTCAGCTCTTGATTAAAACAGCGATGGATAAATTAAATCTTTCAGCACGAGCCTATGACAGGATATTAAAAGTTGCACGAACGATCGCTGATTTAGAAGGCACGGAATTATTAAATCCTTCGCATATTTCAGAAGCCATACAATATAGAAGTCTGGATCGGGAATTCTGGAATGTGTAAAAAAAAACCTGCAAAGCAGGTTTTATAATATAAATTTAAATTTTATTTGACTAAGGTTGCTGTCCCCAAATCCAAAACTTTTCCGTAAGTCACCGTTACATCCTTAGTTACATCAATGTATTTGGTACTTTCTAAGGCGTCATACATTAATTTATAAGATCCTTCCGGGATACCTCTCAGCATAAAATATCCGTTAGCTTCTGGAATTGCAGTCATAAGAACCTCATTTGTGGTTGCATTTAAGAGCTTCACTGTTGTTTGCGCTTCTGCAGGAGCAACATATCCCTTGATTTGACCATCGGTTAATTTGCTGAAAATACGGATCACAGGTTTCAGCAAGTAAGAACCGTTTCCTTGTTTTACGACTGATTTATCAGCATCGAAATCCAGCCATATTTCATAAGCACCATCTGGTTGAAGTGTTTCCATCCAATTAAGTTTTAATCCGGATTGCTGTGCAGAGGGTGTTGCAAGCGGATGACGCACGCCATCTACAGTTACATAGTTCTCAGACCCTAAAATCATTCTCAACTGAGTAACAGCACCAGCAGGCAATACGGTTTCGCCCAAGAGAACATCAACTCCATTATTTAAATCCAAAAGATTGTAAATTCCAGCTTTCGCAAGATTTAATGTTGTCCATGCCGCATCAGATTTTCCAAGTTCCAGTTTCTGAATATCGACTTCTACTTTTTCATATTGACCAGGAGCATCAGTGAGGTGAACTTTTAAAGTTGCATTTCCATCGGTGCTGCTGTCGTTTTGACACGAGGTAAATGCCAGAAGCATCGCGCTAAGCGCTAAAAAAATGTTTTTCATTTGTAATGGTTTTTATCAATTAACATTAAAGCTGTTAATATTCGACTTATCCTTCAAACGTAAAAAATCTCTAAATATTTTTAAACTACCGTTTAAATTATAATTAGTAAATAACAGATATAGTTTTACTAATCATGCGCTCAAATAATATGACTTTTTTAATTTGCCACAAAAGGCTTGATTTGTTTCTTATTTTTTTCCTTAAACTCGTATCCCAAGTTGTAAGAGAATCCTACACCTAATGTTTGCTTTAACTGCAATTTCTGCATTTGATCGTGATCGTAAAGCAGATCAAGACTAATTACCGTGGTAATAAATTTATTAAATCTAATGTTTAGTGCTCCATTATAAGCGATATCAACCCGTTCCGGATGAGAAATATAATTACTAAAGAAGTTCACCTGATTGACAAGATTTATGTCTTTATAAATTTTCAAACGATAGAGAATATTTACCAAAGCACCTAACTCTGCTCGAACCGATTGCCCATCTTTGTCTAGACCATACTTACCCGCTTTTTGAAGAAATGGGTCGTTTACAAAGGTAAATTTACCATTTACAGGCCGGAAAATTATTTGAAAGTTTTCACTTGGATTATATAAAATCCCGACCCCAGCGTACAGATAACCAGGTGACATAAATCTCGAGATTCGGTCTGCAAAACCTGGATTGGGGGTCAACGAATAATTGTAACCAGGCGCAAACTGGGAAAGAAACTGAAAACCCGTAGAGAGGTAAAAATTTTTCCCCACGTCGTAACCGTAGTTACTCATAATATTGATGTAATCTTCCGTTTTTCTGGAGGATTCCCCTTGCGACGCTACAAACCCATAACCGAGCTGAATATTATTGTCTAAAAAATGACGTCGGTTTTTATAACTGAGATTATAGTTAATCTTTCCAATAATACCAATATTGTTATTCCCACCAGAATTCCAGTTCGAAAAAGAAGATTGGTTGAATACCAAATTATTTTGTCCGTAATAGAACCATTTTATAGGATCTTTCAACTGCAAAAGATTGTAAGGTGTTACGGGAATTTCTTCTTCTACAGAAATCAAAGCATTTCTGTCTTTAATGACTAAAGTATCCTTAAAACGCACTTCAAATTTCTCAAATTTAGGATTAGATAAACTGTCTAAGTCAAGTGCACGGGCTTTCCATCGATTTTGGGAAATCGAATCAATCTCTGCGAGAATACCTTTATCCTGTTGGGAAAATACCGTAATCGCAAGAAACAACGATAAAAAAAACAATAATTTTCTCATAGGTGGCAAAAATAAGACAAACTATTTTAATTTAAAAAACGAGAAACGAGATTGTTGGTACTATTTGGCTGATTTTCTTTAAATTTAAAAAAGTATTAGCCATAATTTCTTCATTAAAATTTTGGTAACAGTTTTGACAAAAATATTGAATGTTCAATAAATCTCTTAATTACGACGCTGTTTTATACGCTGCCCTAATGGTAGTGGCAATGTGGGTGGGATTTTTTTTACAGAATTTAGGTTGGTTCAGCGGTTGTTCGGGCGCGATTATTCCCTTAAGTCCGTACGGTTTAAAAGGAATTTTTTTATCTCCTTTTCTGCATGGCAGTCTTGAGCATATTTTTGGAAACTCAGTTCCCATTTTTGTACTTATTTTTTTGCTCATCCAATTTTATCCTTTTATCGCGAAAAAAGTTTTTTTTCTGGGTTGGATTTTAACAGGCCTTTTGGTCTGGCTTCTGCCGCCTATTGATATTTATACGGGACAATTTACAGAGGTCTGCATCATTGGAGCCAGTGGAATTGTGTACGTTCTGGCATTTTTTCTATTCTTCAGTGGTGTTTTTCGATGGAACATGAAATTCCTAACGGTTTCTATGGTTGTTGCACTTTATTATGGAAGTTTAATTTGGGGCGTATTACCGGAAGAGCTTTTTTCTAATTTAGCAGAACCGAGCAGAATTTCCTGGCAATCCCACTTATCAGGAGCCGTCATCGGAATTATAATGGCCTTTATTTTCCGGAAATCTGGCGAGCAGAAAGTGAGATTTATTTGGCAGTTTCCAAATTATTATAGTGAGAAAGACGACAAACTCTGGCAAGAATACAAAGAAACACATCCCGATGATTTTTTAGAACTGCCTCAGAAAAAGAGAGATAATATTTGGGAGCATCTGGACGAGATCCGGAGAAATGAATAAATTTTGATACTTTTGAAAAAACTTCTGCATGCACTCCGAAGAGATTTTTTATTCCATTGCGTTACGACGTTGCCCACTTATTGGCGATGTCGTTTTCCAGAAGCTGATTAATGAAGCTGGATCGGCGAAACAGGTTTGGGAATTATCAAAATCAGGTCTGCAGAATATTTTTGGTATCGGCCGTAAAATTGCGCTGGAAATAGGAAATAAGGAACATCTGGATTTTGCCGAAAACGAAATTAAATTCTGCGAGAAACACAACATCAAAATAAATCTTCGTCATTTAGGCGATTTACCCGCGCTGCTAAACACCTGTGAAGACGCGCCGGCAATTCTCTATCAGAAAGGAAATATTCCAACTACGCAGAACAATCTGAGTATTGTGGGAACCCGAAATATTTCTTCGTACGGCAAAAACTTTATCCAAGATTTTTTAGAGAATATCAATTCTCAAAGTGTAACCACGGTTAGTGGTTTAGCTTTAGGTGCTGATTCCGAAGTTCACCAGGCGTCGCTTGTAAATTCTCTTCCGACTATTGCAGTACTCGCACATGGCTTTCACACACTTTACCCCTCTAAAAACCGAAAATTGGCAGATAAAATTTTATCTGAAAACGGAATGCTTTTAACAGAATTTAATTCTTCACAGAAACCAGACAGGGAAAATTTTATTCAACGTAATCGAGTTATTGCAGGCTTGTCTCCCGCTACAATTGTCGTAGAAACTGCCTTTGGTGGTGGTTCCATCAGCACGGCAACATTTGCCAATAATTACAATCGCGATGTTTATGCGTTGCCGGGCAGAATCGACGAAAAGTATAGCCAGGGCTGCAACCAACTCATCCTTCAAAATAAAGCGACAGCGATATCTACAATTTCTGGATTGATTAAGGAGCTTGGCTATGACAAAGAAAAGGAGAAGACGGGCGAATTATTTCCCTCCTCAGAAATAAAATTACTTTTACCTCAAAATCAACAGGATATTTTGAGCCTACTTCATAAAACCATTCCGCTTTCTTTGGATGAAATATCAGAGAATTTAAACTTGCCATCTTATAAAATTTTACCAGATCTTCTTCAACTTGAAATTTCGGGTTACATCCGAGCACTTTCGGGAAGACAATATTTAATTTTATGATTTTAGGCGTTTTAATAAACGTAGGATTATCTGCGATACGTTATGTTTTCCATATCTAAATAGCGCTTTCATTAATGCAAAATTACAGTTGTAGAGGTTTGTTTGAATTTACCAAAACATTAAAATTTCTACCTAAAGTTTTCAAAAAAAAATTAAATTTGTTAGTATAAATAACATCTTTTTATGGAACACTATAATGTAGAGCAAAAAATCCAGGACTTTGTCGCAAACATTGAAGCGAGGAATCCAAACGAACCAGAATTCCTTCAAGCTGTAAAAGAAGTTGCTGTTACGGTGATTCCATTTATTGCCACTCATAAACAATATGATGGCAAAAAACTTTTGGAAAGAATGGCTGAGCCCGAAAGAACTATCATCTTCCGTGTGCCTTGGGTAGATGACTCAGGAGAAATTCAGGTGAACAGAGGTTTTAGAATTCAGATGAATTCTGCTATTGGTCCCTACAAAGGTGGAATTCGTTTTCATCCAACCGTAAATTTATCAGTACTTAAATTTTTAGCTTTCGAACAGACTTTTAAAAACTCGCTGACTACTTTGCCAATGGGGGGTGGAAAAGGAGGAGCTGATTTTGATCCACAGGGAAAAAGTGATATGGAGGTGATGCGTTTCTGCCAGGCTTTTATGACAGAACTTTGCAAGCATATTGGTCCCGAAACTGATGTTCCTGCCGGTGATATTGGCGTTGGCGCGCGTGAAATCGGGTATTTATTTGGTCAATATAAAAAGATTAGAAATGAATTTACAGGAGTTCTTACTGGGAAAGGTCTTGCCTACGGTGGTTCTCTTATCAGACCGGAAGCTACCGGTTATGGTGTCGTTTATTTCTGTGAGCAAATGCTTAAAACAATAGGACAAGATATTAAAGGAAAAACTTTTGCAGTTTCCGGTTTCGGAAATGTAGCATGGGGAGTTGTTAAAAAAGTTACAGAACTTGGTGGTAAAGTGTTAACGATCAGCGGACCAGATGGTTACGTATATGATGAAGATGGTATCTCTGGTGAAAAAATAGATTATTTATTGCAACTTCGAGCTTCTGGAAATAACAGAGCTGAAGATTTTGTAAAGAAATTCCCAAGTGCTAAATTCTTTGCAGGAAAACGTCCGTGGGATGTTAAATGTGATGTCGCAATTCCTGCCGCAACTCAAAATGAACTTTTTCTGGAAGATGCAGAAGCATTAGTTGCCAACGGAGTAATCTGTGTAACTGAAGCTGCAAATATGCCTTCAACTTTAGACGCGATTAATTATTTCTTGGATAATAAAGTTCTATTCTCCCCTGGAAAAGCATCTAACGCTGGCGGTGTAGCAACATCGGGATTAGAGATGACGCAAAACTCAATTCGACTGAACTGGTCATCTGAAGAAGTTGATACAAGATTGAAAGAAATCATGATCGGTATTCACAAAGCATGCAGTGCTTATGGCAAAGACGAAAGCGGTTATGTAAACTACGTAAAAGGCGCAAACATCGCGGGCTTTGTAAAAGTAGCCGAAGCAATGCTAGCACAAGGTGTCGTATAAATAAAATATAAAAGCCGGTTTGCCGGATTTTTCATAAACCTGTCCCGGGAAAATGGGAAAAAGTAAAGTGAAAGGATAAAAAGCATTGAGATTTCAATGCTTTTTGTTATTTAGAGATTTCTGTTTTTTGTTTTTTTTAAGAGAAGAAACGAGTCTGATCATTTACTCTTATTGATTTTATCTTGCATTCTTTCTACAAATTCAAATGCTGCCGGGCAGATTAAGGTATTCTTAATGGTTAAATGATTAATTTGATAAATCTTTTTCCGGTCGGTGTGGGGAAACTCGCGACAAGCCTTTGGGCGAACATCATAAATTGAACACGTATTATCTTGATTTAAAAACCAACAAGGCAAATTCTGCAAAACTTTGTCCTGATCTTCGTCAGTCTGTAAAAACTTGGCTTCGAAATCTGACAATTTCATTTTCAGATGCTTGGCGATTCTCTCAATATCTTTCTCGGTGAAAAGTGGCCCAGTCGTTTTGCAGCAGTTCGCACATTGCAAACAATCAATCTTCTCAAAAACTTCTTCATGGGTTTCCTGCACGAGATAATCCAGATTTCTGGGCGGTTTTTTCTTCAGACTTTCCAGAAATTTTTGGTGTTCTTTATTTTTGAGCAAGCCTTGCTTTTTGTAAAACTCTAAATCCATTCTGCAAAAATACGGGTAAATGGTTTATTAATTATATTTTCGGGAAAATACGTTGACTGCGGCCGCGATAGTAGCGGCTACCCCGCAGGGAAGCGGCGGAACGAAGTGAAGCCGCTGACCGAGGAGTAATAGCGGATAGCGCGAATTGTCTGCCCAAAAAAATACAGTTGACTTCAGTCATATGTACAACGACAAAATTTTAAGTAATTTTGCAGCATGAAGAAGTTAGAAACCCGACAGGATATCGAAGATTTAGTCAATTTTTTTTATGACAAAGTTCAGAAAGATGAAACCATCGGATTCTTTTTTAATGACGTAGCGAAGGTTGACTGGTCGCATCATTTACCGAAAATGTATTCTTTTTGGGAAACGCTTTTATTCGGTCAAATGTCTTACAAAGGAAATCCTATGGCGGTACATTTCCCAATCAATGCTGAAGTTCCGATGGAGAAATTTCATTTTCAACATTGGGTAAAATTGTGGACGGCAACGGTGGAAGAAAATTTCACGGGTGAAACCGCGGATTTGGCCATTTACAAAGCTACCAATATCGCGAATTTAATGGGTCACAAAATGGAGGTTGCGCGAAAATTATCTTAATTAAAATGCAATAAAATCCGCAAATTAATTTAAGAATCGCTACAATCGTAGGATTAAATTCTGGATTTTAAATAGTCTTGTCGTAGATTCTCGTCCAGCTTTTCTATAGAATATCGCAATGTTGTTCTGGGCATTTTTTTATAATGCCGATTAAGAAAATCTAAAAGTTCACGCTCATTTTTCTTTCCCATTTCTCTCAAAAGCCAACCATTTGCTTTCTGCATTAAATCATGTTCGTGATTTAAATTCTTGATTACCAAATCTTTAAGCAGATCAAATGATCCTTTTTTCACGTGAAACATAGTTGAAACTACGGCTATTCTTTGGCTCCACAAATTGTCTTCGTCGGATAAATCGAGGAGAATAGAATCGTCTTTATTTTCAAAACGGTACTGACCTAAAATTTTATAACAGGAACTGTCCACCAAATCCCAATTGTTGATGTGCTGCCTGTTCTTTACATAGAAGTCTGCGATTTCTCTTCGTTGATTTGAAGTCTTTGATTTCTCAAACTTCGCAACCAACATTAACAATGCACAATGCCGATATTCATGAATTTCAGAAGCTAAAAGATCTTTTAATTCCGGGAAAGAAATTTTAGGGAAATATGCCTTCGCGATTTTTCGCTGGTCTGGAACGGAAACGCCAATAAATTGATCACCTTCTGCATACTGACCTTTCCCAGTTTTAAAAAACTTCCGATAAAATACAGCTTTTTCCGGCTTTGAAAGCTCCTGTAAAGCTGCTGTAATCTTGGCAATCATTTAAAATATACTTTCCCCGGTTTGGGTCGTAAATTCTTCAAGAAGCTTCATACCGCGGTACGAATTTCCTTTTGCATTAAGTTTCGGACTCCAAACGGCAATGCAATAGTGATGTGGATAAATAGCGATTATTCCGCCGCCTACACCACTTTTCCCAGGCAAACCTACGCGAAAAGAAAATTCCCCAGATTCGTCGTAAAAACCACATGTCAGCAGAATTGCATTTACCCTTTTTACTTTGCTAGGAGACAGAATCTGAGCCATATTTGAGGGTTTTTCACCTTCATTCGCTAAGTATAAAAAGCTTTTGCTCAGTTGTTTACACGTCATTTCTATAGCACAGAGATGACAATAAAGTTCAATAACCGCATCGGGTTTATTTCTGATATTTCCGAAGGATTTCATGAAATTGCACATCGCTGTATTTCGGAAACTATTTTGCATCTCACTTGCGGCCACTTTTTCATTGAAGTTAATGTCTTCTTCTTCCGAAAGGTTTCGAATATAAGAAAGCAGTTCTTCTTTTGGATTTGAACAAATTTCTAACAAAATGTCGCAAATGACCAACGCGCCCGCATTAATAAAAGGATTTCGTGGGATTCCTTTATCGGCTTCCAACTGTACTAACGAATTAAACGGATTCCCCGACGGCTCTACGTCTACGCGATGCCACAATTCTTCGCCCAGCTTTTCATAAACAAAAGAAAGTGCGAAAACTTTAGAAATACTTTGAATAGAAAATTTCTCCTCAAAATCGCCAAAGCCAAAACTATGATGATTTAAATCGGTAAAACTAACGCCAAATTTTTCGGCAGAAATATTGGCGATTTCCGGAATATAATCGGGAATTTTACCTTTGTTTTCCTCGGATTTTACTTCAGAATAAACCTCTGTAATAATTTTCTGATAATCAATTTTCATAAAATTAAAGAGGAATTGATATCGTATAGAATTTTTTAAAGCTCATCTTTTGATTCATCTTCATCATCAAAATATTGAAAAAGAAAATCATTATATGGGAAACGGGAAATATGAATTTTTAAAACCTCGTCGTAAATCATTTTCTTCAGTTCTGGGAAATTTTCTTTCTTTAACGCAGAAATGAAAACGGTGGGATATTTGGATTTAGACATCCACGTTTTTTTCCATTCATCTAAAGAGATATTTTCACGGGTTTCCGGGCTCAAATCATCTTCTGCTTTTTCCTCGTAGGCAAATGCATCAATTTTATTGAAAACCATGATCATCGGTTTTTGATGCGCCCCGATTTCCATTAATGTTTGGTTAACGGAATTAATGTGGTCTTCAAAACTTTCGTGAGAGATATCGACAACGTGAATTAAAAGATCAGCTTCGCGAACTTCATCTAAAGTTGATTTAAAACTTTCAACGAGCTGCGTCGGTAGTTTTCTTATAAAACCAACAGTGTCAGTAAGTAAAAAGGGTAAATTACCCATCACTACTTTTCGAACGGTCGTATCTAATGTCGCAAATAATTTATCTTCGGCGAAAACTTCTGACTTCGAAAGGGCATTCATCAAAGTTGATTTACCAACATTTGTATATCCGACCAGTGCAACGCGAACCATTTTTCCCCGATTGTTTCTCTGCGTCGCCATTTGTCTGTCTATCGTTTTGAGCTTTTCCTTTAATAATGAAATACGATCGCGAATAATCCTTCTATCCGTTTCAATCTCTGTTTCACCAGGACCACGCATTCCGATTCCACCTTGTTGTCTTTCAAGGTGAGTCCACATCCTGGTCAATCGCGGCAAGAGATATTCGTACTGTGCCAATTCTACCTGCGTTCTTGCGTAAGAAGTTTGGGCTCGTTGGGCAAAAATATCAAGAATTAAATTAGTTCTGTCGAGGATTTTAACTTCTATTTCCTTTTCCAGATTTTTGAGTTGTGAAGGAGAAAGTTCATCATCGAAAACTACAGTCCCGATGCCATGTTCTTTTACGTAATCTCGAATTTCCTGCGCTTTTCCACTTCCGATAAATGTTTTGGAGTCGGGTTTTGTCAACCGTTGGGTAAATCTTTTGTCAACAGTTGCACCTGCTGTAAAAGCCAAAAACTCGAGTTCGTCGAGGTATTCAGTTAATTTATCTTCGCTTTGATTTTGAGTAATTAAACCGACTAAGACGGCTTTTTCGTATTGATGATCGTTTTTTTCTAACATAAATTGCTACGGCATTTACACAAAGATACTACTTTGCATTTTTCTATTAAAAGTTCTCAGGCAATTAAACTTGAGATTATTTTGATTAATACTATTTATTTAATCCCAGTCTGAAGCTACGAATTTCATACGTTCTCCGCTTGGAGCGGTAAGCGTAAGATAATGACCTTCTACTTTATACTGTGTCATTTTAGGCAGATCTTTTGCGAAAGCAGTTTCCAGATCCATGCTTTGATCACAATACATCATCGTACTTCCAATTTCTGAAAATTTTACAATTCCACTTGAATTAAATGTTGCCTGCCCAAACATATTGTTGCAACCCATATTTGCAGAAAATTTTCCGGGATCATTATTTTCATCAATTAAACTAAGATGTGCCTTACTATTGACCATCAATTCCCTATTAAAATTCTGGAATTCTACCAACATCCAATCTCTTTTAATATTTTCAGGAACCTTGGATTGAGTACTACAGTTTGCTAACAACAAAAGTGAGAAGAGGGCAACAAAGCCGGATATTAATTTTTTCATTTTCAAAATTTCAACTTAGCATCCCATATCTGTGCCATGAATTTTGCTAAATTTGGGGATTCTCGCTAAGAAAAAATCATTCATTAACATGCATAATAAAATGGAAACCGAAAGATTGTTTTTAAAACCGATCGATCTTCAAGACGCAGAATTTTTATTTGGTCTATATAATTCACCGCGATTTATTGAATTCATCGGTGACCGAAATATTAAAACAATTGAAGATGCAGCCGATTATATTAAATTAAAATTTCTTCCGCAGCTGGAACGGTTAGGTTACGGAAATTATGTCATCATCAGAAAATTGGATGATAAAAAATTGGGAGCCGTAGGTATTTTCGACAGAGAAGGTTTGGATGTCCACGATATCGGCTTTTCTTTTCTTCCGGAATTTGAAGGAAAAGGGTACGCTTTTGAAGCTGCATCTCATTTATTATCAACCATATTTCGGAATTTTAAACTTAAAAAGATCTCTGATATTACTGCTAAAGCTAATCTATCTTCACAAAAACTTATTAAGAAACTGGGATTAAAATATATCAAAACCATACATTTACCTCATGATGATGAGGAATTGTTATATTACGAAATCGAGAAAACGGACAATATTCTTTAAAAAAAAAGACACATCGAAAAGAGGTGTCCTTATAATATGGTCAATAAATTTTAGTTCGGTTTCCAATCCACCACGGCGCGGATAAATGCTTCTGCATTTTCTAAAGGTATATTCGGTAAGATTCCGTGACCTAAATTTGCAATATACCGGTCTTTTCCAAAACGGTTGATCATTTCATTCACCATTTTTTTGATAGTTTCCGGCGAAGAATTTAATCTATTTGGATCAAAATTCCCCTGCAAAGTCATGGTATGATTTGTTAAGGTTCTTGCTAATTCCGGTCTGATCGTCCAATCGACACCCAAAGCAGAAACTTTCGATAACGTCATTTCTTCTAATGCGAACCAGCAACCTTTCCCAAAAACAACAACATGTGTGAGCGGGCTCAGTGCTTCTACAATCTGATTGATATAGGGCCAGGAAAAAATTTGATAATCCTCCGGCGACAAAGTCCCGCCCCAAGAATCAAATACCTGCACCGCTGAAACTCCTTTTTCTACTTTTCTCTTCAGATACGCGATAGTGGTATCGGTGATTTTCTGTAATAATAAGTGCGCAGCTTCTGGATTTTTAAAACAAAAACTTTTTGCAACGTCCCAGGCTTTTGAGCCTTTTCCTTCGATACAATAGCATAAAATCGTCCACGGAGAGCCGGCGAAACCGATCAAAGGAATATCGTTATCTAATTTATGTAAAGTCATTTCGATGGCATCGAAAACATAACCCAAAGTTTCATTCACATCTGGAACTGGAATATTTTGAACATCTTCCAAAGTTCGAATTGGTTTTTCTAACCAAGGTCCAACACCTTCGCGCATTTCAAAATCAATACCCATCGCTTGTGGAACCACCAATATATCTGAGAAAAGAATTGCAGCATCTAGCGGATATCTTCGAATCGGCATCATGGTAATTTCTGACGCAAGTTCCGGCGTACGACATCTCGTAAAGAAATCATAATCATCACGCATTGCCCGAAATTCTGGTAAAAATCTACCTGCCTGTCGCATCATCCAAACGGGTGGACGTTCTACAGTTTCCCCTCTTAAAGCCTTTAGATATAAATCGTTTTTTATCATAATCATGTAACATAATCCAGAATTTTACATTCCCAATTATGGTTGAATTTTATTTGTTTCTTGTTTGATCAGTTGCAGTAAATTGTGCAAATCGTTCTGTTTGCCTGTAACTATTTTCTTATCTGTATGTTTGCTGATTTCCGCACTTGTAGTTTCACCAATCGAAAAAATATGCGAAAAGTCTAAAGAATTATTTTTGATGAAACTGCGCACTCCACTTGGGGAAAAAAAAGCAACAGCATCATATTTTGCCTCGGTTGTAGGATATAAAAGTTCCGTTTCATAAACGACAACTTTTCGATATCCGATATTTTGTAGCGGTAATTTTTTCTGAAGAATATCCAATGCTAAATCTCCACAGAAATGAATGAAACTTTCTTTATTGCAATTGTCAATAATAAATTCTGAAAGTTCTTTCGCATTCTTTTTCATTTTAAAAACACCGAAACCGTACTTTCTAAGTTGTTGTTTGGTTTTTTTTCCAACACAGTAAATTTTATTAAAATTACGTTCGGCAAAATTTTCATGAGGTTTAAAACCGTTATTAAAACAAGCTTCTACACCGTTAACACTGGTGAAAATAAGCGATTTATTATCGAGTGGAAAAGGTGGTGTTTTCTTAAAATTAATTTTAATAACTTCTAAAAATGAAGATGAGATTTCTATTCCCAATACATCGGAAACTTCTTTTTCATCAAGCATTTTTGTAAACAGAATATTCATTACACACCAATAAATTTCAGATTAAGCAAGAGAAACTAATTAGTGAAGTTCTCGTTTTATATGCTGCATAATTTCAGCTCCGCCATTTTCGATAATTTTCTGTGCCATCATTTCGCCGAAATTATCTTCCGCATTCCACTGGAATATTTCATCAGTTTCAATACAATCTTTTCCATCTAGAGAACAAAGACGGCCAACGAATCGGACCTCATCTAAATCATTTATTACAGCGAAAGCCCCAATTGGCGCAGTACATCCACCTTCTAAAGCGCTTAGAAATTCGCGTTCGATTTCTATACAGATTCTGGTGTTGCGGTGATTTACTTCTTTGAAAATTTCTTTAATTTCATTATCATCAGCACGACCGCATACAGCGACAACTCCTTGTGCTGGTGCAGAAATCATCATAGGAAGGTGTTCATAATTAACATCTAAACCCATTCTTTCAATCGCAGCTAAAGAAAATAAAGTAGCGTCAAAATCTTGTTCTTCAAGCTTTTGCAAACGTGTTTGAACATTACCACGAATATCTGAAAATTCAGTTTCGGGATAGGTCTTTAACCAAAAAGCCCGACGACGCAAACTGCTGGTTGCTATTTTCAGATCGTGCAACTCTTTGTGCTGAGACGAGTTTTTTCTCACCAACACATCTTGAGGATAATCGCGTTCTAAAACGGCGATGATCTCTATATTTTCTGGCAGTTGGGTGGGAATATCTTTTAAAGAATGTACAGCGATATCAACTTCTTTATTTAAAAGGGCCATATCCAGATCTTTGGTGAAGATACCTGTAATGCCCATTGCATATAAAGGTTCCGTCAAATTTTTATCTCCGGAAGATAGAATCGGTGTAATATCTGTTTTATAATTTCTATTCTGCAGATTTCTGGCGACTTCCCGTGCTTGCCACAAGGCCAGCGGCGAGTTTCTCGTCCCAATTTTAATGCTTCTCATTGAACTCATTATTTGGCTGTTCTACTAAAATTTCATGCATAAGTTTACTAATTTCTTCAGCTTTCCACGGGTTGTCTATTATAAATTTCGCAAACCGGTTCGTAATTTTTTGAATCATACGATCTGAAAGCTGCATATCTGCAACGTCTACATATTTATGTTTTTTGTGAATATTGTGCATTTCATTACGTTCCATGTTTTTCAGGACTGCTTTAAAATGATGAATATTCGGTACTAATTTTCTTTTTTTCTCCCATTCCAGAAAATCCTTCGTCATTTCCTTGATGATTTCCTCGGCTTTGGGGATTTCTTTTTGGCGCTGCACCATGGTCTCGTTAATATGCAGGGACAACTGATCAACATCTACCAAACTTACGTTTTGATTCTCAACAATATCCTTTTCCACATTATTGGGAATGGATAAGTCGATAACCAAAGTTTCTTTACCATTCGGAAAATGAGATTTATTAATAATTGGATGTTGAGCCCCCGTAGCAACGATTAAAATATCGGTCTGGCTAAGTTCATCTTGGAAACTTTCGAATTCGATATAAGGGATTTTGTACTTATCTGCAATTTTTTCCGCTTTATCAGCAGATCTATTTGCAATTTTAACTCTTGGGTTATAAACATGTTTCACCAAATTCTCCACCGTATTTTGACCGATTTCGCCAACGCCGAGAAGAAGGATGTTTTTATCTGATATTTGAGTTTGATTTTTTAGAATATAATGAACCGCCGCGTACGATACCGAAGCAGCACCATGGGAAATGCCCGTTTCATTTTTAATTCTTTTTGAGATTTGAATAGCAGAATTAATTGCTCTCTCCATAAACGGATTTGCATATTTTTTCTCTTTACGGAACCGGTGATAAGCATTTTTGATCTGCCCAATGATTTCAAAATCACCAATAATTTGACTTTCTAAACCAGCAGCGACACGAAAAAGATGATTCAGCGCTTCTTCATGTTTTAAAATATGAACGTACTGCATAAAATCGGTTAGCGTAACGCCTACGATCTTACAATACAATTCTGCGATTAAGAGATAATTTTGAGTTGTGGTATAAATTTCGGTGCGGTTGCAAGTAGACACCACAAAAGCATCACCCAGATTCAAATCATGAATTTGGTTGACAAACTTTTTTACATTGTCATCAAAAAAAGCAAATTTACCCCTTATCTCTGCATCTGCTTTCTCAAAACTGACGCTAAGGACTGCAAAATTGGCAGTTTTATGAATGTTAGTATCCTTAATCATAGACCAAGGGCAAATTTAGGGTTTTAAATTGAATTAAGGAAGAATGTTGCCTATGATGATTATCACATGAAACTATAAACGCTGCCTACAGTTTTTCACATTTTCATTAAAGATGAAATATTTTGCCAATTACAAAGTTATCTTAGAATACTGATGAATTTTAATAAAATTTTAACCAAATTTAGTGGCGATGTAATTTTTAGAACGGTTCTAAATCTATATCTTTGTACACTTAAAAAAATTAGCATAAAATGGGGTTATTTGATATGTTCACGCAAGACATTGCGATTGATTTAGGAACAGCGAACACACTTATCATACACAATAATAAAATCGTAATTGATCAACCATCAATAGTAGCGATAGAGCGTTCTTCGGGAAAACCGATTGCTGTAGGAGAGAAAGCGAAACACATGCAGGGGAAAACCCATGAAGATATTAAAACA
Source organism: Kaistella polysaccharea (assembly GCF_020410745.1). NCBI lineage: Bacteria > Pseudomonadati > Bacteroidota > Flavobacteriia > Flavobacteriales > Weeksellaceae > Kaistella > Kaistella polysaccharea. The sequence continues at coordinate 1,839,544 of NZ_CP084528.1, forward strand.
ATTAGACCATTGAAAGATGGAGTAATCGCTGATTTTCATGCTTCTGAGCATATGATAAAAGAGTTTATTAAACAAATTCCGGGTATCAAAGGGAAGCTTTTTCAACCAACGTTAAAAATTGTAATCTGTATTCCTTCTGGAATTACCGAAGTTGAAAAACGAGCGGTAAGAGATTCTGCGCAGAAAGTAAATGCAAAAGAAGTTCGTTTAATTTATGAACCAATGGCAGCTGCAATAGGAGTTGGGATTGATGTTCAGAAACCTGAAGGTAACATGATTATTGACATAGGTGGAGGAACAACCGAAATTGCGGTAGTAGCTCTCGGCGGAATTGTTTGTGATAAATCAGTGAAAATTGCGGGTGATGTTTTTACTAATGATATTGCCTATTATCTAAGAACTCATCATAATTTATACATCGGCGAACGCACTGCAGAACGGGTGAAAATTGAAGTTGGATCTGCTGTTGAAGAACTCGATGTAGATATCGAAGATATTCCAGTTCAAGGTCGAGATTTAATTACAGGTAAACCTAAAGAAATTATGGTGAACTATAAAGAAATCGCGCGTGCATTAGATAAGTCTATTATCAGAATCGAAGATGCTGTAATGGAAACCCTTTCTCTAACACCACCAGAATTGGCGGCCGATATTTATAAAACCGGAATTTATCTAGCTGGCGGCGGTGCTTTGTTAAGAGGACTTGCCGACAGACTTCACAGAAAGACGGGTCTTCCTGTTTTTGTAGCTGAAGATCCGTTAAGAGCGGTTGTTCGCGGAACAGGAATCGCATTGAAAAATATGGATAAATTCAATTTCCTGATTAAATAATTTAAACTTTTTTTAATTACTGGATGGGATTTTTGCTGAGATTATTTTCGAAGAACGGTTTATTCGTCTTCTTTATATTTCTGCAACTCATAGCTTTAGTATTGATTTTCAGCCGAAATTCAATGCAACAGTCATGGATTGCGGGACAGTCTGCGGCATTTAATTCTTGGGTTTCTGGCTATATCGACGAAGGTGCTTCTTATTTAAAATTGAAGCAAACCAACGATCAACTTGTGGCGCAAAATAAAGTTTTGATGGAGCAGGTTTATGGCAAAAACGAATCTGCAATACCACATTTCCGGAAGGTTCATGATACTATAGGAGGCGGACAGATTTATACTTTTGTGGATGGGGAGATCGTCTTTAACAGTATCAATAGAAAAGATAATTACTTTACGATTAACCGGGGGAAACGAGATGGCGTTCTTCCAAAAATGGGAGTAATGGCGCCTGGAGGAATTGCGGGAATTGTTATTAATACCACGAATTCCTATTCTCTTGTACAATCTGTTTTAAGTATAAATAAAATTAAAATAAACGCAGCCCTGAAAAATTCTGGCTATTTCGGAACATTAACCTGGCGTGGAGAAGATTCGCGCGTAATGCATCTCGCCGATATTCCAAAATATGTTCCGCTGAAAGTTGGAGATACCGTAATCACCGATGGAAAATCTGCGATATTTCCGCAAGGAATCATGATCGGTAAAGTTGCAGGTTATGAAGTTGATAGTAAAACAGGTTTCTGGGATATCTCTGTAGAACTCAGTGAGAAGATGGGGAACATCAGTAAAATATACGTGGTGAAAAATCTGAAGAAAGCCGAAGTTTCTAAAATTGAAGATACGCTTCAAGTGACCATAAATAGAGAGAAATGATAAGTCGCACCTTATTTACAGACATCATCATAATTGTTTTGCTTATTGCATTACAGGTTTTTGTGCTGAACCGGATCACCCTTTTTGGAAAATATACACCGGTAATATATCCAGTTTTTGTGATGTTTTATCCATTTTTCAGAAATAAATATCAGTTTTTACTTCTAAGTTTTCTCTTGGGATTAGGTATTGATGCTTTTCTATACACTTGGGGAATCAATGCCTTTGCAACGACGGTAATTGCCTATTTTCGAACCTTAATCTTCCGGACTTCTACCGATACATCGACTGACTTTTTTTCGTTTCAATCTTTACAATGGTCTCAGTTTATACTCTTTATTTTGATGAGTATTTTCATACATCAACTGTTGGTACAGTATATCGAAATTTTTAAATTCACCCGTTTTTTCGATATTTTCTTAAATGTTTTGGCGACAAGTGCAATTTCATTTATCTTTATCTTCATATACGCATTAGCCTTTAAAATCAAACAAAAAGTTTGAAATCACAGACCATTAAAATTTTCGTTTTCCTTTTCCTGATTGCTATTATATTTATAGCAAGGTTGGCTTATTTGCAACTTTTCACAGACCGATATGCCCTAAACGCGGCAAATACATCGATAAAAACTGAATATATTATTCCACAGCGCGGTGTTATTTTCGACCGCAATGGTAAAATTCTGGTCGGCAATCAGCCTTCTTATGAAATATCGTTTACTGAAGCATTGATGAAACCTGATTTCGACACCGTAGATTTTTGTAATTTATTACGGATCAGTAAAACAGATTTTATTAAGAATATTAATTCCATAAAAAAAGAAAAATACTATTCGAAGCTCACTCCGATGACGTTTATGAAAAATTTAAGTCGGGAGGAAATTGCACGAATTCAGGAAATTATTTTTAAATATCCGGCTTTTAGCATCGTGTCACGGCCCCAGCGACAGTATGAAGTTTCAACTTCCGGAAACCTTTTAGGCTACACCAATGAAGTGAACGATCGTGATATTAAGAGTGATTCGGTTTATTACTTGCCCGGCGATTTTATTGGAAAGACCGGCATCGAAAAGTCCTATGAAAAAGATTTACGTGGGGAAAAAGGAATTCAATACATTCAAAAAGATATTAAGTTAAGAAGTATAGGACCCTACAAAAATGGATTATTAGACCGAGATGTTGTTACTGGAAAAGACCTCACACTAACCATCGATTATGATTTGCAAAAGATCGCAGAGGAAATGATGGTGGGAAAGCAAGGTGCAATCGTGGCGATTGATCCTTCGAATGGGGAAATTTTGGTTCTTGCGACGGGACCAGACATTGATCCTAACTTATTTTCAGGCCCAGAAAAAACAAAGAATTTATATCGCTTACAAATGGATACGGTTTATAACAGCCGACCAACATTTGACCGATCTCTACAAGCTGCATATCCTCCAGGATCTACTTTTAAACTTCTTACCGCCGCAGCAGCCATGCAAATGGGTGTTATGGATGAGAATACGGTATTTCCGTGCGGTGGTGGTTTCAGTTACAATAGATTAAGAATCAAAGGTCACGGTGGCGCTGATCCATTAATACCAGCAATTCAAGTTTCAAGTAATTGCTATTTTTCTTATGCGTATATCGCAATCATGAACAAATATCCCGGCGATCCAACTCGTGGTGTAAATGAATGGAAAAAGATCATGAGCAGTTTTGGTGTAGGCGAATTTCTAAACAATGATCTGGCGGTAGGTGCCAAAGGGAGAATTCCAACGGGAGAATTTTACGAAAAAAGAAGCGGTGACAAAAAAGACTGGACCTCAGCTTATACCATGAATGGATCTATTTTTAATGGAATGGGACAAGGCGACGTTCTTTTAACACCACTTCAAATGGCAAATGCGGTTGCTGCGATCGTAAATAAAGGTTGGTATTTTACACCACATATCGTAAAATCTGTGGATGGGAAACCAAATCCCGATCCGCGATTTAAAGTAAAACACAAAACTTTAGTTGACGCAAAACATTTTGATCCCATCATTAAAGGAATGGAAGCCGTTGTACTGAATGGTACAGCGCGAGGATTAAAATCGAATGATTTTACCATGCTGGCGAAAACAGGAACGGCGCAGGTTCCTCAGGGAAAAGATAATTCGATTTTTGTTTTAGCAGCCCCAGCGGAAAATCCTAAAATCGTAATTGCTGCCGTAATGGAACATGCAGGGTTTGGGTCAACTTGGGCGGGCCCCGCAGCAACTGTTATTGCTGAAAAATATTTGACCGGGGAAATTAAAAGAGAAAATTTATACAAAAAAATGATCAACGCCAGCTTTATGCCAGAATATAAGCGCCAGTGGATTGTTGAACTAAAGCGCAAAGGCCTGTATAAAGAGCCGAGCAAAGACTCCTTATTTTTACAGACTGTAGAAACGAAGTTGGAAAATGCCAAAAACCAAGAAGAAAAAAAATTGCTTCTCTATCAAAGAGATTCAATTATTAATAAAATTAAAATTTCGCAAAAAAAATGAAGTGGGCAGAAGGAATAGATAAACTTGGATTATCACTGTACTTTCTACTGTGCGCTTTTGCCATTGCAAATATTTATAGCGTGGAGCCTGCAAGTGGTACCCGACAGGCAGTTTGGTTTGGTGTTTCAGTATTTGTAGGTATCATAATTTTTATGATGCGTACGAAGTTTTTCGAAAATATGGCAGGACCTATTTATATCGTTGGCTTGCTCTTGCTCATTGGTTTATTTCCTTTCGGTACCGAAATTTTGGGTCAAAAAAACTGGTACAAATTCGGACCCGTTAGTTTACAACCGGTCGAATTTGCGAAAATAGGTACCGCATTAATGTTGGCGAACTACGTTTCTGGTCCCGACTTTAATTTAAAGTATAAAAAATCACTGTGGACTTCTCTAGCTATTATCGGAATTCCTGGTATTGTTGTTCTATTCATACCCGATGTTGGGTCACTGCTTGTTTTTATCGCATTTTTTATCGCGTTGTTTAGAGAGGGACTTTCCGGATGGTTTTTCGGAGTAGGTTTTATTGTTGCAGCGGTTTTTCTAGTATCATTAGCGGTAAATCCACTTTATGTTGTAGGAGCAATTGTTATTATTGCAGCGATCGCAGTTTTTCTAAATTCAAATAAAATTCATTGGAACGTGATTTCTGTCGCAGCAATTGTGGGAGGTGTTGGATTATTAAGCGGTCTTGCTTACGCATCACCTAACGTCCTGGAAAAATTGCCGAAACACCAGCGAGAGCGAATTGAGGTTTTATATAAGGGAGAAAAAGCTTTCCGCGATACTTCGGGTTATAACCTACTCTATTCTAAAACCGCAATTGGATCAGGTGGATTTTTTGGAAAAGGATATCGTGAAGGTTCTGTGACCCAAGGGAAATTTGTGCCTGAACAAAGCACCGATTATATTTTCTGTACTGTAGGCGAAGAATGGGGATTTCTGGGCAGCACATTACTGGTAATTGCATATGCAGTATTTATCGGAAGAATTTATTACCTCTCGGAAAAACAGAAGTCTGCTTTCAATCGGGTTTTTGGCTACTGCTTTGCATCAATCTTGCTGATTCACTTTTCTATTAACCTGGGCATGGTTATGGGCCTTTTTCCTACTGTTGGTATTCCGCTGCCATTCTTCAGTTATGGCGGAAGTTCGCTCTTGGCTTTTTCTACAATGACGTTTATATTTTTTAAGTTGAACTACGCCGACCGTAACAGTTTGGTTTAGTTACAATCTAATTAATGAATGTAAATTGAACCATGATGTAAGGAAGAACCTATTTTCTTACAAGGTGCATTAAAAGGATAACGCACTTGATAAACGAGATGAACTCTCTGTTAATACAATCTTTTACACAGCGTTGCTGCTCATTAAGTTTCTTTGAGCAAACTGCAAGAACTTAATCTAAATAAAAAAACCACCTACAAGAGGTGGATTTTTAGTATAAATCAATTATTTACTTTTAATTTTGTGCGTAGTTGGTATTGAAAGCATCCTGAGAAAGTACCCGCTTTGCAAATCTGAATTTCGGCCCCCAATATGAATCATTCAATGAAGAAATCATAACTCCTCTGGAAGTTGCTGCGTGAATAAATTTCACTGTTCCCTCAGAATCTACACTTTCTACAATTCCTACGTGAGAGATTCTACCTCTTCCTTGATGTGAGAAGAAAACCAAGTCTCCTTTCTGTAGCTCGCTTTTTTCAATTTTTTCACCTTGTTGAGCCTGAGAAGCTGCTACTCTTGGTAAATCAACTCCAGCGCTTGTTCCAAATACTGATAAAACAAAAGCAGAACAGTCAATTCCATTTCTGGTTGTTCCGCCGTATCTATAAGGAGTTCCTAAATAAGATTCTGCTTCAGTAAGGATATCATCAATTTTTTTAGAAAAACGAACTGCTTTTGCAATCTCTTCGTTTTTAGCAATATTTTCTAATGTTTTCCCAGCAACGATTTGTTCTTCTCGAAAACTATTTACCAATTGTTTTTTTGCGATTTCAATTTTTTTACTATCTATTGAAGCAAGTTTGGCATTTGATTTGTATTCTGATACGTAGCTTGTTGGTGTTGAAACTACATAGTTGGTAACACAAGACTGCAATGATAATGTAGTAAACACGGCAGTGAAATAGAACAAAATTCTTCTCTTCATATATATTGATTCTCTGTGTTAAATGTAATATTTGTTTTTAAATGCAATACAAAAGTAGGTATTCATGCAAACGTGAGGGTGAAATCACCTTTTATACAGTAGCGTTTTAACACATTTTAACATTATTATTTGTAATGTTAATAGAATTTGCCGCGCAATCCCTTTAAAACAGGGATTGCAATTTTTTATTTATTATGATTTGTTAACATTTATAAGTTTCTTCTATATAGTTAATACGTATTATCGATAACCTTATCGGATTATTTATATAATAAAACAGAAAAGCCTCTATTTCAGAGGCTTTCTTATTTTTGATATTTTTGAAATGTATTATCTGGTAAACAGAAGTTCTCGATATTTAGTCAATGGCCAAAGTTCGTCATCCACCATCATCTCCAGTGAATCTGAAGCGAAACGTATTTTCTCAAAAAACGGAATCACATCATTACAGAAAGATTCAGCCATTTCTTTAGAAGAGTTTTTCGATTTTGCTTCTGCAATTGCATCAAGTAAATTTTCAACTTCTACTTTAATAGTGCTTACGTGTCCTGAAATTCCTCGGATTAAACTCATTTGTTCCTGCGCCAAAGTTTTGAACTCCGCATCACCAAAAATTTCTTTTAGACCTTTAACATTATCTATCAATCGGTTTTGATAATTTAACGCACTTGGAATAATGTGATTTCGTGCGATATCTGCTAAAACTCGCGCTTCTATTGCGATAACCGAAGAATATTTTTCTAATTTAATTTCATTTCGCGCTTCTGCTTCGCGAGCGGTATAAATACCGAGTTCTTCATATAGTGCAATAAATTTTGGATCAAGTTCTCTGCTTAAAGCTTCTGGTGTAGTTTTTAGATTATTAAGTCCTCTTTTTTCCGCTTCAATTGCCCACTCTGCAGAATATCCATCACCTTCAAACATAATATTTTTACACGACTTAATATATTCACGTAAAATATTGAAGATAGCTTCATCTTTTTTCAGCCCTTTTTCAACCAACGCATCAACTTCCTTTTTAAAGGTTTGAAATTGTTTTGCGGCTATTGTATTCATCACGATCATCACCTCTGCACAATTCGCAGAAGATCCTACAGCGCGAATTTCAAATTTATTCCCTGTAAAGGCAAATGGTGAGGTTCTGTTTCGATCTGTATTATCTAGGAGAATATTCGGAATTTTTCCAACTACATTTAATTTTAAATCTGTTTTTTCTTCCGGTGATAATTTACCATCTTTTACTTTCTCAAGCTCTTCCAAAACCGCAAAAAGCTGCGAGCCTATAAAGGCAGAAATAATGGCCGGCGGTGCTTCATTTGCTCCCAATCGGTGATCATTCCCTGCAGACGCGATGCTGACACGCAAAAGATCGGCGTAGTCATGCACTGCTTTCAAAGTATTTACAAAAAAGGTAAGGAATTGGAGGTTTTTTTTCGGATTTGCCCCTGGGCTCAAAAGATTTTCCCCCGTGTCTGTTGCGAGACTCCAGTTATTATGTTTTCCACTTCCATTTACGCCAGCGAAGGGTTTTTCGTGAAATAAAATGTGGAAGTGATGCTTATGGGCGACCCGTGCCATCAAATCCATTAAAAGTGAATTATGATCTACGGCAACGTTTACCTCCTCGAACATTGGTGCCAACTCAAACTGATTTGGCGCTACTTCATTATGTCTGGTCGTAACAGGAATTCCCAATTCAATTGAACGGATTTCAAGTTCCTTCATAAAGTTCATTACCCGCGTGGGAATTGATCCAAAATAATGATCATCAAGCTGCTGACCTTTTGCCGGAGAATGACCTAAAAGCGTTTTGCCCGTTATAACCAAATCTGGTCTTGACTGATACAAAGCAGAATCTACAAGAAAATATTCCTGTTCCCAACCTAATGTAGGACTCACTTTGGTTACATTTTTATCAAAATAAGATCGGCAAATATCTGTAGCTGCTTCATCAACTGCATGTAAAGCACGTAATAAAGGAGCTTTATAATCTAATGTTTCACCTGTATATGATATAAATATAGAAGGAATACAAAGCGTAGTTCCCATAATAAATGCTGGCGACGTGGGATCCCAAGCGGTATAACCACGAGCTTCGAAAGTATTTCTAATACCACCATTCGGAAACGAAGAAGCGTCAGGTTCTTGTTGAATAAGCATACCTCCGGAAAAACGATCGATCGCACGGTCACTTTCAAAAGGCGTAAAGAAGGAATCATGTTTTTCTGCAGTTGAACCTGTTAATGGCTGAAACCAATGCGTATAGTGTGTTACGCCTTTGCTCAGAGACCAATCTTTCATGGCTACTGCAATTTGATCTGCAACATCACGCTGAATTTTCGTACCTCTTTTAATAGCATTCTGAATAGAAGTGAACGCTTCCTTTGTTAAATATTCGCGCATGGTTTCTTCAGAGAATACCTTTTTGCAAAATAATTCAGATAATTTAGAAGGGACTTCGACTGCGTTTTCTTTTCTATAATCTTTCTGAGAAAGCAATTCCAGAGCCTTAAATCTTACATTAGCCATTTGATATTGTTTTTATTGCAGCAAAATTACAACAAAAACATAAAAAAAACACGATACACCCCCTTTTTTTATGGGGTCAAGTGAAAATAAAATAAATTTAGATAAATTAACATAAAGAAATAAGAGTGTTTTCTAGTAAAATAGCAACAATTATAAAAACGGCGTTATGCCGTACTACTTATTAAAAACGAAGAAATAATATTGTAACCACATATTAGCGATATGAATTTTTATTCACGTACAACCGTCGAATACAGATTTGAAGAGAAAATCCTTATATTTGTGTGAAATTTTACAATATGGTAAATTCACGTGCAAGAGAAACAACTGAAGCAATTGAAAGACTTTATGTTTCCATGCGACACTTATTCTATCGCGGTTTTTTCAAACCGGCCGGCATCTCCGGAGAAAGTCTTCGGTCATTACTGACCACCATCAATCCAGAAATTTACGGAACCATGGGCGTTCCAAATAAAATAGAGCTTGACGGACTTCTTTACGTTTTAGACCGTCTTCCGGAAGGCATTGAAGAGTGTTCCTTTATTCACCTCACTTCCGACGAAGGTTTTGAAAAAGGCAGTTTTGAAGTAATTGTTCCTAAAAAACGAAGAAGAAACTGCTATCGCATTGATGAGCACCAAATGAACATTGAAGTTCTATTGGGTCGTTCAGAAATCTATGATATTTTAACCCACCTTACCTTCTTATATATAGAAGCGGATAAAATTCGAAAACTGGCGTTTATTTCAGATGAAATTGATAAATCTACCAGAGCCTGGAAAATTATTGAAGGCGTAGCAATTGGTGAAAAGAAATTCAGCAGAAAAGAAAAAGAGGTCGCGTTAATTCATCTTTCTTCTCTTCTGGGAAGAACATTTGATGAGACTTTGAACGCTTATAATACTTTTGGTGACGACAAAAACCCAGATCGTCTTTTTAAAATTATTTATCATCTGGGTAATGAAAGCTTTAATGATTACAAAAAAATTCGCGAACGTGAAGTTCATTTCTCAGCTATTCTGAGGGAACGCGTGGGTCATCACTTCTTCGGAGAAAAATGGGCGAATAAAGTAAAAGAAGTTTTGGCTGAAAATGGCCTTCAAATGCGCCCCTTACATATAATTTCTGCGAATATGCATTCGGTAAAGAATATGCTGTTTGCAAATGATTCTATCGGTAAGAAAGTAACAAAAAAGGTCGATTATAAAATGTACGAAGAAATTTCTAACAAGAAATCCTTGCAGGAAAAAGTACTCAAACACTCCCAGGATGCTGGCCTTATTTATATTGATGACGAGAGCGGAAGTAATATTGATGTTCAAATAATAGACTTGTCTAAAACCGATTTGAGCAACACGCCTTTTGCAGGTATGAACTACTCGGGCGATGATGTTATTATGGTCTTTGATTATGCTTTCGGGGAACAGGCTTATGAAGTTATGGACGAATTGCTTCGCCCTTACGAATATAATGAAGAGGTATATACCATGAAGGTGAAATCAATTTCCATCATGGGTAAAGCTGGAATTTTAATGGGTGGAAAAGGAGATATTATGATTCCTACATCACACGTTTTTGAAGGAACGGCAGATAATTACCCATTTGAGAATGCTTTAAGTCTAGCAGATTTTGAAGATGACGAATTGCAAGCTTTCGAAGGTGGTATGGTTACCGTCTTAGGAACTTCGCTTCAAAATAAAGATATCCTTCGGTATTTTATGGACACTTCCTGGAAAGCGATCGGTTTGGAGATGGAAGGTGCGCACTATCAAAAAGCAATTCAAGTTGCTTCCAAAATACGGCGTCATATTTCGGAAGATTTATTTGTAATGTATGCGTATTACGCATCCGATAACCCACTTGAAACGGGATCAACTTTATCTTCAGGAGGACTTGGACTGACCGGCGTAAAGCCGACCTATCTCATTACTTTAAAAATATTGGAGAAAATTCTCGCCAGCTCGATGAACTCTTAATATTTATCGATTAAAACGCTAAAACCTTCCAGAACTTTAATATCTGGAAGGTTTTTTTGTCTCTTTTCAGTGTCATAAATTCTAAAATTCTTATCTTTAAAACTTTAAATAGAATATTTATGAATAAAGGTTTACTTCTTATTTTCGTCTTCTTTTTCGCTTTATCTTCAGCCCAGAAAGGTGCTTATTACCAGCAACGCGCTCAGTATAAAATGGATATCGATGTTGATGCGCAAAATTTCACCTATAACGGCAACCAAACTTTAAAATATACCAACAATTCACCTGACGAGTTAGATGTGGTATATTTTCATCTTTACTGGAATGCCTTTAAAGCTGGATCAATGATGGATCAGCGCATTGCCAGTCAGGGGAAAAATGGAGATTCACGCCTACAATTTAACGGCATTTCCCGCTTAGCATCAATTCCTAAAGAAGAGGAAGGTGCACAAAACATTCACTGGATCAAGCAAAATGGGAAGAACCTGAAATTTGAAATTCAGGAAACGGTGATGAAGGTTTATTTAGATTCACCTATAAAAGCAAACACTTCTACTACTTTTACTATGGAATGGGATGCAGTAATTCCCATGCAAATTCGCCGCGCGGGAAGGAACAACCGAGAAGGAATTGACATGACGGTTACACAATGGTATCCTAAAATTGCGGAGTACGATTATGATGGGTGGGCAACTTTTGACTATATCGGAAGAGAATTTCATGCTCCTTTTTCTGATTTTGAAGTCAACATTAAAATTGATAAAAATTATGTGATTGGCGCTGGTGGAACTTTAGAAAACCCATCAGAAGTCAAAGGTTATGATACAAAAGCGGCGATAAAATCAGATAAAAACAATAAAGCGACTTGGAAGTGGACCGCTAAAAATATGCTGGATTTTGCTTGGGCTGCTGATCGGGATTATACCGTAGAATCATTCGTTATTTTAGATGGACCAAAAGTGTACTACGTCTACCAAAAAAATGAAAAAACCAAATTATGGCAAGAATCTAAACCTTACGTAACGAAGTTCTTCCAATTGATGAACGCCACTTTCGGCAGATATGTTTACCCTTCGTACTCCTTTATTCAAGGCGGTGATGGTGGAATGGAATATGGTATGTGCACCATGATTTTGGGTGAAGCTAAAACACTGGACGGATTGGTGGGTTTAATGGTCCATGAAGGCGGACATTCCTGGAACCAACAGATAATGGCTTACAACGAAAGCGTTCGCCCTTGGATGGATGAAGGTTTTACAAGTTACTATGATGATTATATCATGTATCAACTTTTCCCGCCTGCAATCCCAAAGGCCAATCCTTTTACAGAAACCATCGAGCGGTACCGCAGTTTTGTAAAACGCGGAATTGAAGAACCGGCCGGCTGGTTGGGAGATCATCACGATAATGGAACCGCTTATTCGTTTGCGTCCTATTATAAAGGAGAATTATTTTTAGTGCAGCTGGGATATATTATCGGGGAAGAAAACCTGTCTTCGGTAATGAAGAAATTCTACAATGAATGGCATCTAAAACATCCGACAGATCGAGATTTTATGCATATCGCTCAACAGATTTCTGGGATGGATTTAACTTGGTTTCACCATTACTGGATCAATACGACCAAGACCATTGATTACGGAATCAAATCGGTTAAATACGATGAAACCTATACCACCATTACTTTAGAAAACAAGGGAACAATTCCGATGCCCATTGATTTTTCAATATTAACTGCGGAGAAAAAAATAGTGAATTTCCAAATTCCACTTAACATGACGCATACCTGGAAAAGCAAAGATATTTATGGTGATTTTAAAACGATGAGTTATTGGCCGTGGACCCAAAAAGAGTATTCATTAATAATACCGTACAACAAATCGCAAATTACTGCGATGGGAATTGACTTTTCACAAAGACTTGCAGACGTAAATCCGGAAGACAATTTCCTGGAAGTGAAATAAGAAGAAGATTTGATATCGCAGCTTTTACTTTAAGTTGTGGAAACACCTTCAAAATAAATACAAATGAATTCCATTGTAATTAATATAGGAAATACCAATATCAGATTCGGCTTGTTTGATGAGGACAATTGCGATATTTCCTGGATCTTAAATACAAAACCCTACAGAACCAGTGATGAATTGCAGATGCAGTTCATGATGATGTATCAAACACATAAAATAGATCCGGAAAATATCGAAAAGATTATTATTGGATCGGTAGTTCCTCAACTAACCTACGATGTATCGCGTGCAATTCAAAAAATTCATCATAAAAAACCCATTATTGTAGACCGTACGACCTCCTCGGGCGTTCAGCCAAAGTCGAAACAGATGGGTACAGATATTTACGCAAACTTAGTCGCCGCACATCATTTATATCCGGGACGCAAGAAAATAATTTTTGATTTCGGAACAGCTCTTACCGCAAGTTGTATTGATGAAAAAGGGGAAACAATTGGAGTAATTATTGCGCCCGGAATTATCACGGCGCTTAACTCTTTAATTCATGATACTGCGCAACTCCCCGAAATTGAACTGGTTAAGCCGAAATCTGTTTTAGGTTTAGATACCGTTTCCTGCATGCAAAGCGGAATGGTATACGGATATTTAGGAATGGTAGAAGGTTTTATAGACCGTATAAATGATGAGGTAAATGACGACTGTTTTGTTATTGCGACGGGCGGTGTATCGCACGTTTATAAACCATTGACCCATAAAATTCATATTGCTGATCGACTTCATACGTTGAAAGGACTGTATTATTTAGGTAAAGACTTATAAAAATTTGAATGAAAAAAATAGTTATTTTACCTCTGTTTTTTTTATTGATAACCCAATTTTTTTGGGCTCAGAAAAGTCTTGTCGGCAGTTATCAAATTTCTTCTACAAATCCTTATGATGTGGTTTCTCATTGGCTTTTGTTCGACAATAGTGAGTTTGCGGTAATAAGATCTAATACGGTGATAGCGGGAAAATATGAACAGGTTGACGAAGAAATTGATTTCATACCAGCTGTCCCGAAGGAACCATTTCACGTTTTCGGTAGATTTAATTCAGAAATCACCGGCACTAGAATAATGTTCAAAGGTGTAAATCTAAAAGAAAACATCTATGTGGCGACCTCTTCAGATGTGCTCTATTCTGTTCTCAAAAAGAAGGCAAAATGCGTCCCTTTTCCGCTCGCGAAGACTTTTGAAAAACCAATTTCAAACCTCATCCTCGCTAATTATGTTGGAAATGATGAAGTTGATAATAAATTCAGTTCAGAATATAATATAGGAGATTTTAATGATTTTATCATTTTGTATTTTAATTCTGAAACTATTCTGCCACCTGTTAAAGGGAAAATTTCCCATAATAAATTACGCGTAGAATACGGATTATCATCATATGAAAATTTAATAATTTCTGACTCTGATGAAATGCAGGTAGAAATGTCTGTGGAAAAACTGCAGAATTATTATAATCAGGATTCTATCATCAGTGATAATGAATATAACTTTGTCACTTTTTCTCCGGATTTAGATACCGATATTGAAAGAAGGATTTTGAATAATGGTGATTATGACTTCGATTCATCTAACGAAGTTTTCACTGTAAAAAATTTGGAAATCAGCGAGGAAAAATTTCCTACAGATTTTGAAAGGTTATTTGTTTATAAAATAGTAGATTCTAAACCAAGTTCTACTCCAGGAAAATTAAGCAAACGCAGCCTTTTTGACTACCAATGTCATTAGTTTTATCTTTTAAATTTAAAGAATTCTTTTACGATTTGGGAACATTCATTTTCCATAACCCCAATCGTTATTTCAGTTTTCGGATGAAGGGTTAATGACTTATTTAGAAAACCTCTTTGTTCATCTCTCGCCCCGATTACTACCTTAGAAATCTGCGACCAGTTTAGGGCTCCAGCACACATCACGCAAGGCTCCAGCGTGACATAAAGCGTACAGTTTTGCAGATATTTTCCACCCAAAAAATTGGCCGCTGATGTAATAGCCTGCATTTCTGCGTGTGCGGTAACATCATTCAAAGTCTCTGTGAGATTATGTGCTTTGGCGATAATTCTATTATTTGAAACAACGATACATCCAACAGGAATCTCCTCGTTTTCATAGGCGATTTGAGCTTCCATTAAAGCCATTTTCATAAAATATTCATCGGTAAACATCATGGTAAATTAAATCAGTGGTTTATTAAATAAAAAAAGGTTCCGCAAAATAGTGAACCTTTTCAATGTAAATATTTAAAAGTTAGAATCGATATCCAATTCCTAACATTCCTTTGCCTGTAATTTTATCAAAGTTTCCGCTGCCAAATCTACGTGCAATTCCAGCACTTGCTTCGAAAACAATATTACGCTTCGCTACCCACTTACCTCCAAAACCGATTCCCAAACCAATCGTGGTATTTTTCTCCGGCGTAAAAGAAGTGTCGTAATAGCCTGGTCCTGCATTATAGTAATACGTTCCGTTATTTGAAGTCGTAATGGGTGCAAATCCTTCCACGAAAAATCCCGAAGCATATTTTTTACCAAAATACATGCGATAATAAGGCGAAATTTGTGAAGTTATGCCACTGTCTTCGTCATTATTATCGAATAATATGATTGCATTAATTCCGATTCCAGAGTCATTACTAAGCAACCTTTCATACGAAATATTTAAGGCGGGACCGGCAATCAGCTCAATTGGACTGATCATGATATCATTCTGCTTTTCTGCATCAACCTCCTGTGCATTTACAGTGAGGAATCCTGCGGCGAAAACTACAAAAAGTATTAATTTTTTCATCGGTTAATTTTAATCAAATATAGAATTATATTCGTCATCATTCGCTGGTAAGAACAAACTTTGCTTTACTCAAAATTCATAGCTAAAGGAAGCCGAAACCGGTAACGCACTGCGGCACCTTTTATATATGCGGGAGAAAATTTATCGGGCAAAAGGTACAGTGCAATTTCCGCCTGTCTGTTAAAGGTGAAATTTTCACCATCTGCCTTTACACTGCTTATAGAACCATCTTTCTCAACAACAAAAATAAGGTTTGTCCGCATAATTTTCTGATCCGTAAGTACTGCATCAGTATAGAAAACATTGGTGATCTGCTGCCGCATCATTTCAAAACCTCCGGGATATTTTGCATCTTTTGTAAGTTCTGCCTTCTTAGCATTTGCTGTATTTAAGTGATTTTCATCTTTAAGGAAAAATTTACTTAGATCCTCCCGGATTTTAACTTTTATTAAAGCATTCACGAGCGCATTATTCTGAATACTGTCTAATTTTACCATAAACTCCTGAAAGTCATTGCGTACCGTCAATTTATTTGCATTATCAGCTTCACTATCAAACCGTTTTTTAAATTCTTTATTGAGCATGTAGCGCTGGTAATCGTAAAATTTCGTCACTTCTTTAAATTCTTCATTTTGCTGTCCAAAACAAAGGGAAAGCAATAAAATAAAGAATATTTGTAACGATTTTTTAAACATAGCGCGTAAAATGATGTAGTAAAAATAAATAAAATAAATGAGATTGAGGGCTGTTAAATTCTAGTAGCCTCAACTATTCCATAAAAAAGTCCCGCTCTATAAGAACGGGACTTCATATCATTTAAACGCTAAATTATTCTGCGCTTGTAGCTTCTGCTTCAGGAGTTTCACCTTCTGGAGTTGCTGTTTCATCTTCATCCTCATCAACGGCACCACCTTTAAGAGCAGTTCTCGCCATTTTCACAGCTACTACTACTGCATTATCTGGATGCATGAAAGTAAATCCTTCTGCTTTCACATCACCAACATAAAGTTTACTACCAATTTTCAACGGGGTAATATCTACCACGATCTCATCTGGCAAATTTGCAGGAATTGCTTTTACCTTCAGTTTTCTGAAAGACTGTCTTAGCGCACCACCAGCAACAACACCTTTAGAACGACCTGTTAATCTTACAGGAACTTCCATAACTACTGGTTTGTCATCTGACAATTGGTAGAAATCTGCGTGTAAGATTTTGTCTGTTAAAGGGTGGAATTGAATGTCCTGAAGTACGGCAGGAATAGTGTTTCCGTCAACTTCAATAGATACCGTGTGTGCTTCAGGAGTGTAGACTAACCCTTTGAATGATCTTTCTTCTGCAGAAAAATTAAGGGTTTCTTTGCCTCCGTAAACAACACAAGGAACTAATTCAGCATCACGTAAAGCTTTAGTAGACTTTTTGCCCACGCTTTCTCTTTTTGTACCTTGAATTGTAATTGATTTCATTATCGTAAATTAATAAATTTTAAGGGTGCAAAGATATAAATAAAATATTAGATAATGAATTTATCGCTGATGGATTTGTGCTGATGGACCATTTTCATCACATCTGCAAAAAGTTCTGCACAGGAAAGTACTTTTATTTTAGAAGATAATTCGGTCTTCACTGGAATAGTGTCGGTAACGATTACTTCCGCAAGTTGGGAATTTTCTATATTTTCATATGCATTCCCGGAAAGAACTCCGTGTGTTGCCATGGCTCGAACACTTTTTGCACCATTTGCCATGATTATTTCTGCTGCTTTGCACAAAGTACCTGCAGTATCTATCATATCATCAATAAGAATAACATTCCGTCCGGCAACATCACCAATTAGGAACATTTCATCAACAACATTGGCCTTTTTTCTTTCTTTGTACGCGATGACGACATCTGCTCCTAAATGACCAGCGTAATTCTTCGCTCTTTTCGCTCCACCCATATCAGGTGAGGCGATGGTCAGTTCCGGTAAATTTAATTTTTGAATATAATCAATAAAAATAGTGGAAGCATATAAATGATCTACGGGAATTTCAAAGAAACCCTGAATCTGATCAGCGTGCAAATCCATCGTCATAATACGCGTTGCTCCGGCAGCAGTGAGTAAGTTCGCCACCAACTTCGCTCCAATTGGTGCTCTGGGCTGATCTTTTCGATCTTGACGGGCCAAACCATAGTAAGGCAGAACCACTGTTATGCTTTTCGCTGATGCACGCTTAGAAGCGTCGATCATGAGTAACAATTCTAGTAAATTGTCTGCAGGCGGAAATGTTGAACCAATCAAAAATACCCGCGCACCGCGCACAGATTGATCTAAAACGGGTTCAAACTCACCGTCGCTGAATTCCTGAAAATTAATTTTACCCATTTCCTGCCCATAAAACTGGGCGATTTTCTCTGCCAGAACTTTACTCGTTCGGGTAGAAAATAAATAACTTGCCTGATCAACCATTTTTACTTTATTAGATGTGCAAATTTAAAAAAAATAAAACCACTCGAAGTACTCAAGTGGTTTTATTATTAGCTATTATTCTTTAATAATTTAAGGAAATGTTACGCCAGAATAACTATTTACATTCACCAATGGTAATGTTGATTTATACTTGTCATTAATGGCCTCAATAAATTCGTTGGCTAAAATTGCATAACCACGTCCTGTTGGGTGCACCCCATCAAGAGAGAACGAACCACCTGTTACGAAAGTTGAGGTATATTTTACACCATCAAACTGAATTCCTCCCGTAGCGTTAAGTTCACCCATTTTAGTGTTCGCATCAACAAATGCTAGTCCGTATGCGGAAGCTAAACTTTGAATTGATTTATTGTACGCAGCAACTGCCTTTGCAATTTTACCTACTTCTGTTGATGTAAGTGAATATTGATCAGCTAAAGGGAAAGAAGCTCCGTTGATAAATTGGGAAGTTGCTGTTGCTGGCTGACCAGTTAATGCATCTAAACCTAAAACCGTAGAAGCTGTTAGTAGAATTAATTCTCCTTTTTTCGCTTGTCTCGCCTGGCCGAAAGCTTTTCCTAAAAATGCTGCCTGTGCCGCGGGATAACCACTTGCACTTAAAACCGCAGTAAGCTGTGCTGATAAATTCGGTAAAGAATTATCTACCACAATAACCGGGTTGTTCCCAGCTTTCACTAATGAAAAACGATCTGGTGCTCCCAAGTACGTAAGTGCGCCAATCATTGGTTGGTATAAACCAGCATTTAAAGCTTGTGCTTTTGCAGCATCTAATGCAATCGTATTATAAGGAACACGGTTGAAATATGGAATTTTAGTTACATCAGGAATATTAGCAATTACCCCTTTTGTGGAACCCACGCTTTTCAATCCATCAAGCATACTTTTAATAACTCCACCAACAAGAGTTGGATCAGAGATGTCATTTGCCATGTAAGTGGTAGGATCCATATTCCCCGTTTGATCAACCGCAGGAGTGTATGTGGTTACATTACCAACTGTTTGAGAATTCATTCCCCCATTGGTTGCATAAGATAAAACATCATTATTACCAATCCAAAGAGAAAAGAAAGTTGGTTTTTGATCCATCGCATCAGCGATTACAGATGAGGTCGCTGGATTTTTTGCAAAACGCACAAAATAAGGGTTCGCTCTACCAACTGCAAGATTCGCCGGATTTCCGTAACCTGGCGCTACAAGATGGTAAGACTTAGCACCCGGAACTCCCATATTATTATAAGGACCTGAACTATAAATGTTCGCAAGTGTTGTTGTTCCTGTTCCTGAAGCTACAGCTAAACCAAGAGTAGAAGTTAATACGCGTTTGTTAGAAATACCAACTGAAGGAATACCTCCTAAATTATCAGCCATCAAAGGCTGTTTGAAAACACCGCCACCGGCAAGAGCCATTTGCTGTGCAATCATGGATGGAAACGATTCTGTTTGTCCATCAATATACAAAGCTCCATCTCTATAACCCGATGTAAGGGAATTCCCGATTGCAACATATTTGCTGAAATCTGCCTGCCCACTCGTTACAGCGATATTAGAAACATCCGTATCAAAGTCTGTGTTACAACTCACAGTGCACAATAATGCTGCTACTGCAATGGTTGAAAATACTATTTTTTTCATAATCAATTAATTCTTAAAATGCGTTATATGATAGACCTAAGCCGAAATAATAGGCTTTAGCTTTAGCCTGTCCGTAGAAATTATTATAAGCGTTTTCAACCGCTCTACTTTTTGGAAATGCGATTCCACCTGCGATATCTACTCCAAATCCTTTCATCAAATTAACTCCTAAACCTGCTGTAATAACATTAGCGTCAAACGATGGCGTTTCTGCTTGGAAATTTTTATCTGAATAAGGTGATTCATCATAGTAATATCCCGCACGTGCTGCAAACATATCATTGATCTGATACTGCGTTCCTACTCTATAAGTGTGCGTGTTCTTAAAATTCTTAGGACTTACCAAAATTGTGGGGTCATTCGGCTGATTACCAATTGGTGCATTCGCAAAATCAAGGGTAAGTTCGTTATATCGCTCCCAACCACTGTAATTAAAATCTCCAGAAACCATCCACTTCGGTGTGATCTTATAAGTAAGACCCACGGTATATTCGTCTACTAAAGGCAATGTCGCTTTAAATGAGTCTGTTCCAGCAGCATCAAGACCCAAATTAGGGTATAATGAAGGAGAAATATCAAAGGTTACTTTACCATTATCTGCCTGCATATCAATTGGAGAGCGGTACGCGATGCTTACGTCCAACTTTTCAGTTGGCTTCAAATAAAATCCAACGCCAAAACCACTACCAGATGCTTTATCATCGGTAAGATTTAGACTTCCTCCTAATTGCGTCACCGCTTTATCCCAGTTTACACTTCCTTTCGCATAAATATAACTACCTCCGACAGAAGCCCAAGGCGCCAATTTAAAGGACACCATTGGCTGGAAATAAAATGCTTTTAATTCTAACCGCTGAACGATTTCACGACCTGCCCAATCTGAAGGCCACTCTATCGTGCTACCAAACGGCGTCGAAAAGTTAAAACCTACAGAAACATTGTCTAAAACTCTATAAGCAATGGCTGCATAGATAGGAGTTCCAATTGGACTATTGGTTTCGTAAGATTGAAGGGTAGATAAATTTTGGTATGTCACGCTTGATTTCGCACCGAAACCACCGGCTGCAATGCTTAATTTAGCTGGTATAAAAGACATCCCAGCAGGATTGAAAAATGTTACACTTGCATCATCTGTATGTGCACTTGTGTGAGCCATGGCCAATTGTTTTACACCTTGCAAAGAAACTCTAAAGCCTCCGGCATAAGAAAGAACGCCGGCCAACAATGCTGTTGTTACAACTATTTTTTTCATAAAATCATTATTAATGTCCCAAATATAAAATTATTTTTTAAACAATTGTTAATTATTCTTAAAATATTTCAAACATATTTCGAAAATAGAGCAGTGTTTAAATGTTAATTTTCGGTAAAGACGTGGTAACAGCTGTTTTTAATGGAATCTTAATCGAATTATAAATCATTTTACACCGAGTGTTTAAATTAAATAAATTACCAAAATAGATAAATTTTTACCGGCAGTCCTATTGTATGATTTGCATAATAAATTCATATTCATTAAATATTTGATAAAAAATTATAGATTTTTATGAACTTTAAAAAATAGCATGTGTAAAAGAATGACTTTTGACTGATACCAAAAAAATTATACTAAATTTGCAACATATAACAAAAATATAAATATGAGTTGTGGATGCAAAACATCCGGCGATTCGTCCCATTCATGCGGAACAAAATCCGCAAATGGCTGTGAAAGTGTAGATACGTGTGGCAATAGTTATAAATTAAGTGTTTTCGATTGGCTTTCTGATATCAATAATCCTTCTCAATCTCAAACTGATTTTGTGGAAGTTAGATTCAAGAATGATCGTAAATTTTTCTATAAAAACATCAATAAATTGCCGCTTCATATTGGAAGCATTGTCACTGTAGAATCAAGTCCGGGTCACGATATAGGTGTGGTAAGCCTTACTGGAGAATTGGTTAAAATTCAGATGAAAAAGAAATACGTCACTGAAGATAACCCTCTGAAAATTTACCGATTAGCCAACCAAAAAGACATTGAAGTTTGGCAGGAAGTAAGAGCAAAAGAAGAAAGTGTAAAAGTACAAGGCCGTAAAATTGCCTACGCGCTTAATCTTGAAATGAAAATCACAGATGTTGAATTTCAGGGAGATGGCGGTAAAGTAACTTTCTATTATACAGCGGATAACCGTGTAGATTTTCGGCAATTAATCAAAGAATTTGCCTCACTTTTCCGTACGAAAATTGATATGAAACAAATCGGTTTTCGTCAGGAAGCTGCAAAAGTTGGTGGAATAGGATCGTGCGGACGAGAATTGTGTTGCTCGACTTGGCTGACGGATTTCCGATCAGTGAACACCAATGCAGCACGTTATCAACAACTGAGCATTAATCCGCAGAAATTAGCGGGACAATGTGGGAAACTTAAATGTTGCCTTAATTATGAACTCGACAGTTATCTCGATGCTTTAAGTGACTTTCCTTCTTCAAATTCAACCATTGAAACTGAAAAAGGGAAAGCCTTCTGTATTAAAATTGATGTTTTCAAAAAAAGAATGTGGTTCGCATACGTAGACCACTCTATGTCATGGTACGATTTAGATGTGCAGGACGTAAAAAAACTGATTGCCCAAAACAAAAAAGGGGAAAAAGCACCGCCGCTGGAGGATTTAAAAACCAATGATATTCCCGTAAAATCTGTTGATTTAATTCAGGAAAATAATGTTGATCGATTTGAAAGAAGAGGACGAAATCCTGGAAAAAACCAGAATAAAAGAAAGCCTAACAATCAGCAAAATCAGCAGCGAGGTGACCGAAAACCTTCTGAAAATCAAACGGATGTCAGAAACCCTGTAGCAAATAAGCAAGCACCGCAAAGTGCTAAGCCAACCCAACAGCAACCTAAAAAGTTCAAAAAGAAGACGCCACCAAAACGTGATGACAATGCATAAGATTTTGAGTCTTTTTTTCGTTATGTCATTGCTCGTAAGTTGTAGTGAAAAGTCAGAATATGTACAGCTCAATAATGTCAATGGAAATTGGGATAAAAAAGCCGAACAGAAATTTGATTTCAATATATCTGATACGCAAAAACCGAGAAATATTATGTTTGTTGTAAGAAACAACAATGATTACCCGTATAGCAATATCCGATTAATTGTAAATTTTCTAAATAAACAAACTAAGAAAAAAACGACAGACACTCTTAATTATATCTTAGCAGAGCCTAATGGAACCTGGTTGGGTAAAGGATTTGGCGAAACGAAAGAAATACTTTTTCAGTATAAATTAAATTATAAATTCCCCAATAATGGTGCTTATTCCATCGGCATTATACAAGCCATGAGACAAGATAAATTGCAGGGGATAGAAGATATTGGCGTAAAAATTAATACAGCGAAACCGTAAACGTATTTATGGAAAACACACAGAATAAAGGGAACAAACCACAGCAGAAATTTCCGCTTCCTCCTAAAAAAATTCGAAACACCGGCTGGAAAAAGTGGGTGAGATTAATTTGGATTTTCCTCATTGTGTTGATTTTGGGTATTGCAGGAACATTTTTCGCGGTATCTCAAGGATTTCTCGGCGATATGCCCGATGTGAAAGAACTCGACAATCCAGATATATTCGTGGCATCCGAAATTTATTCCTCAGATGGAAAACTGCTCGGAAAATTTGAAAAGGAAAAAACCCAACCGGTTAGCTATAAAGAACTTCCACCGTATTTAATTTACGCCCTTCAGGCAAAGGAAGATGAGCGTTTTAAGGAACATTCAGGTATTGATTTACAATCTGTAGTTCGTGCGGTTGCATTTGGTGGCCAACGTGGTGGTGGTTCAACCATTACACAGCAGTTGGCAAAACTATTATTTACAGGAACGGCTTCACAAAATTCGGTAGAAAGAGTTTTTCAGAAATTAAAAGAATGGGCCGTGGCCGTCAGTCTTGAGAAAAGATATACCAAAGAGGAAATTATTGAGCTGTATTTTAACAAATTTGATTTCGTTAATAATGCGAACGGAATTGAAATGGCCTCTAGAATTTACTTCAATAAAAAAACAAAACAACTGACATTACCGGAAGCAGCAATGTTCGTAGCGATGTTAGAGGCTCCTGTCGCAAATAATCCTTTACGAAACCCAGAAAGAGCGAAGAGACGACGAGATGTAGTTCTTGATCAAATGTTGAAAACGGGGTACTTGGATCAGAGCAATTACGAACAGGCAATTGCAACACCGATCAAAACAGATTTTCATCCTGTAAAATCAATTGATGAGGGTTATTCTGCGTACTATAAATCTTATCTTCGAAAAGAGATTGAAGGTTATATTAAAGATTTTGAAAAGCAGACTGGTAAAAGTCTCAATATTTTTAAAGATGGTTTAAAAATTTATACCACGCTGGATTCCAAAATGCAAATCTATGCTGAAGAAGCAATTAAAGAGCATTTAACCGATTTACAGAAAAGATTTGATGCCGAGCAAAGAGGCCGTAAAGATCGCCCTTTCTACTTAATTAATGACAAGCAGATCAACTCCATCATGCTGAACGCCATGAAGCGAACAGGAAGATACAAGCAGTTGAAAAACGCAGATGTTTCTGAAGATTCCATCATGATCGACTTTAAAAAACCAATTAA
This sequence comes from Kaistella polysaccharea, assembly GCF_020410745.1. Lineage (NCBI taxonomy): Bacteria > Pseudomonadati > Bacteroidota > Flavobacteriia > Flavobacteriales > Weeksellaceae > Kaistella > Kaistella polysaccharea. Next base: position 1,863,946 of record NZ_CP084528.1, read on the forward strand.
AACATCGAGGTTTACTTGGGAAGGAGAAGAGGAAGTTGAAATGTCTCCATGGGATTCTATTCGTTATCACAAGCAAATTGCGCAAGCGGGATTGATGTCTATGGTTCCAGGAACTGGAGAAATAAAAGCTTGGGTCGGCGGTATTAACTGGCAACATTTCCAATATGATCACATTAAACAAGGGAAAAGACAGGTTGGTTCAACTTTCAAACCGTTTGTATATGCGACGGCGATTATGAAATTAGGAATGACGCCGTGTTCAACAGTTTCCAATGCAACTTATACCAAAGGAACCTGGAAAGTGGAAGGATCAGGTGGGAATCTAACATTACGTGATGGTCTCGCACATTCCAAAAATCCGGTGGCCGTACGTCTGATTGAAATGACTGGTGTGAAAAGCGTCATCCAAACCGCAAGAGATTTAGGAGTGACGGAAGAAATACCAAATGAATATGCGGTGGCTTTAGGATCTTCAGATATTACGATTTACGAAATGCTAGGTGCTTACAGTACTTTTGCAAACTATGGAAATTACATTAAACCTGAAATGATTTGGCGTATCGAGGATGCCAACGGCCGCGTTATAAAAGAAGTAAAACCCGTAATGAAGGAGGTAATGAATGAGCTTTATGCATACACCATGATCGATTTAATGAAAGGTGTTGCAGAATTTGGTACCGCTTCCGGTGAATTAGCCAGAAGAGGCGTACCAAAAGGTATTGAAATTGCCGGAAAAACTGGAACGACGCAGAACAATTCCGATGGTTGGTTTATGGGAATTACGCCTAATCTTGCGACGGGAGTTTGGGTAGGCTGGGAAGACCGGGCGGCGCATTTCCGTGGTACGGGAGAAGGTCAAGGTGCCAAAATGGCTTTACCTGTTTGGGCAATTTATATGAAAAAAGTGTGGGCAGATAAGGAATTAGAAATTTCACCGGAAGACAAGTTCGTTAAACCATCTAACTGGACAGGAAATTGTTCCGATTTGCAGGGACTTGGCGGTTACGGTGATGAAGGTGCACTACAGACCATCGATGAAATTAAAAATCCTACGATAGAAGAACCGGTGTATGTTCCTAAGAAAGCGCCGGCGAAAAAAGAAGAAAACGTAAACGAGAAGATCAATACCGGCGAGGAAATTGATTTTAATAAATAGCAATACTCATTGCAACCATCTATCCTTCCAAAAAAACTTTGGGAGGATTTTTTTTTACCTTTGAATTATGAATTTAGATCTTATCACACAACCTTATTTCGAGAATTTCCCCGGCGATTTTTCCGGAAATGCCATGCAGCGACAAACGCCAAAGATGGTTTTTTCTACAGTTGATATCATGGGATTTGATACACCCGAATTACTCATATTTAATGAAAAATTGTCCCAGGAGATTGGATTGGGATCTATCGAGAATCAACAGGATGTCGATTTTTTAAATGCCAGTTCACTTCCGGAAAATGTGAAAACGTATTCTACAGCCTACGCCGGACATCAGTTTGGCAATTGGGCCGGACAATTGGGTGATGGTCGTGCTATATTTGCGGGAGAAATCACAAATAAAAAAGGACAACGCACAGAAATACAGTGGAAAGGTGCCGGCGCAACACCATATTCCAGGCATGCGGATGGTCGCGCAGTTCTTCGTTCCTCCGTGCGGGAATATCTCATGAGTGAATCCATGCATCACTTGGGAATACCCACCACACGGGCTTTATCACTTTCGCTAAGCGGCGAAAAAGTCTTGCGAGATATGTTATACGATGGAAATGCAGCCTACGAAAAAGGTGCGGTGATGACCCGTACTGCACCAAGTTTTTTACGATTCGGACATTTTGAATTTCTTTCTGCACAAAAGGAAATTGAAACGCTCCAAAAATTAGTTGACTTTTCTATCGAAAATGATTTCCCAGAAATTGATAAATCCAGTTCAACTAAATACGCTGAATTTTTCCAGAAAGTATCCGATTTAACCGCTGATATGATTGTAGAATGGTATCGTGTGGGATTTGTACACGGCGTAATGAATACAGATAACATGTCGATTTTAGGATTAACTATTGATTATGGTCCGTTCTCATTTCTAGATGAATATCACCTCAACTTTACGCCAAATACTACCGATTTGCCGGGTCGCAGATATGCCTTTGGAAATCAGGCGAAAATCGCACAATGGAATCTTTGGCAACTCGCGAATGCACTTTTCCCACTCATCAAAGACGAAACCAAGTTAGAAGGAACTTTAAATGATTTCAACGAAAGATTTTGGAAAAAGCACGACGAGATGATGGCTAAAAAATTCGGCTTCGATAATTTGCTAGAAGAGGATGCACAGTTTTTTACCGATGCTCAAGAAATCATGCAGGATTTGACCATCGACTACACTTTGTTTTTTAAACAGCTAGAAAGTTTTACTGAAAACACAGATTGTAAACTGCAATTTGAAGAGGTAATTTACACTTCTACAAGTACAGCTCAATTTGAAAAATTACAGTTATTTCTACAAAAGTACCAGGAACGTTTGGATAAAAATACAATTTCCAAAATAGCATCTTTAGAATTGATGCGTAAAACCAATCCTAAATTTATTCTTCGAAATTACCTGCTATTTGAATGTATTAATGAATTGAATGACGGCAAAAAAGACCTTTTGAACAAGTTGTTAATTGCTTTAGAAAATCCTTACGAAGAAATCTTTCCGGAATTTTCGGTTAAAAGACCTTCGTTGTACGACGGCCAAACAGGAAGTTCCACGCTATCATGCAGTTCATAAAATTACTTACTTTTGCCAAAACATTCTACCTTGGTTTTCAAACAAAAATTTATTGATCTTCTCAAGACTATTTTTCCGGAAACAAAATTTGAGTTGCTTCTTTTTGTATTATTTATTTCAGCGTATGGTTTTCTGGGAACTTCAATTGCGCTGAACTATCGGATCATTTTTGATGACCGCATTCCGTGGGATGCCTACTTTAGTTTTGATAATCGCGCCATCGTCATGACTGGTGGCGGCTTCGAAAGGCACCCGCTGGCGAATTATTTTTTTAACTGGATTCGAGAGTTTTCCTTACTTTTCTCAAATGGAAAAAAAGACGAAATTTTCCGCCTAGTTTTGGCGTGTTGTAGCAATATTGCGGTGAGTTTAAGTCTAATTCAAATCTATAAATATTTAAAAAATATTATTACTTTGCCAAAAAAAATTTCGGTAGTAATTGTTTTCTTTTTCGCTTTTTTCAGTACTTCGATTTTACTTTCTTTTACGCCAGAAACGTATACGTACACTTTATTATTTTTAGTGCTGTTTAATTATTACGCAGCTTTAAAATTGAGGAACAATGAAAAAATACCTGTAACGGCTTTGGCTTTAGCAGGTATTTCCATTGGTGGTTTGACGGTGACTAATATTGTTAAAGTTTATATTCCCCTGCTGTTTGAAAAAAAGGTTTTTCAGAACTGGAGAAAATTTGGGAATCTTATTTTTCGAGTAACCATTTCAGTTGCGGCGTTTGCGCTCTTGTTTATGTACCGTTTAAATTTTAAGTTTCTTAATTTCTTCGATAAATCTGCCGAGCAATATGAAAAGTTTTCTAATCCGAAAGTAACTCCTGTATGGGATATGATTGCATCTTGGTTTTTTGGCGGAAATATGCTTTTTAGCGGCTTTATTCTGCGCGATTATCACAATAAAAAAGGATTTGAGTACAAAGCAATTTTCATGGAGGTGTACACCGCTTTCCTCCCTTATGTTTTCGTAGGTCTTGTTCTGGTTTTGGTCTTGTGGAGTTACGTGAAAAATTTTAAAAATAAACTGGTACAGGTTTTAATGATTTCGTTTTTGGTAGATATTATCATTCACTGCGTTTTAAAGTTCGGACTTCACACTTCGTATATTTACGGAGGTCACTTTATTTTCGTGGTGCCTTTAATGATGGGTTGGCTTTTTTACGCTTACAAAGAATCTCCGAAAGTAATTTCATTTCTCTATTCATTAGTCATTCTTCTTCTGATTTATTTAGTTTTAAATAACATCTTCCGAATGTCGGAATTCTTTCAGTTCCTGGAATTATATTACCGCTAAATTTTAAACAAAAAAAAACGCCCTTTTCAGCGCGTTTTAAATTTATTTATAAAGAATTTATTTCTTTTTCGTTTTTACTTTATCTGCCTCTTCTTTAATGAATGGATATTTCTGCTGCATATCTTCCAGTAAATGAGGATCTAGCTCTAAGGCGGTTGCGAGCGCGTTTCGTCCTTTTTTCTGATTATTCAGATGGAAATAGCAATTGCTCAGCTGATAATACAATTCGCCGCGGTTGTGCAATTTTGTAGCTTCCAAAAGAACAGAAATTGCTTCTTCATATTCACCGACTAACATCAACACTTCTGATTGTGCATACCAATTATAAAAACGGCTTGGCTCAAAATCTACAAGTTTTTTCAGACAAATTAAACTCTCTTCAAATTCTCCAGCTTCGATATGTAAATAGGCCAATCTTTTCTGATAATCCAAATTACTTTCATTCAAAGAAACAGCTTCTTTCGCAAAATGCAGCGCTTCTTTCATGCTTCCCATTTCTTCGTAAACATAGGATTGCTCAATCATCGACATGTAAAACTGTGGATCATCACGCAATGATTTCTGAAAAGAATTTAAGGCCAAAACAGGTTGCTTATTTTCTTTGTAACAAAGTCCAATTTTATAAAAAGTAAAAGATTTGGTATATTCCAACTCCAACATTTCTTCGTATACGGCAATGGCTTTCAACCATTCTCCCATCGCTTCGAAACATGCAGCTTTATTTGCGTAAACGCCCACTGACTGAGAATTGATGGCCAATAAATAATCAAACCCTTTAATGGCTTCCTCGTAATTCTTTTTGTTAAAGTAAAACTGACCATACTCGTACCAGGCAGTTTCAGAAAAGGCATATTTATCCAAATAACCATTTAAAAATTCTATGGCTTCGTCACTTCTTTTCAGCTGGTTGTAACAGAACATGATATTCTCTAAGGAATATTCGTCCTGCGGATCAAATTTGAGGGCCAGTTTATAATGCTTCAGCGCGTTGAAAGGATCTTCTAGATTTACATACTCGTCTGCAATAAAATTGTGCAGAAAGTTCTCTTCTTCACCAAGTTCCAAGGCCTTTTCGCAGTATTCTATAGAACGTCGTGGATTACCCAGATTTGAGTAATATTTCGCACAGCAAACCAGAAAGTCTGTTTTTTCAAGACAGCTTTCCTTTAATTCCGCCATGAGTTCTTTTGCTTCAGCGTATTTTTCTAATTCTAAAAAAACCTCAAATTGCTTAACCTTTAAGTCTAGGGAATTGGGATGAATTTTCAACCCATATTTGGTAGCCATATCGGCGAACGAAATATCTCCCATTTCCAGATAGTGAATAATGATTTCTTCATATTCTTCGGTTTCGAAGTACAATTCATCATTATTTTCAATCATTGCTTCGAACTTTTGTACCAGTTCGTTTTCAAAAAATTCTTCCAATATATAATTTTGCGGTTCGTTACGAAGAGTGAAATTATCTTACAACCTTCGAAAAAAACCTTTTATTTAAACACTATTAAAATTAATAAAAATTTTGATTATATCAAACTTCTTATTTTTTCGATCATCTGCTCTCCCAGCTGATCTGCTTCTTCCTGGGAAAAGGCTTCTGTATAAATTCTGATAATTGGTTCTGTATTCGATTTTCTCAAATGAACCCAATTATTTTCAAAATCAATTTTCAACCCGTCAACCGTAGAAATCTCTTCGTTTTGATACTCTTTTTCCATTTTTGTTAAAAGGGAATCAACATTAATATCTGGTGTCAATTCAATTTTCTTTTTCCCCATGAAATAACTGGGGTAAGTTGCTCTAAGTTCCGATACCGTTTTATTTTCTTTTGCTAAGTGTGTTAAAAACAACGCCACACCAACCAAAGAATCACGACCGTAATGAAGTTCCGGATAGATGATTCCACCGTTTCCTTCACCGCCAATTACTGCGTTCTTTTCTTTCATTAAGGTTACAACATTCACTTCTCCAACAGCGCTGGCGAAATATTCAGAATCTAAATTTCGCGCTACATCTCTTAAAGCACGACTTGAGGAAAGATTAGAAATTGCAGCTCCTTTTTTATTCTTCAAAAGATAATCTGCTACGGCAACCAAAGTATATTCTTCACCGAACAATTCACCGTTTTGATCCACCAAAGCCAAACGGTCAACGTCTGGATCAACTACGATTCCGACATCTGCTTTCTCAGTTTTCATCAATTCGCAAATATCTCCCAAATGTTCTTTTAAAGGTTCCGGATTGTGGGGAAAATGACCGTTTGGTTCGCAATATAATTTTACGACTTCACAGCCTAATTCTTCTAACAATTGAGGAATGGCAATTCCACCTGTTGAATTTACGGCATCAACGACGACTTTATATTTCTTTGCTTTGATGGCTTCTACATCAACCATTGGTAAATCCAGAATCTTTTGAATATGAATATCAAAACCATCATCTCTGGTATCGTATTTTCCTAAATCATCAACTTCAGCGTAATCAAAATCTTGACTTTCTGCTAAAGCTAAAACTTCTGTTCCGTTTTCCCCGGTAATGAATTCGCCTTGTTCGTTTAATAATTTTAGTGCGTTCCACTGTTTCGGATTGTGAGAAGCGGTTAATATAATCCCCCCATCTGCATTCAATTCGGGAACCATTACCTCAACAGTTGGGGTGGTAGAAAGTCCCAAATCAATCACGTTAATTCCAAGACCTTGCAAAGTTGCCGTTACCAGAGAATTTACCATTGAACCGGAGATTCGTGCATCACGGCCAACAACTAAAGTTAAATCTTTTTTATTTTTATTATTCTGAAGCCAGGTTCCAAAAGCAGAAGTAAATTTTACCACATCAAGTGGCGTTAAGTTTTCGTCAACTTTTCCCCCGATCGTTCCGCGGATTCCTGAAATAGATTTTATTAGAGCCATAAAATGATTTTTTTTAATGATTTCTAAAAGCAAATGTTATGACAACATATGTTTTTTCAATGTGCAAAAATACGAATAAAATAGGAGAAGGAATAGTAGGATGGATGCTAGTTTTCGTCGATCATATCGTAAATTATTGATTAGATGGAATTTAACGAATTAACTTACGAACAACCGCAATCTGAATCGCAATCAGAATCTTGTTTTTTAAATTTTTTTGCGCCAAATGTTTTCGCTAACATTTTAAATAAATAATAGCCCGCAAAGAGAACAATCGCAGCGATCAATATATATTGAAATAACATGGAATCCATATCTTAACTTTTAGAAAATTAATGATTTTTAGCGTAACAATTGCTCAATTGCAAATCGAAATTAATGTCCACCACATTCTTGATCACACCCAAATTCTCCTTTTTTCTTTTTCTTAGAACTGAAGTTTGCAATGATCAGTTTGAATAAGGAATAACCCGCAAACAAAACCAGTGCTGCAATAATAATATATTGTAAAAGAAGTGAATTTTCCATTACTTTAGTATTTGATAAACAAATAATGAGGCCACATACGCCAAGCCCGACATGCCAAAAAGTTGCGCCATCGTCCATTTCCAAGACTTGGTTTCTCTATATACAACGGCCAAAGTAGAGACACATTGCATGGCGAAGGCGTAAAAGAACAAGATTGAAATTCCTGTCGCGAAACTAAACACTTTTTCCCCGTTTGGTTTTACATCGCTGCGCATTTTATCAATAATGGTGCCTTCTGGCGCTTCTTCATCCAAGCTGTAAAGCGTAGACATTGTTCCGACGAAAACTTCCCGAGCGACAAAACTCGTCAGAATTCCAACTCCCATTTTCCAGTCATAACCCAAAGGTGCGATGGCGGGTTCTATTGATTTCCCCATTTTAGCCAAATAGGAATTTTCTAATTTTACATCAGTTGCTACAAAGTCTTTCGGGTTTTGTTTCGGCCCAATGTAACTGAAAAACCAAATGACAATACTGAAGAGGAAAATAATTTTCCCGGCACCCGTAATAAATTCCCAAACTTTTCCCAGAACGATTTTAAAATCATAGCCGAAAAGAGGCATTTTATAAGATGGCAAATCCATCACAAGAAATGAAGTTCCTTTACTTTTAATAATTTTTTTCAGGATTAAAGAAGCCATTAACGACGTAAAAAAACCGAGAAAATACATCGCCATTAAAGCCAATGCTTTATAACTGATCCCAATAAAAAATTTATTCGGAATAATTAATCCAATAATAATACTGTACACCGGAAGTCGCGCAGAACACGTCATAAAAGGCGTAACGAGAATTGTAATAAGCCGTTCTTTTACATTCTCAATATTTCGCGTGGACATAATCGCGGGAATCGCGCAGGCAGTTCCGGAAACCAGAGGAACTATACTTTTTCCGTTTAATCCGAAAGGGCGAAGAAAGCGATCCATCAGAAAAATAACGCGGGACATATATCCAGAATCTTCCAGCAAGTAGAGAAAATATAGTAATATACCAATCTGCGGTGCAAAGACAACAATTCCCCCAACTCCCGGAATAATACCATTCGCTAACAGAGAATTTACAGGGCCAGCCGGCAACTGTGCATTTACAAATCCTGACAGCCAAAGGAAAAAATCGGAGATCCAGTTCATTGGATATTCTGCCAGAAAGAAAACACTTTGGAATATAAACAACAGCACAAACCCGAAAATCACATAACCCCAAAATTGGTGGACTAAAACTTTATCCAGTTTTTCGGTGAGTAATTCTTTGAACTGTGGTTTTTTTGAAATGACTTTGCCTATAATTTTGTCAATTTCCTGATAACGCCTGATGGTTTCTTGTGTCTGTAACCGTTTCGGCACCAAACACTTAACTTCGTAGTTATTCATCTGCTCGCTTACGGTTTCTAACTTTCCTAAATAAGTGTCCGAGGAGAGTAAAGTCCAGACTTTATATTGATTTTCTTCTTTCGTTTCCTGCAAAATTTTGAAAACCAAACCTCTGTGTTCCGTTGGAATATCAAAAGAAACGGTTTCTGATTTGGTAAAACTTTGTTTATGAATTTCATCTCGAAGTTCTTCTATTCCTTGATTAAGTTTTGCATTGGCTTGTAAAACCGTTACATTTAATTCTTTGGAAAGTTGGGCAATATCAATGGTAATTCCACGACGTTGCGCCTGATCGATCTGGTTGACGACTAAAATAATGGGAATTCCTAAATCTTGAATTTGCTGAAATAAAAGCAAACCTCTTTTGATGCTTAACGCTTCTAAAATATAAACAACACCGCTGTAATTATTCTGCTCATCAATCAGATATTTTGAAAATATGGCTTCATCCTCAGAACTTGGATAAATGCTGTAAGAACCCGGCAGATCAATTACCTCAACGCGCTCACCTTTATATTCGTAGCCTCCTGAATGACTCGCCACAGTTACGCCCGCATAATTACCGGTCTTCTGCTTTTTGCCGCATAAAAAATTAAAGACGGTTGATTTACCTACATTCGGATTTCCGACTAAAAGAATTTGTTTGTTTGAAGTGTTCATTCTTCGCTCCTGGTGTATCTGTAAAGAATTCGGAGAATATTTAAGTTAAACTTTCTACGATAATGAACCGTGCTTCTTCTTCTCGAAGTGCAATTCTGCTTTTTTCGTCACCGAACTCAATATAAAGCGGTCCACTGAATGGTGCCTGATAGAGCACTTTAAAAACGGTTTGTGGCAATAGTCCCATTTCAATAATTTTATTGGGCATTACAAGGTCATTATTTTCATAACCGAGTATTTTCCCAAACTTATTCCGCGGGAAGCAACATAATTTATCTGAAATATCTCTTTTCAAGGCTTAAATTTTGATAGGCAAATATACGTTATTTAAATTAAATCTAAATAAGACTTTGGAAAATAATAGCGTAAAAAAACCTCAGAACAGTAAATGTTCCGAGGTTTCAACAATTATAATTTAATCTATCTGAAGTCTATTTTTTAGTCTTTTCTACGGGCATTTCAATGGGATTATCGTTGGCTTTATAAAACTCTATGGTTGTTTTCTCCTGTTTTTTTAAATAATCACCCATTGTACCGTCCATTCCGGGCATTTTAGTGGCAAGCATTGCTGGCGTAAGCATTGGTCTCATCGTTGCAAACGGGTCTTTCTTATAATCTGCTAAAGTTTTGGTAAATTTTTCTCGCGTTAGTTCTTGTACTTTTCCGCCGTTTCCACCAGGCATTACAGACTCGATATAAGTTACTTCATTAAAGTTTGGTATTTTTTTGTTCCCCTTTAATTCCCAAGAATAATTATTTCCTTCATCGCTGATTTTCACAATAAGTCCGGGTAATCCGTGAAATTTATACGGTCCATCCTGCAAGGGAATATCTGAAGTAAACCAAGCTGTCCACTTTCTGCCGCCGTATTCTGTGGTGGCTTTTTGAGCATTATAAGAACCAATTTTTTCTTTTTGAGAATCAATTTTCCAGTTTAATTTTAAATCCTCATTGTAACCGATGTTCATTGGAGTAAAACCACTGCTGATTCTATCAACAAACTGAACCTTCATTTCTGGATAGAATTTATAAATCTTCTCCGTGAATTTCGGCATGGTCATCGTGTTCGAAATATCTTTAAACATTCCAGATTTTTGCATGGCTTCCACCTGAACTTTCAAGATGGAATCCTGTGCAACCAAGGTGTAATCTCTATAAATCGATTTATCTTTCGTCACATCTAAAATGGCCATCACTTTATCGACTTTCGCAGAATCTTTCTTCGGTTTAAACGTTAATTCGTAAAAGAATCTATTAGCGGTTTCCTGCGCGTTAACTGCGAAAAAAGCCGTAAAAGCAACCAGAGCAAATATTTTTTTCATATTTATATTTTATAATTAGTAATCAAGTGAGGTTTTTTGTTACACATTTTCAGAATTATATGTTTTTTTTAACATTTATTTTAAAGGTTAATTCGCTACACCTTTCTACCTTTAGAAAAACAAATTATGGAAACATTACCTATTTTAAGAAATGAATTTGAGCAGGAATATGAAACCACAAAACAATTCCTAGCAGCTTTCCCAGAGGGGAAAAATGATTATCAACCTCATGAAAAAAGTATGAAATTGATGCCTTTAGCCATTCATATTGCGGAAATTTTCGGTTGGCCAGAATTCATCATGAAAACAGAAAAATTAGATTTTGCAGCTGGTGATTATCAACCTACAATTCTTAACACCAAAGCTGAGCTTCTACAGAAATTTGAAGATGATTATGCAAAAACGAAAGAAACTTTGGCTTCCATGCGCGAAGAGGATTTAACAGGTGGCTGGGCAATGAACATGGGTGATCAAGTTCTTGCAGATTTCAATAAATATAGTGCAATGCGTCATGCTTTAAATCAGATTACGCATCATCGCGCGCAACTGGGCGTTTATTACCGCTTAAACGATATTGCTTTGCCGGCAAGCTACGGCCCGAGTGCAGATCATGAAAGCTTTTAAAAATTCTACCGCAAAAAAAATCCCATCTCTTTATGAAATGGGATTTTTTACTTCTAAAATTTTCTTATTTAAAATTAAACTTCACTGTAAACATCACTTGACTTGGTCTAATTTCTATACTGTTTCGCGTTGTTGAAAAGTATGTCGTGTTGTAACCAATGGTTTCGTAGACTTTCTTATTTGCAATATTCAGCCATTTAATTTCGAAATCAATTTTCTTTTTTGCCCAAGTATATTGGTAAGATAGGTCGTAGAAGGGATTTCGCAACGTTGTAGCACCTTGCGTTGTTGAAATGTCATCCCAAACAAAACCGATGGTGTGATTTTCCAGAGGATACAAATAAAGGTTTAGATTATGATTCCAACCCGAAGATTTATTCACATTATTTCGATAATCATCACTGTTTTTATTCCAGTTTAGTGAAATATTGTAGTCTAAACTCATCCAGGAAAAGTAAGTATTATTAAATTTTAATGCTAAACTCTGCGTATTGTTTTTATTCTCAATAAAATTATCAACATTATTGTTATCGACCAAAATACTGTAAGAATTGCCGTCACGATTGGTAAAACTCGCTGAAGCATTGGTTTTAAATTTGGGGAAATATTTACCAATTTCTACACTTTCACTTTCAGAATAAGAATTATTATCTACATATTCTAAAGTCACCGAAGACGCTCCAGAAGCAAAAGGTCTTGTCTTGGTAATGATATTTCTCTTCGTATCACTATAACTGTAGCGTCCATTAAAAAATAAATTATTTAGTGGATTTCGATATTCCAGTCGGGCAGAAGAATTGATGTTTCTGTTTTCAGGTAAAAGATTACTGTCTCTGAAATTGAGTGATTTTGGGTTGGTTAAAATCTGCCCTTGGTAAACCGACCCGAAGTTTCCATAACTGTAATTTACACCTCCATATCCAGAAAATTTAAAAAATGACGCAAAATCATAACTACCATAGAATGTAGGTTCAAAAACGGTTTTGTTGATTTCCGAATCTTTGTCTCGTAAAATATCTTTGTAATCCATGCCGTACATATTCAAAGGCAGATTAATACTCAAATTCAACGCTTTACCTTTATAGTTAAGACCTACTTGGGTATAGGGATTAATTTCATTCCATTTCATTCGGTTTTGAAAAGTTTGATCCAGCAGATCTCCGTCGCCATATAATTGGGAGTTCATATCATTAAAGGAAAGATTCAAACCAACTTCCGGGGTGATGGTCCATTTTTTATAGGAAAATCCGACTGATGCAGAATGATTTGCCTCCAAGGTTTTCAATGAAATTCCTTGATCCAATCGATTATAATGCGCACCTAAAACCGGATCAAGATCGTAGAAATTTTCATAGATCGCAGATAGATTTTGGCGGTCCTTCTGGTAAGAAAGATAACTCATGAAGTTTACCAGTTTTTCTTTCCAGGGAATAATGGTGCTCAGGGAATTTTTTATAATGCCTGTCGGAGCACTTAGCGACTCTGCGATAGAAATGTCGTTTAAACTGGCATCTGGAACAACCATATTATAGTTCGTTCTTGTATTTCCGCGATCTTCATTCCAGAAGCCGTTCCACGTCGTGGTATTTTTAAAGAACCCTTTCTTCGCATTTTTGGTAAAGATAATTTCTCCTTTTGCAGCATTGCTGTAGAAGTTGTTGGATTCTGAAGTGGTAATTTGTCCCGCTTTAAAAAAGTCCGTATCCTGCTCGTACGTCGTCTGGCGATAAGAATCTCTGCTGATGGCATTGTTGGTGTAACTGGTATTCGCTTTCAGTTCCCACTCTTTATTTTTAAAGGGACTCGTAAGAACATTGGCAGAGAAAAAATGCACATTATTCATTAAATATCTTTTTTCCGGGATATTTGGTACAGATGCTTTGTCGACACTTAACCACGAATTTGGGGAAGCTTGTCCTCTTCGTCCTTCAAATCGACTTCCGAACGACAACATATTTCCTTCTCTTTCAACACTTTCGCCGTTATTGTTCGTTTTATAATTCACTACCCACTGGTTTTTCTGTCCGAAAAACATCGGCGTCAGTTTCACATTCCAAAGTAGCGGTTCCATTCCCAAACCTACTTCACCACGACCTGTCATGGTTACCGCTTTTTTTAGTTTAATGTTTAGGGCTGCATTTTGAGAGGGAACTTTATCCTGAAGTATTTTCACAGGTTGGTGATTTTCCATCACCTCGATTTTTTGCACTGCGTCGGTCGGTAAAGAATTATTGATGGTTCCATAACCACCTTCCATCAAATCCTTACCATTCACATAAAATTTATTGATCGGCTCACCTTGATAAAGAACGGTGCCATCTTTATTTACATCAATACCGGGAATTTTCTTTAAAACATCAGAAAGTGTGCGGTCTGCTTTACTTTCGAACGCTTTTATATCGTAGGAAATGGTATCTCCACGCTTAGTAATCATTTTCGCTTTCAGCTTTACCTCCTTAATTTCGGTCGCATCTGGCTGTAAAGTAAAATTCTGAGTTTGATTTTCGTTTTTAATCTCTTTCTGAAGTGGCTTTTGGTTAAAAGCTTTTATTTTTAAATCAACATTTGCCTCAGAAGTGGTAAATGTAACTTTATATTCTCCTTTTGCATTGGAAATAGAAAAAGCGATAATTGCATCTTTACCAGGCTCCTCTACTGTAACACTTGCACTAGAAATGGGTTGACCTTCTGTATCTAATATTTTCCCTGTAATTGAAGATTGTGCCCAGGAAAATACAGCCAGCATTAAGGCAAAAAGAGTCGATATTTTTTTCATCAATAATTTTAGTAATGAGTACTTGAATCGTTGTAAATGTTACAATAATTGAATTCTTTTAATTTTCTTATCTCATATTTTATAAAAAAAATCCTCGAAATAAATAATTCATCTAAATATTGACTTTTTTATTACTTTTGCTCCATATTTATCTGATTTTTATGGGACTACACTTACTACCAATTGATGTCGTTGATACGATTACACAGGAAGAATTCCGGGAAAAATATTTGCTTCCCCGAAAACCTGTAGTCATCAAGGATTTAGCGAGAAGTTGGCCGGCTTACCAGAAATGGACCATGGATTACATGAAGGAAGTCGTGGGCGATGTTGAAGTTCCGCTCTATGATTCTTCCAAAGCCGATCCTGCAGCTCCCATCAATTCGGCAGCAGCTAAAATGAAATTTGGCGATTATATTAATTTGATTAAAGAAAAACCCACCGATTTGCGGATTTTTCTGTTTGATCCTATGAAATCTGCGTCTCAACTTTTGAAAGATTATATCGCACCGAAAGATTTAATGGGCGGTTTTCTAGATAAATATCCCAATATGTTTTTTGGTGGGCAGGGTTCCGAAACATTTCTGCATTACGATATTGATATGGCGCATATTTTTCACACGCATTTCAACGGCCGAAAACATGTTTTACTTTTTGATAATAAATGGAAGAATCGTCTTTACAAAATTCCCTACGCCACTTACGCACTTGAAGATTATGATATTTCAAATCCAGACTTCGAGAAATTTCCCGCTTTAGAAGGAATTGAAGGAATTGAATGTTTCCTGGAACACGGCGACACCTTATTTATGCCGACGGGTTGGTGGCATTATATGAAATATTTAGATGGAAGTTTCTCTATTTCACAACGGGCCTGGGACAAATCTTGGGCGGTAAAAGCGCGGTCGCTCTGGAATCTTACCGTTCAACGAAATTTCGATAATTTGATGAAAGGTAAATTTAAGAACAGATATATGGATTGGAAAGAAAAGAAAGCCATTGAAAATGCCAATTACGCACTGAAAAAAGGTTTGCCAAAATAATAAAAACGCTTTTAGAGATTGATTCTAAAAGCGTTTTTTATTTCAGGATTTCTTGAATTTCTTTAAAGCATCTGTAGAATAGAGCGCGAAAAAGATGAGCACCGGTTGAAAAAATAATCGCAATAATCTTTTGGAATCGGTATCTAAACCAAACCCATCTCGGTGTTCGGTATATTGCGCAATGTTTCCGGGAAAAACCAACACAAAGAAAATAGCCAAAGCTACACCGACGTGTTTTTTTTGTTTCGTAAAAAAGATCATCGCTAGTCCAAACAAAATTTCTACTATACCAGAAGCCAATACCACGAAATCTTTAGAAAGCGGAACCCAGTCTGGGACTTGCGCTTGAAATGTTTCCCGTGCGTAAGTCATATGCCCAATTCCTGCCAAAAGCATAAAGGCTCCCAATCCTATTCTTATCAAGTTTTTGATCATCGTTCGTTTTTAATTAGATTTTAAAAGACTGTTTCAATTTTAGAAAATCCGGTAAAATGGATATAAACCGACGCTTCCTTCGTAATACTCAGAATGTTTGTAAATCCAGTCCAGTTGAGCATTTCCATCTTTTGCAAAATCGATATTGGCTTTCTTTTCTTCTTCAAAAGCAGCTCTTAAATTTTTATTTGTTTTTAATAATTCAGCGGCGGTATCTTCGAAAACATACTCAGAATAATATTCCTTCTGTCCCAATATTGCATCAAAGAAGTTCCAGTTAAAGAAAGAATCTGTGGCTTCGGGTTCTAAGGTTTCCAATAAATATTTCACGCCGTTTTGTTGGGTAGAAACTAAAAAATCACCTTTTCTAAATTGAAAGTTTTTATTCTCAGAACTTACTTGAGTATCATAATGAAGGTAATGTCCTTCGTAAGGGTTTTTCACCGTTTTATAATCTGAAATTTTATATTGTTGCGCAAAAATTGTTGAATCCTGTTTGATTTCCTTCATCGCAATATCGTTGCGCTGTAAATACTCTAAAACTTTTTTCTCCGATTTTGGAATTACATAATAAGAAGGAATTGCAATTTCTTTCGTGGGAATATATTGATTGTAAAATTTTACTTTTCGATTAAACGGTTTGTTTTGGTCATAAAACAATCTTGGCTTTCCGGAAACCAAACTTGCTTTTTTTCCCGCTTCATATCCTTTAAAATCAATCATTTTAAATTTCGTACTGTCAAGTTTCCACTGAATTGGATATTTCATTTTGGGTTGATAATCCTTTAAACTTTCATCCATTAATTTTTGAATTTCCTTGGTGTTTTTTGAAGCATAATTAATGGAACTTATCATGTTTTCATAAGTCGCTCGAACACGGTCTTTGTAAGGTTTCAACATGTGAGTTTCAGCAACCGTTCCCATGGTATTAAAAAGCGTGGTGTAACCAGTTGCGTATCTGGGAGAATCCATAAAAGTTGGAAATCCTTCATCGGGAGAATCGCCATGAATATTGACATAAGGAGTCGTTAAAATTCCTTTCTTTTCTAAAGTTTCTAAAATTTCAGGTTGCATTTTGTCGTTAAGGTAGCTTCCTAACTTGTTGCCTAAACGTTCTTTATTTGTTGAAATATAAGTGAATAAATACTGGTAGTCTGCTCCATTACTCACATGATTATCAATAAAATAAATGGGTTTGAAATGCTGGAAAATCTGTTGAAAAGCTTTTGCGTTTTCAGTATCATTTTTAATGAAATCCCGATTCAGATCATAATTTCTAGCATTCCCACGAAAGCCATATTCTTCGGGACCATTTTGGTTGGCTCGGCTGTGTTTCCCCCGTCTTAACATTCCAGAAATGTTATAGGCTTGGACGGCCACAATTTGTAAATTTTTTACGGTGATTTTTCCAGTCGCGAAATCGCGCATCATCATCATCGTGGCATCAATGCCATCGGGTTCACCTGGATGAATTCCATTATTGATAAGGATTGTAGGAACGTTTTTATCTTTTGAATTATTAAAAATGACGACTTTTATCGGTTCTCCATTATCATCTGTTCCGAAAGATTCCACCGAAATAGTGGAGAAATTTTTGGCTAAATTATCGTAAAACTCTACCATTTCTGCATAAGTCGTGGTTTGGTTTCCGTTGCCTTTTTCGAAAGGAGTTTGATAGTTGGTTTGGGAGAAAAGAAGATTTGCAATTAATAAGGAAAAGAAAGAAATATATTTCATTGTATGAGATTTAAAAAAGCTGAACGAATTTAAACAAAAAATTCCTGAACGAATTCAGGAATTTTAATATTATATAGTCTTAAAGAAGCGAAAATCTGCGCCCCGACTTGAACGGAGCTCTTTTTATTTGGTGGCTGAGCTTGTCGAAGCTACCAAATAAAAAAGCGGGAGTGGAAGGAGGAAAAAGGCGCCCAACTCAATTTAATCGTTCAGTTTCAACACCGCCATAAATGCGGATTGTGGAACCTCTACTCTACCGATTTGCTTCATTTTCTTCTTCCCTTCTTTCTGTTTTTCCAACAATTTACGCTTCCGGGAAATATCTCCACCATAACATTTTGCGGTAACGTCTTTTCTCAAAGCTTTGATGCTTTCTCGGGCGATCACTTTCGCTCCTAAAGCTGCTTGAACAGCAATATCAAACTGTTGACGTGGAATAAGTTCACGTAATTTCTCACACATTCTTTTTCCGATATAAAAGGCATTGCTATCGTGAATCAAGGAAGAAAGCGCATCGACCATATCACCATTGATGAGAATATCCATCTTCACTAATTTGGAAGCACGGAACCCAATCGGATGATAATCGAAAGATGCATATCCTTTTGAAACTGATTTTAAACGGTCGTAAAAATCGAAAACAACTTCTGCCAAAGGCATATTGAAAACCAACTCGACCCGATCTGAAGTCAAATAACTTTGACCTACAATCTCGCCTCTTTTCTCGATACACAAAGTCATCACCGGACCAACATAATCGGATTTGGTAATGATTGATGCTTTGATGAACGGCTCTTCCACGCGATCCATAATCATAGGATCCGTCATTTCTGAGGGATTGTTGATTAAGATCATAGTGTCTGGATCTTTCTTGGTGTAACCGTGGTACGAAACGTTGGGCACGGTCGTAATGACGTCCATGTTGAATTCGCGGTCGAGTCTTTCCTGCACGATTTCCATGTGTAACATTCCGAGGAATCCGCACCGGAAACCGAAGCCTAGAGCGGCTGAACTTTCTGGTTCGAAAACGAGAGAAGCATCATTCAAACGAAGTTTTTCTAAAGAGAAACGCAGTTCTTCGAAATCTTCAGATTCTATAGGATAAATTCCTGCAAAAACCATTGGTTTTACTTCTTCAAAACCGTCGATTGGCTCTGTTGCGCCGTTTTCGAAAGTGGTAATCGTATCACCTACTTTCACCTCTCGGGCATCTTTAATCCCGGATATAATATAACCTACATCGCCCGTTTTAATTTCTTTCTTTGGAGTTTGTTTTAATTTTAAAGTTCCAACTTCATCGGCTTCATACATTTTGTTGGTCGCCATAAATTTGATTCGTTGACCTTTTTTAATGCTTCCGTTTACCACTTTAAAGTAAGCTTCAATTCCGCGGAAGGGATTATAAACAGAATCAAAAATCAATGCCTGCAACGGTCCATCTTCATTTCCAACCGGAGCTGGAATTCGGTTGACGATATGTTCCAACAATTCGTGAACGCCTTCGCCTGTTTTCCCGGAAACGCGTAAAACATCTTCATAATCACAACCGATTAAGTTCATAATCTCGTCGGTTACTTCTTCTGGGTTTGCGGAAGGCAAATCGATTTTATTCAGAATCGGAATGATGGTTAAATCATTTTCTAAAGCCAAATATAAATTGCTTATCGTTTGTGCCTGAATACTTTGCGCGGCATCTACGATAAGAAGCGCTCCTTCACAAGCTGCAATGGAACGGGAAACTTCGTAAGAAAAATCGACGTGTCCTGGAGTATCGATCAGGTTAAGAATATACTTCTCGCCATTTAATTCATAATCCATTTGAATGGCGTGTGATTTAATGGTGATTCCGCGCTCTTTTTCGATATCCATATCATCGAGCGTCTGAGACTGGAGTTCTCTCGCAGTGACCGTATTGGTATATTCCAAAAGTCGGTCTGCCAAAGTAGATTTACCGTGGTCAATATGTGCAATAATGCAAAAATTCCGTATGTTTTTCATTTAAAATTATCGTAATCTGCAAATTTAATCTTTTTTGATGGATTTTGTTAATATTTTCGGGTATCCTCTCGCGATAGGGATCGCAACGAAAACCCCGGAGTTCGCGGTGGGAATGTTGAGGCACGAGGAGTTGCAGTGTAGAGCCCGGCCCCAGAAGCTGGAGTAGCGCTGGCAAGGGATCGCCCAAAAAAGAACGACCTCTGCAAATAAATTGTAGAGGTCGCTCAAACATTAAAAAAATAAACTATTATGGTCGTCTGCGCTGCGAACCTGCATTTTGAGGTCCGTCTTGTTTTTTGTCTAATATCTTGGTACGCATTTTACCTTCTGTTTGGTACATTTTAAGGACCTGTTGAGGCGAAATCACTTTCATGAATTTCTGCGCATAATTTTTTCGGTTGTCTAGAAGCTGCTGCCCAATTTCAAAACTTTGATTGAGCTGCGTTGTCGCTTCTTCATCGCTCATGTTATCGTAGTTTTCATTCGGGACAAACTTATTTTTAATCGCATTTTGCTTTTGCTGATATTCGGTGTAGAGATTTTTAAAATCATCTTGGTGATCTGTGGATACATCTAACTCGGAAATCATCATTTTTTCCCGAAATTCCTTTAAAAGGTTCATTCTATCTTCGGGTTTCATTTTCTGAATAACTTCTTTTCTTTGTTCTGGTTTCATATTCTTCCAGTCATAGTTCAGTTGTTGTGCAAAACCACTTCCAGTAAGAATAACTACGCTCATCAGGGTTAAAATCTTTTTCATGCTCGCTGCTTAATTATACAAGTCCAGGTAAATATCTTGTTCTGAGTTCTGTGATAAATCTGCCAATTCTGCTCGGGTAAAATTCGAAAGAATTTGGTCTACCTGAAGGTCTGAATTTTTCACCTTTCCTTGTTCTTTTTGGTTTGCAAATTTAACTGTTTTGGCAGTCGTGTTAGTTTTGCGCTCCGTCTTGTTTTTTTGATGGTCGTTTTCTACAGAAGTTAAATCTTCTTCTAATACTTTCAGCGCAACCACTTCTTCAGATGGCGCAACGTTATCAGCTGACACCTTAACTATATTATTTTTTGCTGTCACATTCTGCTGTATTGCAGGTTCATCAGCAGGTGCCGAAGTTATAAAAAATGTAAATCCAAATATTAAGGCAATCGCGGCCGCAGCAGTATAAACCCAATTCATCTTAATTATCTTTCCCTCTTTTCTAGCAGGAACGTGTTCCAGGACTTTGTTCTGCATTTCTTCGAAAAAATCCTCCTTTTGAGTGAACACATTCTGGCGTTCTAGTTTTTCTAAATCAAATTCTTTCATCTCTCAATATCTTATTCCGTGAAATTTTGTTTAATATATTCTTCAACTTTTTGTTTGGCATAGTGGTAATTTGTTTTCAAAGTACCTACCGACATATCCAATATCTGCGACATATCTTCGTAAGGCAAATCTTCATAATATCTCATATTAAAAACAAGTTTTTGCTTATCGGGTAATGAATGTATGGCTTTCTGCAGTAAAAGTTGAATTTCATCTGCATCTGGTTGTACATTATCCGCCACCAAGTTTTGAAGATAGTTTGTTGCATCTTCATCACTTTTCTGCATCTTTTTCATTTTGTTTAACTGCTGCAACGATTCATTCGTTGCGATTCTATAAAGCCACGTATATAATTGACTTTCTTGTTTAAACTGATGAAAATTCTGATATGCTTTAATAAAAGTATCCTGCAAAACATCCTGAGATATATCGTGATCTACAATAAACCGCCGGATATGCCAATATAACCTGCTCTGATATGCATCCATCATCATGCGAACACCTTTTTCACGGGTTTTTTCGCTAGACATCAACTCGATAATTTCGGTCTCCTTAATCTTCATTGAGATGCATTCGTTGTTTGGATGAGTAATTTATTTAAAAGTTAAATAAGACTTCAATTTTTAGTCCAAACCAAAATACTATCTTTGTTTATAATACTTTTCTATGAAGATTGTTATTTTAGGTTCGGGCAATGTGGCTTATCATCTGTGTAAAGCATTCAGTCAAAAAAATATTGCGGTAGAGCAAATATTTGGGCGAAATGAAAAAGATTTAAGTCAGATTTCAAGCGAATTTCAAATTCCTTATTCTACTACTTCGCTGGCAGACGCAGATATATATTTAATTTGTGTAAGCGATGATTCAGTAGCGGAAATATCGAAGTTAATAAAAAAAGAGAACTGCCTGGTAGCACATACTTCCGGCTCTTTACCAAAAGAAATACTTTCTGGCAATTATAGAAAAGCAAGCTTCTATCCTTTACAAACGTTTTCTAAAGAGAAAAATTTAATGTATTCTGAAATTCCGTTTTTCATCGAAACAAATCAGAATGAAGATGAAAAAACCCTTTTTGATTTAGCAGAAAAGGTATCGCAAAAAGTGATGAGATCAAGTTACGAAAAACGAAAATACATTCACCTGACCGCTGTCTTTGCGTGTAATTTCGTTAATCATCTGTATGCGCGCGCGAAAGAAATCTCAGATCACGAAGGAATTCCGTTCGACTATTTTATACCATTAATTAAAGAAACTACGGAAAAAATTGAGCATCTTGATCCGAAACTTGCGCAAACCGGTCCAGCTATAAGAAATGATGAGCGTGTACTGAAACTTCATGAAGAACTCATCTTTAATGAAGAACATCGCAAGATTTATAAAACTCTCAATGAATCTATAAAAAAAATGTATGAGCTATAAAGCCCGATTAAAAAATATAAAAGCCTTTGTTTTTGATGTTGATGGTGTATTTACAGATGGCAGTGTTATTCTAATGCCCGATAAAAGTATGTGCCGTGTGATGAATGTTTTGGATGGTTATGCAGTTGTCAAGGCCCGCAGACATCACTATCCTATTTGCGTAATTACTGGTGGAGACGATCCTGCAGTAAGAAATAGAATTCATTATTTGGGAATTACAGATTACTACGCCAAGATTTCCGACAAGCTAGAGAAATTTGAAGATTTTAAGAAAAAATACAATTTAAAAGACGAAGAAATCCTTACAATGGGTGATGATGTTCCAGATTTATCAATGATGGAAATTTCAGGAATTTCAGCCTGTCCGGAAAATGCGGTGCCCGAAATAAAATTAATGTCTGATTATATATCGCCAATTCAAGGCGGCAAAGGAGCGGTTCGAGATGTCATTGAACAGGTGATGAAAGTTCAGGGAACGTGGCAGATAGATGACACGAAAAGCGTATAAAAGTTTGGAAAAGATGAAAATCATACTCGGCTCAAACTCTCCACGGCGTAAGGAATTGTTACAAAATTTAGGATATCCTTTTACGACGGTAAATATAGATTGTCCTGAAATTTATCCCGAAACTCTACCAATTTCAGAAATTGCCGGTTATTTATCAGAATTAAAATCTTCTGCCTATAAAACATTGAAAGAAGGCGAACTTTTAATCACCGCTGATACCATTGTTGTCTTAAAAGAAAAAGTTTTAGGAAAACCCCAAAACGAAAGTGAAGCTCAGCAAATGCTGGAAGTCTTGTCTGGAACTATACATCAGGTTTATACCGGAATTACCATTAGAACGAATTTGCAGACTATTACTGAAACTGACGTCGCAAAAGTGGAAGTCGAAAATCTAACCGCAGCGGAAATTGAGTACTATATTAAAACTTTCAAACCTTTTGATAAAGCAGGAAGTTACGGTATTCAGGAGTGGTTGGGAATGGCAAAAATCAAAAGTATTACCGGCAGTTTTTTCACAATTATGGGATTACCAACGCATTTGGTTTATAAAATTTTAAAAGAATTAACTTAAAAAAAGACCGAAAACAAAAAATCCCTTATTTTTACTTAAATATATTCAGTGTTTTTAGTAATAAAATCCTGATTTGAAAGTTATTATACATAATGAGAAAAACTATACTTTTCCTTTTGGCCATCGTTGTTTTTAATTCCTGCTCATCGCGGAAAAAAACCAGCGACTCTACCTTTATGAAAGGATTTTTCACCTACTACAATACATTATTTAACAGCAAAGACGCTTTGGAAACTGAGCTGAGAAATCGTGATAAAAGCCATCAAGATAATTTTTATGCGCCCTATATTCAAATTCTTACGTACGAAAACCAGGCTTTAGGATCGGACGTAAACAATTTATTCGGTGATGATGACACTATGCCAGGATTTACTGGTAACAATTCTCCGGGAACACCTGGTATGCCTGGTAATTTTCAATCAAATGATGGTGGAGACAAAAGAGGTGCAACCATTCTAGAAATTTCCGAAGCGAAAGCCTTAAAAGCGATTGCCAAATATTCGGTGATGAAAAGTGGCGAAGAAAAAAATAAAAAAATATTCGACGCCCATATTTTACTTGCCCAAGCGCGAATTTATCGGGAAAAACCTTTAGAAGCTTTGGATGCGCTTAACTATCTTTTTGCCAACATGCGCAATGATAAGCGCTTGCCTTTGGCTAGAATCTATCAGGGACTTGCTTACACGAAAATAGAAGATTACCGCCGCGCCGAAGATGTATTTGCAGATTTACAGGAAAGTAACCTCAATAAAGACTATAAAAGATTACTTAGTATTTATTATTCTGAAATGTTATTAAAGGCGGGTAAAAAGGAAGATGCCGTAAAGGAACTGGAAGAAGCCTACGTGGTAAATAAAGACAGAAAATTACGCAGTAGAATTTCTTTTCTCCGAGGTCAAATTCTCGCAGATTTAGGTAAAGATGAAGAAGCTCGCGAAAGCTTTGTTACGGCATACAAAAATGCAAACGATTTCGAGTTTGAAGTTAAATCCCAGATTGAAATCGCGAAAACCTTTAATGGAAGTGCCGACGATTTTGAGGGTGCAAGAGCATATTTAGAAAAAATAAGTAAAAAAGGAACCTATGCTTCCCGGAAAAATGAATTCTATTACGCACTCGGACTTATGGCAAATAAAGCGGGCAGAAAAGAGGATGCAAAGCAATTCTTCGCTCAATCGTTGACAGAAAAGATTTCTGATCCGCAGGTTCGTGGATTAACCTATTACGAAATCGGGAAGGCTTATTTTCAGGACAGTGATTATCTTTCAGCGGGCGCTTTCTATGACTCTTCATTAACTGTAATGACCTACGAACCATCGAAAATTTTATTACAAGAGCAGTCGGCAAATATTAAAAATGTCTCCGCTAATTACTATCTGGTAAAAAGAAACGACAGTATCCTTACTTTAACAAAGATGCCGCAAGCCGAAAGAATCGCCTATTTTACGAAGTATATTGACGAAATTAAAATTAAAGAACAACAGGCAGAAATCGAAGTTCGAAAAGCAGAAAGAAGCAAGGGTTTTGATACTGGCGATTATTCCGCTAATTCTGCATTTGCGGGAAACACTGGTGGTTTCCAGAACTTCGACGGTGGTAAAGGTGGATTCTATTTTGCAAATTTAGGAACTGTTGCGAAAGGAGAATCGTCTTTTAAACAAATTTGGGGCAATCGTACTTTGAGTGATAACTGGAGAACTTCAGCACGAAGTAATTCGATAGAAGATTTAAAAAATGAAGCAATGGGACTTTCAACAGCACCAAATCCGCGGCGTTTAGAACCGACTTTTTATATCGAACAGTTGCCAACAAGTATGGAAGAAATTTCGGAGTTAAAGAAAGCGCGGGACACGGCTTCACTAGGTTTAGGACGCATGTATGAGAGTTATTTTGGGGACACCAAACTCGCCACAAAAACCTTGTATGATGTCGTTGATAATCAGCCTGAAGAAGAAATTAAACTGCAGGCACTCTACCAAATTTTTTCAATGAATTACGAAAAAAATCCGAGCGCAGCCGACCGTGCGAAACAAATGATTCTCACGGAATTTCCTTACACCTCGTATGCTGAATTTGTGAGAAATCCGAAAAATAAAGTTTTTTCCCAGTCCTCTGATGAAGTTGAAAAAATGTATGCGGAAGCATTCAGTTTATATGAGCAGGAAAAGTTTGAGGAAAGTAAAGCTATAATTCAAACTGCTTTATTGAAATTTCCAAAAGATGCATTGGTTCCGAAGTTTACGCTTTTAAACGCTTTTAATACTGGAAAAACAGCCGGCAAGGAAGTTATGATTATACAATTGGAACAAATTGCACTGAATTATTCCCTTACGCCTGAAGGTGGAAAAGCTACTGAAATGTTGAAATACCTGGAAAGTGATCTGCAATTTGAAAAAACAGACAGCGAAGGAAATGTTATTGATCCTCCACGCACCCAAAATCCTGTACAAAATATAGAACCCGTTCCAAAAACGGCTAAAGATTCGAACAATGAAGAACTACCAAAAAGTACAGAGCCGCAGGATAGTCAAAAACAAGAACCAAATTCGAAGAATTTACCGCCAAATAGGAAAATAGAGGAAACAAAATTGAAGTAAAAAGTGAAGATTAACCTTCGCTTTTTTTCTTTTTTACGCCTTGAAACTCTTTTAAATAAAAAGGTTCGAAATAGGCAACATCTTCAAATTCTTTTTGTTTAAATTTTTCGACCGCTTTCTTTATTAAGTATTTTGCGCTGGGAAAAACATCTGCTTTAAAGACGGCGTCGGTACTTTGTAAGATATCCTGAGCTTTATTTGAACCATCACCTACAAAAAGAATTTTTTTACCGGGATACTCGTTAAAAGATTGGTCATCTAATATTTTAGCTTCTGTCTCCACAAGCAGATTTCCAGAAGTACCATCAAAAACTGCAGCGTACACTTCCATTCTCCGTGCATCGATTAAGGGAATTATGAGATCATATCCTTCATTTAAAAAGGGTTCGATCATCGTTTCCAAGGAATTGGTCGCGATAAGCGGAACATTTAGCCCATAACAAAATCCTTTCGCCGAAGATGATCCAATCCGCAAACCCGTGTAAGATCCGGGACCTTTTCCAAGTGAGATAGCATCGATATCTTCTAAAGTAAGTTTCGCACCTTCTAAAACCCACTGTACAAAAACGTGTAGACTTTCGGACTGCTTGTAATTTTCAGAAACTTCTTCGCAGAGAGAAATCAAGTGCTCACCATCAGAGATAGCGACGGAACAATTTCGGGAAGAAGTTTCAAGATGGAGAATTTTCATGTTTTAATAATAATAAGACATAATACGGTACCTATTTTCTGTGAATTGTTCTGGGTTCACTTTGGGCTGCGGGAAATATCGTTAGATCAGAAATACTCACATGTTTTGGAGCATTTATACAATAAGCGATTGCATCAGCAATATCGATCGCTTTTAAAGCTTCGTAACCCTGATAAACAGTTTTAGCTCTCTCTTCATCACCTTTAAAACGCACGGAAGAAAAGTCTGTCTCCACCGCACCAGGCTGAATATTGGTGATTTTAATACCATGTTCAGTAAGTTCAAGGCGCATACCTTCTGATATGACATCTACTGCTTTTTTCGAGGCACAATAGACTACTCCATTCGCATAAGTCTGTCGTGCAGCAACGGAGGAAATATTTACAATATGGCCTGTCTGCCTTTTTATCATTCCAGGAATAATCATTTTCGAAACATATAAAAGCCCTTTTACATTTCCATCGATCATTGCGTCCCAGTCATCGGTATTTCCGTCTGCCAACGAATCTAGGCCGTGGGCATTTCCGGCGTTATTGACCAGAACATCAATAGCTTTCCAATCTTCGGGCAATGCTTCAAATGCAGCTCTTACTTCTCGTAAATGACGCTGATCAAAGTTTAAACTAAAAACTTCGGTAATCTGTGATAATGCAGATTTTAATCGGTCTAAAACTTCTGTTCTACGACCACAAAGTATTAGTCTATAATTTTGCTTTGCCAGCAATTCTGCTGTTGCTTTCCCAATGCCAGAGGTGGCACCGGTAATTAACGCTGTTTTCATTTGAATTATTTATATATTAATTAGCATCAAAACTCTGAAATGCATCTTCTAAATGAGTAATTTTTAATTTCCCTCTTTGGTCCGGGAGAACGCTGATGATATCAAAACGTACTTCCTGCGGGAAATCATTTTGTTTCATATATTGATCCGCCGCTAATACAAGTGATTTTATTTTCGTTTTGGTGACTGCTTCTTCAGGTGCAATAAAAAGATCAGTTCCACGGGCTTTAACTTCTACAATAATAATCTGGTTCATAAAAAAAGCAATAATATCAATTTCTGCCCGCTGATATCTGTAATTTCTACAAAGAATTTTATACCCTTTTTCCTCTAAAAAAGAGGTGGCCAATTGCTCTGCAAGATTCCCGAAATCGTTGTGCTCTGCCATGAAATATCTTTTAAAACTGTACGCTCACTTTATCCGAAATTTTAATTTTTACTTGTGCTCCTATTAACAAGGGTCGGTTATCAAAAATATGACCATTCGGAAATGCAAATATCGTCGGAAAATTATATTTCTTTATCCTTTCAGCGATAATCTCGTAAGAAAAATCATCAAAACTGTTCTCATAATTTTTATTATCGATTTCCTCGCCCATGTTGATCATTCCGCCAATAATTAAACCTTTAATTTTCCGAAAGACTCCCGCAAGTTCTAGGCTCATTAGCATACGATCCAGCGCATAATATTTTTCTCCGATATCTTCAATAAAAAGAATGCTATTCTTGAACTTAAATGAGTAAGGCGTCCCTAATAAAGCGTAGATTAATGCTAAATTTCCGCCGATTAATTGGCCTTCTGCACTTCCTGATTTATTTAAGGGATGTTTATCAATTTTATACAGCGGTTTTGCTCCCTGCATCATGTCGAAAATCAAATCATAACTATCCCCAGAAACGCCAAAACTTGATGTTTTAATGGTCTGCCCATGAATCGAGGCAACATTATTTTTACAAAGAAAACTTTGGATGGCGGTGTTATCGGAATATCCAACGTACCATTTTGGGTTTTTCTTAAATTTAGAAAGTTGCAGGTGCCTCAGTAAATGCTGACATCCGTATCCACCTCGAGAGGCCCATACCGCTGTAATTTCCTCGTCATTAAATGCCCAGTTAAGATCAGATATTCGTTCTTTTTCGGTACCAGCGTAATTGTAACCGTGGTTATATCTTGTATAAAGGTTTTTCCCTACAATCGGCTCAAAGCCTTTTTTTCGAATTAGAGCAATCCCCTTCTCCAGCTGGTTTTCTGTGACCATTCCTGCAGGTGATACGATTGCAATTTTATCTCCTTTTTTAAGGGCTTTAGGAAAAATAATACTGTTCATTACCGTATATGCTTTTTTTCGATTCGCTCCGCTTCTTCTAATTTTTTATCAAAGGAATTAAACTTTTTAAAACTTTGTAAGAAAATAAATATACTGAAAGCAACTAAAACAAATCCGACCATTCTGCGAATTTTATTAGCCAAATGCTGGGTTAATTTATCATGGAAAATTTTTGCTAAGTATATTTTGAAAAAATCAATAAATAAATAAGTTCCCACTACGAGGCCCATATATAATAGAAAATCTTCAGTCTCGGGATAGGCATTTCTTACAGAAATTACCGTAACCAACCAAAATAATACAACACCGATATTTAAAATATTAAAGAAAAATCCATTTAAAAATGTTTTAAAATAGTTTTGATTGATGAGTTTTTCTTCGCCGGCCAGGTGCATTTTTGTTTTGGAAACGATCATAAACAACGCATAAATAAAGACGATAAACGCCGTTATTCTGTAAAATCCAGGATGTTTATCAATGATTTCAACCAAATCTCCACTTGCAAAATAGGAGGCCACAATACAAATAATATCCGCCAAGACAACACCTAAATCTAAAGTAAATGCATGCTTTGGACCACGCGAGAAGCTGGTTTCAATAAGGAGGAAGAAAATCGGACCGATAAAAACCAGACTGAGCATAATTCCTAAACCGACAGCTGA
Organism: Kaistella polysaccharea; assembly: GCF_020410745.1. Taxonomy (NCBI): domain Bacteria; kingdom Pseudomonadati; phylum Bacteroidota; class Flavobacteriia; order Flavobacteriales; family Weeksellaceae; genus Kaistella; species Kaistella polysaccharea. The sequence continues at coordinate 1,893,284 of NZ_CP084528.1, forward strand.
AAGGATTAGTTCTAACATTAATTTTTATTTAGAAAACAATCTTATTTTCTAAGGAAATTTAAAAGTGAAGTCCTGTACTTATACGTTTTGGGGCTCAATAATTTTAAAATCTAACTGCTTCTGAATGAGATTGGCTTTCATCACTTTAATCGTTACTTTATCGCCAAGCTGATATTGATTACCCGTTTTGCTGCCTTCTACCAAATGATTTTTAGCATCGTAGGTATAAGAATCATCCATTAAATCGCGCAATTTAATAAGTCCTTCCGCTCCATTTTCTGGAATTTGGACCCAAAAACCAAAATCTGCTACACCGGAAATTACGCCTGTAAATTCTTCACCTAAATGTTTCTCCATAAATTTCACCTGCATGAATTTGATAGAATCACGTTCCGCATCGGACGCTAATCTTTCCATCGCACTGCAATGTTTTGATTTTACTTCATATTCCTCTTTTTGTGGCGATTTTCCACCATCTAAATAATGCTGAAGTAAACGGTGTGCAATTAAATCAGGATACCGACGGATAGGTGAAGTAAAGTGGGAATAATATTCAAAGCCTAATCCATAGTGACCGATTGGGTCTGTGGAGTAAACCGCTTTGCTCATGGATCGCATGGCCAAAGTCTCAATCATATTTTCCTCGCCTTTGCCTTGGACATCTTTCAATAATTTATTGATGGATTCTGCAACTTTCTTGGTATTCGCAAGATTCATCTGGTAACCAAAAGTACCTACAAAATCCCGAAGTGCTTCCAATTTCTCGGGAGTTGGATCATCATGAACACGGTAAATAAATGTATTTCCGGTGGGAACGCCTTTTTTGTTTAGGGAAATAAATTCCGAAACTTTACGATTTGCCAATAACATAAACTCTTCTATGAGATGATTGGAATCTTTGCTTACTTTAAAATAGACGCCGATGGGCTCCCCTTTATCATCAAGATTAAAACGAACTTCACTGCGGTCAAAGGTAATTGCCCCGTTTTCGATGCGTTCTTTTCTCAATATTTTAGCGAGTCTGTCTAAAGTCAATATTTCTTCTGCTAATTCACCTTCTTTGGTTTCAATTCTCTCTTGCGCCTCTTCGTACGCAAATTTACGGTCTGAATGAATAACAGTGCGTCCAAACCATTCGTTCTTTACTTCGGCAGAATCTGTAATTTCAAAAACTGCAGAAAAGGTATATTTATCTTCATTTGGACGAAGCGAACATACATCATTACTTAAAACCTCCGGTAACATTGGTACTACGCGATCAACCAAATAAACTGATGTTGCGCGGTCATATGCTTCGTCATCAATGATGGTTCCGGGAATTACATAATGTGAAACATCGGCAATATGAACTCCAATTTCCCAATTTCCGTTTTCTAATTTCTGAATAGATAAGGCGTCATCGAAATCTTTTGCATCTTTCGGATCGATTGTAAAAGTGCATATTTCCCGCATATCCCGTCTTTTTGCAACTTCTTCTGGTCTAATGGTTCGGTCTAAACCATCTGCTTCTTTTTCAACTTCTTCCGGGAAAGTATACGGAAGTCCGTACTCTGCTAAAATAGAATGAATTTCTGTTTCGTGTTCTCCTGGAGGACCCAGAACTGTTATAATTTCTCCTTCCGGATTTTTCTCGCCGGCTTTCCAGTCGGTCATTTTCACAACGACTTTATCGCCATCTTGCGCACCGCCGATTTTACCTTTGGGTACAAAAATATCGGTATTAATTCTCTTTTTATCACCGACCACGAAACCAAAATCTTTGTGCTTTATAAATTGAAAAGTTCCGACAAATTCCGTTCGGCTCCGCTCCATAACTTCAAGAACAGAACCTTCGACTTTTCTGCCTTTAAAATGGTAAGTCACTATTAAAACAGTATCTCCCTGCAAGGCGTCTTTTACATTTTTCGAGTGAATGAAGATATCATCATCCATGCCTTCAACTTTTACATAGGCATTTCCGGTCTGATTAAAATCTATAACACCAGTTAATGTACCTTCAATCTTCAAATTAATGATATACTTTCCTTTTTCAACTTCTTTAATCCGTTGATCAGAAAGGAGCTTATGTATAGATTGAATAACCATCTCACGTTGGCGAGGATTTTTGTAATCAATACCATCAGAAATCTGCTTATAATTGTAGATTTTACTGGAATTATTGTTCATAAAACCTAAAATCAACCGGCCGATTTCCTGTAATTTATGATCGTTTTTTGCCGATATATATTTGTTCTTTTTCTGCATTGAGTAGCGTTGTATTTATTTGTAACGAATTAACAGGCGCTGATTTTCTGCACTCTGTTTTGATGTCTTCCTCCTTCGAATTCGGTGGATAGGAATTGGTTCACAATATCTATAGCAAGTTCGCTGGCAATAAATCTTGCTGGGAGAGCAATCATATTTGCATTATTGTGCTTGCGCGCTAGTTCTGCCAATTCAGGCATCCAGCACAGGGCGCAGCGAATTTCCGAATGTTTATTAGCGGTCATTTGTACTCCATTTCCACTACCACAAATCAAAATACCAAATTCATTTGCTCCATTTGCCACAGATGTAGCGGAAGGATGTACAAAATCAGGGTAATCTACGGAGTCTTCTGAAAAAGTCCCGAAATCTTCAATTATAAACTTATCTGACAAGTGCTTCTTTATAATTTCTTTATACTTGAAACCTGCGTGATCAGACGCAATTGCTATTTTTTTCATTGGTGGTAATTAGAGGTTAACTGTAGAACCAAGACAAATTTAAGATTAAAAATATAAATACAATTTTATCGGTATTATTATTTTACTTTGAAAATGGTAAAACTTTCTAAATTGAAGAAAAAACGAAAAGTAATCTAATAACCTGTGGATAGGATCAATAATTCGTGTTGGTAAGTTTATAAAAGCTTCTCTTTCAAGTTCAGAAAAATTTCCATACTGAACTAATTAATCGAACCGCTCACTTTTATCTTTCAAAAATTTCCTGAGGTTAACTGCCGAAGTTCCCAATAAAGCAGTTATTCATATTTAACGAGATAAACTATTACCAACAATTGTTAGCAAATACGCTATTTATCTATTAACCAACATTTTATGATATGGATAAACAATCGCAAAAAGAGGAACTACATGTGATTAAAAAAACACAATAAAGTTCTCCGCAACTTCGATACCTACAACAACACTACTCAATCTCTTTATTTATAAAAAGAGAATTAATGTTGAGAGTATGAGTTAAGAGGAGTTGTGGAATTTTAAAATCAAAATAATTTTTAGGAGCGAGAATTAATGCTAAATTTGTTGAACTTAAAACGGGGAATTTTTATGAAAACAATTAATGACTTTGACTTCAACGAAAAAAAAGCTTTAGTGCGTGTCGATTTTAATGTGCCACAAAGCGCAGATTTGAAAGTAACCGACAATACCAGAATTCAGGCAGTGAAACCAACCATAGATAAAATTTTGAATGATGGAGGATCTGTAATTTTACTCACGCATCTTGGACGACCGAAAGGAAAGTTTTCGGATGAATTTTCGATGAAGAATATTGTACCGGAAATTGAAGAAGTTTTAGGACATTCCGTAAAGTTTTGCCCAGATTGTATGGGTGAAGATGCTGAAAATATGACGTCGGAGTTAAAAAGTGGTGAAATTCTCCTTTTGGAAAATGTTCGATTTTACGAAGAAGAAGAAAAAGGAAATGTCGATTTCGCAAAGAAATTAGCGGGGTATGCAGATGCATATGTTAATGATGCATTTGGTACTGCTCATCGTGAGCACGCTTCAACAGCCGTGATAGCTCAATTCTTTCCTTCAACTAAATTTTTCGGTTTATTGATGGCGAAAGAATTAGAAGCGATCGATAAAGTTTTGAAAAGTGGTGAAAAGCCAGTTCTTGCAATTTTAGGAGGTTCGAAAGTTTCTTCTAAAATTACCATTATAGAAAATATGTTGCCTGCAGTTGATCATCTTATTATAGGTGGTGGAATGGCGTTTACCTTTGTTAAAGCATTGGGTGGCGAAGTAGGAAATTCTTTGGTAGAAGAAGATAAATTGGGTTTAGCTTTAGAAATTTTAGAAAAAGCGAAAGTCATGAATGTTAATATTCATTTACCAGTAGATGTGATTATGGCAGATGAATTCAGTAACGAAGCGGAGACAAAAGAAGTTGATATTTTTGATATACCGGAAGGTTGGATGGGGTTAGATGCGGGAACTAAATCTCGTTTATTGTTCCACGATGTTATTTTAAAATGTCGAACAATTTTGTGGAACGGACCAATTGGTGTATTTGAAATGCCAAATTTTGCCGCAGGAACTATATCTTTAGGTGAAAGCATAGCGGAGGCAACTCAGCTCGGAGCATTTTCATTAGTCGGTGGGGGAGACAGTGTGGCTTTCGTAAAACAGTTTGGATATGATGACAAAGTAAGTTATGTTTCAACTGGAGGCGGCGCGATGCTGGAAAGTTTGGAAGGTAAAGAACTTCCAGGTGTAAAAGCAATTAATCACTAACTATAAAAATTATATGATATAAAAAGTTTCCAATATCATTGGAAACTTTTTTTTATGATTTTTTAACAAATTCGTCCATTATTTGGTTAAACTTGTATAAAAATGACCTTCATATAACCATTAAAAATCGAATAACTATTTTTTTTCGATAATGTATATCAAACTTGAATATTCGCCAGTTTTTAAGGCTTTAAAATTGGAAATTGTTCCGGTGATTAATCCTTTTAGCCAAATTAATGATGATTTTTTGTATTTTTCACTTAATGCAGATATATAATAGGAATCGAGTAGGAGGGGTTTTATTTTGCTAACCTTCCAGAATCTATTATTCATTAATTTAATCATTCCGTTTTTTGAGAAATGAAATAGGTGTCTGGGTACATCGTAAGCCGCCCAAAACTCTTTATACTTTTTTGCGTCGTATGATGTTGGATTGGGAACTGCAATAATTAATTTACCATGAGGTGTTAATTTATTATAGAAAATTTGCAAGATCTCCTCCTGATTTTCTATATGTTCAAATACATGCCACAAAGTTATTGCATCTAAAGTATTATCTTCAATATCAGAAAGTGAAGAAATGAATTGGATCGAGTTGGTTTTTTTTTGCGAAATTATCCGTGCTGATACATCAGGTTCGAAACCATAAAGTTCAAAGTCATTTTCTATTTTCTTTAAAAATTCACCGGCACCGCACCCATAATCCAATACTTTCGATCCTTTTTTCACAGAATCCAAAAGTATATTTTGTTTATATTTTAAATTGAAATTTTGTAAAAACTTATATATTTTCTCTTTAAAACTTCCGGAATCTTGATGATGTGAAATATAATCATCACTTTCATAATAGACGGAAATATTTTGAGGTACGGGGTGTGTTTTCCAAATTCCTAAAATTTCAGTCTCTATAATTTCGAAAGTTTCTTGGGTAAGAAAGTGATCTTTAATTTTCATCGTTGTTAAAGTGGTAACAATTGTTTCACGTGAAACATTACTTCAAATAAATTAGTAAGACATTAATATCAGAGGGAGATACACCACTAATACGTCCCGCTTGTGCTATGGTAGCAGGTTTTACTTTGTTTAATTTTTGTATGGCTTCAGAAGAAAGTGATTTTAAGTTTTCGTATTTAAAATCTTCAGGGATTTTAATAGTTTCCAACCTCAATAACTTCGCTACATTATCTCTTTCTTTCTCAATATATCCTTTATATTTAATATTAATTTCAGCTTGTTCTTTAACCTCGGAAGAAAATTCTTTCGTAAAATCCTTTATAAAGTCTATCTGTTCTAATTTTTCTAAAGTCATATTCGGACGGGTGAGGATGGTTGCTGATTTATAAGCTTGATCTACCGGTGCGGAACTGATCTCGTCCAAAATGGGATTTATAATATTTGGTTTTAAAGAGGTATCCCGCAGAAAGTTTTCTAATTTTTGACCTTGTTCTATTTTATTTTGAACTTTAACCAATCTTTCCTGGGAAGCTAAACCGATGTTAAATGATTTTTCTGTTAACCGAATATCTGCATTATCCTGACGAAGAAGTAAACGGTATTCTGCCCGTGAAGTAAACATGCGATAAGGTTCTTCTGTACCTTTCGTGATAAGATCATCGATTAAAACACCGATATAGGCTTCATCACGGTTTAAAGTGAATTTTTCTTTACCGTGAACTTTATTGTGGGCATTAATTCCTGCCATCAATCCTTGTCCTGCAGCTTCTTCATAGCCAGTAGTCCCATTAATTTGGCCAGCAAAATAAAGGTTATTTATTAATTTGGTTTCTAATGTATGATAGAGTTGGGTAGGAGGGAAGTAGTCATATTCTATGGCGTAACCTGGTCGAAATACCTTGGCATTAGCAAAACCCGGTACATGACGCATCGCTTTTATCTGAATGTCTTCTGGTAATGATGAGCTGAATCCATTTACATAAATTTCAACTGTTCGCCAACCTTCTGGCTCTACAAATAATTGATGTCTTTCACGTTCTGCAAACCTGTTTATTTTATCCTCAATACTGGGACAATATCTTGGTCCCGTACTTTGTATTGTTCCGTTAAACATGGGGCTTCTATCAAAACCTTCGCGTAAAATATTGTGTACAATTTCGTTGGTATAAACGATATGACAGCTCATTTGTTTGGTGAGTTTCGGGGTATCGGTATAGGAAAAAGTCTGTGGATTTTCATCCCCTTTTTGTTCTTCCATTTTTGAATAATCCAGCGTTCTACCATCTACGCGTGGAGGCGTACCAGTTTTCATTCTTCCGGCTTCAAAACCAAGAGAAATTAGTTGCTCTGTAATCCCTACAGCGCGTGGTTCGCCCATTCTTCCTCCTCCGAGTTGTTTATCTCCAACGTGGATAAGTCCATTCAGGAAGGTCCCGTTTGTCAAAACAACAGATTTAGCCTTAATTGTCAATCCCAACGAAGTAATAACACCAACAACAGTCCCATTTTCAATAATTAAACTCTTTACCATATCTTGAAAAAAATCAAGATTTGGAGTGTTTTCTAAAGTAATGCGCCATTCTTCTGCGAAAAGCATTCTGTCATTTTGGGTTCTTGGTGACCACATGGCCGGTCCTTTCGAAAGATTTAACATCTTAAATTGGATCGCCGATTTATCGGCTACAATGCCCGAATATCCGCCCATTGCATCAATTTCCCGAACGATTTGTCCCTTTGCAATTCCACCCATCGCTGGGTTGCAGGACATTTGTCCTATAGTTTGCATGTTCATTGTAATCAAGAGGGTTTTTGATCCTAAATTTGCGGCGGCAGCTGCAGCTTCAGATCCTGCGTGACCTGCGCCGACAACAATGACATCATATATATCGTTTATCATAAATTAAGTTTAAAATGTTTCACGTGAAACATTAAAGAAATCACATCTTATATACCAAGATCACAATTTCCTGTTATAAAGAAAGCAATCTTAAATAAAAGTCTTCTTTACTTCGCATTTCGGTTTCTTCATTTTCTGTTTTATCTTTATAACCGCAAAGATGAAGGATTCCATGTGCAAGAACTCTATGGAATTCCTGTAAGAAACTTTTAGAATGAATTTCGGCATTCTCAGAAATGCGGGGCAAAGATACGAAAATATCAGCCGAGATGGTTTTACCCTTCACGTAATCAAAGGTGATAATGTCTGTGTAATAATCGTGTTTCAAATAATCCTGATTGACCTTCAGCAAAGCTTCATCCGTGCAAAAAATATAATTAATTTTCCCGACTTTCTTATTTTCAGCATTAATTATTTCCTTCAACCATTCAGATGATCGAGGATTGATGGTTATCGCGTCTATATCTTCAAAGAAAAAATTAATCATCATCTTAAAACCAATGTCCAAGTATTACACTCACTAAACCTTTTTTAACCTGCAATGAGTGGCTGTAATTAATTTTAATCTGGCCAAATGGGGATTTATAACCAGCTGTAATTTCCGCTGATGAGTCTGAGATATGTAGAATATCATCAACTTGCAAATTATCGAAAACGTTCGCTAAACTTACACCAGCTTCCGCGAAATAATTTTTGTAGACATTGAATTGGAAGACGTTTGTATTTTTTAGCAAGTTTTCTCCGCCTTTTTGACCAAACTCATAACCACCCAAACTTGTAAAATTCCCTAAACTCTGATCGAATATCGCTCCTAACCTGTACTGATAATACTTACTAAGGCTCTCACCGAGAGTAAAACCACCGAAGAGACTTAAGCGATAAGTTAACCAAGACGTGATTGGAAAGTTGAGTTTAGAATTCACTTTCAACTGAAGCGTTTTCCCGTCATTAATCTTATTAAATATGTCCAATAGCTTTCCTTCAGCATTAAGTAAAAATCCTTTTGTGGGGAAACTGCGGTCGTCCTGCGTATCTGTTTTAATAAAGACGTACGCATTAAGAAAATTCTGAGACAAACCATATCCGGATTCCCCAGTTGGTCTTGATTCGAAATAGTCATGACTTAAACCACCTCCAATGGCAAACTTATCTCGCCAGATTGACTGTAAAAAGGCCTCACTTCGAAACCAATTCCAGCGGTCGTAAGTATTCCCAATCTCATCTTTTAATTCCAATGACATCCCGGAAGCATATACCCCAAAACCAGGAATGTATCCATTATCGATAAAATAATTAAAATAATACCGTGGCTGATCTCCAACTACTAAATCTAATGATACCGTGGAATTTTGAAATAGAAGGCGTTTTGCCGTTGCATTTAGAAGTAATCCAGTTTTAAAAATTTCATCGTAATGAAGCCCAAACTTTAGAAAAAATCTGGTATCATCTTCCGTTACATCTAATTTCAAGTAATTTTGGTCGCCGCCTTGGATAATGTCATAATTAACCAAGCGATAATTGTTGGTAGCATAAAGCTTATCAATCATCTTATTGATACTTCCATAGGTTTGAAGGGAAGGAATCTTTAAATTCATTTTCCCTTGAATGTAATTTTTGCGGAAAATGTGATTGTTATCAACTGCTAAACTATCAATTTTATAAACGTTAGAATAAACAGAACTCAGCGGTGCACGAAGGAGGTCTTGTTTTCTTTTAGGTAGTAAAGACAAAGTTTCCACATATTTTTGCGCCTCTACATAGCCGGAGTCTAAAATTGCCTTCTTAGCATCATAACTGGTGGCGCCAGAGCCATCTAAATTAGGATGAATATTAATATCCGTATAGTTATACTGATTTTTAGTTTCTTTCTGAATTCCAAAATCAATAACCTGATTCAAAATTGATATGGCTGACTCGAGGTTTTTTCTACCTGCAAGTCCTTGACTTAAATCGACACCGATAACAACGTCTATCCCTTTATCCTTCAGTGGTTTAGAAGGATAGTTAATGGTCATAGCACCGTCAATATATAGCGAATCTCCAATTTTTACAGGATCCATAAGCCCTGGAAATGCGGAACTTGCCATGATGGCGGAGACCAAATCTCCTTTTTCAAAAACTTCCATTTTACCACTTTCTAAATTGGTAGCCACACACATAAAAGGAATGGGTAACTTAGAAAAATCATTAATCGTAGATACGTTTTTGAAAAGCTCTTTCAATAAATAGATATTTTTTTGTCCGGTCGAAATTGCCTTTGGAAGTACATTAATTTTTCCATCTTTTATAGGAATAGAAAGAATGTATTTGTCTACTGTTTTGTTGAAGAACGACGTTTCCTGCCGCGTTTTTTCGTTGGCGATAATAGAGTAGAAATCAGTGTCCATTACAATCTTTTCTATCTCTTTGCCGGTGTATCCAGATGCATATAAACCACCCACAATTGCGCCCATACTCGTTCCCGAAATGTAATCGATTTTTACACCAAGCGAGTCCAGAACTTTTAAAACGCCGATATGCGCAAAACCTTTCGCGCCGCCACCGGCAAGAGAAAGTCCGATTCGAGGATTTTTTGGGACTTTAAATCCTTCTTTTACTTGTGCCTGGAGCTGAAAGTTCAGGATTATTATGCAAAAAAGTGCAATTATTTTCTTCATTTAATCTTTAATATAAATTCTTTTCACTCTTCGTGATATAGATGTTAAAACTTCGTAAGGTATTGTCGAGCAGTATTCTGCAAATTGCTGAATGGTTGGGTTCGAATTAAATAGAACGACTTCTTCGCCCTCTTTAACGGGAAATTCGCCGACATCAATCATAAGCATATCCATGCATACATTCCCCACGATGGGAAATATATTATTTCGAACTCCTACGAACCCCACTTTATTCCCTAAAAGTCTCGGGATACCGTCTGCATAACCAACGGGAATAGTAGCAATTTTTGTATCTTTTTCTGCTTTAAATTTTCGATTATAACCTACCGATTCTCCCGCCTTTACCTCCGAGATCTGCGAAATAACCGTTTTAAAACTTACGGCACTTTTTAATCTTTTTGTAATCTCTGGGTCAGTAGATATACCTACCATTCCGATTCCAATTCTAACCATATCAAATTGGAATTCTGAATAATTAACTATTCCTGTGCTGTTCAAAATATGCCGAATCGGCTCGTATCTTAATTGATGACTTAAATACTTCGAATTTTCATCAAATATTTCTATTTGTTTTAAGGTATATAATTTTTCTTCCTCATCATCTGCAGAACTTAGATGGCTGAATATCGACTTTACCTTCACATTCATCGTCTGCAATCTCTTGTAAAGCTCCGGTAATTCTTCAGTTTTAAAGCCAAGGCGATTCATTCCCGTTTCTAATTTGATATGAATAGGATAGGTCTGCATAATACCTTTCTGCAGCAGTTTGTCATTGAAAAGTTCCAGCACCCGAAAACTGTAAATTTCTGGTTCTAAATTAAAATCAATTATACTGTTATAACTGTGTTGTTCAGGATTCATCACCATGATGGGAGTTGTGATTCCATTTTTCCGAAGATCTATACCTTCGTCCGCGTACGCAACACCTAAATAATCAATATGATGATGCTGTAAAAACTCTGCAATTTCGTATCCACCTAAACCATAAGAATAGGCTTTTACCATTGCCATCATCTTGGTTTCCGGTTTTAAGAGCAGTTTATGAACATTGATATTATGCAAAATAGAATTTAGGTTGATTTCTAAAATTGTATCGTGCTTTTGCAGTTCCAAAAATGTTTTAACCTTGTCTATTTCAAATTTTCTTGCACCTTTCAGTAATATCAGATGGTTTTCTACTTGATTAATTTGGTGACTATCAATTAGTTCAGATGTCGTAGCGAAGGTATGCGTCTCGGTTTTGAAGAGACTTTCGAGTTGCGTAATTTCAGATCCGACCAGAAATATTTGATTGAAATGCTGATCGTTTGTGAGTTCGGCTACTTCATCATAAAGCTCCTGAGAGTTTTTGCCTTCCACAAAATCTGTCAAAATCAGACATTTTTGCGATTTATTATATTCTTTTATATTCTGGTAAGCAATTTTGAGAGAATCGATATCCAGATTAAAAGAATCATTAATAATTAAATTATTTCTAACACCAACAACACTTTCGAGACGCATTTCTATTGCCTTCAATGAATTTAGCCGTTCAATAATTTGAAGATTACTAAATTCAAACTCTTTTAAAACCGCAATTACGCAGAGCACATTGCTAATGGTTGCTTCATCTCGTTGATATACGGGAATCGAAATTTCTTCCTCAAAATATCGAATAATAATTTCCTGAGAGCGGTCAGTCCAATTATTTATAACGCATAAATCGTTGTGTTCTTTAAGCCCAAAAGAAAGCATTCTCTTCTCTGGATAATACTCCTGTAATGCGCTTTTAACGAGAGAATTATCTCCATTAAAAATGATGAACTCTGAATGTTTAAACAGTTTTATTTTCTCTGCAATTAATTCATTTACATCCTGAAAGTTTACAGAATGTGCAGTTCCAATATAAGTAAGGATGCCGATTTGTGGGGAAAACAAATCTTCTAAAACTTGCATTTCGCCGGGTTTAGAAATTCCAACTTCAAAAATTCCCAACTGATGTTTTTGTTTTATTTCTAAAAGTGAGAGCGGAAGCCCTAATTGAGAATTAAAACTTTTCGGACTTTTCACAGTTGTGTAATCGTGAAACATCGCTTGGTATAACCATTCTTTAACGATAGTTTTCCCATTGCTCCCCGTTATGCCAATTGTTTTAAGATTAAATTGATGAAGATGATATTTGGCTAAATTTTGCAAAAATGACAAGGAGTCTTCTACAATTATCCAGGTAATATTTGAAAATTGCGGCAAATAGTTTTCGGCTATAATTACGGTAATTCCTTTTTCAATAACAGATTGAATATATTTTTCACCAGAATTTTTCGGAGTATTAATGGCTATAAATGCAGCATCAGTCACGGAATAGATATTTCTACTGTCGTAGGCAATATTTTTTACATGAATATCTGGATCACCAATTAATTTTGAATCGGTTATTTCTGCGATTTGTTTTGTGGTATAATTCATTCAGTTTCCCTGTTCAGAAATTCCTCGTTGAATACTTTTCTACTCACTGCTTCATAACTGTCAGTTTCTCCAAGCTGTACCAAATCTTTATTGGCTGATGTTCTCATAGAATGATTCGCTAAATTGCCAGTTCGCTTGCAAATTGCATGCACTTTAGTCACATATTCAGCAGTTGCCATCAGATTAGGAATCGGACCGAAAGGGCGTCCCATAAAATCCATATCAAGTCCGGCAATTACGACTCTAACACCACTGTTAGCCAGCTTATTAGCGACTTCTACAATACTTTCGTCAAAAAACTGTGCTTCGTCAATCCCAACTACGTCGCAGGTACTTCCTAAGAGTAAAATTTCGTTCGGACTTTCAACAGGTGTGCTTCTAATCTTATTTTGATTGTGGGATACGACTTCCTCGTCGGCGTATCTCGTATCTAATTTTGGTTTAAAAATCTCAACACTTTGGCCGGCCATCTCTGCACGACGAAGTCTTCGGATTAATTCTTCCGTTTTCCCAGAAAACATAGAGCCGCAGATGACTTCCATCCAACCGCTTTGTTTTGCGTGATTAATTGTATTTTCTAAAAACATTTGTTAAATTAGCCGTAAGAATTAAAAGGCCAAAATTACGGAAATTTAATAAGAAATTGATATGCAAAATCTTCAAGATATACAGGATAAAATTTTTTTTGAAACCAGAACTATTTTAGAAACGCTCGGCAAAATCAGTTCAGTAGATGAGTTGTTGGCAAAGCAAGATTTGTTCAGTGAAGTAACCGACAGGATTGCTTTTCTAAGAATACTCGAAAAAAATGAAGAAAGTTTTGAACAGATTTACAACCGAAAAACTGAAGTTGAAGAACTTTCCAATCTAGCTGAAGTTCACGCAACTCATCAGATAGAAAATTTTGATGATGCGCCTTTCCCGGAAGATGTCATTGAAGAGGAAGTACTTTTTACCAATGAACTCAATGATATTCATTCCGACGAACTAGATGAAACTGTCGAAAGTCCTGAAAGTGTACCCAATCCTCGTTCCATCAGAGAGCAAAACGAATATAATATCAATATTGAAGAGGCGCGGGCTTTTAATGAGGAACAACATATTTTAGAAGTTTCCGAGCACTCAGATATTATTGCGCAAAAAGAAAAAGAACTGGAAGAATCCGAAGTCAGAAGACGTCAGATTGTGGAAATTAGTAAACATGAGCCACAAAAGGTAGAACAAGCAGAGGAACTACCTCCAGTGCACGATACTCCACTTCAACAAGCGGAAAAAAAATTCAAGTTAGCCAATATCAAAGGCTTAAACGTTGTAAAGCAAATTTTTGATAATGATCCTCTGGAACAAGAAGAAGTTCAGCCAGACCAGGGAAGTATTTTAAAAACCAATATTCAGACAGATTTCATGGAAGCTGAAAGGCGCAAACCAGAATTCCGTCTTGATTTAAATGATAAAGTTGCATTTACCAAAAGCCTCTTCAACGGGAATGCTGACGAGTTAACTGCAGCCATCACAAAACTTAACAGTTTCACAAACTTGGAGGATGCCAAAAATTATTTAAGCGAACTTTATCACGAGAGGAATTGGGTAAAAGCAGACGAGTATGCACAACGACTTTGGAGTTTGGTAGAAAATAAATTCATGTAAGACTTATCAATGATTAAAAATATAGCAGATTTCCAAAACGTCTTTTTTATCGGCGTGGCAGGAGTCGGAATGAGCGCTATTGCTCAATATTTAAAAGGAATAGGAAAAGAAGTTGGTGGCAGTGACCGCTATTTTCATCCGGGAGAATACAATAAAACCAAAGAACAGTTAGAAGCCGAAGGAATTACCTGTTTTCTGCAGGATGGAAGTGGAATTTCCGAAAAGACCGATTTAATAGTTGTTTCAACGGCTATTGAAGATACCATTTTTGAAGTTCAAAAAGCCAAAGAACTTGGAATTCAAATTATTAAAAGAAGTGAACTTTTATCCATCATCGCTAAAAGTAAAAAAACGATTGCGGTTGCCGGAACTTCCGGAAAATCTACAACTTCCGCGATGTTATATCAAATCTTATTAGATGCCAATCTAGAACCGAGCATTATTTCTGGTGCGGGTTTAACAAGCATTATTAAAGAAGGTAAAATTGGAAATGCTGCAGTAGGGAAGGGAGAATGGCTTATCATTGAAGCTGATGAAAGTGACCGTTCAGTGATCCAATATCAACCTGAAGTCGGCTTGCTTTTAAACATTGACAAAGACCATCAGGAAATAGAGGAATTGATTGAATTATTTACTATTTTTAAAAATAACACAAACAGCTTATTCGTTGTGAATCAGTCGAATGCATTAGCGAAACCTTTGTCAACAAATTCAGAGAATGATTTTGGATTTGAGGATGAAAATGCAGGCTATTCCGCGGAAAATTTTGAGCAAGATGGTTTATCACTGACCTTCGAAGTCCGTGCTCAAAAATTCCAGATGAATTCTCTGGGTCAACATTCCGTCGAAAATGCAACTGCTGCAATTGCGGTTGCGAATCAGATCGGAATTGATTTAAAAACCTGTGCCGACAGCTTGGAAACTTATGAAGGAATTTATCGGCGTCATCAAATTCTCGGACGAAAAAATGGCGTTTGGGTTATTGATGATTATGCTCACAATCCAGCAAAATGTGCAGCTTCGATTAAAGCCTGTAAACCCTTGGCAGAAAAAGTAATTGCCTGGTTTCAACCACATGGCTATAAACCAACGAGGTTTTTGAAAGACGACTTTATTCAGGAAATCGCCGATTCATTAAGATCACAAGATGAAATCTGGATGAGCGAAATTTTCTACGCTGGCGGAACTGCTGTGAAAGATATTTCAGCGAACGATTTAATTGAAGGCATTACAGCAAAAGGGAAAAAAGCCTATTTTGTCGAAGACAGGAATTACTTATTAGAAAAATTAAGACCAGAATTAACGGACGGAACTGTTTTGCTGTTAATGGGTGCGAGAGATCCGAGTTTAGAAACGTTTTGCAAAAATCTTTATGAAAATTTGTAGATGAGTGGAATAATGTATTTTGTTCCCACACCAATTGGGAATTTAGAAGATATGACTTTCAGAGCGGTAAGAATTCTGAAAGAAGTTGATTATATTTTATGTGAAGACACACGAACTTCTGGAGTTCTTTTAAAGCATTACGAAATAGGTAAACCTTTGAAATCCTATCATTTACACAATGAACATCATTCGACGCAGAAAATTATAGAAGACCTAAAAAACGGTCAGAATATCGCCATAATTACGGACGCCGGAACACCAGGAATATCAGATCCTGGTTACCTTTTGGCAAAAGCAATTTCCGACTCGAATTTAGAAATGCAATGTTTGCCCGGTGCAACGGCCTTTGTCCCAGCTTTGGTGGTTTCCGGTTTGCCGAATAATGAGTTTTTATTTGCGGGATTTTTACCTCAGAAAAAAGGTCGCCAAACCAAATTGAAACAATTGGCAGAAGAAAAAAAAACGATTATTCTTTACGAAAGTCCGCACAAGATTAACACCACTTTAGAACAAATAAAAGAGGTCTTCGGTGAGGAAACCAAAGTGAGTTTAAGCCGCGAAATTTCAAAGAAATTCGAAGAAACCAAACGCGGAACAATTAATGATTTAATTGCTTTTTCTCAAAGCAAAACTTTAAAAGGAGAAATCGTTTTAATCATTAATAATGTTGAAAGCAAAGAAGATGAAGAAGAGAAACCTTCGTCTAAAAACAAGTACAAAAACCTAGAAAAATAAACGAGTATAATATGGGATTATTAGAAGGAAAAGTTGCCCTCATCACCGGCGCAACCCGCGGAATTGGAAAAGGAATTGCTGAAGTTTTTGCAAAAGAAGGTGCGCACGTCGCATTTACTTACGCGGGTTCTGTGGATAAGGCAAAAGCTTTGGAAGCAGAATTGGGCAAAATTACGACGGTAAAATCTTATCAGTCAGATGCTTCTGATTATGATGCGGCTCAGAAATTGGCGGCAGATGTGATGGCAGATTTCGGGAAAATCGATATTCTGATTAATAATGCCGGAATCACGAGAGATAATTTAATGCTTAGAATGTCTAAAGATGATTGGGATACGATTATCAAAGTAAATTTAGATTCAGTTTTCAATTTGACAAAAGCAGTTATTAAACCCATGATGAAGGCAAGATCTGGCTCGATTATCAACATGACTTCGGTTGTTGGTATTAAAGGAAACGCGGGCCAGGCAAATTATGCCGCGTCAAAAGCGGGAGTTATTGGTTTTTCAAAATCAATTGCGTTAGAGCTGGGTTCTCGAAACATACGTTGTAATGCGATTGCTCCAGGATTTATTGAAACCGAAATGACTGCAGCACTAGACGAAAAAACCGTTCAGGGTTGGAGAGAAGCGATTCCTTTGAAACGCGGTGGTCAGCCCGAAGATGTGGCGAATGCATGTGTTTTTCTCGCCAGCGACAGGTCGGCGTACATCACAGGGCAGGTGCTGAACGTGGATGGCGGAATGCTGACTTAAAATTTAATTTACTTGGAGGAGCGTCAACACTTATGCTTCTTTTCAAAACCCAACCCGCTCTCCGCTTTATCTATTTTTTCAGAAAAAAAATAGGATATCGCTACGATCGGGGCTAAAATTTAATTTATTTTTTCTTTTCAATTTTTAATTTACATTATCATAAATAGTAAAATTTCGTACTAATTTGTTACATTTAGTTGGTAAATTGCATATCTCGGAATATTTTTTGCATTCCTTGCGACTTCTAATAAATGTTGATTATGAATTCTTTACTCAAACAATTTCAGAAAACACGTGCCGCAACGGTTGCGCTTTGCGAGCCTCTTCATATAGAGGATTATATTCCGCAACCTGTGGATTTTGCAAGTCCGCCGAAGTGGCACCTCAGTCATTCGACCTGGTTTTTTGAGGAAATGGTTCTAAAAAAATATCTGGAAAACTATAAAGTTTATAATCCGCACTTTTCCTTTCTTTTCAACAGTTACTACCAAACTTTGGGTGATCGCGCAATTAGAACTGAGCGCGGAACTATTACCAGACCAACTGTTGCCGAAGTTTACGAATACCGTAAATATGTCGACGAGCACGTCGAAAAATTGCTTCAAAATACAGACGATGATGAAATCGAGAAACTCATAATTTTAGGGATTAATCATGAGCAACAGCATCAGGAACTTTTAATTACCGATTTAAAGCATACACTTTCTTACAATCCAATTTACCCCGTTTATAAAGAGAATTTCAATCTAACTGCGCATTCAAATATTGACCAAGGTTGGTTAAATGTACCGGAAGGCTTTTACGATATAGGTTTTGAGGGAGAAGGTTTTCATTTTGATAATGAAAAAGGACGTCATAAAGTTTTCCTGCATGCTTTTGATATTTCAAAATCGTTGGTAACCAATGGTGATTATTTGGAATTTATGGAAAGTGGTGGATACGAAAATTTTAAATATTGGTTAGATGAGGGTTGGAGTTGGGTTACTGAAAACCAAATAAAATGCCCTCTTTACTGGAAAAAGATAGAAGGGAAATGGCATTCCTTTACTTTAGAAGGCTTGAAAATCATTGAACCTGACCATATTCTAACGCATATTTCATTTTACGAAGCGCAAGCTTTTGCCATGTGGAAAGGTCTGAGATTGCCCACAGAATTTGAATGGGAAGTTGCAGCAGATCAATTAAATTGGGGACAAAGATGGGAATGGACCTATTCCGCATATCTTCCTTATCCTAATTTTTCTATTGCCGAAGGAGCAGTTGGCGAGTACAATGGTAAATTTATGGTGAGCCAAATGGTTTTAAGAGGATCATCATCTGCGACCGCAGAAGGTCACGAAAGAAAAACATACAGAAACTTTTTTCACCCGAAATACAGGTGGCAAATTACCGGAATAAGATTAGCAAAATGACGAAAAACGCCACTTTTTTAAAGGATGTAAATGACGGCCTCAGTCAAAATCCGAAATATATTTCTTCCCATTATTTTTACAATAAAGCTGGAGACGAACTTTTTCAGCAGATTATGGAAATGCCGGAATATTATCTGACCAATTCAGAACTCGAAATTTTTAGCAATCAGAGCGACGATTTTATCAAATCATTTGAAATTGATGAAAACGAGGAATTTGAGCTGATTGAATTGGGAGCTGGAGATGGCAAAAAGACAGAACATTTATTAAAATCGCTGCTCGATAAAAACTTTAACTTTAAATTTATTCCGGTTGATATTTCCCTAAACAGCTTAGAGGTAATCACTAATCGGATGGAAGCTCAGTTTCCTGATTTAGAGATTTCTGCGCAACAAGGTGATTACTTTCAGGTTTTAGATGATCTTTTTCTCTCGGATAAAACTAAGATTATTATATTTATTGGGTCGAATCTTGGCAATATGGAAGATGAAGTTGCCTCTGAATTTCTACAGAAAATTTCTCAGCATTTAAAGACTAATGAAAAATTACTTTTAGGTCTAGACTTAATTAAATCACAAGATATTGTACTTCCAGCCTATAATGACGCTGCAGGAATCACGAGAGATTTTAATCTTAATTTATTGAAAAGAATTAATTATGAATTGGGTGCAGATTTTAATCTCGAAAATTTTCAACATGCTCCCGAATATACCGAAGTGGAAGGAATTGCAAAAAGCTTTTTAAAAAGTACGAAAAAGCAAACCGTCTATATTAAAGAGTTAGATCGCTATTTTGATTTCGCGGATGATGAGCTGATCCATACAGAAATTTCTCGAAAATATGATGATCAAGTTTTACAAGATTTAATTGAGGGGACGAACTTTGAAATCACCCATAAATTTTTAGATTCCAAAAAGTATTTTGCAGATTATATTCTTACTAAAAAATGAAAGCAGATTTACCTGAAAAAGGAATTTTAGGATTAGGTAAAGCGTCCACTTTGTATTATCTGTCTGAAGTTCAGTCGAGATATAAGGAGCAAGGCGAAGAATACTCTACCTTGCCATTTCTAATGTATCAAATTGATTTTCAGGAAATAAACTCGTTCTTGCCCAATCAGTTTTCAGTGCTGATTCCTAAAATTGAACACTATATTGCCCAACTTTCAAAGTTGGGAATTTCTAAACTGTTGGTGCCAAACATAACGCTACATGAAACGCTGGATCAGATTGAATTCACTATTGAAATTTGTCATCCGATTCAATTGACTATTGATTATTTAAAGAAAGAACAAATTTCTGAAGTTTTTATTTTCGGAACTGCGTACACGATGAATTCTAGTTATTTGAAAAAGTATTTTTCGGAAAGTAATATTGTTCTTAAAGTGCCGGATTATGAAGATCAGCAGCTGATAGACAATTTCAGAAAATTGGTCTACGAAGAAAAAGCTTCTCCGGCAGAAATTTTAGACTTTCAAAATTTAATACAAAAATATTCCGAAAAAAATCTGGTGGTAATTGCCTGCACAGAATTGTCGGTGTTCGCTCCAAAAAATGAAACTAACTGTGTTGACATGGTAACTTTACAAACTGAAGAATTCTTAAAATAAAGCCATCTTCGATTCTCAAATATCTTAACCTTAATATTAAGGTTATGAATAAAAATGTGAATTTAATTTTCCAAACTATTCCAAAATTTCTCTCAACTGTTGTAAATGCTCGTGCGCGGTCAAGTCAAATTTTACAGGAACGATAGAAATAAATCCAGCTTCCAACGCAGTTTCATCAGCATCGTCACCAGAATCCATATTGTTAAAATAACCGGTTAACCAGTAATATTTTTTACCATGTGGGTTGATTCTCTCATCAAAGTTCTCTTCCCATTTGGCTTTTGCCTGGCGACAGACCTTTATCCCTTTTATTTCCTCTTTCGGAAGTTTGGGAATATTTACATTTAAAACGATGCCTGGCGGTAAAGGATTTTCTAAAACTTTTCTTACAATATCCTGAATGTATTCTTTCGCTTGAGAGAAATCGGCATCCCAGGAAAAATCAAGCAAAGAAAAACCGATGGCTTGCAATCCTTCTACACCTGCTTCTACCGCGGCACTCATCGTACCAGAGTAAATCACATTAATCGATGAATTGGCACCATGATTAATTCCAGAAACCACCAAGTCAGGTTTTCTGGTTAAAATTTTGTTCAATGCAAATTTCACACAGTCAACGGGCGTTCCACTTAATGAATAATCCTTTTGTGGTCCTTCTAAATTAATTTCTTCAAAAGTTAAGGTCGAATCAATTGTAATTGCGTGACCTTTACCGGATTGCGGTGAGTTTGGAGCGACTACAACGACTTCTCCTATTTCATTCATAAAGTTCACTAGATTTCGAATTCCCGGTGCGGTTATTCCATCATCATTGGTCACTAATATCAAGGGCTTTTGCATGTAAATTTTAGGTTTCTACAAATTTAATTAAAAAATAGGGCCTAGATGTAAATAAGGTATTAATTTTGTTTACTTGTAAAACCCTGTAACAAAACTGGGAAAATATCAACAAATTATCTATTACTACTAATTATATGTTTAAAAAATTTAGCCTCAATACTTTACTTCTTTTTATACCATTGACGAGTTTGGTGTTTTGTTTTAACACTCCGAAGAATGACGATGAAAAAATGTCGACGATCATGATCAGTGTAAAAAATACACTGAGTTATCTTCATTATTCCCCTAAACCTATTAACGACGCCTATTCGCAGGAAGTTTACAAGCATTACTTTGAAATGGTCGACGCTTCCAAGAGATATTTTTTACAGTCAGATATGGCTGAATTTGCGCAGCATAAAACCAAACTTGATGATTATCTTAATCAGGGAGATCTGAAGTTTTACAAATTGACTATAGACCGTTTATATCAAAGGGTTGACGAGATTGATAAAATCACACAGGACATTCTGAGCAAACCGGTTAATCTTAATGAAGATGAAACCTTGATTTTGGAACCGAAAGTGAAAACAAGTCCCGCAAATCAAACGGAGTTGGCTTCGGAATGGAGAAAATATATTAAGTACAATATCCTACAGGAAATGGAATCTTTAACTGCAAAAGAAGAAATGCAGAAAGAGAAGAAAGATTCAGTACAAAAATTCAATTTGAAGGATACCATTAAACTTGAAATTTTAACGCCGGATGAAAAGAGAGTGAAAGCAACTCAAGAAGTAAAGGATTTGGTCACCGATACCTTCCGAAGGTTCAAGAAAAGAAACAAAATGGATTGGTTTACGGTGTATATGAATTCGTACACCGAAGTTTTCGATCCGCATACAAATTATTATTCTCCGAAAAATAAAGAAGATTTCGATACCCAGTTTAAAGGAAAAGTGATTGGAATCGGTGCAATTATTCAGGAGAAAAGAGGGTTTTTATTCTTAGGTCCACTAACAATCGGAGCACCAGCTTGGAAATCTAAACAACTTACTGAAGGTGACAAAATTTTAAAAGTAAGATCTAAACCGGGTGAAGATGCTGTAAACGTAGTGGGAATGCTTTCCGACGAGGCAGTACGATTGATCCGGGGGGAGAAAGGAACTAAAGTAACTTTAACCGTAGAGAAAAAAGATAAAACGATTCGGGAAGTCACCATGATTCGGGAAGAAGTGGCGATTGAAGATACGTTTGCACGGAGCATTATTGTAAATTCTACCGATGGCAAAAAATATGGTTTCATCAGTTTGCCAAGCTTTAATGCAGATTTTGAAGATGCAAAAGGACGAAATGCGTCTGACGATATTAAAAATGAACTGATCAAACTTAAAGCCCAAAATGTTCAAGGAATTGTTCTTGATTTGCGAAATAATGGTGGCGGAAGTTTAACTGAAGTTGGCGATATCATGGGATTATTTATGAATGAAGGTCCTTATGTTCAGGTGAAAGATGGAAACGGAAAAATTCAAACGCTTCGTAATAAATCAAATACGCCGCTTTGGACAGGTCCGCTGGTAATCATGCAAAATGAACTTTCAGCTTCGGCTTCAGAGATTTTGGCTGGTGCCATTCAAGATTACGGCAGAGGTGTCGTTATCGGCTCGCCTCAATCTTTTGGAAAAGGAACGGTGCAGACTTTCGTTGATTTAAACAGGTTTTTAAATTCCACCGATGATTTCGGGTCTTTAAAATTAACGATTCAGAAATTCTACCGAATTAGTGGTGAATCAACACAGCGTAAAGGAATTGAGTCTGATATAAAAATGAAAGATTTTTATACCTATTCTGAAATTGGAGAGCGATATGATGATTATGCCTTAGCATGGGACAAAATTCCATCCGTACAATATCAACCTGTGAACTATTTTTCAATATTGGCTTTGCAAAAAGGAGTGGAAGCGCGACTTGCCAATAATAAAACCTATCAGCTTGTACAAGAATCTGCACAGTGGAAAGAAAATTTAGATAAGGAAGAAACCATTTCATTAAATCGAGAAAAATTTAATGAAGTAATGCAGAAAAGAAAAGCCCAAATCAAGAAGTTTAAAGGTTTAGAAAAATTCAATAACGGATTGAAATTTTCACTGAATCCTGATGAAGCACTGCGCGAGAAAAAAGATGAAGCATTTACCAAGAAAACACAATTGTGGACGAAAAATTTACAACGTGATCTTTATCTTCAGGAAGCGATCCATGTTATTTCCGAAATGAAATAAAAACGAAAAAATCATTACAATAACCACCGAATACCGGTGGTTTTTTTGTTTCTACGATTCAGCATTTAATTTTTACCATTCAGTCACTAAATTTTTTATTTACCTTTAATCAGTTATACATTTGATCCAACAATTAAATCATGCAAAGAAAAAGTTTACTGACCATCGGATGGATTACCTTTTTTATAGGAACGCTCATCTTTGTATTTTTCACACCAGAAAAATCCTTGAAAAATTACTTTATTAATATTTTTATTTCGGGGTTATATACTTTTACAATTGCGGTTGGAAATGGAGTTGTCAACAACTATCTAAACCAAAGATATTCTTGGGTGGAAGAGACTAAAAAACGTACAATTTTCGGGATTATATCTACGCTGATTGTTAATGTAATTCTGGTTCTTTTCTGCAACTATATTAATTTTATTATTTTCCAGAAACAAGATGTTGCTAATTTTTTCTCGGGTGAGATGGGATTTTCGAATTGGA
Organism: Kaistella polysaccharea; assembly: GCF_020410745.1. NCBI lineage: Bacteria > Pseudomonadati > Bacteroidota > Flavobacteriia > Flavobacteriales > Weeksellaceae > Kaistella > Kaistella polysaccharea. Next base: position 1,916,864 of record NZ_CP084528.1, read on the forward strand.
TCACCATTAATGTCGCATTACTAATCTCCGCCTTTTTGCATGCAAAAGGTTTTGTTGAAGAATGGAAAAGTTCAACCCGACAGGAAGTCGTTCAGCAAAAACTAATTGCGAAGTCTGCCAATGCGCAGTTTGAAAGTTTAAAAAATCAATTAGATCCTCATTTTTTATTCAATTCCTTAAACGTCCTTAGTTCTTTAATTGATGAAAATCCGGAGCAGGCACAACGCTTCACGTCGTCGATGTCTAAGATCTACCGGTATGTTTTAGAACAGAAAGATAAAGAACTGGTCACCGTAGAAGAAGAAATAGAGTTTGCAAGAATTTATTGTGATTTGCTAAAAACCCGTTTTGAAGACAGCGTGAGTTTCGATTTTAATGTAAATGCTGCTGAATTGAAATTTTTCGTGGTGCCGCTTTCCTTACAATTATTATTGGAGAATTGCATTAAACATAATTTTGCGACGTCGGGAAAACCTTTACATATAGAAATTTATGTTCAAGACAATCATCTTATTGTAGAGAACAATTTGCAACAAAGAGAACAAGTCAAAGAAAGCGCTGGTATTGGTCTTTCAAATATTGTTCAGCGCTATGCTTTATTAACCAAACAAAATGTTTTTATTGAAAAATCACCTCTTTTCTTTAAGGTAAAAATACCAATGCTAATTCAAAAAATTAAAACCATGAATACAATTTCCGATCAAGCGCAATCTTATGCGCGAGCCTCTAAAAGAGTGAAAGACTTGAAGGGCTTTTACAGCAATCTTATCGCATACTGTGTGGTCATTCCTTTCCTTATCTTCATCAACCTGCGTACTGCACCAGAATATTACTGGTTTTGGTGGCCCGCTTTGGGTTGGGGAATCGGTGTGGGGCTTAATGCTTTACAGGTATTTGGTATCAGCAACAATTGGGAAGAAAAGCAAATTCAGAAAATTTTAAATAAAGAAAAATAAATATCATGGAAAACTTAACAAAGACAGAAATTGATTATTCGATCGCCAAAGAGCGCGTAAATCAGCTTAAAAAATTCTACGCAAACCTGGCAATTTTCACCATCGTGTTTGCAGTATATAATTTCCGACAATTTTACTTAACAGGAGAAATAACCATTTTAAGTTTTGATAAATGGTCCGGAGTTTTTTGGATTTGGAGAATTATTTTGGCGGTAAAAGCACTAAAACTATTCTTTTTTAATACAAGTTGGGAAAGAAGGATGCTAGATAAAGAACTCAATAAATAAGATCATGGAAAATTTTAACGATACTGATATCAGATATTTAGAGGCTAAAAAACGGGTAAAAAGAATCAAAGGATTTTATATTCATGCATTTATTTACGTTGTTGTAAATATTGGTCTTATACTGATCAATGTTGATTACGGTAAAAGAAGCTTAGACAATATTGATTTGTATTGGACGCCGATTTTCTGGGGAGTTGGGCTTCTTGGTCATGGTTTAAGTGTTTTTCTGCCAAATTTTATTTTAGGTAAAAACTGGGAAGAAGAGAAAATACGCGAATTAATGAATAAAAATAAGTAGTTTTATTTCATAAATGATAAACTGTGAGAAGTATTAAAACCGTCATCATTGAAGATGAAAAACCAGCGGCCCGAAAATTAGAAAGGCTTTTGAGCGAGTTCACTGATTTAGAACTTGTTGGAACAATACATTCCGTGGAAGAAGGCATGCAGTGGTTTGAGAATAATGGGGCGCCTGACTTAATCTTTTCAGATATTGTTTTGGGAGACGGACTATCTTTTGATATTTTCGATAAAATTTCGGTGAAGAGTTTTATCATTTACACCACGGCTTTCGATCAATATACATTAAAAGCTTTTAAGCTGAATTCTATCGACTATCTTTTAAAACCAATTATGTCTGAGGATCTCGCGCGCGCAATTGAAAAGTTTAAAAGTTTTCTGCCTTCGGATATTCAGTATAATACGCAGGAAATTAAATCATTAATTAAAGAAGATAAGCAAAAGCTTTCCCGTATTTTGGTTAAAATAGGATATAATCTGAAAATTATTCAAACCGCAGAAGTTACCTGCTTTTTTAGTGAAAATAAAATAGTGTATCTGCAAACATCAGAGCGAACTTATCCGACCGATTTTACTTTAGATGAATTACAGGAAGTTTTGGAAGAACAGAAGTTTTTCCGGGTGAACAGGCAGTTTATTGTGAACTCAGATTATATTAAAAATATTCATACTTCGCCTTTTTATAAAGTGGAACTGAGTGCGCAACCTGAGGAGGAAATAACGGTAAGTCGCGATCGTCTAAAGGATTTTAAAGACTGGCTTTGTAAATAAAAACAACATTATGAACTGGATTTTAATTCTAGAGGTTCTTTACGTTATTTTTATTGTCGGCGTTTTGCTCCGCGTTGTTTACGACACCCAAAGTGTGACCAAAACTTTAGCTTATATTTTAATGGTTATTTTTTTACCATTAATCGGTGTTTTGATTTATTTTTCTTTTGGCATCAATTATCGGAAAAATAAACTGTACAGTAAAAAAATTATCCAGGATCAAGAACAGCAAAAAAAGGTTCTGCAAAAATTAGAGGATTACAATCGGGAAAATCTGCGAAATTCCAAGGAAAGTTTAAAGTTTCCGGGTCTCTCGAATATGATTTATCAAACGGATCGAAGTCCTTTAACGATGAACAATCACACCCAGTTGCTCATCAATGGTGAAGAAAAATTTCCAGTTGTTCTAGAAGAGTTGAAAAAAGCACAACATCATATTCATATTGAATATTATATTTATGAAGATGATGAAATTGGTCGCGCGATCGAAGAAATATTAATTGCTAAAGCAAAAGAAGGCGTTGAAGTTCGTTTTATTTATGATGATTTTGGAAGTTCATCCATTCGAAAAACTTTGGTAAAAAGACTTCAGGAAAATGGCGTGAAAGCTTTCCCTTTTTATAAAATTATTTTAATAAAACTCGCGAACCGCCTTAACTATAGAGATCACCGTAAAATAATTGTAATTGATGGACGGGTTTCATTTGTAGGCGGAATTAATGTTTCGGATAAATACATCAACGGTAAAGGAAAAAACGAACTTTTTTGGCGGGATACGCATCTTAAAATTGAAGGTGACGCAACAGCTATTTTGCAGCATATTTTCATCGGCGACTGGAATTATTGTTCCAATGAAAAACTAACATTAAATGACTTCTATTTTCCGAAACAAGAGCAAAAATTAGCGGATCAACATAAAACGGTACAGATTGTTTCCAGTGGTCCAGATTCCGATCGGCCTTCCATTTATTACGCAGTTATAAAAGCTATTCAATCTGCAAAAACTGAGGTTCTGTTGACAACGCCTTATTTTATTCCCGGCGAAACAATTATCGACGTCATGAAGATGGCCGGACTTTCTGGTGTGGAAGTAAAACTTTTAGTGCCGGGAATTTCCGATTCTTACTTGGTGAATGCTGCGGCTAAATCTTATTACACCGACCTTTTAAAAGCAGGAGTTAAAATCTATCTCTATCAAAAGGGTTTTGTTCACGCCAAAACTTTGGTGATTGACCGTGAGCTTGCGATGGTGGGAACGGCAAATCTGGATTACCGAAGCTTCGATCTTAATTTTGAAGTGAATGCAGTTGTTTACGATCAAGAATTGGCAGCAGAATTAGCGACTCATTTTGAGGAGGATTTGAAAGATGCCAAACAAATTGAAATTAATGCCTGGTTGCAGCGCCCAAAACATATTCAATTGATCGAAAAAATCGTGCGCTTGATTTCGCCGATGCTTTAAAGCTGTTTCTGTATAGCGGGTTATTCTCGGACTAATATTCTTTGGCAACAGCAGGCCTGTCGCTTTCTTCTTCGATTCCGTTTTCTATAATTTCTTCAACTGTTTCTTCTTCTTCTTCTTCCAGCGTTTCTACATCCTCCTTCTGAACTTCATTTTTGGTATTGATAAAGAAACTGCAGAACAGTGGTAAATGATCACTTCCTATATTTCGTAAAGTTTTAAAGTCTTCAATAAAAATATCTGTAGAGTGGAAAAAAAGATCGATTGGGAACCTCAATAATTTATATTTTGCGTGGTAGGTAGAGACAAATCCCCGTCCGATTCTAGGGTCTATCAACTCTGAGGTTTTTCTAAAAAGGATAGAAGACCGCGCCCAGGCTACATTGTTAAAATCTCCAACTACGATAACTGGTCCCTGTATTTCTTTCACTTTTTTACCAACCGCCAGTAGCTCGCCATCTCTTTCCTTGGCAGTATCTTCTTCTGTCGGACTTGGCGGCGGCGGATGAACGCCAAAAAAAGTGAATTTCATGCCGTTTTCACTAAAGAGAGACGCTTCAATACTTGGTAAATCATCTGCGATGAGGTAATTCACTTTTATATAATCAACTTTTAGTTTGGTATAAAAGTGAATTCCGTACGTATTTTCTAAGGGGACTTTTTTAAAATTTGGATAATCGTCTTCGATTTGTGTCAAGGCATTTTCCCAATTTTGATCCGATTCCATCGTTAGTAAAATATCTGGCTGCACTTCTTCCACTAGATTAATCAGTTTCTCGTAATGCTCATTAAACTGATAAACATTAACGGAAATAATAGAAATAGGATTAGAATCTATCGTATTGTTTCGGGCCGTATTTCGTTTGTATAGTGTCGTATAAGGAATTAAAATGATGACGTGATTGATGATAAGACCTAGATGAACCACTAAAACACTCCAAAAAATAACGCTTATATCCTGTAAGAAAAGAAATCCTAAAAGGAGGGTGGCAACTTGAAGGACGACTATCTGAACCCGACCAAACTCCCAGACCCGAAAGATCCAGTGCTGATTCCGGATGAAAGGGAGAATACTTGCCGTAATAGATATCGCGGATAAAAAGTAAAATACAAATAGCATAAATTATAATTGGGTGAATTCAACAAGATAAACAAAGTCTTGCTTAATTAATTCGCGATAAAGATAGCAATAATGTAAAAATAGAGGATTTTTTTTTGCGTGTAAAAGGTGAGTTGTATTTTAATATAATGTTCAAATCTCCCTAAGAATATCTTGGAATTTTATTTAATGGTCTTTACTAAACCAATATTTCGAATCTTTTCCTAACTTTGAAATTACTAAAATAAAGTTGATCACGATCATAATGGGAGAAATCATTGGTTATATCTTAATATTTTTTGCAATTCTACTCATTCGTTATTTTGCGACTGCAGGAATGTTTTATGCCTATTATCTACGAGTGAAGAATAACAAAACTTCAAAGAAAATATTAAGTCAACGCCCACTTAAAAAAGAGCAGGTAAAAAAAGAAATTTATTGGAGCATTATTTCTTCAGCTATTTTTGCTTTTTTTGGCGCCATAACATATTGGCTTTGGCTAAACGATATGACGGCTGTTTATTTAGATCCCTCAAAATATGGCTATTGGTATTTACCATTCAGTTTGGTAATCGTTTTATTAATTCACGAAACCTACTATTATTGGCTTCATCGCGCCATGCACATCCCGAAAATTTACAAAGTTGTGCACAAAATTCATCATAACAGTCTGAGCAGCACGCCCTGGACTGCTTTTTCTTTTCATCCGTGGGAAAGTGTTATTGAAGCACTAATTCTTCCTCTAATCTTATTGGTTTTGCCGGTAAATATTTATGTTCTACTTTTCTATCTATTGTTTATGACGTTTAGCAGTTTAGTCAATCACCTAGATATTGAAATTTATCCTGCGTATTTTAGAAAAAGTAGTTTTGGGAAATTATGGATTGACGCTACCCACCACCATTATCATCACAAAGAATTCAATACCAATTACGGCCTGTATTTTACATTTTGGGATAAATTAATGGGTACGGAAAGTCGCAAAATGGAATGATAAGATTATAAAAAAGATCGTGAGCTAAATAATAGCTCACCGTCTTTTATACTGTAACTTGTTTGTTTTAAGTGCACTAACAATTTCTTTTACCAGATCGTTATTCGCTTCTCTTTTGGCAAATACATTTTGTCCTCAGCTTTTACATCAAACGCTTTATAAAAAGGAGTGGTGTTCATGAGTGGGCCATTCACCCGCCAGATCGGTGGAGAATGCGGATTATTATTGATCCACAACCGAAGAAATTCATCTTTCATCTTCACTTTCCAAATTCTGGCAATAGAAAGGAAAAAGCGTTGATCTGGCGTAAAATTGCCCACTTTCGTAGAATCCTGTCCTTCCTTTGTCATTTTAAAAGCGTCGTAAGCAACAGCAATTCCTGCGATATCTGCTGTATTTTCGCCCACCGTCATATCACCTTTAACATGTAAACCATCCAGCACGGTAAATGTGCTGTATTGATCTATTACTTGCTGAATTCTTGATTTAAACTGGGCATAATCGTCTTTTGTCCACCAGTTTTTAACATTGCCATCTTTATCATATTGGGCACCTTGGTCATCAAATGTATGGGTTATTTCATGTCCGATTACCATTCCGATTCCGCCATAATTTAGGGCGTCATCTGCATCGTTATCAAAATAGGGCGATTGCAGTATTCCGGCTGGAAATACAATCTCATTTGCCGACGGATTGTTGTAGGCAGTAACGGTTGAGGGGGTTGTGAACCACTCGGAATGGTCGACCGGTTTACCCAATTTTGCAAGTTCACGTTGGTAACCAGCTGCAGACGCTGAAACTAAATTTTCAAAATAAGAATCTCTGCCGATACGCACATTACTGTAATCTTTCCATTTATCGGGATAACCAATTTTTTTAGTCATCGCGAAGAGTTTTTCTTTTGCCTTCTGTTTGGTGCTGGCGCTCATCCAGTCCAGATTATCAATTCTTACCGCATAAGCCTTTTGAACATTATTAACAAGATCTAACATTCTTTTTTTGGCAGATTCCGGAAAATATTTCTTCACATACAATTGTCCTAAAGCTTCGCCCAGGTAATTATCAACAGCGCTTGCCATGATTTCGCCACGAGATTTTTGAACCGCCTGACCAGATAATACTTTACTAAAGTCAAAAGCCGCATCTACAAAAGGTTGACTTAAATTAGCAGAATATCCTGCAATGGCATTTGCCCGTAAATATAATTTCCAGTGGTTGATAGGAATAGACTTTAAGAGGTCGTTTAATTTTACATAATAGGCCGGTTGACCAATATCAATAGAATCGGTTTCAGCGCCTAAATTTTCAAGAAAACGCGCCCAGCCGATGTTGGGTTGTGTTTTATCAAGATCTTTTACAGCCATCATATTGTAATTTGCAATCACATCACGGCGCTCTACTCTTGTGCGGTGAGAAGCTGCAAGTTGTTTATCAATATCGTACACAATATCCGCATCTTTTTTAGCTTCTACCTGATTGCTACCAGTAAGCTGAAACAAGGTGGAAAGATATTTTTTATAGGCATTCTGAATAGCAACCGTTGATTCATCTGTTTTAAAATAATAATCGCGGTCGGGTAAACCGAGACCTGTTTGAGAAGCATGTGCAATATTCATATTGCTGTTTTTATCGTCGGGACCGACTCCAAATGCCATTATAAAACCATTATCAACTTTCATTTGATTGGCCACAAAATCCATCAAAGATGGTACATCACGAATGGCTTCAATAGTTGAAAGCGTAGGTTTAATAGGTTCGAAACCGCGCTTATTAATGGTTGCAGTATCCATTCCGGCAGCGTAAAAGTCTCCTACTTTTTGTTCGATGCTTCCTTCCTGATGTTGCCCGCGTGAAACGCTGTCTAATATTCCTTGTAACCGCATGCGTTGTGGATAATTCATAAACATATAGGCGCCAACTCCTGCCTGAGAAGCCGGTATCGTTACGGAATCGTACCATTTGCCATTTGCATATTTATAAAAATTATCACCGGGCTTTAAGGAAAAGTCGACTCCCGTGATTTCCACAAATTTTTTGTCGGGAGTCGCAGGTCTTGTACAGGAGACCATGGTAAAAAGCGTTACAAAAAGGAGAACTGCGTGTTTCATTGTTTTAATTTCTATTAAAATTAAACATTTTGGCAATATAAAGGCAGTTTAATTGGATTATTACCAGATTAATCATCGATTCTGGTTTTAAACCATACTATTTACACTAAAATATAGATGCAGCTTTAAAACGGAAAGGTCGTAAGCAAAAAATAACCTTAAATGCCGCTAATACTCAAAATAGGCAGATGTATTCTAGTAGTTAAGATCTTAATTTCGAAAATATTTGTATAACTAAAGGAGTCGTCGACCGAGTTTCTCACATGATGTTAAACTGTCAGTACAGCCTGCCAATATTCAAAAGTCTTTTTTTCTCCTGTATCTAACGTAAAATCAAATGAAGTTTTAGTCGTTTCCGAAATTGAAAACTTAACTTCCTTCTTAAATAAGCCGCCGGCATAAGATAATGTGTGATACTCCCCATTTTCTCCGCAAACATCGATATTCTTCGGAAATGAGTTGATTAAATTTTGGTCTAAATCTTTTCCAATAAATGTTTCATCTAATAGATCGGCTTGAGTAACAATGATTTTTGATTGAATTCCGGATCCTAAAAAATCGTCGATTACTTCCTGCGATGTTTTTTCCCAAAGTGGTTCTACAACTTCAATTCTTAAAGGCTGAAGTTTGCTTTCCCGATATGCTTTGACGTCTGATAAAAAGATATCACCAAAAATAAAATGCTTCACGCCTTGTTCTTTAAAATGAGTGACTGCTTCTGCCATTTTCTCCTCGTAATTTTTCAACATTGTAGAAGATGTGACCGCGTACAAAGGGATGCCAATACTTTCGGCCTGTCTTTCTAATATTTCCAAAGGAATAGAATGCATCGAAGATTTTTGAGTTTCTTCATTCATAGTTGTCAGTAATGCAATGACTTCAAATTCTTTTTCTTCCAGAACTTTCTGAAGTGCTAAAGCAGAATCTTTTCCGCCACTCCAGTTGAAAACTGCTCTTTTCATTGAGTACGTGAATTTAAATATTTTCCTTTCCGCTGGCTACGATTAATGTTTTCTTATGCATGTGTTTTATAATATTAGCATACTTTGAACTTCATTGTATCTTTAATTTTTTTGTCTACTTTAATACCAATATCAACATTTTCATTTTCGATTGTATTTAATATGCTGGTTTTGTTATGTTGAATATTCAAAATATTAGTGTAAAATATGCTTGGAAAGTGATTGTCAGATTTAACTAATATTTTAGTTTTTTTGTCTATTATTCTTCCTTTTGTATTAAAACATAAGATCTCTTTATTAAAAATACTAATAACCTCAATATCGTTATTGTTAAGCTCGTAAATTTTAGACAAATAACTACAATTTATTAATTCAAATAACGATTTAGAAAAGATTTTCATAAAATCAATATAGTCAAATAGTATAGTCTTATTTATCAGCTGAACATTAATTACGCCATGTGCTATATCATTTCTTAAATCACAAATATGTTCAACAATTTGAAATACAATGGTATTCTTTTTTGATGAAAAATCTGAAACATTATTTTCTAAATAAGATTTTAAGGGTTCATATTGTCTGACTAAACTTGAAAAGTTTTTAATTCCAATTTCTGTAAAATAGTTGTCAATTACTGATATCCTAAAATTAGCACTATGATTTAGAAAGGCTTCAATATTAAGGACAGGAGAGTTTTCGTTTATGTTATTGTGTAAGATTTCAACTAATTTCTCTGGTCTTAAATTTTTATTCTTTCTATAATCTAGTTGTTTTAATATTTCTAATGTTTTATTTAAATTGTTTTTCTGTATTTCTTCAGGCAAAGAATTATAGGTTGTTGTTATTGCGCAAATGTTTTCTAAATATTTAGATATTAATTGCTCAATAAAATGTTCATATGCTCCATATATAGAAATAATATGAGAGCTAAAATCAAACTGCTTAATTTTTGAAATTGTCAAAGTTTTCAGAACAGTGTCTGGGTTATGTTTTTCAATTTTTGATTGATTTTTATAACTTCTATTTTGAAAATCTATGTAATACTTAAGCAAATCCATTTCTATTTGAAATTCACTTAATATTTTATTCATTGATGAAGGAGTTTATATATTCATTGAGTATTTCAATTCTATCTATGACTTTTGTTTTATTAGTATCACGTCCTTTGAATGCATCGTATTCCGTTTTGTGAAAATTTTCTAAACCAGATATAATTTCTTGCTTTTTAGTCAATATTTTTTCCTTACTATCAAGGTTGTTTGCTAAAACTTGCATAAGTGGGTCGTACAAAATTTTTGTAGGTCTTTCATAGTGAAACCATTTTTCTTCTCTATTTCTATGAAGCCAAAAAGCTTTCTCTTCAAATAAATTGTAGGCAAATTCTACAGTTTCATTAAATGTTTTTTTCAAGTTATCTAAAACGTCATCATTAAATTGTTCATTACCCTTTTTAAGAAATTCATCTAAAAAGAACTCCATTGTATTTCCTTGCCATTGATCAATTTGTCTATAGGCAAAAAATCTCAGTACAAGTTCTGCATCAGACATATCTTTAAAATACTTATCTTCAATTACTTGTTGGCGAGGTTGACCTGTTGTTAATTCTGTTTCATCAGGTTCTGGAATATCCCATAGTCTGCAAAAATATTTGTTTCGTGATAGAACTATTGTTAAATTGTTAAGACCACCAGGAAATAAAGCATTTCTAATTTCTTGAGCTTTTAATTTTTCACCACCACTATTTATTCTTTCAAAAACCAATTGCTTTAATCTATTAGCTTCTGTTTCCGATTTAGCGGTTTCTTGTAATAAAATTATTGAAGAAATATATCTTCTATCAATACCTTTTCTTATTTGATCTGGTAATTCAGAGTATTTTAAACCATTTAATTCCTTCCATTCTGCTAAATCTTGTAAAGCAAATCTATCTTCATAGAATTGCGAAATTGCAGTTAATCTTTGAAGTCCGTCCATTACTTCATAAACTGAATATTCACTTTCATATAGAAAAATTGGGGGAATAGGAACATTCATAATAAATGATTCAATTAATTTTGATTTTCTTGTAGCATCCCATCTATGTCGTCTTTGAAATTCTGGATTAAGAATATAATCATCGCTATTTACCATAGTGACAATTGTATTTAGTGGATAACGAGCTTGTTCAGTAATAATCCTTACTTCGCCTTTTTTATACTTTTCGTTGATTTCGTCGTTCGTCAACTTAATTTCATTTTCATTATCTTGTTGAAATAATTCAACTTTTTCATTTTCGTATAATTGGTTATTCATTTTATTTTTATTTGTTAATGGGAAATATCATACAACTCCTTTTCATTTATTACAAAATATTACAAAGCCACCTAATATAGGTCTACATATTTGACAACAATATTATATTATCTAATTGCTAAAATACCAAAAATTCCTCTTGAAAAATCAAAAGGAATTATATTATTAATTAAAAATCAGGATTTTACGAAATCACGCCACTTCCCACCAACTCATCCTCCAGATACCAGGCAGCAAACTGTCCTTCTGCAATCGCAGATTGTGGGTTTTCAAACTCGATAAAGAAACCTTCTTCAAATTGGTAAAGCGTCGCTTCTTCCAAAGTTTGTCGGTATCGGATTCTGGCTTTTACTTTCATCGATTCGCCATTTTGCAAACGCAAATCTTCACGAATCCAGTGAACTTCTGAGTTTTCTATTTTTAAAGCGCTTCTGAAAAGTCCCGGGAAATTTCTTCCTTCGCCTACAAAAACAATGTTTTTTTCAATATCTCTGGAAATCAAAAAGCAGGATTCTTTATGTCCGCCAATTCCCAAACCTTTACTTTGACCCACCGTAAAATAATGTGCACCCTGATGTTTGCCAATTACTTTTCCGTCCGATTTTTCGTAGTTGAGTTTCTGAGACAGGAATTCCAATTCTTCTAATTTTGAAGAAAACTCAGGCGTTTCTTGATGAAAACCAGTGAAATCATTAAAAATTTCTACAATTTCGCCTTCTTTCGGTTCCAGTTGTTGTTGCAGAAAAGTCGGTAAACTCACTTTCCCGATGAAACATAAACCCTGCGAATCTTTTTTATCTGCCGTCACCAAACCCATTTCCCGGGCGATTTCCCGAACTTCAGGTTTCGTCAATTCCCCAATCGGAAACAACGATTTCGACAACTGATCCTGATTCAACTGACAAAGGAAATACGACTGATCTTTATTGTTATCTGCTCCCGCTAAAAGGTGAAAAATCTCTTTTCCATTTTCATCAAAAGTAGAGTTCACCTGTGCGTAATGTCCTGTTGCAACTTTCTCAGCACCAAGCGATAAGGCTGTTTTCATGAACACGTCAAACTTCACTTCACGGTTACACAAAACATCAGGATTCGGCGTTCGGCCTTTTTTATATTCCTCGAACATATAATCTACGATTTTCTCCTTATACAGTTCACTCATATCAATGACCTGATAAGGGATTCCCAGTTTTTGCGCCACCATCAAAGCATCATTACTGTCCTCAATCCAGGGACATTCATCCTCCAAAGTTACCGACGCATCATTCCAGTTTCGCATAAAAAGCGCCACCACTTCATGACCTTGTTTTTGCAGCAAATAGGCTGCAACACTGGAATCTACACCTCCAGAAAGTCCAACTACAATTTTCATATGTTCATTTTATAAAGTCTTTCAAGGAGACTCTTTATTGAGGCTGCAAATTTACGACTTAATTAATGATTATGAGGAGCTTCACAATTGATTCCCTGTTCGAATGCCCGTCCCGCTGTCCGCTAAATCTTTCTCTTTTCTGAGGAAAAGAGAAAGGATACCGCTACCATCGGGGCTAGAAGAAAGTTCATCTCTTCTTTCCTCAATTTTAATTGCATAGAATTGAGCCTCCAGGTAATTATTGATAATTTCAATTTCAAAAAAAGGTTTAATTTTAAACTTTAAACACTTCACTAATTTAATAGTTATCAAGATGAAAAAAATAATATTGCTAGCACTCCTTGTTTTCGCCTTCGCGCTAAATGCACAGATCGGGACTTCTAAAACTTTTGGGAATCCAGAATCAAAATGGACTTTTGGCGGTTACGCTGGTTTAGGTGGGTCTTTCGGAAGTGGCGGTGGCGGAACTTCCGTTTATATTTCGCCGCGCGTTGGTTATCTGCTGTCCGATAATATAGAAACCGGTCTTGCGACGAATTTTACATGGTCGAACTCCCGATATTATTCTTCGACTACAGTTGGCGTTGGTCCATTTATCAATTATTATATTGCGCGTAATTTCTTTTTAAGCGGTATGTTCCAGGAATACTTTTTCACGCGAAAAAATAAGGTGGATCATCTGAAATATTCCGGCGATGAAGCTGCGTTGTATCTTGGGGGTGGATATATGCAGAGAATTGGAAACAGTGCATATATGCAAATCGGCGGAATGTATAATGTTTTGTATGACAAAGAAAAATCGGTTTTTGGGAGCGGATTTATTCCCAGTGTGGGAGTTGTCTTCGGACTGTAATTTTAATATCTCCTAAATATTCCTTTCAAAAAATTAAATATCCAATATAAATAAGTCAATATGATTTTGAAAAAATTGATCGTATCATTCCTTGTCATTCAATCAATAATAAACTGGGCTCAAATCAAAGATCCAGCCTCATTTTTTCCCGAAAAAAAAACGAAGGTTTTGGTGGTCGGTACTTTTCACTTTGATTATCCGAATTTAGATGTAACTAAGGTTTTAGATGCGGATAAAATTCACGTTTTGACCGAACCAAAAAAATCGGAAGTCACAGCATTGATCAACTATATTAAAAAGTTTAAACCCACGAAAATCGGCATTGAAGCTTACCCGAGTTGGAATGCAAAACAAAAATTAGATCAATATAAAGCGGGTAAACTAAGAAATGTACGAGATGAACGATACCAAATAGGTTTTCGATTGGCTGCAGAACTAAAATTAGATACCATTTACAGTATAGATGCGGCATCGATGGATGAAGATTTGACCAATATTGATTCAGTTTACACCAAAAAGTTATTCGAAGATTTTGATTTTAAAAGTGAGGATCCCTTATCAAAAAACGTGTCAGATTGGTTTGCTTATGAAAACAGTTTGGTCTCTAAAATGACGATTTTAGATAATTTTAAAAGAACCAACTCCCGCAAATATCATCAGTTAGGTTATGGAGCATACTTAGTTGGGGATTTTAAATTAGACAATAATCGGGGTGCAGATATACTGGCAATTTGGTGGTATAATAGAAATCTTCGGATTTTTAGAAAAATTCAGGAGATGAAATCGTCTCCGGATGACCGATTATTAATTTTGATCGGCAATGGTCATGCTTCAGTGTTACGCCAACTTTTAGAAAGTTCACCAGAATTTGAGTTTATTGAGTTTGAGAATTTAAAGTAATCCTATCAATTTTCAATATCCTTTTCGCACAAAAAAATCGCCATATAAAATGGCGATTAAGTATCATTGGTATTTCTTACGGTTTATTTGATAAAAAATATTCTGCTTCACCTTGTCCCCAATTGGGATCTAAATCCGATTTAGGCGGGTAAACTTTAAACTGATCCAATGATTTTTGAAACAGCTCCAGGCCTTTTGCTTTACTACCGCCAAACTGTTCAGGCGTGTAATAAGTATCTTCAGCTCGTAGTAAGGTAATTCGGGGATTTTCCGGATCTAATTTTTCCGCTTTACCCATCGCCTCTGCGCCAAGCATTGATTCGCTCATAAATCGGGATTGTGGATCAACCATCATTTTCAAATTATGAATCATTTTTTGTAAAATCAACAATTCAGCATTGTCTTTGCTTAGCTCCGCAGCTTTATCCAAACTTTTTTGTGCTTCTGCCGCAATGGCATCCAGTTGATCAACTTTTCCGGTATGCATGAGGTTTCGTCCTTTTTCAATCGTCGCGTGCGAAGCATAATAGTACGGCAGCCACTGCGTTTTTTCTTTATCGCCAATCCTTGTGAAATCATTTGAAAGTGCGGTGAATTCTTCTGGAGTTTTTGCCTGTACCAGGTTGCCTACTTTTTCGGTCATTGCTTTTTCAAAAGCAGTTTGGGCGAATATGCTTACTGTAGAAAATAAAAGCAGTGTAAATAGTAATTTTTTCATGATCTTAAATTTTATTTGTTGGTGTTTTGATAGATCAAAGGTATTTGACCAAACGTGTTTTTAAAAATTTTCTTTTCCGAAAGGTTGAATTGATGTTCTGAACCGTTCTACAAATTATTATTAATGGCATCATTCGTTTTATCAACGCCAAAACTGATGAATGCACCGATAAAAACAAAAGTATTTACGGGTGGTAAAACCGCCGAGCGTCTCTGACCATCCGCTGAGAAATTATATCCGAACACATTTTTTCTGCCTAAAATATTAGAAATACTCAGCACCAAAACGGTGAACGTTTTCGCATCTTTATTACCGAGATTCGGTAAATAATTTAAACTGAAATTTAATCCGCTATAATCTTTCAGTGTTCCTTCATGGCGGATAATATTGGTTTTATTTTCAGAAATAATATCATAATACGGCCGTCCAGAAGCATAAGTGTAAGACATATTAAATCCCGTTTTCCAACTGGTCACAAATTTTTTCGCCACTACAGAAAGGGTGTGTTTTGCCGCAAATCCCGGCGGTAAACTTACCGGATAATTCAGAAAATCTCTTTTGGTATCCAGAAACGAATAGGAAATCCAGTAATCTATATTTTTTAAAGTCTTACGATCGCGCCAGAAAACTTCTACACCTTTTGCATAACCGCTTCCATTATTATTATCCGCCATCTGATAATAGTCTTCACCGAAAGTTTTGGTGAGCTGCGTATAATTTTTGTAAAAAGTTTCTAATCGCAAACTACGTCCTTCAGATGACCGTTGAAGCTGGAAAATATAGTGATCAGCTTTCTGAAAGGTTAGTGGTTGGTCGGAATTTAAATATTTACTTTCCGGATTTTGATAGAAAATTCCATAGGCAACTGAAGTCGTCCATTCTTTTGAAAGACGATAGGCCACCGCAAATCGAGGTGCATAATTTTCAGTATTTAAATATGAGGAATGTTCTGCTCTAATTCCCAGTTTAAAAGATAAATTATTACTTAATCCCAAATCAGTTTCTGCAAAAGCTGCAGAAATTATATCATCATATTTCGTGGTTGCATTATTTTCTTCCTGAGCTGTATTCAATTCAAATCCAGCCCGAATTGCAGAGATTTTATTGATTTTTCGAACTAGAACCGTTTTAAAATTCAGGTAATTATTTTTGGTGCTGAAAAAATTCTGCGGAGATTCAATATTTTTACTCAGTGTCGAAATTTGTAAGTCAGAGTCATTATAAGAATAAGAAGTTCCTACATTTAAAAGATACTTGCCAAATTTTTGGCGAAAAGAAAGGTTTTGATAAAGATTGTTAGCACGCAAACCGGTTTGTATTTCCTCATATTCAGGATTTAAGCTGGGAGATTTGACAATCAATTTGTTGAAATCGAAATTTCCATAATATTTAAACATACCGCCTGATTTTGTTTTGAACCTGAAATTGAGATCGCCACCCAGGCCTTGCGGACTTTGTATGAAGTTTGTATTGTAAGAGGCAATTTTTTGTATCAAACCGAGATTGAAATAGCTAAGACTCGCGCCATAAGAATAGGTTTTATCAGTAGAGAGTTTCTGTAAACTGGCATTCACGAAAAGAGGAGAAATACCAAAATCATAGGAACTGGTTTCGGGTAAATCAACACTTTCTAATATCAGAACTCCGGATAATGCCTGACCATAAAGCGCGGAATAACCACCACTCGAAAATATATTGCCTTTGAATAACGAGGTATTGAAACGATCACGACCCGGAATTCCCGGTACCGAAGTACTGAAGTAGTTGTTGATCAAACTTCCATCCATAAAAATTTTAGTTTCAACCCCGCTTCCACCCCGAACAAAAAGACCTTCATTTTCTCCAACTTTCTGCACGCCAGGCAGGTAATTTAGTGCAGAAGAAATTTGTCCGTCTGCACCCGCGGTCGTATAAATATCAATTGGAGTCAGGAGTACGGTCGCTCTTTTCTTATCACTGGCCTCGATGGAACCTGCAGAAATTACTACCGCATCGATCTCTGAAATTTGTTCCTTTAAGTCAGAATTTATAATGACGTTTTCGCTTCCAAGTGAAATAGGTTTTTCAATATCCACAAATTTTGAATTTGAAAATACCAAAATTTGAGTCCCTTTTACTGAAGTTTGAAATGAATAGTTACCATCGGAATCTGTAGTGGCACCGTCATAAGTATCTTTCAAGGTGACTGAAATATCTTTCACTCCTTTGTTCTTAAAACTAACTTTCCCCGAAATCGAAATTTGGGCAGTAGCACCAATTGAGGAGCAGAAAATTAGGAGGCAAAGAATCTTAGATAAAATTGAAGTCAGCATGGTGATGAGTTTTATGCTGTAAAAGTATTGCGGAATAAAATTTGCTGAAAATTTATTGTGCCCAACCGTAAAATTTCGCACCTGAACGGTAGTTATATTCTATTTCGTATTTTTACTCTATTATTAACATAAAATATTTACTATGAAAATCGCAACACTGTCAACACTCTTTTGCAGCGCGTTACTTGCTGTATCGTGTACAACAACGAAATCTTACGTTGTAAATTCCAAAAGTGGAACGCAAACACAAGGAACTGCTAATTTCAAACAGATGGGGAAGAAAGTTACCATGGATTTGAATGTCTATAAACTCACGCCTGGGATTCACGCTGTACACATTCATGAAAAAGGAGATTGCTCCGCAACCGATGCAAGTTCCGCAGGAGGACACTGGAACCCAACAACTGAGATGCACGGAAAATGGGGGAAAGACCAATATCACATGGGAGATATCGGTAATTTAGTGGCTGATAAAGACGGAACTGCGAGATTGAATTTCAATACCGATAAATGGTGTTTGGGATGTGCTGATCCGGCGAAAAATATCATGGGAAAAGCAATAGTAATTCATGCTGATAAAGATGATTTTATGACACAACCGACGGGTAATGCTGGTGGTAGAGTAGGATGTGTTGAAATAAAATAATTCGATAAAACTCCTTAAAATAAAATCCGTCGTAGAAAATATCTACGACGGATTTTTAATTATAATTTGAAAAAAATTACTTCGCTGAAGTCTTCTTTTTTAAAGGTTCACCTTCTAAACCATCTTTCGCTTCATTAAGCTTTAAGACAACGGTTCCACCTTCAGTTAATTGCTTATTTACCAGCATTTCTGCTAACAAATCTTCTATGTATTTTTGGATCGCACGTTTTAAAGGTCTCGCTCCAAAATCTTTGTCCCAGCCTTTCTCTGCAATAAAATCTTTTGCCTCATCGGTAAGATCTACTTTATAATTGAGCTTTTCTAAACGTTTGTAGAGTTTACTCAATTCCAGATCGATAATTTTAGAAATATCTTCTTTTTCTAAATTGTTAAAGATTACAATATCATCTATCCTGTTTAAAAATTCAGGAGCAAAGGCTTTTTTCAACGCGTTTTCGATAGTACTTCGAGCTCTTGCATCAGTATTGGTTTTCTTTGCATTTGTGCCGAATCCTACACCGTCACCGAAATCTTTCAGATCCCGCGTTCCGATATTTGAAGTTAAAATGATGATCGTATTTCTAAAATCAATCTTACGGCCTAATGAATCGGTTACAAAACCTTCATCTAAAATCTGCAGTAAAATATTGAACACATCTGGATGTGCTTTTTCAATTTCATCTAAAAGTACTACTGCATAAGGTTTACGTCTCACCGCTTCGGTAAGCTGACCACCTTCTTCATAACCAACATATCCCGGAGGCGCTCCCACCAAACGAGAAACTGCGAATTTCTCCATGTACTCACTCATGTCAATACGGATAAGGGCTTCATCAGAATCGAAGAGTTCACGCGCCATTACTTTTGCAAGCTCTGTTTTCCCTACACCTGTTGTTCCGAGGAAAATAAATGTTCCAATCGGACGGTTTGGATCTTTCAAACCTGCTCTATTTCTTTGGATGGCTTTCACCACTTTTTTCACTGCCTCTGGTTGTCCGATCACTTTACCGTTCAACATTTCATCCATGAGTGCAAGTTTGTCCAGCTCATTTTTCCCTACTTTCGTTACTGGAATACCGCTCATCATAGAAACTACTTCAGCAACATTTTCTTCTGTTACCGTTTCTTTCTTTTCTTTAACATCTTTATCCCAAGCTTCTTGTGCGATATTAAGCTCGATCTGTAAACGCTCTTCTTCGTCTTTCAGCTTTCTTGCTTCCAGATAATCTTGCTTTTTTACAGCCTGTTGTTTCTGTTCTTTTATCTTTTCAATGGTCGTCTCAAATTCAATGATTTGGGTAGGAACTTTCATGTTTTTAATATATACACGAGAGCCTGCTTCATCCATCGCATCGATCGCCTTATCTGGTAAAAATCGGTCGGTGATATATCTTGCAGTTAAGTTCACACACGCTAAAATCGCTTCGTCGGTATAAGTTACGTTGTGGTGATCTTCGTATTTATCTTTAATTTGATTAAGGATTTGAATTGTTTCTTCTAAAGTGGTTGGTTCTACCATCACTTTTTGGAAACGTCGCTCCAAAGCACCATCTTTCTCAATATACTGGCGGTATTCATCTAAAGTTGTTGCACCAATACATTGAATCTCTCCTCTTGCCAAAGCTGGCTTAAACATATTTGAAGCATCGAGACTACCGGTAGAACTACCAGCACCTACAATGGTATGTAATTCATCGATGAATAAAATGACGTCTCTGTTTTTTTCAAGTTCCGTCATGATGGCTTTCATTCTTTCTTCGAACTGGCCACGGTACTTTGTTCCGGCAACTAAACTTGCTAAATCAAGGGTGATTACCCGTTTTCCGTAAAGAACGCGCGATACTTTTTTCTGCTGTATTCTTAAAGCTAAACCTTCCGCAATTGCCGATTTACCAACACCTGGCTCTCCGATCAAAAGTGGATTGTTCTTTTTTCTTCTTGATAGAATTTGAGAAACTCTTTCGATTTCTTTTTCGCGCCCGATAACCGGATCAAGTTTCCCCTCTCGTGCTAAAGTCGTTAAATCTCTACCGAAATTATCAAGGGTTGGCGTCTTACTTTTACCAGTCCCGATATTTCCGGTTGGTTTTCTCATTTGTCCAAATTCTTCACGCTCATCATCGTCGTCGTATGCACTCATCTTCGGATCCTGACCAGAACTTTTAAGCAATTTTTGATATTCTTTAGAAATCATTTCATAATCAATATCGTAAGAGCTTAAAATACTGGTGGTCGGATCTTCTGGTTTATACAGAATTCCCAACAACAAGTGAACGGTATTTATTTCAGAACTTTGATATTGTCTGCATTCTAATTCTGATCGTTTTACCGCCTGATCCGCCATTTTCGTGAAAGATATTTTATCACTTTCTACTGCAAAGGGATTAAGACTGGCGACAGACATTGTTTCGATTTTTCTTTTTATTTGGGTTAAATCGGCTCCCAAATTTTGCATAATCTCTTTCGCAGAATTCTCCGTGGAGATGATTCCGAGAAGGAAATGTTCTGTATTCAGAAACTCGCTGTGCAAGCGTCTGGCTTCGTTTTTACTGAGTTTGAAAACTTGATCCAACCCAGCTGAAAATTGATGATCCATATATTGTTTCTCGTCTTGTTAATTTAAAAATAACTTACTTCCATAAGTCTTTAACCAAAGTTACAAATACTTTACCAAAAAGTAATTCAGACTATATGGCAGTAAAAGTTTCCTCAATTCGTTGAAAATGATTAGGTTTGTCTCCCCAAAAAAAAAATATGAGTCCAGAAATTACGAATTTTATCGGTTACGCAGCATCCTTTTTCATCGTCCTAAGTTTTGTACTGAAAGATATTAAAAGGATTAGAATTGTAAACCTCATTGGGTGTATTTGTTTCGTTATTTATGGAATTTACAGTGATTATCTTTGGCCAATCATTATACCAAATGCTATTCTTTGTTTCGTGCAGGTCTATCATTTGATCAAAAAAGCGTAAATTGATGCGGTGCGAGTTATAGTAAGTGTTTTCAATAATTTATATACGGACCAACGCGTAGAAAAGGTTTGTAGAACATTGTCGGAAAACGGATATACTATAGAACTCATCGGCAATAACTGGGGCGGATTGCCTCCCATCAACCGGAATTATACGGTAACCCGATTAAAACTTCGGTCTAAAATTCTCCGCTTTGCGTATTTGGAATTTCAATGGAAACTATACAAACATCTTCTCCAAAAAGCAGATGAAAAGTGTATTTTACTTTCCAATGATTTAGATACGCTTTTGCCCAACTATCTGATTGCTAATAAACTTCAGATTCCGCTCGTTTTCGACAGCCATGAAATCTTCACCGAAATGCCTTCTGTAAAAGGAAGATTTACCCAAAAAATTTGGCGCGTTTTAGAAAAACAAATTTTGCCAAAAATTCGCTTTATGATGACCGCAAGCGAAAGTTATGCAGACTGGTTTGTAAAAACCTATCAAATTGAAAGACCTGTCGTGCTTCAGAATTTTCCATTATATATTCCGTCGTTTCAAAATTCGGAAGTAAATCATCCTCAAATTATTCTATATCAAGGTGTTATTAATCCTTCGCGGGGTTTAGATAAAATGATTCCCGCTATGAAACATATTTCAGCGGCAGAATTATGGATTGCTGGTGATGGTCCAAAGAAAATCGAGTATGAAGGTCTAGCAAACGGCTTAGGACTTCAAAACAAAATACGGTTTTTAGGAAAATTATTGCCTGAAGATTTACGAAAAATAACCCACAAAGCCGATGTTGGTCTTAGCATTGAAGAAAATAACGGTCTCAGCTATTACTATTCCCTTCCGAACAAAATTTCAGATTATATTCAGGCGCGGGTTCCAATTGTCGTCTCAGATTTCCCTGAAATGAGTAAAGTGGTCGATACTTGGCAAGTTGGAGTAAAAATTGGAGATCACAATGAGCTGGCAGAAAAAATAAACAAAGTACTTCAAAACGGTAAACATTTTTACAGCTATAATCTTGAAAAAGCAGCAGTAGTAATGTGCTGGGAAAAAGAGGAGCCTAAACTATTGCACCTATTTCAGAAAGTGACAGAGGAAAACTTTTAGGATTTCATATCTTTGCTAAAATTCGATTGAATGATGACAATTAAAGAAAAACAGCAGGAAACTGTAGAATCTTTTGCCTTTTTAGAAGATTGGGAGCAGAAGTATGAATATATTATAGATTTAGGAAAAGAGCTGAAGGGAATGCCGGAAGATCGAAAAACGGAGGATAATTTAATTAAAGGTTGCCAATCGAAAGTGTGGATTGATGTTGATTTTAAAGACGGTAAACTCAATTTCAACGCGGATTCTGATGGTATTTTGCCTAAAGGAATTGTCTCGCTTTTGGTTTCGATTTATAGTGGCCATTCCACACAGGAGATTTTAGATTCTGATTTCAAATTCATAGAGGAAATTGGGTTACAGGAATTTCTGTCGCCTTCCCGCGCCAATGGGCTAATGGCAATGACAAAACAAATTAAGTTTTACGCCGTCGCCTACCAGTTAAAATCGTGAAGCGAATTTTAGCATATCGATTTTCCGCTTTCGGTGATGTTGCAATGACCGTTCCTGTTTTCATTGAATTTTTGGAGCAAAATCCTAATGTTGAGGTTATAATGGTTTCCCGGACACAGTTCAGTGCACTTTTCGAAGGAATTCCAAATTTGACTTTTAAAGGAATTAACCTCGATGATTATAAAGGAATTTTCGGTTTAAGAAAGTTGGGTGAAATTTTGATTCAAGAGTTTAAACCTGATTATATTGCCGATTTACACGACGTAATCCGCACAAAAGCGCTTAATCTTTTCTTTGTAAAAAAAGGGTTTAAAATTTATAAAATAAATAAAGGGAAAGACGAAAAAGATGAACTTACCGATATTTGGAATTTAGAGAAACACCAACTTAAATCCACGAGCGAAAGGTATGCAGATGTTTTCCGTGCGATGAATTTTAAGCTAGAACTTTCCCACACTTATAGGCCGAGAGGCGAGAAGTCCGGAATTGGCGTTGCGCCTTTCGCACAACATAAGGGGAAAATGTTGCCGCTCGAAAAAACATTTGAAGTCGTACGCATTCTGGCAAAAAAAAATGAAATATATTTTTTTGGTGGCGGTCCGGAAGAAACTACAATTTTGAATTCCTGGCAAGAGCAAATTCCGAATACTACGAATTTAGCGGCGTCGCACACTTTAAAGGAAGAGTTGCAAAAAATAGCAAGCTTGGAAGTGATGATATCCATGGATTCTGCGAATATGCATTTGGCAAGTTTAATGGGTACAAGATGTATTTCCGTTTGGGGTTCTACGCATCATTATGCGGGATTCCTCGGCTACGGACAAAGCACAAAAGATGTCGTTCAGGTGAAAGATTTAACCTGCCGGCCGTGTTCTGTTTTTGGTGATAAAAAATGTTACCGCGGTGATTGGGCCTGTCTTGAAGAATTAAATATTCAGAAGATTATTGATTTGGTTTAAATTAATAATCCTTCCCAATTTTGGAAGGGATTTATTTTTGTCTCCTGGCGAAAAAGGAGATGAAATAAATTTTAGCCCCGATGGGAGCGGCATCCTGCGCGCCACGATAGTGGGAAGCAGATAAAGCGGACAGCGGGTATGATTTATAAAAGAAGCGGAGTTTGCGCGCTCCCTGTTTTAATTTTACAGAAATTTATCACCCTTTTTCAGGTTTTTCAAATCCTGAACGTACTCTTTGATCAGTTGGTCGTTTTCGCGTGGACAAATCAGCAATGCTTTGTCGGTATCAATTATAATGTAGTTTTTAAGACCATCAATAACGGCAGCTTTATTTTTATTCTTAAGGTTGATGATGTTTCCTTTTGAGTTATAAGTCAAGATATGGCGGGACTTTAAGGCATTTTTGTTGTTATCCTTGGCGGCATTTTCATAAATGGATGTCCAGGTACCAAGATCGCTCCACCCAATATCTGCGGGAATTACAAATACATTTTTGGCTTTTTCCAGAATACCATTGTCGATGGATATTTTGGCCACCTTTGGGTAAATAACGTCGATGCATCTTTCTTCTTCCGCAGTGTTATATTCGCAGCTTTCGAAATGTTGGGACATTTCGCTGAGGTATTCATCGAAAGCTGCTAAAATCGTTTGAACATTCCAGACAAAAATGCCGGCATTCCACAAGAAATCGCCACTTTCCAGAAAAGTACGGGCTATTTCTAAATCGGGTTTTTCAGTGAAAGTTTTAACTTTAAAATAATCCCATTCCTGATTTTCTACAAACTGAATATAGCCGTAGCCCGTCTCTGGTCGAGTTGGTTTGATGCCTAAGGTAATGAGATAATCTTTGGTCGCTGCAAGGTTTAAAGCCAGTTCAATTTTCTGAAGAAAAACAGTTTCGTTTAATATTAGGTGATCCGCGGGAAGTACAATAATATTGGCCTGCGGATTTTTATCGGCAATTTTTCGGGCCATATACATATTGCAGGCTGCCGTATTTTTCATCATCGGTTCCCCAACGATATTTGCAGGATTTAAATCGGGCAACTGTTGCTCGGTTAAGGTGATATATTCTTTGCTGGTAATTACATAAATATTTTCCGGCGCTACAATCTTGCTGATTCTGTCATAAGTTTGCTGGATCATCGTACTACCGGTTCCCAAAATATCCTGAAATTGCTTTGGATATTTCTGGGTGCTCATCGGCCAAAATCTACTCCCGACGCCTCCTGCCATTATAACGCAGTAATTATTTGATTCTGACATATTTAACTAATTTTTTCTACCCGAGCTAAGGGTTTAAAGATGTATTTTTTTCCGTTCTCGGTATTCAAACAAAGATAGTTTTTTTTCCGCTTCTCTTCAATGATATAAGTCTGTTTGCGGTAGGTAAAACGGTCATTTACCGTAAGGTCTTCAATATAAGAGCTTTCGTCTTCGTAATTTTCGATATGAAAGTAGCGGACGAGTTCTGGACTCGACATAAAATTGGCTTTAGGAGCCTTTGCGAACCTCCGAATGATGGGTTTTAAATCATCTGTATAAATATCGATGCTTTCTAATAACATCAAACTGAAAGTCTGTTTCCATTCCGCACCGTGCGCCGAAATGCGATTGTTAAATTTCTCAAAAGCGATAAGATGCGCCAATTCATGAGTGAGTACAAAAAAGAAAAGTGGTGGCTGTAAAGTAGAATTGATGGTAATTTGATGAGATCGATCGGGCATTTTTCGATAGTCGCCTAATTTTGAATTTCTGCCGCGCGTGACTTTAATGTGAATGGTATAATCTGCGAACCACTTTTTTAAATAAATTAAACTGTGCTCCGGTAAATATTTATCTAACAGCGTTATTGACATTTAGAAAGAAATAAATT
Source organism: Kaistella polysaccharea (assembly GCF_020410745.1). Lineage (NCBI taxonomy): Bacteria > Pseudomonadati > Bacteroidota > Flavobacteriia > Flavobacteriales > Weeksellaceae > Kaistella > Kaistella polysaccharea. The sequence goes on from NZ_CP084528.1 coordinate 1,942,261, forward strand.
TGAGATTTAACTCCTATAAAGTTAAAGGAATTCCCGCGTAGAAATTTAATAATTTCAAACTGAAAAGATAATTATACTTTGCTTGGGCAACGCTTCCCTGCGCATTCGCGTAATTATTTCGGGCGCTGTTAAGGTCATAAATCGTGGCACGACCCGCATTATAACTTTTTTCAGTAAAGTCAAGCGCCAATTTTGCACTTTTTTCAGCTTCGCGGGAAGCAACGAAGGATTCATAATTACTTTCCGCATCGAACTGCGCTTTCTGTACGTTTTGTAAAACTTCCTGTTTCTGAAGAAGTAAAGCGTTTTTTGCAATCTCTTCGCTAATTTTAGACTGTTCTACATTTAACCGTGTAATTCCTTTATTAAAAATAGGAATGCTGGCAGACACACCAACTTGTTGCCCGAAGTTATCTTTGTATTGTTTAAAAAATCCGCTTTGGTTAATTTTACTTCCTGTAAGATCTGTTCCCGCATTAAAAAGATAAAAATAAGAAGTTCCTAATCCAGCATTTGCTGAAATCGTGGGCCAGAAAGCTGTTTCCGTTATTTCTGTCTGCGCTTCCGCGGATTTTATGCGACTTTCTGCGGCTTTTATTTGGGGTTGATTTTCAAACGCTTTATCCAGGATTTGAGCTGCCGTATATAAAGGAGCTTCGATATCGTCCTGAACACTAACATTTTGGATGTCGAAATTCTTATAATCTGGAAGTTGCAGAAGCATTGCTAAAGAAAATAAACTTCGATCGGTATTAATTTCTGCAGTTTTAACATTAAGTTTTTCCCGTGCTAAAGCCGATTCCGCTTCCGCTAAGATCGTTTGAGCCGTTGTACCCACTTGTGTTGTAATCTTAGCTCGTTGATACAGTTTCTCCGCATTTTCTAAAGCACTTTTTGAAATGGTGGTCACTTCGCGATTGAGTAAAACAGATAAGTACTGCTGTGCAATCTGGAGCGAAATATCATTTTTCACCCTTTCAACATCATATTGAAAAGCCTCTACTTTAAATTGATTTAGTCGAATATTTTTTTCGATTTTACCGTGATTAAAGAGCAACATATCTGCACCTACATTCGCACTGTTGCTGAAATTATCGTTACTGCCGGTACGGCCGAAGGTATCACGACCTTGACCAAAACTCGCAGTATTATTAACATTCCCGGATACTGAAGGAAGATATTGGCGTTTCGCGATCGAAAGATTATAATCCTGAATTTTTTGATTGAATTGTGTTTCAATAACCTGCAAATTATTTTCAACGGCATAATTCACACATTCCTGAAGCGTCCATTTTTTTTGAGAAAAGAGAATGGCAGACATAAAAGTCAGGATAAAAAAGGCAGATTTTCTCATGGATTATTTTAATGAATAAGACGAGAGTTTTGGCGAATTGTTACAAGTGAATTCTTGATGGATCTGTTTACTTCGTATCGTATTTTGAACAAATGGCATTATAAGCCATCTTTATAAGCCGTTTCTCCCACGAAATATCCAAATTGATAAAGCAAAAAGAGCACGACTAAAATTGCAATAACCGTAAAAGCAATTTTTCTTGAGTTCCATTTTAGATTTTTATTACTCGAATTATAAAAAATATCGGTTCGCTCTCTCGAGGTCTTTCTGTTCTCTTGTTTCATAAAATAGTTTTTGCAAATTACATCAATTTTTTATTCAATTAAGATTGTTCAAAATATTGCTAAATTATCTTCCTGCTAAAGGTCGATGATCCCAAATTTCCTCATCAGATAAATGGCATTCATACTTTTTGTTACTCCATTTTGAAGTTTGTAATCAGTCTCTAGTTCGCCCTCGATATTTTGAAGTTCGAAGCAGTAATTTTTTATTTTTAAAGGAAATTTATTTTCAATTTTTGTTAAATCCAAATCATGAGTTGCAATGAGACAAGAGAAGTTGACGTTGCTTTTCATTAATTTTTCTAAAAATAATTCAGAACCGGTAAGTTTATCCTGCGAATTGGTTCCTTTTAAAATTTCATCTAAAATAATAAATTGAGGTTCGCCTTCACCCAAATTTTCAATTAAATTCCGAAGACGAAGGATCTCAGCATTAAAATAAGAAGTTCCGTCACTTAGAGAATCGCTCGTTCGCATAGAAGTAAAAAGCTTCATCGGAATAAAACTGAATTTTTTTGCCGCAACAGGACAACCTGCCATTGCTAAAACCAAATTTGTTCCTACGGCTCGCAGAAAGGTGCTTTTACCCGTCATATTTGCACCGGTAATAATTGAAATTTCAGTTTTCTGACCGATGGTGAAATTATTAGTAACTACTTCCTTTTGAAACAACAAAGGATGTATAAGTTCTTCAGTTTGAAGTTTGACTCCTTCTTCATTGATTTGGGGAAAAATGTAAGTTGGGTTTTTGAACTTAAAAATCCCCAGCGAAATTATGGCTTCAAATTCTGCAAAAGCTTCAAACCACTGCGGTAAATCGTCATTAATATGGTGAAATTGCTTTTCAATTTTAAGTGCAAAATTAAGATTCCACAAGAAAAAATTATTGAGAATTACGCCAATATTTCCTTGTCCGCTTTCGTAATTTCTGAGCAAACGAGCCAATTTTTCGATTTCTTTTCGCGAAGATTTGCTCTTTCCGGATTTGAGTTTATTTTGAAGCGACTGATTTAACTCTTCCTTGAAACTTTCATTTTCTATATGGGAAAAAACATTCAGAAACTGCTCATATTGGTTCGAATTAAAGGAAAGTTTTTTTTCTAATTCCTGAAATTTTCTTCGATAAATATAAAGAACTATCCTCGAAATGATTAAAATACATAGGAATAGCACCCAAATGAAAGTTGCTGATATCGAGCTGAATATCGCTAAAAGTAAAGTAACAATACTTAAAATAGGAACGACCACTGTGGCAATCTTTCCTAGAGCAGCCTTATTAAAAACTGAATTTATTTCGGTTGGATGTAAAATTTTTCCTTTAATTTCCATCGACTTCCCCAAAGTCAAAAAATAGATGTTCCACGCGATTTTCTTGGACAATTCTGTTACCGATTTTTGACGTAAAATTATTTCCGTTTTTTCAGTACTTAAATCTAGAAGGAGATCTTTGAGTTTGCTTTTGCCTAAAGTCGTTTCACCGTAATTTAGATAACTGAAAAGCGAATTTTTGCCCAGAATATCCAGATCTTTTGCGAACGGATGTTGATCAATGTCTTCCTCAAAATCTAGCCCCGTTTTGAATTCTGTTTTGTGAATGATTTCATTTCCAATATGAAGATAATTCTTATAAAACTGTAATTTCTCCTTTACATCGACAAGGAAATATCCTAGAATAAAAAAGAGAACAATGAAGAAAATCGCCAAATATAAATGGATTTTCAACCCGCTTTCAAAAACGAAATATTTCAATAAAAAGTAAGTAATAGAGAGGAAGACGGCAACTCGGACCCAGCCTAAAATCGTTAGCTTTTTTTGCAGTTTTTGAAGAGTTTCTTTTTTTTCAGCTAATAATAAATTTAATTCGCCCATCAAATATTAATCTTTTTTCAACTCGCCTATCCTACTCACAATCGGCAAAGAGAAAATACCGCTCGTCTGTAAATAATGTTCGTAAAAAACATTGGCTTTTTCAGCAAAATCAGGATTTGGATTTTGTTTGTTTTTAAAGTAAAAAAGATGTCCCAGCAACTCAAAGTAGGGAATATGATGGCTTTTATCTTTTTCGGTAATTAACTGAACAATTTCATCAGTAGATTTCGTCGACAAAGTTTCGAAATCCATTTTGAAAGTATCATTCATATTCGTATCAAATACTCTTTGAAGTTCTACTAAATCGCCTTCATTTTTGCCACCTAAAATCATTTTAGATAGAAATTCCGAAAACTGCTTTACAATTCTGATGATGTAGTCTTTATCGTGGATCATTTTTATTTATTTTTTAAGAGCTATTATTTTAGGCAAAAAAGATATAGGCCAAAATTACCGACGTAATAATTCCCACCAAGTCTGCCATTAACATTGCGGTTACGGTATAGCGGGTATTTTTAATGCCAACCGCTCCAAAATAGATTGCGATGACGTAAAAAGTAGTGTCTGAACTCCCCTGTAAAACCGCTGCAAGTCTCCCTTGAAAACTGTCTGCACCGAAAGTCTGCATCGTATCAACCATCATTCCTCGTGCGCCGGACCCAGAAAGTGGTTTGATCAAGGCGGTTGGCAAGCCATCTACAAATCGGGTATCAAAACCTACGACTTGTGCCACCCATTTCATACCATCAATTAAAACATCAAAAACGCCTGAAGTACGAAGCAGGGAGATTGCAATAAGCATTCCGACCAAATATGGAATAATTTTCACACACGTCCAAAATCCTTCTTTTGCGCCGTCGATAAATGCATCGAACACATTAATCTTTTTATAAAGTGCTCCCATCACAATGGCGAAGAAAATTAGGAGAATAATTCCATTGCTCAAGAGCATGCTGAAATTATCCAGACCTTCTTTGCTTAAATTCACCAAATAGACAACGAGCAGAGCGATGATGGCAGAAATACCTCCAACATAAGCAATAACAACGGGTTGAAGTAAATTTATTTTTTGATAAAGGGAAACAAAGATCATGGCCGCCAGAGTTGCCGCAAACGTGGCAATCATGCAGGGAAGGAAAATATCTGTGGGAGTTACGGAGCCCATTGAAGCCCTGATCGCGATAATAGAAACAGGAATAAGAGTCAGCCCGCCGGCGTGCAAGCATAGAAACATAATTTGTGAATTACTGGCACGTTCCTTATCAGGATTTAATGTTTGTAAGCTTTCCATGGCCTTTAAACCAAAAGGCGTAGCAGCATTATCCAAACCGAGTAAATTAGCGGAAAAATTCAGCAACATATGTCCGAACGAAGGATGATTTTTTGGAATTTCCGGAAATAATTTGGAGAAAAAAGGTTGAATCATTCGCGAGAGTAGATTGATACCGCCGGCTTTTTCGGCAATGCTCATAAAACCCATAAAAAGGGTCATAATTCCAATTAAACCCAGACAGATTTTTACTGCAGTTTCAGAGGTTCCAATCACACCGTCTGTTTGCTGAACGCGGTAAACTGCGACTTGAGATTTTGCAGAATCTGTTTTGTAATGAATCCTGTTTTGATCGAAAGTAGGTTTTAAGATCAATGCATTTTGAATGTCGGGATTTAAATCACCGATATTTTGTGTGGCAATTCGTACCGTATCACCGCTTTTACCAACCACCATATCGTTATATATGGCTTTGTAATGGTCAGAAAAAACATACTTAATGCTGGCTACGATAATTGCGACAATAATAAATGCACTCCAGATTCTGCTTAAAACCATTTTAGAAAATTTTGTTAAAAATAACTAAAAACTTTATTTAATGGTGGAATGAGTGAAACTATTGTCATTTATTATCCGAAAAAGCTTAGAAATAAAGCATAGATGGCTTTAATGATTAAAGTAAACTTTTAATATTAGCAAGACGCATAAAAAAATCTGCTTTCTAAGAAAGCAGATTGTGTTATTTTACTGAACGGCAAGAAATTCGATTCCGTCATTGCCGTCATCTTTCGCTTGCTTCACAAAATGACGGTGAAAATCTGCATAGTAATCGTCGTAATCCTGACTTTTCTTTTTCAAGAATTTTCGCAATCCAAATAAGCCAATTCCTAAGATTATACCAAGACTACCAGCCAATATTATGTTTACTTCTTTTTTCATATTTTTAAAATTTCTCAATGGTGTGGGATGCAAAATGTATTCCTTTCCTCAATATGCCCACACTTAAAATATGTTAAATTTAATATGTATACCCCTTACAAACTCTACAATCATAAGTTTTAATAAGGCAATATCGTTTTTTCTGAACCTTACAATTCATTTAAAAATGGTATTTTTGAAGAAATCCTGAAAGTATGAATTTAAAAACTTTTGCTCTAGGCGCGGCCGGATTTTTGGCTGCAGCATGTACACCACAAAAAATGATTAGCAATCTAAATTATCCTGAAACCAAAAAGGTAGCACACGCCGATACTTATTTCGGAACTGTGGTTTCAGATCCGTATCGCTGGCTTGAAGATGACCGCGCGGAAGATACCAAAGATTGGGTGCAACGTGAAGTGGCTTTTACCAATGACTATTTGGCGAAAATTCCTTTCCGTGAAGAAATTCGGGCACAGTTAAAAAACATCTGGAATTACGAAAAAATTGGAGCGCCGTTTAAGGAAGGTGATTATACTTATTTCTATAAAAACGATGGTCTTCAAGCGCAGTCTGTTTTATACCGCACCGACCATTGGGGCAAAACAGAAGTTTTCTTAGATCCCAATAAGTTTTCTGAAAAAGGAACTACATCTTTAGCAGGAGTTTCTTTTAACAAAAAAGGCAATCTCGTTGCATATTCCATCTCGGAAGGCGGAAGTGACTGGAATAAAATAATTATTCTAGATGCGTTGACCAAAAATAAAATCGATGAATCCATCAACGATGTAAAATTTTCCGGAGCGTCGTGGTTGGGAGATGATGGGTTTTTCTATTCGAGCTACGATAAGCCCACGGGCAGTGAACTTTCTGCAAAAACAGATACGCATAAAGTCTATTTTCACAAATTAGGAACGAAACAAAGTGCCGACCAACTCGTCATAGGCGGCGATCAGTTCAAAAGAAGATATATGGGAATGGGCATTTCTGATGATGAACGTTTTCAGATCCTTAGCGCCTCAGAAGCTACAAATGGCAACGAATTGTATATTAAAGACTTAAAGAATAAAACCGATTTAATTCCCATTCAAAATGGCTACGATGTCAATACGAATATTGTAGATTCTAAGGGAGATTTTATCTATGCGCTGACCGATAAAAATGCGCCTAATATGCGGTTGGTTAAATTTAATATCAACACACCAACTGTTTGGACCGATGTTATTCCTGAGACGGAAAATGTACTAAGTGTTTCTACAGGTGGCGGATATTTATTTGCAAAATATATGAAAGATGCCGTGACTTCTGTAAAGCAGTTTGATTATGACGGCAAGCTTATCCGTACAATTGATCTTCCGGGAATTGGAACAGCAAGTGGTTTCGGCGGCAAAGAACAAGAAAAAGATTTATACTATTCCTTCAGCAACTATATTACGCCGGGAACAACTTATAAATTTAATGTTGACTCCGGGAAATCTGAGATTTATCAAAAACCAAACGTAAAATTCAACCCAGAAAATTATGTTTCTGAACAGGTTTTTTATACGTCAAAAGATGGAACCAGAATTCCGATGATGATTAATTATAAGAAAGGGATTAAGATGGATGGTAAAAATCCTACGATCCTTTATTCTTACGGTGGATTTAACATCAGTTTGCAACCAGGTTTCTCTGTAGTGAACGCGATTTGGATGGAAAACGGCGGAATCTATGCCGTTCCAAATATCCGTGGCGGTGGCGAGTATGGGAAAAAATGGCATGACGCGGGAACAAAAATGCAAAAGAAAAATGTATTTGATGATTTTATTGCAGCAGGCGAATACCTTCAAAATAAAGGATATACTTCCAAAGAATATATGGCACTTTCTGGCCGTTCAAATGGTGGACTTTTAGTAGGAGCGACCATGACGATGCGACCGGATTTAGCGAAAGTAGCTTTCCCAGGTGTAGGCGTTCTCGATATGTTGCGTTATAATAAATTTACCGCCGGTGCAGGATGGAGCTACGATTACGGCACTGCTGAAGACAGCAAAGAAATGTTCGAATACCTGAAATCGTACTCACCAATTCATCAGGTGAAAAAAGGAGTTTGTTATCCATCAACCATGATTATCACGAGCGATCATGATGATCGAGTTGTACCAGCGCACTCTTTTAAATTTGGGGCTGAGCTTCAGGAAAAACAGTCTTGTAATAATCCGGTTTTGGTTCGCATAGAAACTAATGCGGGTCATGGTGCGGGTAGAAGTACGGAACAAGTTATTGGAGAAAATGCTGATATTTTAAGTTTTGCGCTTTATGAAATGGGCTTTAAAACATTAAATAAGTAATTGAAATATATTTTTAAACAAAGACTTTCCGCAAATTCGCGGGAAGTTTTTTTATTTCAGTCCATCGATAATTTCACTAATTTTGCGGCATGAATAATGAGGATATCGCCGATTTTTATGACGATTTTTCAGCCAAGCAAGTGAAAACTGGGGCGAATGAACGTTTGATTTCCCTTTATAAAAGGCTTTTGAAGATGGGTTTAAAATCTACTTCTACAGTTTTAGAATTGGGCTGCGGTGTAGGAAACTTTACTCATCTTTTAGCCCAGAAAGTTAATTCTGGTAATATTGAAGCTGTAGATTTAAGTGAAAAAAGCATTTCAATTGCTAAATCAAAATTTAAAAGTCAAAAAACTATCTTGTTTGAGGTAGCTGATATTGTAACGCAGAAACCCAAATTTTCGAATTTCGATTTTATTACTTTAATGGATGTTATTGAGCATATTCCTCTGGACCAGCATGATCATCTCTTTAACAATATTGCGGGAATCTGTACCGAAAAAACCTTAATAACAATCAATATTCCTAATCCTGAGTATATTCGATACACGCGCGAAAATAATCCAGAAACTTTACAGGTCATCGATCAGGAAATCCATTTATTACCTTTGCTAATAATTATCGAAAAAAATGATTTGGAACTGGTGTTATTTGAAAAGTATGGAATTTGGGAAGTAGAAGATTACCATTTTTTAGTAATTCGTAAGAAACGGAATTTCGAACTTAAACATCTTGCAAATCAACGCAAAATTTCCGAGAAGATTTTGAAAAAAGTTTCCCGAAAAATTGATACGGTGAAGTACCGATAATTGCTGAAAAAAACCTTTATTTGATTATAATATTTAAATGTCTGACATTATAAAACTTTTACCAGATCATGTTGCCAACCAAATTGCTGCGGGCGAAGTGGTGCAGCGGCCTGCGTCGATTGTAAAAGAACTTATCGAAAATTCCATTGATGCTGGAGCATCTAAAATTGAACTCATCGTTCGCGATTCTGGAAAAAATTTAATTCAGGTCGTAGATAACGGAAGTGGCATGAGCGAAACAGATGCACGTTTAGCATTTGAGCGCCATGCAACCTCTAAAATAAGCACGACCGAAGATATTTTCCGCATCTCTACAAAGGGCTTTCGGGGCGAAGCATTAGCTTCAATCGCTGCCGTGGCTCAGGTTGAACTTCGTACAAAAACACACGATGCGGTAACCGGCACTAATATTTATATAGAAGGCGGTGGATTTCAGTTTCAGGAACCTATTCAAACTGCAGAAGGTTCTAATTTTTCGGTGAAGAATCTTTTTTATAATGTTCCGGCACGCCGAAAATTCCTTAAAAATAACAATATTGAATTCCGTCATATTATTGATGAATTCCAGCGTATTGCCCTCGCACACGATAATCTCGACTTTGAACTTTTCCATAATGATGATATTATTTTCAGGCTTCGGAAATCAAGCCTTTTGCAGCGGATTGTTGATGTTTTCGGACGTAAACTACAACCACTGCTCATACCGATAAAGGAAGATTTGGGTTGGGTTCAGTTGAATGGTTTTGTAGCTAAACCCGAAGGTGCGAAAAAAACACGAGGCGAACAATTTTTCTTTGTTAATGGACGATTTTTCAGAAGTGCTTACTTTAATAAAGCAGTTCAGGAAGCTTTTGACGGTTTACTTTTACCGGGTTATATTCCCACTTTCTTTCTTTTCCTAACGTTGGATGTGGAGAAAGTAGATGTTAATATTCATCCGCAGAAGACAGAAGTTAAATTCGAAGATGAAAATTTAATTTTTGCCTTGGTTCGATCAACTATTAAAAGATCTTTGGGAATATATAATATTTCACCCAGCTTAGATTTTGACCGTGGCGAAGGTGTTGAAGCTTTTATTGCGCAGTCTTCTAAGAGAAATATGGTATTTAAAACACCGGAAATCACTGTTGATCGAAATTATAATCCGTTTTTGGAAGAGCAGGTTTCCCCAGGCGAAAAGATTGCGATGACTGATCTGTATCAGCAGAATACACCGGCAGAACCCTCGAAAATTAATCTTTTTGATGAGGAGGATTTCGATGAGGATTTAATGCGTTTGCCTAATGGATACTGGCTTTTCAATAAAAATGGGAAAACGCTGATGCTTGATCTCGGCAGAATGCACCGTCTCATCATAGGCGAAAGAAATGCGAAAAAGAAACGCAATACAGAAAAGCATACGCTGCTTTTTTCTCTGGAATATCATATGAATGAAACCGAAAAAAATAAATTTCGGTCCATTAAAAAGTTTCTGCCAGAATTGGGATTCGAAATGATTCTAGCCAATGATAATGTTCTAAGAATTGATGCGGTTCCCGAAGGTTTAAAGGAAACGCAGGTAATGAAATTTCTGGAAAATCTTTTTGAAATCCTAGAGTATCGCACAGAAGATGAATTCATGGATTTTTACAACAGTCAGTGGAATAAAATACAGAGCAAGTCGCGCTTTGATTTTCTATATAAAACAGATGCCGAGCAAGTGATCAAAGATTTCACCGAACTTGGTTTCCCAGAATTTTTACCCTCGGGTAAGAGGTGTTTTACGCACCTTCCCCTGGATGAACTTAAAAATAAATTTTAACTTATGTTTCCAAAACTTACGCCGATTACGAGAAATATTATCATGCTGAATGTTATATTTTATTTGGCCTCTAATTTCATTGCTTTTCCTAAACTTTATGAAATGTTTTCGGTGTATTATTTTGCATCACCTTATTTTAAAGTTTGGCAGATAATTACCCACATGTTTATGCATGCACCATTGGGACAGGGAATTGGCTTGACGCATATTCTTTTTAACATGTTGACCTTATTAAGTTTCGGACCGGTTTTAGAGCAGGTTTTAGGAGACCGAAAATATATTATTCTCTATTTCGCGAGTGGAATTGGTGCTTACCTTCTCAATTGCGGCTGGAATTATTTTGAAATTACACAAGGCGCAAATCCAATGGAAATTTATTCAATTCCGATGATGGGCGCTTCCGGTGCGATTTTCGGTGTTGTTGCGGCATTTTCAACTATGTTTCCAGATTCAAAACTCTACTTCATGTTTATTCCATTTGGGATTAAAGCCAAATATCTATTGCCTGGAATTATTTTAATTTCACTCTATTTAGGATTCAGTGGATCGATGGGTGGAATTGCCCATTTTGCCCACATCGGCGGTGCATTGGTAGGATACTTTCTGGCAAAGAATTGGAAGAACAACCATTTTAGAGTTAATTAAGAAAGGACTCCTGTGAAATTATTCCGATCTTTTTTTACCTTAGGTCACGCCACTATTTTGATTTTGCTCTTGGCGACTTCACTCAATGCGGTGGTCCGACCTCAGAGTTTTCCTTATTTCAACCTGTTGTCGCTGGCATTTCCGGTATTGATGATTTTGAATGTAATCTTGTGTTTTTGGTGGATCATCAGAGGAAAAAAAAGAGCATTATTCTTTATCGCAGTTTCTTTACTCCTCATCGTACCCACAGGCAGATGGATCAACTGGCACAGTAAAAGTACAGAATCAGCCAATCTTAAAGTGGTTTCATTAAACATAAAATCTGGCGATTGGGGACGAAAAAATGTCTATGAATATTTGGGCGGTCAAAATGCAGACGTCGTCTTCGTTCAGGAATACGGGAAAGAATTTAATATTCCGGGATACCAATATAAAGTTGACGATTATCAAATAGTCGCATTAAACTCCAAACTCAAAATCATTAATACCAAAAAAATTGCGACCATAGGAAATGGAAACTCTTTTTTTGCAGATATTGAAGTTAATGGGCGAATTATTCGAGTGATTAATTTATATCTTACCCCTTTTGCGTTTGACAAAAAAAAGGTAAAACCCAGCGAAGATTTAGAAATGAATAAGACAAAGTTAAAATATGTTTTAAAACGTTTAGTTCCCACTTTCAAAACACATCAAGATGAAGTGAAAGATATTCGACAGGCTGTTGAAGATTCACCTTATCCCGTACTTTTAGCGGGTGATTTTAATGCGGTTCCCAATTCCTACGAATATTACCAAATAGGTCACGGTTTAACAGATGCGTTCGTGAAAGTGGGGAGAGGCAGCGCAACCAGTTTTCATGATTATAAGTTCCCGATTAGAATTGATTATCTTTTTAGCTCAAAAGAAATTGAGCCTGTAAGTTATCGCGTCGACCGCAGCGTAAAGCTTTCTGATCATTTTCCCGTTATTGCTACATTTAAAGTTAACTAAAATGCCTAAAATTTCTTATTTAATAATTATTTTGATGTTTGTATCCTGTACGAAGAATACGACGGAAAAAAATGCAATTGTTGCTGAAAATACTGCAGTTCCACCTTACGATACGATCGCTGTCGATTCATTTTCAGCAGGCGCCACTACGGTTGATATTGCGCGGAGAATCAGAATGTCTACTCGGAGATTTCAGGATTCGTTAAAAGAAGAAAAACTAAAAACAGATGATTTAAAACTTCTGAAAAAAGCAAAAGAAGAAAAGGAAAAACTGGAAAAAGCTAAAGACGAAAAGAAAGCGATTGAAGCCAAAAAGAAATCTGCCACAGAAGAGCAGAAATCGGTAAAATCTGAAGAAAACGGTAATAAACCTGAGTGATTAGGACTCATTCATCTGAAGAAGTGGTTCAATATATTCGCGGTCATTGCTTAAACGGGGAACTTTATTTTGTCCACCCAATTTGCCACGCTGCGACATCCAATCGTAGAACAATTTTGGTTTGGCCACATGAATAATCGGTTTTTTTAAGGTCATATCGTTATATCGTTTCGCCTCGTAATCTGAATTTACCGATTTTAAATGATTATCAAAGATTTCACTAAAGCGTTCCATATTTTCGGGGTGACGATGAAATTCAAAAACCCATTCATGTGCGCCACTCTCGCCATTCTGCATAAAAACGGGCGCGCCTGTAAAATCCAAGATGCACGCATTTGTAGCCTCGCAGGCCTTGGTAAGTGCTGTTTCTACATTATCAATCATTAACTCTTCACCAAAAGCATTGATGTAATGTTTTGTACGCCCGGAAACTTTAATTCTAAAAGGCTGAAGTGATGTAAATCGTACAGTGTCACCGATTAAATATCTCCACAATCCGCTATTGGTTGTGATCACCATCGCGTAATTTTTACCAATTTCAACTTCTTCTAAGGGAATTGCGTTGAGGTTTTTTTCATTAAAGGTTTCCATGGGAATGAATTCATAGAAAATCCCATAATCGAGCATCAATAGCATTTCTTCGCTACCATATTGATCTTGAATTGCAAAAAAACCTTCCGATGCATTATAAATCTCGTAATAATTGATGTCTTTACCAATGATTTGGCGGTATTGATCGCGGTATGGTTTAAAGCTGATTCCACCGTGAAAAAACACTTCCAGATTGGGCCATAAATCAGATATGGTTTTATCACCCGTTTCTGACAAAATCCTTTGTAATAGCACCAACATCCAACTTGGGACGCCGGTTAAACTGCCAACTTCTTCATTCTTGACTTCAGAGACAATCGCTTTTAATTTACTTTCCCACTCTGACATGAGGGAAACTTTCTTGCTCGGAGTCGTAGTAATTTCAACCCAGAACGGCAGGTTGTCGATCAGTATTGCCGAAAGGTCCCCAAATTTTGTATTGAAGCTTTCATAGAAATCAGCGCTGCCGCCCAGACGTAAGTTTTTATTGGTAAATAATTGATTTTCAGGATGATTGTTCGCGTAGATAGAAATTAAATCTTTGCCCGCTTTCATGTGACAAAGTTCCAGGCTTTCATCCGTAATAGGAATGAATTTACTTTTAGCGTTTGTGGTGCCAGACGATTTTGCAAAATTTTTGACCACACCCGGCCAGAAAATATCACGTTGTCCCTGACGTGCCTTTTCAATATACGGTTCAAAATCCTCATAGGTGACAATAGGAATATTTCGGCGGAAATCTTCATAGCTTGAGATCGAACTGAAACCATGAATTTTGCCGTATTCTGTATTTTCGGCGTGATAAAGTTGGGAGAAGAGCACACCTTGTTGAGTTTCAATTGGATGATCCACAAAATTTTGGATCTGATCAATACGCTGGCGGATAAACCAATTGACTACCGTATTAAAAAGTGCTTTCGTTGCCATATTTACAAATATAATATTTTTTGCGTAAAGGAGGTTACGCTACTGGCCAACAAAAAAATTCCGCTCTAAAAAGAACGGAATTTTTATTTCAACTAAAGAAATAGTTTTAGCAGTATTCGGCAAATGCACCTTGAAGATTTGCCGCAATAGCGCCGGCAGGATTTCCTTCAATATGGTGTCTTTCCAACATATGAACCAATTCGCCATCTTTGAAAAGAGCGATACATGGTGAACTTGGTGGGAAAGGGGCTAAGTGTTTACGTGCTTCATCTACGGCCTCTTTATCATAACCTGCAAATACAGTTACTAAATGGTCTGGTTTTTTATCTCCTGTGAGAGAAAATACAGCTCCTGGTCTTGCTGCTCCTGCTGCACAACCACATACTGAATTGATCATCAAAAGGGTAGTGCCTTCTTGTTTAAGAGCGTCAGTCACTTGTTCAGGGGTAGTTAAATCCTGGAAACCTTTATCTGTTAGTTCGTCCTTCATGGGCATTACTAAATCATCTGGATACATATCTTTATAATTTATAAGTTAGAATATTAGGTGTAAAATTAATCCTTTTTAATTAATTTTTCCTCTTTCAAAAGCTATCAAAACAATACCAATTATCTATTGAGACTTTTTGTCTGAATTTACTGTCAGTTTTTTTGCAAGGCTGCCAATGGTTAAACCTTGAAAAATAATAGAAAAGAGAACGATAATGTAGGTGATTGCAACGAACATGTCGCCCGAACTGTGCCGTGGTAAGGCTAAGGCAAGTGCCACGGAAATTCCTCCCCGAATTCCACCCCAAACTAAAATGGGAAAAGAGTTCTGTTCAAATTTTACGCGTTTCTTTAAGAGGAAAAATGGAATTCCGACCGAAATAAAACGGGCGAAAAGAACGACAAAAATAGCGATGATTCCAATTAGGATATAAATATTTTCAAAATTGATCACCAAGAGTTCCAAACCAATTAATAAGAATAAAACAGCATTCAGAATTTCATCCAGCATCTCCCAGAATTTATCGATATATTCTTCCGTTATGCTGCTCATTCCAACTTCCCGACCGCGGTTCCCGATAAATATTCCAGCTACAACCATGGCTAATGGTCCACTGATATGAATCGCAGATGCCATCCAGTAACCGCCCATTACCATTGCTAATGTCACCATTACTTCTACTGAATAATCATCGATGGTTTTCAGAACGTAAGTTCCTAAACTTCCTAAAGCGGTTCCCAGTAAAATGCCGCCGCCGGCTTCCTTTAAAAATAAAAGACCAATTTCAGAAAGTCCCATATTGGCAAATCCAACCTGCGAAATTTCGTAAATCGCTACGAAAAGTACCACGGCAACGCCATCATTAAATAAACTTTCGCCTGAAATTTTTGTTTCTAAAGATTTCGGAATATTTGCAGATTTCAAAATTCCCAGAACCGCAATCGGATCTGTAGGAGAGATTAACGCACCGAAGAGAAGACAGTTGATAAAAGGAATATTGAGATCAAAAGCTTGTAGTAACCAATACATTAAACCGCCCACAATTACTGTAGAAATAAGCACGCCGATGGTCGAAAACGCGATAATAGGCGCTCTTTCAGACTTAATATCGTTCAGTTTAATGTGTATTGATCCTGCAAAAAGCAGGAAACTGAGCATCACTTCCATTAAAACCGTATAGAAATCGATCGATAAGATCATCTCTTTCGTCTGCACGAATAAATTCGGAAAATAGGAAGCTGCCAAAACAATTCCGAGGGAAGTAAGCAGGGCAATAATCATCACGCCGATCGTTCGGGGCAGCTTTAGAAATCTCTTGTTAAAATAGCCGAAAGCTGCGGCAAGGATGATGATGGTTGTAAAATAGTGGTAAACCTGCATTGAAAAATTTCTTCAAATGTAAGAAAATAAAAAACCCGGAACATCAAATGCTCCGGGTCTCAATCAAATCGATATGCAAAGGTTGAATATCCGTACTACTATTTAGGAGAGTAATTTTTTAGCCATGTCGGAAATACTTTTTCCATCACTTTTTCCGGCGAGAGATTTACTCGCCAGGCCCATAACTTTTCCTAAATCTTTTGCGCTCGTGGCGCCAGTTTCTGCGATGATATTTTTCATCGCGGTTTCCAACTCGTCGCTGGATAATTGTTGAGGTAAAAATTTCTCGATAACTTTTGACTGTGCTTCCTCAACTTCGGCAAGGTCATTTCTATTCTGAGCGGCAAACTGATCATAAGAATCTTTTCGCTGCTTGATCATTCGTTGTAAAATCGCAGTTTCCTGCTCTTCCGATACTTCAGCACCTTTTGCTTCGGTTTTCAGCAATAAAATCTGTGATTTTACAGCTCGTAAAGCATCTAAGGCCACCTTATCTTTTGCGCGCATTGCGTCTTTAATCGCGTCGCTGATGATAATTTCTAAACTCATAATGATGATTTGATGATTAATTGATTTGATGATGGGTTAATAATTAGTCCATCATCAAGCAACACATTATTATTAATCTACGTCTTTATTTAAAAAACGGTTTTCACGAACTTGCATTTTACCGTCATTTTCTTCTAAAAAATTGTTGATTTTCTGATCTGAGGCATTTTCATGTCCGATAGAAATATTTTTTCTACGGAATGCAGGTATTGTTTCGAAATCATTTTCAACTTCCATATTCTGGTAACGGGAATTAAATTCTTTTAATTTATTTCTTCTTTCCTGAACTTTGTCGCTGGACGTTGTTTTTGTAATAAAAGTGAAATCATTTTCTACCTCGAACATATTTGCTTGAGGAGTTTCCGGTTCTACGGGAATTACAGTTTGTTTCACGATTTCTTCTTTAACAACTGCTTTCGGCTGCGCGATTATTTCAGCTTTTGGTTCTTTAATGGGCTCATTTACTACAAAGCTGAAATCTTCCGTTACTTTTGGAGTGAAATGATGAATTGGAGTGGAAACTTCCGGTTTTTTATCTTCCGTTTCGAAACTGAAAGATTGAGAAATAGGCTCATCATTGTGCTCTTCAGTGTAGGTAAAGAGATCAAATTCATTTTTTACCTCATTTGGAAAGGTATTGGTTTCGTCTTTAAATTCTGAAAATCGGTTCATTTCCGTCGGTGATTCTCTTTCAATAACCATTTTTTTTTCGGCGGTATTGACTTTAAAATCTGACGATGGATAATCATCCTCGTCATCAAGAATGAAAAGATTACCAGAATCTACATGGTCTTTTCTTACATCGGCGATTTCATTATCTGCCTGAAAAGCGGTCTCTTTTTTCGTGGAAGAATCTCTGGAATCAGAAAGTGTAAATTTTACTTTTTCAGTAATGCCTGAATGTTTTTTATGATCTTTAGCAAAACCTGTCGCAATAACCAAAACGCTTACAGAATCGCCCAATTCTTCATCGGTACCCACCCCAAAAATAATGTCTGCTGTATTTCCTGCTTCTTCCTGAATATGGTCCATGATTACACCAATTTCATCCATGGTTACCTCTTCTGTACCACTTCTGATTAAGAGCAAAACATTTTTAGCACCCGTAATTTTATTGTCATTTAATAGTGGAGAATCGAGTGCTTTTTTCACCGCTTCTTCTGCTTTATTTTCACCTGAAGCTACGCCATTAGACATCAATGCTGTTCCGGAATTCGCCAACACAGATTTTGCATCACGGAAGTCAATATTCACATCGAAATAACCGGTAATAACTTCTGCCATTCCTTTAGCGGCGTTGGTCAACACTTCATCCGCTTTGGAAAAACCAGATTTAAACCCAAGGTTTCCAAATTGCTGACGTAATTTATCATTATTAATGACAATTAGAGAATCAACATTATTTCTTAATTTATCTAAACCAAGTTCGGCTTGTTCCAATCTTCTTTTACCTTCAAAACTAAAAGGAACGGTAACAATCCCAACGGTTAGAATGCCCATATCTTTAGCTACTTTCGCAATGACTGGCGCTGCTCCGGTTCCGGTTCCACCACCCATTCCTGCGGTAATAAAGACCATCTTTGTATTTTGGCCCATTGCCGCTTTAATTTCTTCAATGCTTTCGATAGCTGCTTTTTCACCCACTTCAGGGTCGGCGCCTGCACCCAGACCTTCTGTAATAGTCATTCCCAACTGCACTTTATTGGCAACTGGATTATTATCTAAAGTTTGAGAATCGGTATTGCAAATTACGAAATCAACGCCGTGAATGCCGCGTTCGTACATGTGTTTCAGCGCGTTGTTTCCGCCGCCGCCGACACCTATTACTTTAATTATCGAGGAATTTCCTTTTGGTAAATCAAATGAAAATCCGGTTGTGCTTATGTTTTCCATAGTATTTGGTTTTTTTTAATTATTCAACTTCTTCAAAGAATTTTTTTACACTTTCCATGATTTTTTGACCGATGGTAAGTTTGTTCCGTCTTTTTTCTGCACTCTTGGCGATGTGTTCTTCACGCGTCATTATGGCAGGCTGTTCGATATGTTCGGAGGACGGAATTTCTTCATTTCGTGGGGCAGCTTCCATAATATCTTCTTCGATTCTTTCTGGCGCACTTTTTTTGTCACGAATTTTCAGACTTTCCATCAATAAACCAATGGATGTCGCGAACTCAGGACCTTTTAAATGTTGGCTTTTGTCATTGGTTACGTATTCATTAGCAAAACCAATTCTGCTGTCGAAACCTGTGGTATAATTTGCCAACTGACGAAGATGACGAAGATTTGAGCCGCCACCCGTCAAAACAATTCCAGCTATTAATTTTTTCTTCTGCTCAAAAGCGCCATAGGCTTTCAATTCTGTATTTACCATTTCCAGAATTTCTTCTACTCTCGCATTTACAATTTGAGCTAAAGTTTTTAAAGAAATTTCTTTGTCCGGACGACCATGCAATCCTGGGATAGTAACGAAAGTACTGTCTTTCTCCAGCTCTGGAACCGCGGATCCGAAATTGACTTTCAGCTTTTCTGCATGTTTTTCGATAATGGAACAGCCTTCTTTAATATCATCGGTAATAATTCCGCCACCGTAAGGAATTACGCAGGTGTGACGAATGATGTTGTCTTTGAATATGGCGATGTCCGTTGTTCCGCCGCCAATATCAACGATCGCAACTCCGGCTTCTTTTTCTTCTTTTGTTAGAACTGCTTCGGAAGATGCTAATGGCTCAAGAGTTAAAGCTTCCATTTCTAAACCAGCTTCACGAACGCATCTTGCAATGTTTCTAATGCTTCCCATTTGCCCTACAACAACGTGAAAATTAGCTTCCAAACGGGTTCCGTGCATTCCAACAGGTTCTTGAATTTCGCCTTGAGAATCAACCTTATATTCTTGCGGCAGTACGTGAATGATTTCTTCACCCGGCAGCATAACCAGTTGCTTTACCTGATCTTTTAATTTTTCGATATCATCATCCGTAATATATTGATCCGGATTTTCGCGCATGATATAATCTGAATGCTGGAGCGATCTGATATGTTTGCCTGCGATTCCCACCGTTACTTTGTGAATGGCAACTCCGGCGCTTGACTGTGCCTGTGCGACCGCCGATTTAATAGATTGAATGGTTTGTGAAATATTATTCACAATACCTTTGTGTACGCCTAAACTTTTTGCGGTGCCCACGCCGAGGACTTCAATTTTTCCGTGGGCGTTTCGTCGGCCGACAATGGCCACAATTTTGGTGGTACCGATGTCGAGGCCTACTGAATACTCGTGATTTTCCATTTTATGTCGATTTGATTTTTTAATTTTTTCTAAGGTTTTCCTTACTTTATTCTACTTTAACTCTTGCTTTTGGTTTCACTTCGGCTTTTTTCGTCGTTGTGGTTTCCTTTTTCGCAGTTGGTTTTGGTTTCGGTACTTCTTTCTTAACAGCGGGTTTTGAAGGTTCTTTTTTCGTCACAGCTTTCTTGGGTTGTACGGTAGATGGTGGTTTTTTCACTACTTTTTTTGCGGCCGTAGCAGAAGAAGGTTTCCCTGCCTTTTTTTCTGCTTTTTCTTTTTTCTCTGCGATTATCGGCAATTTTGCAAGCTCTTTTTTCCCGACCGAAATAATACTATCGTTTTCCTCAAAATTGGGATTCAGCGTCGTAACAATTTGGTTATCATACTTTACCGATACTTTGGTGTATTTCTCTGGCGATTGATAAATGAGGTATTTTTCTACAAAAGCTTTGAAACCCTTTACCTTCAGATCAATATTATCTAAATCACCGATTTCTACTTTAAAATTGCCGGCGCTTGTCAACAGATTGTAATCATCTTTCGATTTAGAAATTCCGATAAAATACTTTTTGCTAAAATCATCATTGTTTATTTTTTCAATAAGCTCTGCCAACTTTAAATATTCAGCTTTTTTCACATTTCCCGTTACGAGCATGCAAGGAAAAGAGTAATTGTTTGAAATAGGAAATTCAGTTCCTTTATCATCTACATAGAAATCACGGTCATTTTTATTCAAGCGAAAAGCAGGAACACGCTGTTTAATATCTAAATTCAGATTTCCGTTTAAATTTAAATAAACGTTCGCGCTGTCTACCGCCGGCAGCTGATTTAATTTTTTCTCTAATTCAGGAATATTAATATCGCCGACTTTCTTTGTAGTATTTGATTTCTTGACGAGTTCTTTTACCACTTTTTCATCGATGAAATAAACTGGTTGTTTCGTTTTGGTCATTTTCACCGAAACTTTTTCCATCGGTTTACCATTAAATCTTTTCAATGAAAAACTCAGCAGAAAACCAAAGATGATTACTGTAACTAAAATTTTTAATATTCTGAATTTGTTTTTCATTACTTATTTGAAAGCCATTCTACAATTCCGTCATATAAAGTATCAATATTTCCCGCACCCACAGTGAGCAAAACGTCGAAGTCTTTTTCTTTTATCTTGTCAAAAGATTCTTCCAAAGTGGAAACTTCCTTTTGATCTAATCTCACTTTTTCTAATAACCATTCTGAAGTAATTCCCTCGAAATTTTCCTGTAATTCGCGCGCTGGATAAATATCAAGAAGAATTAATTCATCTGCTTTATCTAAACTTTCTGCAAATCCATCTGCAAAATCTTTAGTTCTGCTGAAAAGATGTGGCTGAAAAACCACGAGCAATTTCTTGTTTGGGTAAAAAGTTTCTATAGACCCAATTACCGCGTTCAGTTCTGTGGGATGATGCGCATAATCATCGATATAAATTTTGCCAGTTTCGAAATTATGTTTCGTGTAACGTCTTTTAATTCCTTTAAAATTGGCAAGTCCTTTTTTTAATGTTTCGAAATCGACACCAAAGTTATTTAGCAAAGCAATCGCGGCTGTTGCATTTTCAACATTGTGAATTCCCGGAATTTCCCAGACAAAATCATCAATTTCTGTTTCCGCTGAATGAAAATTAAAATATATTTGATCACCAATTTCTCTGATGTTATCTGAGTAATAATCGGCTTCTTCGTTCACAGCGTAGGTTTTCGTTTCGCGTCCAATGTCTATTCCTTTTCTCACAAATAGTTGTTGACCTTCTGGAACCAAATCCGCAAAATCCTGAAATCCTTTTTGAATTGTGGCATTGTCACCGTAAATGTCTAAATGGTCGGCATCCGTTGATGTAATCACGGCCCAATCGGGAGAAAGTGTGAGGAAACTTCTGTCGTATTCATCAGCTTCGACTACGGAAATGTCATTTCCATTAAAGTGGAAATTTGATTTAAAGTTTTCTGCAATACCGCCTAAAAAACAAGAGAACGGGAGATTTGCTTCTTTGCATAAATGCGCCACCAATGAAGACGTAGTTGTTTTGCCGTGTGTTCCTGCAATGGCGATACTTTCTGTATTTTCGGTAATCATGCCGAGAACCTTTGCTCGCTTTAAAACATCAAAGTGATGTTCATTAAAATAATTAAGAATTTCCAGTTTTTTAATCGCTGGTGTATAAATCACCAAAGTATTTTCCGGTGTTAAAATTTTAATTTTATCAGTAATGGTATCTTCAAATTCAATATCAATTCCTTCGTCAGCCAAGGCTTTTGTAAGCTTTGTGTGCATTTTGTCATAACCTAAAACCGTTTTTCCCGACGCATTGAAATATCTCGCCAAGGCACTCATGCCAATGCCGCCGATGCCTACGAAGTAAAAGTTTTGATATGTTGTTAAAGCTTTCATCTTATGCTTTGAGGTTTAATGATGATATGATTTCATCGACAATTTCTTCTGTTGCCGACGGTTTTGCGAAGAATTTTAAATTTTCGCTCATTTCAATTCGTAGATTTTCATTTTCGCAGATTTCCATTAAAGTTTTCCAGAATTTTTCAGGCATTTCCGAATCTTTTACCATTTTAGCCGCGTTTTTATCGACCAGAGTCATCGCATTTTTAGTTTGATGATCTTCTGCGGCAAAAGGAAATGGAACCAAAAGCACGGGTTTCTGCGCCATCGCCAGTTCTGAAATTGCAATTGCGCCCGCACGGGACACAATTACATCTGCCGCCGAATAAGCCAAAGCCATATCTGCGATAAATTCTTTCACCTGAATTTGAGTAGAATTTTTTGTGATATTTGAATCTTCGCTCAAACTCTTATAATCCAACTTTCCGGTTTGCCAAATCAACTGGAAGTCTTTTGCTACTAATTTTTCTATATTTTCTTTCCAGCCATTATTTAAAGTTCTGGAACCTAAAGAACCACCAACGGAGAGAATGGTTAATTTACTTTGATCTAAACCCAATTTTTCTTTTGCCAAATCCTTTTCCATCAAATCAGTAATGATATTTTTTCGAATTGGATTTCCTAAGAAAAATGTTTTAGTTTTCGGAAAGAAATGACTCATATTCGGATAGGCAGTGAATACAGCTTTCGCTTTTCGAGACAAAAAAGTGTTGGTTTTCCCGGGCAGGGAATTTTGTTCTTGAACGAAAATAGGCACACCTAAAGTTGCCGCCATATAAAGCGCCGGACCACTTGCAAAACCTCCAGTTCCTATGGCGAAATCAGGTTTAAATTCCTTAATGGTTGTTCGGGCTTTGGCTAGACTTGAAATTAATTTTAAAGGCAACGTGAGATTTTTCAATAGGTTTCCACGGTCAAACCCTGCGATATTTAAACCGATAATTTTGAAGCCGGCTTGTGGAACTTTTTCCATTTCCATTTTGCCTTCTGCACCGATGAACAAAAATTCTGAAGCTGGAAATCTTTTCTGGATTTCCTGCGCAATGGCAATCGCCGGGAAGATGTGTCCTCCGGTTCCGCCGCCGCTCATTAGAATTTTTAATGTTTTACTCATCTTCTATGCGATATCATTTATTTCTTCAATACTTTGTTTTTTGCCCATTCCTTCTTCATCATAAACCTGAATTCTGGAACTTACATTTAAGATAATTCCTAACTGGATATAAGTCACCAACATTGAGGTTCCTCCGTAACTTATTAAGGGTAATGGTTGTCCGGTAACTGGAATCAGATTGATGGCGACGGCAATATTCACGGCGAGCTGCACAAAAATCATGGTCCCGAGACTCAGCACGAGAAGACTGCCAAAGAAGGCCGGCATTTTACTCGCAATCATGACGATTCTAATGATCATAATTAAATACAATGCAATTAAAATTGTTGCACCGATAAATCCGTATTCTTCGACGATAATGGCAAAAATAAAATCTGAAGCAGATTGCGGAAGCATTTGTTTCAAGGCGCTTTTTCCCGGACCCATTCCAGCAATTCCACCATGAACAATTGCTGCTTTTGCCTGCATAATCTGATAGTTTTTCGCTTTATCAGCTTCGTCGTCAATTTGACTTTCTTTTTTGGTGAATGTTTCTACACGGCTCATCCAAGTATGAACACGGTTGCTTCCTATTAAATCGGTTTTTAAAGCAAGAAACATAAAGATTCCGATCATCACAGAAGACAGACCTACAAATCCGAATATGTACTTTTTATCAAGTTGGCCCACAACCATTACGATTAAGGAAACCATTAAAATCATTAAAGCGGTAGATCCATTGTCTTTCGCCACCAAACCGAAAACCAGGAGTACAGGTCCGAAAATGTAAAATATATTTTCAATGGGAAGCCGTTGCCTTTTTATTCTCTTGGTTAAGTACCGACAGAGATAAATAATCAGCATTAAGTAAGCAAAAGAAGACGGTTGGAATGAAATAGGCGTGCCCGGAATCTTTAGCCACCGCGATGCAGATGCGCCGTCAATTGTTTGTCCGGAAACCATTGTTAACAGAAGCAAAACAACCATAAATGCCAGAAGAATGCTGCTGAGTTTTCCAATATGTTCGTATTTGAAAAACCCGACAGCACGCATGATCGCCAAGCCAAGCACTACGAAAAAGGTGTGCTTGATAAGATGGGAAGTGGTGGTTCCGCTGTTTACAATATATTCCAAATTTGAACTCGCCGAATAGACTGGGAATACCGAAAAGAACGAAATCAGTAAGATGACGCTCCACAGCACTTTGTCGCCTTTCAGCAGTTCGAATTTGTTATCGTTGTCCTGCATTTTTAATTGAGGATTTTTTCATTATTTTTTAACACTTCAGTTTTAAACTGGTTTCCGCGATCTTCATAATTTTCGAAAAGATCGAAGCTTGCGCAACATGGTGAAAGTAAAACTGTGTTTCCGCTTTCTGCTATTGATTTCGAAATCGTAATCGCTTCCTGCATACTCGAAGTACTGTAAATCAAATCTTTTTTGTCTTTAAAAAAGTCGATAATTTTCTGATTATCAAGGCCCAAGCAGACAATTGCTTTTACCTTTCTTTTAACCAAATCTTCTATTTCTGTATAATCATTTCCTTTGTCAACACCACCCACAATCCATACTGTTGGTTGATTCATGCTTTCTAGTGCGAAATAAGAAGCGTTCACATTGGTCGCTTTACTGTCATTAATAAAAGTAACACCGTTGATTTGCGCTACTTGCTCTAAACGGTGTTCTACCGCCTGAAAAGTCATCAGTGAATTCCGGATGCTTTCATTACTGATATGCAATATTTTACTGGCGATGGACGCTGCTAAACTATTGGCGATATTATGATTTCCAACTAAAGAGAGTTCCGCGATTTTCATGGAAAATTCTTCTTCGACTTTTACGATAATTTTATCGTTGTTTATAAATCCACCTTCCTGTAATTTTTCTGACGTTGAAAAAGGAATTTTTTTAGCATTAATTGCTAATTTCTCCAAAAGATTCATACTCATTTCATCATCTTTATTGTAGATGAAAAAATTGTCGTTTTCTTGATTTTCTACAATTCTGAACTTCGCCATAGCGTACTCTTCATAATTATAATTGTACTGATCGAGGTGATCTTTACTTAAATTCAACAAGAGAGAAATAAACGGTCGAAAATTCTGAATATCATCGAGTTGGAAAGAACTGACCTCTAAAACGTAATAATCGAAATTTTCATCCGCAACCTGGCGCGCGAAACTTTTTCCAATGTTTCCTGCCAAACCAACTTTCAAATCGTCATTTTTCAGAATATGATAAATAAGTGAAGTCGTGGTTGTTTTTCCATTGCTTCCTGTAATTGCTATAATTTTAGCAGAAGTAAATTCTGCAGCAAATTCAATCTCGGAGGATAAACGAATACCTTTTTGATTGATTTTGAAGATAATATCAGCTTTTTTCGGAATTCCCGGAGATTTTATAACCCAATCTGCGCTTAAAATTCTTTCCTCGTCATGTTTTCCCTCTTCGAACTCAATATCAGCATCGATCAACTGTTTTCTATAGTCGTCTTTAATCACAGATTTGTCTGAAAGAAAAACATTCAAGCCTTTCTTCTTCGCCAAATATGCTGCACCTACGCCGCTTTCGCCGCCACCTAAAACAACTATTTTCATATTTTTTATCTGACTTTTAGCGTAATTAAACAAATAATGGCAAACATCACCCCGATGATGACCATGCGGTTTACGATTTTACTTTCGTGATAGCCTTCTTTCTGATAATGGTGATGAAGAGGCGACATTTTAAACAACCTGTTGTTCTGCGCGTATTCTAAACCGTACTTTCTTTTTCTGTATTTAAAGGTTCCTACCTGAAGCATTACGGAAAGGTTTTCTATGAGGAAGATTCCACATAATACCGGGATCAAGAGTTCTTTTCTTAAAATGATAGCGAGTACTGCAATCACACCACCCAACATTAAACTTCCCGTATCACCCATGAAAACCTGTGCTGGATAAGTATTGTACCAAAAAAAACCAATCACTGCACCGACCAGTGCAAGCGTAAAGATTGTAGTTTCCCCCATGTCGGGCAGGAACATAATATTCAGATAATCCGCAAAAATAATGTTACCCGATAAATAGGCAAAAAACGCCAGTGTAAGTAAAATGACGACGCTCGTTCCTGCGGCGAGACCATCAATTCCATCGGTGATGTTGGCGCCATTAGAAACTGCAGTCACAATAAAAATTACGATCGGGATAAAAACGATCCACGCCCATTCATGAGCGTCTTCCGGAGACATCCAGAATAAAATACCACTGTAATCGAATTCATTATTTTTAACAAAAGGAACCGTAGAAACTGTGGATTTTTCCGTTTTCATAAAATTCGCTTCTACGTTATTTCTGTTGATCTCCTTTGCATCGGCGTATTTTCTTTTAACTGTAATATCGGGATGAAAATACATGGTCACGCCTACGATTAATCCCAATCCAACTTGGCCGATAACTTTAAATTTACCGCTTAAACCGTCTTTATTTTTCTTGATCTTTTTTAAATAATCATCAATAAAACCGATGGCTCCCATCCATAATACGGAAACAATAAGAAGGATGATGTAAATATTTAAAATTTTTGTGAAAAGTAAAACAGGAATCAGCGTGGCAAAAATAATGATCAAACCGCCCATTGTTGGCGTTCCTTCTTTTTGCTTTTGACCATCTAAACCTAAATCACGTACCAGTTCACCCATCTGTTTATTTCGCAGATAGTTGATGATTTTTTTACCAAAGACCAAGGCGATAATCAGCGATAATAAAACTGACATACCGGCGCGGAAAGAGATAAATTTAAACATACCCATTCCCGGAACGTGAATCCCGTGACTGGTAAAATATTCGAATAGGTAATATAGCATGCTTGGTTATTTAATCTTCATTTAGTTATTTCGACATCAGTCTGGCCAACTCTAAAATTGTTTCCTGATCATCAAAGTGATGTTTTACCCCATTTATTTCTTGGTAGGTTTCGTGTCCTTTGCCCGCGACAACGATAATATCGTTCGGTTCGGCAAATTTTATGGCCATTTTTATGGCTTCTCTCCGGTCGGGGATTGCGGTGTATTTGCTGAAATATTGCGGTTCTACACCGTTCTCGATCTCCTTAATAATTTCACCCTGGTTTTCTGTTCTGGGATTATCTGAAGTAATGATGGCTAATGTAGATTTACGCGTTGCAATTTTCCCCATTTCAGGTCTTTTTGCGGAATCCCGATCGCCTCCGCAGCCAAATACGGTGATTAATCTTTCATTTTTTGTACGGATCTCATTGATTGAATCCAAAATATTTTCTAAAGCATCAGGAGTATGCGCATAATCTACCACGAAGAAAATTCCGCCCTCGGACCTGAACGTTTCGAAACGTCCTTTTACTCTTTTGAGCTGTGAAATAGCCGGTAAAATATCATCTTCATGAAAACCACATTCAATTGCTACCGCGTATGCGAGGAGTAAATTATAAGCGTTAAATTTTCCTGTTAAAGTGGTCCAGAATTCTTTCCCATTAAAATTGAGAAGCATTCCATTAAAATCAACTTCCGTAATTCTACCGTGGAAATCTGCCATGGTTTTCAAGGCATACGTTTTCTTCGCTGCTTTGGTATTCTGCAACATCACATTACCATTTTTATCATCAGCATTAGTAATGGCGACAGCATCTGAACTCAGTTCATCAAAAAACCTTTTTTTAGTTTTTAGGTATTCCTCAAATGTTTTATGATAATCTAAATGGTCATGTGAAATATTTGTAAAACCGGCAATTTTAAATTCTAAACCTTCAGTTCTGTGCTGGTGAATTCCGTGGGAAGAAACTTCCATAAAAGCATATTCACATCCGGTATTTACAGCTTTTGCCAACATTTGGTTCAAACGAATAACATCTGGAGTGGTATGTGTGGAAGGAATTATTTCATCATCAATTCTATATTCAACGGTAGAAATAAGGGCAGATTTAAAACCTAAAATTTTAAAAATATCAAACAAAAGGGTAGTTGTTGATGTTTTCCCATTTGTTCCCGTAATACCGATGAGGTTTAGTTTGGCGGAAGGATTGCCGTAAAAATTAGATGCTAAATGACCCAGCGTTTTTGCAGAATCTTTAACTTTAATAAAAGTAATTCCCTCGTTTTGCTCTTCTGGAATTTGCTCGCAAACGATTATTTTCGCTCCTTTTTCGATAGAAGAATTAATAAAATCATGTCCGTTCGAAACAGTTCCTTTTACTGCGACATAGAGTACGCCGTCGACTGCTTTGCGGCTGTCGAAGATGATTTCCGAAACTTCTTGGTTTTTATTTCCAATGATTTCGCGAACGGGAATTCTGTTTAAAAGTTCTTCTAATTTCATATACAGTAAGAATTAATTCTGCAACTGCAGGTAAATTCTTTGGTTTTTATTAATAATGGTTCCTTCCAGTGGAAATTGCTCTTCTATTTTTCCAACGCCTTTATAATCAACACGATATCCTTGGTTTTCCAGTTGTGGAATAATGTTCTTACCAATTAAGCCCGTTACATTTGGCATTGTGTTGCTTTTGCCTGCCAATTTGACTGCTGGTTTAAACATTTTATTGAGATTTACTTTTTTATCGACCAACATTTCCTGCTCAATATTTTGTGGAGTTTTAAGGAAAGTTTTCCCCGCAATTTCTTTAAATACCGGTGCAGAAACGGTAGAACCATAAAACCCTTTCGAAGTATCAGGCTCACTTATCATAACATAGCACGTATATTTTGGGTTGTCTGAAGGATAAAATCCAGCGAACGATGCTCTGTATTTCATTTTGCCAGGTAACCAATATTCAAACCTTGCGGTTCCGGTTTTTCCCGCCATTTTTAAATTGGGGGTGAAAATACTTTTTGCAGTTCCTTTTTCTACCGCTTTAGTCAAGGCGCTTGTCATCATATCAATGGCGTTTTTTGAAGCCATTTTATTAACCATTACTTTGGGCTTTGCTTCGTAAAGTGTGCGCCCGTCTTTTAAAATTTTCTCAATAAAAAGGGGTTCCACCATTTTTCCTTTATTTGCAATTCCATTATAAAAAGTGGTGAGTTGCAACAGGTTAATATTGGTTGCGTAACCGAAAGAAATAGAAGCCAAAGCGCCGGGACTCCATGTTTTACTTTTTGGTGTTATAATTCTTGGCTTCGTAATACCAGGAAGTTCAATATCCATTTTATCGAATAATTTCCATTTTCTAAGGTGGTCTAAAAACACCTCGGGTTTACTACCATAATACTGAGTAATAAGTTTTGCGGTGCCGACGTTGCTGGATTTTGCCAGTACATCTGAAATCTCATAAGTTCCGCCTCCGTGACCATCAGATATTCTTTGTTTCGCATAAGTCCAAACTCCATTTCCTACATTTACGGTCGTATTTTCATTAATGAAACCATCGTCCATAGCCGCTAATAGTGATATTGTTTTAAAAGTCGATCCTGGTTCAATATTGTCTTTTATAGCATAGTTATACGCATCAACATAAATTTCGGGTTCAGTTCGGCGTAGGTTAACCATTGCTTTTACTTTTCCGGTAGAAACTTCCATCACGATTACAGAACCGTGTTCAGCATCAAATTTTATAAGTTGTTTTTCTAAAGCAGAATGGGCAATATCCTGAATTCGGATATCAATCGTGGTGTAAACATCCTGACCGTCAATAGGTTCTTTAACTTTCCAATAGTCAATAGGTTTCCACTGGCTGGAATTTACGCGCTGTTCCAAACGTGTTCCATCTGTACCGGTGAGGTATTTAGAGAATGCTCCTTCTAATCCCGATTTTGCGATGCCATTATCCATACCGATTGTGCCGGCACCAATTTGCGTGGTCGCCAACTCTCTTTTGTATTTCCGGTCGACGATAAAACCTCCTCTATTCTTTCCTTTTTTAAAGATTGGAAACTTTCGGATCCGGTCATAATCATCGAAATCTAAACCTTTTACCAATGCATAATATTGATTTTGTGCTTTCTTTTGCTGATCAAATCGGTCCCGGAAGTAACTTCGCGGCTTGCCGAACATGGTGGAAAGTGAATCTGTTAAAGCGCCAATATTGTTGGAGTAAACGGTGTCTTTCAATATTTTAAAATCGAGATATACATCGTAACGCATCACTGTGGTTGCTAGAATCGACCCGTCGGAAGCAAATAAATTACCACGCGCTGCCTGAAGCGTAGCTTCTCGGTAATTTTTGTTGATGTAATCATCCTTGATTTCCTGAACATTAGTATTCTGTAAAACTAGAATCCTGGCGAGAAAAACCATAAACAAAACGAAGGCAAACCCTGTAAAAAGGTAGCCCCACCGTAACGTTTTTGAACGTTTTTTTTCAAATTCATTTTGCACCGCCATCTATGCTGTCTAGTTTTATCAATATTTTGTGTGGGTGATTTTCTAAGGACAAAAGCGAGTCCTGCACCATTTCTTTGCCTAATTCTGATTCCAGTTTTACTTTGATAAGTCTGCTTTGCGCATACGCATTTCTGGATTTATATTCTTCTGTTTGTTCCTTTAAAATATTTACATGTTCAATTTTCTGACTCACAAGGTGATTGCTGTAAATCATAATCATCAGTAAAAAAAATACGAGCAGAAAGTAGCGGTAATGAATCTTAACCTCGTCACGGTTCAGAAAATTCCCCTTCACGATATCGATGAAAGTGAGTCTTTTCTGGGGACGATATGTCGGTTTTTTTGCCATTTTAAATTCTGCCGCTCTTTCTTTTTAAAGTTTAATACCTGTTCGTAATTTTGCACTTCTTGCCCGCGAGTTCTCGCTTATTTCTTCCTCGCTGGGAATGGTGGCTTTCGTTTGCAAAAGATCAAATGTTTTGCTGAAGTTTCCATAAATATCTCGGGCTGGTTCGCCTTCGAACATGCCGTTTTTTAAAAATCTCTTAACCAATCGGTCTTCAAGTGAATGGTAGGAAAGCGCTACAAGTCTTCCCCCTGGCTTCAACATTCTGTGTGCTTGCACCAGCAGTTCTTTTATGACTTCTAATTCTTGATTAACTTCAATTCTTATCGCCTGAAAAATCTGAGCATACACTTTATTCTGCTTGAATTGCGGGATATAACTGAAGAGTTTTTTTAGATCTTCTGTGGTTTCAATCGGTTTTAGTTTCCGGTGGTTAACAATTTCTTTTGCTAACTTTCTTGACTCCCGAATTTCTCCGTATTGGTAGAAAATATCTGCAAGATGATCTTCTTCATATTCATTAACTACTTTTTTAGCATCCAGAAGTTGCATCACGTTCATTCTCATATCCAGTGGCGCATTACTTCTCGTGGAAAAACCTCTTTCCGCTGCATCGAACTGATGAGAAGAAACACCAAAATCGGCCAAAACTCCATCAACTTTTGAAACGCCGTACATCATCAAGGCATTTTCTAAAAACCGAAAATTTTGATTAATAAGTGTAAATCGTGGATCTTCAATATTATTTTTAAGCGCATCTAAATCCTGGTCAAACCCATATAGTTTTCCTTTTTCGGAAAGTCTACTCAGGATTTCGCGTGAATGACCGCCGCCGCCGAAAGTGCAGTCCACGTAAATGCCGTCAGGATTTGTGATCAAATCATCGACACTTTTTTTCAGCAAAACAGGATTGTGATACATTGTATTCAGGTTAAATTTTCTTGATTACTTCGGAATTTCTACAGTTCTTTTTCTTCAAAACTGATGTTTCCCATCACTTCTTCAGCGAGTTTCGCAAAATTTTCTTCAGATGTTGCGATTACATTTTCGTAGGCTTCTTTGTCCCAGATTTCAAACAGTTCTCCGGCGCTCGTTATCACGATTTCTTTTTTCAAATTCGCGAACTGCGTCAAATCTTTAGAAATTTGAAGACGACCTGCGTTGTCCAGCTCAACGACTTTCACACCTGCCGTAAACATGCGGATGAAATCTGCATTTTTCTTGATAAAGCGGTTCAGGCTGTTGAGTTTTTGCATCAGCTGCTCCCATCCTGTCATCGGGTATACCTCGAGACATGGCTGAAACACAGCGCGTTTAATTACAAAAGAACCATCGTCGAAGTCTCCCATTTGCTTTACCAGCGCGGATGGGAGTTTTAGGCGACCTTTGTCGTCTATTCTACATTCATATGTCCCGATGAAATTCTTCATTTGGGACAAATTTATATAAAAATTTCCAAAGGCTCCCACTTTTACCCACTTTTTGACTTAATGTTAATAAGTTTTGAATTATTAATTAACTTCCTGATTAAAAAGCAGTTAATTAAACCATGAAATTTATCAATGCTGGCGCTATTAATTTGATTAAAAAAATGTTACTTTTATTATTAATTAAAAAGGGAAATAATAATTTGGTGTTTAATTTGTATTTTTGCACACGCTTAATGCGTAAACTCTATGATATTTAAAACAAAAAAAGAAAAGAAATTCGCTTTTATTGAAGCTGGAGAAGGGGAGCCTATTATTCTGTTGCACGGATTAATGGGTGGATTAAGCAATTTTGAGAATACAGTTCTGTACTTTTCTGAGAAAGGATATAAGGTGTTTGTGCCCGTACTTCCCATCTATGATTTGCCCGTCCTTAATACAAATCTTACCACTATTGCGAAATTCGTTGCAAAGTTTATTGAAGAAAAAGTAGGCAGTGCTGCAACAATTGTTGGAAATTCTATGGGTGGACACGTTGGGCTTATCCTCACTTTAGCGCGACCGGATTTGGTTACGCATTTGGTTTTGACAGGAAGTTCTGGTTTATACGAAAGAGCCTTTGGAGATAGTTTCCCCCGCAAAAGCGATAAAAATTATATCAAAAAGAAAACACAGGAAGTTTTTTATAATCCAGACGTAGCAACAGATCAATTGGTTGACGAAGTTTTTTCAGTGGTAAATGATCGAATGAAAGGTATAAAAACGGTGATGTTGGCCCGTAGCGCCATCAAACACAATATGCTGAACGATCTACCCAAAATTAACACACCGGTTTGCCTTATTTGGGGACGACAGGATAATGTTACGCCTCCCGAAGTAGCTGTGGACATGAACAAATTTCTACCCAATTCTGAACTCCATTGGATTGAAGAATGTGGTCACGCAGCCATGATGGAAAAACCTGATGAATTCAATGATATTTTGTATTCCTGGTTACAGAGAGAAAAAAAATAGTTTGATGGAAGTACAGCTTCCATTTTTTATTTCAGTTAAAATAAATTCGAGAATATGGTAATCAAAACAGCAGAATTCGTAAAAAGTAGTGGCAGATGGCAAGATTGCCCCGAGGCAACTTTACCCGAATATGCATTTATAGGACGATCAAATGTGGGAAAATCCTCCTTGATCAATGCAATGATGAACCATAAAGATTTAGCAAAAACTTCTGGTACGCCAGGAAAAACGCAGCTTATCAATCATTTTATCATTAATGAAAAGTGGTATTTAACCGATTTACCCGGATATGGTTATGCCAGAGTTTCTAAAAGTTTGAGAAAAGATTTTGAAAATTTAATTATCAATTATATCCTGAACCGAAAAAATTTGGTGAATCTTTTCGTCCTCATCGATTCCCGACATACACCACAAAAAATTGATATTGAGTTTATTGAATGGTGTGGAGAAAGCGGAATTCCTTTTTCAATTGTATTCACAAAAGTAGATAAACTGAAACCCAATGTGGTAATCGGAAATGTGGAGAAATACAAAGAGGAATTGCTAAAAACCTGGGAAGATTTGCCGGAAATTTATGTAACATCGGCGGAAAAGAAAGTTGGAGGTGATGAAATTCTTAAATTTATTTCGACAACAAACCAATTCTTGTTTGAAAATCAGGTAAAATTTGACAATTAGAAGGATTAATGTTATGAAATCTGAAACAATTGTCTGGAAGGTAAAATCCTTTGAGCAACTTTCGACAGAGGAATTGTACCGAATTATACAGGCACGAATCGATGTTTTCGTAGTTGAGCAAAACTGTCCTTATCCAGAAACCGATGGTTCTGATACGAAAGCTCTTCATATCTGGGCGGAAGGTGATGAGGAAATTTTGGCGTATTGCAGAGTTTTCGGGCCACACATTAAATACGATGTTCCTTCCATTGGTCGTGTGTTAACCAATAAAGATTTCCGAAGTAAAAAATTAGGTAAAGCTTTAATGAAAATTGCCCTCGATGTTGTCGAAACGCGATTTAATACTACAAAAGTGCAAATTTCTGCGCAGGATTATTTATTAAGATTTTATGAAATGTTCGGTTTTAAATCGACAGGAAAAAATTATCTTGAAGATGATATTCCACATACTGAAATGGTAAGAGATTGATTCATAGGTTTCTATTTGAAATAATAAAATTCTAACAACATAATAAATGTTTAAACCAGATGCGATTTTTGCCTCTGGTTTTTTTGGTGCCAACAAGTAAAAGGAATTTCTTAAATTAGCGAGATAAATAAATATTAAATGAAAAGAATTTTTTTACTGCTCACCTTTATGCTGAGCTTTATGCAACTGAAAGCAGATGAAGGAATGTGGCTTTTGACCATGATCAAAAGACTTAATGGTGTAGACCTTAAAAAAGAAGGACTTAAACTTACGGCCGAAGAAATTTATTCTGTCAACAATTCAAGTTTGAAAGATGCAATCGTGCAGTTTGGCGGAGGATGTACCGCTGAAATGGTTTCTAAAGAAGGACTATTATTTACAAATCACCACTGTGGATACGGAAATATCGCAGCACTTTCAACGCCAGAAAAAGATCATTTAACCAATGGTTTCTGGGCAATGAAAAAAAGCGAAGAACTTCCTGCTCAAGGCTTATCTGTAAGATTTCTTGTTAGAATGGATGACGTTTCTAAACGCATCAATGCTAAATTAAATAATAATATGTCTGCTGATGATAGAAAAAACATCATCGATGCAGAATATAAAGCCATACAAACAGAGAATTCTGAAAACGGGAAATACACTGTTGTAGTAAGAGATTTCTATAATGGAAATGAATTTTACTATTTCGTATATCAGGATTTTAAAGATGTAAGATTGGTAGGAACTCCTCCAAATTCATTAGGAAAATTTGGTGGCGATACTGATAACTGGGAATGGCCGAGACATACCGTAGATTTTTCTGTATTCAGAGTTTATGCGGATGCCAATGGAAATCCTGCAGAATACGCAGCAACCAATGTTCCGATGAAACCGAAACATGCACTTCCTATTTCACTGAGAGGATACAAACCGGGTGATTTTACCATGATTATTGGTTTCCCTGGAAGAACAAACAGGTTTTTACCATCGTTCGGTATCGAGCAAATGGTGAACAAAGATTATCCAGCTTGGGTAGAAGCATCTAAAGTTGCTATGGATGTCATGAAAAAATACATGGATAAAGATCAGGCAACGAAATTAGATTATGCTTCCCAATATGCAGGCGTTGCTAATTACTGGAAAAACAGACAGGGAACGATCGATGCAGTAGAAAAAAATCAAACGATCGCTGAAAAACGAGCTTTGGAAGCTAAATTCCAAACTTGGGCATTATTGCCTGAAAATGAATCTGCTTATGGTTCTGTACTCCAAGATTTGAAAACAAATTATTCTCAGTTCTCTGACCGTAATGTTGAAAGAAATTATTCTTCACAATTACAGAGAAATGCGAAATATATCAACATCGCTTATCAGTTAGGTTCTCTTTTGAAAACGTATGCTGACCAGGATGACGCAGCTAAAGTGGTAATGAAACCAAAAGTTGTTGCGGCTATTGATAGAATATATGAAAAACTAAACGTAAAATTAGAAGGTGAAATGCTGAACTCGATGGTGAATCTTTACCAACAGAGAGTAAATAAGAGCGTAGGTTCACCAACACTTTTAGCAGTTGATGCCAAAAACCTTTCCAATGTTGCATTTTCTTCCATATTTGCAACCAAAGAATCAGCGATGAACTTTGTGAATAATCCAAACCGTTTGGCAATTGATGCAGATCCGTTGTTAAAATTGGCTAATGGATTTGTAGAAGATCAAAAATTAACGACTGAAAAGTATGCTAAAATTGATGAAGCTTTTGCAAAAAACAACAGAGTATTCTTAGATGGTTTAAGAAAATCTCAGCCAGAAACTTCTTTTTATCCGGATGCAAACTCAACAATGAGAATAACTACGGGGTCAATTACAACATTGCCAGAAAGATCAGATAGAAATTACGCTGGAATTAAAGAAAAAGATAATTACTATACGGACATTACTGGAATGGTTGCGAAGTATAAAAAAGGTGACGAAGAATTCGATTTGCCACAAAGATTTTTAGATTTGGTAAAAAAGAAAGATTTCGGACAGTATAAAGACAAAAAAGGTTTCATGCCTGTAAACTTCTTATCGAATAACGATATTACTGGAGGAAACTCTGGATCACCTGTTCTTGATGGTGAAGGAAGATTGCTTGGTTTGGCTTTCGACGGTAATAGTGAGGCGCTAAGTGGCGACATTATTTTCGATCCGAAATTACAGAGAACCATTAGTGTTGATGTAAGAATGGTACTTTGGACCATCGAAAAATACGGAAATGCAGGACACCTAATCAGTGAAATGACTTTGGTTAAATAATAAACCAACATCCTTAATTTTAAAGACTGCTGAATTTTTTGGCAGTCTTTTTTTGCGGTAATTGGTGAAGGTTTTCCTTAAATCTCTGCTGCCAAGGAAGAATTATTTTTAAAATTCCTTTTTCATCCAAAAAATAAAGCGGAGAAAATATCTCCGCTTTTATCTTTATTCTTCATTCAGCATTCCTAATGCGCCAAAATGTTTTTTAAACTTTGCAATTTTTGGTCCTACGACTGCACTGCAGTAAGGTTGCGTGGGATTCGCCTCATAATATCCTTGATGGTATTGTTCGGCAGGATAGAAATTTTCAAGCTTCGTAATTTCTGTTACATATTTGCCTTCGTATCTAGCAGAAGCTTCAGATTTTTTTAGGGCTTCTTCGGCTTTTTGCTTTTCAGCTTCATCTTTATAAAAGATGGCAGAGCGATACTGCGTTCCAATATCATTTCCTTGTCGGTTCAATTGCGTTGGATCATGAAGGAAGAAGAAAACGTCCATTAATTCGTCAAAAGATATTATTTCTGGATTGTAAGCCAGTTGTACGACTTCCGCATGTCCGGTTTCTCCCGTGCAAACTTCTTTATATGTTGGATTTTCCGTATGTCCGCCTGCATACCCTGATGTGGTAGATTCTACGCCTTTAAGTAAATCCAAGACGCTGTCTACGCACCAAAAGCATCCGCCTCCAAATGTGAGGTATTCTAAATTTTGTGTATCCATTTATTTTATTTTTAAAACTTTTTTTAATTCCTGATTACAAGAGGATATTTAAAGAATATAAGTGATTTTAATTAATATTTAGAAAATTTTAAAACCAATCTTCACTTAAAATCCTCTCGAAAAATCACGTTTTTAATTGTATGTTATAAAGCAATTTATTTCTCCCAAACAAGTGCGCTTGCGCCTAAAATGGCAGCATCTGCTTCATCCAATTCACTGAAAACAAGTTGTACCTTATTTCGGAAAATAGGCAAGAGATTTCGCTCCATATGCAATTTTGTAGGTTTCAATATATAATCTCCGGCTTTGATGACACCGCCAAATAGTAAAATCGCTTCGGGAGAGGAAAACATAACGAAATTAGCCAAAGCTTCACCCAATTTTTGTCCCGTATACCGAAAAACTTCAACTGCCGTTTCATCTCCTGCGACCGCACATTCATAAACTATTTTTGAATTGACTGCCTCTTCCGGGTAGTTGTTAAGCATAGAACCTGGAAATTCCACACGCATTTTTTTAGCTGTAATTGCAATTCCTGTTGCCGAAGCGTAGGCTTCCAGTGAACCTTCTGATCCTGTGCTCCAATGTTTTCTCCCGCCTGGTTTTACAATGGTGTGTCCGAGTTCACCGGCAAAACCATCGTGCCCATAAAGAAGTTGGCCATTTGTAATGATTCCACTTCCTACACCAGTTCCTAGGGTCATCATGATAAAATCTTTCATTCCACGTGCGGCACCAAACATCATTTCACCAAGAGCTGCAGCATTAGCATCATTGGTCATTTTACAACGAACACCAAACTTTTTTGTCATCAGTTCTGCAAAAGGAACAATGCCTTTCCAGTTGAGATTAGGTGCCTGTTCAATGGTACCTGTATAATAATTTGCATTGGGTGCGCCAACACCTATCCCGTCGAACTTTCGCTCATCACAATGTCTGTCGATAAGTGGAGTTAATTTTTCATACAATGCATCAATAAAATCTTCAACCAGTGGGAAATCATCGGTTTTTAAACTTCCTTTTTCCAGGATTACTCCGCGGTGATTAACAAGTCCGAATTTGGTATTTGTACCGCCGATATCAATACCGAGTGCCACTTGCTTCGAAAGATCTACTAATGCCATTTTTGTAAAATTTAAGCTTTAAAAGTACAAAAATTATTAGAATTGCTGTTAAAAAAGGTTTCTTTGACGGGATGATTTTAATTCCTTTTATATTGATGGAGGAATAAATTTATTAGATGAAAACACCAATATATATCTGTTTTTATTGTTGATAAAATATTCCGAGACAAATTATTATTTTGGTACAAAACTTTCTATAAGTACTTTATGAAAAAAAACATTCTTATATATAATTTTTTAGCAATAGGACTATGTAGTATAGTTCTTTCTTCTTGTAGTTCTAGATACCGCGTCAAAGTAGGGGAGCAGAGTGAAAAGAAAATATTTAATTTAAAATATGGTGATTCCCGTCAACAGACGATGGATGTTTTTATTCCTGCATCATTTAATAAAGAAACTCCTGCAGTAATTATTGTACATGGTGGCGCCTGGAAGATAGGGCGAAAAGAACACATGAAGATGATTCAGAAATTTCTGCATAAAAACAATATTCCGACAGCCAATATTAATTATCGTCTCGTCAATAAAAATACAACCTACAAGCAACAAGTGGAAGATATCGGTTTGGCTGTCGAAAAGATTAATGCTTTGGCGAAGGAAGAGGGTTTCCGGGAGGATAACTATGTGTTACTGGGTGAAAGTTCTGGTGGACACATTGCGATGATTTACGGATATAAGAATCCGCAGCAAATCAAGAAAATTATCTCACTGAGCGGTCCCACTGATTTTTATACTGAAAACTACACGAACTCTTTTTACTCCAAATATTCTTCGCGAACCCTACAGGATGTTGTGGGAGAAAAGTTTGACCGTAAAAATCTGTCGGAAGAATTTAAAAAAGCGAGTCCGATTGCGAATGTTTCTAATATACCAACCTTAATGTTTCAAGGAGATCGGGACATTTTAGTTAATAAAAAACAGGGTTTGGCTTTAGATTCAGTTTTAACAGAGAAGGAAATTCCGCACCAATTAATTTTTATGGAAAACACGGGTCACATTCCGCGGTTTTTCAGCAAAAAGAAAAGAGAGAATGTCATATTCCCCAATATTCTTAAATGGGTTAAAGGGTAAATTTTTTTACTTTATTTAGTGAAAAAGAGTTAAATTCTCTGAGTAAAAAAGAAAACCCAGCATGAAATTATCACGCTGGGTTTTTTATTATATGCTATAATGTACTTAAGCCGGGATTTCTCCTTTGTAGAGGAAAGAAACAATCTCTTTGTTGATTTTTTCTACCATTTCCGTAAAGAGATAAAAAGATTCCTGCTTGTAAATTACCAGTGGATCTTTCTGCTCATAAACCGCACCTTGTGACGAACGTCTTAAATCATCCATTTCTCTAAGGTGTAATTTCCAGTTTTCATCGATGATTGCAAGCGAAATATTTTTTTCGAAGTCATTGATCAGGGAATCACATTTAGATTCATACGCTTCTTTTAAATCAGTTACAATCGTCATGGTTTTAGTGCCATCTGTAAAAGGAACCTGAATCATTTTAAACATTGACCCTTGATTTTTATATACATTTTCAATAATCGGGTAGGACTTCTCTTTTAAAAGATTTAATTTCATCCGGTAATCTTCAGTTGCAGCTTTAAAAAGTAGGTCTGTAAGTTCTGGAATTTGTTTTGTCTTAAATTCATTTTCACTGAATGGAGCTTCCATCGTGAAGTTTTTGATGATTTCGTATTCGAATTCTTTGAAGTCACCATCCATTTTACCTCGTGTAACGAGTGATTGGGAAACATCAAAAATCATGTTTGAAATATCGTATTTCAAGTGATCTCCGAAAAGTGCATTCTTTCTTCTTTTATAGATTACGTCACGCTGTTTATTCATGACATCATCATATTCCAAGAGTCTTTTACGAATACCGAAGTTATTTTCCTCTACTTTTTTCTGTGCTCTTTCGATGGATTTAGAAATCATACCGTGCTGAATTACTTCACCTTCTTTATGACCCATTTTATCCATCATTTTTGCAATTCTTTCTGAACCGAAAAGACGCATCAAGTTGTCTTCCAACGAAACGTAGAACTGAGAACTCCCTGGATCTCCCTGTCTTCCGGCACGACCACGCAACTGTCTGTCTACACGTCGGGAATCATGTCTTTCTGTACCGACGATTGCCAAACCACCATTTTTCTTCACGTCGCCTTGCAATTTAATATCGGTACCACGACCTGCCATGTTGGTGGCAATGGTTACAACACCAGGTCCACCAGCCATCGCTACGATTTCTGCTTCACGTGCGTGAAGTTTCGCGTTCAATACGTTGTGCTGAATTTTTCTTAACTGAAGTGCTCTTGAAAGCAACTGAGAAATCTCCACTGAAGTTGTACCAACCAAAACGGGTCTTCCGTCTGCGGTTAATCTTTCAATTTCTTCGATTACTGCATTATATTTTTCACGGTTGGTTTTGTAGACCAAATCCTGTCGGTCATCTCTTACAATTGGTCTGTTGGTAGGAATAACTACAACATCTAATTTATAAATTTCCCAAAGTTCACCAGCTTCCGTTTCTGCAGTACCTGTCATTCCCGCAAGTTTGTTGTACATCCGGAAATAATTCTGAAGGGTAATGGTTGCAAAAGTTTGAGTTGCCGCTTCGATTTTTACATTTTCTTTAGCTTCAATCGCCTGGTGAAGACCGTCTGAATAACGTCTTCCTTCCATGATACGACCGGTTTGCTCATCTACAATTTTTACTTCGCCATCAATAACTACGTATTCATCATCTTTTTCAAATAATGTATATGCTTTTAGTAACTGATTCAGGGTATGAACTCTTTCAGATTTTACGGCAAAATCACTGAATAATTTGTCTTTGGCTTCAAACTCTTCCTCTTTGGTTAAATTTTTAGCTTCAACTTCGGCAATCTCAGTTCCGATGTCCTGTAAAACGAAGAAATCTTTATCCTCATTTCCCGCAGACATATATTCTACGCCTTTATCTGTAAGATCGATTTGGTTATTTTTTTCGTCAATAACAAAATATAAATCTTTGTCGACAATTGGCATATCACGGTTGTTATCTGCCATATATTGTCCTTCAGTTTTTTGAAGAAGTGTTTTGTGACCGCTTTCCGAAAGATATTTAATCAACTGACGGTTTTTTGGTAAACCTCTGTATGCTTGTAAAAGTTTAAATCCGCCCTCTTTTGTATTGCCGTTGTTAATAAGTTTTTTGGCTTCATTAAAAATAGCACTCACTGTTTTTTTCTGAATCTCTACAATTCTATCAACAGATGGTTTTAAAGTATCAAATTCTTGACGATCCCCTTGTGGAACTGGACCGGAAATAATCAACGGCGTTCTCGCATCATCCACTAAAACTGAATCGACCTCATCTACAATCGCAAAATTTAATTCACCCTGAACCAATTCAGATGGGGAAGTCACCATGTTATCTCTTAAATAATCAAAACCAAATTCATTATTGGTTCCGTAGGTAATGCTTGATTGGTATGCTTTTCTTCGTGAATCAGAGTTCGGCTGATGGTTATCAATACAATCGATAGAAAGGCCATGAAATTGATAAAGTGGTCCCATCCAAAGGGAGTCACGTTTCGCCAAATAATCATTTACCGTTACAACATGAACACCTCTTCCAGGAAGGGCATTTAAATAGATCGGTAAGGTTCCTACCAAGGTTTTACCTTCACCAGTCGCCATCTCCGCAATTTTACCATTGTGAAGAACAACTCCACCAATAAATTGCACATCGTAATGCACCATATCCCAATTGATAGGAGTTCCGGCAGCATCCCAATGGTTTTTCCAAACTGCAGTATCGCCATCTAATTCAACGAAATCTCTGGTTGCAGCAAGTTCACGGTCCATTTCGGTAGCTTGCACCCGAATTTCTCCGTTTTCTGCCAAACGGCGCGAAGTTTCTTTAATTAGGGCAAAAGCTTCAGGTAAAATATCAGAAAGAACTTTCTCTTCGATCTGATAGGAATCCTTTTTCAGGGCTTCTATCTGAGTAAAAAGCGCTTCTTTCTCATCGATATTCAGGGAATTCTTGATCTGTTCTTTCAGCTGATCAATCTGCGCTGAGATTTCTGCAGTGGCAACTTTAAGTTTTTCTTTAAATTCAGCAGTTTTTGATCGTAAGCCATCATCCGATAATTCGCGAATATCTGGTTCTACTGCTTTAATTTTGCTTACAACTTTTCTTACGTCTTTAAGATCGGTTATATTTTTATCACCAAGGAAACCTTTAAGAACTTTGTCTATAAAACCCATACTATTTACTTTAAGCCGATGTAGGAAACACGCAGCTATTTTATAATTTTAAATTTTTAGAATTTTTCTAAAATATAAAAGCCGATTGCCAAAGATGACCATCGACTGTGTTTTTTAATATTCATCTTCATTCCAGAGGAAATCATCGTCGGTTGGATAATCGCTCCAAACTTCTTCGATTGATTCATAAATTTCCCCTTCGTCTTCGATTGCCTGAAGGTTTTCTACCACCTCCATCGGGGCACCTGTTCTTATTGCATAATCAATAAGTTCTGCCTTTGTCATCGGCCAAGGTGCGTCGCTCAGATAAGAAGCCAATTCTAATGTCCAATACATATCATTTTATTTTTTGCAAAAGTATAAAAATAGGTGACATAAAAAATGTTTTTATCACTGATTTTCAACAAACTTTGGTTATTATTTTTATTTTTTTTCAGGAACCATTTCTCAAAAACCATTCCACAAACTTTTTTATGCCATTTTGGAAATGGGTGGCAGGCTGATAACCCATTAAAGTCTTGGCTTTGTGGATGTCGGCGTTGGTTTTCAGAACGTCGCCAGGTTGCATCGGGAAGGTTTCTCTTTCTGCTTTTTTTTGCAGCTCATTTTCTATAGTTTCTACCATTTCATTTAAAGATATGACTTGGTTTTCGCCGAGGTTTACAATTTCATAAACATCCGTTCGGGTTTCTAAATGAGTAACCGCTTTCTGAACACCTTCAATAATATCATCGATATAGGTGTAATCGCGCGCAGATGAGCCGTCACCGTAAATTGGTATTTGATTGTTTTCAGAAATATGTTTGGTGAATTTATGAATTGCCAAATCAGGTCTTTGTCTTGGGCCATAAACCGTGAAAAACCGGAGGTGGATCATATCAATTTTATAGAGATGATGATACACATGTCCTAAAATCTCTGTACATTTTTTAGTCGCAGCATAAGGGGAAATAGGCTGGTCAACCGCATCTTCTTCGTTGAAAGGGGTTTTCTCATTGTTGCCGTAAACGCTAGAACTGGAGGCTGAAATAAATTTAGTGATCTTAAACTCTTTCGCGAGCTCCCAAAGATGCATCGTTCCTTTAATATTTACTTCCTGATAATCCAATGGTCTTTCAATAGATGGGCGAACACCCGCCAAGGCCGCAAAATGGATAATTAAATCAATTTTATGTTTTTGAAAAATTTTTTCCAATCCTTCTTGGTCTCGAATGTCCTGATAGTAAAGTTGATATTGTTTGGAAGAGGTTTCAAAGATAAGCTTCTGAATATCAAGCTCTTTCTCATGAAAACTAAATTCCAACGTCTTGGTTACCGATTCAAGTGTATTTTTGATTTTAATTCGGTAATCATAAAAATCATCAAAATTGTCAATGTTAATGACAGAATGTCCATTTTTAAGTAAATGTTCAACCAAGTGCGACCCGATAAAACCGCTTCCGCCAGTGACTAAGTAGTTCATTTTCTATGATTTAAAGCATAATAATCTGCCGAATTATTTCGTAGTATTGCAAAGATAAATCAAAAGTAATGAAAACTAATATTATTAAGTATTCGTTAGTCTTAACC
This sequence comes from Kaistella polysaccharea, assembly GCF_020410745.1. NCBI lineage: Bacteria > Pseudomonadati > Bacteroidota > Flavobacteriia > Flavobacteriales > Weeksellaceae > Kaistella > Kaistella polysaccharea. The sequence goes on from NZ_CP084528.1 coordinate 1,986,859, forward strand.
GCAACAATACTTATGCTTGCTTCGTGCAGCAAAAAAGAAACAGACGTTTCTGCCGTTGTTGAACCTACAACAGATCCTTTGATCCAGCAAGATTCTATTAACCTGAGTTATGATTCTGCTACAGTGAAAACAGCAGTCGGCTTACAAGATGAAGAAATGAACGCGCTGGAAAATGAAAGAAAAGACGCCGAAAAATTAAAAGAAGACAAACAAGATCAGAAATAACTTCTATCTCTTTATCAACTTAAAAACATCCGCTAAGGATGTTTTTTTTATATTTGATGTAAATAGTTACTCATGAAGTTCAGCGGACAAATTCTAAAAATGACCACTCAAAATGGCAAACCTATTCAATATTTTCTGAATTTAAATCATGATTTAATAAACATGAATCAGTTGATTGGGAAGACGTTGAAAATTAAACATATTGGCTATGAATGTGTAAACTGCGGTAATGATGAGAAATTATTCCGCATGGGATTCTGCAAAAACTGTTTTTTTGAAAGTCCTTTTGCAAGTGAAACGATTATCCGCCCAGAACTATCAACTGCGCATCTGGGAATTGGCGAACGGAATTTAGAAGTGGAAGAAGCGATTCAGTTAAAACCGCATGTCGTTTATTTGGCCTACACTGGCGATGTAAAAGTTGGCGTTACGCGGGAAAGTCAAATCCCCACGCGATGGATTGATCAGGGAGCCACTTTTGCGCTCTGTATCGCTAAAACCGACAATCGATATGAAGCTGGAATGATCGAGGTTGCCATGAAAGAACATCTTGCTGATAAGACCAACTGGCGAAAAATGCTGGAAGATGATTACGAAGATGATTTGGATCTGGCTGATTTCAGAGAAAAAATCAAGGAATATTTTCCAGAAGATTTTAAAAGTTTCTACGCTGGCGAAGAAGATATTGTAAAACTGGATTTCCCGTATGAATCGCCGGAAAAAATAAACTCATTTACATTAGATAAAAAACCAGAATTTGAAGGTGTTTTAAGAGGAATAAAGGGACAGTATCTTTCTTTCGAAGGGGGGAATTTTATTAATGTAAGAGGGCATGAAGGTTATGTGGTTGAAATGGAAGTCTGAAAAGATCCTTTCTGCGTTTATGTAATGAATTAGTGGCATAAAATTATCTATTGGACTCTCATGAAAAATAAATACTTTAAAATTTTTTCAATTGTCTTCGGGATTTTCCTCCTTATTTTTCTGGTGGGTAATTTTGGGCTGAATTTTTGGCTGAAGAAAAACTTACCAGGTTACATCAAAAATAATTCAGATTATATTGTCACTTACCAAACTTTAGATGTTGATTTAGGAAGCGGTGACATTCATTCTACTAGCATTTCTGTAAACAACCAAAATCCAGACAATAAAAATATACTCGGTCTTCAGGGAACCATAGATACGCTTTCTATTTCGCGTTTAGGGATTTACGATTTACTGTTTAATAAGAATATTTCTACAAATGATTTAACTCTCGTTCACCCTAAACTCAATATTATTCTTGCAAAAGAAGATCCTCAGAAAAAAGATAAAAAGCAGGAGATCCTTTTTGAAGATATCAAAATATCGCAGGGCGACATTCAAATTTTCCGGCATACAGGTCAGAAATATCTTTCTGTAAAAGAGCTTGATCTCAGCGTACAGGATTTAAAAATGACAAAAAATTCAGAGGATCAAAAATTACCCTTTGTGTTTGATAGCTACGACCTGAGCGGAAAAAATTTTTATTTTCGTCCTGACAATGTATATGCATTTACCGCAAAACAGATTACGACCGCAGATGGTCAGATGCGCGTAAAAAACTTTGCCATGAATCCACTCCTTTCGTATGGTAATTTCCGTAGATTTTATCCAAAAAAGCGAAACCTTTTCGATGTGAAGTCGAGGGAAATGAATTTTAAAGATATCTTGTTTAAAGGTGATAATTTGACGCTGAGCGACGTGAATTTTGAAGAGCCTGAAATCATCATGTACACCACCAACTCTCAGCCAAATGAGAAAAAGAAAAGTTTTACGTATGATGTTCAGCTGGAAAATGTCCTGATGAATGATGCGAAAATAGATATTCGAAAACCGACTGGAAATCCATTATTTGTTGCGCAAAATTTAACGTTGAAAATCAGCCGTCTTTTGATGAACGGGGAAACCGCGAAGGGAAATATTCCTTTTCAATATGAAGATTTCGACATCAAAGGCAGGAATATAAATTATGTTTCTACCAATGAAAATATTAATGTTGGTCTTTTAAATTTAAATCCTAAATCCGCCGATTTCACAAATTTTTCAGTCAAACCTACAAATAGTCGCGCAGATAAGACGAGTTTAGATTTGGTTGTGCAAAATATTAAACTAAATATCAAAGACTGGAAATTCATTAACAATAAATTAAAACTTGCTGTAAATGATGTTCTAATTAATCAACTGAATGGAACGGTAAAAACCGCTACTAATACCTCGAAAAAGAAACCGTCTTTTGATGGGATTCAATTACCTTTAACTGTTGGAAATGTGGTAGTTAAAAACTCGAATCTGGTGCTCGACAGCAAAGATCAACCTTTGGTTTTTAAAAATTTAAATGCCGGAATTCAGCAGGTTGAAATGAATGAAAAAACCATTAAAGACAAGTTCCCTTTCACCACTGGAAATTACAGCTTAACAACAAAAAACTTTAATTATAAAACAAAATTCTACAATCTTTCTGCAACGCTTTTCAAGTTGAATAAAAATGAAGTGCAGGTTTCGAACTTTATGATGAAACCAACGGTTTCGCGAGCGCAATATATTCGTATGATTCCAACTGAAAAAGATCTGTATGATATTAAGGTCAGTCAGCTTTCAGCAAAGGGAAAATGGGATTTGGTGTCTGAGAATAAATTCATGGATCTCAGCAATATGACTTTAAATAATGTAGATGCAAATATTTTCCGAAGTAAAATTCCGAAAGATGATTTAAGCGAAAAACCAATGTATTCTCAACTCTTAAGATCGATAAAATTTCCGGTTTTTGTGCAGAATTTAGATGTTAAAAACGCGCTGTTGGTTTACGAAGAAGATACCAAGAAAAGCGACGGCCCAGGAAAATTAACTTTCACCAATTTAAATATGAATGTGAAGAATTTGAATTCAGGAAAAATGAAAGGAAAACCAACGCTTATTCCGATTTCTATTCAGTGCAGGTTTATGGATACTTCGCCAATGAATGTGAAATGGAGTTTTGATACAGCAAATCTAAACGATGCATTTGCGATTTCCGGGAATATTGCCGATTTGCCAGCTTCCAGAATCAACCCGTTTATCGAACCTTATCTAAAAATACAGGCGACGGGATTAATTTCTGATCTTATATTTAATTTTAAAGGAACACAGCGAGGAATTGGCGGTACTTTGAAAATGGTTCACCAGAACTTGAAGATAGCAGTTTTGAAACAAACGGGTGAAAAAGATAAACTACTCTCTGCTGTGGCTAATATTTTTGTGAAAACAGATTCCGGAAACTATCCTGAATCCGTGGAGGTGGAAGGCGTGGAAAGAGATAAAACAAAATCGTTCTTCAATTTATTCTGGCGTGGAATTGAGCAAGGTTTAAAGAAAACGCTGATTGGTAAAAATGCGCCAAAAACAGAAGAATCGATTAAAAATACGGTTGGAAATACGAAAGTTGCATTAGAACAGAATAAAAAAGACCTGCAGGAGACAAAAGCGGAGATGAAAGAAAAAGTAGAAAACGTAAAAAGTAAAGTCCAGGAAAAAAAGGAGGCGGCGAAAGAAAAAGGGATTTTCAAAAAGATCTTTAAGAAAAAATCCGAAAATTAATTTCGGATTTTATAATTATTGTATATCGTATTCAGCCTTCTCGTGTACGGGCACTTTTCTCAGGAAATTATCGAATTCTTCCCCACTGTAATTACTTGTCGCGCCGTAAGAATCTAATATCGTTGCCAGTTCACCATCTTGATCTTCAATTAAATACAGTACTGCGTTATCATCAGGGTTGCTTTCCCCTTCGAAACGGTATGATTTAACGATGCATAAATCTTCTGGTTTATAGATTTTCTCTTTCTTGCCTAAAATCATCTGATGTTCTTCATTCATGCAGATTTCTTTCGTAATACCTTTTTTATTGAGGGTATTGTAGACTTCGGATAATGTTTTGAGATTGTGGATTGACATGATTTTTTATTTCAAAGGGTAATAACAAAAAAAGTACCACTAGTAAAATATCAACTATTTACTCCCAACTCGGTTTATGATTTCTTATTGATATTGTTTTTTCATTTTATAGGTTTTTCCATCAAGACTGAGGTCTAACTGATCTCTCCGAGTAGATCTTTATTTTAATCTTTATCGAAGTATGCTCCTTTTACCCAGGCTTCTTTCTGAAGTCCGTTCTGAAGCTTTATAAGTATGGCTTTCACTAATAATACTTTTATTAGGGTTGATTCTGTAGAAAGTTTAGTGGATGCGAGCGTATTATTCACAGATACTGGATAGAGTACTGTTTCTTTTTCTTCAGAATTTTCGGATCTATTTTCTTTTGTACAACTTAAAGCTATTAATGAAAAAAGCTGCGAGAAGCATTCGTTTTTTCTGGAAAATTTGAAGAAGAATATAATTAATGTATGCCGAAAAGATTCAATTTTAATTCATAATGGAGTAGGAAATAAAAAGGCACTATTTAAGTCCAGCAGTTTTAAAAAAGGAATTGCTAAACAGGTTTTCGCATTCAACAAACAAAAAAAACGCTGCTAATCAAATGATTAACAGCGTTTAAAGTACCTCGGACGGGACTTGAACCCGTACATCCTTACGGACACAGGATTTTAAGTCCTGCGTGTCTACCAATTCCACCACCAAGGCAAGAAGTGGAGCGAAAAACGGGATTCGAACCCGCGACCCCGACCTTGGCAAGGTCGTGCTCTACCAGCTGAGCTATTTTCGCAAATATATTTTTTAAAACTAAAAAATACTCAAAAAATGTGCGGATGGAGGGACTCGAACCCACACGCCTCACAGCACCAGATCCTAAGTCTGGCATGGCTACCAATTACATCACATCCGCTAAATGAACTCTTTCTCTTTTTTTTGTGAGTGCAAATATAAAAACTTTTCCCTACCAAACCAATAAATTTATTCTAAATTTTAATTTTTCCAAAATTAAGCTCAGAACTTTCTTTTTAGTTCCATTTTTATTACTTTTACCCCATTAACGAATTTATATCATGGAATTACAAGGCACAGTAAAGAAAATAACTGAAGTTCAGACGTTTGCAAGCGGTTTTCAGAAAAGAGAAATGGTCCTGATGACCGAAGAACAGTATCCGCAACCAATAAATATTGAATTTTTGCAGGAAAAAGGTGATTTGCTTAATCAAATCAAAGAAGGTGATAAAGTGAAAGTTGCCATCAATATCAGAGGAAGAGAGTGGACTTCTCCACAGGGAGATGTGAAATACTTCAATTCTATCGTGGGTTGGAGGCTCGAAAATGTAGCTTCTGATTCAAATGAACCTACGCAAGCAACACCTTCACAAACGCAACCAGCGCAAGGCGGTAATGTTTTTGAAGAGGAAGATGATGATCTACCTTTCTAAAATTTTAGCAAAATAGTTTAAAATCCTGCTTTCTTGGCAGGATTTCATTTTCCTATGATTCTCTTAAATCCCGACGAAATTTCTTTTCCTGATCCCGTTTATATGGAATCAGAATCTGGTATTATAGCGATTGGCGGTGATCTTTCCCCTGAGCGTTTGCATTTTGCATATCAGATCGGAATTTTTCCATGGTTCAATCCCGGCGAGGAGATTTTATGGTGGTGTCCAGATCCCAGATTTGTTCTTTTTCCTAATGATTTGAAAGTTTCGAAATCGATGAGGAAAATATTACGCGACGAAGTTTTTACTTTTACTGAAAACACCTGTTTCCGCAAAGTCCTGGAAGAATGCGCACATACTCTCCGAAAAGATCAAGACGGGACCTGGCTCTCCGAGGTTCTTATTGAATCTGTCGTGAATCTGTATGAAAAAGGGATTGCAAAAAGCATCGAAGTTTGGCAGAATGAAGAACTTGTTGGCGGCTTTTATGGCATTCAGATTGGCAACGTGTTTTGCGGCGAAAGTATGTTTGCAAAAGTAAGTAACGCTTCCAAAGCCGGTTTCATTCATTTTGTTCAAAGTCAGGGTGAGCATTTCGAATTAATAGACTGTCAGATTCACTCCGAGCATTTGGAAAGTTTGGGCGCCACAATGATACCGAAAAGTGAATATTTAAAAATTCTAAAAAATAACAACCATGAATCCTGAAAAAGAAAAATGGATATTGCTGATAGTTCTTTCCATCATTTGGGGTTCTTCATTTATATTGATCAAAAAATCGCTGGAGCATTTTAATCCCTACGAAGTTGGAGCCCTACGCGTTCTCATTGCAGGAATTTTATTGCTTCCGTTAGCCATTAATAATATTAAAAAATTTCCCCGCAAAAATTTAAAGTGGCTTATTCTGGCGGCAGTGACCGGAAATTTTATTCCTATGTTTCTCTTTCCGATCGCGGAAACCGCGGTTAGCAGTAGTATTGCCGGAATTGTAAATTCAATGATGCCTATTTTTGTCATTATTGTTGGTTTATTATTCTGGAAATTTTCTACAACAAAAAGACAGTTATTTGGTGTTGCCATTAGTTTTACCGGAGCTTGCATTTTAGCAGTTTCAGGAGGTGAAAGTGGCGAATTAAAACTTATTCCGATTTTACTTTTGCTCCTTGCAACCTTGGGTTATGCGATTTCAATGACGACCGTAAAGTCCAAACTTCATGATATTCCAGCGAAAATTCTTTCCGCATTTGTATTTTCCTTTGTTTTGATAGTGCCTTCACTCATTGCTCTGATCATCGCTGGATTCTTCAATGACCTTCATCCAGATAAAGGACTGTTTATTGGATTGGGTTTCGTGAGTTTGCTTTCCATCTTTGGAACTGGTCTCGCAATGATGTTGAATTACAGATTGCTGAATATTTCTTCGCCATTATTTGCTTCCACTGTAACATTGTTAATGCCCGTTGTGGCCGTATTATGGGGAATTCTAGATGGTGAGAAGTTAACGCCTCTCCAGTTTGTAGGCGGCTTAATAATTTTAGCAGGCTTAATTTTCCTTCGAGCAAAAACGCCGACAAAAGAAAAACCGCAAGACCCAAAAGCCGTGCGGTTTTAAATAAATCTAATAAAAAGTAAAAATGAAAGGCGACAAAGATAAATAAATTTTGTATTTGCGATCAAATTTTTACGCCGAATTTTTATATTATTTTAAAAGCGGTGCTTCTTTTTTTTTATTTTCCTAAATTTGACTCATGTTTATCAAAGATTATATTTCCAAGGATTATCCTGCCTTCAATACAAATGATTCTATTGAAGAAGCTAATGAAATGGCGAAAGAATTTGGGTACTCACATGTTTTCATTAAGAAAAGAGGTGTTTACCTGGGCGCGCTTAGCCAGTCTTTTTTGGAAGAAAGTCCCGAAGGTAATTTATCGACCTTAGAAATTCATTACGAAAGATTTGCCGTATTTGAAGATGGCAATATGCTGGATTCCGTGAAGCTTTTTCATACTTTCGGTAGTAATATACTGCCAATTCTCAGTAAAACAGAGAAGTATTTAGGATATCTTTCTTGTGATGATTTGTTTGGCGAATTCGCAAAATATCCACTTTTTTCCGAAACTGGAGCGATGCTGATTGTTCAGATCAACGAAAAAAGCTACTCCATGACAGAAATCGCAAAGATTGTAGAGTCGAACAATGCAAAAATTTACGGATGTTACATCAGTGCGTTTATCGGTGACGATGTGCAAATTACTTTAAAGATTAGCAGTGGGAACTTAAGTTCAATTGATGAAACTTTTGAACGGTACGGTTATAATGTCGTTCATAAATATTATGAAGACGAGAAAGAAGATCTGATGAAAGATCGGTTCGGATTTTTTCAAAAATTTATGGAATTTTAAACGAAATGAAAGCAGCTATTTACAGCCAGAAAAATGATCTGGATACTTTTTTATATCTGAGTAAATTTGTTTCAGAACTTGAGAAGAGAGGAGTTCAGGCGATTTTATATGGACAAATGGCTGAGGCAATGCAGTTTTCTAAAGTCTTCGAAACCTTTGCCGGAAAAGAAGATTTAAAAGAAAAGAAAGTCGATTTGTTTTTTACTTTCGGTGGAGATGGAACCATCGTTAACTCCCTTCTTTTTGTTCAGGATTTAGAAATTCCTGTGGTTGGAGTGAATACGGGGCGCCTTGGTTTTCTTGCGAGTTTTACAAAGGAAGAAGCTTTTCTGGAGCTCGATAATATTCTGAAAGGTGAAGTAAAAATCAGCAAAAGATCGGTTATCGAAATTGTTTCCCCCAATAATTCGATGTTTTTCCCTTTTGCGTTGAACGATTTAACCATCTCCCGTAAAGAGACAACTGCCATGATTACGGTTGAATCCTACATCAACAGTGAATTTTTGAATACGTTTTGGGGCGACGGAATTATAATTTCTACACCCACAGGTTCTACCGCATATTCTTTAAGTTGTGGAGGCCCAATCATCACGCCCAATAACGACACCTTTGTTGTAACACCTATTGCGCCGCACAATTTAAATGTTAGGCCGCTGATCGTAAATGATAATGTAGAAATTCGCTTAAATGTAAAAAGTCGGGTCCCACAATATTCCTTATCACTGGATTCCAGACTTTTTCACATGGAAACCGATGTAGAAATTATTTTACGCAAAGCACATTTTCAGATTCTTTTGGTGCATCCACCGAACTTAAGTTTTTATGAAACAATTCGCCAGAAACTGCTCTGGGGGAATGATAAAAGAAACTAAATATTCGACTTTAAATTCTTAACTTTACTGTTCCAAAAACAGCAATAAATAATTCATTAAAATATTCGATTATGAGCAAGAAGTTTCCGGCAGGCGTTGCCACAGGACAAATGGTTACAGACATTTTCCAATTCGCCAAAGAAAATAAATTTGCGCTGCCTGCAGTAAATGTGATTGGTTCCAGCAATGTGAACGCGACCATGGAAACTGCTGCAAAACTAAATTCACCGGTAATTATTCAGTTTTCTAATGGTGGTGCTGCATTTAACGCAGGTAAAGGTTTAAGTAATGAAGGTCAGCAAGCTGCTATTTTAGGCGGTATTGCAGGCGCAAAACATATTCACACCTTGGCAGAAGCTTACGGTGCTACTGTAATTTTACATACCGATCACTGCGCGAAGAAATTGCTTCCGTGGATTGATGGATTGATGGATGCGAACGAAGAATTCTTTAAACAAACCGGAAAGTCTCTTTATTCATCACATATGTTGGATCTATCTGAAGAGTCTATCGAGGAAAATATGGATATTTCCTGTAAGTATTTTGAGAGAATGGCCAAAATGGGAATGACTTTGGAAATCGAGCTTGGAATTACGGGTGGTGAGGAAGATGGCGTAGATAATTCGGGAGTTGATTCTTCAAAATTATACACGCAGCCTGATGAAGTTGCTTACGCTTACGAAAGATTAAATGCAATTTCGCCAAACTTTACTATCGCAGCAGCATTCGGAAATGTGCACGGTGTTTACAAACCAGGAAATGTGAAATTAACGCCGAAAATTCTTGACAATTCTCAAAAATATGTTTCAGAGAAATTCGGTCTTGGAGCGGAACCTATTAACTTCGTTTTCCACGGTGGATCTGGATCTTCTTTAGAAGAAATTAGAGAAGCGATTGATTATGGGGTAATCAAAATGAATATTGATACTGATTTGCAGTTCGCTTACACCGAAGGCATCAGAGATTATATGGTTCAGAATATTGAATTTTTGAAAACTCAGGTTGGCAATCCAGATGGAGATGATAAACCAAACAAGAAATATTACGATCCAAGAGGTTGGGTGAGAAAAGGAGAAGAAACTTTCAATAAAAGATTGGTTCAGGCATTTGAAGATCTGAATAATATCAACACGCTTTAATTATAAATTGCAGAGAATAAATTTTAATAGGAATTTCCATTTTTAAATTTAACATCTGAAAATTTAATATCTAAAATTTAGAACAATATGGCATTCGACTGGTTTAAAAGGAAAACACAGAATATTACAACGTCGACGGAGGACAAGAAAGATGTCCCTAAAGGACTTTGGCATCAGACTCTGACCGGAAAAGTAATTGAACATGACGAGCTGAAAGCTAATAATTATGTGTCGCCGGAAGATGGTTTTCATGTAAGAATTGGGAGTAGAGAATTTTTTTCCATCCTTTTTGATGACAATAAATTCACCGAACTTGACGCTAATGTAGAAAGTGTAGATATGTTGAATTTCAAAGATACCAAGTCTTATACAGACCGGTTGAAGGAAGTAAAATCAAAAACCAAACTTACAGATTCTATTAGAAATGCGGTCGGAACGGTAAATGGCGAAGAAATGGTTATTTCCTGTATGGATTTCAGTTTTATCGGTGGTTCATTAGGATCGGTGATGGGAGAAAAAATTCGCCGCGCGGTTGACTATTGCTTAGAACATAAACTTCCGTACATGATCATCTGCCAGTCTGGTGGAGCAAGAATGCAGGAAGCGACCTATTCATTGATGCAATTGGCAAAAGTACAGTCGAAACTGGCTCAACTTTCAGAAGCCGGAATTTTATATATCGCTTATCTTTGTGACCCAACTTTTGGTGGAATTACTGCCTCGTTTGCAATGACTGCAGATATCATCATGGCTGAACCAGGTGCTTTGATTGGATTTGCGGGACCACGTGTGATTCGGGAAACCATCGGTAAAGATTTGCCGGAAGGATTCCAAACGTCAGAATTCTTGCAAGAGAAAGGTTTTGTAGATTTTATTGTTAAGAGAACCGAGATTAAAGATAAGGTTTCAAAAACAGTACGATTGCTAAGTCATGCTTAAAATAATATAGTATTGATAAAATCTCACCTCAATTGAGGTGGGATTTCTTTTTATATGAGAAACCTCAAAATAATTGTTACAACGTTAACATCTTTAAGTTTCGAAAAAATCTTGAAGCTTTTACGCTTAACACTTCCACATCCCTTGTTTTCGTTGCTTGGGCTTTATGCTACTTTGAAAAGTTTTGCTTTGGCTCAGAAACATTTTCCTAAAACTCATTCCAATAATGGAGTAGGAAATGCTTTTCGTCATTCGCTCTGGACGTGCCTGATTATGATGTATTGCTGCAAAATTTCATCTCCCAAAAAGGCGATAGAATATTGTAAAAGAATGACTGATTTACATGAGGAACTTTTTCCTAATAAACCGCTGGAAAAGAAAATGGATTTACACAATAATCAGGTAGGAATGGATTATTTTATGGAATTACTTCCGGGAGTCCATCGCCAGTTTTTTGAAACGAGTTTTTTCGTCGAAGAACTTAAGAATAAAGCCAAAACAGCCAAAGTATTAAAAAATATGGATGATGATTTTAAGGGCAGCTTGGTTTATTTAGAAAGATAAAAGCAGAAAACCCCAACGAAGTTGAGGTTTTTCTTTAAATCAAAATGGTTGATTTAGTTTTTTGAAAGATCGAATGAAACACCCAAATTCATTTGGAATTGGTTGTTTAGGTTTTGATAAGCTTTGTCTTTATCATTATATTTTGCAAAAGGAAATTGCGCTTCTGCGAACAATCCGAAGCCTTTATCGAAAAACATACGTGCGCCCAAGTGACCACCGAAATTTTTCAAACCTAAGTTAAGACCTGGATAAACATCAATGTTTTCAGGTAACCCAAGAACATTTCCAAGGTTAGCATTAAATCTGGCTTTTACGTCGAAACGATCTCCAAAAGATGGCTTTCCAAGTAAGTCAATTTCTTTAGCGCCTAGCAAATACCCAGCCTGTGCACCAATTGAAAAACTTTCTCCTAGACCATAATCCAGAGAAGTCATAACTCCTGTTCCGCCGTCTTGTAAATTAAGTCCGATCTGGTAACGCGTATCGCCAACACCTCTGAAAGCATCAGTTTGCGCATTTGCGATTCCGAAAACTGCAATCATTGCAGATAACATTATTTTTTTCATATTTTTTCTGTTAAATTTTACGGCTGCAAAGGTAAGCAATATAATTTTTCTATTATTTTTTGGAGATTTTATATAGTTTACCGCTGTCGGTGATGCCATACAAATTTCCGTCTTTTCCGTTCAGAACATCGCGAAATCTTTCTTTTTTATCTTCCAGCAGCCATTCTTCACCCACTACTTTATTGTCTTTTATAACCAATCGAATAATTTTTTCACCGCTGAGACAGCCCACCATTAAATTATTTTTCCATTCCTCCATATTTCCGGAGTAGAAGGTAATTCCACTCATTGAAATAGAAGGATCCCAGTAATAAACAGGTTGTTCCGTTCCAGATTTTTGGGTTGTTCCGTTATTTATTTTTTTACCACTGTATTCTATCCCGTAAGTGACGTCGCCCCAGCCATAATTTTTTCCGGCTTGAATAAGATTAATCTCGTCACCTCCTTTTGGACCCATTTCAGATTCCCAAAGTTGTCCTTTTTCGTCCATGGCTAAGCCTTGTGGATTTCTATGACCGTAGGTATAGATTTCTGGTTTGTATTTTACATTTCCGATATATGGATTTCCCGCTGCAGGTTTTCCCTCTTTTGTAATTTTCAAAACTTTACCGAGGTAAGCCATTGTGTTTTGCGCTAATGGTCTGGTTTCTAAGTCGGACCGTTCACCAGTGCTCACAAAGAGATTTCCATCTTTATCAAAAACCAAGCGGCTGCCGTAATGAAGTTTTCCGTCATAGGTTGGTGTAGCTCTGAAAATAACCTGTGGATTTTCGATCTTCTTTTCGTCTGCAGATAATTTCCCTTTTCCTACCGCAGTATGATTTCCGCCGGAAACGGGTTCAGAAAAACTCCAGTAAATTATTTTATTATTTTGAAAATCGGGATCAAGTGCTACATCAAGTAAGCCACCTTGTGCCTTTGCATCAACAGTTGGGAAACCATCAACTTTATTTAATGTTTTTCCTGTCGAAGACAGAATCTGCATGTAACCGGATTTTTCTGTCACCAGAAAGCGGCCGTCAGGTAAATTTGTAATTCCCCACGGTCTGCCTAAATCTGTATTAACCACTTCAACATTATAGGCTGATTTGGTTTTTATTCCTTCAACTCTGGTTTGCCCTGCGAATGCAGGCTCATACTCTGGTGAATTTTTACTTGCAGTTTCGGGATTTGGAAGCTGTTGATTTTGTCCGACAGGTGTAGTGTCCTCCGAAGACACGGAAGAATTTCCTGTACAAGACGCTAAAAAAAGTACGCTCAGAACTGCGGGAATTTTAAAAATTGAAGATTTCATAGAAATGTAATTTTATTCCCTTAAAAGTAATAAAAAAAAAGGAAGAATAAATTTCTTCCTTTTTTTATTATTTTAAATTGAAATCAACAGGCTTAAAATTATCGTCTGCTTCGGTTGAAAAAAAGATTCCATTTTCCTTGTCAGATCCTTCAATACGGTAATTTACAATCTTGCGGGTTTGTGCAATAACATTGATCCTATATTTCAAACCGTCTTTATCTGCAGGAGTAATTGTTTTTTTTATTCTATTAATAACAACTGCTTTCGGTTTAATTTGATCATTTGAAAGTTCAAATTCAACAATGTAGCCTCGTTCACCATTAATGTCATAAGGTTTATACGTTGCATCCTTAACTTCGGGGTATTCTTTGTTTTTTTGACATACACAAGAAGTTAATAACGTTAATAACAACATAATTGTGAAATTGTTAATAATATTTTTTATATTTTTGAGTTTCATAATTGATTTCTTAATTACAAATCTATAAAAAAAAATGAATTTAAAAAAATACATACTCGTTTTTGCAGCGGCTGCAGTGGTCAGCTCGTGTTCACGCGACGACGCTCCTGCTCCAGGACCCAAACCAGAACCTGTAGTAACACCAGTTCGCGCGAATGATTTTGTCTGGAAAGGACTTAACTCCTGGTATTACTGGCAGAAAAACGTGCCTACTTTGGGAGATAACTACTTCAAAACTCCTTCCGAGTATGCGAGTTTTGTTAATGCCAAAAAGCCAGACGATTTATTTTACAGCTTGCTGTACGATTATCCCAACAAAGACCGTTTTTCTTGGATCGTACCGGATTACAAAGAATTAATTGCGCAGTTTAACGGTGTTTCTAAAAGTTCCGGGATGGATATTAGTTTATATCTGAAAAACTCCGGAAATGTAGATGTTGTCGCAATCATCAACTATATCGTTCCCAACTCGCCTGCAGCTGCTGCCGGATTAAAAAGAGGTGACGTGATCAGCGCCGTTAATGGCGCACCGATGACGGTAAACAATTATACCGCTTTGTTTTCTGACCAGTTTTCTGTAACCGTAGCACAAAGTGTATCTGCAACTTCGGCCGGAATTGTAACTTCGGGTGTAGCGAAAACCGCTACCGTTAACGCGGTTGTTTTAGAAGAAAATCCCGTGGCATATTATGAAACTAAAAAAATCGGTGGAAAAAACATTGGTTATTTGGTATACAATGGATTTCAGTCCAATTACAATGATGAATTGAATGCAGCCTTTGGAAAAATGAAACAGGATAATGTTACCGATCTTATCTTAGATTTACGATACAATGGTGGTGGTTCTGTAGAAACCGCAGTTGCACTGGGTCAAATGGTTACAGGACAATTTACCGGAAGCCCTTATGTGATTTTAGATTTCAATGAAAAACATAAACAATATAGTGAAACTGATAATTTAGCAACGACCGTCAATACCTACAGCTATACAAGCACAGGAACACAAAATACGGGGCCTGTGAATATCAACAGCTTAAATTTGAACAGAGTTTATGTGCTTACTTCCAGTGGTTCAGCCTCGGCCAGTGAGTTGACAATTCAGGGATTGAAAGCTTATATTAATGTTACAACAATCGGAGCAGAAACTTACGGTAAATTTGTTGGATCGATAACTTTATACGACTCTCCTACATCTGATTTCTTGGATGTGAATTCTAGAAATATGACTCATACCTGGGCAATGCAGCCAATTACGTTCTCTTATTACAACGGCAAAAGGCAAGAAAATCCAATATCTGGAGGGATTGCACCAAATTACGCATTTGCACCGGCTGATTATTTCGGAAAGCTGAAGGAATTCGGTGACGCGTCTGGTGATGTCGCTTTAGCAAAAGCACTGGAATTGATTACCGGGCAAAGTGCGGGAACAAACAAAATGATCAATTTAAACGGTCCTAAACTTAAGTTTTTAGGAACTAATTCTACATTAACACCTTTTGGATCAGAGCTTTATCTGGAACATCCAGGGAAGAATTTGAAGAAATAGGTTCCTATGTAATTTTTAAAAGCTGTCTTTGAAAGGCAGCTTTTTTTATGCCTAATAATTTTTAGATTAAAAATTCAAAGAAAAATTAATACGCCTATAAAATGAACTTATGTGTGGTTATTCATCAGTATTAGTGAATTAATTTTAAATACTTTAATTTATTTTATTCAAAAGATTGTGTAATTAGAAAATTCTTCTACATTTGTAGAGTAAAATTGATGCTTGTAGAAATGAAAATTAAATTGACAGAATCAGAAAAGGAAATCATGGAAATACTGTGGGAATATAAAAAAGCTTTTATGAAAGATATCTTAGAAGTTTTTGAAGAGCCGAAACCGGCGCCCACGACCATTGCAACGCTGCTCAAGCGGATGCAAAATAAAAATCTTGTGGGCTATAAAACTTTTGGAAATTCGCGCCAGTATTTTCCAAAAATTGAAAAAGAAGTCTACTTCAATCACGAAATGACTTCTATGATTGACCGGTTTTTCAACAGCTCTGTTTCTCAGTTTGCATCGTTTTTTACGTCGAATTCAAAACTGACACAGCAGGAGCTGAAAGAACTTCGAAATATTATTGATCATCAAATAGAAAAATAGTCATGATACCAATTATTTTAAAAATTATTCTCTGTTCTTCTTTTTTAATTGGACTTTATTTTCTCTTTTTAGAACGAGAACGAACCTTCAAATTTAACCGGTTTTTTCTGCTCACCTCTTTGATTTTTTCGTACTGCATTCCGGTGATAAGCATACCCGCGTTATTTCCTGAAAAAACTAAGGGTTCTTTAATTTTTGGAGAAACCTCGGCGGTTTTAAATCCAGTTACCAGCACGTTTTCTGAACCGCGTTTTTTTGAAAATTATTGGCTGATTATTTACTTTGCAATTTCTGGATTACTGCTTCTGAAGTTTATTTATTCGGTATTTAAAATTAGACAGCTAAGAGGTGAAAAGATTATTTATAAAAATCAGAAAGTGATTGTTGCTGATCATATCACCGTTCCATTCAGCTTTCTGAATACGGTATTTCTCCCTTCAAAATATTTAAAAAATTCACAGGTCCAATTGCAAATATTTTTACACGAGAAGTGTCACGTCGACCAGAAACACAGTGTTGATTTGCTTCTGTTGGAATTTTTGAAAGTTTTTTCCTGGTTCAATCCCGCGCTTTTTTTCTATAAAAAAGCAATGATTGGTAATCATGAGTTTTTAGCTGATGATTATGTTTTGCAAAACAATTTCGATCTCAAAAATTATCAAAAAATAATTCTATATGAAATAGAAGGATCTCAAAAATTTAACCTTACCCATCAGTTCAACTTTAACAATACTAAAAAAAGATTTATTATGATGACTACTAAAAACTCCAGATTAACTGGCATTAAAAAATTTGCTTTGTTACTTGTCCTTGCTCTATTATTTCTTCTATTCACGAAGAAAATTGATGCTCAAATTGCCACTGAAAAACTTCCAGATGAGAAAGCAACTCCTAAAATTAAAAAAGTTATTAGTCCTGAAGTTGACAAAAACTTAATTTGGAAAAGTGAACAGGTGTTACCTATTCCGCCGGATGTACCTGCTACCTTCGACTTAAAAACAGATACGATTAAAAAGAGAGCTGCCAAAGTAGAAGATGCTCCAGTTCCGCCACCACCACCGCCGCCAAGTGAATTTGAACAAATTCCAGCCGAATTTCCGGGAGGAATAACGTTGCTGCGACAAAGTGTTGGGAATCAATTTGACACAACCATATTTGTAGGTGATGAAGGTTTACTAAAAACAACGGCTTACTTAAGCATTGATGAAAACGGAAAAGTGACTAACGTGATCGCAGAAGGTAAAAACAAAAAATTTAACAGAGAAACTGAACGTGCCATTAATTCAGTAACAAAAGACAAAATTTGGAAGCCTGCACTGGAAAATGGGCAACCCGTAAAATCAGTTATGAAAATGCCCATAACCATGGAATTCTCTGGATCATCTTTCAAAAAATAGTTGAATTAAAATAGAAAGATGATAAAATCAATATTTTCTCTGCTGGTTTTTTCCGTGTGCAGTTTAACATTTGCGCAGAATAAAAGTTTCATTTACGACTTAAAGTTTAAGCCAAATCCTACAAAAGACAGTATTGCAACCGAAAAATTTGTGTTAGATATCAACAATGGCGAGTCAATGTTTCGAACGGTCGAAGACAGAAAATCAGATTCTGTTTATCATGTGTCGAAAGGATTTAACTTTATGACGACTTCTTTCAAAGATTTTAAAAGTGTTTATAAAAATCTTAAAGTAAAGGAAACTAAGAAATACGTCAATAATTTTCAAAAGCTTTTCAGCATCAAAATAACTGAAGATTTGACATGGAAAATTGAGAACGAAACCAAGTTTATTTTGGGAATGAAATCCCAAAAAGCTACGACATCCTACGGCGGAAGAGAATGGATTGCCTGGTTTACGAATGAAATTCCCTTACAAGAAGGACCTTATGTTTTTCAAGGATTGCCTGGATTGATCACTGAAATTTATGACGTAAAAAATGACTTTCATTTCTCCTTAATTCAAATTAAAAATTCTGAGGGTCATCTATACATGAAAGAAAAAGCACTGCCTATTTCTTGGAAGCAACATGAAAAATTAGCCCTTGATTATTTTTCTGACCCGACGCGGGAAATTAACGGTAAAAATTCGGGAAGTACCTTCAGCGTTACGAAATGGGTGGACGAAAAAGGCAATGAAATGATCCCAAATTTCAAAGAAATGAATGAAAGAGAGCAAAAAATTATCCGCCTGAATAATAACCCCCTTGAGCTGAATCATAAAATCATGTACAAATGAAAGCGCTGATCATTGTGATTGCGCTGTGCTGTACTTCTTGTACAACTTTCAGTAAATTTTCTAAGTTTAATACTACAGGAAGTTGCTATCAAGCGTATGTGTGTATTTCCAATAAAAACCTTGATTTAAAATATCAATCTTTTGGCGGTTTTAAATTTGCAAATGATCTACAGACCTACAAATCTTTAAAAAAAGGAAAAAAACCTCATTTTAAAAATATTATTATCTATGGCTGGTCGAATAATTTAAACGGCGATTATTATCTGCTTTTAGATAATAAAAAACGATCTAGAAATTACCAATTTAAAGATACAATCATCAACAACCGCAAGATTACAGTGGCTTTAAGTAAGACCATAGATTATAAAGTCAATACCGATTTTCTCTTAAATTTTACGCTAAACAAATCAAATTCAGACTTTTAAATTACGTATTTTTGCACCATGCAATTTAAACTCGAATCAGAATATAAACCTACAGGCGATCAGCCAACAGCAATAAAAAAATTAACGGAAGGCCTCGAAATCGGGGAAAAATATCAAACGTTGCTGGGTGTTACGGGATCGGGAAAAACGTTTACAGTTGCCAATGTGATCCAGAATGTGCAGAAACCGACCTTGGTTCTGGCGCATAATAAAACTTTGGCTGCCCAGCTTTTCATGGAATTTAAAGAATTTTTCCCGGAAAATGCCGTAGAATATTTTGTTTCCTATTACGATTATTACCAGCCCGAAGCATTTATCGCTTCTACCAATACCTATATCGAAAAAGATTTGTCCATTAACGAAGAAGTTGAAAAATTACGACTTTCTGCTACGGCAAGTTTACTTTCGGGAAGGCGCGATGTTTTAATCGTCGCTTCGGTTTCCTGTATTTACGGGATCGGAAACCCGAAAGAGTTTCATAAATCCCTTATTTCCATTGAAAAAAATCAAAAAGTAACACGAACCAATCTTCTTCATTCTTTAGTTAATGCACTGTATTCGAGAACGTTGAATGAGTTTACGCGTGGGACATTTCGGGTGAAAGGCGATGTTGTTGATGTTTTTCCAGCCTATGCAGATAACGCAATTCGAATTCAATTTTTTGGAGATGAAATTGAAACCATTCAAAGTTTCGATCCAGTTTCTGGAAATGTAATGGCGAATTTTGACCAGATTCAGATTTATCCAGCCAATCTTTTTGTAACCTCCAAAGAAACTCAGGTTAGCGCAATTCGGGAGATTCAAGATGATATGGTGAAACAGGTTGATTTCTTTAATGATATTGAAAAACCGTACGAAGCCAAACGCTTGCAGGAAAGAACAGAACTCGATTTAGAAATGATGAAAGAGTTGGGTTATTGTAGCGGAATTGAGAATTATTCCCGCTATTTTGACGGCAGATTGCCAGGTTCCCGACCATTTTGTTTGCTTGATTATTTCCCGAAAGATTACTTAATGATCATCGATGAAAGTCACGTTACCGTTCCGCAAGTTCACGCTATGTATGGTGGTGACCGAAGCCGAAAGGAAGTTTTGGTAGAACACGGTTTTCGTCTTCCTGCTGCAATGGATAATAGACCGTTGAAGTTTGAAGAATTTGAAGGAATTCAAAATCAGGTGATTTATGTTTCGGCAACGCCTGCAGATTACGAACTTGAAAAATCTGGTGGGGAATTCATTGAGCAATTAATTCGCCCAACTGGTTTGTTGGATCCTGTAATCGATATTCGTCCGTCTTTAAATCAGATTGATGATTTGATGGAAGAAATTCAGAAACGTGCTGAGATTGACGAACGTACGTTGGTCACCACGTTAACAAAGAAAATGGCGGAAGAGCTGACGAAATATTTCACCAAGTTCGGAATCCGCACCCGATATATTCACTCCGATGTAGAAACGCTGGATCGAATTCAGATCATGCAGGACTTGCGCGTTGGCTTGTTTGATGTTCTGGTCGGCGTTAATCTTTTGCGTGAAGGTTTAGATTTACCAGAAGTTTCCCTGGTGGCTATTTTGGATGCCGACAAAGAAGGAATGTTACGTTCCCGACGTTCGATGATTCAAACGGTTGGTCGGGCCGCAAGAAATCTAAATGGAAAAGCAATTTTATATGCTGATAAAATGACGAAATCGATGCAGGCTACCATTGATGAAACCGATTACCGCCGCAAAACGCAGATGGAATATAACGAGAAACACGGTATGGTCCCTACCGCTTTAAATAAAAAAATATCTGAAGTTTTGGTGGGTCGCAGCAAAGATTTCCCCGATCCTAAATATACTCAAAAGGAAATTCTGCTGAAAGTTGCTGAACAAAAAGCAAACTTCGGCAGCGCAGATATCGAAAAATTGGTTGGCGAAAAACAAAAAGCGATGGAAGCTGCGGCGCGAAATCTGGATTTCATTAAAGCCGCGAAGCTGCGGGATGAGATTAATGCTTTGAAAACTGAATGATATCTCTAAAACCAAAAAAATATCCTCTTTTAAGGGGATATTTTTGTTTTAAAATCTAAATATATCTCACCGGCTTTGTTGGTGTGGCAAGTTGAAAACTGAAAGAAAAAAACTGCGCTGACGGCTGAGAAATACACGCACTACTTAAGAATTAGATATCAAATCCAAAAAATAAGCAACTTAGCATTGAAAATATTTTTAAGTAAATTGTAAGTAAAATAAACATTGACATATAATAATTTCTTATTATAAGATATAATAATATATTTATAGGAATAATTCATTCAATTATGATTTTGCGTCTTCTTTTCGTAATAATTTCGTTTTTATCGGTACCAACTTTCGCTCAGGATGTGGCTAAAATTGAAGTTAGATATCAGTTGAAATTTATATCTGATAGCACAAATCGGAATAAAGTTGTGTATGCGGATCTCACATTGCTTTGTAATGAAAACAAATCAATTTATTTCAGTCGTGACACCAAAGTTTATTATGATTATCTGAATCGGAAAGCTGGTGAAATGGTGGGTGGTAAAATAAATTTAGGAATTCTTCCTTCTTATCCCAAGGTGCGAGGAAATGTATATAAAGAGGGTAGTAAAGTTATTGCAACACTTCCTGTGGGAAAATACAATTATGCGTTTGAAGAACCTGAACTGAAATGGGAACTACTTACCGAAACTAGAAATATAGATGGACTGATATGTAATTCAGCTAAAACAACAACAGATACCGGTGATGTATTTGTTGCGTGGTACACTACAGAATATCAGTTTCAGGAAGGACCTTTTAGGTTTAAAAACCTGCCAGGGCTTATTGTTAAAGTTGAGAATAGGAACAAAACCATCGTTATTAGTGCCATTGAAATCAGCAAAAGTAATGAACTGATAGCGCCAATATCTTTAGGAGAGATTATTAAATTGAACTCAAAAGAAAGATTTTTGCAAGCCCGAGCTGCATATCACGAAAACCCAAAAGCTGGTGAGTTCGGTGATCATATTATTATAATTGATGACAAGGGCACAGATTACTCAAAAATGCTGAAGAATTCCCTTAATACTCAAAATGTATTTTTAGATTAATTGATTAAAACTAACCTTTAAAATAAACTTACGAAAAAATATTCTTTTTAGGAGCGATGATAATTACTATATTTTCCTTTGAAAACTGAAAAGAATCAGCTCGGTTTCAGATATTTTAAATACGGCTGTACTTTGTTCATCTGTTCTAAATAATCTCTTTGTGCGAAAAAGCAATAAGCGTTTACCATAATTAAGAAAAATATTAAAATCAGGACAATTAATCCGAAGTCCAGTTGCCAATATTTAATGGTTTCATAGATATCGTTCGTATGTATGAAAATATTATATAAAAAACTGGAGGTACCGCCTAAGGTAATTAAAGAAATTGTAGTCGCATCCTGCGATAATGTTAATTTGTAATTATCGTAGTTTTTGGCAAGTTTAAACAGCTTGTTGTTCTTGAAATATTGGAAAAGAGGTGTTGCAATTACCAAGATTATCACATTTAAAAATAGATACCTGAAGTAATTGGTTGACAAAATTTGTGCAGAAATAATTACGAATATTGCCAACATTAAAGTTACGGTAAAGCTCTTTTTTAAAATCCCAATCCGGAGTTCTTCTTTAATTTTTTTCTCAAAATAGGTGCGGTCATTGAGGTCAAATTGAATTTTGTATTTTGAAAAACGTAATTCATTAAACCAGCTGTTTTTTACTTTTTTAAATGCCTCTTCAAAACTCATATTCCCTTTTTGCAGTTCATCAATCTGTGATAAGAAATGATCTTGAACTTCTACTAATAAATCGATCGGAAGATTTTTACTCAGTAAATATGCCCGTATTCTTTCGTTATTTTTATTTTCTTCCATCAAACAAATTTTAAGTATGGTTTTATTTTTCGTAAAATTTTTGCGAACTTAAACTGCGCAATTCCGGTATAAATTAAACATAAAAAGAGGATGAAAAGAGTTGTGATTTTGTAATAAAACTCTATGTTAATGGTTGTAATCCAAGAAGCTATCGGTGCTACAAATTGTAATGCTAAACCAGAAAATCCAAATGCAAAATAAATTCTCCAGTGATAAATTGAAAATTTTAGTGTAGCAAATTTTTTTTTGTAAGCAAAATTGTTGATAATCAAATTGTACAAGAGAAATCCATAACAAATAGGCTGCATAATAAAATTGAATATTTAATGTACGGTACAATAAAATTCTTATTTAGTACTAAAACAAAAGCACCTGTCAACATTATGATAGCTGTTGCGATAAAAGATTGACGGATACCGCGGATAAATTCTCTTTTTCTTATTCTTTGTTCGAATTTTGTCGTCAATACATTTTCTGTTTTCCTTAAAATATAGAAAGGATAAAATGTGGAAAGTTCTTGTGCCCAAATTTCTTTCACGTGACTAAAAGCATCTTCGAATATTAAATTATGCTCTCGTGATATATCGGTAATTTGTGATATAAAATGATCCTGCACTTCCATCAAAATATCGATAGGAAGATTTTTTGCAAGTAAATAATCACGAATTTTATTTTGTTGTTGAACCGTAATCATAACTTCAGATTCATTTTTTGCTGTAAATATTCTATCGATTTTTTGTATTGGAGATAATAACAGAATCCGTAAACCCAGCCAAAAGCGTAGATATTAAAAATGATAAATGCCCCAATTCCTACCTGAGTAAAGTCGAAGTTATTTTTTAAACCAATAATGAAATTATAATACTTGTCAAATCTGTTATCGAAATTAATTAAAATCATCGAAATGATAAAAATGCTGGACAAATAGAATGCCTGTGTCCCGCCTTGCATATAACTGATATTCTTCTTATCTCTGTTTCCGGCGATGGTTCTTATTATCTTAAAATTAAATATTAAGTAAACAAAAAATACGATAATAGCGAGGCAATAAATGGCAAATAGAAAATTAGACGCCAGTGTTTTATTGTACAACATCAACGTTACAGATACGATGAAGTACAGTATAAAATAGGAGAATGACTTTTTGAAAATCTCAATACTGCTTTTCCAGATGGTATCGTGGTGAATTTTTGTTTTTGGTAACCACATGAAACGCCGACTCATTTTTAAATCACGCTGCCAAGACTTCTCGATTTCTAAAAATGCGGTTGCGAAATCTTTAATTTCAAATTCAATTTTGTAATCAACCTGTTCCAAAATATGATCAAATATTTCCACTTTTAGATCAAGCGGTAAGTTTTTGCCACTCAGAAACTGATTCACTTCATTCATTTGTTCACGGGTAATCATCTGCTGAAAATGGTGTTTAGATTAAACAAATAACTTCTCATTTCAGTTTCCTGATCGGCTTGCTGGCGTTTTCCTTTTTCTGTGAGAAAATAATATTTCCGATCTCTTCCGTTAATGTTTTGCAACTCTGAGTAGATAATTCCTTCGCCTTCAAGTTTGTGAAGTAAGGGATAAAGTGCACCTTCCGTCATTTCAAGTTCGCCTTGTGTGAGTTCTTTTGCCCGCTTCGTTAACTGATATCCATACATTTTTACTTCAGATGAAAGTAATTTCAAAATGATATTCTGAAGTGTTCCTTTGTATAATGCGTTCTTTTTTGCCATGGTAAAATTTGTACCTAACAAATGTATGCATATTTTTCTTAGGCATATAAATTTTAGAAAAAATATCTAAAATATTTTCTAAAAAAAAATGGATTGTTCCTTAGAACTTGTAAATTTTCTTTACGGTTTTTTGGGCAGGCGCTTTTTTTCGGAGTGGTGCGAGCAAATCCATCAAACCATTCATTTTAATTTCATAAATGGTAGAAAGTTGCATTCCTAACTTCCCTTTTGGCATTCCCTGTCGCTGAAACCATTCCAGATAATTTATGGGAAGATCGACTAAAAGTGTTCCTTTATACTTGCCGAAAGGCATTTCGGTTTCACAAATTTCTTTTAAAATTTCGGGTCGAAGTTCAGGAATCATGGTGTATTCGCTTAAATGCTAAGATCAATTTTCTCTTCTATTTCCTTTGGTTCGGGCATGATTAATTCATTGTCTTCATCTCCAAATTCATCGCGATAAACCTGAATTAGGAGAATGGTAATAGAAACTAGAATCGGTCCGAAAATCAGACCCATAAATCCAAAAACATTAAGTCCTAAAATAATTCCAAAAACGGTATTCAATGGGTGAATATTTTCCAGTTTCTTCAATAACGTAAAACGCAATAAATTATCCGTCAACCCTACGACGATCATACAGTAAACTGCCAAACCAATTCCTGGACCTACCTGTCCTTCCGCGATCATAAAAATACAAACAGGAATATAGACAATTGCAGCTCCAACAATAGGCAACATAGCGGCCACGCAGGTGAGTGCAAAAAGTAAAAAAGGACTTGGCGCCGCAAAAATAAAGTAGCCAATAATCGCGATAATTCCCTGGCCGATTGCCACTACAGGAATACCAATAGCATTCGCCATCACCATTTTTCGGATTTTCTCACCGAGTAAATTTACGTTTGCTTTTTTTAGTGGCGCCGAACTTCGCAAAAGTCGCTCAAAAAGACGGGGTTTTTCCAGCAAAAAATACAGAATAAAATACATCGCTGTAACGGTGGTGAGGGTATTGAATGTTCCGCTGAGGGCAGATGTTGAGTATTTGCCCACATTATCTTTTAGCTTGGTAAGATTGTCTTTGCTTAAAATATCAATATTCGTTTTGCTGTAAATATAATCGTGAATTTTGTCAATGAATATATTAAACTTCTCCATGTAAGCCGAGGCATTTCCCAACTTTGCGATCAGTAAATCGATGATAAAGTAAATGGGTAAAATCAAAATAACGAGCGTTCCTAAAATAATAAGTAAGGAAGCTAACCAAGGTTTCCATCCTTTATCTTCTTGCAAATAGAGATTGTATTTTCTGGTGATTACATATAAAGTAATTGCTCCTAATAATGCAGGAATAAAGAGCGCAAGGTTGTAAGCGACAAGGATTATTAACAGGACAATAACAAGCAGTAGAAAAAACTGCTTAATTCTAATTTCACTGATTTGATGTTTTTTGTTCGGCATTTTCTTGAATTAAAAAAGCAACGGAAAAATCCATTGCTTTCAAATGTACATTTATTATTGAAATAATTGTAAAATATTTTTATTCAGTTGGCAAAATCTGGCGAGGTCTTCCACAGAATGCAACATACATCGAATACATAACAACCAGAAAAATAGGAAGCGTGAAGATAATACCAATTCCACATAAGAAAACGCCGGCAATACTTACCAATAAACCGAGTAGGGAAGTTCCTAAAAAGACACCATAATTTTCTTTTGCAATATTAAAAGATTTTTTAAGCGCGTCGGAGAACGAGGCATTTTCAAACAAAAGAATAGGATAACCCAACATGAAAAAAGGAATTACAAAAAATCCGGGAATCACACACATCGCAAATGCAAGTGAGATGATGATACCTGAAATCAAGGCATAAACAATAATATTTACAAAGTTTTGTTTGAAACCGATAAATAAATCAGAGAAATCTAATTTTTCATTGAGATTGTATTTATTAGCAATGTAAATAATCCCTACATAGAGCGGCGTTAGTAATAAACTCACCAATCCTTGTAAACCATAATAGGTTCTCATGCCAGGTATTGACCACATGTTTTCTGAAATTGTTTCTGGGGAGTTTTGCACTTCTTCCAACAATTCTTGCGAATTAAATCCTGAAATAGGTTGTATCAGAAGGGATATTAAAAAGCCGATAAATAATGCTCCGATTGCGTAGAGGAAAATTCCTTTATAAATATCGAAAGCGTGAGAAATAATGCTGCCTGCCGATCGCTCCGGTCCGCTCGACTGTTTAAAATCCTGATAAGTTTCCATAGTAATTATTTTTAATGTTTCTCAAATTTATCATTAAAAATCATAATGTCACAACTTTATGGCAGATTTTGGTTCGTTTTCTTTAAAAATATGTTGATATAATGTATAAATGATTGCATGCCAGAAAGGGAAGGTGAGTAGGAATCCAAAGCCAAATAATAAAAGCCCCGATAAACTGAATAAAAAACCAACGATTACCGCAATGAGTACGGTACTGAAATCTTTTTTTAATCCTTTAAAAGTCAAACTTATTCCCTCAAACGTATTGATATTCATAAAAAACATAAGCGGTACAGAAAATAAAGTGATAATTACCCAAACTGCGCCCAGCATCAGTAATGAATTGGCGTAAGAAAAAATGATGAGCCAAAATAGGTAGAAACCGAAGAATTTAAAAAAATCAAAACCAAGATATCCCGCGAAAAGATCGTTCATCACAACAGGTTCTTTAAGATCAATCTTGCGATAAATTTTATAAAATCCCACATTTAAAGGATTGATGAGCGCGAGTAAAATAAATATTCCCAAAACAAAGCCTTGAGTTTGTGGTAGTTTGGCGACATCCTGCATTTTTTCATTAAAAGCCGGCATATCAGTTTTGATCAGTTCACTATACGGACTTAAAGCGTCCCAAAGACCAAAATATCTAAAGAGAAAAAAATAGCCCAGAAAGAATAAAGAAAAATATAAAAGACTGAATGCTATTTGATAGAACAATGTTTTGTTCCAGTAGGTAAAAGCAGTTTTCAGAATATCGCTAAGGTTGGCTTTAGAAGGATAAGTTTTTTCCATGGCGCAAAAATAAGCAAAACCTGAAGATAATTTTTAAAAAGACTAATTTTGCCTGATGCTGGATAAAAACCATCCAAATTTTTTGTTCATGGACGAACTTTCTCTTAAGAAAGTTCCTTTCTTTTTTATAATTGATTTTCTGGTAGAAAATGTAGATGTTTATACAAAAGAAGAAATTGTAGAAAGTGGCTTATCAATTGATTTTAAGTCGGTTAAAACTGAAAATGAAAGTCGTGCTTCTCAAAATAAAATTAATTTAAAAAGCTTTCCCGAATCTCTAGAAACTTACCAAAAAGGATTCGATATTGTGCAGCAAAATTTACGTCTCGGTAATTCTTACCTCACCAATTATACCTGTAAAACCGAGATTAAAATTGATTTGACTTTGAAAGATATTTTCGATTTATCGTCTGCAAAATATAAAGTCCTATACAAGGATGATTTCGTGTGCTTTTCCCCCGAAACCTTTATTGAAATTAAAGATCACATAATTTCAACCCATCCTATGAAAGGAACGATCGACGCTTCGACGGAAAATGCAGCGGAGGTTTTAAAAAACAATCCGAAAGAAAAAGCAGAACATTATACCGTAGTTGATCTTTTGCGCAATGATTTAAGTCTCGTTGCTAACAATGTTAAAGTTGATGATTTTCAAAGAATTGATTTAATAAAAACCGCGCAAAAAGATTTATATGCCATGAGTTCGGAGATTTCAGGAACTTTGAAAAGTGAATTTCAGGATAAAATAGGCAGCATTTTACGCGAACTTTTGCCGGCAGGTTCTATTTTAGGAGCTCCGAAGAGAAAAACATTAGACATTATTTTGGAAGCTGAAAATTACCAACGCGGCTTTTACACGGGCGTTTGCGGGTGGTTTGATGGTGAAAATCTAGATTCCTGTGTCATGATTCGCTTCATTGAAAAAGATGGTGGAAAACTTTATTTTAAAAGCGGTGGTGGAATCACGCATTTGAGTAATTTTGCGGACGAATACCAAGAAATGAAAAATAAAATTTATGTCCCAATTCATTGAGAGCATTAAAGTAGAAGATCGCAAAATATTTATGCTTGATCTGCATCAAAAACGTGTGAACGAAACATTTTCACATTTTGGGCACGAAAATCCAGTTGACTTAGCATTAATTTTTAAAAATCTTGATCATCAGGAAGAAGGCCTTTATAAATTTAAGGTAACTTATGGTTTAGATGGCAAATTCAGAACGCAGATGATACCGTATGCAATATCTGAGAAAGCTGATTTTGAACTGGTTGAAAATAATTCTTACGATTACTCCTTTAAATTTGAAGACCGAAAAGAGATTGAGCGAATGAAACAATTGTCCCGCGCGGGTGAAATAATTATTGTAAAAAATAATCATATCACAGACAGTTCTTATTCGAACATCGTTTTTAAAAAAGGGAAAGATTGGTTTACGCCGAAAAGTTATCTTTTAAATGGCGTACAAAGACAGCATTTGCTTCAAACCAAAAAAATAAAAGAAGCCGAAATCACGCTACAAACACTTCAGGATTACAGCCATTTTCAGCTGATTAATGCTATGAATAATCTGGATGATCTGTTGATTTATCCGCTTTCTAAAATTAGAAACTTGCCAAAGAAAGCCGCCTCGGAAGAGTTTTAAATTTTATTTTAAAAAGGTAAAATACTGCTTTAGAATTTCAGCATTTTCAATTTCAGTCGTATCTACTTCCAGGATTTTGGGCCTTTCGTCGTGTTTAAAGAAATTATCCAAAACTCTAATCAGCGTTTCTTCATCGTCAACCTTTGTATAACCAAATCCAAAATGCTTGGCTAAATGCTCCGTATTTTTATGATGTTTAGTCATAATAAATTCGTCTAAAGCTTTGGTCGTACTTGGTCCCGGAATAATTTTGAAAATGTCACCGCCGCCATTATTGAAAACGATAATTCGGGTATAAGGCGGAATATAATTATTCCACAATCCATTAATGTCGTAGAAAAAACTAATATCTCCCGTCACTAAAACGGTTTGTTCCGCACTTTTCATAGCATAGCCCATCGCAGTAGAAGTTGAACCATCAATACCACTGGTGCCGCGGTTGCAATAAATACTGTTGTGTGGGAAATCAAAAAGCTGCGCATATCTGATCGCCGAGGAATTACTGATGTGAAGATTTACATTTTTTGGCAGTTTTCCCGGCAGTATTTCGAAGAGTTTGAAATCTGAAAATCCTGTTGCTAAACAATATTCTGCGTGTTTTAAATCCTTTTTATCGCGCAATACATCCCATAAATTAAAATAGGGACTTGGCTCTAGCTTAATGAAGTTGAGCAATTTTGCAAAGAACTTTTCGGGAGAAGTTTTAATCTTTTCCGTCAAGGCAAAATAGGTATCAGGATGCCAAACTTCGTCAATATGCCAATGATTGGCAGGTTTTGCTTTCCGTAGAAATTGCTTCACTTTTTTCGAAACCACGTTTTGACCGACTGTGATCAGCAAATCTGGAGCATACAGTTTAAAATCTTCTTCTGTAAAATTAAATATATAACGATCGATATGTCCGAAAAATTTCTCGTGTCGTAAATTTGAGTTTGCTTCTTTTAAGATGACAACACTATGATTTTTAACAAGTTGAGATAATTGCATTTCCAGTTCTTCACTGTAATCACGCGTT
Source organism: Kaistella polysaccharea (assembly GCF_020410745.1). Taxonomy (NCBI): domain Bacteria; kingdom Pseudomonadati; phylum Bacteroidota; class Flavobacteriia; order Flavobacteriales; family Weeksellaceae; genus Kaistella; species Kaistella polysaccharea. The sequence continues at coordinate 2,016,852 of NZ_CP084528.1, forward strand.
CCCACCAAAATCATAATGCGTTTTGAGGTATTCCATTCTGCAGCCAGGTTGGGAGAAAATTCAAATTGCGAATATCGGATCGTTTTTTCCACCGGGGAAAATTTGGGCAATTCTGAAACCAATTGATAAAGTGGTTCTTCTAATGGAATATTAATGTGTACAGGACCTTGTTTTTCGAAGCACACTTCTATTGCTTTTTTAATTATGCTGAAGTTTTCTTCGTCAGCGTTTTCCTGCGAATCTTCCAAGAGTTGAAAATCGCCGTAGGAATGCTGTTGATAAAGATCTTTTTGGCGAATGGTTTGTCCATCGAAAATATCCACATAATCGGTCGGACGGTCTGCAGTAAGAATGAGCAACGGCGTGTTTTGAAAAAAAGCTTCGGTCACGGCCGGATAATAATTGGCTGCAGCAGAACCACTTGTGCACGACACAGCAACTGGTTTTTTCAAACTTTTCGCCATTCCTAAAGCTACAAATGCTGCACTTCTTTCATCAACAATGCTGTAGCAGTTCAGTTCATCCATTTCAGAGAAGTGTATGGCAAGCGGAGCATTCCGGGAACCGGGGGAAATAATGACATCGTAAATTCCGTATTCTTTTAAGAGATATCCTAAAATCTGAATGCTGCGTTTAGCGGAAAATTGCTTCATAGTCTGAATTGATTGACGCAAATTTAATGATAATTAACTTTAATAAAGCAGTCATAGATTCCTGTTTTCGTACAAACTGGATGTTTTTAAGATGTTAAATGTCATCCTGTAAAATTGTTCATTTTTCTTTAATGATTTAAAACTTTTGTAACTTTAACTACCTAAAAATCAAATGCCGGTCATTTCCTTTTTAGCATTTCAATAAAATAAAAAACCAAAATATTATGAGTGCTAATACCAAAGATCTAAGAAATGTAGTGTTGCTCGGTCACTCCGACAGTGGCAAAACTACGCTGATAGAAACCATGATGTACGAGGGCGGGGCGATTAAACGCCGTGGCAGCGTGAATTCACGAAACATGGTGAGCGATAATACCGATTTGGAACGCGAAAAAGGAAAAACTATTTTCTCCCATCAGATGTTTGTTAACTGGCGGAATAATAAAATAAACATGATTGATACGCCGGGATTCGATGATTTTATTGGGGAAGTCGTGTCATCTTTAAAAGTTGCAGATACCGCAATAATTGTTTTAAATGCAGCCAATGGCGTAGAAGTAGGAACAGAACTCGTTTGGGAATATGTGGAGAAATATCAAACACCCGCAATATTTGTAATCAACCAAATGGATCATCCGAAAGCTGATTTCGAGAAAACTTTGGACCAGGCTAAAGAACGATTTGGGTCGAAACTTATTCCTTTGCAATATCCTTACAATTCTGGCGAGAATTTTAATTCCATTATTGATGCATTACGAATGGTGATGTATGAATTTCCTGCTGATGGTGGTAAACCAGAGAAAAAACCCATTCCGAAAAGTGAAATGGAAAGAGCCAATGCCATGCACAACGCCTTGGTGGAAATCGCGGCGGAAAATGAAGATGGTTTGATGGAGAAATATTTCGAAGAGGGAAATTTATCGGAAGAAGAGCTTGCCAAAGGAATTACGATTGCACTTGCAAAACAGCAGTTTTTTCCGGTCTTCATCACCAGCGGATTGAAAGATATGGGAAGTGGTAGATTAATGGGATTCATTGATGATATTGCACCTTCTCCGGCAGAAAGACCTGCACGAAAACTAGAAAACGGCGATGAGGTTTCCTATGATTCAAATGACAAAACAACAGTATTCATTTATAAAACAACCTCGGAACCACAAGTTGGACTGATTTCTTATTTTAAAGTTTTGAGTGGTAAACTGAAACCAGGCGACGAATTGGTAAATGCGGAAAACGGCGAAACAGAGCGTATTTCTCAGCTTTTTGTGGCGGAAGGAAAAGAAAGAATTCCTGTAGATGAATTGGTTGCTGGTGATTTAGGCGTAACTGTAAAGTTAAAATATGCACGTTCTAATCACACTTTAAATTCCAAAGGTGTCAATCGAAAAGTTCGTCCAATGGAATTCCCGGAAAGTAGAATCCGAAAAGCTATTTCTACCGAAGTTTCCTCAGACATGGAAAAATTGGTAACGGCTCTACATAAAATTCAAGATGAAGATCCAACCTTGGTTGTAGAACAATCTGTAGAACTAAAACAGACAATTTTGCACGGTCAGGGTCAGTTGCACCTTGATTTGGTTACCCAGCGTTTAGAAAAAGAGTTCGGTGTGAAAATGAAATTTGCCGCTCCGAAAATTCCTTATCGCGAAACGATCACCGGAAAAGCTGAGGCCGATTACCGCCATAAAAAACAGTCAGGCGGCGCGGGTCAGTTTGGGGAAATTCACCTTCGATTAGAAAATTACTATGACGGAATGGAAGAGCCCACCGGCGTAAATATCCGACAGAAAGACATAGAAGAACTGCCTTGGGGTGGAAAATTGGCTTTTTATTGGTGTATCGTGGGAGGTTCTATTGACAACCGCTATATTGGAGCCATTAAAAAAGGAATTATGCAACAGATGGAAGCTGGACCTTTAACAAGTTCCTATTGTCAAAATATTCGTGTGACGGTTTATGATGGAAAAATGCACAGTGTAGATTCTAATGATATTTCTTTCCAATTGGCCTCTGCTGGAGCATTTAGAGAAGCTTTTCATCAGGCAAAACCACAACTTTTAGAACCAATGTATGCAGTTGAAATTCTTTGTCCCGATGAAGATACCGGTGACGTAATGGGCGATTTACAAACCCGTCGAGCGATTATTTCAGGAATGGATTCAGAAACGCATTATCAGAAAATTCTTGCCGATGTTCCTTTGGCAGAGTTGGATGATTACGGATCAACTTTACGTTCTATTACAGGCGGACGCGCAAAATTTACGATGAAATTTTGTAATTATCAATTGGTTCCAATGAATGTTCAGCAGGAGTTGGTTAAGAAAAATTCACCAATGGTTGAAGTGTAAATAGGAAAGCAGGAAAGCTTTGGTAATATGTTTTAATGATTAAATGAGAAACCTCGACGAAAGCCGAGGTTTTTTTAGTTTTATATATCTCTAAATTATTTACGCCTTTTCCAGTTGTACTGTAAAATGTCGTAATATCTCTGATTCCCAAGTGATATTATAGCCTTTTTTGATTTCATCTCTGCGATCGTAGACATTTTTAATTGCTGCTGCAATATAATCCATGTGATTATTGGTGTACGTCCTGCGCGGAATGGCCAAACGAACCAGTTCTAATTTAGGATAGCGATTTTCCCGGGTTTCAGGATCACGATCCGCTAATAAAGTTCCGATTTCTACTGTTCTGATGCCGGCTTCCTTGTAAATTTCATTGGCTAATGTTTGAGCCGGATATTCTTCCCGCGGAACATTCGGTAAAAATCCCAAAGAGTCTATGAATACCGCATGACCACCAATTGGTTTCTGCACAGGAATGCCATATTCTATTAATTTATTGCCCAAATATTCGACCTGTGAAATCCGGCTTTCTAAATACTCAAACTCCGTGGCTTCATTTAAACCAACGGCTAACGCAGCCATATCTCTTCCAGCCATTCCGCCGTAGGTAATAAAACCTTCAAAAATAATGGTAAAGTTTGATGCTTTCTTAAAAATATCTGCATCATTCAGCGCAATAAAACCGCCGATATTCACCAGACCATCTTTTTTAGAACTCATCGTCATCCCAACGCCATAGGAAAAAGCTTCTTTGGCAATTTCTTTAATCGTTTTGTTTTCCTGGCCTTTTTCCCTCATCTTAATGAAATAGGCGTTCTCTGCAAATCTTGCGGAATCAAAGTAAATTGGTATTCCATACCGGTCAGAAAGTTCTTTTACAGCCTTCATGTTTTCTAACGAAACCGGTTGACCACCCGAAGAATTGCAGGTAATGGTAATTAAACAAAATGGAATTTTTTCTTTAGGATGCGCTTTGTAAACTTCTTCTAATTTTTCTAAATCGATATTTCCTTTGAAAAGGTGAGGATCTTCAATGTCAAATGCTTCATCAACCGTACAATCGATGGCGTGGGCTTTTCTAATTTCAATATGTCCTTTTGTGGTATCAAAATGAGAGTTTCCTGGAATAACGTCGCCATCTTTTACCAAAACTGAAAACAAAACATTTTCCGCAGCCCGTCCCTGGTGGGTTGGAAGTAAATATTGGTATCCGGTAATATTGCGAACGGTTTCGTGCAATTTTTCGAAACTTTTCGAACCTGCGTAACTTTCGTCGCCTGTCATCATCGCGCCCCATTGTTGGTCGCTCATGGCGCCCGTTCCAGAATCGGTTAACAAATCAATATAAACATGGGTTGATCTGAGATTAAATAAGTTGTAGTGTGCATTTTTCAGCCATTCTTCTCTTTCTTGGCGGGTAGACTGGTGAATTTCTTCCACCATTTTTATTCTGAAAGGTTCAGCGTAAGGTAATTTCATTTAGGATAATTTAAGGTTGAGTGTAAGGAAATTCAAAATTTCCGATGTAAAATAAATGTGAAAGATTAAGTGTAAAAATGTTAATCTTTAATCATCCTAACTTCATTCCGGTGCTTTGAAAACATTATCATCTGAATGAAATCCTGCCACGCCACCACTTACCGCGAACTTCATCGCCTGTGCTGCGCTTACATTTTCTAAAACGACAATATTGCTGGCCTGAACGAAAACAACCCAACCGGAAACCGCGTAAGAATGCGGTAAATAAACCGAAACATAACTCGGAAAGCCAACGGAAGAAAGATCACTTTGTGTAAGAAAACCGATACGCCAAACATCCGGATTATCCGAAGTTTTGATGAGAACAGGTTGATTAAATTTCTTTTTATCGCCCACGAAGGAAGTCATTACATCCTTGAGCGAAGTATAAATGAATTTAATTCCCGGTGTATGTTCCAATAAATAGTCGAAACTGTCTACAATTACCCGTCCGATAATAAATTTACTTCCTATAAAACCAATTATAGTAATGCTGCAGATGACAATAAGAAAAGTAATTCCTGGATAAAACTGTTGTGATAGTGAGGGTAGAATATTGTCGATGCTCGATACAACATACCAGATAATCCAAACCGTGAGGGCGAAAGGGCCGATAATAAGCAAACCCTGGAAAAAAGATTTTACCAGTACATTGACGAGGTGTTCAATTTTTTGTTTGTTCATCTACTTTGCTTGCGACGGTCAATTATTTTACATTGGTAAAAATAGGTAAAATTTCAGCTGCTTTTAGCAACAATTAGCCATGAATAGATTCTTTTTTTCCATAAGATTTTATGATTTCTGCTTCATAATCCAACCATTCTTCCCAGCGTTGATTTACTTCTTCTACATTCCCTAATTGTCTCGCAAAGCCAATGAATGTCGTGTAATGTCCCGCTTCCGAGATCATGAGCTCTTTATAAAAAGTTTTCAGTTCTTCATCTTTAATGTTTTCTGTCAGCACCCGGAAGCGTTCGCAACTTCTGGCTTCGATCATTGCTGCAAAAAGCATTCTGTCGATAATATATTCTTTTCGCGTACCCTGAACAATAAATTTGAAAAGCTGTCCTACATAATCATCTTTTCTTTCTCTACCGAATTCATAACCACGTTTTTTAATAATTTCATGAACCATTTGAAAATGCTCCAATTCCTCTTGGGCAATTTTTAAAAGTTCGGTCACAATCTCTGGATATTCAGGACACATGGTGATAATTGTGATGGCATTGGTCGTGGCTTTTTGTTCGCACCAGGCGTGATCGGTGAGAATTTCCTCCAGGTTACTTTCTGCAATATTCGCCCATCGCGGATCGGTGAGCAATCTTAATTTGAACATGGTAATTTTTTTACAAATTTAATAATTTAAAGTTCAGCGAATTAAGTTCATCAGACTTCTTAATATGATAAAGAATTTTAAGTATATTTACATTATACCTTTTCAGGTGGCATAAATGTTGAATAAAAGGAAAATAACATTAAAAAAATAAATTATGAACACACAAGCTTTAACAAACAGATTTGAAAAATTCGGAATTCTAGTACTTACTTTTTTCTTCAGTGTAATGACATTTGCGCAGGATGCAGTTAAAACGCCAGATGTTGGGGTAGATGTTACTACAACTAAAACTACAACTACAGAAGAATGGTTTACAAACCCTTTATATTGGGTAGTTGGTGCTTTATTGTTGATTATCTTAATCGCTGTAATTGCAAGAGGAAATAAAAAGGATTAATTTCATTTCTTAATATTTACTACTGCTTTGGTTTGTACCGAAGCAGTTTTTTTGCGCAGAAATTCTAATATTTTCCAGCCTAATGCATCTACTTTTTTCAAGCCTTCGGCAATAAGAATTGCTAAACCAATATTTAGTGCGAAAATAATAGGTAAAAATAATCCCCCATGTAAATACTCTTTTAGCGGAACGACCAAGAAGTAGATGAGCGAGGAACTCATTCCTTGCGCGAAATAATAGAAAATGGCGTTTTTACCGATGTAAGTAATGAAATTGTTTTTCTCAATTTTCAGGCGGTTGTACAGAACCAAAAGCGTGAGCAATGAAAAACTTGACCAGAAAATATACAGCAGTTTGGGGGGGAATTTCGCTTTGTTCATTCGCAAAAACAGATCTTTTCCGTAATTATAAAAGAGGAAAATGAGAATGAGAAATAAAATTCCATACAGAAAAGGGACGAGTTTCGTTGGGATTTTCTTGCCTTTTAACTGGTGTGCGATCAAAAATATTCCGAGGTATAAAGCGACGTAACCAACTTGCCCTGTTGGATAAAATTGTGGAATTAAGTTGAAAATAAGGGTAAGTCCGAAACAGATGGCTATAAAATAATTGATGTGTTTCGAAAAGAATCTCAAAATTAAAACCCCGAAAACCGTCAGAATAAAATAGACTTTCAGATACCAAAAACTTCCCATCACGACAGGAAAAGTATCTGCATTCGTATATTGATGCAAATACCAATTGCCCAGATTCTGCCACTGTGGAATATCCGAGATGTTATTAGGAACATACTTGGTGCCGAAGGTAGAATAGAAATTTTTCATCCAGTCTAAGCCAAAGACATTCAAGCCGAATACTTTAAAGAAATAATCCAGGAAGAAAAGAAACGTCACAAATATCATGAAGGTGATCTGCAGCTTTAAAAGACGATAGAGTGTTTTTTCTACATTTCCTCCAGATGTTAATCCACTTAAAGCGTAAAAGAGCGGAACATCTATTAATAGTGATAAAACGCGAACTTCTGTGGGAACATAATATTGCCCAGACCAGTAAACGGTATGAATGAAGATGATGGAAAGTGTTGCAAAACCTTTGGCAAAATCAATGTAGAGATCTCTTTTCATAATGGTAGGAAAAATCAAAAGTACTTAAAAAAGGCTTTAATAGTGAAAATTTTAATTTCAAATTGAGATTGATGGATGAGGCGCTAACACTTTGAATATAAATATTATGTGAAATTTAAAATTGCGTTGTGGATAACTCAAAATTATTTCTTATTTTTGCACCTCGAATTAACTAACAAAATTTATAAACAATGTTTGCAATTGTAGAAATAGCAGGGCTTCAATATAAAGTTGAGCAAGACCAGAAGTTGTTTGTAAACCGTTTGAAAGGAGATAAAGGAGGGAAAGTTTCCTTCGATAAAGTTCTTCTTACTGTAAACGGTTCTACATCAATCGGCGCCCCAGCTGTAAGCGGTATCACAGTAGATGCTGAAATCTTGGATCACGTGAAAGCTGATAAAGTAATCGTTTTCAAGAAAAAAAGAAGAAAGGGATACGAAAAGAAAAACGGTCACAGACAATCTTTAACTCAAATTCAAATTACCGGTATTACTGGTTTTGATAAGAAAGAAAAGAAAGAAGACAAAAAAGTTGAGCCTAAAGCTAAAAAAGAAGCAGCAGTTTCTGAAGAAGCTCCAGTTGCTAAAAAAACAACCAAAAAATCAGACAGCGAAACCGCTGAATAATTTTAACCAAAAAACCTTAAAATAAAATGGCACATAAGAAAGGAGTTGGTAGTTCCAAAAATGGTAGAGAATCGCATTCTAAGAGATTAGGTGTTAAGATTTTCGGAGGACAAGAAGCGATCGCTGGAAACATCATCGTAAGACAAAGAGGTACAACACATCATCCTGGGGAAAACGTAGGAATGGGTAAAGACCACACATTGCATGCGTTGATCGACGGTAAAGTAGTTTTCAGAAAGAAAGCAAACGACAGATCATTTGTATCTATTGAACCGAACGCTTAATTAAAAAGTGTTTACAATATAAAATCCCAATCGCAAGATTGGGATTTTTTTATGGACAATTATTTTTAATGATTATTGGCCTTTGTTCAGGAAAGCATCCCAACCCTGCGCATTCAAAGCAATCAATTCATTGCTGCCACGGGCGACTAAATAATTACCCTGATCCAAATCTACGGCGTGACCGATGATTGTAAAATCTGGATGGTTTTTTATCTTTTCAAAGTCATTCGGAGAAATTGTGAAGAGTAATTCGTAATCTTCACCGCCGCTTAACGCGCACATAATGGGATTTAAATTTAATTCTTCCGCCGTGGAAATGGTTAAGGAATCCATGGGAACTTTTTCCTCATAAATACGGAAACCAACTTTACTCTGATCCGATAAGTGTAGCGTTTCAGATGATAGTCCATCCGAAATATCTATCATGGAAGTCGGTTTAATATCCAATTCTTCCAAAGCTTTTTTAATATCGGTACGAGCTTCCGGCTTTAATTGTCTTTCCAAAATATAATCGTAACCTTCCATTTCTGGTTGCATATTAGGATTTGCTAAAAATACAGAATGTTCCCGCTCCAAAATTTGCAATCCCATATAAGCGCCGCCTAAATCACCCGTAACTACCAGTAAATCATTGGCTTTAGCACCACTTCTCTTTACTATATTTTCAGAATTTTCTAAACCAACCGCTGTAATATTAATGATCAATCCGGAGGTTGAGCTTGTGGTGTCGCCACCGACTAAATCAACTTTATAATGTTTACACGCCAGAGAAATTCCCGCGTAAATTTCTTCCAAAGCTTCCACTGGAAAACGATTTGATGCTGCGATTGCTACTAAAATCTGCGTGGGTTTCGCATTCATAGCCGCAATATCGCTGAGGTTTACCACCACCGCTTTATATCCCAAATGTTTTAGCGGAACATAGCCCAAATTAAAGTGAACACCTTCCGCCAGAATATCTGTCGTAATTACTACTTTTTGATTTTCGGGATTGATGACGGCGCAGTCATCTCCAATCGAAATTTCAGTTGAAGAATTGGCTGAACTAAAGTTTTCGGTAAGATGTTTTATCAAGCCAAATTCGCCGTACGCAGAAATGGGCGTGAGATCCATATTTTTATCTTCGAGCATAATTTTTTATTTAAAGGATACTAATTTACTGCTATTCTGCAGGTTTATCGTCACTTTTCTTTTTCCAGGTAAACGTGTTATGTTTATGAAAAGGTTCTATATTTTCTGGCTTAAAAGGAAGATCTTTCAAGTCGGCGCGTGTTAATATTTTTACATTTTCACTTTTAAATTCGTCCAGCACTTCCAAAATATCATCAGGTGGAGTCGTGGCTTTTCGCAGCATGGTATCAATCCAAACGCCTGTGGCTTCGGCAGTTGCACAATGTGTTCCGTCGGGTAAATAAAATTTATGCACGAACTGGTAAATACTTGCATCTTCCGACATTCCTGAAATTTCCGCGGTTACAAAAACAGTTTGATCCGCGTAAATCTCTTTAAAAAAAGAATATCTTTCGTGCAGAATTACAGGACCAATTCCCCAGTAACTCAGTTCCTTGAGGCCCATTTTGTGACTTCGCATAAAAGCCATTCTGGTTTGCGCGCAATATTCTACATACGAAGAATTGGCCAAATGACGGTTCGCATCGATGTCGCTCCAGCGCACCTCAAATTTATAGTGATAATGAGACATAATTTTTAGGTTTTATATTTGGGCGCCTTTATCCGTCTTCCGTTCCCTCCCGGTTTTGCAACCGGGATCCACTCAAGCCGGGGCGCAGGTTTCGCTTCCGAAAAAAGGTATTTTATAATTCCCAAAATTAAGCATTAATGATGGGTTAGAAAAATGGTATTTTTGCAGAAACTCGATGTAAGCTTTGATTACATCGCTCAATTCTAATTTGTGGTTGAAAGGGTAATTCTATGAAGAAAAAAAATATTATCATCATTGGCGGAGGCGCTGCGGGATTTTTCTGCGCTGCAAATCTAGACGAGACAAAATTTAATGTAACCATTTTAGAACAAAATTCAGAGGTCTTACAAAAGGTTAAAATTTCCGGTGGTGGACGTTGTAATGTTGCGCACGCGTGTTTCGATCCGAAAGAACTCGTACAATTTTATCCCCGCGGAAATAAAGAATTGCTCAGTGTTTTTCATAAATTTCAGCCAGGTGATACCATGGAATGGTTTGATCAGCGAAACGTACCCCTAAAAATTGAAGCTGATAACCGTATTTTTCCGGAAAGTAATTCTTCCCAAACGATTATTAATTCTTTAATGGAGGAAGTTCAGAGAAAAGGTTTCGAAGTCCGCACCAAATCTGTAGTTCTCGACATCCACAAAAAAGAAAACCAATATACAATCACCACAAACACGGAAACATTTCTTGCAGACTTTGTTGTTTACACGACGGGAAGTTCTCCAAAATCCCTGAAACTTATTCAAAAATTAGGTCACACCATTGTAGATTTAGTGCCGTCTCTTTTTACCTTTAATATTAAAGATGAAACATTAAAAGATCTGATGGGAACCAGCTTTCCGAATGCAGAAGTTTCAATTCCTCATTTAAAAATGGACGAATCTGGTCCGATGCTCATTACGCATTGGGGACTTTCGGGTCCTGCAATTTTAAAGATTTCGGCCTGGAAAGCGCGAGAATTAGCTGAGCTCAAATATAAATTTGAAATCATCGTTAATTTTTTAGGACTTGATCGGGAAAATGCTGAAGAAACATTTGCCACCTTCAGAAAAGAAAATCCAAAAAAAAATATAGGCAGCTCGAAGATTTTCGATATCACTTCACGTTTTTGGCATCGAATCCTTTGGTTGGCTAAAGTTGATTTAAATAAAAATATTTCAAACATTACAGGTCCGGAACTGACGAAAATTATAGAGAATCTCTGTGAAAATAAAATGCAGGTTACGGGTAAATCTACTTATAAAGATGAATTTGTAACTGCCGGCGGCATAGAGTTGAAAGAAATAAACTTTAAAACGATGGAATCTAAACTGCTTCCAAATTTTTATATTGCAGGGGAAGTCCTGAATATTGACGCAGTTACGGGTGGTTTTAATTTTCAGGCGTGTTGGAGTGAAGGATGGTTAATCGCCGAAGCGCTAAACTGTTAAAGCAAGTTTAACATAATATAGAGATTGTGGTTTGTATAATTTTATTAAATTTGCCAAAAGTTTTTAAACAATGAGAAAATTACTTCCAATATTTGTATTTCTGTTACTACTTACCTCTTGTCAGACCTTAGTAGTTACCCCAAAGCAACCAATGCGTACCAATTCGCTTGATCTTTATACGACTTATCGTGTTCAGACTGCTAATGAGAAAACCATGAAAGTAAAGGTTTTAAAACAGGATAACGAAAAAATTTATGGGAAATTAAAATCCGGTGAAGATGTAATCATCGATAAAGTAGATGTTCGTACGGTAAGAAAAACTGATGTTTTAACATCGTTACTTGTTGCCGCTGCCGCCGTTGCTGCCGTTGTATTTATCCCTATTTAAAAAAAAAGTTTTTCACAAACAGTAAAGGAGCATTTTTAGTGCTCCTTTTTTTATTTCCAATTTTTTACTATTTAAAAAGTCGTCCCACAATTTTACCAATCTCCACAAAATCGTTGGCATTCCCGATATCGCGGGTATCTTTTCTGTAATCCCATTCTTTCTGATGAGCGGGGTATATCAAAAGAAAATTACGATCTCGGAAATTCTCATTTAGAGAGTCGGGTAAACGTTGCATTTGTGGAAGATAAGAAACCATAGTTCTTTGTGCCATAAACATAATTAAAGCATCATTATCTTTCATTTTTTCGAATACTTTTTTGATTTCAGTCCAATTATTAAAAATAATAAAACGGGCTTCAATATTGTATTTTTTCCGGATATTTTCAATGACCGAAATCGTTTCGGCAGTTCCGTAAAATTCTATTTTTGAACCTGAATTACGAGCGATATTCCAAACTTTTAATAAAGAATGGAAAAATGTCGGTTCTTTCTCCGCATTTTTGGGTAAAATTACAAAGTAGCGCTGAATGGTAGAAGCAGGTTGGATGGCCTGATAGACCAAAACATTAGCAGTATTGTTCTTAAGATAACCGCTGTAGAGATTGTAAACAAAGCTGGGCGAAAATCCTTTTTCACTAGAGATGGCAATGAGTAAATCGGTGATGTCATATTCTTTAATAACATTAGAAATTCCCGACATTACATCGGTATCATAGCGCGTAAGTGGCGTAATTTTAATATCTGTTGCAGCACCATTTCGTACAGCTAAGCCAAGAATTGTTTCCGCGTTCTTTTTTGATGAATCATTTTTTACTTCATTAATGATGTTTACCGCAAACAAGTTTTCTCTTGCACTTTTCGACCGAAGAAGGAGCGCCAAACTGGTCAGTGGATCCACAGTACTCGTCTCGTTAATTGCCATTAAGAAATTTTCGGTTTCCGGATTTGATTCTGCGAGCGTATTTTCATTGTCTTGTTTTACGAGTTCTTCTGCGTTTTTCTGGGTGACAAAGGAGGAAATTGTACAGGAAACTAAAATTAATAGAATACTTCCATTTAATACACTTTCGTCCAATAGTCGGATTGGTTCGCCCAAATCTGTTTCGCCGATGATGATATTATATCCAACGGTTACCGTTGCCAAAGTAGCTGCAGCAGAAGCAGAACTAAGACCGAATATAATTCCACCTTCGGGTTTGGTATAAGAAAATGTTTTCTGCGTAGCAATCGAGGCCAAATATTTACCGCCAATTGAAATAATCATCATTAAACCTGCTACTTTAATCGTTTCAAAATCTTTGAAAAATACCGTAAAGTCAATGAGCATTCCCACACTGATCAAAAAGAAAGGAATAAAGATGGCGTTACCCACAAATTCTACACGGTTCATTAATGAGGAAGTATGTGGAATCAATTTATTCAGCGCCAGTCCCGCGAGAAAAGCACCAATGATGGCTTCAATGCCCGCAAGTTCAGCGAGCAACGCCGCAAAGTAAATCATGACAAGTACAAAAATATATTGCGAAATCTTATCACTTACTTTTTTGAAAAACCAACGCGCAATCAGCGGAAATCCAACAAGAACTGCTACAGCGAATAGTACGATTCCTACAGATAGTTTTGTCCAAAATGCGGCATTAACTTCTCCCGTGGTCATCCCGACAACAATTGCCAAAACCAGTAATGCCATGATATCGGTAATTACGGTTCCTCCGACCGTAACATTTACTGCACGATTTTTCACCACGCCGAGTTTGCTGACCAGAGGATAGGAGATTAAGGTATGAGATGAAAAAAGACTGGCGAATAAAAAGGAGGTGAGCCAGTTATATTCCATTATGAAATGTGCCGCCGCAATACCGAAAACAAAGGGAATGACAAATGTATAACCCCCAAATCCCAGACTTTTCCATTTGTTCTTTTTAAATTCGGCCAGATCAATTTCTAGTCCGGCTAGAAACATGATGTAAAGCAATCCTGTTGTACCGGTTACAACAATGCTGCTGTCTCTTGTCAACACATTAAAACCGTTTGGTCCGACTACAGCTCCTGCGATGATGAGACCGAGAAGATGAGGAACTTTAATTTTATTTAAGAGAAGAGGTGCTGAAAGAATGATAATCAGGACTACCAAAAATTTAAGAACCGGATCTTCGAACGGAAGATCAAATTGTGCTGTTAGAATTGTAAGCATCATTTATTCTTTTATTTTTTCTAATTCAACAGAGAATTTAGAGATGCAGTTGGTGCCTATTAATTCACGGTTACCTTTTATTCTACCAATCGTTTCGTTTGGGAACTGCAGGGTAATTTCAGATTTATTAAGATTTGAAGTGGTATTTTCGGAATTTAATTTTATCTCAGAACCCGTAAATTTTGCCTTGTAACTCCGTTCACCACCACTTTTATTGATGATCGTTAAATTCTGTTTTGAAAATATCCAAATGTCGTTTCTCTGATCGCCGATGACATTTTCAGGACAGGTAGATTCTGTACAAATCATCTTGCCATTCCATTTTCCAATAACATCATCAGGAATCGGATTCGTAATAATACTGTCTAGGGAAGTGCTTTCTGCCGCGTTTTCTAAACTGTCGCGAAGTACTTTTAGAGTTTCATAGTCCTGCTTTTTTGCGGCAAATTCTTTTTCTCTTTTCAGTAAATTCATTTCTCTTTCCTTCAGCTGATCATCTTTTTTAAGATTGTCGCAAGAAATAAAGCAAAGACCGAAAAGGAAGAGGATAAGCGGGTGAAATTTCATAAGTAAATGATTTGGATTTGTTCTAAAATTATAAAAAATATTCCGGAATTAAAAAATCCCGGAATATTTAAATTTTAGTAGAAAGTATTTTATTCTTTCATCTTCGCAATGGTGTCGATACCACCTTTAGTCTTTTGACCTATTTTGCAGGTGATTTCAGAATCCAAAGGCAAAAAAACATCCATACGTGAACCGAACTTTATAAAACCAAATTCGTGACCAGCCTTTGCATCATCTCCTTCTTTACATTTAAAAACAATTCTACGGGCAACATAACCCGCGATCTGCCGAAAAACTACAGTGTGATTCGTCAAACTCTGCACAGCAATCGTAGTTCTTTCATTATGAGTAGAAGATTTCTCGTGCCAGGCAACTAAATATTTCCCTGGATGATATTTTTTATAAATTACTTCACCCGAAACCGGATAACGGCAAATGTGAACATTTAAAGGAGACATAAAAATAGAGATCTGAAGTGCTTTCCCTTTTATAAATTCATTTTCTTCAACTTCTTTAATCATCACCACTTTACCATCTACAGGAGAAATCACATTTTCTACGTGATTTAATATTTCCCGGTTCGGAACCCGAAAGAACCAAAATACCAAGCCATAAATAATGAGCATAGGTATGATGATGGCCAATCCCCACATTTCCAACAAATAAACCGATAATATACTGACAACAGCGAAAGAAATGCTGGCGACAATCAGTGTACCTTTTGATTCTTTATGAAGTTTCATATTTAAAATAATTTTTCTAAAATAAAGTACAAATATACGACAGGAGCACAGATAATAAAGCTGTCTAACCGATCTAAAATTCCGCCATGGCCTGGAATAATATTTCCGGAATCTTTTACACCGAAAGTTCGTTTAAGTTGACTTTCGACTAAATCACCGAGAGGTGCAAATACCGAAACTAAAAATCCTACAATAATAAAATTCCCTCTTAAATCAGGATAATTAGCCTCAATAAAATAACCGAGAATGAGGGTGAAAAAAACGCCACCTGCAAAACCTTCCCACGTCTTTTTTGGAGAAATCTTCGGCGCCATTTTATGTTTTCCAAAAAACTTTCCGGTGAAGAATGCGAAGGAATCGCTGCTCCAAATTAAAACAAACAGAAAGAAAACCTCTAATGTAAATGTTTGATCAACCATCGAAAATTTTGGCAGACCTAAAGCAAAGCTAAAGGGTAAAGCGGTGTAGATAACGGTAAATATTAACTTTCCATTATCGTAATAAAGTTCTTTTGAAAATCGGAACAGGGTAATGACTGCAATCGCGATGAGCGAGAGCGCCAAAATTTCAGATAAATTAAAATTAAAATAAAAGCCGTGCTGAAAATATCTTTTAGAAAACCAGTAAAATACCAGTATAATTAAGGGGAAAACTAGCCACTTTTCCCAGCTTTTTGGGTCAAACTTCATCAGTCTGATACATTCCCAAGCTCCAACGAATATAAAGAAAGTAATTAATCCGTAATAAAGATTCTGCTGTTTTACAAGATCGGGAGATATTGAATTGATCCATTCTGAGCCGAGTGGTGTGGTACACATGATGACCAAAAAACCATATAAAGCACCACCGAAAAGGCGTAGAATTAAATTTTTATCCAAAATTTTTTAATTAAAAGTTGATTAGAGATTTTTGGTAGCGGGATTTAGAAAAGATCGTTTTTAATCTTCCAGCAAAAGTAAGAAAAGTTTTGTATTATCCTTATTAGGAGTGTCTAATTTTGAGTTGCTGCCACTAATCGAAGTAAGATTTCGAATATTTCCATTTCGTTTAATTTTGCTCATGGCATCGTTTAAATTGGTAACGATCTGAGAAACATTTGCCATAATCACAATTTTTTCCGGTAAACGGGAAGAATGGTAATGAAGAATATTGTTGTGGGAAAGCATTATTCTACCGTCGAAGGCGATTAAATATTCACAAGTGATAAAAGCGCAATCGTTGAAAAGTTCTAATTGTGGCGTATAAGGAACATCCACAACATTCAGAAAGTTTTTTAAATCGTGATCCCAACAGAAAACCGATTTTACCTGCTCAATTTTGAGAATATGATTTAAAGTATTGAGCGCTTCAGCCTCGTCAGCACAATAATTAAAAAACCCGCCGGAATGGGTGAACAATTGGGCAAACTTGTAATCTAGGTCAGCATTTTTCAGCTGATCTCCAAGTTTAACCAAATCCTGATCATCATCGTCCTCAGGTTGATTTAATATTTTCCCGACCAATTTTTTAAATAGACTCAATTTCGAATTTTATAAGATTGTTCTACAAAAATAAAAAATATTTCACGAAACAACCAATTTTATATAAGAATCCTGACTATTTCTAGCGAATAATAATCAGGATTTATAATTTCTTAAAGTTGCGTTCCCGATTCAGGAGCTATAACTACAGCTTCTTCCTCTGGATTTTCTTCCTTATGTACATTAGAGACAGGGTGTTCCGTTAATTCTGGGTCCCAAGCTCTTTCCCCAAATACCTCTTCTAAATCTTCCCGGAAAATTACTTCTTTTTCTAGAAGTTTAGCAGCCAAAGCATCTAACTTATCTTTATTATCTCCTAAAATCTGTAGCGCCCTTCTGTACTGTGTTTCAATAATGTTAGAAATCTCTTCATCGATCATTTTTGCAGTTTGTTCAGAATAAGGTTTTCCAAAGCTATATTCAGACTGGCCTGTACTGTCATAATAAGAAACGTTACCTACTTTTTCATTCAGACCGTAAATAGTTACCATCGCCTGTGCTTGCTTTGTAACTCTTTCTAAATCTGAAAGTGCACCCGTAGAAATATTCCCAAAAATGGTTTGTTCTGCAGCTCTTCCACCTAAGGTAGCACACAATTCGTCGTACATTTGTTCTGTAGTCGTTAACTGTCTTTCCTCAGGAAGATACCAAGCTGCTCCTAAAGAACGGCCTCTTGGTACAATGGTTACTTTTAATAGTGGAGCGGCATGTTCAACTAACCAAGAAATTGTTGCATGACCTGCTTCATGATAGGCAACTCTTCTTTTTTCAGAAGGTTTAATGGCTTTATTTTTCTTTTCAAGACCACCGATTATTCTATCGACAGCGTCCAAGAAATCTTGCTTTGTTACGGCCTCATGTGCATTTCTGGCTGCGATTAAAGCAGCTTCATTACACAGGTTGGCGATATCAGCTCCACTAAAGCCTGGAGTTTGCTTGGCTAAGAAATCACGGTCAATGTTCGGTTCCAGTTTAATTTTAGCCAAATGCACATCGAAAATTTCTCTTCTTTCGTGCAATTCTGGCAAATCAACATAGATTGACCGGTCAAATCGACCTGCTCTCATCAATGCTTTATCTAAAATATCTGCTCTGTTGGTCGCAGCCATGATGATAACGTTGGTATCTGTACCAAAACCATCCATCTCTGTAAGAAGTTGATTCAGGGTATTTTCTCTTTCATCATTTCCACCAGTCATATTTCCTTTTCCTCGCGCTCTACCAATGGCATCAATTTCATCAATAAAAATGATCGCCGGTGATTTTGCTTTTGCCTGGGCAAATAAGTCACGAACTCTGGACGCTCCAACTCCTACGAACATTTCTACGAAATCAGAACCTGAAAGGGAGAAGAAAGGAACCTTTGCCTCACCAGCAACGGCTTTTGCCAATAGCGTTTTACCTGTTCCCGGAGGCCCGACTAATAATACTCCTTTTGGAATCTTACCTCCTAATTTTGTATATTTTTCAGAATTTTTCAAAAAGTCTACAACTTCCTGAACTTCTTCTTTAGCACCTTCTAAACCAGCGACATCTTTAAATGAAATGTTCACTTTGTCTTTCTCATCAAACAATTTAGCTTTTGACTTACCGATGGAAAATATTTGACCACCAGCGCCGCCTCCGCCTCCGCCCATCATCTTGCGGAAAATAACGAAGTAGAAAAGTGCCATTATTGCGATCCAGAATATTGCAGTGAATAAAAGTTCAGTCATCGGGTTTTTCCCCATTCCGTAATCTTTCTTCGTTACAATTGCTGGATTTTCTTTTTTAATTGAATCAAATTTTTCTAAGAAAAGTTGAAGATCTCCAAAGCTTAAAGTATAGTCAGGTTTGGGTGCGAAATCGAAAGCTGAAAAAGGACTTCTTTCTTTCTGAACCTCTTTTGTAGCAACTTCTGTTTTCGCTGCTTGGGTTAGAAAAACATCTGCTTTTTCGGTGTCTTTATAGATCAGTACATTATCAACTTTGCCTTGTTCCATCAGTTGGTAGAACCCATCTTCATCTATAGCATTGGTGTCGTCACCATTCATATTAGAAAAGAAAAAGAGCAGTAGTGCTACTATTACGATAGGGAAGAACCAGTTAAATCCTTTATTGTTATTCATATCTTTTATAAAAATTTTGACGAAATTTTATCCCGTCAAGTGCTTTAATTAATTTTCAATTTTAGTAATTAACGCGTCGCCCCAAAGTTCTTCTATGTCATAGTACTCCCGGGTTTCACGTTGGAAAACGTGTACAACTACAGATACATAATCCAGTAAAACCCACAGATTATTTTCTGTGCCTTCTACATGCCAAGGTCTGTCGTGCAAGTCGTTTCTAACTTTTTTTTCGATATTTCCAGCAATTGCGGAAACTTGTGTATTCGAGTTACCGGTACAAATAATAAATGTTTGTGCAACGGAATTCTCTATTTTTGATAAGTCGAAGATCATTACATCTTCCCCTTTTGTATCTTGTATTGCTTCTACGATTTTGTCGATTAGAAGGTGTTTTTCTGGAATGTTATTCATTAAAAATTTTGTATAATCTGCAAATTTATTGTTTTTTTATTTAAATAGTCTGAAATTTACCGCTTACAACTCTTAAAGTTTTCATAAATGACCAACTTGTTTTATCTCCCAGAATGTTCTTCTACACAGGATGAAATTAAACAATTTGTGATTTCTGAAAATCCGACGGAAATCGCGGTGTACACTTTTCATCAAACTAAAGGCAAAGGTCAGTATGGAAATTCCTGGCAATTGGGTGAAAATCTTAATATTGCCTATTCACTTGCAATTCCAACGGCTTCGATTAACCTTGCAGATCATTTGCTCAATTTTCGTACCGCTGAACTTCTGGCAGAATTTCTCGCCAATTTGACCCAAGATCCTGTTGCTATTAAATGGCCGAATGACATTATTATCATAAATAAAAAAGTTGCTGGTTTACTCATTGAAAAAAAAATAATGAATAAAGTTTCTTATTTTGTTGTAGGAATCGGTCTTAATGTTTTGCAGAAAGATTTCGAAACTCTCTCGAAAGCTGGATCTTTGCTTACTCAAACGGGAATAAATCACGATTTACATTCTTTGGCGGAAAGGTTGCATCATTATTTGGTTCAACATTTTAGAAGAGAAGTTTCTGCGGAGAACGTTCTCCAGAATCTCAATGATAAGTTATATCGAAAAAATGAAGTTTCTGTTTTCGAGATTGAAGAAGTCAGACAAAATGGCATTATCGAAAAGGTAGATCAAGCGGGATATTTGTGGGTAGATTTAGAACACAGCGGTTTACAGAAATTTTTTCACAAAGAAATTCAGCTTCTTTACTGATTGGCGCGCTTGAAATAAAGAAACAAAGCAATCGGTCCAAATACCAAATTAGGAATCCACATTGCTAAAAGTGGAGTTAGTGATTTGTTCTCGGAGACCACCTTTAAAACTTCGAAGGAAAATACGAATACAAACGCTAACGAAATTCCGATGGCGAGATTCATTCCCAAACCGCCGCGTTTCTTTTGGGAGGATAGAGACAATCCTAAAAAGGTAAGAATAATTACAGATACCGGCATCGATGTTCGCTGGTGAAGCTCATTCAAATAAGTATTGAGATTCGCATTGCCCTTTTCTTTTTCCCGATTGATGAATTTTAAAAGTTCGGGAGTGGTTTTATTTTGGCCCAGTAAAACATCAGGAAAAAGTTCCTCTGGCGGAAGTCCGAAATCTTTCGTCATTGAGTTTCCGCTTGAAAGTTTCTCGGTATCGTTTTTCAAAAATGTTTTTTCCAAATAATTACTCATTGTGAAATGCTTTTTATCGGGTTCCCAATAAAAATCTGCCGCATTCAACTGATAAATTAAATTTCGTTTTTTATCGAATTTCTGATAAAGAAAGCCCGATCCGCGTTTGTCTTTTTTATTATAACTTTTAATGAAAATATATTCAGTTTTTGAAAGCTGTGTAGAAACTTCTGCACTACCTGTAAATTCTTCCCGGTTTTTTGCGCTGTAAGTATAAGGTTCTAATTCATTCTTTTTAATGTTTGCCAACGGCAAAACAAAATGATTAATCAATAAAGCTGCAATAGCAATCGCTCCAGAAGTAATTAAATACGGTCTTGCAAAACGATGAAAACTTGCACCTGAACTGATGATGGCTACGATTTCAGTATTATTGGCAATTTTAGAGGTGAAGAAGATAACAGATATAAAAACCAAGATCGACATAAAGGTGATCACCAGATTCACGATCCAATACGGATAAAAATTAATGAGAAATTCGCTTACCGTAAAGCCGTTCGATTCGATACGTGGCGCTTTTGCCTGAACATCAATAACCAAAACTATAATACTCAAAAGACCCAGCATAAACCCAAAGGTGCCGAGGTATTTTTTGATGATATAGAGATCGATTATCTTCATGAACTAAAAAGGCTGAATTTTAAAGTCGGTTTTTCAGATTAGGAATTATAGCATCTTTCCATTCGTAGAAATCTCCAGCCACAATATGCGCTCTTGCAGCGCGCACCAAATCTAAATAAAAGGCCAAATTATGTACAGAAGCAATTTGCTTTCCTAAATATTCTTTTGAGGCGAAAAGATGGCGCACATATGCTTTTGAATATTCTGAATCCACATAGCTCGTTCCCAGTTCATCCAAAGGTGAGAAGTCGCTTTTCCATTTTTCGTTTTTCATATTCATAACGCCGCCCCATGTAAAAAGCATGGCGTTACGCGCATTACGTGTCGGCATTACGCAATCCATCATATCAATTCCAAGCCCTATTGTTTCCAAAATATTCCAGGGCGTACCGACACCCATTAAATAACGGGGTTTGTCTTTTGGTAAAACATCGGTTACTTCATCTGTAATTCTATACATTTCTTCTTCCGGCTCGCCAACAGACAGGCCGCCAATTGCATTTCCCACCGCATTTTGTTCCGAAACAAATTCTGCAGATTTTTTTCTTAAATCAGAATAGCAGGAACCTTGAACAATAGGAAAAAAAGCTTGTTTGTGACCGTACAACTCCGGATTTTCTGCATTCCATTTAATACATCTCTTTAACCACCGATGTGTAAGATCCATTGATTTTTTTACATGATTGTATTCAGCAGGATAAGCGACACACTCATCAAAGGCCATGAAAATATCGGCACCGATTTGTCGCTGAATTTCCATTGATTTTTCTGGAGAAATAAAATGTGTACTTCCATCAATATGAGATTTGAATTTTACACCTTCTTCATTTAATTTTCTTGATTTAGACAAAGAAAATACCTGATAACCCCCGGAATCTGTAAGGATTGGCAAATCCCAATTCATAAATTTATGCAATCCGCCGGCAGCTTGCATCACTTCCATTTTCGGGCGAAGGTTAAGATGATAGGTGTTTCCTAAAATAATCTGCGCTTTTATATCATCTCTTAACTCTCTTTGGTGGACCGTTTTCACCGAAGCCACGGTGCCAACAGGCATGAAAATCGGCGTTTGAATTTCTCCGTGATCGGTTGATATAGTTCCGGCTCGCGCTTTTCCGGTTGTCGTTTTATTAATTGTAAAAAATTGGGACATAATTTATCTTGCAAATACTGGGACGTTTTTGTTTTCTTTTAATTTCTTTTCGATATACTTTTTGGCAGCTGGATCTTTGTCTAAAATCATATTCTGGGCATCAAGTAAGACGCCTTCAATTTCGCCAGTAGCGGTATAGTATTTAAAGCTTTCAGAAAAAGCTGTTCCCGTGGTTTTATTTTGTTTTAAGGAATAACGCGTGGCATTATCCAAATTAAGGTTTTCAACGACCGACATCAATTGTTCATTCATAGCGAAATCTGCAATTAGGGCCGACATTGTTTCTTTTGGGACTAAATTCTTTGGCGGATCAATTAATTTCTCGCAGGAAAAAAGCAAAAGTGCGAAAAATATGTAGAATAATTTCTTCATAATTTTCCGATGAGGGATTTCCATTTTAAATTTAAAACGCCAAAAACGGCCTCGTGAATAATTCCGCCATTCATCTTGCTGGTTCCCAGTTCTCTATTGGTGAAAATAATCGGTACTTCTACAATTTTGAATCCTTTTTTGAAGGCTCTAAATTTCATTTCGATTTGAAAACCGTACCCTTTCAATTTGATATTTTCCAGACCAATTTCCACTAAAACTTTGCGCGAAAAGCAGACAAAACCCGCGGTTGTATCATGAATGGGAATTCCAAGAATGGTGCGCACATATTTTGAGGCAAAGTATGAAAGTAAGACTCTGCCCATGGGCCAGTTTACGACATTTACGCCTTTCGAATAGCGGGAACCAATGCTCATATCGGCAGATTGACAAGCCTGAAATAATTTATTTAAATCTTGAGGATTGTGGGAAAAATCAGCGTCCATTTCAAAGATGTAATCATACTCATTTTCCAAAGCCCATTTAAACCCGTGAATGTATGCTTTTCCAAGACCATCTTTTACTTTCCGAACGCTCAGAAAAAGACCTTCAAGATGCAAGTGCTGCATCTTTTTTACGGCTTCGCCAGTACCATCAGGTGAGGAATCATCGACCACCAAAACATGAAAATCCTCCTGCAGTTCGAACACGGCAGAGATTATATTTTCTATATTCTCAATCTCATTATAGGTAGGTATGATGACCAGTTTTTTCATCCAGAAAATTAATGTGCAAAGATAAACTTTTCCGCCGTTATTTTTTCAGTTTTACATTTTGCACATTTAAGGAGTTAGATTGTTAATTATTGGTGAATTACCTTTAATATCGCTACTTTTGCAAAAAAGTATTTCTTGGTTAGAATAGTACAGCAGAATGATTGGGTAGCCTTCATTATCACAGGTTGCATTTTGCTTTATATTTTTATGTTGCTTTATTTGCACCGGGATTCTTCGGTGCGGGTTTTTCTTCTGCAGAAGTTTGAAGATTCTTCTAATAATTTTCTTACGTGGTTGATTATCAGTGTTGTATTTGTGTTATCATTGGCAACTTTAATCTCTCAATCTGTTCCTGTCGTTCCGGCAGCAATTCGAAAGTTATCGCTTTTTGGGTTTGAATTAAATAAATTTGGATTCACGCTGTGGGTGATTTTTTTATTCTATTTTATTAAAAGTTTACTCACTTATATTTTCTTCTCGGGTACCGGAAGCGGTAGGAAATGGCCGTATTTTCAATTTACAGCTTCGAAGTTTTACTTTACCGTCTCTTTGCTTTTAATGGTTTTATGTATTTACCAGCATTACTTTAAAGTTGATTTATTGCAGCTCTATAATTATTACTTTTTCGGATTTTTAATGATTTTTTTATTAAAAATACTGCTGTATCTCTTTTCACCACAGCATATTCTTCCCATAAAATGGTATTATAAATTTTTGTATATTTGCACCCTCCAAATTGCCCCTGTAATTGCCCTTTGGAGCGTATTATATTTTTAATAAATTTTGATGATGAAAATTAAATCTATACTTGTTTCTCAACCTGCTCCCAACGAGTCTTCTCCTTATCTAGAAATGGCTAAAAAAGAAAAAATCAAGATTGATTTTAGACCTTTTATTCATGTAGAAGGCGTTGATGCGAAGGATTTGAGAACTCAAAAAATCGATTTATCGCAGTACACGGGTATTATATTTACCAGTAAAAATGCGATTGATCACTTCTTTCGTTTAGCCGAAGAGATGCGTTTTGCAGTCCCAGATTCTATGCGATATATTTGCCAGTCGGAAGCGATTGCAAATTATCTGCAAAAACATATCGTTTATAGAAAAAGAAAAATTTCTTTCGGAGAGAAAAACTTCAGTGATTTAATTCCGCTTTTCAAAAAATTTCCGTCAGAGAAATATATCTTACCTGCATCCGATATTTTAAGTCCAGATATTCAGAATATTCTAGACTCATCTGGAATTGACTGGGTTAAAGCTACAATGTATAAAACGGTAAGCAGCGATCTAAGCGATATCACAATTCATGATTACGACATGTTGGTCTTTTTTACCCGTCAGGGAATTAAATCGTTGCGAGAAAATTTCAAAGACTTTACTCAAAACAGCACAAAAATTGCCGTTTTTGGAGCAACTACTGAGCAAGCAGCAATTGACGCTGGTTTACGTGTAGATGTGATGGCGCCAAGTAAAGAATCGCCGTCGATGACAATGGCTATAGAAAAATATATTAGAAATTTAGAAAAATAAAATTTCTAAATTTTAATAACAATTAAAAAACCGCCTTTCGATGACGAAGTCGGTTTTTTACCTTTTAAAGATACACACTCAATGAGCGATACAAAAATTGCTGTAAATAATTCGATACTTAAAGTTAACCACGTAACACCGAAGGCCAAGAAGATTGACCAAGTTTTGGAGATTCATGGTGATCAGCGAAATGATCCTTATTTCTGGTTAAAAGAACGGGAAAATCCAGAAGTTATCTCCTACCTCGATCAGGAAAATGCTTATGCCGAAGCTGTTCTGAAAGATACTGAAGATTTTCAGCAACTACTTTTTGACGAAATGAAAGCCAGATATAAGGAAGATGACGAGTCTTTGCCCTACTTTTTTAATGAATATTGGTATATCGTACGGTATGAGCAGGGAAAAGAACATCCGCTTTTTACGCGAAAACATTATACTTTAGAAAATGAAGAAGAGCTTTTGTTGGATGTGAATGTTTTAGCAGCAGCACATAAATTTTACGAGGTTGGAAGTGTCGCGGTATCTCCTAATAATAAATTAATTAGCTATTCATCTGATAATATTGGGCGACGAATTTATGAGCTTAATTTTAAGAATTTAGAAACTGGTGAAATACTGCAAGATCAAATTCCCAACACGACCGGAAAGGGCGTTTGGGCAAATGATAATGAGCATATTTTTTATATACGAAAAGATGACAATTTACGGGCTTTTCAGGTGTATATGCATCAGTTAGGGACAGATTCTTCCCAAGACGTGCTGGTATTTCATGAGAAAGATGAAACTTTTGATGTTAATGTTTATAAAACAAAATCGTTAAAATATATTTTTATCGCCAGCTCAAGTACGATTTCCGATGAACAGCGATTCATTCCTGCAAGTGATGTTTTAGCAGAATGGAAAATCATCCAACCCAGAATCGACGATCTGGAATATGCCGTTGAACATTATGAAGATGAATTTTATATCATTACCAATGCAGACGATGCGACCAATTTTAAAATCGTAAAAACGAAAGTTTCAGAACCGGGTTTGCAATTTTGGACCGACGTTATTCCACACCGAGAAGAAATTTTGCTGGAAGGTTTTGAAATCTTTAATAATTATC
The DNA here is from genome assembly GCF_020410745.1 of Kaistella polysaccharea. NCBI lineage: Bacteria > Pseudomonadati > Bacteroidota > Flavobacteriia > Flavobacteriales > Weeksellaceae > Kaistella > Kaistella polysaccharea. Next base: position 2,042,972 of record NZ_CP084528.1, read on the forward strand.
TGGTTTTAGAAGAACGTCGGCAGGGTTTACTTCAGCTGAAAATCATCAATACGAATGATGATTCTTTTCATTTTTTACCATTTTCAGATCCAACATATACGGCCTACATTGGTTTAAATCTGGAATTTGATACCGACAAACTGCGTTACGGGTATACATCTTTAACGCAACCGAATTCCACTTTCGAATATGATATGAAAGAAAGAACGACGAAACTCCTGAAACAACAGGAAGTGTTAGGCGGCGATTTCTTACCAGAAAATTATATTTCGGAACGGATTTGGGCAAATGCGCGCGATGGAAAAAAAGTTCCTATTTCTTTGGTTTATCATAAAGATACCCTGAAATCAGCTGATACGCCTTTACTTCTTTATGGATACGGAAGTTATGGGCATACGGTGGATGCGAGTTTTTCAAATGTTCGTCTTTCTCTGTTAAACAGAGGTTTTATTTACGCCATTGCCCATATTAGAGGTGGTGAATATTTAGGAAGGGAATGGTATGAAGACGGTAAAATGCTTCAAAAGAAAAATACGTTCTTCGATTTTATCGATGCTGCAAAATATTTGATTGATCAAAATTACACGTCATCACGACATCTTTATGCGATGGGCGGTAGCGCAGGCGGTCTTTTGGTTGGCGCGGTAATGAATTATGAACCGGAACTTTTCCACGGAATGGTTGCGCAGGTTCCTTTTGTGGATGTAGTGACGACCATGTTAGACGAAACAATTCCTTTAACAACTGGGGAGTTTGATGAATGGGGAAATCCGAAGAAAAAGAAATACTACGACTACATGAAATCATATTCGCCGTATGACAATGTAGAAGCGAAAAATTATCCCAATCTTTTAATTACGACGGGGTTTCATGATTCTCAGGTTCAGTATTGGGAACCCGCAAAATGGACTGCGAGACTTCGGGAACTGAAGACCGATGAAAATCTGCTGGTTTTTAAAACCGACATGAGCTCAGGTCACGGTGGTGCGAGCGGAAGATTCGAATCTTTGAAAGAAGATTCACTCGAATATGCTTTTTTAATGAAATTAGAAAATAAAATTGATGGAAAATAAATCAGAAAGCCACCTTTGGGAAGAAGTAGAGGCATTCTTCGTAAAAAATTTCGATACTGAAAAACACCCGCAAATCGATACGATTTTATTTCTTATCGGGGTACAGGAATTGGGAAGTGGGCAGCAGAAATATACCAAAGATGATAAACTCAACATGCTTCATATAGCGGTTTGCCGGTTATTGGAACCTTTCGGATATTATAAATTTTCACATTATGATGACGACGGCTATCCGCATTTCGATGAGATCGACCACTTGCCGGATTTGAAACCGAACGAACAACAAATTTTAATGAAGAAAGCAATCATTCAATATTTTATTGATGAAGAGCTTTTTTAATAGGTAAAGACTGATTTTTTAATCAGTCTTTTTTGTGCAAAAGAGTTTCTAATTGAGCTAAACTCGTTATAATGCGTTCTTCAAATCCCATATTCATTAATTTGATCATTTCTGCTTCGTTATTAAAATGAATATTGATGGTTAGTTTCGTGCCTTCTTCAACGCCTGTAAAACCTACGAGCCAGTTGGATGTTGGAATATCTTTCATAATATTTCCTTGGTCATCAGACATGAAATCTGTGAAGTCAAAGCTTCGGTGATTGTTGATTTCGTGGTATTTAAAACCAGCATACTGTTTTTGATTTTCCGGATCACTCATCATGTAATTCCAAATTCCATTGGGTCCAAAATTCATTTTAATGGTTTCGGCTTTCCAGGGTTTTGGTGCCCACCAAAGATCCAAAAGGTCAGGATTCGTAAAATGCATCCAAACGTCGGGCGACGGTGCATCCAAAACTTTCATAATATAAACGGTAGCAGCTTGTTGGTCGGTATTAAAGATAACTTTCGGTTTCATTTCTCTCTTTTTCACAAATTTAGATATTATTTGACAGACCGTTCCATCAGGTGCAAAATATTTAATATTAGCTATAATTAGTTAAAAAAAAGACTTTTAAGAAATTAAGCACAATAAATGGAACAATATTTTGTTATTATATTCTTAAAATGACTAATTTTAACAATTCATTTTTAAATCTCCTAATGAACAATAAGTTTATTCCATTTATATCGGTACTGATGACAATCTCCATGATTGTATTTGTAACCCTTCAATTGTACTGGCTGAAAGAATTATACGGCGCACTCAATCAGGATTTTAGCAACAGGGTTTATTCCTCTATGGAATCTTCTGCGCTAAAGGTCTCTCAATTGGAAAGTGAAAAATATTTAAATCAGGATTTCAAGAATTTCGGAAAAAGTGTAATTGACAGTAGTAATCAACCAACACAGACATATATTCAGCAAAATTCTGATTCTGCAAACCGTTCTACAGTCATTTTTCAGAAAAGCATAGTTGAAAATCAAAATATACCGATTTCTCAGAAAGGTGACAGTTTGCTTTTGACCAATTTGTATACTGATGAGGGAATTTTACAAATCAAGAAAGCTCCTAATGCTACCGAACCGCTCACTGCGCAAATGAGTAAGGACATCAACAACAATACGTATGCGCTTCGGCAGTTTGTAAAATTGAGTGCTTCAAATCTACCAATTGAAAAAAGAGTTGATGTAAAAACGCTGGACTCTGTTTTGAGCCATGAATTGAAATTAAGTGGCTTAAACACAAAATTTGGTTTTGCCATAATGGATCGTGGAAATAAAATGACGAAAGTTGTAAATTCTACTTATATGGAGGAAAAGGATAAAAATAACTACACTTATCCACTATTTACAGACAGTAAAGACCGTACGCTTTACACTTTGGCGCTGGTTTTCCCGCGGCAAGATTATTCTTTAATAAAGTCAAATTCGCCCATGCTTTTAGGAACTTTAATGTCGCTGCTTACGATTTTGGGGATTTATATTATTTCCATTAATTATATGATGCGCCAGAGAAAAATTGCGGAGGTAAAAACAGATTTTATTAATAATATGTCGCACGAGTTTAAAACGCCTTTAGCCACAATTTCTGTAGCGACAGATTCTTTGGCAAATGATAAAATTGCTACCAATCCGGATAAAGTAAAATATTATTCGAGTATCATAAAACAGGAAAACCTGCGAATGAAAAAACAGGTGGAAAATGTGCTAAATATGTCGAAACTGGAACGGAATGAAGTCAAACTATTTTTAAAGGAAACCGATGTTCGCAGTCTCATCAAAGAAATCACAGAATCGTTTGGCTTAATTGTGAGACAAAGAGATGGTTCGCTTACGCAGGAATTCAATACCGATAAGTATGTTTTTAAAATTGATGAATTTCATATTTCTAATGCGTTGGTGAACTTACTGGATAACGCCAATAAATATTCGCCCGAGGCACCAGAAATTAAAGTGAGCACCAGAAATGAAGGCAATTGGTATATTATCGAAATTTCTGATAAAGGAATAGGAATGGAAACAGATAATAAGGTTCGGATTTTCGAAAAATTCTTCCGGGAGGAAACAGGAAATATTCACAATGTGAAAGGACAAGGTCTTGGATTATCTTACGTAAAAAAAATTGTTGAACTCCACAAAGGCATCGTGATTGTCGATTCGCAAAAAGGAGTAGGAAGCAAATTCACCATCAAATTACCGATGGTTTAAAATAAAAAAAGAAGGTGAAAGCCACATAACATTAAATAAATTAATTATGAGCAACAGAATCTTATTAGTAGAAGACGACCAGAGTTTTGGGGCGGTTTTAAAGGATTATTTATCCATCAATAATTTTGAAGTAACTCTCGCCACTGATGGTGAACAAGGATTGAAGGAATTTACAGAAAACGAATTCGATATCTGTATTTTCGATGTAATGATGCCGAAAAAAGACGGTTTCAGTTTGGCTGAAGACGTGAAGCGCATCGATAAGAACATTCCGATTATATTTTTAACTGCGCGTAATATGCGCGAAGATATTCTAAAAGGTTATCAGCTCGGCGCTGATGATTACATTACGAAACCTTTCGATACAGAATTGCTTTTATATAAAATTAAAGCAATACTTCAGCGAAGTGCAACTTTGGAAAATGATGAGCAGGAACAGTTTAAAATCAGCAATATATTTTTCGACTCTATGTTGCGACAGTTAAGAGTTGGGGAAAACGACTATAAATTATCACCTAAAGAAAATGAATTGTTGAAGTTGCTTTGCCAGCACAGAAATGATTTTATGCCGAGAGATTTGGCCTTGCGCAAAATCTGGAAAAAAGAAAATTATTTTACGGCCAGAAGTATGGATGTTTATATCGCTAAACTGAGAAAATTACTGAAGGAAGACGATGGTTTAGAAATCATCAATGTTCACGGTGAAGGATTCCGTTTATTGGTTAAGAATTAAAAAAGCCAAGAAAAACCTTAAAAGAGCCCCGTTTTAGTTCTGTTTTAAAATAAAAATAGCCGCTTTCAATTTGAGAGCGGCTATTTCACATTTTTTAAGTTTCCTATTTGGCTTCTACACAGAAAACGCGATATTGAATTGGCAAAGCACTTTTAAAGTGTTGTTTAATTCTTGCCAAGTCGCTTGCGGCGCTTTGTTTCGTAAAATAGCTTCCTGCCATTACTTTATAATTTGGTCGTAATGAAGCATCGATTTCTACCTTCATGTTGGGAAAGCGTCTTCTAAAAAACATTCCAACTTCTCGGGCTTCATCATTACTTTTTACCACAGCAAGCTGTATTTTATAGCCCATAATTCGCGGGTTTCTGCGACAAATTTCTGCGTTCGTGAGTTCTCTTTCGGGCACTGAAATTTTTGGTGTGGTACTTTTTGTAGAAGAACCATCATAATTTTCATTGCCGGAAAAAGTATTTGGCGTTGCACATTTATCTTCAATATCGCTGAGCAGATCACTAACTTTTTGATCCATAACAACCGTGAGCGGTGTTCCGTTAATTGTATCATTCTTTATAACTTGCTGTGCGTGAAAGAAATTAGCAGACATGAAAGAAACGAGAGCGAATATTTTAAAAAAGTTTTTCATCGAATTTATTTTGGACAAATTTAAAACAAATAAAAATTATACCAACATTTGTTATTTAGAACCTTTACAAATTAAAGCAAAACATCCGATGGATACGTAATCGGCTGTTAAATTTCTGTTAAAAGTGTTATTTTTGCCAAGTTGAAAGTAAACGCAATACAATTTACTAACCCAAGATTTTATAAATGATTAGTTGGAGAAAGCATTACAAAAGAGGTCTTATCGCAATAGGTCTATTGCTGTCGACCAGTGCTTCTATTTACGCTCAAGGAGATGCGAAAAACGGTGAAAAGCTTTTCAAAGCTGATTGTGCCGCTTGTCATGCATTAGACAAACAACTTGTCGGTCCTGCCTTAGGTGGCGTTGTAGCAAGACTCAAAACGGAGCAAAATTTAGATACAGATTGGCTTCATAAGTGGATAAAAGACAACAAAGCGCTGCGAGCTTCTGGTGACAAATACGCTAACGAAGTTTTCGAAAAATTTAACAAAGTAGAAATGCTTGCGTTTCCTAATCTTACCGATCAGGATATCAATGACATTTTAGAATACACCACAAACCCACCTGCTCCAGAACCGGCTGCTGATGCTATCGCTGCGCCTGCAGGAATGGATGCTGTAACGGCACTTGAAGTATCGAAAAGAGAATCAATGAATTCAAAAGTAATTTTGATTTCACTTTTGGCGATTGGTGGACTGCTGCTTTGGTTGCTTCTAAAATTACGACAGTTGGTAAAACTGCAGCAAACCGATGAGTTGGTTGGTTTAAACGCCACAAGAGCAACATCTTTTGCTGATGTCTATAAAAAATACCACTACATAGGGAAAGGACTTATCGTTCTGCTCGGAGTTTTTGCCGCCTATGGAGTGTGGAACAGTTTAATGTGGATCGGCGTTTATAAAGGATATAAACCAGACCAGCCTATTTATTTCTCTCACAGAATACATGCGGGTGAAAATAAAATTGACTGTCAGCTTTGTCACTCTTCCGCAAAATATGGTAAGGTTTCCGAGATTCCTTCAATGAATGTTTGTATGAACTGTCACCGTAATATTTCTGAATACAAAGGGAAATATATGGAGCCAGGAAAAGACAAAGCCTTCTACGATGCCGAAATTCAGAAAATTTATGCCGCTACCGGTTGGGATGCAGCCTCGCAACAATATACAGGTAAAACACAACCCGTGGAGTGGACAAGGATTCACAATATGCCGGATTTCGTTTACTTTAATCACGCACAACACGTTGTACCTGGTGAACAAGCTATCATTAATGGGTATAATAAGAAAAATCCTGATGCTAAAATCGATGTAGTTTGTAAAGCTTGTCACGGTCAGGTTGACACTATGAATGTAGTGCAGATGGCCAACGACTTTACTATGGGATGGTGTATAGAATGTCACAGAACTACAGAAGTAGATATGAACAATGGTTATAATAAAGAGTACTTCAAAAATCTACATGAGAAACTGAAAAAACAGTATGGCTCAGGTGCGAAAATCACCGTAGATGCAATTGGAGGCCTTGAGTGTGGTAAATGTCATTATTAATAACAAAAATTAGAAGTATCAATGGCTTCAAATAAAATACAATTCAGAAGTATTCAAGAACTGAAAGATCCTACCTTAAACGGTAAGTTGGCTGCAAAAGAATTTCAGACTGAAATTCCGGTAGACGAAGTTTTAGGTACTGCTCAATCGACTGGATCAGGAACTTCACGTAGAGATTTCCTAAAACTTTTAGGTTTTTCTACCGCGGCTGTTACATTGGCTGCGTGTGAGGCACCGGTGATTAAATCAATTCCGTATGTGGTGAAACCGCACGAAATTATTCCCGGTATTCCTAATTATTATGCAAGTACATATTTTGATGGATTTGATTTTGCAAGTGTTTTAGTAAAAACCAGAGAAGGTCGTCCTATTAAAATTGAACCAAATCCTTTAGCAGGTACTTTAGGTAAAACTAGTGCAAGAGCTCAGGCAGCTATACTTTCACTTTATGATAATGATAAAGTAAAACAGCCAAAACTAAACGGAAAAGATGAAACTTTTGATAAAGTTGATGATTTCGTTTTAAAAGGTCTCGCTGATGCGCAAGGATTTAGCAAAAAAATCGTCGTATTATCGCATTCTTACGCCTCGCCAACTTTCAAAAAATTATTCGCAGATTTTAAAGTTAAATATCCAACTGCCGAGTTGGTCATTTACGATGCGATGACTTACAACGCAGGTTTAGATGCTGCACAAGAAGTTTTCGGACAAAGATTTTTGCCAGTTTATGATTTATCAAACACGCAATTAGTTGTTTCTTTCCAGGCAGATTTCTTAGGAGATTTTAATGGTGGAGGTTTAGATAGTTCTTACGCATTGGCAAGAAAGCCAGGTCCAGATATGTTGAGACACATACAAGTGGAATCTAACATGACTTTGACTGGTGCAAATGCCGATTCTAGGATTCGATTGAAACCAAGTGCTGTAAATAAAGTTTTAGTAGAAGTTTATAATGGTCTTAACGGCGGTAGTGTAAGCAAAGAAGCTGGAGAAATCGTTAAAGAATTACAGGCAAAAGGAAGCAAAGCAGTTGTTTTTGCAGATGGATCTAAAGCAGCACATGTTTTAGCACATTTAATCAATCAAAAATTAGGATCTACCGCATTTACTGGCAAAGCAAATATGCTTAAAGAATTTGACGGTGCGAGATATCAAGAATTTTTAAAATGGTTAGATTCAGGTCAAATTGGTGTTTTAATCGCCAATAATGTAAACCCGATCTATTCTAATAATAAAGGAGAAGATTTCAGAAAAGCTTTAGGTAGAGTACCTTGCGTAGTCGCTATTGCTGATAAGAAAAATGAAATGTATAAAGCAGCGAAAGCTGTGATTCCAGTAGCAAACTGGTTAGAGTCTTGGGGAGATTTAACGCCACAGACCGGAATTTATACATTAATGCAGCCTACTATTCAAAAAATCTTTAAATCGAGACAGATTGAAGAATCACTATTGGTTTGGATGAACGGTAAGGGAAATGAGGCTAATAATTATTATGATTATTTAAAAGCTAATTCTGCAACTTTATTAGGTTCTACTACTTTTAACAAAGCACTTTATAACGGTATTATTGCCGGTGGAAATACAGCATCTTTAAGTTATTCAGGTGGAAATGCACAGCAGGCAATTAGTGAATTGGGAGGTTTTAAAGCTTCTGATTTAGAATTGGTATTGTATACTACAACTGCTTTAGGAGACGGTACACAAGCCAATAACCCTTGGTTGCAAGAAATGCCAGATCCAATTACCCGTATGACTTGGGATAATTACTTAACGGTTTCACCTAAAGATGCAGCTAGATTAGGACTCGATAATGATCTTAATGGTAGAATGCAGTTGGATGGCTCAGTAGTAAATCTTACTGTAAATGGAGTAACACTGAAAGACGTTCCTGTATATATTCAACCTGGTCAAGCTGATGGTTCCATAGGACTTGCTTTAGGTTATGGTAAGAAGAATTCTGGCACAGTGGCTGAAACTGGAGTGAATGCTTACCCTATTTTTGACGGTAATAATTTAGTACTGTCAAATATAAAAATTGAAAAAACTGGTGGATCGCATGAATTTGCGGGCATGCAGCTTCAAAATACGTTAATGGGTCGTTACGAAATCGCAAGAGAAGTTTCTTTGGATACCTTCTTAAACGTAAAATTCGACGACGAAAAATTAGGATGGAACAAACCATTAGAATATCATACCATCGGAGGTGCTTTACCAGCTGGTAAAATTGATCTTTGGGATGCGTTTGATGATACTGATGGTCCACACTTTAACTTATCAGTTGACTTAAATTCATGTATCGGATGTGGGGCTTGTATCATTGCTTGTCAGGCAGAAAATAACATTCCTGTTGTTGGTAAAGATGAAGTAAGAATGTCTAGAGATATGTTCTGGTTAAGAATTGACCGTTACTATACAACCGATATTCCTGCTGATATTGATACGAATAAAGACAGCAAACTTTCACAGGCAGAAGCAGTAGCAGCAGATCTTGATGTACCTGGAATGTATGGTCATTTCATGGATAGAGAAAGTGGGATCTTAAACCATCCTGCGACCAATCCAGATGTTATTTTCCAACCGGTAATGTGTCAGCATTGTAACCATGCACCATGTGAAACTGTTTGTCCTGTGGCAGCAACTTCTCACGGGAAGCAAGGTCAAAATCAAATGGCTTATAACAGATGTATTGGTACAAGATATTGTGCAAATAACTGTCCTTATAAAGTAAGACGTTTCAACTGGTTTACTTATAACCTTAATGATAAATTCAACTACAATCAAAATAATGATTTAGGAAGAATGGTCTTAAATCCTGACGTTGTTGTAAGAACAAGAGGGGTGATGGAAAAATGTTCAATGTGTATTCAAATGACACAGAACGTAATTCTGGAAGCCAAAAAAGAAGGAAGAGTTGTTAAAGATGGTGAATTCGCGACCGCTTGTTCAAATGCTTGTCCTACAGGAGCCTTCACGTTTGGTGATATGAATGACAAGAACTCGGAAGTTCGTGCATTGTTCAGCACCAACAGAAAGTATACTTTGCTGGAAGAAATTGGTACAAAACCCAATGTATTCTACCACACCAAAGTGAGAAACAGAAAAGAAAATAATGTTTAAATAATAAATAGGTAAAAAATGTCAGGACATTACGAAGCTCCGATAAGGGAACCTTTAATTATTGGTCACAAGACTTATCACGATATCTCGGAAGATATCGCCAGACCTATAGAAGAACGAGCAGGCAAATTATGGTGGGTTTCATTCTGGATCGCATTAGCTCTCTTCGTCTACGGATTTGGTTGTATAGCATACACCATCGGTACCGGTATCGGTGCTTGGGGACTTAACCGAACCAATAACTGGGGTTGGGATATTACCAACTTTGTATGGTGGGTAGGTATCGGTCACGCAGGAACACTAATTTCCGCTGTACTATTATTATTTAGACAGAGATGGAGAATGTCTGTTAACCGTTCTGCTGAGGCGATGACCATCTTCGCGGTAGTACAGGCAGCTATTTTCCCCGTGATTCACATGGGTAGAGTTTGGGTTGGATATTGGGTTTTCCCTTTGCCAAACCAGTTTGGTTCACTTTGGACCAACTTTAACTCGCCACTACTTTGGGATGTATTTGCGATTTCAACCTATTTCTCGGTATCCACTGTTTTCTGGTTTATGGGATTAATTCCTGACTTCGCGATGATTCGTGACCGTGCAAAAACACCATGGACCAAAAGAATCTATACTTTCCTTGCATTCGGTTGGGGTGGTAAAGCAAAACACTGGCAGCGTTTCGAAGAATTATCTTTGGTATTGGCAGGTTTAGCAACTCCATTGGTATTCTCGGTACACACCACGGTATCTTTTGACTTTGCAACTTCCGTAATTAAAGGTTGGCACTCAACAATTTATCCACCATACTTTGTGGCTGGAGCAGTTTTCTCTGGATTTGCGATGGTACAAACACTATTATTAGTAGCGAGAAAAGTAGCGCATCTGGAAGATTATATTACCATGTACCATATCGAAATTATGAACATCGTAATTATCGTAACTGGTGGTATGGTAACAGTAGCTTACGCAACTGAATACTTTATCGCTTGGTACTCTGGTTCAAGATATGAAGACTTTACATACCTATCTCCAGGAGCAGCAACAGGACCTTACTGGTGGGCGTTTTGGGCCTTGATTATTTGTAACTTAGTTGTCCCAGCCTTATTCTGGTTCAAGAAAGTGAGAACAAATATTATGGCAACCTTTATTATTGCTCTAATCATTAATATTGGAATGTGGTTCGAAAGATTTGATATCATTGTTATCAATATCGCGAGAGATTATTTGCCAAGTTCTTGGACGATGTTTAAACCATCAATTATTGATGTTGGAGTGTTTTTAGGAACAATAGGATTTTTTGGAGTACTGTTTTTAGCCTACGCCAGAACATTCCCAGTAATTGCACAAGCGGAATTGAAGACAATCTTGAAAATTTCAGGTGAAACTTATAAAGCAAAAGAAGAAGAAGATGAGCACCACTAAAAGAATATACGGTATGTATGCCGACGACGATGATTTGTTAGAGGGTGTAAAAGCTTTCAATGACAAAGGGATCGCGATTGCTGAAGTCTATACTCCTTTTCCGGTTCATGGGCTAGACAAAGCTTTAGGTTTAAGAAAGACAAGAATTTCTGATGCTGCTTTTATTTATGCAGTATATGGATTAACGATTGGTATTTTGGTAACATGGTATACCATGAATCATGACTGGCCAATGAATATTGGTGGTAAACCCTCATTTACGTGGGGTGAAAATATGCCAGCTTTCGTTGTTCCTATGTTTGAACTAATGGTTTTCTGTGCCGCACACATGATGTCACTTACCTTTTTGGTGAGAAATAAAATGTATCCTGGTTGTCCGCCTCAGAATCCTGATCCACGTACGACTGATGATAAATTTATGATGGAATTTGTTACAGATAATGTAGATGCAGTAAAACAAATTCTGATTGATACCGGAGTTGAAGAAATAACTGTAAAAGATGCTTAAGATGATAAAGAATATATTTAAAGTTACAGCGATCTTAGGATGTGCAGCAATTACCTTAAGTTCTTGCAGCGATAAAAATCCGCCTTTGGTTTATTTTCCTGATATGTACTTTCCTGTAGCATACGATCCTTTGGCGAAAGCTCAAGATGCCTATTCAGACCATGCTAACACCATTCCTGCCTTTGTAAATAATAACGGCGCGACCGGTTTACGTCCTGTTGATGGAACTGTTTCACAAAACCCAGAGGGAATCGCTGATGAAGCGGCAAACAAAGCCATGACTCCGCAGGAATACAATGATGGTTATGATGCTTCAAAATTGATAACCAATTCTCCTTTAGACGCAACAAACCAGGCAAAAGATCTTGAAAAAGGTAAATTATATTACAACCAAACCTGTGCTGCTTGTCATGGTGAAGCGGGTGATGGTCAAGGACCAATTGTTGTAAGTGGCGCTTATGCTGGTGTTCCTAAGTATGCAGATAGAGAAATTACAATAGGATCTGTTCATTATGTTTTAACACATGGTAGAAACTCCATGGGTTCTTACGCGGGTCAGTTAAAACCTGGTGATCGATGGAGAGTTGCACTTTATATTATGAATGCATTTAAAGGCGGTACTATGCCTGCAGCAGCAACGTCAACACCTGCTGTAGCAGCTGCAACAACTATGGCAACACCTGCTCCAACAGATGCGGAAGTGCCGGCATCAGAACCTACTACGAGTCCTAAAAAATAAAAAAGAGTAATAAAATGTATAGTTTTTCACCCAAATTAAGATTATATTCAATCATATTCATTGTTCTGGGATTAGTTCTTTTTGGAGCTGGTTACTTTATGAATCATGGAACAGATGAGGCGCAGATAGGGCACATGATGGAACAAGTTCATGCCGGCGGAAATACTGCTCCCCTAAATTCCAGTGAATTGGTTGGTCCTCAAGATGAGGCTGCACATTTAGAGCATGCAACAATGCAGTTTAAAAATCAGCCATTAGCAGCAATTCATACTGTTTCGGTATTCCTTTTTGCATTAAGCTGTTGTGCATTATTCTTTTACGCCATTCAAAATGCCTCACACGCAGGTTGGTCTATTATTATCTTTAGAGTAATGGAGGCAATTGCTTCTTTTATACCATTTGCCGGCGCCTTGATTATTATTATCATGCTGTTAAATGTTACGCATATCGGTCATTTATTTCACTGGATGGATCCGGAATTAACAGATCCAAACAACGCACATTTTGATCCAATTCTTTTTGAAAAGAAAACGTTCTTAAATATTCCTTTCTATGTATTTAGAACCCTATTCTACGTAATTGGAGCTTCTTTCTTTTCCTGGAAATTAAGAAGTATCTCTAAAAAAGTTGACGAGACGAAAAGTAGAAAAGTTTATGCGAACTACTACACTTGGAACATTGGGTATATCGCATTTTTCGGATTCTGCTCTGCCGCTTGGGCGTGGGATTGGTTGATGTCTATTGATCCACACTGGTATTCCACCATGTATATTTGGTATGCGATGGTTAGTGCTTGGGCAAGTTCCGTTGCAATCATATTATTGATCAGTGTTTACCTAAAGAAAAAAGGTTTTCTACCACAGTTTAATGATAATCACTTACACGATTTAGGCGTTTATTTATTTGCCTTAAGCATGCTCTGGACCTATACTTGGTTCGCGCAGTTTATGCTTTATTGGTACGCAAATATTCCGGAAGAGGTCAACTATTTTTATGGTAGATTTGAATATTACGGTTGGGCATTCTGGTTAATTTTAGTTTTAAACTTTGCAATTCCTTTATCGGTCATGGTGAGTTCAAGTATTAAGAGAAATTATACCGTAATGGCGACCATGGCAGCAATTGTTATCTGTGGCCAGTGGCTGGTCTACTACAATATGGTAATGCCAGGATCAGTAGGTCCTTATTGGGAGAATATCACCGGATTGTTAACAAATGCTGGAGCAGTATTGTTTGGATTGGGTGCCTTCATCTTCGTGGTATTTACAACACTATCTAAGTTGAAATTAATTCCAGTAGGAAATCCGTTCTTACACGAATCAAAAATTTATGAATATCCTTTCTAGATTGTGATTTCACATAAAAATCTAATCCCGGCTTTTGTCGGGATTTTTTTATAAATTTGTTATAAACCCAACCCCGATGATTTCAAAAATTCCGACCATTATTTCATCTCATTTAAAAATGATTAGGAATAATTCTATCTTCATTTTGATTTTCTTTTTTCTTCTCGTCAGTTGTAAAAAAACTACTGTAGATGCGACTTCAACAAAAACCTTGCAGTCAAGTATTAATGATTTGGCGACTAATTTAAACACATTACAGCAAGTTAAGTTTAGTGAAGCATTGTACATCATTAAAACTTTTGGTGTGGAAGCGGAAGGTGCTCAAAATGAACTCACGGCCTTGGGAAAGATGATCAATGGTAAAAAAGTTCCGGAAATTTTCGCGTTAGCTGATAAAGTTGCGCAAAACAACGGGATTGAATGGTCAAGTTCAGGTCCGCCATCTCTGGGTGAAATGAATATATTTGGAACTGAGCTTGCAAAGGAATCCGACCCAAATGATGTTTCAGCGAGTTCCCTAAGTCTTTCAGTAAATCCGCTCGGAAATAGTGAAATTTTAGGTGCGCAATCCATACAGATTGTCCCTCGTCTTTTAGATAATACCGGAAAAGAAGCCGATTTTTCAGGTGCTGGATTAGAAGCGGTTCTAGAAGTTTTCAGCGGTGGCGCAAGAGTTTTGCAGTCTAAGAATCTAATGCAAGACAATAATTTTAAAGGTTTCACTTTGAGGTTTGCTTCTCTGCCTTCTCAGAAAATAGTTAATAATCAGATTGATATCACGGTTTCAATAAAAACGACGAAGAAAACATTTAAAATGACTAAAGTGGGTGTTGACGTAAACCCAAAAGCTTTACTCATGCCGCCAGGCGATCCTGATAAAAATCCGGCAAATCCCGATACAGATATTCCTACTGTACCGACTGATATTACAGATGTTCCATCTACAGACAAACCAGTTTCTTCTGCGGGAGACCCGAAAGCAACCGTTTCCAAATTCCTCAATAATCTTTCCTCTCAAAATTTAAAGGGCGCTTATGATACTGCCGATAATCCGGCTTGGGGTTCTTATGATCAATTTTCAAATCCTACTTCCGGTTTTGGTGGTGTGAAAGGCGTGAATGTAAAAAATATGTCGACCAATTCCGTTAGCGCGAATACGGCAAGTGTAAATGCAACCTATGACATTATTGATAAAGAGGGCAAAACAACGGCAATTCAGGTGACTTTCGGTCTGAAAAACACCAATGGAAATTGGAAGATCTCCAGCTATAAAATAAATTAAGAATGAATCAAAAGTTAGTTCACGAATTAGAAAGTACCATTGAAAATATTCCGGATTTCCCCAAAGAAGGAATTCAGTTCAAAGATATAACGCCTATCTTTCTCAATCCCCAGTTATACAAAGATGTCATCAAGGATTTGGCGGCATTCAGTCGGGACAAAATAGATGTGGTTTGCGGAATTGAAAGCCGCGGTTATTTGTTTGGAATCGCAATTGCGGTCGCATTAGATGTTCCTTTTATTTTAATTCGAAAAAAAGGAAAATTACCACCGCCATTTGTTGGGCAGAAATATGACCTGGAATATGGCTCAGCGGAAATAGAAATGCGAACAGGCCAACTAAAACACGGACAAAGAGTTCTCATTCACGACGATTTATTAGCAACAGGAGGCACAACAGAAGCTGCAGCCCTATTAGTTCAGAAACAGGGAGCCATAGTTTCCCAATTTAGTTTTTTAATTGCTCTGAAGGAATTAGGAGGTGAAGAACGCCTTAATAAATTCAATGCGGAAGTTCATCAGATCTTAAGTTATTAAAATATATTTCCTGCCGAAATATTTCAAATCGAGATCAATTATCAGAAATCTTTTTTTTGAAAACTTAATTTTGTATATCGCTCAAAAACAGTTAAATTTGCACTTCAATTTTTATTAAAATTATGGCAAAACAGAGACCTCACACCAGTAAGAAAGATATGGAAGGGAAGGAAACGGTAGAAGTTTTTAAAGATTTAGACCGCGGTGCCCTGGATACCGAAAGATTTCTGGAAAAAAATGCGAAACTTTTAGCCATTATTTTTGGTGCTTTAGTGATAGCCGTTTTAGGGTTTTTTGCCTACAAACAATTTTATGTAGAGCCTCGAAATGAGGAAGCTACTTTAAGCTATTTATCTGCTCAGAAAAATCTTGCTGAAGGTAAGGATGATTTGGCGTTAGGTGGTAAAAGTGCTGCAAATCCTGGATATTTAGGAACATACAAAAACTACTCGGAAACCGAAGTAGGGAAATTATCTGCGTACAATGCGGGACTTATAAAATTTAAGGAAGGTAAATTTCAGGAAGCTTACGATTTACTTGATGAGTTTTCTAGCGATAGCGATATTTTAACATCTTTGAAATTTGGCGCAATGGCAGATTGTCAGTCAAATTTAAATAAAAATGACGAGGCATTATCGCTTATTGATAAAGCAATAGCTGCTTCAGATGATCCTTATACCAAGTATTATTTCACAAGAAAAGCCGGAACTTTAGCATTGGCAATGAAGAAAAATGCAGAGGCTAAAAAATACTTTTCTACGATTGAAGAAAAATATGAAGATTACGATAACGGAATGTCGGACGCGTATATCGAAATGGTTAAATATTACTAAAAAATTATAAAAATGGCAACTGTAAATCTTTCAGATTATCAACCATTGCAGATCAACGATGCCAGTTCTTTTAGAATTGGCATTGTTGTTTCCGAATGGAATGATTTCGTAACTAATAATTTACGCGATGGCGCTATACAAACGCTTATAAAAGAAGGAGTAAAAGAAGAACATATTAAAATTTTCAATGTTCCTGGCGCTTTTGAACTCAATTACGCTTCTATGCAACTTTGCAAAACAGATTATTTTGATGCAGTCATTGCTATTGGGTGCGTGATAAGAGGTGAAACACCACACTTTGACTATGTATGTTCAGCGGTAGCCCAAGGCATTAAAGACTGCAATATTTTAACCAATGTTCCTACCATCTTCTGCCTTTTAACCGATGATACAAAAGAACAATCGATCGCGAGAAGCGGAGGCGAATTAGGGAACAAAGGCGTCGAAGCTGCTGTTACCGCGCTGCACATGATTGCTTTCAAAAAGGATTTATAGAAGTTACCGCTTTTATACCTTTTAAAAAACCAGACTCTTAAGTCAAAAAAAATACGATTATGTACGCATCAAAACTAAAACCTTATTTGTATTTGGGGCTTTTCTATGGTCTTTTGTCCCTGATTTTAAGAGTTGTATTTATTTTTCATCCAATTACTACCGTCGAATTTGGTTTTTTTCAAAGCTTAAAAATTCTATTCGTCGGCGCATTAAGTGATGTCTTTGTTTTTATTTTAGCGAGCAGTATTTTAGCAATTTACTTACTGTTTTTATCGAATTCAAAATATAAAAACCCCTACGGATATATTATTTTCGGATTTTTTGTTATTTCATTTTTATATACTGCCTTTGTTCCAGGAAATATTTTCAAACAATATGGTGGTTCTTTTCCCGAAGTTGCAATGATTTTTATCGGGTTGAAGATGGCATTATTTGGCTTAATGCTTTTTCTTCCTACGCAAAGACTTCGGATTCGAAATATTTTATATTTCATTACCATTTTCCTCTATGTTTTGCTCATCATTTTCAATGCGGTTAGCGAATATTTTTTTTGGAATGAATTCGGTGTTCGATATAATTTTATCGCGGTTGATTACTTAATTTACACCAATGAAGTCATCGGGAATATTATGGAAAGTTATCCTATAATTCCTCTATTTACCGGAATTCTGACACTGTCCGTAATCATCACTTGGTTTATTTACAAAAAAACACGTGATGAATTACTCACGCTTCCTAATTTTAAACAAAAATTAATTCTTCTTGTATCTTTTATCGTATTGGCGGCAATCAGTTTATTCATGATTCCGCAGTTGGGTAAAATAAAAAGTGATAATACCTTCGCTGCAGAAATTCAGGCAAACGGTTTTCCTAAATTTTATCATGCATTTACCCAAAATGAATTAGATTATTTTCAGTTTTATCCAACAATGAATCAGCAAGTTGCTGAAAGTAACTTTTTGAAACAATTTCAACCGCCATCTTTGGTAAGAAATATTACTTCAAACGGTCCAGAATTGCACAAGAATGTCGTCTTAATTTCAGTGGAAAGTCTCTCAGCAGAATTTCTCGAACATTATGGCAATCAACAACAAATAATGCCTTTCCTCGACAGTTTGGCGGATAAATCTTTAATGTTTACAAACCTTTATGCCACTGGAAACCGTACCGTTCGGGGACTTGAAGCTTTAACTTTATGTATTCCGCCTACGGCTGGAGAAAGTGTGGTAAAAAGAAAAAATAATAAAAATAAATTCACAACGGGAAGCGTCTTCAAATCCAAAGGGTATCATGTGAAATTTCTCTACGGAGGATACAGTTATTTTGATAATATGGAGGATTTTTATAAAGGAAATGGCTACGAAATTATAGATCGGAATAACTTTAATCCGGAAGAAATTACTTTTGCCAATGTTTGGGGAGTTTCAGATGAAGATATGGCGAAAAAAGCAGTGCAGGAAATGAACCAGGATGCTAAAACCGGAAAACCTTTTTTCCATCATTGGATGACCGTTTCCAATCACCGCCCTTTTACTTATCCCGAAGGAAGGATTGATATTCCGGGGACTGCCAAATCTCGCGATGGTGGTGTGAAGTATACAGATTATGCCTTGCGTAAATTTTTCGAAATGGCAAAGAAAGAGGCTTGGTATAAAAATACGGTTTTCGTAATTGTTGCAGATCATTGTGCATCAAGTGCAGGGAAAACAGAATTGCCGATGGACAAATACCGTATTCCGGGAATCGTCTTTTCAGAAGGTTTTATTGAGCCCCAGAAATTTCACCAAACAATGTCCCAAATTGATGTAATGCCGACACTTTTTGGACTTTTAAACTTTAATTATGAATCAAAGTTTTTAGGTCAGAATATTTTCAGCGCGCAATTTCAGCCCAAAGCTTACATCGCAACTTATCAGGATTTAGGTTTTATAAAAGACAATTATCTAACGGTAATTTCGCCGACCAAAAAAGTGAAACAATATTCTTTAAGCTTGCAAAAATCCGATTTACCGGAGAATTTTAAACTGTTTTACGATGAAAAACTTGTTAGTAAACCTCAAACCAGTTTGGTAGAAGATTGTATCTCAGCTTACCAAAGTGTTTCTTTTTGGTTAAAAGAAAATAAACTCAATAAATAATATTTTTTGTAATTTTAGCAAAAGATTCAGATATGAAATGGACAAATGACAGAAGTGGCAATGTTGACGACAGACGCGGTTCCGGCGGCGGTGGCGGTATGCTCGTGGGTGGTGGTTTAGGAACACTGATCATTGCAGCAATCATATTTTTTTTGGGTGGTGATCCATCTGCCATTTTATCTTCCGGTATGGGAAGTGCAGGTCCGGCAACAGAACAGCGGGATCTAACTCCGGCTGAATTAAAAGTTCGGGAATTCGTACAAATGGTTACTGCAGAAAATGAACAAACCTGGACAAAAATATTTAAAGAAAATGAAATGCAGTACGATCCTGCAAAAGTGGTAATGTTTGAAAATGTAACCCAATCTGGATGTGGAACCGCGCAGGCAGCGATGGGTCCTTTTTATTGTCCTGCCGACCAAACAGTTTATATGGACATGAGTTTCTTTAAAGAACTAGAGCAACGGTTCGGCGCACAGGTGACAGAGTTTTCTATAGCTTATGTGATGGCGCATGAAATCGGGCATCACGTACAAACACTTTTAGGAACTACGCAAAAAGTAGATGAGTTACGAAGAAGTGGCAGATATTCTGAAGCGGAGATGAATAAAGTTTCTGTAGCTACCGAATTGCAGGCCGATTTTTATGCGGGTGTTTGGGCAAGACAGACTGATAACCGCGAGAAATTTTTAGAGCCTGGAGATCTTGAATCTGCAATTTCTGCCGCAGAAGCAGTAGGTGACGACAATATCCAGAAACGTTCACAAGGATATGTAAATCAGGAAGGCTTTACCCACGGAAGTTCAGCACAGCGTAAAGAGTGGTTTATGAAAGGGTATAACACAGGTGATATTCGCCAGGGTGATACTTTCAATGCGTTACTTAAATAATCAAAACAAACCTTTGTATACAGAAAAACCACAGTGCGAAAGCGCTGTGGTTTTAAAAAATATATGAATGTAATTGTGTTCTTAGCTTTGGTTCATGGTATCTTCTACCGTACCTTTCGTTTGATTTACTTTGTCTTGAACTTGTGAAGCTACATCCGAAGCTTTTGTTTTGATGTCATTTCCCCACTGATTGAAATTGTCTTTCGCAGTGTTTACTTTGTCTTTCACCATTTGCTTATCTTCAGCACTTGCATTTTTGTATTTCCACCATGCTAATGCTCCTAATCCTAATAATGCTAATACGCCGTTTTTCTTAGTTCCCATAACTTAATTTTTTATTGATTTAATGAATAAAATTTAATTTGATATAGGCTAATATGTAAATTCTGTGCCAAACAATTTTGAGCAATGCTAAAGTTTTGTTAATATCTACATAATTAAAAAATCCGCCCCAATTGGAGTGGATTTTTAGGATAAATAGGACTACTATCCCAAATATGGATATTTATAATCTTTTGCAGATACAAACGTTTCTTTAATACTTCGAACTGAAACCCAACGTAAAAGATTCATTTTAGAACCTGCTTTGTCGTTTGTCCCCGACGCTCTTGCACCACCAAAAGGTTGCTGTCCTACAACAGCTCCAGTTGGCTTATCGTTAATATAAAAGTTACCTGCAGCGTTTTCCAATGCTTTGTACGCTTCAGCAATTGCGTAACGATCTTGGGAAAATACAGCGCCTGTTAATGAATATGGAGAAGTTTCATCCACTAGCTTTAAAGTTTCACTCCAGTTTTTATCTTCATAAACATAAACCGAAAGTATCGGTCCGAAAATTTCTTCGCAAACTGATTCGTATTTTGGATTTGATGTTTCAATAATGGTTGGCTCTACAAACCATCCTTTACTATCATCACATTTACCACCAATAATCACTTTAGCGTCAGCTGATTTTTCTGCTCTTTCAATATAACCTTTGCATTTTTCGAAAGAATTTTTATCAATAACAGCATTCACGAAGTTAGAAGGATCTTCCGGACTTCCTACTTTAATGGTTTTCATCTGTTTCTCTAAAACTGCTTTTACATCTGCCCAAAGCGACTGTGGAATATACGCGCGGGAAGCTGCTGAACATTTTTGACCTTGGTATTCGAAAGCCCCACGAACAATTGCAGTCGCAACAGCGTCAACATTTGCAGAAGGATGAACTATGATGAAATCTTTTCCACCAGTTTCCCCTACAATTCTTGGATAGGTTTTATATTGATGAATATTGTCGCCCATCATTTTCCACATGCTCTGGAATACTTTCGTAGATCCTGTAAAATGAAGACCTGCAAAATCTGGATGTGCCAATACTTTTTCAGCTGTTTCTTTTCCGTCAGTGAAAATCATATTGATTACACCTGCGGGCAAACCAGCTTCGATCAGGATATCCATAATTACTTTTGCAGAATAAATCTGCTTGTCAGATGGTTTCCAAACAACTACATTGCCCATCATTGCCATACAAGTTGGTAAGTTTCCGGCAATCGCTGTAAAGTTAAACGGAGTTACCGCGAAACAAAATCCTTCCAATGGCCGATATTCTGATCTGTTCCAAATTCCGTTATCAGAAATAGGTTGTTCGCTATACATTTCTGTCATAAACTCCACATTGAACCTCAAAAAGTCTATGAATTCACATGAAGCATCAATTTCTGCCTGATGCACGTTCTTGCTCTGACCGATCATGGTTGCTGCATTAAGTCGGTCTCTGTATGGGCCAGCAATTAAATCTGCAGCTTTCAGAAAAATTGCAGCGCGCTGTTCCCAACCTAAATTATTCCACTTTTCCTTTGCAGCCAAAGCTGCTTTTATAGCTTGGTCTACGTGGTCCATGGTTCCTTTGTGGTAAACTCCCAAATTATGCTGATGATCCTGCGGAGAATTAATGACTACCTCTTCGCCAGTTGTAATCTCTTTTCCATTGATCACCATTGGAATATTTACTTTCTCTTTCCACATTTCTTTATAGGTGGAAATAAGAGACTTAACTTCTGAAGACCCTGGTTCATAGCTTCTTACAGGCTCGTTTATTGCGAAAGGAACTTGCGAAATTGCTTTTGACATATTTATAATTTTTATTGATATTTTTATGATTGTTACAAAGTTACGGGATTTAGAGCTATGTTCCAAAATTCGGAAAAGTGCAATTAAGCCTTTACCAACATTTTTTCACACACCATCTTGCTTAGGGCAATAGTGCTGCCGTCTTCCTTGCCAATCGTCATTGATTCATCATATTTTTCAATTTCTATAATCCTCAGGATTTTCCCCAATTCTAATTTTTTACTATTCAGATAATTTAAAAAATTATCATCTGAAACAGTAACCGCACTGAAAGTGACCTTTTCACCTTTAGTACATTCGCTTAGTTTTTTTAAATCTAAAGAGATGATATTTCCTTCTTTATTGGGAATTGGCTCTCCGTGCGGATCAAATTTCGGGAACTGGAGCAATTCATCCATTTTATCGAAAAACATTTCAGAATGTACGTGTTCCAGCTGTTCTGCAATTTCGTGTACGTTTTCCCACCCGAAATTCATTTTTTCGACCAAAAACATTTCGGTCAATCGGTGTTTACGAACGATTAAAGCTGCTTCTTTGTTTCCTTGGGGAGTAATAATGAGTGGTTTATAGGTTTCATAAATTACCCATTCTTTTTGTGCAAACTTTTTCATCATGTTATTGACGCTGGGCATCTTCACATTCAAAAATTTGCTTAATTCATTTACAGTCACCGTATTATCATCTTTTCGGAGATGGAAAATAGCCTTTAGATAATTTTCTTCCGTGAGTGAAATCATATGTTAGACAATTAGTAATGCAAATCTAACAATAATAAAATAATGAAAGCGTGCTGAGGATTGCACGCTTTCTTTTCAAATACATAAAATGAAATAAAAAAATACTTCTTTTAAATAATGCTTCGGTTATAAAAACACCTTAAAAGAAATGATATGAAAAGGTTATAAATTAGGTTAGACTGGAATTGAATATCAAAGGTGTAACATTATTTTTTAAATCCCTAAGTGTTTTCACCCGGATTTCTCGTTTTTTTCACCCTTTTGTGTACATTTGATTTATGAAATATTCTTTTAAAAATGATTATGCCGAAAGTGCTCACCCACGAATTTTGGAAGCTTTGATAAAATCTAATTTAAATCAACAAAATGGTTATGGTTTAGATGAATATTCTACCGAAGCAAAAAGCATTATTAAACAAAAAATCGGCAATTATTCGTCCACCGTTGATTTTGTTTCTGGCGGCACGCAAGCTAATTTGATCGCGATTTCCGCGTTTTTACGTCCGCATGAAAGTGTTGTTGCTGCTGCAACAGGACATATTTTCACCAATGAAAGTGGTGCCATCGAAGCTACTGGACATAAAGTGCATGCCATCGAAACTTTAAATGGTAAAATTAAGCCCGTAGATATCCAGAAAATCATTGATGTTCATCAGAATAAGCCACATCAGGTCAAACAAAAACTGGTTTATATTTCAAATTCTACGGAGTTGGGAACCATTTATTCTAAGCAGGAATTAATAGATTTATACCAATATTGCCAGGAAAAAGAGCTTTATTTATTTGTAGACGGTGCACGTTTAGGACATGCTTTAACGGCGGAAACCAACGACTTAACTTTAGAAGATTTCGGAAAATATACGGATGCCTTTTACCTCGGTGGAACGAAAAATGGCGCATTAATCGGAGAAGCAATAATCATTAATAATGAAAATTTGCAGAAAGAATTCGGTTTTCACTTAAAACAAAAAGGAGCTTTGCTTGCAAAAGGCAGATTACTCGGACTTCAGTTTCAGGAATTGCTCCGAGATGATCTATATTTTGACCTTGCGAAACATGCGAATCAACAAGCCATGAAAATTAAGAATGCTTTTGGACAATTAGGCAGCGATTTCCTTTGCGAAACATTTACCAATCAGATATTTCCTATTCTTACAAATTCTCAAATCGAAAAGCTCTCCACCAATTTTGATTTTTATGTTTGGAAAAAGATAGATGAAGAAAAATCAGCCGTCCGAATCATCACATCCTGGGCGACAACGGATCAGATTATAGAAAATTTTATTAATGAAATAAAAAATTTAAAATGAAGAAAACGATCATTTTTTTAAGCCTTTTGGTTGCAGTTGGCATAAATGCACAGAAAAAGGAAAAAGATTCTGAAATTTTGGGATATGTAAATTCGGTAAGCAAAGATTCATTGAAGGCCAATATTCAAAAACTTGTAAGTTTTGGAACGCGACATACCATGAGTTCTACGACTGATAAAGATAAAGGTATTGGCGCCGCAAGAAGTTGGGTGCTTTCTAAATTCAGAACGTACGCCGAAAATACCGGTGGTCGAATGGAAGTTTATCTTCAAAATGAAGATTTACAGCCTGATGGAAAGCGAATAAGCAAAGTTACCAATCTGGGAAATGCAGTAGCGTTTTTAAAGGGAACCGATCCCAACGATAAGAGAATTATCATTATTTCAGGGCACTTAGATTCTCGAGTTTCAGATGTAATGAACTCCACAGATTATGCCCCTGGCGCTAATGATGATGGAAGTGGTGTTGCAGCAGTGATAGAAAGTGCCAGAGTTTTGAGTAAATCAAAATTCCCAACCTCCATACTTTTTGTTGCGGTAAGCGGCGAAGAGCAGGGGCTTTTGGGTGCGACCATGTTAGCAGACAAAGCCAAAGAAGATCATTGGGATATTCAAGCAGTTTTGAATAATGATATGATTGGAAACAACAGCTTTGATGCAAATAAAAATGACGGAACTCCAAAACTTAGAGTTTTCAGCGAAGGTTTATCAGCTTTTGAAACTGAAAAAAATGCCGCAAAAATTCGCAGTCTCGGATTAGAGAATGATGGAGACGCACGCCAGTTAGCCAGATATGTAAAAGAAATTGGAGAAAAATATGTGAAGAATATCGACATCAAATTAATTTACAGAAACGACCGCTTTTTACGAGGCGGTGATCATACTCCTTTCGTAAATAACGGCTTTACTGCAGTTCGTTTAACAGATTATTACGAAAACTATGATCATCAGCATCAGGATATCAGAACAGAAAACAATAAGAAGTACGGCGATTTAATTGAATTTATGGACTTTGATTATCTAAAAACAAATACCGCTGTAAATGTTGCGGTGATGGCCAACTTGGCGAAATCAACTCCGCCGCCAGTCAATGTATTAATGGATGTTAAAGAGCTTTCTAATTCTACAAAACTGATGTGGGAAAAACCATCCTCCGGGAAAGTCAAGGGATATAATATCTTGTATCGGGAAACCGACAGTTCTGTTTGGACCAATAAAATTTTCACTACTGAAAATTCTTATACAGTTCCGCTCTCCAAAGATAATTTCATTTTTGCAGTGCAGAGCGTTTCACAAAGCGGTAACGAAAGTTTGCCAGTGGTTCCCAAAGTTTCAAGATAAAAAAAATCCGTCTCGCTGATAAACGAGACGGATTTTATATTTTTATTAAAATTGTACTTATTCTAAATCCTCGAATTTATCAACAATTCTTTGGGAAACTCCAGTTTTGCTGAAACCACCATCGTGGAAGAGATTCTGCATGGTTACTTTTCTGGTAAGATCAGAGAACATGCTTACGCAATAATTCGCACAATCTACTGCATCTGCATTCCCAAGCGGAGACATGCTGTCAGCAAAATTAAAGAAACCACTGATTCCTTTTACACCAGCACCAGCTTTCGTCATTACAGGAGATTGAGAAATTGTATTGACACGAACTTTTCGGTCGCCCCAATAATATCCGAAACTTCTTGCAATACTTTCAAGATAGGATTTATTGTCTGCCATATCTCCGTAATTGGGGAATACGCGCTGTGCAGCAATATACGTTAAGGCTAAAATTGAACCCCATTCATTCATAATATCGCGATCCCAAGCAGCTTTCATTACTTTATGAAAAGAAACTGATGATACATCCCAACCTTTTTCTAAGAAATCATAATTAAGATCGGTATATGATTTTCCTTTTCTAATATTTACGGACATTCCGATAGAGTGAAGGATAAAATCGATTTTGCCATATTTCTCTTCTGCATGCGCAAATAGCTTATCTAAGTCTTCCACAGAAGTAGCGTCGGCAGCAATAACATCTGAACCTGTTTTCTTCGCAAGCTCATCTATTTCCCCCATTCTCATGGCGATTGGTGCATTAGAAAGGATAAATTCAGCGCCCTCTTCGTGACATCTTTCCGCAACTTTCCAAGCGATGGATTGGTCGTTTAAGGCTCCGAAGATAATTCCTTTCTTACCTTTTAATAATCCGTATGACATAATCTTAATTTTATTTAGGACAAATTTAAAAATTTTTTGTTGTTTAACGCATAAAAAAAAGAATCGCCATCCGACGATTCTCTTCTATAATTATAAATCTTGATTAGTTAGTAGTTTTTCTAACCTCAGATTTTGCATCTTCTCCCAGATCTTTGGTTTTTTCCCAAGCATCGGATACCGCATCTTTTGTATCTTCCCAAGCATCAGAAACATTTTCTTTAGCTCTTTCCATCCAGCCATCTGAAGTAGGTTCTACATTTTTGTCTTTTTGTTCGCGGATATAATCTTTTGCTCTATCTGCGTAATCATCTGCAGTCCATTTAGCCTTATCTACTGCGTTTTCTGCTTTGTTGTAATCTTGATTGTCCATAATAATAAAGTTTAATGTTAATATTTAATGATTGAAAAAATTAATTTGATAAATTAAGAGTTGCAATTACCATTCCTAAATTTTGTAATGATATGTTAAACATATCTTAAAGTTTTGATAATATAAATATCAAATTGTCATTTAAATTTTTAGTTGTTGATAAAATTTTGATTTGTAAATTTGTTATATAATAAAAAACATGGAAATTAAAAGATGTGGATGGAGTGAAAAAGACGATTTGTATCGGAAGTACCACGATGAAGAATGGGGAAAACCGGTCTATGATGATCAACTTATTTTTGAACTTCTAGTACTTGAAAGCTTTCAAGCCGGACTGTCTTGGTACACGATTTTAAAAAAGAGACCAAATTTCAAAAAAGCTTTTGAAGATTTTAATTATAAAAAAATTGCTACTTATTCTGATGTGAAAGTAGAAGAGTTGTTGTCTGATGCGGGGATCATCCGAAATCGATTGAAGATTTTAGCGACCATAAATAATGCACAGAAATTCCAGGAAGTGCAAAAAGAATTTGGCAACTTTTCAAGTTATATCTGGGGCTTCGTCGGTGGAAAGCCAATTGTAAACGATCCAAAAACTTTACAAGATGTTCCTGCAACCACCGAAATTTCCGATGCTTTGGCAAAAAATTTAAAGAAAAGAGGTTTTAAATTTCTTGGCTCTACGGTGGTTTATGCACACATGCAGGCAACCGGAATGGTGAATGATCATTTGGTGGACTGCCATTGTAAATAATAAATGCGGTTAACTTCTTGACCGCATTTATTCAATTAGAATGCACTAAATATACTTTTTCGCACTGCGCTTTTACAAACTTTTTTAGAAAAAATTAATCTTTTGTGACATTGTCGTTCTGAAGCCTATTTAATAATTCGATCCAAAACCCACTCGATCATGTTTCTTTCAGAAGCTGCGTGATCCGCAGAAAATTCCCCACGTCTTCTGTTCGCAATAACCGAATTCACGGTGATCGCTTTATGTCCGAGTAATTTAGAAAGACCGTAAATTGCAGAAGTTTCCATTTCGAAATTTGTCACTCCTAAATCATTCAACGTTTCCAAAAACTGATCATCTAGCGCTTTCAAACGAAGTTGTCTTCCTTGTGGAGCATAAAATCCGGGGAAAGTTGCCGTGTTTCCGTGGTATTTTGCGTCTTTATAATATTCACCCATTTCTTTCGTCCAATCAGAAAAATACAGCATTGGTTTGATTTTCTCGTAGGGAAATTTCGCAATGAAGTTTCTAGAGAATTCATTTTCAAACTCATAATCTTGGTAGAAGTGGAGCAAACCATCAAGACCCACTACATTTTCCGTCACCAACATATTATCGACCTCCACATCAGGATTTACACTTCCGCAAGTTCCCATTCTGAAAAGTTCTAAAGCCGTATGATCTTTTTTGAATTCTTTATTTTTCAAATCAATATTCACCAAAGCATCCAGTTCGTTCATTACGATATCGATGTTTTCAGTCCCAATTCCGGTAGACATTACTGTGATTCTTTCCCCGCGCAAAGTTCCGGTATGCGTATAGAATTCCCTTTTATTTTTTTTGATTTCTATCTTGTCGAAATATTTAGAAACCTTTGGCACACGGTCAGGATCTCCAACTAACATTATTTTCCCCGCAATATCTTCTGGCAGCAAGTTCAAGTGATACACACTTCCGTCGTCATTGAGCACCAATTCTGATGCAGCTAATTTATTAAGCATATTATTTTTTTTTATTTTATTTTTTTTATTTGGGCAGACATTTGACTATGTCGAATGTCAAGTGATTATTTTCTCATGGCAGACATTTCCGCCTTCTGCTCCCTCCCGATTTTACATCGGAATCCGTTCAAGTCGGGCTGCAGATTATTTCCCAGAATTAAAAGTATTTGGCATTACTCATTACTGATTAAGAAATCAACCACCAACGCGTTTCGTTTTGTAACCCATTTCTTTTAGGATTACCATAATTTTATCACGGTTATCGCCTTGAATAATAATAATTCCATCTTTTTCAGATCCACCAATTCCTAAAGTAGTTTTAATTTTTTTTGAAATCTTTTTCAGGTCTTCGTCGCTTCCTTCAAAACCCTCAACTAAAGTAACAGGTTTCCCGTGTCTCCCTTTCTTTTCAAACTTACAAGTGAGCGGTTCCTTCTGCACGAACTTTTCTACTGGCATTTCAAAATCCTGTTCTTCGTGGTCGGGGAATATATTTTTCAGTTGATCTCTTAAATCCATCAAACAAAATTAATGAATTTTATCTTCTATACTGTTCGTCATCTATTATTTTCCACACATATACATTTTATAAACAGTACAAAACACAATTTGTAAATCATAAAAAAATCTTAAAACTTCCGTTTGGTTCGTTTAGTTCAGAACTAATTTGTAGTTTTGCAAATTAATTTTAAGGTAGACAATGAAAATCGATAAAGATGTTTTTCGCGAAATGGTTAAATTTTATGGAGAAGCTTTCCATTTACCGCCACTTGCTGCGAAAATTTATGCTTATTTAATTTTTGATTTTGATAGAAAAGGAGTTTCATTTGATGAATTTGTAGAAATATTTGCGGCCAGTAAAAGCTCAGTTTCCTCAAATCTAAATCTGCTTTTAAATCTAAATATCATTAATGACTTCAATAAAATTGACGAAAGAAAACGGTTTTTCGTCATGAATGAACATTATATGAAAATACGTTTCGAGGAAATTATTGATAAAATGGAGCGTGAATTATTAATTTTAGATAACCTCAAAAAATTTCGAAATACCAATTGCGAGGTTGCTCTTCAAAAATTTAATATCTACACCAATTTATTTCAGAAGAATATTTCTAACATCAAAGAAACGCTAGATCAACTTTAATATAGCAAAATACCAACTTTACTTAAACATTTTTTAAGAAAGAAAAATAATAAAATTAAGTTCATGAAAAATAAAATTATCCTGCTATCTTTTTCTGCATTGTCGGTTTTGTCCTGCAAGAAGAAAGATGAGAGACCGGCGCAAGGTCCGAAAGTAGTTTCTACAGTAATGGTAGAAAACAGAAATGTTGTTGGTTACGTAACTTTCCCAGCGAGTATTGAAGGACGTGTAAATAACGATGTTCGTGCGAAGATGCAAGGTTACGTTACCCAAGTTCTGGTAGATGAAGGACAATATGTGAAGAAAGGGCAGCCACTTTTCCGCTTAGAAACCAATTCATTAAATCAATCTGCAAATGCAGCGAGAGCTGGAGTGGGTGCAGCGCGTTCCAGTGTCTCCGCCTCAGAAGCTAATGTGAAAGCGGCGCAAGCTGCAGTTAATGCAGCCCAGGTTGAGGTGAACAAGCTTCGTCCTTTGGTAGAAAAAAATATCATCAGCAGTGTTCAGTTGCAAACAGCTCAGGCAAATTTAGCGAAAGCGCAGGCGCAGGTTTCTCAAGCAATTGCAGGGAGACAGCAGGCAAGCGCCGGAGTTGCACAGGCACAGGCGAATTTCCAGGGTGTTCAAGCTAATATTGATTACTCCGTTATTCGAGCGCCTATCTCAGGAACGGTTGGTAAAATTAATTTTAGAAATGGGAGTTTAGTTGGTCCAGGAGATCCAATGCCAATATCCACCGTTTCTGATACAAGCGAATTGTACGTTTATTTTTCAATGAATGAAAAAGAGTATTTGGATTTTCTAAAAACGTCCAAAGGAGCAACTGTTCCTGAAAAATTAAAGAATATGCCTCCTGTGGAATTGTTATTGGCAAACGGTGATGTATATGGGGAGAAAGGATATGTGAAAGCAGTCACGGGACAAATTGATGCAGCAACTGGAAGCATTCAGTTTCGTGTTTCTTTCCCGAACCCTAATAAACTGTTGAGCAACGGGAACAGTGGAACAGTCAGAATCCCGGTGACTTATGACAATGCGTTGGTGGTACCGGAAAGTGCAACAATTGAGCAGCAAGGTTTGGTTTACATTTATAAAGTAAAACAAGATACGGCAAAAAGCACTGTCATTAAAGTCGTTGATCGAGTAAACAATATGGTTGTCATCAAAGAAGGTGCAGAAAAAGGAGATGTAGTTGTGGCAGAAGGTATTGGAACGATAAAATCCGGAACCGCTGTAAAACCTCAACCGAAAAAGTTTGACGATATCATTAATGCTATAAAACCGATTTTCTAAAAGATGGTTAAAAAATTTATAAACAGACCGGTTTTATCTACCGTAATTTCCATCATGATTGTTGTTTTGGGAATACTCGGATTGATCTCTTTGCCGGTCACTCAGTATCCTGATATTGCACCACCAACGGTGCGAATATCTGCCAATTATACCGGTGCTAATGCGCAGACGGTAATGAACAGTGTAATTATTCCAATTGAAGAACAAGTGAATGGAGTTGAAGGAATGGATTATATTTCTTCTTCTGCGGGAAATAATGGGTCCGCTTCAATTCAAATATTCTTTAAACAAGGAATTGATCCCGATATCGCTGCGGTAAATGTTCAGAATCAAGTTCAACGGGCAATTCCGCTTCTTCCTTCCGAGGTTACAAGATCTGGAGTTCAGGTAAGTAAACAGCAAACCAGTGCTTTGATGTTTTTGAGTTTCTACACGTCGAACCCGCAGTTGGATGAGGTTTGGCTACAGAATTATATGAACATTAATATCATCCCAGAATTAAAAAGGGTAAATGGTGTTGGTGATGCCCAGGTTTTTGGAGGAAAAAATTATGCCATGAGAATTTGGCTTGATCCAGCAAAAATGGCTGCCTATGGTTTAGAACCTACTGAAGTTTCTGCTGCGATCAATGAGCAATCAAGAGAAGCTGCTGCCGGAGCATTAGGTGAAAACAGTGGGAGTTCTTTTCAATACATTATTACATACAAAGGAAAATATAATGATGTTGATCAATTCGAAAATATTATTTTGCGGGCACTCGGTAATGGGGAATATCTTCGTTTAAAAGATGTTGCAGAAATCAAATTGGATTCTCAATCTTATGCCGGAATTGGGGAAAGTAATGGGAACCGATCCATCTCGATGGGGATTTTCCAAACTCCAGGTTCTAATGCGCAGGAAATTATTACCAATATTAAGACTTTGTTGAAGGAAACTGAGAAAACTTTACCAGAAGGAATTGGGTATAATATTAATTTTGATACTAATGAATTTTTAGAGGCTTCAATCGCAAAAGTAGTGACTACTTTATTAGAAGCCTTCGTATTAGTATTTTTAGTAGTATTTTTATTTTTACAAGATTTTAGATCGACCTTAATTCCAGCGATTGCAGTTCCGGTTTCGATAGTCGGTACTTTCTTCTTCCTGAATTTATTCGGTTACTCGATTAACTTATTGACGCTATTTGCTTTGGTTCTTGCCATCGGGATTGTGGTTGATGATGCGATTGTAGTAGTAGAAGCTGTTCATGCGAAAATGGAAGGCGGCATTACAGATGCGAAAAAAGCAACTGTCGAAGCCATGGACGAAATTACGGGTGCAATTATCTCTATTACTTTGGTAATGGCGGCAGTATTTATTCCGGTAACTTTCTTAACAGGTCCAACAGGAGTTTTCTACCAACAATTTGGAATTACCTTAATTATTGCGATTTTAATTTCAGCGGTAAATGCCTTAACGTTGAGTCCGGTGCTTTGTGCGATGTTTTTAAAACCGCCCGCGCATCATTCCAAAGAGTATGCGAGCATGAATTTCATGCAAAAGTTCTTCTCTAAATTTAATGCAGGTTTTAATGCAGGAACGAAAAAATATGGACAATCATTTCATTTTATTTTAAGAAATAAATGGGTAAGCTTATTGGTCATTTTTGCTGCCGGAGCAGTTACTTT
The DNA here is from genome assembly GCF_020410745.1 of Kaistella polysaccharea. Taxonomy (NCBI): domain Bacteria; kingdom Pseudomonadati; phylum Bacteroidota; class Flavobacteriia; order Flavobacteriales; family Weeksellaceae; genus Kaistella; species Kaistella polysaccharea. Next base: position 2,075,441 of record NZ_CP084528.1, read on the forward strand.
CTGGTGGGCAAGTTCTACCATGCCTACAGGATTTATTCCGAAAGAAGACCGTGGGATTTTGTTTACAGATGTACAACTTCCGCCCGGAGCTTCCTTAGAACGAACCTATAATATTTTATCAGATCTTCAAAAAGAAGCACGGAAAATTCCAGGTGTTCAAAACGTAACGTATACCGCAAGTCGTGGTTTTATGTCCGGTTCTGGATCTAATGTTGGTCAAGCTTTTATTAAATTAAAGCCTTTTGATGAACGCGGGAAAGCCGATGGACAAAGTATCGATGAAATCACAGGAAGGTTATTTGGAATCACCAGTAAATATCCAGATGCAAAAATCATTTTCTTCTCTCCACCAAGTGTACCTGGTTTTGGGAGTAGTGATGGTTTCTCCACTGTTTTGTTGGATAAATCAGGCGGAGATATTTCAGAACTCAATAAAGTGACGCAAAGTTTTGTCGGTGCATTGATGCAGAGACCAGAAATTCAGTTTGCTTCAACTTCATTTAATACCAACTATCCTCAGTATCAGATGGTCGTTAATACACCTCGTGCGAAAGAAAGTGGAGTATCATTAAATGCGATTTTGAGCACCATGCAAGGGTATATCGGAGGAATTTATTCGTCAGATTTTACTAAATATGGAAAACAGTTCAGGGTAATGATTCAAGCTTTGCCAGATGATCGAAAATCGCCGGAAAGTTTAAATTCAATTTTCGTGAAAACAGCTTCTGGAGCGATGGCGCCAATATCGCAATTTGTGACCCTCGAAAAAAGTTTTGGACCTCAGTCCTTGGAACGTTATAACCTCTTTACTTCTGTAGGAATCAATGGTTCCAGTAATCCTGGTTTTTCCACAGGTGATGCTATTAAAGCGGTTCAGGAAGTTGCGGCCGAAAATTTACCAGCTAATTATGATGTTGAGTTTACAGGCTTAACGAAAGAAGAAATGAAAGCTGGATCTCAGACTTATATCGTATTTTTATTAAGTTTCCTGTTTGTTTACTTTATTCTGGCGGCTCAATATGAAAGTTATTTATTGCCTTTCTCGGTGATACTTTCCCTTCCTTTAGGAGTAATTGGAGCTTTTTTCGGTCAGCGGATTTTCGGCTTGGAGAATAATATTTATTTCCAGATTGCGATTATTATGTTGATTGGATTGCTTGCCAAAAATGCAATTTTGATCGTAGAGTTTGCGGTACAGCGGCGTCTACATGGTGAATCAATTGCAATGTCTGCAATTAATGCTGCTAAAGCGAGGTTACGTCCGATTTTGATGACTTCATTTGCGTTTATCTTCGGTATGATTCCTTTGATTTTTGCGACAGGGATTGGATCGGTCGGTAACCGTTCAATTGCCACGGGTGCAGCTACAGGTTTATTAATAGGTACTTTCTTCGGTTTGGTAGCAATCCCTGTATTGTATGTAATATTCCAATACTTGCAAGAAAAAGTGGTGCCTTTAAAGGAAAAGGAAATCAATCTTTCCGAATAATTGAAAGTCAAAAACTTTTATGAAAATTAAAAAAATGAATAAATATTTCAATATAAAAATACTTTCGATTGTCTTTTCAGCGTTCGTTCTTACCTCTTGTATGACTCGCGAAAAGTACGAAAGACCGACCGAAGTGATTAATGAAAATCTTTTCCGTACCGATTTGTTGCCGAAAGATTCTACAAGTATGGCGACTATTTCGTGGCGAGAAATTTTCACAGATCCGGTTTTACAGAAACACATTGCGAAAGCATTGGACAATAATTTAGATGTAAGAGTCGCATTGCAAAACATCAGTGCGGCAGATTCTTATTTAAAGCAAAGTAAAGCAGCCTATTTGCCAACGCTTTCTGCAGGTCCGAATTATACCTTCCAAACACAGTCTTTAAATACGCAGTCGGGCCAATTAATGTCGGCTCGAAAATATGGAAATCAGTTTGATGTTTCTGCAAATATTGGTTGGGAAGCTGATATTTGGGGGAAATTGAGAGCTCAGGAAAAAGCTGAATTTGCCAACTATTTAGGCACAGTTTCTGCGCACCAAGCCGTGAAAAGTGATTTGGTTGCCAGCGTTGCTTCCGCTTACTATCAGTTGTTGACTTTTGATGATCAGAAGAAAATCATTAATGAAACAATTGCTTTAAGAAAGAAAAATTTGGAAACGACGTCGGCTTTGAAAGATGCCGGAACAGTAACCGAAGTTGCGGTACAGCAAAGTGAAGCTTTGGTTTTCAATGCAGAATCTTTATTAATAAGTATTGATGTTCAAATCGGGTTGCTCGAAAATACCATCAGTTTATTGATGGGTGAGCCTTCGCACGCAATTGAGCGCACGACAATTGCCGCTCAGAAAATGCCGATAAGTTTAGATCTCGGTTATCCTGCCAATTTGTTGGCAAACCGCCCTGATGTGAAAGTTGCAGAATACCGTTTGATGAATGCTTTCGAAATGACCAACGCTGCGAAAGCCAACTTTTATCCAACTTTGAGATTGACCGGAAGTGGTGGAATTGTATCTGGAGATATAGATCAATTATTCAGTGTGAATTCACTTTTTGCCAATGTTGTTGCGGGTTTAGCCCAACCAATTTTAAATAAAAGACAAATTAGAACGCAATATGAAGTAAGTTTAGCGAACAAAGAAATCGCTTATCTTAATTTTAGAAGATCAGTTTTAACCGCCGGAAAAGAAGTTTCTGATGCTTTGAAAATCTATCAATCACAAGACAGTTTCATCGGCTTAAAAAGAAAAGAAATGGAGGCTTACAAAAACTCCGTTGAATATTCTCAGGAGTTGGTGAATTATGGCTTGGCAAACTACTTAGAAGTGATCAACGCCAGTGTAAATCAGTTGAATGCTGAGTTAAATATTTCTAATGCAGAATATTCTAAGTTAGATGCAGGAATCGAATTATACCGCGCTCTTGGTGGCGGCTGGAGATAATAAAAGTATTTTCGAATATCATTAAAAAATCTCTTTCAATTTATTGGAAGAGATTTTTTATGAATAAATTTCTACAGGAAATTCTAAATTTGATGGAAAATTAGCGGATATATATTTCAGTTAAGATTTTTTTAATCAGAAATTTCCAAATAATTTATACTAGATATCTATTCTTGATTTTTAATAATAGGAGCAAGTTCTTTTTTTAATTCTTCAAATTCTTCTTTACTCAACATATCAACTTCCATCAATTCTTTTGCCTCTTTTAATTTTGCAATAGCCTCTTCTCTAGTCATTTTTCTATTTTTCAAATGAATTTCGCCAGATTCTATTGCTAGTTCGGCATCCATTACACTTAAGTATTTATTAATACCAAACGCTCTACCGTTTATCTCCCCTAAAACCATAACAACATATAAAGGTTTCTTTTTACTACCTCTATGATATGTCTTTAGTTCATTTATAATAACAGTTGTATTTTTAAGGTTGTTATCGGCCATTATTGGTGCGTCACCATTCATAGCACTCATTATACTACCAAATCCAGCGGGTCTCCCCATTTGTATAAATTCGTAAGTTTTTTTTGATGTACTTCTGGATTGTCCTACACCTCCTCTTAGATTTGTTCCATAACTCCCAGCATATGTTTTGGTGCTTACTTCTTGAGAGGACGGCATTCCTAAAATTAATGTGTCGCCGATTTTAACGCTATTTTTATTAGCTGTTGTATATTGTTTTACTTCGGCACCATTGTTAACTGTGCTAAAAAAGTTTATGTCTTGTGTGTTCTCGTGAGTTAATACTTCAATTTTTTCTTGAGCATTAATAGTGATAATTGAGAAGATAATAAATAATAGGATAGATGTTTTTTTCATAATTGTTAATTAATAGTTTTGTAATAGTATTTATATTTTGTTTAATGATTCACTCTTTCATATAGAATATCTAACATTCAGATGGTTTATACGATGATTTTAACATTTTATTGAAAATTCAAATATAACAATTAAATCGATGTTTTATAAACGCCTATTAAAAAAACATAATCCAACTTTAGCAGGGATTTTTTACATATTATTCTTTTAAATAACTTTCTGGTTTCTACAATTTAAGCGTATCGTGGAATGATTCGAAAATCTATAACTTTCAGATTTTTGCAGTAGGATAATTGTAGAGATAGCATTAATTCTCTAGATTAATGGAAAGCCTTTCCGACCGTAATTTTAGTGCATAATAAAACGAAAAAGCTTTGCGCCTTTGCGTTAAAAAAATTACAAATATTTAAAAAATTCCCACATCACAATTCCACCGCACACAGAAACGTTCAAAGAATGCTTTGTTCCCAACTGCGGAATTTCCAGGAAAGTATCATAATGCGAAAGCGCTTCATCGCTCAACCCATCTACTTCATTTCCTAAAACCAAAGCGTACTTTTCCACCTTATTAATGGGGTAATCTGTGATCACCTGCGAATTGCTTGTCTGCTCAATTCCTATAATTTTAAAGTTTTCATCCTTTAAATTTTGAAGCGCTACAGCGATGTCTTTTTCATAAACCCAATCTACACTTTCGGTGGCACCCAAAGCAGCTTTATGGATTTCCCGATGTGGCGGTTGTGGCGTAATTCCACACAGTACCACTTTTTCTATTAAGAAAGCATCAGCCGTTCTGAAAATCGCGCCTACATTGTGCATGCTTCGAACATTGTCTAAGACAACAACCAACGGTGTTTTTTTGGTTTGTTTAAAGGTTTCAACATCGATTCTCCCTAATTCTTCCAGTTTCAGTTTCTTTGTGGATGACATTTTCGTATTTTTGGCAAAAGTAAGGTTTTTAAAACCCTTTTTTATAAATTCCTCAAAATCAAAAATCCCGTGGCTAAAAAAGAAACTCCCTTAATGACGCAGTACAATACCATCAAGGCGAAATATCCTGATGCGCTTTTGCTGTTTCGTGTTGGAGATTTCTACGAGACTTTTGGGACGGATGCGATCCGAACGTCCCAGATTTTAGGAATTGTTTTGACCAAAAGAGCCAATGGCGAAGGTCATATCGAACTTGCCGGATTTCCGCATCATTCTGTAGATACGTATTTGCCAAAACTCGTGAGAGCCGGGCTTCGTGTAGCGATCTGTGATCAGCTGGAAGATCCAAAAGGGGTGAAAGGAATTGTAAAACGCGGCGTAACCGAATTGGTAACTCCCGGTGTAACTTTCAACGAACAGGTTTTAACTTCGAAGAAAAATAATTTTTTACTTTCTATTCATAAAGTAAAAGAGAAATACGGTTTGGCTTTGGTCGATGTTTCCACAGGCGAGTTTCTGACTTCAGAAGGAAATCTGGAGCAACTGCTTCATATCGTCGGAACTTTTGATCCGAGTGAAATCATTTACCAGCGAACGACCGAACTTCCTACTCAACTGAAAAATCGAAATTATTTTAAATTAGAAGACTGGGCTTTTCAATACAATTACGGGTATGAAAAACTGACGAATCATTTCAAAACAAATTCCTTAAAAGGTTTCGGAATTGAAGATTTGAAATTAGGAATTACGGCAGCCGGAGCAATTTTCGCCTATTTAGTTGAAGATACGCATCATACACTCTTACAGCATATTACCAAGATAAAACTCATTCCGAAAGATGATTATCTGATGATGGATCATTTCACTTTACGAAATTTAGAAATCGTTTATTCAAGCAGCCAGCAAGGCAAGTCATTACTCGATATTGTTGACAAAACTTCAACTCCGATGGGCGGAAGATTGTTGCGCAGAAGATTAATTCTCCCATTAAAATCCGTCAACGAAATCAACAGAAGATTAGATTTAATTGAATTTTTTAATAAAGAAGAAAATCTAAAATATGAGATTTTACAATTATTAAAAACGATTTCTGATTTGGACCGTTTGATGGGGAAATTAGCTTCTGAAAAAATTTCACCGAAAGAACTCGGTTACCTTCGCCAGAGCTTAGTGAATATAAGAGAAATTAAAGAATTACTTCATGCTCACGATCAAATTTTGACTTGGTTATCGCCTTTAATTAATTTGGATGAACTTATTGAATATTTAATTAATTATTTGAATGATGAACTTCCGGTAAATATTTCAAAAGGAAACGTCATTAAAACCGGTATTTCAGAAGAACTAGATCATCTGCGCGGACTTCAAACGAAAGGAAAGGGTTTCCTGGATGAAATGTGTGACCGTGAAGTGAAGCGCACTGGAATAACGAGTTTGAAAATAAGTTTTAACAATGTTTTCGGCTATTTTATCGAAGTTAGAAACTCTCATAAAGATAAAGTTCCCCAAGATTGGATACGCAAGCAAACCTTGGTGAATGCTGAAAGATACATCACTGAAGAACTGAAAGAATATGAAGAGCAAATTCTTGGCGCGGAAGAAAAGATTTCAAAAATTGAACATCTTCTTTACCGAAAGGTTTGCGAAAATGTGATGATCTACATTGATCAAATTCAAGAGAATTCTAAAATTATTGCTGAATTGGATTGTGGTGTTGGATTATCTGAACTCGCAGTTTCTGAATCTTACACGAAGCCAGTTTTAAATGAAGGTTTTGAAATTGATCTGAAAGAAGCGCGTCATCCGATTATTGAAAACGCTTTGCCGTTAGGTGAAAAATACATTCCGAATGATTTGTATTTATCTAAAGATTCGCAGCAAATTATTATGGTGACAGGTCCTAATATGGCGGGTAAGTCAGCGATTCTAAGACAAACTGCCATCATTTGTTTAATGGCTCAAATCGGAAGTTTTGTTCCGGCAAAACATGCTGAAATTGGAATTTTAGATAAAATATTTACCAGAGTTGGAGCGTCGGATAATATTTCTTCCGGCGAATCGACTTTCATGGTGGAAATGAATGAAGCCGCCAATATTTTAAATAATATTTCTGAGCGCAGTTTAATTTTATTAGACGAGATCGGGCGTGGAACTTCTACGTACGACGGAGTTTCGATTGCGTGGGCAATTGCAGAATATTTGCATCAACATCCAACGAAGGCGAAAACTTTATTTGCGACCCATTACCACGAACTCAATGAAATGACCGTCAATTTTGAAAGGATCAAAAATTTCCATGTTTCTATTCAGGAACATAAAGGAAGTATTATTTTTCTACGAAAATTATTGTCTGGAGGAAGTGAACACAGTTTCGGAATCCACGTCGCTAAGTTGGCGGGAATGCCTGCGAAAGTAGTAAATCGCGCGAATGAAGTCTTGAAAACTTTAGAAAAAAGCCGTTCTCAAAGCGGTTCCAAAAATTCTGCAAAAGCGATTACGGATGAAAGTCTGCAACTTTCTTTCTTTCAGTTGGATGATCCTGTTTTAGAAAATATCCGGGAAGAATTACTGAAGATTGACATCAATACTTTGACACCGATTGAAGCGTTGATGAAACTGAACTCGATTAAGAAAATGATTGGGCGATAATTGAGAATTTAAATAAAATCAATTTATCCGAAATTCTGTAATTCAACCAATTTTCTGTAAGTCCCATTTTTATCAAATAATTCCTGATGCGAACCTTGTTCCACGATAATTCCACGTTCCATGACAACGATCCAGTCGGCCTTTTGAATGGTTGAAAGTCGGTGCGCAATCACAAGTGAAGTTCGGTTTTCCATCATTTTTTCTAAAGCATCCTGCACGAATCTTTCGCTTTCGGTATCCAAAGCAGAAGTTGCTTCATCCAGAATCATAATCGGTGGATTCTTCAGAACGGCTCTGGCAATAGAGACTCTTTGTTTTTGTCCGCCCGACAATTTATTTCCATCGTCGCCGATATTGGTGTAATATTTTTCCGGAAGCTGATTTATAAATTCGTGAGCGTTCGCAATTTTCGCGGCTGCAATTACTTCTTCTTCAGAAGCATCGGGTTTCCCCATCAAAATATTATTGAAAACAGAATCATTAAATAAAACAGATTCCTGAGTGACCATTCCCAGTAGATTCCGGTAATCGGTTACTTTTAGATTTTTAATGTTTTGTCCGTCAACCAGTATTTCTCCTTCCGAAACGTCATAAAATCGCGCTAATAAATTGGCAATCGTTGTTTTTCCGGAACCTGATTGGCCGACTAATGCGATGGTTTTTCCCTTCGGAATTGTTAGATTGAAATTTTTAAGAATGACATTGTCTTTATCGTAGAAAAAACCGATGTTTTTAAATTCTATTTTTTCTCTTAAAGTTGAGATTGAAATAGGATTTTCGATTTCATCAATCTTTAGATCGTAATCCAAAACTTCGGAAACCCGATCTAAACTCGCCATTCCTCCTTGAATATTAGATATGGCACTTGATAATTTCTTCGCCGGATCTAATATTTGGAAGAATATTCCAATAAAAACCAGAAAAGTTTCTGGCTCCATTGTTTGTTCATTCAGAATTTGAACGCCCGCAAACCAGGTGATAATTAAGATGGTAACCGATCCTAAAAACTCACTCATCGGAGAAGCCATTTCCCGACGGCGACTCATTCCTATCGCGTATTTCTGCCAATTATCGGTGGTAGAATTAAATCGATTCTTTAGAATTTTATCCGCATTAAATATTTTAATGACTTTTGAAGATTTCAAAGTTTCATCAACCAGAGAAAACAAATTTCCCAGTTCTTCCTGTGCGGCAGTCGCCTGTCTTTTTAAACTTTTTCCAACCCACGCAATTAATCCGCCCATTACGGGAAAAACCAATAACGAAAACAAAGTGAGCTGAGGCGAAAGCACAAATAAGGTAATTAAGGAAGTGATGATCATGAAAGGCGAGTTGATGACATCCACCAAACTGCCCATAATGCCACTTTCTACACTTCCGATATCGTTTGAAATGCGAGACATCATATCGCCTTTTCGTTTTTCGGTAAAGAAGGAGACGGGTAATTTTAAGAATTTATTGTACATCGCAGTTCGCAAATCCTTTGTAATTCCCACACGGTAATTCACCAAAAGGTATGCTCCCAGATACCGGAAAATATTTCGAAGTAAAAAAGCCGTCGCGGTAATTGCACAAAGAATCGCTAAAACTCTTACTGAGCCATATTGATCGATATAAGTTTGAATGGTATAGTACGCCCAATCTTTTGCATATCCGAAAAAATCAACAATACGTCCGGAGTTGACCGGTGGTTTTGAAGTGTCGATTTTTTCCACGGTGCCAAACATTAATCCTAAAATAGGCAACATGGTTGCTACTGAAAAGATATTCAAAACGGAATACATGATATTAAAAAAGATGCTTGCGAAAAGAAACCTCTGATGAGGTTTTGCAAAAAAGAAAATGCGTTGAAATGGTTTCATTCACTAAATTAAGGAGCAAAATTACGGAATTTAGAATTACGCAAATTAAAAAAGAATACACTCTGTATTGCTATAAAAAAAACAGCCCAAAAAGGGCTGTTTCACTCAAAAAAAATCGTTGTACGTTTAACGGAGTCTGTCAACAGATTTTACGAGCCGATCGTCTTTCCGAATAAATACGTTTGCAATCAATAAAAAAACAATTGCTAAAAGTGGAAAGAGTGGCTCAATACCCTTCTCAGGAAAATTAATTCCTCCGGGTAAAGTAAGTATCCAATACGCCAATAAACCGAGCAACAAAGCGTTTATATAAATGCTGATGTTATTCAGCAATATTTGTCTTTTGCGGTCTTTAAAGCTTAAAATGCTAATAAATCCAAATAGTACCAATACTACACAAACTACAGATATAAAAGGAATGGGGCCGAAAAGCGAAAAGTCCTGTCCTGTAACAAATAGGAAAACGGCGCCTAAAATCGCTAAAAATATCCATACGGTCTGTATTCTCTGCAACATATGATGTGATTCTGCCTACAAAAATAACAATAATTTTTTGCATTATTAAAAATAAAACGTAGATTTGCATTCATAACGACCTATTAAAGAAAAGTCGCCCGACTTAACTTTCTTACTTACACTTACTTATAACTTACATTTTTGCGTAACATTTATGTTCAATATTGAAACGTTAAGGTCTAAATCGGATTCTGATTTGACCAAAATCACCAGTGATCTGGGCGTTAAAGTTGCTAAAAGTAGCAATGAGAACGATAAAATTTTTGCTATTCTGGACTTTCAAGCTTCCAATACAAAAGTGGCAAAAGATTATTTTAACGCGACAGAAACCCCTATGAATACAGAAGAACCTAAACAACCAGCACCCAAAAAACCGGTAGTAAAAAAAGCTGTGCCTAAAAAGAAGGCAGAAGCACCTACCGAGGAAGTGGTGAATATTCCTGTAAAAATGGAAAATGCTCCGGCAGATCCGGTTGTTGAAAAACAGCAAGAGGGAGAACGGGTAAAACCTGATAATTCAAAAGAAAATGCACCGAATCAGCAACGTCAAAAGCGACAACGCGTGGCACCTGCAAAAAAACAGGAAAATGCGGAAGATACGGTGAAAGAAGAAGTTCAGGAAAAGGAAAAACCAGCTGAACTTCAGCCGGAAACTCCAAAAAACCCGAACCAAAATCCCCAGGCGAAGCAGGGTGGAAATCCCAATCAAAATAAGAATCCACAACAGCAGCATAAGAATCCGAATCAAAATCCGAATCAAAATAAAAATCAGCACAGAAACCAAAATGGGGATTCCCAGGAAGAAAATTCTAAAAAAGAATTTAATTTCGATGGTTTAGTAACTATTGAGGGTGTTTTGGAAATTTTGCCGGATAATTACGGTTTCTTACGTTCTTCAGATTTCTCCTATATTTCTTCTCCCGACGATGTTTATGTGTCAACAAATCAGATTAGAAATTATGCTTTAAAAACTGGAGATACCGTACGAGGAATCGTGAGGTTACCAAAAGAAGGAGAGAAATATTTCTCCCTGTTAAAGCCAACCGAAGTGAATGGGAGAGACCTTGAATTTATTAAAGATCGAGTTGCCTTCGAATTTTTAACACCACTTTTTCCGGAAGAAAAATTTAATCTTACAGGGAAAAACGCAACGCCATCAACGCGGATCGTAGATTTATTTACACCGATTGGAAAAGGTCAACGTGCAATGATTGTCGCACAACCGAAAACAGGTAAAACAATGTTGTTGAAGGAAATTGCAAATTCAATTTCTGCCAACCATCCCGAGGCTTATATGATGATTTTACTCATCGATGAAAGACCGGAAGAAGTTACCGATATGGAAAGAAGTGTAAATGCTGAAGTAATTGCATCTACCTTTGATGAACCTGCTGACAAACATGTAAAAGTCGCGAACTTGGTTCTGTCTAAAGCCCAAAGAATGGTAGAATGTGGCCATGATGTTGTAATCCTTTTGGATTCAATTACGCGTCTCGCCCGAGCTTACAATACCGTAACTCCAGCGTCTGGTAAGATTCTTTCTGGTGGTGTTGATGCTAATGCGCTTCATAAACCAAAGCGATTTTTTGGTGCCGCAAGAAATATTGAAGGTGGTGGTTCTCTAACAATTATTGCAACAGCTTTAATTGATACAGGTTCTAAAATGGACGAAGTTATTTTTGAAGAATTTAAGGGAACCGGTAATATGGAACTTCAATTGGATAGAAAAATCGCCAATAAAAGAATTTACCCAGCAATCGATCTTACATCTTCTAGTACGAGAAGAGATGATTTACTTCTTGAAGATACTGTTCAACAACGAATGTGGATTTTACGTAAATATCTCGCAGATATGAATCCTGTAGAAGCCATGGAGTTTGTAAACAAAAGCATCAAAAACACTTTAAACAATGAAGAGTTTTTAATGTCGATGAACAGATAATATAGGTCGGGAGATTTTTAAAATATAGATAAAACCATTCTTTGTAGGATGGTTTTTTTATTTTTAGCAATGTTAAAGATTTATTAAAGGATGTTGCTTTTTTGTAATTGGTCTAAATAATCATTAAATTTGGATATAACATTTAAATCAAAATATTATGGCATTCGAATTACCGAAATTAGGATTTGCGTACGACGCATTAGAACCAACCATTGATGCGAAAACAATGGAGATTCATTATACAAAACACCATCAAGGTTACGTAGATAATTTAAATAAAGCAGTTGCGGGCACAGACTTGGAAAACAAATCGATTGAAGAAGTTTGTAAAACAGGCACTGATAAAGCTGCAGTTAGAAATAATGGTGGTGGACATTTTAACCACTCCCTTTTCTGGGAAATTCTTACACCAGGCGGAAGCAAAGAACCTGTTGGGAATGTAAAAGCTGCCCTAGAAACTTATGGTGGATTTGATAAATTTAAAACAGATTTTACCGAAGCTGCGAAAACAAGATTTGGTTCTGGTTGGGCTTGGCTTTGCAAAAAAGACGATGGCTCACTGGCTGTTTGTTCTTCACCAAATCAAGATAATCCACTGATGCCTGTTGCAGATTGCCAGGGAACTCCAGTGTTAGGATTAGATGTTTGGGAACATGCATATTATCTGCATTATCAAAACAGAAGACCTGATTATGTAACTTCTTTTTTTGATGTGATCAACTGGGATAAAGTTGAAGAAAGATTTAATAAATAGTCGTTTTACTTTAAAAACAAAAAAAGTTCAGAAATTTCTGAACTTTTTTTTGTTTTAGTTTGTTAGCGCATATCCAGCTGACTGAGACCGTTGAGCTTTAAGCCATATTTCCAACGTACAAATGCGAATACTTGATAAAGCTTGTACTCATATTTAAATCCATATTTGATGTTCGGATCATAATCAATAGAAGATTCAATAATGTTTGGGTATCGGCCAGAGAAATAATAAGAATTCCATTCGCTGGCTAAAAATGTATTTTTACTTTTCAAATACGATTCAGAATACATGCTCATCGGTCGCGCAATAGCGTTGAGAAAATAAGTGAACTGACTGTCAATAACATCAAGTTCATATTCGCCCTCTTCATTTTGTTGTGCCTGTATTACGGGCTTTTCAGTAGTGTCAGCAGTTTTTGACTGTGGGGCACAGCTTACCGCAAAAAGTAAAATGCTGATCAAAAGAGTAATTTTTTTCATGACAACTTTTTCTAATATGAGCAAATTTACAGCCAAAAAAAACCGTTTCGAAAAACGGCTTTTATTTTTAGGATTATTGAACTTCGCGTTGAAGGACCACAAATGCTGGAAAGTGGTCACTGTATCCGCCAGTAAAAGAATCTCCATTCCACGAGCGGAAAGGATAACCTTTCCAATTTCCTTCTTTATTAATGAGATAGGAAGGCGCAAATATTTCGGTTTTATAAACAGAATACTCCTTCCCAACTTGATCAGAAATTACATTTCCGGTCACGATGATTTGGTCAAATAAGTTTGGTGCATCCTGATATGCCAAGGAAGCAACTCCCTTTTTATATAGAGGATACATTAGATTTAAATAAGGCGTTTCTGGACTTAAATCTTTTGGACTAAGAACTGCTTTTAAGTAATTTTTTAAACTTGAACTTACAGGATCATCGTTGAAATCACCCATCGCAAACAATTTTGTGCTTGGGTCCTTTAAGCGGATGCTATCCATTTGCTGTTTCAAGACAACTGCCGCTGCATTTCTTTTTGGTAAAGAGCGCGCTTCGCCACCACTTCGTGACGGCCAGTGATTCATGAAAACTGCTATTTTTTCGTTATCTAAAAACCCCGTAGCTACTAATATGTTACGCGTGTAGGATCTTTTACCATCATTGAAAATTTTTATTTCCTTTTTTAGAGAATTGGTTGGTGTGAATCTTCTTTTCTGATAAATTAACGCTACATCAATCCCTCTCGCATCGTAAGAATTATAGTGAATGATTCCGTAATCATATTTGGCTAAAAGTGGATGTTTAATAAGATCTTCTATAACCTGACGGTTTTCAACTTCAATTAATCCTACAATTACGGGAGCGGTTTTGGTGTATTGAGCGCCCATTTCTGAAATCACGCGTGCTTCATTGGCAATTTTCTGATTGTAATTTTTAGTATTCCAGTTTTTAGCACTGTTGTAAGTGAATTCATCTGCTAAAATCTGGTGACGTATTACTTTTTTACCTTTCAAAAGTTCGTTTCGCCATTCGCCACGGTAAACTTCCGTGGTGTCCAGAAGTTTCAAGGAGTCCAAGGGAACACTTCTGTGAAACGCCGGATTGCTTACTTCTTTAGTTCCGTCAATATAATCTGCGGAGGCTATCGTATCAAAAAGATTTTCTACATTCAAAAACCCAATAGTCGCCACTTTTCTCAGTTGACCTTTTTGTTGGGCAAAGGAAAAGCATACAATCATTAGGAATAAAAAACCGGTAATTTTTTTCATTTTATTTCAAATATTTATATAGTGCGAAGGTAGTAATAAAATATTTTTTATTATACTCAATTTTGTGAACTGCCAATTCTTATCATGTTTATGGGACATCGAATGTTAAAAATAATTAAAGTATTATAATTATTCCTAAATTTGTGTTTATTAATTTACTGAATTGATTTTTAGTTTCAAAAGGAAAAAATAAATTATCAACATGATTAAAAAATTATCTTTAATCTCCTTATTTACCTTACTGCCAGCTTCTTTTTACTTTGCCCAAACTACGGTTTTCGCTTATGTAAAAGATGCAAACGGAAGTCCTGTGGAAAGTGCGGAGATTGACCTGCAAGGTTCGGGTAATGATGTGAAAGCTGATAAAATTGGATACTTCCAGTTTGTCGACCTCAAATCAGGACATTACCAAATCGTTATCACCAAACCTAATTTCGAGACCAAAGTAATGGAGTTCGATATTAGTGAAGAGAAAAGAAAGGATTTGGGCGTTGTGACATTATACTCCAGCTTAACAGGTGCCGATCAAGGTCTCGCCATTATTGAAAGTAGTGGTGACGAAGAAAACGCAAGTCAGGGCACTACCGTGGGATTACTGCAATCTTCTCAGGATGTTTTCAGCAGAATCGCCGCTTATGATTTAGGAGCCTACTGGTTCCGTCCGCGGGGAATTGATGGCAGATCCGGTGAAACCATGATGAATGGTGTTTCTATGGTGAAAGCCGACAATGGGAATGTAGACTTTAGCAATTGGGGCGGTCTTAATGAGATAACACGTTATCCCGAAATCGCAGCTAATCATGCGCCATCTGAATATGCTTTCGGCGGTGCAAGTTCCGTAATTTATAAAAATACAAATGCCAGCGAATACCGAAAAGGTTTTCAGGCAACCTATTCAATAACCAATAGAAACTACCGAAATAGAGCTTCCCTCCGATATACATCTGGAATGAATAAAAACGGTTGGGCATTCACTGCAATGGGAGCTAGAAGATGGGCACAGGAAGGTATTCAGGAAGGAACTTTTTATGATGCTTATGGTGCATTCTTAGGAGTAGAGAAAAAATTCAGTGATTCTCATTCAATCAGTTTAAGTGCTTTTGCTGCACCATACAGACGGTCTACTGCCAGCCCAAGTACGCAGGAAGTATACGATTATCGCGGTGTGCATTATAATTCATATTGGGGATGGCAAGATGGCAAAAAACGAAGTGAACGGGTGAAAGCAGGTTTCCAACCTATTTTCCAGCTTCAGGATTTCTGGAAGATCAACAGCAAATCAAGCTTGCGCACAGCAATTTCTTATCAATTTGGAACAGATAAAAGTGCCCGTTTAGATTGGCAAAATGTGCCAAATCCGTCACCACAATATTACCGATACTTACCAAGCTACTACGACTCATTAGATCCAAATGCTTCTGTTCCAGTTACGGGCGGCCAAACGGGAACTACAGCGCAGCAGGCTTACGCTGATGCTTTGATTGGATGGCAAAGTGGTGATCCGATGTATACTCAAATAAACTGGGATGCTTTGTACAGAAGAAATACGAGTCAGGCAGCTGGCGAATATTTTGGAGCTACAGGAAAACGTGCTCTTTATTTCCAGGTGAATGATGTGAGCGATGACAAAATTTTCAATGCTGGAACTCATTATACCTATAATTTCACCGATACGTCACGTTTGCTTTTGAATATTTCTTATCAGAATTATAAATCAGAATTATACCGGGAAGTAAAAGATCTTCTGGGTGCTGATTTTGCCTTAAACAGAGATCCTTTTGCTGCCACCAATCAACCGGGGAAAAGCGGTCAATACAACGAAGGTGAAGCTGATGTGGTGAAGAGAGAAGGCGATAAAATAAACTATGATTACACCTTCCGAAGACAGGAAGTAAAAGTAAATCCTGGATTTAAATTTCAGACTGGCGCGTTCGACGTTTTTGTTTCCGGATTAGCTGGTTATTCCACTTCTTCCAGAGAGGGATTATTTAAACATTATTTATATGAGGATTCTTTCGGTAAAAGTGCAGATTATGATTTTTGGAATTTTGGTCTGAAAGGTCAAATCGTTTATAAAGTAAACGGTAGAAACTTTCTCGTTTATAACGGCGCATATTTTTCACAAGCTCCTTTCTTAGAGGATTTATTCATTAACCCAAGGGTTAACAGTTCTGTCGCACCCAATATTCGTAACGCGGTTGTTAATGCGAATGATTTAAGTTATGTAGTGAACAGCCCGTTCTTTAAAATGAGACTTACAGGATTTTTAGTGGATACTGATAATGATACCAATGTTCAACGATTTTTTGCTGATGGTATTCAATTTCAAACGACGGGTGCAGATGGAACCATTGGGAATGTACAAAGTGCCTTCGTTACTCAGGTTATGTCTAATGTTTCAAAAAGAAATATGGGCGGTGAATTAGGAATTGATGTTAAAATAACGCCTACTTTATCTGCACAGGGTTTAGCCAGTTACGGTCAGTATACCTACAGAAATGATCCGAATGTTTACTTTGCGTCAGATGCCGCGGGAACTTTCGAAAATGGAAACTCTTATCTGGATTTAGGAAAAGCTTATCTTAAAAATTACAGACAAGGTGGAACTCCACAGCAAGGGTATTCTCTAGGATTAAGATATAATTCACCAAAATACTGGTGGTTAGGTGCAAACTGGAATTATCTGGATGATAATTTCCTGGATCCTTCTGCACTTTTAAGAACAGAAAGATTTGTACAAAACCCAGTTACAGGAACCCCTTATGCAGGTTTAACTGAAGCGGATTTAAGAAGAGTTCTTCAACCAACAAAACTTCCGTCCGCATTTTTCTTTAATGCCAATGCCGGGAAATCCTGGAGGTTTGGAAGTTACTATGTGTTACTCACCGCTTCTGTAAATAATATCTTTGATAATACACGATATATTACCGGAGGATTCGAACAAACAAGAAGAGTTACTTTCCCAGGATATGTTGAGGAAAATAACAGAGAATTCCCGCTGTTCGGTCCAAAATACTGGTACACCCAAGGAAGATCTTATTTCATTAACCTTCAATTTAGATTTTAATCATAACTCAGAATTTTAAAAAACAATAAAATGAATATTAAAAGATATTTTAAAACCGCTTTTGTAATTGCTTTATCTGCATTTACAGTAAGCTCTTGTGTAAATAAGGATGAATGGGATACGCCGCCGATTAACTGTACTAATAAGTTTGATGCGCCAACTATTTCGCTTGCCGCTTTCAAAGCCATGGCTCCTGCAACAGGTTTTATCCTGATTGAAAAAGACATGATTTTCGATGGTTACATTATTTCTTCTGATGAAAATGGAAACTTCTATAAATCCATCTCCTTCCAGGATAAACCGGAGAATCCAACTGCGGGACTTCAAATGGAAGTAGACAGAGCAAGCAACTACGCTGATTTTCCCGTGGGAACGCATGTTAGAATTAATGCGAAAGGATTAAGATTAGGGTTAGATCGTGGTACTGTGAAAATTGGTTCTGTAGATCCCACTTTTGCAATCGGTAGAATTCCGGGAACTTTGTTCTCCAGATATATCTCTGCGGTTTGTAATGGTAATCAAATCGATATTGCAACCATTAAACCTACAGAATTACCGAATCTTTCTACAGCAATGCAAGAAAAATATATCAATACTTTGGTGAAGGTTCCGAACGTACAATTTGGTATTGCAGATCTTTATCCCGTGAACAAGGCATATATAGACTATGTTGCAGGTGCAGGTGTAGATACCGACCGTACGATTGAAGATAACGTTGGTGGAACTGCAGTTCTCAGAAATTCTGGTTTCGCATCTTTCGGTTCAACTCTTTTACCAAAAGGAAGTGGAAGTTTAACATTCGTAGTGAGCAGATACAACCAAAACTATCAGATGTTGATTCGTGGTTTAAACGATGTGAATATTACGACAGGAACTAGATTTGATCCAACTCCAGCGAAAGGTGGATCGGCAATTTCGTACCCAACTACATTGGCTGAAACTTTTGATAGCTTCTCTGGTAATCTCTTAGAAGATTTCGCTCCTTATATTAATGATCCGGTTTTAGGAAACAGATATTGGCAGCTAAGAAGCTTCAGTAATAACAACTATATCCAGTTGAGTGCAAATGCCGGACGCGGAGCCTTCGAAACCTTCTTCATCGTCCCAGTAACCTTTACGCCAGGACAAAAAATTACTTTCGATGTGAATATTGGTTTTTATACTGGAGATGCGCTGAAAGTATATACTTCAACGGATTATGTGCCGAAAGGCGATATTACAGCAGCAACTTTAACCGACATAACTTCCGCCTTTACGATTCCTAAAACACCTACGTCAGGTTACGGAACATTTGTAAATGCTGGTGATTATACAGTTCCTTCTACGTTATCTGGAAAAGGATACATAATGTTTAAATATGTTGGAAACGGATCTGGAGTAACAACTACGATTCAGTTAGATAATATTGAAATGAAGTAAATAAAAACTGCTTTCATTCTGAAATCCGTCTCATTAGAGGCGGATTTTTTTGTTTTATATTATTAAAGTTTACCTGTATTTACCTACCAAATAATTTTATTATACCCGATCTTACATTTCTAATTTTAATTAAGACAAATAAGTCCGAATTGATAAACTTTTTTTATCTTTGTAAAACGAAACGTCTGAATTATGTTGTCAAAAACCTGCGAATATGCCTTAAGAGCGATGATTTATATCGCGCAGCAGTCTTGGGATGGTACGACGGTTAATATCAAAGAAGTTTCGGAGAAGATTAACTCACCAGAAATTTTTATTGGTAAAATTCTCCAGAATTTGAGCAGACAGGGATTTTTGCAATCAGCGAAAGGGAGATACGGCGGTTTTTTTATTTCTCAGGAACATGCAAGCATATCTCTCGCTGATATAATTACCGCGATTGATGGCGATAAAATATTTCACGGCTGCGGACTTGGTCTGGCTTTTTGCTCAGAAACCAATCCGTGTCCCATTCACAACACTTATAAAGAAGCCAGAGATCAACTTTATGATATTTACAGCAAGACCACTTTAAGCCAATTTCGAAACCAGCATAACACTGAAAAACTTCAGCTCAGACGCGGTTAAATAGCTAAAAATTTCAATTAAAAACAAACATTAATAATTTACAAATTTCAATAAAATGGCAACACTAGAAACTTTGGATGTCACCCAGATCGAACCAAAACTGAAACATCCAACTATATTTAAATATTTTGATGCGCTTCAGCCCGGCGAAGAATTCGTTATCGAAAATGATCACGATCCAAAACCTTTATACTATGAATTAATAGGAGAAAGAGGCGATATTTTTACATGGGAATACCTTCAAAAAGGACCGGAATGGTTTATTGTAAAAATCAGTAAAAATCCTATAGAGGAGCAAAGAGAAGTGGAACGATTAAATGTAACTGCCATTGAGCCGAAGTTTAAACATCCAACAATTTTTAAATATTTTGATGCTTTACAACCGGGTGAAAGTTTTATTATCGAAAATGACCACGATCCAAAACCATTATACTACGAACTGATTGCCGAAAGAGGGGATATTTTCACGTGGGAATATCTCACAAAAGGTCCGGAAGTATTTGAAGTACAAATCGCTAAAAAACCAACTAATGAAACTGGTGAAGCAGTTGTAGGTAGGATCTCTAATAAAGATATTAAGAAAGCAGAAATGTTGAAAGAAAAAGGTGTTCAATTTAATTGCAACATCGAAAAGTACAATTTAGCAGACGATCCAAATGCGGGTAAAGTCACAAAAAAGACGACTTATGATGCTGATAAATGGGAACTTGATTTTCTGATTGATTATATTGTAAATACGCATCACCAATATATTAAAGATCACGCAGAGAATTTGAATGACTTGGCCATAAAAGTAGCCGAACATCACGGGGACAGTCATCCAGAATTGAATAGGCTTTCGACTTTAATGTATCATTTTTTACAAGATTTGGTAGATAATACCGCAAGAGAAGAAGAAGTACTATTTCCCGTTATTAAACAGATTATAGCGAAGAAAAGAAATGCTGAAACAGAAATCACTTATAAAATAGGCTCCTTGGAAGAACCGATTAATCTGCTCAAAAAAGACCACGAGATTGCCGCGGCAGATTTGTCATTCTTCAGAACATTAACCAATAATTATACGCTCCCGGCAGACGCGTGCAGTTCTTATCAATATCTTTTCCAGAAGATTAGAGAATTTGAAACCGATTTGCAAACGCACGTACAGTTAGAAAATAATATTCTCTTTCCGAAAGCAATTCTTTTGGATGCAGAATTGGCAAAATTGAATTAAAAGAAATAATTGCAGACTAATAAGTGTTTAAATTTGAAAAATTGAGGAAAGTCTGCAGTTTTTCTCTTTAAAATATTGATGATTATGGAAATGATAACGGCCAAAACGAAAATTTCAGAATTGATTAAATTTAATTCGAAAAGCGTAGATGCTATTGCTTCTTTGGCAAAACCCTTGGAGAAACTTAAAAACCCCATTTTAAGAAAAATAATGGCTTCTCGAGTCACTATTGCAGAAGCTGCAAAAATGGGTGGCACAACAGTAGAGGAATTCAAACGGGTTTTAAGTCCGCTTGGATTTACTTTTGAAAATGAAACTTCAAATACAGCAGAATCTGTAGTTGAAACGAAACCAGATTGGTTGTTGAATGCCGATCCCAGTAGAATTGATCAATATGATGTACGTCCCATTATCGATAACGGCGCCGATCCCTTGAAGGAAATTCTCCATCGTTTTAAAGAGGTAGAACCAGGAAAAATTCTCTGTATTATTAATAATTTTGTTCCAACACCTTTAATTCATCTTCTTAAACAGGAAAAAGCGGAAGCTACTTTTGTTGAAACCGTCAGCGAGAAAGAATTTCGAACCTATTTTCTTAAAAAAGAAAAAGAGTATTCTCATTCTGCAGTAACAGCAGAAGAGAAATTGCTCATGGATAATGAGGAAAGTTTTACGGCGACATGCAAACGCTTTCCGCCTGAAAATACAAAAACAATTGATGTACGCGAACTGGAAATGCCTGGACCGATGCAGCTTATTCTCACAGAACTTGAAGAATTGCCAGCGGGAAATGCACTATTCATTAACCATAAAAGAATTCCGGTTTATCTGCTGGAAGAACTGGCGGATAAGAATTATGAAGTTCATATACGAAACATTCAGGAAGGTGATGTTAAAATGCTCATATTCAAAAAATAAATGGCTCACATTAATATAGGAAAAGCACCCGGAAACGGAGCAGTATTGCCCTTTTATGCCACAGGAGCCGTCATGTTTTTGGTGTTGTGCTTTCTAATGCTTTTCAGCCCAGAAACTTTTACAAAACACTATTTCACACCTCATCTTTTAACAATGGTTCATATCGCTGCGCTTGGGTGGGGAACCATGATTATTTTTGGAGCGGCTCACCAACTCTTGCCCGTTATTTGCGAACAGGATTTGTACAGTGAGAAAATGGCAGGTTTCGTCTGGTACACATTAACGATAGGAATGATTCTGCTGACTGTAAATTTTTGGAAGTTAACGGTGGGTTGGTTGATGATTTCTGGAGGTTCACTTATTGTGTTATCAGTTATTTTATATCTTTTTAATGTTTTGAAAACCAGTAGAATATGTAAAAAATACAGCATTCAGAAATTATTTGTAATAAGTTCTGCCATTTGGCTGCTGTTCACTGTAGTGATGGGATTATTATTGGCGATCAATTTGAAATTTCCGTTTTTTAAAGTCAGCCATTTAGAAATTTTAAAACTTCATGCGCATGTGGGTTTTGCAGGGTGGTTTTTACAATTAATAACTGGTGTCAGTTCAAAACTGGTTCCCATGTTTTTATTAGGAAAATCAAAAAAAGATTATTTGCTGAAATGGGCTTTTATTTGTCAAAATGCAGGTCTAATTCTATTCCTGGCAGACGGATATTTCCTGGGCGTAACACCTCGTGTTTTAATTTATGGGGTCATCGTTTTAGCTGGTGTCCTATTTTGGTTGCTTTATTTATTTGATAATTATAAGAACCGTCTCCGCAAAAGAGTAGAGCTGCTCATGAAACACTCTTTTCTGTCTTTTTTGGCATTACTCATTTCAATAATTTTGATTCCGGCCGTTTATTTTTCTAATGGTTACCGATGGACAATGCTTTACGGAACATTAATTTTTATGGGATGGATAACGAGTATTATTTTAGGAAAAACCTTTAAAACCTTGCCTTTTATTATTTGGAATGACCACTATAAAAATCTTTCGGGAAAGGTAAAAGTTCCGCTACCCAAAGATTTATACAGTGAGAAATTAACAATTTGGCAATTCCGGATTTTTATCTCTGCATTTCTGGTCTTTGCCTTGGGACTTGTTTTACAGAATGTAATGGTTATTAGGTTTGGAGCAGCTTTATGGTGCGTAGTTGCAATAATTTATAATGTGAATGTCTTTAAATTAATTTTTCACAAACAAAAGAAAATATCATGATACTAGATCCGACCGACGAAAATTACCAGAAAATCAGCCAAGCCGAATTTGCGCTGTACGAAGTCATAGATCCCGAACTCATGGTAAATATCATGGATTTAGGATTGGTATACGATATCGATTTTAAAGACGGAAATAAGATTTTGGTTACGATGACCCTTACAACGCCTCATTGCCCGATGGGTGAAGCAATACAAATGGGAGTCACGAATGCTTTGGAAAAAGAATTTCCGGATTACGAAGTAGAAATTGATCTTACTTTCGAACCTGCCTGGAATTATGATATGGTTTCCTCCGAAGGAATGCAGCAGCTTCAAAATAGATAAGTCTGGAATATTCATCAAAAAACCGTCTCTTTTCAGAAACGGAATGTAATATTTATAATATTTTACTTAAAAGCTGACCTCATTAACTTCTTTTCCCCTTTGGAAATTCATTGTTTTCTGACTGCCTTTATAAGCGATATTTACAAGATTAAACTGTTTTGGGAAAGTGCCGAGTAAGATTGTATTTTTAATTCTTATCGTACTGATATCTGCAACGCCGTTTGCTTCAAAATATACCCAAACTGATTCGCCATTAACCTGGCTGCCTGTAAAAGTGAGTGTTCTAGCACCTCCATTAACATATAAATCGAAATTATTGTTTACGTATTTCTTCACTTCTGCTTCGAAACCTGCCGTATTTGGATTGATTTTAATAGCGTCTGATATATGTGCAGTATTCATTTTAGTTGTAAACTTCAGTGTCTTGCTTCCTTCTACATAATCTACTTTTGTCATCGAGGAGTAAAATTCTGCCATCGCAAAACTCATCATCAGCATCGATGCAAAAATTAATATACTGAATAAAAATTTTTTCATCTCCTTAAATTGTTACAAGATATTCTCAAATATGGTGCCAACTAAAAATTAACGTTGACCGAGTATTTATCGTAGAAAGCTTTAATATGGCTTACCGCTTCGTCAGCCGTATCTACCACACGGTAGAGGTTTAAATTCTCTTCCGAAATCATGCCGTTTTCTAATAAAGTTTCTTTGAACCAGCTGAGCAATCCCGCCCAAAATTTAGTTCCCACCAAAACGATGGGAAAGCGTCCAATTTTATTGGTTTGAATTAAGGTGATAGCTTCCATCAATTCATCTAACGTTCCAAAACCTCCTGGCATCACGATAAAACCTTGAGAATATTTTACAAACATTACTTTTCTCACAAAGAAATAATCGAAATCGATGCTCAAACCTTTGTCAATGTAAGGATTAAAATGCTGTTCAAAGGGCAAATCGATATTAAGGCCAATTGATTTTCCGCCACCGTTTCTAGCGCCACGATTTCCAGCTTCCATGATTCCCGGACCTCCACCTGTGATAATTCCAAAACCGATGTCTGTTATTTTTTCCGCAATTTCTGTAGCGAGTTCATAATAATGATCGCCAGGTTGAAGGCGTGCCGATCCGAAAATAGAAACGCAAGGTCCTATTTTGGCCATCTTTTCGTAACCATCAACAAATTCCGACATGACTTTAAAAATCATCCAGCTGTCTTTCGTTACCTTTTCATCCCAGGTTTTTTCTTTAAATGAATTCTGTATTTTCTGATCGATTTCCAGGAGATCACCACTCGCTAACTTTGTAGTTCCCTTGCCTCGTTTTATTTTGCTCATTTTTTACTTAAATATTTTTTCTGCTGCCGCGATCGATTCTGGTTTCCCGACATCAACGATATGGGCAGAATGCTCATAACCGAAAATAGATTCCGTCATCATTAAATCCAGATATTCCTCCATAATAGAAAATTTTCCGCGTCGTTTTATTTTGCTGAAAATCTGAGGATTAATACAGTGTATACCGCTAAAAGCCAAGGGTTTGAAACCTTTGTTAAATTCTGCCAGGCGCTGCTCACCGCTTTCTACGTTAAGCCAACCTTTCAAGATCATATCAGAATTGAAGAGGAGTTTCCTCGAGCTTTTCCGATCTGATACTGCTAAAGTAGCGAAATCTTTTTTTTCCTGATGGTATTTTATAAATAAATTCAAGTCTAAATCTGTTAAAATATCTGCATTCATGATGAGGAAATCGTCGCCTTGTTCCAGAAAGCGTTGTGCAAAAAGCAAACCGCCGCCGGTTTCCAGCAATTGATCTTTTTCATCTGAAAGTTTTATGGTAGCATTGAAATTATTATTCTTGCGTAAGAAATCCCTAATTTGATCTCCAAAATGGTGAATGTTGATCACAAAATCAGTAATCCCATAACTCTGCAAATATCTGATATTCCTTTCCATTAAAGGAATTCCGTTTACAAGCGCCAACGCTTTCGGATGATGATCGGTAAAAGGTTTCAAGCGAGTCCCTTTGCCTGCAGCAAAAATAAGTGCTTTCATGAAGGAGAATTCAATTGTGGTTGCTCATCATGATTTAGAAAAACGGTTGCCTGCGGGTATTTTTCCCGAATAAATGCTGCGGTTTTTTCTGCAGCGTACACCGAGCGGTGTTGTCCACCGGTACACCCAAAGTTAATTTGTAAATTTTCAAAACCTCGGGAGAGATAATTTTCAATAGTAATGGAGATAATACTTTTTACAGATTCTAGAAAATTTGGCATGTCCGTTTTAGTTTCTAAAAATTCTTGTACACCAATGTCGCACCCCGTTTGGACTTTATATTCTTCGATACGACCAGGATTTAAAATGCCACGGCAATCAAAGGCAAATCCGCCTCCATTTCCGGAATGATCTTTTGGTATTCCACCTTTTTTATAGGAAAAACTGTGTATTTCTATTTTTAAACTCATTTTAAATATTTTTGAAATGCTCAATTCTAAAATTTAGAGAGCATATTTAAGATTTTGAAAGTATTGCATCTATTTTACGTTTTGTTTCCAGGGAACTTAAGTTTTGAATCAACTGATGAAGTTCCGGGTATTGTTGAATTTCTTCCCAAGAGTTGCAGAAATTTTGAAGATTTAAAATGCCTTGCTCTAAACTTTTTAAAAAATGTTCTTTTCTCTGAATCAGCCCGCGAAAACCGTAAGCACCTAAAACCTGCATAAAGCGGATTATTTGAATTAAGGGTACCGATTCCTTTAGTTGAACTGATTTATCTATATCTTCCCACAGAGAATAATAATATTCTAACATTTTATTTTTGAAATCAGAAGAGAAATCTGCTTTTGCTTGAAAGAGAAATGAGATTACATCATACATCAAAGGTCCCTTCATCGCTGATTGATAGTCGATAAAAAATACTTCGTTTTTCTCATTGACCATAATATTGCGGGACTGAAAATCGCGAATCATAATTCCGTGCGGGCCTAAATTTTCGATCTTATCTGTAAGATTTTTAAATTCGTTTAATAATGTTGATTTATGATATGGGATTTCCAAAACATCGGCGATAAAACTTTTGAAATAAAATAAATCATTGGTGATGGCCAATTCATCATATTCGGTATATTCAAAAGTTTTCGAGTAATCGATGAGGTTTTCGGTTTTTTTTTGCAATTCAGCCAGTTGTCGCAGTGCCTTTTTAACCAATTTTTCAACGCGATCAGTTTGTCCTTCGTTGGCAATAATTTCCGATAATGTATTTTGCCCAACAAATTCCTGAATATATAATTTACGGTCTTCAGAAATTTTTAAAATTTTCGGAGTTTGAAGTTCAAGGTTTGCGAAGACCGTTGAAAAGTAAAAGAAACTTTCGTTTTCGGAAAGATTTTCATTGTAGGTGACAATGTATTTTTGGTTTTCAATTTGCCCAACGTAATTGCGTCTGGATGAACCACTTTGTTCTAAAATGCAAAATTCCTGGGAAGTGGAGCCGATAAAGTCTTCGAGAAAAAACTGAGCTTCTTTGGTCGTCATACTTTTACAAATATAGGGAAATTCCTATTTTAGAAAGCAGTATATTTGCAGCAATGTTCAGTGATTTTAAACCCGTTCTGAAAGTTCTCCTGCGGTTCATCATTTTTTATGTGGTGATGGTTTTGGCCTATCAATTTTACTTGAATCACTATCAGAATACTGGCCTTGATCCGTTTTCGACGTGGGTCATGAAACAAACCGACTTTTTTCAAAATTTAATTGGATATCCATCTGAAATGGTGGAAGGTAAACCGCAGGACGAAACCACCTGGTTTTTTGTAAGCGGCCAATATGTTTCCCGAATGGTGGAAGGTTGCAACGCTATTTCCGTTATGATTTTATTTGTTTCCTTTATTTTTGCTTTTTACAAAGGTTTCAAAACATTTGTTTTTGTTGCGGTTTCCTTGGTTGCACTTCATGTAATGAATGTTTTGCGTATTGCAGGTTTAAATGTTTTACTCGTTGAATTTCCGCAGTATTCGAAAATCGGACATGACTATTTATTTCCCGCGATTATCTACGGAAGTGTGGTTGTTCTTTGGCTTATCTGGATTAAATTTTTCGCTATAAAAGACGTTCCAGATGAAATTGTTTAAATGGTTTCTGGTTGCGACGTGTGTCTTTGGGCTCATTGGTGTTCGCATTGTAGAAGCGCAATTATTTTACGATCCTTTTCAGGAATTTTTTCATTTAGCGAATAAGCATGCACCTTTTCCCGATTTTAATTGGTCGCCGCTGGTTGGTAATTATATCTTCCGGTTTTTATTAAATTTAATGTTTTCAACGGCAATCATTCATTTTATTTTTAATAATAAGAGATGGACCTTGCAGGCAGCAGTACTCATTGTACTTGTATTTTTAATAACTTTCCCTATTTACCTTTACTGTATTTATACGGAATTTGAAGTTGGTTATCTTTTCTCTTTTTATATGAGAAGGTTTGTAATTCAACCTCTTATTTTACTCCTGATTATTCCTCTATTTTATTACCGTCAGCATTTGACAAAGGCAAATCTTTAATGGTGTGTTTTCCTTCCTGAGTAATCGTTTTCTCATTCCATTCCACTTTTTTCACAAAGGCAAATTGCCGAACAGGGCAATCGAACAAAGTGCATATTTCACAGCTGGTTGATTTACAATCATCTAAATGGAAATTAAACTCGATGGTGCGATCGTGGTTTTCTCCAATAAGTTTGTACATCTCTTCCATTTCCTGATGCGCTTTCCTTAATTCATAATACCAAGGTAACGTCAGATGAGCATCAATGTGAAGACCGCTCCCATGTTGCTGGATTCTTACATTGTGCAGATCTACCCATTGCGGTTTTCGGCGCTCATTTAGGAATGTTGCTAAATTTTTGAGCATTTCCTCATCAGCTTCATCCATTATTCCGCTGAGGGATTTTCTGATGATTTGATATCCGATAAACATGATGTAACTCCCGAATAAAAACGCCACAACTGAATCGATCCAGTACAGTTTTGTAAGTTGAACCAAAATCAAACTGATAACCACCCCTAAAGTTGTGAATGTATCACTTTTCAGATGTTTACCCGAGCTTTGTAAAACCAAAGAATTTTCTCGTACTCCTTTTTTATAGGAGATATGTCCCATCATATAATTAATGATTGCGGTAACTGCAACAATAGCAATTCCCCAATCTAACTGCTTTGGAATATTCCCATGCAAAAGCGAGTCAACGGACTGAACGATGATAATGATACCCGCAAAAATAATCAACGCTCCTTCAACACCTGAAGTTACAAATTCTACTTTCCCGTGCCCATAAGGATGTTCATCATCTTTAGGTTTTGCCGCCAGGTAAAGCGAATATAACCCCATAAAGGCAGCAATAATATTGACGATACTTTCCATGGCGTCAGAAAAAACCGCATCAGAATTGGTGAAATGCCAAGCGAGAAGTTTTCCCAGGAAAAGTACAATCCCGATAATCGCAACATTACGCTGAAAGGTAAAGTTGTTATTGGGAGTATTTGTTATTTCTGTCATATGTTCTATTTAACGCACCATCATTGTTTGATGAGGCTAATAATTTAAAAATGCTCACTGATGGTGAGCATTTAATTTAGACTAATTTGTTTTTGCAGAGATATTCCGCAATCTGAACAGCGTTTGTGGCAGCACCTTTTCGGAGATTATCTGCGACAATCCAGAGATTTAGCGTGTTCGGTTGCGATAAATCACGTCGGATTCGCCCAACGAAAACCTCATCTTTTCCTTCTGAATATAGGGGCATCGGATAAATATTGTTTTTTACATCATCCAACACGATTACGCCAGGAGTTTTGGACAAGATATTTTTAACTTCAGTCAAATCAAAATCGTTGTTAAATTCAATATTTACACTTTCTGAATGGCCGCCTTGAACTGGCACGCGAACGGCAGTTGCTGTGATTTCAAAAGTATCGTCGCCCAAAATTTTCTTGGGTTCCGTCATGAGTTTAATTTCCTCTTTTGTATAGTCGTCTTCTGCGAAAACATCACATTGTGGCAAGGCATTTTTAAAGATATCATACGGATAAACTTTAGCAACATCAGCATTGCCGGAAATTTCGGCATTTAGCTGATCGACCGCATTTTTCCCCGTTCCTGTGACAGACTGATAGGTAGAAACGATCACCCGCTTTACATCATATTTTTGATTTAAAGGATGAAGGACCATGACCAGCTGAATCGTTGAGCAGTTTGGATTGGCAATGATCTTATCTTCAGCAGTCAGTAAATTCGCATTGATTTCCGGTACGATTAATTTCTTATCAGCCTTCATTCGCCAAGTTGAAGAATTATCGATAACGGTCGTTCCGATTGCAGCGAATTTTGGTGCAAATTCCAAAGAAGTTGTACCACCTGCTGAAAACATAGCAATTTGAGGTTTTCTTTCCAGAGCTTTTTCCAGAGAAACCACTTCGATTTCCTGGCCTTTGAAAATTATTTTTTTACCGACCGATTTCTCGGAAGCAACGGGAATTAATTCAGTAACCGGAAAATTTCTTTCTTCCAGGACCTTTAACATAATTTGCCCAACCATGCCGGTAGCACCTACAACTGCAATAATCATTGATAATCTATCTTTAAAATATTAAGCGAAAACGGTAGGAAATACTCTTGCCCAAGGGAAAGCATATGCAAACAAGGCAAAAGCAATTACGCCCATAATTACAATTTTCATTGCAATAGTTTCGTGCGATTTCATATATTTATAAATAATCGTCATTAATATTACTCCAATTAACATAGAAACTGGATGTTCAACATACGAAAATCTTGAAGCTGAGTTACTCATTAAAGTTCCTGATTCCATTGCTCCTTTCAAACCTGGGGAAAATACCAACATCAAAATACCTACGATCAGCTGAATATGAAACAAAATCATGGTAAACAGCGTTGATTTTCGGAGAAGTTTAGAAATCTTCCCGGAATAACCAAACATGGTGGCTAATAATGCAACGATGAAAATAATGCCCGCAAGCAAAATCAGGTAAGCAAATCCTTTGTGTGCTTCAGTAATAATTTTAAATGTATCCATAGTTAAATTTGTTAAGGGCAAAGATAAAAAAAATCCCGACTATTTAGTCGGGATTCTGAGTGTATTAGTTAGTTCTCCTTAGAAGATGAAACTTACTGAAGCATTCCATGTTCTTCCAAAACCGAAAAACACTTCATTGCCCTTATTGACCCCATTCCAGTTATTGGCATCGTTAGCATCTGCAGCTTTATTTGTTCTAGACTCCGCTATGTAAGTTGTATCTAAAACATTGTTCACGTTAACTCTAAACTTGAAAGACTGAGTGTCATTAAGTTTAAATTTAGCACCAGCACCTAAGTCAACTAATCCAAACGAAGGTAATTCCACAGCAGGATCAGATGGGGTAGGTTTGGAAGCGGTAATTAAACGAGAAGACGGTTCGAAAGCTGAATAAAGTTTGTCTGCATATCGATATTGTGCGTCAAAGTTTAACCAATCTGTTACTTTGAAGTCGGCTCCTAAAGCCGCTGTAAGTTGTGCAGCATCACCAACTTTAAGTCCATCGAGTGCTAGCGTTCCTTCTTGAATAACTGTATTAGTTTGATCTTCAATAAAAGATGCGGACGGGCTTCCTTCATAGTACCAGTTACCTACGGAGAACATACCGTTAATAGTAACAAAATTAACTGGCTTAACATTGAAGTCAAGTTCTACTCCTCTATGTATTTCTTTAATGCCTAGAACATTTGCAACACCGGTCACGTCAACACCATTAATTTTTGCTCTTGTAGTGAGTCTTCTATAGATATCGTCCCATGATGTATTGTAAACATTTAGGTTGGCATTGAAAATCCCAGATCTAAAACCATATCCTACTTCAAAAGATGTAATTTTTTCATTGGTAAGAGATGGGTTTACATCATTTCTGTTATTTAAGAAAACTGCGCCAAAGAAAGGTTGTCTTTCATAGTAACCACCATTAACAAAAACATTATGGTTATCGTTAATGTTGTAATTCGCGCCACCTTTTACATTAAAACCAACTAAATCAACTTTCTCACTTTTCTGCTGATCGGGTGTATATAACATGTAATCAACTCTTTGAAAAGCTTGGTTTGAGACAGATCCCTGTATGAATGCAGAAAGTGCATCGTTAGTGTATTCTACTTGTCCAAATCCACCTAACCAATTTACAAGACCATCATTACTATAAGCTAACTGGTCTTTAATATCATTGGTTTTACCACCAAACGGATTCCAGGTAGGATTAGTAGTGAAAGAATTCGTGATAACGTTCGGTTTATTGTTGATGTTATTATTGTCAGTATAAGATTTGTTACCTAAGAAATCAGATACAATTCTGTAATGAATACCTTTATAAGTTCTACCATCAAGACCAACTGTAGCACTTAAATTATCATTAATTTTATGATTTAAACTTGTAATAATTCCTAACCAGTTGTGTGAATTGATTGAAGATCTTCTTATAATTCCGTTGCCAGATCTGCTATCGTCTGCCATACCAGGCTTCGGATTAATGGCACCAAAATCTGGAACATCACCTCCTCGGTTCCATTTAACGATATCATCAAATCTTACCAATCCATCAGCAGTTCGTGGTAATCTAGTATAAGAATTGTTGTTAATTCTTCCTGCATCACCAGTTCCACCACCTCTTCCGAATGAAGCATAAGCTACAGAGCTTAATTTGGTTGCATCAGTAATTTTCCAATCCCAGTTTAAAGACATTACTGGTTTATGGTAATAGTTTCTGGTCATGGAATACTCCTCACCATTCAAATAACCCCAATTTTGATTATATCTTCTGTTTGGATTTTCTTCAGAACCACCATATTTGATATGATCAGAAATAGTTGATTGAAAAGATCGTTGGTTATGTACCTGTGGTGCGCCTGTTATTGTAAATTGCAAATCATGTTTTGCATTTGGTTGATATCCAACAGCTAAATAATAATTGTAACCTTCAAATTCAGTTCCGTCTGCATACATAGAACCTGCTGTTCTACTCATCAAGAATGAGGTAGCCCAACCATTTTCGCTTTTCCCGGTGTTGTAAGAGAAAAGTTCTTTATTATAGCCATCGTTACCAATACCTAAAGTCACATTTCCTTGTCTTTTTTTGTCTGCTGCTCTCGTCAAAACGTTAATTGTTCCCCCAACAGAAGCGATCGCTAATTTAGAAGAACCCAAACCTCTTTGAACTTGCATTGCGGAAGTTACATCCGAAAGTCCTGCCCAGTTAGACCAATAAACAGCACCTGTTTCCATATCATTTACCGGCACACCATTGATCATAACGGCAGTGTTTCTTTGGTCGAAACCTCTTACATTAATTCGAGAGTCCCCGAATCCACCGCCACCTTTAGTTGCGTAAACTGATGGAGTTGTATTAAGGATTTCAGGAAATTCTTGATTTCCTAATTTGTCAATAATTTGAGCTTCCTTAATTGTCGAAACGGCAACTGGAGTTTTTCTGTCCTTAGCAATATCAGCAACCCCTGCGATAACAACTTGTTCAATGTCTTTTTCTCTGCTTATTGTATCTTGCACAGATTGAGCATAGTATACACTAGCAGTAGATAGTGTAATCACCACCGTTAGCATTGATCTTTTTAACGAATTATTTCTCATAATTAAGTTTAATTTACTTTTTTGTTGTAAAATGTGGTGCAAAAATATTTAATTTAAATGGGACTTTCATTAACTAAATGTTAAATTTTAATATTTTGTTAAAATTTAACATAAAATACATCGGCTCAACCCGTTAATAAAGACTTTTCCATTTTATTAAATTTCAACTTCTTATCAAATTTTATCAAACATACCCTTGTAATTACGGAATCTGTAATATTATTTGACTGCTTTTAAGCTTAAATCGATGTTTTCTGCAGAGTGTGTTAGTGCACCAGCTGATATAAAATCTACTCCGGTATCTGCAATTTCTTTCAACATATCGCGCGTAATTCCTCCCGAAGCTTCGGTCTCGCATTTTTTACCGATGAGAAGTACAGCTTCTCTCATGGTTTCAACATCCATATTATCCAACATTATTCGATCGGCTCCAGATTTTAGAGCTTCTTCAACTTCAGCGATATTACGGGTTTCAACTTCTATTTTCAACGGTGTCTTCATTTTCTCCGTGTAGCTTTTTGCCATTTTTACAGCATTGGTGATGCTTCCATTGTAATCGATGTGATTGTCTTTCAGCATAATCATATCGTACAAACCAAATCGATGATTCGTGCCGCCACCAATCGCGACCGCCCATTTTTCGCATAATCTGAAATTAGGAGTTGTTTTTCTCGTGTCCAATAATTTTGTTTTCGTTCCTACCAAGCGGGAATCCCAATCGTGGGTGAGTGTTGCAATACCGCTCATTCTCTGCATACAGTTTAAAACAAAGCGTTCTGTGGAAAGTATTGAACGTGCGCTGCCAGTAACATAAAACGCAATGTCCCCAACTTTTGCAGAGTCTCCGTCTTTCAACAGGAGTTCAACCTCTAAATTTTTGTCAAACTGTTTGAAAATCATTTCTGCCAATTCTACTCCAGCGAGGATACAATCCTGTTTAACCAATATTTTGGCTTTCTGCTGTAAATCCTTCGGAATAGTGGCCAATGTTGAATGATCACCATCCTGAATATCTTCTTCCAGGGCATTTTTAATAAAAGTTTTTAAAGCTTCTTTTGTAACGTATTTCGGTTTTTTCATGTATTCTATTTTTGAAACCTTTGCGGTTTACATTTTAATTTCTAGATCTTTCATTCCACGACCACCTAAAGATTGGGCTTTCATTTCACAAAATTGAGCGTTGTTAAAGTTTATAAGCGGTGACTGTGCAACTGCCGATAACACTTTTATTTTAGAAAGGTGATCTTTGGAAAAATCTTTATCAGACTAAATCTTTATTATAAAAAGCACCTTTGTTTTCTTTCATCTGTAAAGAGTGTTTTATGATCAGGTAAGAGATATTGGTAAGATTTCTGAGTTCAGAAAGCTTAGGCGATAAGATGGAATAATTGTAGAGTTCATTGACCGCCTCAAAAATTTCCTGCTGTTTTTTCTTTGCCAAAGCCAAACGGTCATTACTGCGGACAATGCTCACCAAGTCACTCATCATTTCCTGAAGTTGACGTCTTAAGTAACTGACCATCACCATTTCATCCATTATTTTCATACCTTCTTCATTCCATTCAGGAACAGCTTTTAAATCATCAAAGTTGAAATCATTTATTTTCAGAAGTTCAACCGTTTTCAGGGCGGCATTGTGACCGAAAACCATTCCTTCCAGTAAAGAATTAGAAGCCAGTCTGTTAGCGCCATGCAAACCCGAATTGGTACATTCTCCAACTGCAAAAAGATTTTTGATGGAACTTTGACCGTCGAGATCAATATCAATTCCACCCATAAGATAATGACAGGCAGGTACTACAGGAATCAATTCCTCAAATGGATCGATTCCTTCTTCCAGACATTTTTCATAGATGTTTGGAAAATGTTCTATAAATTTTTCGTGGTTCATGTCTCGGCAATCGAGCCCAACATAATCATCACCCGAAATTTTAAGTTCATTATCGATGGCACGTGCAACAATATCACGGGAAGCTAATTCCTCGCGTGCATCGTATTTCTGCATGAATTTTTTACCGTCTTTGGTTCTGAGTTTTGCACCGTCGCCACGAACAGCTTCGGAAATCAAAAACAACATGCCATCTCTTTTAGAATACAATGCAGTGGGATGAAACTGGTAATACTGCATATTCGAAATTTTCCCACGCGCTCTGTGTACAAAGGCAATTCCGTCGCCAGTTGCAATGATTGGATTGGTTGTGTTTTTATAAACGTGGCCGGCACCTCCAGTCGCAACCAAAGTTATTTTAGCGGTGATTTTTTTTATGGTTTTGTCTTTCTCGTCCAGAATGTAGGCGCCGTAACAATCGATTTTATCGAAGTCGAAAATTTTTCCCGGAACATGATGTTGTGTAATTAAATCAACGACATAATGATGCGCCATAATTTCGATATTGGGGGATTTATTCGCCGTTGCCAGTAGAGCACGTTCGATTTCTTTTCCTGTAATATCTTTGTGATGCACAATTCTGTTTTCAGTATGACCGCCTTCGCGGCCGAGCATGAGATGACCGTCTTTTTGATCAAAATTTGTTCCCCATTCTACGAGTTCTTTAAAACGTTCTGGCCCTTCTTCAATGACCATTTTCACGACTTCCAGATTATTTTCACCGTCGCCGGCTCTCATGGTATCGTCAATGTGTTTTTGGAAACTGTCTTTGTCAAAGTCTGTTACAACCGAAAGTCCACCTTGTGCGTATTTGGTATTGCTTTCATCTTCATCAGCTTTGGTGACGATGATGATTTTGGCATCAGGCATTCTTTCAGAAATTTTGATGGCGTAAGATAGTCCGGAGATTCCTGATCCGATGACGAGAACGTCTGCTTTTATCATTGAGGTATTTGAATGGTTGATATTAAAATATAAATTTAAATTAAATAAATTTAAACAGCTTTTCTTTTGGTTTGCGTACTTTTTTAAAATTCTGAAATTCATCTTCCTCCGAACGGTAGCCGATCGCCAGAGTCACGGCAACTTTTTCTGTCGCGGGATCGAGCCCTAAAATTTCGTCTATTCTTTCTTGTTTAAATCCTTCCATGGGACAAGTATCCACATTTTCCAAGGCTGCGGCAAACATCAGATTTCCTAAGACAATGTAACACTGTTTGTCTGCCCAAGTCATTACTTCCTCCGTCGATAACCTTTCAATATGCTTGCTGATACTTTCTCGAAAAGGATTAAGACTCTCCAGAGAAATTTCACGTGTTTCCGAAATGATATTAAAGTAAGAACCGATGTATTCTGGTCCGATCGTGTTTTTCGAAACGATGGCAATTAAGTGGGAACACGTAGAAATTTGAGACGGGTTATAAAATGCCGGAATAAGTTTCTCCTTCATTTCGGGAGTTTGGGCGATAATAATTTTGTAAGGCTGCAAACCGAGGGAACTTGCCGAAAGTCTGGCTGCTTCCAGAATGTGAAAAAGTGCATCAGCCGACACTATTTTTTCTGTATCGAATTTTTTTACTGAATATCTTTTGTTCAACGCTTCCAGGTAGTCCATCTAACAAAGATAAATAAATGAGCCGTAAGTTTGCCTGATGAATTTCTGAATTTTATTAATGATTAAAATAGAAACTAAGAAGTTTGTGTAGAATTATTTTCCGAAAAGTCCGCCGTCTTTTTGCTCCTCGAAATAATCATCGATTTCTAAAATCTCATTTTGAGTTGCTTTTACGGCAAGCTGATCACAGATTTCATTTTCAGGATGTCCCGCGTGACCTTTTACCCAATGAAATGTGGGTTGATGAGTTTTTAATAATGGAACCATTCTTCGCCACAAATCAGGATTTTTTACGTTTTTAAATCCTTTTTTGATCCAGCCGAAAATCCATTTTTGATTTATAGCATCCGAAACATATTTGCTGTCGGTATAAATGTGGATGTCGTTTTCGGGTGATTTCAGCTTTTCTAAAGCGACAATTACCGCCAACAATTCCATGCGGTTGTTTGTTGTGAGCCGAAAACCTTGGGAATATTGTTTCTCATAACTTTTTTCCGGAACTTTCATTACGATTCCATAGCCGCCTTTTCCCGGATTTCCACTGCAGGCACCATCCGTAAAAATTTCTATTTTAAGACTCATTCCTAAAATTGAAAATCATCATCATCCTCAAAATCATTCATTGAAGACCCCGATAAATTCTGTTTGTCAGAAATATCGAACGCAGCACCAGGATCGATTGTCGTCTTAATTTTATCAAAACCACTTGGGGCATCTTGTTGGCCAAAATTAGAGGATTGATAACCGTAACCACTTCCAAATAAATCAAGATCGGCAAATTTTGCAATATTTTTATAGAACGACATTCTTACGTCTGCGGTAGCTCCATTTCGGTGTTTAGCTATAATAAGTTCCGCCTGATTTTCTGTGGATGTTTCGCCGCCATCTTCATCATTATCCCAGGTTGCAATTTTATAATATTCAGGTCGGAAAATAAATGACACAATATCGGCATCTTGTTCAATCGCTCCAGATTCCCGAAGATCGGAAAGCATTGGGCGTTTTCCTGGACGCGTTTCCACACTTCTGGAAAGTTGTGAAAGTGCTACTACAGGAACATTCAGTTCTTTCGCAATGGCTTTCAAAGATCTTGAAATCATGGCGATTTCCTGTTCCCGATTTCCTGCACCACCTTTTCCGGAGTTTGCAGTCATTAATTGCAGATAATCGACCATGATGATTTTTACGCCGTGTTGCATCACCAATCTTCGGCATTTCGCGCGGAAGTCAAAGACAGAAAGTGATGGCGTTTCATCAATATATAAGGGTGCATTTTCCAAAGCTGAAACGTTGGAAAACAAGCGCTGCCATTCTTCATCAGACATTTGTCCTTTTCGTAATTTATCGGAAGAAATTCCTGTTTCCGAGGCAATCATTCGGGTGATCAATTGTACGGACGCCATTTCCAGAGAAAATAAGGCCAAAGGAATATTATGTTCCACCGCAATATTTCTCGCCATAGAAAGCAGAAACGCTGTTTTTCCCATGGCCGGACGTGCCGCAATAATGATTAAATCTGAATTTTGCCAACCACCAGTTTCTTTATCGATATCTTTAAATCCTGAGGGAATACCAGATATTCCTTCTTTATCTTTTAAAGCTTTAATGGTTTCAATGGCCTGCGTTACCAAAGTATTCGCCGTATCAAAACCTTTTTTAATGGTTCCGTTTGTGATTTCAAAGAAAGATTGTTCCGCTTTATCCAACAGTTCGAAAACATCGGTTGATTCTTTGTAAGAGCTGTCGATAACATTTGCGGATACATTTATTAAACTTCTTAAAATAAATTTCTCCAAAATAACCCGAACGTGATATTCGATATGTGCACTGGACGAAACGCCCATTGTTAAATCAATAATATAATGATCGCCACCTGCAAAAGCCAATTTCTCAGTTTTTTTAAGTTCCTGAATGACCGTCATTAAATCGACTGGGTGATTGCCTTCAAATAACTTGACAATTGCACGGAAAATCTCCTGATGACGCGGGTCATAAAATACATCTGGCGTGAGTAAATCGATGGAGAAATCGAGACCTTTCTTATCAATTAGAAAAGTACCGATGACGAGTTTCTCGAATTCTATAGCATTTGGGGGCATTTTTCCGTCGGAAATAGAAAGTTCTTTCGCAAAGTTTCCGTGGATTAAAGATGATAATGTTTCCTTCTGGGTCATGTGACAAAGATAGTTTTTTTAAGGTTTTGAGCGGATGATTTAATTAACATTCATCAAAAGTATCTACTTAATAAATTGGTAATCAATTATATATAATGTGGATAAGTCGGGAAGAAGCGAGGTTTTAATTCTAGCCCGGATCGCAATGGATCCCGAAAATTCGGGAGTAATGAAGAGCCGGACGGTACTCGGAAGAAGATAAAATCTTGTTGCTCCTGAAAAAATTAATAATTCATTTTTCTTAGTTTAGGAACCGTGGATCCAACTAAAATTGCAATTAAAACAGTCATTGTTCCTCCAAATATAACGGATCGAACGACGCCAAGAAGTTTTGCGGCGACGCCACTTTCAAACTGTCCCATTTCGTTGCTCGACATGATGAAAATGGAATTCACACTGAGAACGCGACCCCGAATATGGTCTGGTGTTTTAAGTTGTACAATCGTTCCACGAATTACGACCGAAATTCCGTCTAACATTCCGCTTGCAACAAGTAGGAAAAAGGAAAGCCAGTATAATTTCGACAAGCCAAAACCGATGATACACAAGCCAAATCCTGCAACGGCAACCAAAAGAATTTTGCCCTGATTTTTAGTAAGCGGCACAAAGGCCAGCGTCATAATGATGCACATAGAACCAATATCTGAGGCGGCGTTTAGAAGCCCAAATCCTTCCGAACCAACATTTAAAATATCGGTGGCGAATACAGGGATCATGGCGACTGCACCGCCAAAGAGTACCGCAAACATATCCAGACAGAGTGCTCCTAAAATTTCTTTGGTTTTATAAATGTAAGCCAAGCCTTCCTTCATACTTTTTACAACACCCATTGTTCGGTCAATATTTTCAGATGGATGTTTTTTTACAAACCAAAAAAAGAGGGAAGCGACGACCATCAGGCCTACGACGACTAAAATAGTTCCAGAGATGTCAATCCAGTGAATTAGAAATCCGCCGAGCGCGTGCCCGGAAACTGACGCCGTAAGAAAAGTCGCTTGATTTAAAGTGATGGCATTGGGAAGATTTTCCCGCGAAACAATTTTGGGAATCATTGAGGGTACGATCGGACCGATGAAAGCCCGGCAAAATCCGGTGCAAAAAATAATGGCGTAGATGAAATAGGAAATCTGAAGATTGGTCAAGTGTAAAAAGCTGCTGCCAAAAAATGCTGGAATTGCCAATAAACCGATCAGAAAAACATACACATAATTACAGATGAGTAAAAGCCGTTTTTTCTCAGAATTGTCGATAACATGGCCGGCGTATAATGCCGTAGAAACTGCAGGAATAACTTCTGATAAACCGATTAATCCAATGGCGAAAGGATCTTTGGTTAATTTGTAAATCCACCAACCCATCAAAGTTGCCAGCATTCGAAAGGACAAAACCAAGAAAAACCTTCCCGTCATGAGGTTTCGAAATTCTGGGATTTTTAAGGTTTGAATGGGTTTTAGAGAAATCATTTTGCAAAAGTATATTTTACCAGCGAAATTTTAACATTGTTAAAAGAGACATTTTAAAAATTGATTTAAA
Organism: Kaistella polysaccharea; assembly: GCF_020410745.1. Lineage (NCBI taxonomy): Bacteria > Pseudomonadati > Bacteroidota > Flavobacteriia > Flavobacteriales > Weeksellaceae > Kaistella > Kaistella polysaccharea. The sequence goes on from NZ_CP084528.1 coordinate 2,115,370, forward strand.
AATTTATCTTTGAAAAATGAACTGGATAATACTCATCATCGGTGGTTTATTTGAAACCGGATTTGCCTTGTGTCTTGGAAAAGCACAAGAAACCACGGGAAAAGAGAGTTATTTCTGGTGGGCCGGATTTGCGATCTCACTTTTTCTGAGCATGTTCTTACTGTACAAAGCGATTTCTGTGGGAGCGCAGCCAATCCCAATTGGAACTGCTTACGCGGTTTGGACGGGAATTGGTGCAGTAGGTGCAGTTGTTACCGGAATTTTAATTTTTAATGAGTTTGCAACTTTTTGGCGAATGTTTTTTGCATTTACTCTAATCGCCTCCGTTATTGGCTTAAAAGCGGTGTCAAATTAAAATTATTTTTTCAGATTTTCCAGGAAATCACCAATTTTACGGTCGTTCGCCAAACGCGGAATTTTGTTCTGACCGCCTAATTTCCCTTCTGATTTCGCATAATCTTGAAAAGCGTTTTTCTTTAAATTGGTGATCATTAAAGGTTGTAATATTTTCCCAGCGACTAAATCATCGTAATAGGAATTTCTTTTTCGCATTTCTTCATCCAGCATAATTCTGAAACTTTCCAGATTTTCTGGTTCTTTTTCAAACTCGATGAACCATTCATGATACGGCAAACCTTGAGCGGGATTCACTTGTGGAGCCAAATGAAACTCCGTAATATGCGCCGGGAATTTCTCCACCGTAGCTTTCAAGGCTTCTTCCACTTCAAAAGCGATCACATGTTCACCAAATGCCGACGTAAAATGTTTCGTTCTTCCAGAAACTAAAATACGATACGGATCTTTAGAAATAAACCGGATCACATCACCGATGGAATATGCCCAAAGTCCAGAATTTGTCGTTAAAATCAAAGCATAATCTTTGTGAAGTTCAATTTCTTTTAGTGTCAATCTTTTTGCCTCAGGTTTCCCGTATTCTTCTAAAGGAATAAATTCATAGAAAATTCCGTGATTGGTTAGAAGCAATAAACCTTCTTTTTCAAAATCGTCCTGAAAAGCAAAAAATCCTTCACTTGCCGGAAAAGTTTGCAACGTATCAACTTTTTTACCCAAAAGCTCATTCATTTTTTCCCGGTAAGGCTCGTAATTGACACCTCCCGTAATAATCAGATGAAGATTGGGGAAAAGTTCGGTAATTTTTTTTCCGTTGCGCTCAATCAATTTTTCAAAATACATAATTAACCACGGTGGAATCCCGGAAATTAAGGTCATGTTTTCTTTTTCGGTTTCCTTCACGATCGCGTCCACTTTATTTTCCCAGTCTTCGATAAGATTGGTTTCTAAACTTGGCAAGCGGTTCTTTTGTAAATAAGTTGGAATGTGATGCGCCACAATCCCGGAAAGACGGCCCGTTTTAATACCGAAAATTTCTTCTAATTTGGGACTTCCCTGGAGGAAAATCATTTTTCCATTTACAAAATCAGCGTTGTTCTTTTGTGCGATATAATGAAAAATTGCACTTTGCGCGGCAGCAATTTGAAAGGGCATTCCTTCTTTAGAAATGGGAATGTATTTAGCGCCGGAAGTCGTCCCGGAAGTTTTTGCAAAATATTCTGGTGTTTCTATCCATAAAATATTACGTTGGCCCTTCTTGACTTTTTCGATGTAAGGTTTTAAATCTTCGTAATCTGCAACAGGCACTTTTGACTGGAAATCTGAAATGTTTTTAATGGTTTCAAATTGGTGATGACGGCCAAATAAAGTTTTTTCTGCGGTGGCAACCAAAGAAAGTAATAATTTCTCCTGATCAGCTACCGCATTTTTTTTAAAGGATCGCGTTCCTTTAACGTGATTTTTGGCCCAGAATAAGGCAATGTTTTTCTTAATGAAATTAACCATGATACAAATTTAAAAGAAAATATAAAACCTTTTAAAATAATACGCAGAACTTCGGAGATTAAAAATCAAATGATGACCTACCTTGAAAGTAGATAAATTTAATTTGTTGAGGATGTGATATTAAGGTGTTCAAATAGGAGCTCAAAATATTTCATTAAATTTGCAAAGTCAAGTACGATTTCGGAATAGTCCCGAAATCGCTTTTTCGTTTTTATTTAGTCTTCATTTTCCTCAGAAATATTTATGCAGTTAAAAAAAATTACCGAAACATTTCTACCCCAATTGCTACATTTAGGCTTTGGCAAAGAACTTTTCACCCAACTCGATCAGAATAAACATTTAGCAGTAAAATCATTTGCAGGTTCTTCGCCGGCAGTTTTTGCGGCTGAATTATTTTTGATCAAGAAAAAATCTATTCTTTTTTTGACAGATGATAAAGAAGATGCCTTGTACATCACGTCGGAATTAGAAGATTTGCTGGACAAGGAAAATGTGTTGTACTTTCCGCCAACGCATTTAGAACCTTATCAAATTGAGAAAACGCAAAATGCCAATCTGGTATTGCGAACAGAGGTTCTCAACAGAATTCACAACGATAAAAAACCACGTGTAATGGTGGCGCCTTTTGCTTCGCTCGCTGAGAAAGTGATGAAGAAAGAGGATTTTAAAGCCATTTCGCACACCATAAAAACTGGCGATCATCTTGATTTTGATTTTACGGAAGAATTGCTTCATCAGTTTAATTTTAATCATACAGATTTTGTTTCAGAACCTGGGGAGTTTTCTGTGAGAGGTGGAATCGTAGATGTTTTTTCATATTCTAATGAAGAACCGTATCGAATTACTTTTTTCGGAAATGAAGTGGAGAGTATCAAAACTTTTGATATCGAGACGCAACTTTCGAAAGAGAAAATTAAGGAATTTCAATTGGTTTCGAACATGAATTTTTCAGCGATTGGTAAAAAGGTATCCTTATTTGATCTCGCACCGAAAGATTTAGTTGTAGTGTCGAAAAATGCTTTTATGGGCTTTAATTTTATTAAAAGTTTCTATGAAAAGGCAGAAGAAAAGTTTGGAACTTTAAACACGGATATTCGGCATCAACCGCCGGAGGAGCTCTTTGTTTCTGCTGACGACTTCTCGAAAGACATTCACAAATTTGAATGGATCGATTTTACGTTACAGGAAGTGAAGGGCAGCGATGCAACCATTATTCAATTAAATCAGACGCCACAACCCAGTTTTCATAAAAAATTTGATCTGCTGCAGGAAGATCTGGAAGAAAAACAAAATGATGGTTTTGAAACCTGGATTTCTTTTTCTACCGACAAACAGAAGGAACGATTAGAATCAATTTTTGAAGAACTGGAAAAAAATGTTCCCTTTAAATCTTTTAAATCAGAATTGCACGAAGGTTTTATTGATTTTGATCACAAAATTTCCGTTTATACCGATCACCAGATTTTTGACCGTTATCAAAGGTTTAAAGCCAAAAACTCATTTGCCAAATCCGAACAGATTACGCTGAAAGATTTGATGCAGATGAAAGTCGGCGATTATATTGCGCATATTGATCACGGAATTGGGAAGTTCATGGGGTTGGTGAAAGTAAATAACAACGGCAAGATCCAAGAATGTTTTAAACTCGTTTATAAAAATGGAGATTTACTGTATGTAAGTATTCATTCATTAAATAAAATTTCAAAATATAATGGTCCGGACGGGCGAGAAATCGTCTTGTCAAAACTCGGTTCGCCCGCCTGGAAATCATTAAAACAGAAAACCAAAGCGAAAGTAAAACAGATTGCTTTTGATTTAATTCGACTGTATGCAGAGCGGAAAACGGCGAAAGGTTTTGCTTTTACCCCAGATTCTTACTTGCAAAATGAGCTGGAAGCCAGCTTTATTTATGAAGATACGCCTGATCAGGAAAAAGCGACGGTCGACGTAAAGGCCGATATGGAAAACGATAACGTAATGGATCGTCTGATTTGCGGCGATGTAGGTTTCGGGAAAACAGAAATTGCAATTAGAGCAGCATTTAAAGCTGCAACCGACGGGAAGCAAACCGCGATTTTAGTGCCGACAACCATTTTGGCTTTTCAACATTTTCGAAGTTTTACAGAACGATTGAAAGATTTTCCGGTGACGATTTCTTACATGAACCGATTCCGCTCCGCGAAACAAAAGGCGGAAACATTGGAAGGTTTGAAGTCTGGGAAAATCGATATTGTAATTGGAACGCATCAATTGGTCGGAAGTTCCGTGAAATTTAAAGATCTGGGACTTTTAATTATCGATGAAGAGCATAAATTTGGAGTTTCAGTTAAAGACAAATTAAAAACCATTAAAAGTAACGTCGATACTTTAACATTAACTGCGACGCCGATTCCGAGGACCTTGCAATTTTCATTAATGGCAGCTCGGGATTTGTCAGTCATAAAAACACCGCCGCCAAATCGTCAACCTGTTGATACGCAGATTGTCGGTTTTGATGAAGAAATGATTCGTGATGCGATTTCATATGAACTTCAACGGGACGGACAGGTTTATTTCATTAATAATAGAATCGAAAACCTGAAAGATATTGCTGGTTTAATTCAGCGCTTAGTTCCTGATGCTAAAGTAATTACAGGACACGGACAGATGGACGGAAAGCAACTAGAGCGAAATGTCTTGGATTTTATGGAAGGGAAATATGATGTTTTGGTTTCTACAACGATTATCGAAAGTGGAGTAGATGTGCCGAATGCGAATACGATATTTATCAATGATGCTCAACGTTTTGGGATGGCAGATATTCATCAGATGCGCGGTCGCGTCGGACGAAGTAATCGAAAAGCATTCTGTTTTCTGATTACGCCACCGTTTGATATGGTGACTCCAGATGCGCGAAAAAGACTGGAAGCAATTGAGCAGTTTTCAGACCTGGGAAGTGGTTTTCAGATTGCGATGAAGGATTTAGAGATTCGAGGTGCTGGTGATCTATTGGGCGGCGAACAAAGTGGTTTCATTAATGAAATGGGCTTTGACACCTACCAAAAAATCATGCAGGAAGCTTTGGAAGAATTGCAAAATGATGAGGAATTCGAAGATTTATTTGATAATGAAGAAGACCGTAAAAAACTCTTTAAATCAACGAAAGAAGTCAATATTGATACTGATTTAGAATTGATGTTGCCGGATTCTTATGTTCAAAGTATTGAAGAGCGGTTGTCATTATATCAAAAGTTGGCAGAAATTGAGAATAAAGAGGATCTGCGAAAATTAGAACTTGAATTAGTTGACCGATTTGGTGCTTTACCGTCAGAAGCGATTAACCTTTTAAAATCTGTAGAATTAAAATGGATCGCTGCTGAAATTGGATTTGATAAAATAGTGGTGAAAAACGGCGTTTTTCTCGGATATTTTCCACCAAATCCTCAAGACAAGTTCTATCAAAGTGATAAATTCCGACATATTATTTCCTACTTATCCAAGAATCCTAAAGAGGCGACATTAAAGGAGAAAGCCAGCAAAGAGGGAAATCAACTCATGATGCGCAAAGAAAATGTGCAGAATGTAGATGAGGTGAACGCAGTTTTGGAAAGGATTTTAGGAAAGAATCTATAAATTAATTTTTCATGTATTTTTACGATCAAATAAATATCAGAAATATTACATTGAATTTGTATGAAGTATCTTATTGTAGGCTTAGGAAATAAAGGGGAAGAGTATGCGGAAACCCGTCATAATGTCGGTTTTAAAGTTGCAGAGAAAATTGCAGAAACTATTGAAGCACCTTTTAAATCATCCAACTTTGGTTTGCTGGCGGAAGGAAAATACAAAGGCCGAAAAGTATTTATTTTAAAACCAGATACTTATATGAATTTATCTGGAAATGCCGTACGTTTTTGGATGCAGAAGGAAAATATCCCCATCGATAATATAATGATCGTTACAGACGATCTTTCTTTGCCCTTCGGAACATTAAGAATGAAAATGAAAGGCTCTGATGCTGGTCATAATGGATTAAAAAGCATTCAAGAACAATTGCAAACTCAAAATTATCCGCGGTTAAGATTTGGGATTTCTGCAGAATTTAAAGAAGGCCAACAGGTCGATTACGTTTTGGGAAAATGGGAAGGAGAGGAAAAAGAAAAACTTCCTGAACGAATCGAGAAGTTTTCTAAGGCGTGTTTGTCTTTTGTTTTTGCCGGAATACAAAATGCGATGACGGCTTTTAATGGAAAGTAAAGCGCAACCTTAAATCAATATTTATATTAATCGCTCTTCGTAAGCGATTTTTTTTTATTTTCAATTTTTCACAAAGAAAAGCCCTTTTCTACTGCTTAAATAACGTTATTGATAAACATAATTGCAATAACACTAAATTCATTTAATTATCAAAAAAACAAGGATATGTTTTTTTTATTCGTAATTATTTATATATTTGCTGACTTTGTTATTCAAAATTGTTCAAAGTAAACTGTTTATACATTAAATTTAACTTCTTAATTCTTAAATTATTTATGAAAAAATCAAACTTTAAACTGGCATTTGTAGGCGCTATGACATTAGCTGTGGTGAGCTGTACAACAGATGCGGATCGATTAAATTCGGAAGTAGCTGCTGATAATTATTCAAAAGTTGCGGCAAATACTGCAGCGTTCGGGGAAACGGACGGAATTTTAATAAAATTTAAAGAAGGAACTGCCGAGAGCAAAAAACAAGATGTTTTTGCGAAAATAGGAGGTAAAGTAAATGAGAAAGTTCTTACCAAAATGATGGAGAGAAAAGGACAGAAAGAGGCAGTGAATGTTGTAAGTGTTTCGATCAACGCATTCGAGGCAATTACCAAGGTAAAAGGAATGGCTGGTGTAGAATATGTTGAGCCTAATTACATTTACCAGCATCAGGTTATGTCAAATGATACTTATTATACCAATGGTTCTTTGTGGGGAATGTACGGCGCAAATACGTCGCCCGCTAACCAATACGGAACAAACGCTGCGGCGCAGTGGGCTGGTGGCAGTACAGGATCAAATACAGTTTATATCGGAATTATTGACGAAGGTTATATGTACTCCCACGAAGATATTGCTCCGAATGCAGGAGTAAATCCAGGTGAGGTTGCCGGAAATGGCGTTGATGATGATGGTAATGGTTTGGTAGATGACGTTTACGGCTATGATTTCGCAAATAACGATTCTTCAGTATTTGACGATGCGAACGATGATCACGGAACTCACGTTGCTGGAACGATCGGTGCAGTAGGAGGAAACGGAAAAGGAGTAGCGGGTGTTGTATGGAATGTAAAACTTCTAAGCGCGAAATTCCTTGGAAGAAGAGGGGGAAATACAGCAGATGCTATTAAAGCAGTTGATTATTTCACTGATTTAAAACTAAGACACGGTTTGAATATCGTAGCTACCAACAATTCTTGGGGCGGTGGCGGATTTTCTCAGGCACTTTTCGAAGCGATTGAGAGAGCTAATCAAGCAGGAATTCTATTCGTAGCAGCTGCTGGAAATGACGGTTCAAATAATGATACCACAACAACGGGTTATCCTTCTAAATATACCAACGATAACATTATCAGTGTGGCATCGATCACGAATACAGGTGCACTTTCAAGCTTCTCAAACTACGGAGCTACCACTTGTGATATCGCAGCACCAGGATCAGGAATCTGGTCTACGGTTCCTAAATCTTCTAAAGGAAAAATGCTTTCAGCATATGCAAGTTACAACGGAACTTCTATGGCGACCCCGCATGTAACTGGAGCAGTAGCATTATATGCTTCAAAACATCCAGGAGCAAATGGAAGTCAGATTAAAGCAGCAATTCTTTCTTCTGCAACAGCTACCGCTTCTTGCGCAGGTAAAATGGTTACAGGTGGAAGACTGAATGTGACTAGTTTCTAATTTAAAAAGAACAAATTAAAATAATAGCCGGGACGTAACGTTCCGGCTATTTTTATATTATGCTATTGAAAAGTGATGATATCCTTTTATTTTAAATTCTGATTATTTTTCCGACTCATCACCCAATTTGAAGCCGTGAGGTTGTAAATTTTCTGAATGTCTTTCAGTATGCTTTCAAAATCAATTTCCAGATCGATGATTTTTCCGGACTTCATATCGAAAACCCAACCATGTACAATAGGATACTCGTCAATCAAATATTCCTCTTGAACACACGCCATTTTGATAACATTGATGCATTGCTCCTGAACATTTAGTTCTACCAATCGGTCGTAGCGTTTTTGTTCATCCTCAATTGCATCTAATTCAGCCTGATGCAAACGATAAACATCACGAATTGTTCTTAGCCACGGATTTAGAAGACCCATATCTTCCGGCGTCATCGCAGCTTTAATTCCACCACAACCATAATGGCCACACACAATGATATGCTTCACTTGTAGATGTTCCACGGCATATTGAATTACAGCGGTAGAACTCATATCTAAAGTATTCACCACATTCGCAATATTGCGGTGAACAAAGAGTTCGCCCGGCTTCATTCCCATCATTTCCTCGGCAGAAACCCGACTATCTGAACAGCCGATGTAGAGATATTCCGGAGTTTGGGTCGCCGAAAGGGTTTTAAAAAAATCTGGATTTTCAACCAGTTGGGCTTCCAGCCATTTTTTGTTATTTTCAAAAATACGTTCGTAGGATTTTTTCATGCCGTAAAAATTTGGATGTGAGTTTTAAAATTTTCTGAAAATTTGAATTTTAGAGCAGTAAAAATAAGGGCTAAAAATTAAATATAGCAAGTTTGAGAATACTATTTTCTGGAAATTTTAATCTATTTTGTGGTTGATATAACCACGAGTTGCATTTTCATTAGGGCTAAAAGTTGCGGGATTTCCCACCACTACAGAATTATCTGGGACGTCAAAATTCACATAAGCATTCGGTGCAATTAAAACGTTATTTCCAATTTTAATGCTTCCCACAATGACAGCGTTGGGACCAATCCAGACTTCATTTCCAAGTTCCGGAACTCCTTCATTTTTGCCTCGATTCGCCTGAGCGATGGTTACACCTTGCGCAATATTGCAATTTTTACCGATCTTCGTTTTGGGATTAATAACCAATGCTCCCCAATGTCCTAAATAAAAACCTTCGCCAATTTGGGTTTCAGGATAGATCTGAAAACCATATTTTATTTGATAATGACGCAGAATTATACGCAACAATTTTCCCAGGAAAGTATTTTTCGGATGTTTCTGTGTCGTGCGTAGAAGATAAATGAAATGCAAATTTGGGCTGAAACATTTTTTCCACATCTGAAAGGTGGAAAGCCACTGTCCGCTTTCGCGATAAAAATCTTTTTGAAGGGTGGAATGATCAGACATAGAAGCAAAGATAAAATAAAAGAAGTTTATAGATCATCAATAATTTTTATGATGGTGCTCACTGAATTTTTCAGATTAAAGGGCATTTTGTAATCCTCTAAATTTTGCTCGTAGTCTTTAAAACTTTCAGCATTTTGGAGTGCTTGTTTCATTCCCTCATAAATTCCTGCTTCGGAATTTTCTACAATTAACCCCAGCTTACCATCTACCAGCATTTCCCGCACGCCGGAAACATCGGTGGCAATAATTTTCTTTTTTAAAGTTAGGGCTTCAAACAAAACCGTGGGAAAACCTTCATATCTGGAACTTAAAATATAGAAATCTGCTTTTTTAAAATAAGGATAAGGATTATCGATAAAACCTAATAGAGTCGCGGTTTCTGAGACTTCTAATTCTTCTTTCAAGCGTTTGATATTCTCAAAATCGTAGCCGTCTCCAAGAATCAATATTTTATGCTCAAGACCTTCATCTAAAAGTTGCTTGTGAACTTTCAGCAACCGATCAAAACCTTTTTGAGGAAAAACTGTTCCCACTGATACAAACACAGCAACTTCGTTCTTAAGATTCTCAACTTCCAACTTCTGACTTCCAACTTCCGACTTTAGCAAAATTTCCTCCGTGTCTAAAGGATTATATATTCTGACAATTTTCTGTTTTTCCTTTTCGTTAATGGCTAATATTTTGAAATCCTTTTCAATCTTTTCTGAGATAACCATAATTTTATCAAAGCCGAAAAATTTGCGAAATTCCTCCTCAGTGTAATTATGGAATTCTGTTTTCTTTAAATCATTATGGATCCAAACGATTTTTTTTGACAATTTTAAAGGAGAATTTAAGATTTCATCCCTCATTCCATGGATGGCTGCAAACTCGATATCATATTTTTTCTCTTTTAAAATAAATTGATAAAGAAGGCTAGGAAACATTTTCAAAATCTTTTGATATAAAACACGAAATGCCTTAACAGGTAAATCCTGCAGACGATTGGTTGTAATCATTTCGCCTTTGTTCAGATACAAAACATTAATCCAACTCGGAATTTCAGCCAGATATTTACCTGAATATAAATTCAATAAAAGATCGATTTCATATTTGTCTTTGGGTAAATTTTGCAGAAAAGTCACCAAAACTTTTTCCGCGCCGCCATGGCGCAAAGAACCGATTCTGATGAGGATTTTCTTTTTCAAAAGATTGTGTTTCTACAAAGATAATAAAGCGGGTCAGTTGAGAGAAGTTATCCGTATATTTAATTTTATAATTGCATTACATGGAAGAACGTATTAAAAATATCACTAAAATGGAAATCATTCTGAATCACACTGATGAACTTATTTCCGGAATGGAAAAATTACTCAAAAAGTGGGAGCAGAATCAGCAAGATTTCGACGAACTGATGAATTATTACACCAGTGAAGAAAGAGGAAAAGATCTTGAAGATGACCGTTTAAAAAACATACCGCAAGATTTACCACGCGGTGTTTTAAGTGAGGATGCCGTTTTCGATACTTATGGGAACAGAAAAGATCTTTGTATAAAAATGATCAAACTGGGTGTAGCGGGTTTGGAGTGACTTACGGACTATTTATCATCCTGTTTTGAACCTCCTTTTTTAGCAACTTATTTTACTGGTTTATACGTATGAGGAAGGTTTTCTTTAATATATGCATCCAAATTACCACGGGTTTTTTCTAATTCCCTTGGATATAAAACATTATTAATCAATGCTTTATCACCATATTCTTCAATCGTGCAAATAAATTTTGCGGGAACTCCGGCAAAAACAGAATTTGACGGAGTGGAGGAGTTTAAGACTGATCCTGCTCCTAAAATGCAATTATCGCCCATTTCGACGCCGGGAAGAATGGTGCAATTGTTTCCGATAAAGCAATTTTTACCAATTTTAATTCGGCCGAAATTTCTAGCGTCACGATATTTTTCCATCGATCGAATCACGTACATTGCGCCATCATGATTGATGAAAGTACAATTGGCCGTAATTTTTGTGCGATCTCCGATTTCAATCAAATAGGGTTCTGAACCAAATTTTGGTGCCTCGATAAAAATCACATCTTTGCCTACTTTTAAGCCGCGCGATTTGCATATTTCAATATAGGCTTTGTCGCGAAACTCCTGAAAAATAGCGTGTATTTTTAGAACGATTCTGTAGAGAAAATCCATTATGTCGTTTTTGCTAAATTAAGAATGATTTTTTCAACCTCATTGAATATTTTCTGATTGTCAAATTTTTCTTCGATTCCGACGAGATTTTCTTTCAATTCTGAAATTAAGGATTTATTAGTCAGAAATTCTTTCATCGACGCATACATTTCGTCGAAATCATAATCGATGAGGTAACCCGTTTTTTTATGTTCAATCATTAGTGCAACATCACCCACATTGGTTGCAATAATTGGTTTTTGTAAAATCAGTGCTTCGGCGATGACTAAAGGCCAGGCTTCAGATTCGGAGGGCATAATGAAAAAATCTGCATTTTTAATATAGGCGTACGGATTCATTTTATTACCCGCAAAAGTAAATGTTTTTTCAACTCGTAAGGAATTTTGTTGAGCCAAAAGATTAGGAAGTTCTTCACCGTCACCGATAATTAATATCGAATGTTCAAAGCCGTCTTTTAAAAGTTGGGCATGAACTTCCAGGAGTTTGTGATAGCCTTTACGGGTGTGCAATCTTCCAACGGATACAAATAAGGGGCATTTCGGCAAATCTGTAATCTTCTCGGTAGCTTTCTCTTTAATTTCTTCAATAGGAATTGCGTTGATAATCACGCTTTCTTTTGGATAATGAAGATTTGGATAATCTTCGTGCATCATCTCTTTAATTTTCTCGGAACAATAAACCATATGATCAAATTGTGGAAAATGTTCTAAAATTTTCGGCACCAAAACCTGCAGTTTCGGATGATCAATTTCGGAATGAAACCAGCCAATTTTTTTTGAATTTTTCTGAGTTGAATTTAAAACGGGTTCGAAATCATTGTACGTCATTCCGATTTCGATATCATAGGAATCTCTCAGATAATTGTCGTCAATGAGTTTTGGATTTCTTCTTAATTTTTCAAGTTTTATTCTTCGGAATAGAAGCTGAGTTTTTTGAAGATATTTATTCTCAGAAAAACTTTCTTTTCCGTTTGCTAAAACAACTTTTCTTACATGAGTGGGAATTTCATTTCTTAATTCACCCTGGTCAATACTTAAAAGCACTGTTAAATCAAATAAATCCCGATTAAGATTATTCAGCAAGCTGAGCATTACTTTTTCTACGCCGCCCATTTCCATCGACCGGTGGCGGAAGAGAATTTTTATTTTCTTAGTTGACATCGGCGCCCAAATTTTGATATTGATTTTTGAATTCAGCGACCCATTTTCTAAATTCCTCCACCGAAATTTTATCTCCTATAAATTCCTCGAAATAACTGAGCGTAAAATCGTTTGGGAAGTTTTCAGATGAATCAAAATCACCTTTAAACCAAGCCTCATTTATCAAATGGTTAAAAAGATTCACGTCGAAATCATAGCCATATTCGTGGTAAGAATTCGTCGCAGAAGATTGGAAAGTTGTTTTCATCGCCTCATTTTTTAACCTCGAAATAAAGTTCGGGTTTTTGCGGTTTTTTTTATAAAAAACAGAAGAATTAATCAACTGTCTTTTTTCATCTACTTTTCCGTTCATTCCTTTCCATATTTCTAACCAATATTCTTTTTTATAAAGGCCCATTAAAATGGAATTTAAAGCCCAATATTTTTCTCTTGTTCGATTGTCTACGAGTCCGAGTTTATAGAGTAAAGTGTAGAATTTGAAATGATTTTTAAAAAATGCATTCATTACTTTTTCATTGCTCAAGAATAATTTATGAGGTAAAGTTGCGTCAATTTGATCGGTTAAAGGTTTTATATGGAGGTATTCATCATCTCCAAAATTCCCTAACCACCCTAATTTTAAAAGGTGAATGTCAAACTTAAGACAATCTTGGGATAATTGGTTAAGATCCACATCTTTTGTAAACCAAACGTCGTCTTCTATGATGATAAAATAGTCGGAAGCATTTTGGGCCGCTTCTATCCACAAGTTAATGGGAATTTGAAAGCCATTAATTTCGGTGCCTTTCTTGAGGTTTTCCTTAATCGCTTCTGTTTTCTCCTCGTAAGCGGCAGATTTCAAAATTTCGATTTGAGGAAATCTTGCTTCAATTTTATCTAAGTATTTCTTCGGAGTTCCATCGTCTAATATTTTAATATTAAAATCTCCGGAAACGAATGTATAAATCGAAGTTAAGCAACGATCCAGATAGAAAGGGCGATTAAAGGATTTTATGAGAATATCCATTTATTTTAAAGTTAATTTTAAAATGTATGGAAGAATCGATTTCGGTATTTTCAAATAATTTTTATAAATATTAAATCGTGTATCAGTGGGATAACTATTTTTCGCTTTATCTAAGATGATTGTCAAATCCTCATATTGTTGATATTTCAAAGCAACGTTGCTGGCAAATAGAAGATCTTCTGCTTTGCTTCTAAAGTCTATATCTAATATTTTCAAAAGATTTTCAGGCTCAAAAAGATCGTATGAATCACTTCCACTTTTTTTCTGCTCTTGAAAAAACTGCCTTGCTTTTTCGACAAATAGCCACTTGATAAGTTTATTGTCTTTTCGGGAAATCGAATCGCCTAGAATTCTATACCTCAGCAAAGGCTCTTCTATGTTCGCAAATTGATATTTTTGGATCATTAATCTAAAATAGAAATCATAATCTTCGCAGTACAACATTTTTTCGCGATATAACAAATCGGTCGAATTTCTAAACATAATTACCGGGTGAAACAATGAAATATTTTTAAACATTCGCTTTTGAATTTCGATGTTGTTGAGTGGCGCTCGCAGTAATTTAGTATTCGAGTTATGTTCGTTGACACATTGAACTTGACTTCCGACTAAAAATATTTCTGTGTTTTTCTCAAGAAAGTCGATTTGTTTTTGAAAACGCTCTGGAACTGAAATATCATCTGCGTCCATTCGCGCAATATACTTACCTGTCGCCTTTTTCAAACCAATATTGAGATTTTGAATAAAGCCGCTCGGTCCTTTATTTTTCTCTTTATTAATGATGATAATCCTTGAATCCCGTCGTTTATATTCTTCTAAAATTTCGGGAGTTTTATCTGTAGAAGCGTCTTCAATAATGAGAAATTCGAAATTAGTGTAGGTCTGGTTTAAAATTGATTCTACTGCTTCTCGTAGAAATTTTTCTCCGTTATAAACAGACATTATCACCGAGATTTTCGCAGCGTTGGTCATCGGATAATGTTAGAATATTTGATATCAACTTCCTGTTTTAGTTTCACGATACTGTTAGCAGGAATGTCTTTATAGACCAAAACTCCGGCACCGACAATTACATGATCGCCAATGGTAACCCCTTTCAATACGGTAACATTGCTGCCTAACCAACAGTTTCTGCCAATTTTAATTGGGGCGGTATTAAATTTTTGATGTTCCACAATAAATTCTGGATCCGTAGAATATTGATGATTATGATCGTACAATTTCACGCCTTCACCAAACAATGTATCGTCTCCGATTTCAATTCTTTCTAAACAATTAATTGAACAATAATTATTTAAAAAGACACCATTTCCCATAACAAGTTCGGCCTCTTTTCCGACCAATAAATTGATGTAATTGCGGAGATTTATTTTGTTGTTAAACCTTACCGTTTTTAATTCTGGATTAAAAATGAAAGTGCAGAAATCACCAAATTTAAAATTAATGCCGATTTCGATATTGCGATGATCGTGAAGAATCCCTAAATTTTTACTTTTCAAAATCCTCAAAAAAACCTTTGAAAACAATTTCATTTCTTCCTTTTAATGTGTTTAACAAATATAGCGTTTTCAGTTAATATTAAGTATTTTTACGGCATTATACCTATTTGATGAATCCTTTGGTTACTGTTTCTATTCCGCTCTATAAATGTGAAGATTTTTTACGGGCGTGCCTGGAATCTGTTCGTCTACAAACTTATCTAAATATTGAAGTAACGTTAATCAACGATGAAACGCCAGACAATAGTGTTGAAATCGCAGAGCAGTTTATTAAGGATCATAACCTGCAAAATTGGAAAATTTACCATCTGGAAAAAAACGCTGGTTTGTCGGTGGTTCGAAACAAAGGAATTGATACTGCCAAAGGAAAATATCTTTTTTTTCTAGACAGCGACGATACGATTACGCCCGATTGTATTTCAATCTTGGTTGAAATTTCGGAGAAAACAGGCGCGGAAATGACCATGTCTCAACTGGAATGTGAACAATTGGAAACAGGCGAGAAATCAATTTGCATTAAAATTCAGTCCGACAAGGAAATTATTGTAGGAAATGAGGAGATTTTAGAAGATTTTGCAAATTCTGAATTGGTTACCTACGCTGTAAACAAACTTTTTTTGGTGGATTTTATTCGTAAAAACAAAATTTATTTTATACCGGGATTATTTGCGCAAGATGAATTGTGGACATTTCATCTCGTTTTGAAATTAGATAAAATCGCTATTTATAAAGGGATAACGTACACGTATTTTCTTCACAGTAAATCTGTAATTCATAATAGAAACAAGCGCAATTTCGACAATTGGTTTACGATTGGGAAATATATTGATGAAGCTTTAAACGAAGAGAAAAATAAATATCGAAAAAAATTAATTCTGAAATATCTTATCAATTATAAATCGCTCACACTTCTCATGAACTGGAAAGCGCAGAAAAATGCAGTTTTGTGGAAGGAAAGTTATCGGAATTATAAAACCCTTTCCAGTTTATCGCTGTTTCATTATTTTTCAAAAGATTTTTCAACTTCCTTAAA
The DNA here is from genome assembly GCF_020410745.1 of Kaistella polysaccharea. Classification (NCBI taxonomy): domain Bacteria; kingdom Pseudomonadati; phylum Bacteroidota; class Flavobacteriia; order Flavobacteriales; family Weeksellaceae; genus Kaistella; species Kaistella polysaccharea. The sequence continues at coordinate 2,131,451 of NZ_CP084528.1, forward strand.
AAAGACCAATTTATTTATTCAACTTCCCACCAATTTGGGATTTAAATTTTTTAAATGGCGGTATAACAGGTAATTGATAAATGTTTAGAAGAAACTTCGAATTGTGTTTTAAAGATTTCTAATTTAATTTCTGGAGTACTTTTCGAATTTTCAGAATATTTTTTTCGTTGCTCATTATATCTAAATAATCCTTTTTAATCCTTTTCGCATATTTATTCAAAACATCTTGATTGTCATGTAAATAAATAATCGCCTGAGCCATTTCATCGATATCTCGATTTATAAACATGCCATTAATTCCATCTTGAATTACCATCGATGGTAATCCAATAAATGTTGATATCGAAGGGATATTAGAAAGACTTGCTTCACAAAACATCGTAGGAGCGCCATCACCACTGGAGGCGATTACGGCCAAATCTACATCATTATAAAACTCGATCATTTCTTCGTAAGATGCATTGAAGGAGGTTTTAAGTCGAATTTTTCTACCGGTTTGCAATACTTTCTGGACGGCCGGTTCTATAATTTCAAAAAAACCTTTAACAGGGCGGTTCGGGTTTCCAGTCCAACCTAAAGTGAATAGGTCGCTTTTAGTTTTAATTTGTCCGAAACATTCTTCTTTATAAATTCCAAGCGCAAACTCTAATCGATCGGTGTAATCGCTGTATGCGCGAATAAGATTGTCATTGGCGAGTAGCAGAAAATCGTAATGTTTTAAATATTGTTCAAAAAATTCAGCGCGTGAAAGTGAATTAACATTAGTTTTGGTTTTGATGTCGTATTCTGGGCCAAGATGTGGGAAACAATCGTTAAAGATCCCAACCAAATTCTTACGTCCGGTAAAGGGAATTTCAGCGATGTATTGAAAAAAATACGCCATAGAAACCACGTAATCAAAATTGAGAATTTCGAGGTGTTTGGTTTCATCAATAAACGGCGTTACAAATGGTTTGGTATACTTTGGATATGAATAATTTCCAGAAGAATGAATGACCTGAACTTTTTTATTTTGGGGAGAAAATAAGCGATAAAATTGGAAACGGATTTTGGAAATGAAGTTTAAAGCAAATTTTTTAAAAGAGCTTATTTCCGTAAGTTCTTTGATGCGGTAAACATCATTGCAAACGTAGTAACAATCATATTCGTCTGCTAATTTTAGCGACCAAGATTTTACCATAAAATAGAAAGCCCAATCTTTTATATCAACTTCAAAAAGTATTTTTTTCTTCATCTAATGAAATTATTGGTAAAGTTACATTTTTTAGTAATAGTCGCACATTGCAGAAGATATTATTAAACTTTGAGAAATATTTTATGTATTTTTAGGAACAATTTATCATTCAGAATGCTATTCACCGTTTTTACTCCAACTTATAATCGCGGTTACTTATTAGATCGGCTTTTTCAGAGTTTGTCTCGCCAAACGGTTCGTAATTTCGAGTGGTTAATTGTTGATGATGGTTCGACTGATGATACCGAAGAATTAGTTACTCAGTTTATTGACGTCGCTGATTTTCCTATTCGATATGTGAAGCAAAAAAATCAGGGAAAGCATATCGCTATTAATTACGCAATAAATAACGCGGCAGGAAAATGGTTTTTAACGATAGACAGCGATGATTTTCTCGCGAATGACTGTCTAGAAACCTGTCAACTTCTCTCCACAGAAACTGAAAATAACAAATTTGGTGGATTTACATTTATTCACGCGCCGGAAGAAATGTTCTCAGAAAAAAAGACGTACGATATAAAAAAATGGACGGAGTATAATAGTTATCAATGGGAATTCGCGGGTGAAATGGTTTATGTTTTTAAAGTTGAAGTAATTAAAAAACATCCTTTTCCCATATTTGAAAACGAAAATTTTTGTCAGGAAAGTGTGCAAATAATACCGATAATTAAAAATTACAAAATTCTTTTCACTAATTACATTTTAGCATTTGGAGAATATTTAGAAGACGGTTTAAGTCAGAATTTATACCAGAGATTGCTGGAAAATCCGCGATATGCGCTGCTGTCTTTTCGAACTAAACTGAGCGTTGCGAAAACGAGCGAGGATAAAAAATTGCTTGCGAGAAATTATTGGGATGTGGTGTTGAAAACTAAACAGCCAAAAATTAAATCTTTTTTGAGTTTTCCATTTCAATTAAATGCTTTTATCTTACTGGAAAAAGTGAGGAAAAAATTCAGTCATTGAAGCGATTGTCTTTCACTATTTGCCATGTTTTTAATCCAATTTTACGGAACATAAAAATAATAAATAACAAAGTTTTAATTTTATTCCGACTGTAATATCTTAAATTTCTGTAGGATTTTTTTAAAATCAAAATTTTCTCTTCTTCTGTAAAATATTGATCGTAATTGGCAATAATGTAACGGTTAAAGAGATAAATTCCCTCTCTTTTACGATAATCTAATCCATTGTCATTCCGCGAAGAAAGATGTTCTTTTGAAATTCTTACATTAACCACCGCCTCATTAATACTGAAAATATCGGCCAGGTCAGGAAATTCTAACCACGCCACATTATCGCTACCAAATGCTACTGGAAAATCTTTGAATCCGTATTTTTCATACGCAGCTCTTGAAAAAATATGTTCGGTCAACGTACTTCTTCCTTTTCCCTGAAGTGTTCTGATGTATGACGTGGCAGCTTTTTCAATTTCGGGGTTTAAAAAAATTTCAGAGGTTTTTTCACCTGCTTCATTAATGAGTTGAGAAGCAAACCTGATCACTTTTATGTTTAAATCTTCTACTGTTTCCAAATTTTTGTAAAATTGCTCCACCACATTTTCACCCAAAACGTCGTCATCACCTAAAATCATGATGAAATCTTCATTTGAAGAAAGAGCGATGCACCGATCCCATTGCGTAGTAAGACTTTGTGCGCCTACATTTTTATCAAATTTTTGATACGTAAAGTTGAAATCTTCAGCTAACCCTATTAATAAATCTTCAATATTTTCAGGACTATTATCATTACCAATGTAGACCGAAAAATTTTTACTCGTTTGATTTTTTAAAGACTCTAATGTTTTCCTAAAATATTTTTTTTTGTAGAAAGGGATTATTATGGCAAGCCTTATTTCCATCAGTTTATTGTCGACCATTTTCTATTCAAATTAACTTTTCCTGTCAAAACGATATTAAAAATATATCAATCGTTTAGGACTGCTTCTAAAGGCAAATGAAAAAATCCTCCTGGCTCACTACCGGCAAGATCACCAAAAGTATGGTTTATCACATTTACAGAAAATCGCACATAATCACGATATTCGTGAATTAATTTATTCTTCGGAATATCTATTCGGAAACCAAGAATGTAATCTGTATTGGAAAGGGTAAATGCAGGCAGCGCGATGTCGAGAAAATAATTTCCCGCCGTGCGTTTTTCCAGGTTAATTCCACTGTTTAGTAACACCACATCATCTGCTGATTTTAGAGTCAACACCATCCGATAGTTGCTGTTATCGAGAGTGCTGAGATTTCTTAAATCAATCCGACAGACAATAGGATTTTGATTTGAAAATCCAAGAGGACTATTTTGAAGCACTTCTACTTTATTAATTTCAATAAGTGAACTTGAATCAATTAATGAACCTTCCCATTTGCTGGAGGTGCTTTCATGGTTTAAACGCGTGTAAGAACTGATAATTTTGTCAGTATTCCCAACTTCAATCAATCTTCCGTTGGAGAGAAGAAGTGCGCTGCTTGTTAATTCCTTAACAGCGGCCATATTGTGGCTTACGAACAAAACTGTGCGGCCTTCGCCTTTGCTAATGTTGCCCATTTTTCCCAAACACTTTTTCTGGAATTCGGCGTCGCCAACAGCCAGTACTTCATCAACAATTAAAATTTCAGATTCCAAATGTGCCGCCACAGCAAAAGCCAAACGAACGTACATGCCGGAAGAATATCTTTTTACTGGCGTATCGATATATCTTTCTACCCCCGAAAAATCTACTATTTCGTCAAATTTTCTTTTAATTTCCTGTCTCGTCATTCCGAGGATTGCACCGTTTAAATAGATGTTTTCGCGACCGGTCATTTCTGGGTGAAAGCCGGTTCCCACTTCCAATAGAGATGCGATTCTTCCGTTTGTGTATATTTTTCCTGTTGTGGGTTTTGTAACTTTGCTCAGTAATTTTAGCAATGTCGATTTTCCAGCGCCATTTTTACCAATAATCCCGACTGCATCGCCTTGTTCTATTTCAAAATTAATGTCTTGAAGCGACCAAACATAATCGCTGTTTCCTTTTGAGCTTCGGTCGTTTGCTTCCCCGATCTTCTGGTAAGGATCCTCTTTTCCACGAACTTGATGCCAGAAACGGTTCAAATCATGAGAAAGTGTTCCCGTTCCTACTTGTCCCAGACGGTATTGTTTTGATATATTTTCTGCTTTTAATGCCAGCATATTATTTTAATTTCTAAATTATTTTTGTAATGAAATTTTTAATTTATGATTGTGAAGTACTGCAATTTTACCCCAAATTTAATGAAGAAGACTTCTACAATTGCGATTATACTAAAAATTATTAAAGTGTGTTTATAAAGGAATTATTTTTCAAGGTGATATAAATTATTATTGTTTTTAAAATTTGTTAACCTTTTATTTTTCAATCAATCAGTTTATTCATTTGGAGATTTAAAGTGGAAATCAAATCTCTACTATCATAGGTCTTTGTAAAAGTTTATTAATTTTAATTTATTTAAAATTCTGACTGGAATAGAATTTCTAACCATTTCAATTTTTTCCTTTTCTTTTTTTAATTCTTCCTTCAATTCCTTCAATTCCATTTCAATTCTACCTCGTTCTACAAATTTTTCGAGAAATAATGTATCAATATTTATATTTCTTCGCTCTGCCATTTTAATCAAAGCTACGAAGTGCCAAAAAAAAGCTTTTTCTTCATTTTTATTGGTAGAAATACCACCATCATGTATTCGGTACAAGTATAGATTCACATCGATGTACTTAACGGGAGCTACTTCACACATTTTCATATACAAATCTTTATCTTCAGCAATTTTCAAATAGGAATCTATTCCCAAAGTCTTTTTATATATTGATTTTTTAAATGTGGCGAAATGGGAAATTTCAGTCTGCAAATTGTAATATTTTTCATCTAAATCATAAATCTGTTTTGCATATTTAATTTTTACACGATTCAGATTCTCGTCGCATACTGTAAAATTTGAATAAACAAGACCAACTTCGGGATGAGCTAAATGTGTTTGGGTCATTATGTTAATTGCATTTATTTCTAAAGCATCGTCTGGGTCTAAAAACCCACAAATATCACCACTTGATAATTCTACTAATTTTCTTTTGGTATAACCAATTCCTTTATTTTCAGCATTGCGATAAATTTGAAATCTCGGATCACCTCTTATTATAGACTGCACCAAATGATATTGATTTACATCCGAAAAATCATCTAAAATTATTACTTCATAATTTTCATAATTTTGCTCAAGAATGCTTTTATAACAATCTTTAAAAAATTCGGCATTATTGTAATGTGCGATTAAAAGTGAAAAAATCGCCTTGTTTTTCATTTCTATTTTTTTTAAGATTAAAAGATTAAAAGTTAAATTAATTCGCTAAAAGAACAGTTATTGTAGCTAGTTACTATTATTACTTTAAGTTAAATTTAACTTTATATATGGTCAGTGTTTTTATAAAAATCAAATGTTTCCCAGTGAAAACAGTCTGACATTAAAATGATTAAAATTTATTAATTGCATCTATTATAGTTGATACCTCAACCATATCCATTACGGGGCTTATTGGTAAACTTAAAGCATGTTTGTGGATTTTCTCTGTAATAGGTAATGAAAGGTGATTGTAATTTTTGTAAGCTTGTTGCTTATGTGGTGGAATGGGATAATGTATTAAAGTTTGTATATCATTTTCTAAAAGATATCTTTTCAGTTTTTCTCTTTCTGAAGTTCTGATAACATATAAATGCCAAACATGTTCTTTGGAATTAGTCGGTAATTTTGGAAGAATGATTTTTGGATTGGTAATTTCTTGACAATATCGATTTGCTATTTTTCTTCGCTTTTCATTGTCAGTATCAATATATTTTAATTTCACATCTAAAATACCCGCTTGAATTTCATCTAAACGAGAATTTAATCCTTGATATTTAGTGATGTATTTATCTTCGGCACCATAATTTGCCAAAGCTCGAATTATTTTTGCCAAGAGTGCATCTTTACAAGTTACTGCACCTGCATCGCCTAAAGCACCCAAATTTTTTCCGGGATAAAAACTAAATCCGGCAGCATCGCCCAAATTTCCAGTTTTAATGGTATTCCATTCTGCACCAATGGATTGTGCATTATCTTCAATTATTTTTAAATTGTATTTATTTGCTAAAGTTTCTAATTCTTCTGACCAACAAATTTGTCCGTACAAATGAACAACCATTATAGCTTTAGTTTTTGGCGTAATTAGATCTTCAATTTTAGAAAGATCCAAATTGTAATTCTCAATATCTGGTTCTGCGAAAACAGGTCTTAATCTATTGTCTGTAATCGCTAAAATTGAAGCGATGTAAGTATTTGCAGGAACAATCACTTCGTCCCCAACTTTCATTTGTCCTAATTCTAAATAGGCTTTGAAAATTAAACGCAAAGCATCTAAACCGTTGGCGACACCAATAGCATTTGGAGAACCAATATATTTTGAAAGATTCTTTTCAAAATTTTTCACTTCATTCCCTAGAAGATAAGAACCACTTCGAAAGGTTCCTAAAAGTTTTGCTTCAATTTCCTCATGATACTGAAGATTAACTCTTTGAAGGTTGAGAAATTTAATCATAATCGGTCGCCAGTTTTTAATATATCGGATGATTTGGGGATCTAATCACCGTTTTTTTTTTCTAAATATTCACCAATCATAAATTTAGAATTTGCGATCTCCTGACCATCCAAATCAGTGATTTCGCTTAAAATTACATATCCGTCTTTAGATGAAATATATAACCCTTTATCATCTATATTTAGTATCCTGCCAATCTGCGTATTTATTTTTCTTTCTAAGAAAACAATTTTTGAAGGAAAGTAACATTTAGCTTTTGCCTTAATTCTAAAAAATGGTTTTGGATAAGGAGGGTTTAATACCCTGAAAAAAGTTTTAAGATATAAATGATCTTTGCGGAAATCAATTTCGCAATCTTCAATAGAGCGTTTTCCCACCCATGTAGCTCTTGAAAAGTCTTGTTTAATAGCTTTTATGTTTCCACTAAAATAACTTATTATTATATTTCCCAGGTTCGTATCTATCCAATCATTAAACATATTCATATAGAATGTTGCGGTGGATTCACCATCATTTTTGGTGGTAAACTGATAGATAATATCGCCATCATCGATTTTCTCATTCATTCTATGAATGGTTAATCCAAGTTCAGATTCCTCGTTTAATATAGCCCATACGGTAGAATGTAGCCCACGATATTTTGGTAGAAGGGAATAGTGAACATTGATGATCTCCTTAGTCTTTAGAATCTCTCTACTAATAACTTCTTTATAACCCGCACAAATAATTACTTCCGCTACGCCGAGTTTTATATCACTCAATAAAATATCACATTCTCGCAATTCTTTTATTAGATACTGATCCTTTGTTATTACTTCTAGAACAGGAAAAATTCTACAGAGACTTTTGTAGGCCGCAACTGCACCCCATCCTGATCCTGCTAATGATATTTTCCTCGTCTTTATCATAAATTTTAACGTTATTTTAAAATTAAAGTTTAATGGTATAAACATCTAAAGTTACAGCTCTAGCTCCCATATTTTCTTTTTGTTGAATTAATCCAGTATTTAGATAAAGACCATTTTTTTCTGTTGAAATTCCAAAACTGTAATACTTTCTGTATTTATACTTTTCGAGGAGGAAAGAGTTTATAAAATCAAGTGCGCCAATTTTTCGTCCGTTTTGAGTTGCTGCCATGTATTGTGCGTGAATTACATTGCCGAAATCAAAAATTAAAACTCCAGCCAATAGCTCATTTGATTTTCTTGCTTCAAAAAATTTAATATTGTTCGGAAAGTGCTCTTTTAACGATAAAATTTCGAACAAATTATGTGTTGGTTTTGTATTAAATTTCTCTAAAACAATTGTTAAAACTTTCCAATATTCCTTCAGATCAGTTGTTTCTTTTATCAAAACGTTATAATCTGCACATCGTTTATTTAGTCTTTTCTTATTATTATTTATTGGTATTGGATTATTTAAATCTATTACAGACGAAACGTCTCTTCGCGTTATTTTACCTTCATGGCGAAAAAGAGCGTATAAATCTTCTTGCGAGGGATATTGATGGAAAATGTACGGAATGCTTTTGTAAACTATATTTTCGAAGGAAAGACCTCGGTAGTAATTTTTAATTTTTTCGAAGATTTCTAATATATCAATAGTCTTGGCGTCAAAAGACAAAAGAAGAGACCCAAAAGTAAGACCTGCATGTGAAATAATTTCTAGTCCATGTTCCGTAGCGGGAAATAGAGCAATAATTTTATTTTTTTTTAAAAAAATAAGAGAATGATCTACAAATCGGTCAGAATGGTAATCCATGAAATTACGATCAAAAAAAAATAGTGCATTTTTACTATTGTGCACAAATTTGTTCCAATCAGATTGTAAATCTTTTTTATATCTCACTAAGCTTATTTCCATTCTTTTTAATTTCAATTTTCTTGATGTAGATCAAATTACTGTTGACATAATGAGCAGCTTTATTAAATTAAAAAGACTTCGCAACTTTCAAAGTTGTTTATAGTTTTTTAAAAATTTCGTAATCCCGTATATAATCAGAATCTTTATATTTTTTAGAAGCCAAACAAAGTAACACTGCGTTATGCGAGAATTTTATATCTCGCCAAATTTTTGAAGGGAGAAACAATCCCTTTTCAGGGCTGTCTAAAATAAAATCAACTTTATTGCCTTGTGAATCTTCCGTCGCGAAAGTAATAATCCCCGAAACTGCAATGATGATTTGCTCTAATTCAAAATGAGCATGACCACCTCTAATAACATCCTGCGGAGTGTAATAAGTCCAGTAGACCCTTTTAACGTCAAAAGGTATATTTTTCGATACTTCTGCCACAGAAATATATCCCAAACCAGCACTGCCAATTCGGTCAAACATTATCAAATGGGGAATTTTATTCATTCTATATTCTCCAATTTTAATTTTAGTGCATTCAAATCAATTCTAAAATTACTCTGTTCATGATCTCCTGAATCATTTTCGTAATAAAGATAGTTTAATTTTATATCTAGTAGAGCGGCCATTTCTCCAAATAATTTATGGTTATCATAATTGTCTGGAGTAAAAATGAGAACAGTAGAAGACGGATTACAAAATATAATATTGGTAAAAGCAGCACCAGAAGTACCTACAATATATTTAGAATTATTAATCGTATTAATCTGTTCGGTAATATTTAGAGTTGATAAATCAACGGCCGTAAAATCATATTGCTTCAGCAACTCAACAACTTCATTCTGATTTTGTGGGATCCGATGAGTTTCTCTCCGTTCTAGAAAAATCTTTATAGCAGACTTGTTTTCAAAATGATACTTGCTTTTCAATAAGTCTCCGACATTAAGTAAACTTTCTTTTCTATAATAATAAAGAGGAAATGCAACAGCATTAAGATCTAACGCATTAAACATATATTTATTAACTTCATTAATGAAAAAAAGTTTCCGCACTTTATATGTTCGTTCGGGATCTAAATAAATGATATTGATATTTAAATTTTCACAGAATACGGCCAGAGAATCTGCCATGCTTTTGATTTCTTTACATGAATGATCCACTAAAATATTTACCGAATATTCTTTTTTATAGAAAATAATTTTTGGAAGAATCTCTATGAGCCAATGATACCAGTTAAAACTACCATTACCTGCTAAGAAAAAACCTTCACTTATTTCTATGGGATTTCCAATTTTTAGAACGGCGTTTTTAGTATTGTGATACTGGATAAAACCTTCATTAAATCTTTCATTTTTGTTAATAGGTTCATAAAATAAATACGAATTTGCCACAATTGCTGAAGATCGAGAATTTATTAAAGCATCTTTTAACATATATAAATTTAGATCTGGGATTATTACATCAATATTATTTTGAGTTGAACTCTTATATGAATAACCTTCTTTCAGTTTTTCAGTTGGTAAAATTTCATGTATGTTCTTAATTTTAAGTACAACATATTTTTCAGCTTGAAATATATTTAATATTGCAATTTTTAAATAAGTGTAAAAATAGTTGTTTAGACCTTCTTTTGATCGGATAATGAGAGAGGCTTTTTTCTTAATTAATTTAAACATTTTCCCATTCAAAGTTTGTTGTAATGAAACCAGGCTCACGACCCATCCAATCACCAATGTTACGTTTGCGTTCTAAAATTGTAAAACTTAGTACGTCTTCTACAAAGATCAAAGTTGTTAACCTATCTGCAATTACATACAAGTCTAAAGAATAAATATCGACATTTAAAAAAGATGCTGGTATCTTAAATCGTATAATATTCTGTCCTATATGAAGTGGCATATGAGCGTTTGTTGCGGTGAACATTGTCAAATTCTCGGCATTTTTGAATACAAACGATAGATGAATTGTGGCTTCATGGGATTTCACAAGACACGATGTTTGTATAAAAAATTCAGTTTCCTGTTCAATTAATGTTAAATTAAAACCATTTTTATTCACAATTTTTATTTCCTGCAGAGCTACTTTTGGCGTATTGTACAGTTCGTTTTCTAGGTCGAATGTAACGCTCATACTTGGGATGACACTATCCCCACTATAGTGGAGAAGGGAATCGTTAATTTCGCCATTGAAGACCATATTTCCGTTTTTTAAAACTAAACCGCTGCGACAAAGAGTTTTCACTGCTGCCAAATTATGACTTACAAAAAGAACTGTTCTTCCTTCGCCTTTGCTCACCGTATTCATTTTCCCGAGGCATTTTCTTTGAAAATCGGCATCACCTACAGCGAGGACTTCATCTACAATTAGGATTTCTGATTCCAAATGTGCAGCAACAGCAAAAGCTAGACGAACATACATTCCTGATGAATATCTCTTTACTGGCGTATCGATATATCTTTCTACCCCGGAAAAATCTACTATTTCGTCGAATTTACGCTTGATTTCTCGTCGTGTCATTCCGAGAATTGCTCCATTTAAATAAATGTTTTCCCGACCTGTCATTTCGGGATGAAAGCCAGTGCCTACTTCTAACAAGGATGCGATTCTACCGTTGGTATATATTTTTCCTGTGGTGGGTTTGGTTACTTTGCTCAATAATTTTAGCAATGTGGATTTTCCAGCACCATTTCTGCCGATTATTCCGACCGCGTCTCCTTGCTCAATTTCAAAGTTAATATCGCGCAAAGACCAAACATAATCGCTTACTCCTTTTGTAGCACGATCATTGTCTTCTCCAATTTTCAGATAAGGATCTTCTTTACCTCTGACTCGATGCCAAAACCTATTCAAATCATGAGAAAGTGTTCCCGTTCCAACTTGTCCGAGACGGTATTGTTTTGATATATTTTCGGCCTTTAATGCGAGCATACTTTCGTGATTTACATCTCCTGAAATTAATTTTTTATAATTGAAGTTAGCTATTGGTCTACACAGTATCCATAAATCCTTTTTCAACTTTATTAAAAATAACGGTGCCAATTGCAAGAAGTACAAATATGATTACACTACTGATCAGTAGCATCGTACCCGAAAATTCGCCGACACCCATCCAGCCGTATTTGAAACATTCGAAAATACCGGACAACGGATTATAATATGCAATTCCTTTAAATCTTTCAGGCAAAGCGGACAGCGGATAAATAACAGGAGTTACATACATAAATAAACTCACTCCAAATCCTAAAAGCATTTGTACGTCTCGGTATTTGGTGGTAAGCGAGGAAAAAATCATACCCATTCCCAGCGCGAAAGCCGCCATTAATAAAATTAAAAAAGGCGTTGCTAAAATCCAGATGTTTGGTTGAACTTGCCCCTGAAAATAATAGTATAAAAAAACTGCGATAAAAAGTAACATCTGCACTCCAAATCGCATGAGATTCGATATTACAATTGTCAATGGCATTACTAATCTTGGGAAATAAACTTTTCCAAAGATTCCGGCATTACTTGTAAATACATTAGAAGCCCCCGTTAAACAACTTGAGAAATAGTTCCATAAAGTAACTCCCGCTAAATAGAACAATATTTTAGGTGCGCCATCTGTAGATAAATTTGCAATATTCCCAAAAACAACCAAATACACAATGGTCGTAAAAATTGGATTGATAAAAAACCAAATAGGTCCTAATATGGTTTGCTTGAAGCTGGAAATAAAATCCCTCTTCACAAACATATAAACCAAATCTTTGTACCGCCAGACTTCTCTCAGTTTGAGATCAAAAAGGGAATGACTGGATTCGATGGTTTCCGTCCAGGTTTGTTGAGGTTCTGTCATTTGTGTAATAAATTTTAAAATTAAGATAATTTACCGGAATTTTGCAAGTTCCGTACGTCCCAATAATAAAGAAGTGAGAAAAACTGGAATATAAAGTCTGATTTCATATAAAATTCCACTGTAAAAACATACATAGAAATAAGGAATTGAAAAAGCATGGAAAATTAAAATCAATCGAAGCGCTTTTTTATCCTTTGCCAGAAAAATACTTAGTAAAAATAACGCCACCCAAAAAGTCAGTCCTAAAATATTTTTCGGTTGCCTGAAATTTTCGATAAGTAAATTCCCATCTGTGGTAGTGAAATTATTATTTATGAAGCGAATTCCAAAGTACGTGAGAAGAAATAGTAATATCAGAAAAAATAAAGGAAGCAAAGATTCCCTCTTAAAACGATATTTGGCGAGTAATAAAGTAGCTGCCAATGATAAAGATAATGCTGATGATTCCCGAATTAATGTAGAAAAGATAAGAATAACTCCCAATAAAATAAGAAGTGAAAAATTGAGTTTTCTAACGTATTTCAGCAAAAAATAGTAAAATAGAATAAGAAAGAAATAACTGGGAACATCATAAGGAACAATTACGAACTGCGACAGCGAGATAGAGAAAATTGCAACAACAATTATCAAGATTTTCTCAGCGTGTGATGCGACAAAATCTTTTGTTTCAGTAATCAAAATCAAAATTATTCCACAGAGAATAAGGAAAAAAGTATTTAAAATATAGAACGCCAAAAACATCTGTGGTTCTGAATCGGGATTGATGAATTTGAGTTTAAAAATTTGATAATCAATATTTAAAGTTCCCAAAAAATTATAAATCCCTAAAAGAAAATAAGAACTTAAAATTCTGTATTGATAAATGCCGGAATGAAATTGTTCTTGAAAATTTACATGATTGAAAATCGTAGATGAGTAATTATTTACGAAACCAAAATAGACGAAAGTGCTGACCGTAAAAGCCAGCAATGCTATAAATATAATTCTGAAGAATAAAGGTATTTTCAAGCGAATATTTATTAAAATGATATACTAACCTATGGTTCTTCGACCGATCGATTTGTACCGAAAATCTGTGTTTTCCACTTGTTCCAGGGCAAACATATTTCGTCCGTCAAATATAACTTTCTGTTTCATTCGCGCTGCCATCAAATCAAAGTTAGGATTTTTAAATTCACTCCATTCAGTCGCAATTAAAAGACAGTCTGCATCTTGAAGCGCCGAATACATATCTGGCGCGTATGAAATTTCGTCTCCCAAAATTTTTCGAACATTTTCTTCTGCAATTGCATCATATGCTGTAATTGTTGCGCCTTTTTCCAACAGCAATTTAATATTATCCAATGAAGACGCTTCACGGATGTCATCGGTATTTGCTTTGAAAGCCAAGCCCCAAAGTGCGATTTTTTTTCCTTTCAAATCACCGCGAAAATAGTTTTCGATTTCAGAAACCAGAATTATTTTTTGTGCCTGATTTACGTCTTCAGTCGCCTCTAATATTTGAAAATCAAATCCTTCTTGTTTTCCGGATCTGATCAATGCCTTCACATCTTTAGGGAAACAACTGCCGCCGTAGCCAATTCCGGGGAAAAGAAAACGATGGCCGATACGATCGTCTGACCCCATTCCTAAACGAACTTTGTCAACGTCGGCACCAACTTTTTCACAATAGTTGGCGATTTCGTTCATAAAAGTAATTTTTACGGCTAAGAAAGAATTCGCGGCATACTTTGTTAACTCAGACGATTTTTCATCCATAAAAATAATCGGCGTTCCGGTATTGGTAAATGGCTGGTAAATTTTAGCCATAATTTCCTGTGCTTTTTCCGATTCGCTGCCAACAATTACCCGTGCCGGATTCATAGAATCTTCGACAGCAAAACCTTCCCGAAGAAATTCGGGGTTTGAAACGACATCAAATTCAATATTTGTTTTCGCTGCAATCGTTTGCCGAACTTTATTTGCGGTTCCCACAGGAACGGTAGATTTATTGACAATGATTTTATAATCCGTCAGCATTTCGCCAATTTGGGTGGCTACGGAAAGAACGTACGAAAGATCTGCGGAACCATCTTCACCTGGAGGCGTAGGAAGTGCTAAATAAATGACTTCACTCTGGTCGAGTGCTTCTTTTAAATTGGTGGTAAAGAATAAACGTTGTGCCTGAATATTTCTTAGAAACATTTCTTCCAGACCAGGTTCATATATAGGAACGATGCCCAGTTTCATTTGATCGACTTTTTTAGAATCGATATCAACGCAGTAAACGGTATTTCCTAATTCTGCTAAAGTAGTTCCGGTAACCAAACCTACATAACCTGTCCCAACGATCGTTATATTCACAACTTAATTTATAATTTATGGGTACAAATATAAGAATTTAATGTGCCGATGGTGAGTACAATATCAATCATTGATGGTCAAGTTTTTTGTAATTATACTAAATATTTGTATATTTGCATCGGATTTACGGAAAATAAAATGAAAAGGCCTTCGGAAGAATGCCTTTTTTCGTAAGAGTATTTGAAAAGTTATGGAATTTAGAGCACAAATAGAACAACTCTTGAACACCTTTCTGGCCGAACGACCTGATCTTTTTTTAATTGATATTAAGTTTTCGGCAACCGATCATATTCGAGTGATTTTAGATGGTGATCAGGGAGTTACACTTCAGGATTGCTTAGATGCAAGTCGCGCGATCGAATTTAATATGGATCGGGACGAGCATGATTTCTCAATGGAAGTGATGAGTGCCGGATTAAGTGAGCCATTAAGTTCTATTCGTCAATATCGAAAAAATATTGGGAGATCATTGGATTTAATTTTAAATGATGGTTCTGAACTTGAAGGCGAACTTTCTAAAGTAGAGGAAGATCATATTACCCTGATATTGAAATACCGAAAACCGAAAGATATCGGCAAAGGTAAAGTAGATGTTGTTGAAGAGAAAGATATCCTTTATACCGATATTAAAAAAGCACTGGTCGCAATCCAGTTCTAAAAGTAAAAGGTGACGGCTTGGGTCCGCACAACCTTTAAGACAAAATTGAATTATATTAAAGTTGAAAAATACTTTTACCACAAACCTTAAACAAAACATATATAAATGGACGGTTTAGCACTGATTGAAGCGTTTGGCGATTTTAAAGAAGATAAAAACATCAGCAAGATTGATCTGATGGCAATTATCGAAGATTCGTTGAAAACATTATTAAGAAAAAGATTCGATTCCGACGATCATTTTGATGTGATTGTGAATCCTGATAAAGGAGATTTTCAGATATTCTTAAATAAAACCATCGTAGAAGACGAAATGTCTGAAGATGATGATTTAGAAATTGAACTGGCAGAAGCGAAAAAAATTGATCCTACTTTCGAGGTTGGTGAAGATTTTACCGTAGAAATTCCTATTGAAAAACTGGGAAGAAGAAGTATCTTAACGTTGAAACAAATTTTAGCGACAAAACTTCAGGAGCATAATAACGCCGTTCTATACGACCAGTTCCGAGATAAAATTGGTGAGATTGTAATGGGTGAAGTTCACCATATTCGTCACAAACACGTTATCTTATTAGATGACGATGACAACGAATTCATCATGCCGAAAGAAAATCAGATCCCTTCTGACTTCTTTAAAAAAGGAGAAAGCATTCGTGCAATCGTAGAAAGTGTTGATTTTAAAGGAGCAAAACCTCAGATTATTGTTTCCCGAACTTCGCCAAGATTTTTAGAGAAATTATTAGAACTCGAAATTCCAGAAATCCAGGACGGTACAATTATTTTGAAAAAAGTAGTTCGTATTCCGGGAGAGAAAGCGAAAATTGCGGTTGATGCTTACGATGACAGAATTGATCCGGTTGGAGCTTGTGTTGGAGTTAAAGGTTCTCGTATTCACGGCGTGGTGAGAGAATTGAAAAACGAAAATATTGACGTGATTCAGTGGTCGAAAAACCCTGAAATAATGGTAAAAAGAGCGTTAGGAAATATCACCGTAAATAAGATAGAAATCAACGAAGAAACAAACTACGCCTTGGTTTACACGCCCGTAGAAGAAATTTCCCGAGTTATTGGGAAGCAAGGACAGAATATTAGACTGGCATCTTGGTTAAGCGGTTACGATATCGACGTTTACAGAGAAGCGAGTGAAGATGATGATGTTGAATTGAGAGAATTCGCAGGTAATGACGATGGTGACATCGAGCAGTGGATTATTGATGAATTCCGTAAAGTGGGTCTGAACACAGCGAAGAGCGTTTTAGACAAAGAAACCGAAGCCTTGGTCAACTTAACAGATCTTGAAGTGGAAACCATCGAGGAGGTTAAAAATATTTTGAAAGAGGAATTAGAGGACTAATTGCCCTGAAAAATGATAATAAAGTTAAAATAGGTTAACTTTACAAAAAATTTAAATAAAGTATAAAGTATACATGCCAAAAATTAGATTAAACAAAGCGGTTAAGGAATTTAATATTTCGATGACGAGACTTGTGGAATTCCTACAGTCTAAAGGAATCGAGGTAGAAAGTAACCCGAACGCTCAATTGGAAGAATCGGCATATTCTGCATTAGAAGCTGAGTTTCGCAAAGATGGGGAACAAAGAAAAGCTTCTCATGAGGTAGTAATCGCTAAAGTTCCGGAAGAAAAGCTGGAAATAGAGCCGTCACAACCTGAGGTAATAAGAGCCAAAGCGAGTCTAAGACCTGAAACTAAAATTTTAGGAAAAATAGATTTGAATCAAGGTGCGCCAGAGGTGAAAGAAGAGCAGAAACCTGCTCCGCCGCCTGTGGAAGAACCAAAACCCGTCGTAGAGAAAGCACCTGTTGCGGAGAAACAGGAGTTTAAAGTTCTGGACAAAATTGATTTATCGCAAATTGAAGGCAATAAGCCCAGATCTACCAAAAAAGATCAACCAAAACCGCAAGAAATTCCTGCGGAAAAACCAGTTGTTGAAAAAGCAATCGAAACTCCTGCCGCAAAGGTAGAAACTCCTGCACCTGTGGTGGAAGCACCAAAGACCGCAGATTCCCCTGATCCGGATCGAATTGAAACCGTTTACAAAAAGTTAGATGGTCCTAAAATTCTGAAACAAACCGTTGATTTATCTCAATTTAATAAGCCTAAACCACAAGGTGGGGCAGCAGGTGCGAAAAAGAAAAGAAAACGTATAGAAAAACCGAATCCTACTGGCACTACACAAGCTGGTCAAGGAACAGGTACACGTCCGCCAGGAGCAGGCGGTAATCGCCCATCAGGACCCGGAGGTAATCGTCCACCCGGACAAGGTGGCGGAAACCGACCAGGCTATCAAGGTGGTGGCGGTGCAAATAGAGGCCCTGTAAGAAGAGGTCCTGTTATGCCTGTAGAATTAACAGATGAGCAGGTTAAAAATCAAATTAAAGAAACTTTAGAAAAACTGACCAGTAAGGCCGGTAAAAATAAAGGAGCTAAATATAGAAAAGAGAAAAGAGTTTACCGCCGTGAGCAAGATGAGCGTCAGGAGGAAATTGATGCGGCTGACAGATCACTGAAAGTGACTGAGTTTATTACGGTAGGCGAATTAGCTTCCTTAATGAACGTAAGTCCGATGGAAGTGATTTCTGCATGTTTCTCTCTCGGTGTTATGGTAACTATGAACCAGCGTCTGGAAGCAGATACTTTATTATTGGTTGCAGATGAATTCGGTTATAAAATCGAGTTTGCCGATGCCGATGTTGAAGAATCTGCGCTTGAAGAAGATACAGATACAGCCGAAGATTTGATGTTTAGAGCACCAATCGTAACCGTAATGGGTCACGTAGATCACGGTAAAACTTCCCTTCTAGATTATATCAGAAAAACAAATGTAATTGCCGGTGAATCTGGTGGAATTACACAGCATATTGGTGCTTATAATGTGAAACTGGAAAACGATCAAAGAATTACCTTCTTAGATACGCCGGGTCACGAGGCATTTACCGCAATGAGAGCCAGAGGGGCGCAGATTACCGATATAGCAATTATCGTAATCGCAGCTGATGACGACGTAATGCCACAAACCAAAGAAGCAATTTCTCACGCACAGGCGGCGGGAGTTCCGATGATTATTGCAATTAATAAAGTGGATAAGCCCAACTCTAATCCAGACAATATCCGTCAGCAGCTTTCTGCGATGAATATTTTGGTAGAAGAATGGGGTGGTAGTGTACAGTCTCAAGAAGTTTCTGCGAAGTTTGGAAATAATATGGATGTATTGCTTGAGAAAGTATTGCTCCAGGCGGAATTATTAGACTTGAAAGCAAATCCAGCTAAAAATGCAAGTGGTGTTGTAATCGAAGCTTCGTTAGATAAAGGACGAGGTTATGTTTCAACCATTCTTGTACAAGCGGGAACGCTTAAAGTGGGTGATTATGTACTTGCCGGAAAAAATCACGGTAAAGTGAAAGCCATGCTTGATGAAAGAGGTAAAAGTATGGAAGAGGCAGGACCATCAATTCCTGTAACGATATTAGGTTTAGACGGCGCGCCAACTGCTGGAGATCGATTCAGAGTATTCGAAGACGAAAGAGAGGCGAAAACGATTGCAACCAAACGGGAGCAACTACAGCGTGAGCAATCCGTTAGAACTAAGAAACATGTAACCTTAGACGAGCTTGGAAGAAGAATTGCGTTAGGAGACTTTAAAGAATTGAACATTATCCTTAAAGGTGACGTTGATGGTTCTGTAGAAGCCCTTTCTGATCAGCTTCAAAGTTTATCTACGGAAGAAATTAGTGTGAAGATTATTCACCAAGGTGTTGGTCAGATTACAGAATCAGATGTATTGTTAGCAGCAGCTTCCGATGCAATTATGATCGGATTTAATGTAAGAGCTGGTGTTAACGCGAAAGATCTTGCCGATAAAGAAGAAATAGAAATCAGAACGTACTCTGTAATTTATGCCGCTATTGATGAGGTAAAAGAAGCGATGGAAGGTATGCTTTCACCGGAAATTAAAGAACAGGTCATTGGTAACGTAGAAATCCGCGAAGTCTTCAAGATTTCCAAAGTAGGATCTATTGCTGGTTGTATGGTTCTCACCGGTAAAATTACCCGAAATTCAAAAATCCGCTTGCTGCGTGACGGCATTGTGAAATTTGATGGTGAACTTGAAAGTTTAAAACGTTTCAAAGACGATGTCAAAGAAGTTTCCAAAGGGTATGAATGTGGTTTAAATATCAAGAATTTCAACGATATTGAAGTAGGCGACATTTTAGAAGTCTATGAAGAAATTTCAGTGAAGAAAAAGTTAAAGTAAACTTTTGTGTTTAGATATAAAACCTGCTGTTATCGGCAGGTTTTTTTATGTTTAAATTCTCAGCAGATTGAACATCTTATATTAATTGAACAGTCTAAAATGTAGTTAATAAAACATTAACATAGTTCTGCCCTTTAACATTCACAATTGATTAAAATTGGGTTATTTTTAAAGTCGAAAAGTACGTTATTTATAACCATTATAAATTAAAAACTAATAAATGTATTATTCTACGCTGACTGTAAGACATTTTCCTATCGATTTTTCATTTTTTATAGTAAAAAGCCTCATTTGCCATAATTTCTCCTAAACATTCTAGACTTTTCTTAGATAAACCATTTTAAGTTTGCAAGTGTTAAGAATTTTTAACATATTTGCAGAAATATAATATTAAATTTTGTTAATATGAATGTAAAATTAGGAGTGTTAACGGCTGGAGCTCTTTTCTTTTTAGGAAGCCAATCGATTTTAGCACAACAAAAAGACACCATCAAAACTGCTGATGTCGAAGAGGTTGTAGTTTTAGGTTATGTTAAAAGAAAGGCTACCGAAGTTACAGGTAGCTCCGTTCAGTTAACTAATGATAAAATTAACACCCCTGCAGCGATTAGTGTAGATCAAGCATTACAGGGTAAAGCACCCGGTGTTCAGGTTAATGCCTCTTCAGGTACACCTGGTTCTGTACAGGACATCCGAATTCGTGGGGTAGGTTCGCTTACCGCAAGTAACTCGCCACTGTACGTAATCGACGGTATTCCTGTTGTAAACGGAAACACCAGTGCATCCACAAGTATTTCTTCACTTTCAACCTTGGCTTCAATCAACAACCAGGATATTGAAAGTGTTACGGTATTGAAAGATGCCTCTGCAACTGCTGCTTATGGAGCACGTGGATCCAACGGGGTAATTGTAATTACTACCAAAAGAGGTAAAAAAGGTCAAACTCGTTTTAACCTTAATACCAGTATTGGTTTCCAGAATGATGCATATAGTAAGCGAAACGGTTTAACTGGAGCGCAGAAATATGAATTGTTAGAAGAAGCTGTCTTTAACCAATATGGCGAAAGATTCGGTTTTAAAAAAAGCGACGCGATTGACTTCATGGTTTCAAGGAATCTATTTATTGGTGGCGCTAATATGTGGGACGGTACTGAGTACAACTGGCCAGATTTATTAGCACGTAAAAATGCAATGTCTAACACTGTTGATTTCAGTCTATCGGGAGGTGCAGATAAAAGCACCATTTATGCATCTTTAGGTTATAATAATACCGAAGCTACCGTAATCGGACCTGCATTCGAACGTTTGTCCGGAGCATTAAGATACACCAACAAGTTAACAGACAAAGTTACTTTCGAAACTTCAGTTAACGGTTCTTGGATCAAACAAAATCCAATTTTAGAAGGGGGATCTTTCTTCTCCAATCCTTTTATTACAAAAGTATTGATGAACCCATGGGCTAACCCATACAATGCTGATGGTAGTTTGAATATCTATGATATCCAGGAGTATACAAGTATTCATAACTCACTTTACACTTTAGCAAATAATATTTCTAGAAGTAAATTGATCAGAGGGATCTCAAATACGAAAGTAGATTATGAGATCATTAAAAATCTTACCTTCACTACAAGAATGGGTATTGATTTACAATTGAATGATTACCGTAACTATAATAACAGATATCACGGTGACGGAGATGGAACAAAAGGTTATTCTGAAAGACAAATGTCTACCAACTATAACTGGGTAACTCAAAACTCGTTGAACTATAATTTCAGAGCTGGTGATGATCACCGTTTTGACTTAACTGCTTTATTTGAGCACCAAAGAAATCAAGATGAAGGTCTTTACGGATACGGGGAGAATTTCCCAGCTGACGGTTTGACAAACATCGCTTCTGCCGGCGCAAATAAAGACGCATCTTCTTATTTTCTAGATTGGAAAAACACTTCTTACTTAGGAATGTTCAACTATACCTACGCAGGTAAATTTGTATTAGATGCTACGATTAGAGAAGAAGGATCATCTCGTTTTGCTGCAGGTAAAAGATTTGGTACATTCTGGTCTGTAGGTGCTGCTTACAATTTACACAAAGATTTATTAGCAAACGTATTTGATGTTTTCAGAATTAGAGGTTCTTACGGTTTAACCGGAAACTCTGGTGTTGGACTTAACGCATACCAAGCGCTTCTTTCTTACGATGCGGATTATGATGGAAACGGTGCAGCTTATGCAAGTGTTTTCGGAAATGAAGATCTAACATGGGAGAAAAATAAAACAGTTGATGCGGGTATCGAATTTGAAGCTTTAGATAGAAGATTAACAGGATCATTTGCTTACTTTAACAAATATACGTACGATCTACTACAAAATGTTCCACTTTCTAGAACAACAGGTTTCGCGGTACAAGCGCAAAACGTGGGAGCAGTTAGAAACAAAGGTTTTGAAGCAATGTTAGGTTATGACATCATCAAATCTGAAAATTTCAACTGGAATTTATCTGCGAACATCGCCACACTTGATAATAAAGTGGAAATTCTTAAATTAGATGGTAATGGTAACCCAATTAATCCAAGTGCTGGTTCAAGTTATTCAAATACCGAAGTAGGTAAATCTATTAGATATTGGTTTATGCCGACTTGGGCTGGTGTTAATGTAGATACTGGTGCGCCAGAATGGTTTCTTAACGGCGTTGATGGAGAGAAAACTTCAAACCTTAACAAGGCAGCTCGTTATGACCAGGGTACAGCAATTCCTAAGTATACAGGAGGAATTAGCACAAATATTACCGTTAAGAACATTTTCTTAAATGCAAGTTTGTATTTTGCGGGTGGACATAAAGTTTACGAACAATATGCACAGTTTTATATGAGAACTAATGGTTTCACGTTAATAAATTACAATGGTGTTGAAGAATTGATGGAAAGATGGCAGAAACCAGGTGACGTTACTGACGTTCCTAAATTGTCACTTACAAATGATAACTTCCATGCTACATCATCAAGACACCTTTATGACGGTACTTTTGCTAGATTGAAAGATATTACTTTAGGGTACAATCTTCCAAACAGTGCAATTAGATTGTTAGGAATAGAAGGTCTTGCTTTCTCAGTAAGAGGTTCTAACCTTTGGACTTGGGTGAAAGATAAAAACCTATTATTAGATCCCGAAACTGGCGCAGCTGGTTTTACAACCTTAACAACTCCACCTGTGAAGGCAGTTATTTTCGGTGTAAACGTTAAATTTTAATACATATAAATAAATGAGAAAGACAATATATTTAGCACTAACACTTGCACTTTCTGCACCCATGATTAATTCGTGTAGAGACGAAAGTTTAGACCCAACCTTACAGCAGTCGAAAGATTTAGGGACCAGTATTAATACACTGGAAGATTTAACTGCGATAGTGAATGCGGGGTATAACAGAATGAGTCAGACAGCTTACTACGGTAGAGATTATATCATCTTTGGTGAAGTAAGAACAGACAACGCATATTCTAATTCAAATTCGAATAGATTTGTGACGCCAGCAGCGATGAAAATGACGCCAAATGATGCGTATGCAGCAGATACTTGGGCTCAAATTTATGCAGCGATTGCCAGTGCGAACATTGCGATCAATAAAGATGCAGCGTCAATCAGTGCTGGAACACCAGGTGAAATCAATCAAGTAAAGGGTGAAGCACTTATCATGAGAGCTTTAGGTCATTTCGATTTGGTTAAATTGTATGGTCAGCAACATGTAAATGGTGGTGGTATGAGTGCTTTAGGAGTACCTTACGTTACTACTTTTAGAGAGGTTGATTATTTACTTCCAAAAAGAAATACTGTTCAGGAAGTATATACCATGGCTTTGAAAGATTTAAATGATGCATTAGCAATGATGGATCCTGCTTTGAACCGTGATGCTCATTACTTTACAACCGATGCTGCAAATGCTTTAAAAGCAAGAATGGCATTATATTTCAAAGATTACAAGTTGGCAGAAGAATCTGCATTGAAAGTAATTGAAAGCGGAAACTACGCGGTAGCATCTAAAGCTGCGTTCCCAGGAACTTTCACAACTGATTATACTGCAAATCAAATTTTTTCTATCGCTGCCAGTGAAACTGACAATATGGGAATTAATGGTTTAGCAAATATCTATCAGAAAGGTTCTTACGGTGATGTTGCTGTTCTTAAAAATATTTTTGATCAGTTTGCTGTAGGAGATGTTAGAAAAGACATGATCACATATGACGGGAAATTCTACCGTAATACGGGTAAATATCCTTCAAGAGATCCTTTCAAAGATGACATTCCTGTAATCAGATATGAAGAAGTAGTACTCACGTACGCAGAAGCATTATTCAGAAATGGTAAAACTGCTGAAGCATTGGTTTACCTGAATATGATTCCTGCAAACAGAGGTGCTGAGCTTTATGCAGCTGCTACATTGGAAAATATTCTTTTAGAAAGAAGAAAAGAACTTGCATTCGAAGGATTTAGATTCTACGATCTTGCAAGAACTGGACGAGATATTCCTAAAGTTGATATTGCACAAACATTCGGTCCGACAAGCGTACCATTTGGAAGCTATAATTACGCGTTCCCTATTCCAAATTCAGAAATTGGAGCCAACTCCAACGTTGTACAGAATAGTGGTTACTAAATTTTAGATAAATTATTTCATTAAGTCCGTCTCAAATTAAATTTTGAGACGGATTTTTTATTTCATACCGTCCGAATCTGTCGTCCTTTTTTATTTCATCATATTTCTTACATTTGTAAACCAAATAAAAATAATGAGATACCTCCTTTTCTGTCTACTTTTTTTTAGTTACGGAGTTCATGCTCAGACTCTCAACAAAACAGATTCAAATCGGGTGAAACCCAGCGACACTTTAGTTGTTGATTCAGGTTTCAAAGATTCATTGAAGATTTTCAAACCTACCATTTACGATTATACTTATCAGACCCAATTTTCCGAGAAGAAGATTTTCGATACGGTTTTTACAAAAGATAAAACTTTCATATTCACGCAATATAACAATCGCGACAATTTTGGGCGCGTACAATTCGCCAACATCGGTTCTGGTTTCCAGCAACTTGTTTATGAAGTGAATGCTGAGCAGAATTTGTCTTTGCTTCCAACCAACAAATCCTATTTTATTAAAGGCATTGACCAGATAAAATATTACGATGTTAAAACGCCAACAACCGCATTTGTTTATCATAATTCCATGAGGAATGGCGCAGTTTTACAATCTACTTACACCCAAAATATCGGAAAAACTTTTAATTTCGCCGTAGAATATACTGGACTTCGGTCTCAGGGTTTATACCGAAATTCTTTAGCCTCCAATAATTCTACCGAATTTTCCGGGCACTATCTTTCTAAAAATGCAAAGTATGAAGTTTTTGCGCACTTTATTCACCAGAATGTAAACAACCAGGAAAACGGAGGAATTGCCGATATTGATTTATTTCTGAATGGAAACTCTGATTTTAACAACCGTGAAAATTTAGAAGTAAATCTGTCCAATTCTACTTCCCGCTTCGGGTACAGGCGATATTATTTCAGTCAGGAATTTCGACCGTTTGCATCGGAGAAATTTCCTTTTAAAATTCGCCACACCATTTTTCATCAGGGGAATAAATATTACTACAACCAATCGGCTCCGGAAAACTACTATTTTACAGAAGCTTCGGAACTGTTAGATTATCCGGCTTCTTCCAAAAAATATTCAAAAAATCTCAGCAATACGGTTAGTATTCTTTTTGATAAAGAAAACTTTAAGTTAGACGCGGGTTTACGCCATCAAATTATTAAATTGGGAATTGGTGCAGACTTGCCTTCAAATCTAAATATTCCGACAGAACTTTCCGAAAACCGCTTGGGTGCAGTCGGCAATTTAAAAATTAACCTTTGGAATAAAGTCGCCCTTAATTCCAATTTAGAATTTTCGAGCGGAAAAGAATTTGGCAGTTTTTTGCGTTCTCAGAATCTCCTCCGGTTTGAACCTATTCCAGATTATTTCGTGAATGCAAAGGTGAATTTTCAAACCTCTTCACCGAGTTTTAATCTCCTCATTAATCCGTCGGTCTACAAGAAATTCAACTATTACTTAGAAGATCCAAAGAACGAAAGTATTACAGAAATCGGTGGCGATGTTAATTTAAAATGGTTTCAAAGTAAGGTTTTTGGTAATTTCTTTCGTATAGATAATTATACGCATCTCAATACTGAGGCCCAACCAGAGCAGAGTTCCAGTTCTTTGAATATTTCTCAGCTCGGCGGGGAAGCAACGTTTAGTTATGGCAAGTTTCATCTCAATCCAAAAGTGCTCATCCAGAGTTCCTTAGGAAATAAAGATGTTTTACCCATGCCGAATATCGTTGGAAGAGCAAATTTATTTTGGCAATCTAAAGCTTTCAAAAAGGCCGCAGAAATCCAAACTGGAATTAAAGTATACTATTTTTCGAAATTTGCCTCTCGGGAATATTTCCCTGTTCTGAACGAGTTTATTTTACCTGATGCAAATTCGTACTCTATTGGAGGACAGCCGATTGTTGATGTATATTTTAATCTGAAGGTGAAAAGGATGTTTTTCTTTATTGAGGCCCAACATCTTAACACCACAATTATGAAGAACAAATCATTTACTGCACCTTATTATCCGTTGTATGATTTCCGCTTAAATCTGGGAATTGTATGGTATTTATTTAGCTAAAAAAATATTTTGAAGAAAATTACAAACATTCCTTTTTTAGATATTGATAGCATTCCTCTGCTTATCAAGGATTTTCTCACCCAGAAAGTTCCGGGTTTTGACGCTAAAGTTTTTACCTATGAAAACATGGAGCAACAAATTGGTCTGAAGAGTAAATCTTTTCCGAAAGAACAGCGCGAAACTCTGTGTAAGGTTCTCGAAAAGCAATATTCAGCATTTAAGTTAAGTGACAAGCAGCAGGAAAATTTAGCGCTATTAGGTGAGGAAAATACGTTTACCGTAACAACGGGTCATCAATTGAATCTTTTTACAGGACCTGCTTTTTTCGTCTATAAAATTTTGCAAACCATCAAATTAGCGGAGGTTTTAAAGGGGAAATTTCCTGACGCTCATTTTGTTCCCTTGTTTTGGATGGCTTCGGAAGATCATGATTTTGAGGAAATCAATCATTTTAAAACAACGGAGAATTATTACGAAACTAAAGGTAAATCTGGTGGTGCAGTCGGCCAAATTAAAGTAGAGGACACTTTTTTCATTTCCCAGTTTGAGGAAGAGTTTAAAGATTCCGTCTTTGGGACAGAACTTATTTTATTGCTTAAAAAAGCGTATAAAATCGGGAATACTTTAACACAGGCGACTCAAATTATTGTTCAGGAACTTTTTTCAGATTTTGGTTTATTGGTGCTTGATGGCGATGATGTTGAATTAAAGTCTGCGATGAAACCTGTTTTCAAAGAAGACTTGGTGAATCAAACCTTGAGTAAGAAGTCTGAAGATCTGGTTTCCTTATTGTCTGAGAAATATGGGAAGGTTCAGGTGAATCCGCGCGAGATTAATTTATTTTATCTTTCCGAAACCCGCGATCGAATTGCTTTTGAAGACGGTCGTTATCACATTGTGGACCGGAAGCAGTCATTTTCAGAAGAAGAAATTTTAAATGAATTGGAAAATCATCCGGAACGTTTCAGTCCAAATGCTTTATTAAGACCGGTTTATCAGGAAACAGTATTGCCGAATCTCGCTTATATTGGCGGTAATGCGGAAATTATGTATTGGCTGGAACTAAAAGATTATTTTGACGAAATTAACCTGCCTTTCCCCATTTTAATTCCACGGAATTCGATGCTAATGTTAAGGGAAAAGACGCTTAATAAAATTGAAAAATTTGATTTAGAGATCTCCGATTTTTTCAAAAATTTTGCGACGGTAATGAAAGGCCTTCTCCTTGAAGGAAATGAAATTTTACCTTATCTGAATAAGCAGGAAGAAGTTTTGAAAAAACACTTTACCGAATTAAAAGAGCAGGCATCTTTAACCGAAAAAACTTTTGGAAATTTAGTGGGAGCTGAAGAAACCCGACAGCTGAAATCTTTTGATCGTATGAAGAAAAGACTGCTTCGTGCCGAACGAATTAAACAATCAGAAAAAATGGAACGACTGGAAAAGATTTTTTCCACCGTTCATCCTGGAAATATTTGGCAGGAACGCATCTATAATTTTTCAGTTTTCTATGCAGATCTCGGCAGAGACTGGCTTTATAATTGTTATGAGGAGATAGAAGTTGAAAAGTCGGAATTAATAATTTTTACTATTTAATTTTAAAGCAGTATTTTTGTAAATATTTATCTTGAAGATGATCAAAAACTTTTTCCTTATAGCCGGTCTCACGGTCTTTGCGAGTTTATCGGCCCAAAAAACCCATACGGTTGTCAAGGGCGATAATCCTTATAATATTGCCAAGCGATATGGTTTATCTGTTGACGATTTGGTGAAGTTAAATCCTTTTGCAAAAGACGGTAAAGTATCAATCGGTGATGTTTTGGTCATCAATAAATCTGCAGCAGTTTCAACAAATACGACAAAACCGGTCATTTCTTCAGATAAATTAGGGAAGATTATCCTTAAACCTAAGCAGACGATTTACGGAATCACGAAACAATATCAAATTTCTGAAAGTGATTTAAGACGATTAAATCCTAACCTCGATTCTAACATGAAAATTGGGGACGAAGTTATTTTGCCCTTTGCCAGTATTCAAAAATTTGGAGACTCAGCACCCGTTGCAGTGCAGGTTTCAGAACCTGTAAAAACCACTCCCGAAAGTGTTAATGAAGAACCAAAAGTTTCAGTTTCGCTGGATAAGAATTCTTACACTGTTCAGCCGAAAGACAATTATTATAAACTTTCCCGAAAATTCAATTTAACGCAGAAAGAGCTTTTCGCCCTCAATCCTGGTTTAGAAGAAAAAGGATTACAACCTGGTGATATCATCACTATTCAGGGACAAGGCGGAACTAAAACAGTAGCTGTTCATGAAGATAATACGGTACAAGAGGAATCGTCAAGTGCTAATTCTACAACTTCTGTTGCCGACGATTATGTTACTTATGTAGTGCAACAAGGTGATACCGTATTTGGACTTTTGAACCGATTTGGTGTGACGCTAGATGATTTGATCAATTTAAATCCCAATCTTAGTGAAGGCCTAAAAGTCGGAATGGTGTTAAAAATCAAGAAGTTAGATTCCGTTTATGTAAAAAAATCGGGTGATGTTCTTAATATTGTTTTGATGTTGCCTTTTGGTTTTGACACCAATGATTCCAAATACAGAAATTTATCCCTTGATTTCCTCGCAGGTGCAAAACTTGCAGTCGAGCGAAATGCCAAAAGCGGAAAAAAACTTGATATTAAAGTAATCGATGCGGGGAATGAAAAAAGTTTTAAAAACTCTTTAACGCAGATTAACCAATCCAATACCGATTTAATTATCGGCCCTTTCTTTAAATCAAGTGTTTTAGAAGTGTTGGATTATGTGAAAACGAGTAAAATCCCTGTGGTTGCGCCTTTTGCAAATTCTGATGATTTGCTGGTTCACAACAATTTAATCATTATTGAAACCAATGAATTGGTTTATGCCGATCGTCTTGTAAAAGAAGTGAAAGATGCTTATTCTGATCAGAAAATATATATCGTCGCTGATGCCGATCAGACCCTTGCAAAATACGTTCGCACCAATCTGGAAAAAACATTAAAAAATCCGAATATTATCGTAGTGAAATCCGCTGCTGATATTCAACCAGATCAAAATATGATGACGGGACAAGCTGCTCCTGTTATTGCAGTTTTGCTGAATAAAAGTGAAGAAGCTGGCGACGCTTTTGCAAACAGATTGATGACTTTGTCTAAAGATGTTCAGGGCTTAAAAGCTTTCAGTATGTTTTACTCGCCGATTTTTGAGAGAAATGTAGATGAATTAAGTCAAAGTAGTTTGGTTTATTTAATGGACCGAACAATCGATACCGAGGGAACTTTCGAAAAAGGAATTTTGGCAGATTACAAAAAGAAATATTGTAAAACACCATCCAAATATGCGGTAATTGGCTTCGACGTTGTGAATGATATGTTAAGCCGCGAAAATAAAAAAGGCGAAATTTTTAAACAGATGAATAAAGTCCAAACTCAATTGGCGACTAAATTCGAATTTGAGAAAACAAAAACCGGCGCTTATGTAAACAAAGGTTACCGTGTTGTTCGCTTATTTCCCAATTAAAATAATTGAAATAAATAAAAATTAGAAGTTAATTCTGATTGATCTGTAAAATAATATATGAAAGCACTTGTATTTCCTGGGCAAGGTTCACAATATGTCGGGATGGGAAATGAATTATACAATTCCCGCAAAGACATTAAAGATTTAATGGACTCTGCCAATCATATTTTAGGTTTTGATATTCTTTCTGCCATGTTCAAAGGAACTGAGGAAGATTTGAAAAAAACTGAAGTTACCCAACCTGCCATTTTTATTTACTCCGTCGCGGCTTTAAAAGCGGTGAACGGAATTTCTCCTTCTATGGTCGCTGGTCATTCTCTCGGCGAATTTTCTGCTTTGGTTGCCAATGGAGTTTTAAGTTTCGAAGATGGATTAAAATTGGTTTCAACGCGTGCGAAAGCCATGCAGGAAGCCTGTGATGCAAATCCGAGTTCAATGGCTGCCATTCTTGGTTTAGCTGATGATGTGGTCGAAAGAATTTGTGAAGAAACTCCAGGTATTGTAGTTCCTGCGAATTATAACTGTCCCGGACAATTGGTAATTTCTGGCGAGACAAAAGCCGTAGAACTGGCGTGTCAAAACATGAAAGATGCGGGCGCTAAACGTGCCTTAATGCTTCCAGTAAATGGTGCATTTCACTCTCCACTCATGATGCCTGCACAAGAAAAATTAGCGGAAGCAATCCATAATACCAAGTTTTATAAACCTACGATGGATGTTTATCAGAATATCACCACAACCGCTGTTGAAGATCCAGAAGATATTAAGAAAAATCTGATCGCTCAACTTACAGGCCCGGTAAGATGGACGCAATCTGTACAAAATATGATTAAAAAAGGAGCGACTTCTTTTGTAGAAGTTGGTCCCGGAAAAACCCTTCAAGGTTTGATCAAAAAAATAAACAGCGACGTTCTCGTTTCTTCCGCAATTTAATACGAAAAGAGTATGATTTTTTCACCTGGAAAATTATTGCTCACCTCCGAATATGTCGTTCTCGACGGCGCTTTAGCTCTTGCTGTTCCAACAAAATGGGGGCAAGAGTTTTTTGTTGATGAATTTCTAGACGGTAAATCATTGGTTCAATGGACAGCTTTGCATCAGGGAAAAGCTTGGTTAGACGCGGAAATTGATTACAAAAATGCAAGGATTATAAGATCTAATATTCCAGATTCGGCAGCTTTTATTGTGAAAGTTCTTCTTGAAGTTAAAAGACTTTCCGAAACTCATTTACAATCCGATCATTCTTACGCCATTAGAACCAATCTTCAGTTTCCCGCCGATTACGGATTGGGAAGCAGTTCTACTTTAATGAATAATTTGGCCCAATGGTCTGGCGTTGATGCTTTTCAATTGAATGAAAACTGTCTGGGCGGAAGTGGTTACGATATCGCCGTTGCACAGGAGCAGTCTGCAATTCTATACCGGAATATACCAGAAAGAAAAGTTCAGAAAGTTGCATTCAATCCAGTTTTTAAAGATGATTTAATATTTATCCATCTTAATAAAAAGCAGGACAGCCGCGAAGGAATTAATTTATACCGGTCAAAAGAAAAGTCGACCGACCTTATTAATGAGTTTTCGGCAATTACAGAAAAGGTTTTAAAAACTGAAAATCTCCGTGATTTTTCTGATTTGATGAATTTGCACGAAACCAAACTGGGGGAATTTCTGGGAATTAAAACTGCAAAGGAAAAACATTTTAAAGATTGTCCGGTCTTCATTAAAAGTCTCGGCGCTTGGGGTGGCGATTTTGTAATGAGTTCGAAATTTCCCGGATACCGCGAGTATTTTGCGGAAAAAGGATATGTAACTATTTTTTCGTACGCTGAATTAATTGCATAATCATCAAGAAGATAGGTATTTAAAGTTTTTTTGCAGATTCTGATGAATATCAGTATTTTTAAAACTTCTTACTAAACATTAATCATTAAATTTGTGTTTTACTAAAAATCAGATATAAATAGACATTATGAAGAACATCAAAATCATCCAACAGCTGCATAATCTTGGTATTACAGGCTATGAAGAAGTATCTTATAATCCAAGTTATGAGGAACTGTTTATCGCAGAATTGTCCACTAAAAATGCGGGTTTTGAAAAAGGAGCAGTAACCGATTCTGGAGCTGTAGCCGTTAAAACCGGAGTTTTTACTGGCCGTTCGCCGAAAGACCGTTACATCGTTGAAGATGATATTAGTAAAAATACAATTCATTGGGATGGTAAAGTAAATTTACCAACTACTCCTGAAATCTTCCAAAGCTGTAAAGAAGTAGTTTTAAAACAATTGTCTTCATCTAAAAAGATTTATGTTGTTGATGCATTTTGTGGTACAAATCCAGATACAAGACTGAAAGTACGATTCATTATGGAAGTCGCTTGGCAAGCGCATTTTGTTACCAATATGTTCATTCGTCCTTCTAATTTCGAACTTGAGAATTTCGGTGAGCCTGATTTTATTGTAATTAATGGTTCTAAAACAACCAATCCAAACTGGAAAGAGCAGGGGTTAAATTCCGAAAATTTTGTCATGTTCAATCTGACCGAAAGAATGCAGATTATTGGTGGAACTTGGTATGGTGGCGAAATGAAAAAAGGAATGTTTGCTATGATGAACTATTACCTTCCTTTAAAAGGAATGGCATCTATGCACTGTTCTGCAAACGTAGGTGAAGAAGGTGATGTTGCTTTATTCTTCGGTTTATCTGGTACTGGTAAAACAACACTTTCTGCAGATCCTAAAAGATACTTAATCGGTGACGACGAGCACGGTTGGGATGACAACGGCGTTTTCAATTTTGAAGGCGGTTGTTACGCGAAAGTAATTGACCTGTCAGAAGAAAAAGAACCAGATATTTTCAAAGCGATCAGAAGAGATTCTTTGTTGGAAAATGTAGTGGTTAACGAATATGGTGAAGCCGATTACAAAGACAATTCAATTACAGAAAATACGCGGGTTTCTTATCCAATTTATCATATCAGCAAAATTGTATTGCCTTCAAAAGCAGGTCACGCAAAAAAAATCGTGTATTTATCCGCAGATGCATTTGGAGTATTGCCTCCGGTTTCTGTCTTGAATGAAGATCAGGCACAGTATCACTTCCTTTGCGGTTATACCTCAAAATTAGCGGGAACTGAGAGAGGAATTACAGAGCCACAACCATCATTCTCTCCAGCTTTTGGGGAGGCGTTCTTAACGTTGCATCCAACGATGTATTCTAAAACACTGATCGGTAAAATGAAAGAGCACGGCGCAAAAGCCTATTTGGTAAACACGGGCTGGAACGGAACAGGAAAAAGAATTTCTTTAAAAGATACCCGGGCAATTATTGATGCTATTATCGATGGATCAATTGACAAGGCAGAGAAAACTACAATTCCAATTATGAATCTGGAAATTCCTAATGCTCTACCAAATGTTTCGGAAGGAATTCTGGACCCGAGATCAACTTACGCCAGCGCTGCTGAGTGGGAAGTAAAAGCGAAGGATTTAGCGGCACGTTACATTAAAAACTTCGAGCAGTATTGCGATAATGATGAAGCTAAAAAATTAGTAGCAGCAGGACCGCAACTTTAAAAGTAGCAACTATACATACAATTCCCTCAGTATACTGGGGGAATTTTTTGTGCATTCTTAAAATAGAATACAAACAGTTTACATCAACATCGGTTTTTTGTAGAATAAATTTCTATGATCTTGTTGAAATTTAATATTTTATTAATCACTCTGGAAATAGTTGATTATTTAGTGAAATAGCGTTAATATATCAGCAATTTGACTATTTTAGAACCGAAAATCTAATCCTAAATAATAGTATCTATTTAAAATTTAAATTTATGCAAAAAGCAATTTTACTTTTTACCGTGTTCGTTTCCAGCGTTCTTTTTTCTCAAATTCGATTTGAAAAAGGATATTTTATCGATAATTCTGATAACAAAACAGAATGTCTTATAAAAGATCTTGGATGGAAAAATAATCCAACGACATTTCAATATAAATTATCGGAGACTTCTGAGATTATGACGGAAAACATTAAAAATGTAAAACTTTTTGAAGTTGATAATCAGGTAAAATTTTTGAGAGCTACTGTGAAAATTGACCGTTCTAGCAGTGATGTAAAAGATATGAGCCCCACGAAAGAACCCCAATTTATAGAAGAGCAGGTTTTCCTGAAGCAACTGGTGAACGGAGAGGCAAATTTGTACAGTTATTCAGATGGTGGTTTTATCAGATATTTTCTTCAGATGGGAAATGGTCAAATTGATCAATTAATTTACAAACCATATGAAGTAGAGGCCCAAAAAGTAGCCTATAACGAGGACTATAAGACGCAGTTAAAAAATGTCCTGACCTGTCAGGGAATCTTTAACAACACCTTTGATAATCTGGCTTATTCTGAAAAAAGTTTTACCAATTTATTTTTGAAACACAACAATTGCGCTAACCCGGATTATGTAAATGTATCCAATAATACCAGCAAAGGTAAATTCAATATAGCCATTCGCCCGCGTATTAATTTTTCAAGTTATACTCAAAATAATTTTGAAAGACCAGAGGCAAGTTTCGAAATGGATCAAAAAATGACTTTTGGAGTCGGAGTAGAATTCGAATACTTACTGCCATTTAACAAAAACAAATGGGCCGTAATTGTAGAACCTACCTACCAGTCTTATAAAAATGAAGATACCAGACAAATCAATGGAACATTAACGACCAAAGTTGACTATAGTACCATTCAGCTTCCTGTTGGTATAAGACACTATATGTTTCTAAATGACACGTCACAACTTTTTGTAAATGCGCAGTATGTGATGGATGTGAGCTCGAAATTTACATATGAAGTCAATAATGATGGTGGGAAAACCTATAATTATGTTGATAAGAAACCAAGTTCTAATTTTGCACTTGGTGTAGGCTACAAATACAAATCGAAATTTGGTGCAGAATTTAGATATTTCACTAAGAAAAATGTTGCCAGAGATATCTATTACGATTTTACATATAATAGTTTTTCCTTTATTTTAAGTTACAATATATTCTAGGGAATTGAAATTTTGATATAAAAGTGTAATTAATAAAAACAAAGAGAACATAAAACTCTAAAATGTGAATAAAATCATCCTAATTTCCATTCTTCTAGTTTTTACAAGTTGTGATAAAAAAGAGGAAACGAAAAATCTAACTCAATTAGAAACTTCGAAAATTGAAAAATTAGTAGCTGAAGATAAAGTAAATAATCAGGTAGCAGATAATTCTTTAGGTTCGGTAGATTTGCAAGCAAGTACAGCCCGTGATAATAAAGTGCAGCAGGCGAAAGAACTCATAGATGAAGTGAATTCAATTGTTAAAAAAGGAATTTTAAAACAGTTGAATATTTCTGAAGTCAATGATGTGATAAATCCACTGATGAATAAATACGAAACTTTGATCGCTAAATTATCAGCTCAAGAAAAAAAAGAGGTTGAAGAATATCGCATGCTTGAAATGAGTAAAGTTGTTGATCTACAAGTTGAAAATAGTAAATAAAAGTATGTTTCAGGAATTGCTTTAATATAGAGGCATCCTTAATATTTATAAAATATAAAAAAATAACCCACTGAAATTCAGTGGGTTATTTTAATTAATGTGGAGTTGGAGGGATTCGAACCCTCGTCCAAACAAGCAACACATAAGGTTTCTACATGCTTATTCTGCTATTGGTTTTCGAATAAAAGCAGAGAGCAAACACCCAACTTTTACCTTATCTTCTAAATTTTTCGATCCTGAACCGAAGTTTTTCAGGACTTATTTCCGCATTGCTATACCCCAGAATCAGACGTCGCGAAACAGAACTTCTGTGGGATATCTTACCTCCTTACTATCTTCAGGAGAGCGCTGAATCCTACTGTAATTCGGATTAAGCTGCAAGAGCAAACTCTTGGTCGCCAGTTAAAATTTTGTAGCAAGGGATTAAAGAGATCGCGCTACGGTTCTCTGCATGCTTACTTATCCATTGATCTTGCTGTCGAAACCAGTCAACCCCAATTTTTGTAAGGTCACAAAGGTAAACAAAAAATATTTCAAATGGTACTGAATTTTACTTTGAGCGAAATTGAAGATTTGCAAGAAGCAGGGTCGGAGCATGGGCGTATCCTAAATGCGGGAGATTGGTGCTCGCCGCCTGCGGCGGCTCGCGCCAATCTCCCGCATTTAGGTCGGGCTTTCCGTTGCAATCTTTTTTGGGTTTGGCGCGGCTTTGCCGCGCAAAACCCAAAAAAAGGATTTCCTCTACAATCCCTTAGGCAAAATCCCGCTTCTTAAACAATCATCTTAAATTTAGAAGCGAGAGCAATCTGCCAAAGCCAAAAATCTCCTGTACCTAGTTTCCATCTACGTCCAACCTTGTCAGGGTTCCAAACCCTGACAAGGTTAATCAACTTATTTTTCTCAACTTAAAAAAGAAGATTAGCAAATCTTCAATTTAATTATCGTGAAAACCATTTCTTTCATTAATGCTTAAAAAAAATCCAGACGGCCATAGGTAAATGAAACGCCTTTTCACTCGTAATTTAAACAGTGAATAACTCAAAAATCTTTGCGCCTTTTCGTAAAATTTTACTAAAGTATTAAAGATTTTAACAAAGACTCAATCCTCAATTTCTAAAAAAATCATAAAACCCGTTAAAGCAGGTTAAACTTTTCTTTGGTACAATTCAAATGCATCAAATCAGTTCAATATCCAATTACATTTACTCAAATTATTTGGATGAAAACAAAACTACTATTTGCCTTTTTTCTCTTTTCAGTTTCTCTTCTCTTTGCGCAAAAAAAGTATGTGATCGGAAATGTGAAAAATGAAGTTCAGAATAACATTCCTCAAACCTACATTTACAATCCTCGTACGGAAGAAATGGTGATAACCGATATTTCAGGAGATTTCATTATTTCTGCAATCGCCTCTGATGAATTGCGAGTTGTTAAAAATGGTTTCGAACGATTGACATTGAAAGTTCAAGATGATAATTTTAGCAATCCATTAAACCTTGTCCTTTTCAAACTACCTTACGAAATCGAAGAAGTAGCCATCGCATTTAATCCAACAGGGGATTTAAAAAGGGATCTTGCCTATTTTAAAACCTCGCCGCGGAAAGAGAAATTGAATGATGAGATGACCCAATATATGCGCGGTCCAGTTCCGGATGCAATGCCGCAAAACACAATTCCGTCCATGTTTGCTCAGAGGAAACCAGGTGAGGGACAAATTCCTCTTCTAAGCATTGGCAGTGGAGGAAATGGCGGCGTCGTGGGATTACTTGTGAGCGCTATCGCAGGTAAAAAAAATAAATCAACATCGCCCAATTATGCCGAAGTTGAAGATTTTTATCGTCGCGTAAAAGATGTGATTGATCTTAATTATTTTAAAACGTATGGATTGTCTGAATATGATTTTGATGTTTTTTTGGCGTATGTAGATCGGGCAAATTCACTTTCGAAAAAGTATCATAAAAACTTCAATAAACTCATAATCGAATCGGAACTGAAATTGGCTTTGGTCGAATATCTCAAAACGCACAAAGTTGGATCTTGATGGTACGCAGTATTTCCCTTTTTCTTCTTTTAATTTCATTAAATCTTTTTTCCCAAAATGTCTCTGGCATTGTCAGTGATGATGAAGGAAATGCACTTCCTGGAACATTGGTTTTTAATATGAAGTCAGAAGAAAAGGTGTATTCGAATCTAAATGGAGCGTTTACAATTGCTGCTTCGCTGAATGATGAACTTCGTTTTGTTCGTGTGGGATTTGAAAGAAATTCGAAATACATTGCTCTCCAGGATTTTGGATCAAATTTGCAAATAATTCTGACCAGAAATGCTGCAGAAATCGAGGAGGTGAAAATCGTACGGCTGACAGGTGATATCAATCAAGATTCTAAAAATTTAACAAAGGTAGACCAGGTTTATGAACTTCAGAAAGAAATCGGAGTTCCTCTTCCTCCAGAAAAACCTCGGGAAAAACCTGCGGATTTCAAAAAAGATGTTTTATTAACCCTTGTAAGTTTAAGTATAAAACCTCAGGCGATTTACGATTTGATCAGTGGCGATGCAAGACGTATGAAAGCAGAATATCGCTATGAAGATCTCCAGGACAACATTACTTGGATCAGGAAGAGAGTTGCAGATGATTATTTTCTGCAAATGGGAATTCCAGTCGAAAAAATTTCAGCATTTGTACAATTTTCAATGGGTAATAATCCCGAAATTACGCAAGCCATAAAGGCGGGAAACTTGTCGAAAGTACTTTTTACTTTTGAAGAAACTTTACCAATTTTTCTGACGAGAATATCTAATAAAGTCAACCCTTAATGTGGCGTTTTGCGTTGTTACTAGCCGTCGGGATCACCATGCATGTTTCTGGGCAAACGGTTACGGGGTCGGTTGTGGATGAAGATCAGAATTTGATTTCCGCAGTTTTAGTTTTTAATATTACAAATGAGGCAAAAGTCTTTACCAATAACAAGGGAGAATTTGAAATTTCTGCCGGTCCGAATGACGAAATCCGTTTCATCCGGAAGGGTTTTGAGAGAAGCGCAAAATCCATTAAAAATGAGGATCTTGGTGTTTGGATGACCATCAAAGTGACTCGAAATACAGAGGCGATTGAAGAAGTGAGAATTGTTTATCAACCCACCGGAGATTTAAAAAAAGATTTGCCGAATTATGGGGACTCCAAACCGGTTGCAAAGTTAAAAGGAGAAACCGCAAAATATATTCGCTCGAAATCTGCACCAGAAGTTTTAGCACCAAAACCTGGGGAATTTGTACAGCCAAAAGTTTCCGGGATTATTAATGGAAAAGTTGACGATCAATGGGACCATATTGATTTTATGGAATATTTGATCAGTTATTTGGGCGTGGAATTTTTCATCGAAAATTTGCAACTTAAAAAGACGGAAATCCAACCCTTTATTTATTACATTTTCCGAAATTTCGAACGCCGCGAAATTCTCTTTCGTGGATCGGCAAGTTCGGCCGATATTTCCCGGTTTATAAATGAAAGCTATCTTAAATTAGAAGCCTACCAGAATAATTTACCTAATAATCCTCCCAACAAGAAAAATCGAAAGCCATAATATTTACGCTTTATTAATATCTTTTAAATATTAATGCAATTTTTTAGAAAGGATTGTAGTTTCTAAACCGAAAAAAACTTGTCAATTTTAGAGCCTCGCTTTAATTATTCATACCTTTATTCTTTAAAAAAGGACCATCCTCTAAAAAACAAAATACAATTCGTATGAACAGGAATATTATTGCCATTGCGATTGCCGCCTTCGGTTTCATCATCGGCCTTGGGATTTTGGGCAGCGCCATTAAAAATAGAAATAAAGCGGACAATACCATTTCAGTGACGGGTTTGGGAACAAATAAATTTACCTCCGACTTAATTGCCTGGAGCGGTAATTTTTCCCGGAACAGTTTTGAACTCAAATCAGCGTACGACGATCTCGCCGATGATAAAAAAGTAATTGAGAATTATCTCACTTCTAAAGGAATTCCGATAGATCAGATGGTTTTTTCCGCGGTAGATATTCAGAAACAATTTAATTATGGCAGTGATGCAAACGGAAGAAGTACGCAAACTTTTGCCGGATATCAATTATCACAAACCGTTTCCATAGACAGCAAAGACGTGGCAAAAGTGGAAAACCTTTCCCGTAATATTACCGAAATTATCAATCTCGGAATAGAATTCACCTCTTCACCACCAAATTACTTTTATACCAAATTAGGCGACGTAAAACATCAGATGATTGCCGATGCCACCAAAGATGCAAAACAGCGCGCGGAGAAAATTGCGGAAAATGCAGGGGCAAAATTGGGGAATCTGAAAAAAGCAACCATGGGCGTTACCCAAATTACCGCACCAAATTCTACGGAAGAATTTTCCTATGGTGGAACATTTAATACTTCTTCAAAAAATAAGGAAGCCAGTATCACCATCAAACTGGAATATGAAGTGAATTAAACAATTTGTAGTGGGAAATGGAAGCATGAATTTCCAGTTTTATTTTCAGATTTCCTCACAAAAATTTATAATTAAATATCTTAAAAAAAATGGAAAATCATCTTTTAAATGAGAGCTTCGGCACTTTATCAGAAACCATCAACGGTTTAGTAAAAATTGGTTATATCCACGATTTTAATATTCTGGAAGACTGTCTAGTTTGCCATCAAGCCAATTTAAAATTGTCACCGGCAGAATTTCATATTGAAAAGGTTTACCGTTTTGAAGGGGTGTCAGATCCAGATGATCAAGCGATTCTGTACGTAATTTCTTCGCCGAAGTTTAATATGAAAGGAACTTTAGTCAATGGGTATGGAATTTCCTCCGATGAAAATACATCAAAAATAATCGAACAGTTAGAAACTCACCCGTTATCTGTTACCTCAGAAATAAAATCTAATGAGGCAACTACACTTCGGCCCGAAGGAAACCGGGTTTTAGATGCACCACTCGTAGAAATGAATTTAGACGAATTCATCAACCTCATTAAAAATGAAATAACCTGGAAAGACAGCGATCGTAATTCGGTCACGATTTTTAAATCTGAAACGATGAGAATTGTCTTGATGGGACTTCGTGAAAATGCCGAATTAAAACCACACAAAGCAAACGGTGTTATCAGCGTTCAGGTTTTGGAGGGAAAAGTAGAATTCGGTACCGAATCTCAAACCACTGTTTTAAAAAAAGGGCAAATGATCGCGCTTCACGAAAATATTATGCATCGCGTTCTAGCACTGAAAGACAGTTTCTTCTTATTGACTCTTGCGATGAACGCTAAGAAATAAAGAATTTTAATTGTAAACAACATCAAATATTTCTTCTTTGATCCCGTCTGTTTTTTCGGGATTCCAGTTGGCGAGTAGCCAAAGATTTAATTCGTTCTTTTCGGGATCGTAAGGCGGTTGCACATAATTTTCATCGACGACACTAAAACCATTTTCTTCATAGAAGGAAATTCTGCGTTTTGCGTCGTCGTTCAATTCTGCGGGTTCTACTTCCAAGATAATTCTCGAATATTTTTTAAAAAGATCTTTAATAATTTGAGAACCATATTTTTTACTTCTGAATTCGGAGAATATTTCAAAATGTTCCAGGAAAACAAAATCGGTCATTTCCCAGCAAATTAGATATCCAATGTTTTCCAATTCGTGGAGAACCGAAAAAATTTTCACCTTTGGATTACAAAACAGTGCGCGAAATTGTTTTTCACTTCGTTGTTCATCGATGGGGAAACTTTCGCGGTATGATTTATATATTTCAACAGCGCGAAAATCTTCGTGGTGATTAATCTCTAAATATTCCATTCTAAAATTTAATTGGTAATAAGGGGCTAAAGGTCGAAAACACTCGGCCTCCTTGTGATAAACATATCTTTAATCCACAGCGTAAAAGCCAATCCAAGATAGATTAGAAAAAAAACGCCCGCCGTTGCAAATGTAGAATAGATGAAAAATACGCGCAGTTTAGAAACCGGGATTCCCAGTTTGGTTCCCATTCTGGTGAGAACGCCAAACCAGCGTTTTTCAATTGAATGTTTAAGATTTGTCAGCATATAAAGATGTTAATTCAAAGATACTTATTTTGCCTGAATTGAGTAAAATGTGCTCTTTAAAAAAAATCATTTTTATGAATATGCTTGAACTGTTGTGTATGGAATAATTTTCGCTGGACCACTTCGATAAAACGACATGATGAAAAAAATTCTCTTTTTAATTCCGTTATTAATATTTTCCTGCACCAAAAAAGAAATCGTTTCTGATATTTCTTCAACTACAGATACATTGCCGGCAATAAGTAAAACCTACAAAGAACTTCCGGTAGATTTGGCAAAAGAGGGAATTGTAACGATTCAGGATGCATCGAAAAAAAATCCTTCACAAACATTTCGCGTCGTTGAAGAAAATAAAATAATAAAAACGATTAATGGTGATATGCTTCCCGTTATTATTTATGAGGAATTAACTGCGGATCAGGACCAGTTTATTATTAAAATTAAAAACTTTAACGGTAAAGGCATTTCTGGAGAAATTAATCCGGAAAATTCCCAAATGAATATCAGGTTTAATCAAATTAAATTCCCCACAGGTGATTACGATGGACCATTTACCCGAGAAATTGCAACACCTATAAATGAAAGCGGCGAGGTCTGGCTTATCATTGGTAAAAGCAATATGGGTTCGGGCGAAAGCACGGGGAAATTTAGTGTAAGTCTGAAATAATATCAGAAAAAAATCCATCGTAAATGATGGATTTCTATCTTTATAAATGAGCGAACCTTATTCGCAAACTGCTTCTTTATTGATGAATCTTTCCGCAAGACCGGTCAAAGTAGCGTTGGTTGCTTTTTCGTTATCTAAGGTTTCAGCTAATAAACGTTCTGCTTCTTTGTGGCCCATGTGACTTGCAAAAACTTTCAGCGTTCCGTAGGTGGCAATTTCGTAATGCTCTACTTTTTGTGCTGCTAAGACCAAACCTGCATCACGCGTCATGGTATCTTTGGTCGTATCTTCAATGATTGATTTTCCTTCTTTTAAAATACCGGCCATCGCTTCGCATTTTACAGCTTCTGCTTTTTCGCCTAAACTTTCGAATACTTTTTCTAAACGGGAAATATGCTTTTTCGTTTCTTCATGA
This sequence comes from Kaistella polysaccharea, assembly GCF_020410745.1. Lineage (NCBI taxonomy): Bacteria > Pseudomonadati > Bacteroidota > Flavobacteriia > Flavobacteriales > Weeksellaceae > Kaistella > Kaistella polysaccharea. The sequence continues at coordinate 2,174,190 of NZ_CP084528.1, forward strand.
TGGGTTCCAAAACTTTCTGCCAATTCCTTACTTGTTGCAGCTTCCTGCATTTTTGGCAACTCTGTTAACAATGCATTTTCAGCCCAATATAAATCTTTCAGCTCATCTACAAAAAATTTGTGGAAATCAGAATTTTTCATTTTGTCAGTTATCATAATATTTATTTTAGATGTTAAATCTTTTAAAGTACAATTACCCTTCCATTCAAGGATTTGAATAGTTAATCTTATGTTAAACCCTATGGTTGGTACAATTTCTGAATAAGAAATATTAATTAAAAATTTCGATTATGAAAAATATCTTTTTATCCGCAATCGTGGCCACTGCTACGCTTGCGAGCTGTTCCACCGTTTCATCAATTTTGCAGAATACCTTTCCGTATAACGCTACGGTTTTGGTAACGTCCGGTTCGCCGGCCGATACCACATTGTCTGCTGTTTCTGCAGCACAAAGCGTTACTCAGCTTACAGGTGCTGGTGCTAATGTGAAAGATATCCGCGTGTCAAATGCTACCATTTCCGTGGGATCTAGCAGCAGCATTGGACTTTTTAAATCGGTGAAAGTATATCTTTCCAACAATGGTGCTGATGAGGTTTTAGTTGCTTCTCGGGAAAACATTCCCGATAACGTAGGAAGTTCAGTTCAACTTGACGTAAATACTTCTCAGACACTTGATCGTATCATGAAATCTGGGTCGGTTCAACAAAGGATGGTTTATGTTTTAAAACAGTCACCAACGTCAGACATGTCTGTGAAAACTTCAGTTGGATTTAGCAGCGTACCAATTACAAACTAATAATTTTTAGCAGCGCGATGATCATTCATCTGGTGAAAAGTCTAACCGGCTTTCACTACTCGCTTCCCGATCAAATGCATCGGGAGAGCTCAAACAGGCCGTTCAATCCGGGCTAGAATAAAGAACATATTTCCTCAGACAATAACCGATCCTTGTGATTGGTTATTTTTTTTACCTCTTAGCTTATTTTAACATTTGGAAGTAATTGGCTGAAATTGTTATGTAAATTAGCTTTACCCTTAATCTTTTAAAGCAGAAAATTCCAAAAATTCTTTAAATCTAAATTCCTCTATTTATAACTTGTTTTCACTTCAATTCTACCATTTATACAAAAACGAAAGATTTTATACGTGTAAATCTGTGAAATCCGTGCGGAAAAGATTCTGTTTTATATCATCAAAATTCTAAAGATCTCTATTTATAAGTTGTTTTCACTCCAATTTCACCATTTATAGAAAAACGAAAGATTTTATCCGTGTAAATCTGTGAAATCCGTGCGGAAAAGATTCTGTTTTATATCATTCTGCGCGGAAGCCAACTCTCGCATTTCTTCAGTAAATTTGTAATTAGAAATTTTGCCTCATGAATGTCTTCGATCTTATTATCAACGATAAAGAAGTGGTTTCTTTAGATGATGTTTTTTTGAATAAATACAACTACCAAAACATTCAACAACTTATCAAAGAACATAAGTATGTGGATGAGCTTATGAAATTTGGTTTGCCGGTCAGTAATAAAATTCTGCTTCAAGGCAATTCCGGCTGTGGAAAAACCACCACTGCAAAAGCGATTGCACACGCTTTGGGGAAACCAATTCTTATTCTGAATTTGAGCAATGTTGTATGTTCTAGAAGTGGCGAAACTTCCCAAAATATCAAGCAGATTTTTGATAAAGCAGCACGCGAAAAAGCCGTTCTTTTTCTGGATGAGTTCGACCAAATCGGCAAAGAGCGTGGAAATGACGAAAACGACGTGGGTGAAATGCGTAGATTAGTGAATACCGTTATTCAATCAATTGACTATCTTCCCACCAACACATTGCTTATTGCAGCAACCAACCACGCTGAAATAATAGATATAGCTTTGATGAGACGTTTTCAGCTGCGCATTAATTTCGAAATGCCAAGTACAGAAGTTTTAGATTCGTACTACGATAAAATTCTGCTTCCTTTTCCAAAAGAAATGCAAAATTTCGAACGACAATATAATATCTCATTTGCAGAAGCCAAAGATTGCGCGTTTACCAGCATTAAATCTCTTCTTATTGAACAATTCGAAAAGTTAGATCAGCTTGATATATTAGATCGCCTCGAAAAATCAGTACAATAATGCCTGCTTCTATTGTAGAAAATCTGAAAGTAATCACGCAAAGAATTGAAAATGCTTGTATTAAAAGTGAGAGAAATCCTTCAGAGGTTCGGCTATTACTAGCCACCAAAACAGTTTCCGCTGAAAATATTAAAATTGCAATTGAAGCAGGACAAAATTTAATTGCTGAAAATAAAGTTCAGGAAGCTAAAGAGAAATATGAATCTTTAAAGTCGATTCCACACGAAAGTCATTTTATCGGCCATCTTCAAAGCAATAAAATAAAAGATCTTCTCAAGTGTGATATTTCCTGCATTCAATCGATTGACCGTTTAGACTTGGCGCAAAAACTTCATCAGCGATTGTTATTTGAAAATAAAACGATGGAAGTTCTGATTCAAGTAAACACTTCTAATGACGAAAGCAAGTTCGGAATTCATCCAGATCAAGCCGTCCAGCTTATTCAGCAAGTTTCAGAATTAGAAACTTTAAAAATAAAAGGATTAATGACGATTGGTTTGTTCAGTGCGGAAACTGAAAAAGTTCGGAAGTGTTTTCAATTGCTTAATAAAATTCAACAGGAAACGATTGTCGTTAATTTTCCAAATGTTGAAATGAAAGAATTATCGATGGGAATGAGCAGTGATCTGGAAATCGCCATCGAAGAAGGTTCAACCATCGTTAGAGTTGGAACCGCCATTTTTGGACAGAGAATCCATCCAGACAGTTATTATTGGGATGAAAGTAAAAGCTGAGTTATAAGTTAAAAAAAACCGACAATTACTGCCGGTTATTATTATACCAAGTTCAAAGTCTATTTTCTATTGGTCTATTTCCCTATCATTTTATTCAAGCTGGCCAAAATTTTCGCACTTTCATATTTCAAAGCATATAAATGCTCACCACTGAATTCTATAAATTCTTTAGGTTCTGCAGCCATTTCATAAAGTGTCTTTCCCTGCGCAAAAGGAACATCTTTGTCTTCCTTGCTGTGAATCATGAGTTTCGGAATTTTAGTTATTTGCTTAATATCTTCTTTTGCGGAATAGGGGGTTATAAAAGAATTCTCCAGGTAATCCTTTACTTGTGGTGCGTAAACTGCGGCGATATGTCCGAACGAAACCATTGCGCCTTCTAAGACTAATCCACTGACTTCAGATTGATGATCTTTTGCCAAATGAGTAGCGATCTGCGTTCCTATGGATGCTCCGTAAAAAATGATCTTTTGGTTTTTAATATCTTTTCTTTTCATCAACTCATTGAAAATTATTTCTCCATCTGCAGCAATATTGGTGTGAAGCGGTTTTCCTGTTGATTTCCCGTAACCTCGGAAATCGATCAATACAATTTGATAATTATCTTTCAATAAATAATTCATTAAAGGAGCATAATTCGTCACGTTTCCGCCGGCGCCATGAAAATAGAAAATAGTCGCTTTCGCTTTTTGATTGGGTTTTAAAATTACCCCCGTAATCGTGTCATTTTCTACCGCGAAGTTGATGTTTTCTACAGATGCCCATTCAATCGGTTTCATCACTTTACTCGGGAAATAGAATTTTTCATCCATTTGAGCTTTTGCGAAAATCATGTTAGCAACCACGAGAATTAGAAAGAATACTTTTGTTTTCATATTGTTTATTTTATGGTGTAAATATATAGCGGTTCAGCCAATTATTAAAAATTATTATTCTGAACGGTAATTTAAACGTGCTGGCCTGTATTTTTTCTAAACTTTAAATAAAAAAAACCGACAATTACTGCCGGTTATTTTTGTATCAAGACGCGAAGTTTCTTATCTGTTCGACTAATGATTATTTTCCTTTCTTGAAAAATCCAATTCCACATTCTAAGAATGCTTTGAAATCCTCTTTCGGCATGTATCCAGAAATAGGAGTGTTGATCACTTTTCCATCTGGAGAAACCAAAACATAGTGAGGTTGTGAATTATTATTAAAGTTAATTTGTTGAAACAGACTCCATTTATCCCCAATGGTTTTAATTTTCTTTTTCTGACCATTTCCCATATCAATGGAAGTTTGCTCACTTTCTGGCAAAGGTTCTTTATCATCAATATAAAGTGAAGCTAGTATTACTTCGTTTTGAAGAATTGGTAAAATATCGGGTTCGCTCCACACGAATTCTTCCATTTTTCGGCAGTTTTCGCAACCGTAGCCTGTAAAGTCAATCAGCAAAGGTTTATTTTCTTTTTTCGCGATTTCAAGTGCTTCGAAATAATCGTGCGAAGGATGCATCCCCAAAATTCCATCTTTTTCATCATGTAAATAACTGACGTTAATCGGTGGCAAAATTCCACTCAAATGCTGAAGTCTTGGTCGTTCCGCTGGAAATAAACCTTGAATCAAATAGATAATAAAGGCAATTCCTAAAAAACCGATGATTTTTCTTGTTGTAGATATTTTAGCGTTTTTATCATCGTGCGGAAATCTAATTTTCCCGAATAGATAAAGTACCAAACCGATCGCAATTAAAATCCAAATTGCGATAAATAATTCTCTTTTCAGGAAGAACGTTTTTGAAACTAAATCTGCTTTTGATAAAAACTTCAAAGCCAAACCTAATTCTATAAAACCTAAAACAACTTTCACGGTATTCATCCAGCCGCCTGATTTGGGTAAGCTTTGCAGTGCCTGCGGGAATAATGCAAGTAGACCAAAAACAATCGCCCACGAAAATCCGAATCCTGCTAAAGCAAAAGTCAGCAGCATGGGAACGTTTGATGATCCTGTGACCGCACTTCCTAATAAACTCCCCAGAATTGGACCTGTACAAGAGAAGGAAACGATAACCAAAGTCAACGCCATAAAGAAGATTCCGATAATCCCACCAGCATCTTCTGCTTTTGATGATTTGTTGGCAATAGAACTTGGTAAAGTGATATCATAATACCCAAAAAAACTTCCGGCAAAAAATAAGAAAATGATGAAGAAGGCAACATTTAACCAAACACTTGTAGAGATTTGATTGAAGATATTTCCTGCAATTCCATCAATAATATGAAAAGGAACGCTCAATAAAACGAAAATAAGTAAGATGAAGAATCCGTAGATAAATGCATCTCTTTTCCCTTTTGCTTTGTCTTTATTTCCTTTTGTGAAAAATGAGACAGTTAAAGGAATCATCGGAAATACACAGGGCGTAAGTAAGGCGATCAATCCACCGAAAAAGCCTAATAATAAATAGGTCCAAAAGTTTTCGCTGTTTTCCTGCGCGGCAATTCCGCAATCGGTTTGTGGATTTGCGAAATCTAAGGAAGCTACTTTCAATCCTTCCTGTTTCGCTACGACTGGAGTTTGAATAGTAGTTTCTGGAACGTCTGTTGAAGTAAGCGTATCTGCATTTTCTGTAAGGAGTGCCGTACCATTAGGTTCTGTTACACCAGTGGTTGATACTTGAGTTTCTGCACCCGCGGTCGGCGTTACTTTTTGTTCAAATTCTAAAGTGTTCGGTGCCAAACAAACCCGGTCATCACAAGTTTGATACGTAATTTCGGCTGTTATATTTGCAGGTTTTGCGTTGTTTTTTAGTTTGAATTTTTGTTTAAATAAAACCTTGTCCGAATAATAAACGATCTGAGCGCCAAAAGCTTCAGAAAATTCATCGTGTTTTTTCCCTTGTTCAATTACTTTCCCGAGCAGGCTAATTCCCTCTTTGGAAGTTAGCTTCATTTCAGTCGGGATCCCAGAATCCGGCGGTAAATCTTGTGAATAGATATGCCAGTTTTTATCGATCGTTGCCGTTAAAACTGCTTCGTATTCATTATTTGGCAGTGAATTAATATTGTATTTAAATTTTACAGGATCTTTAATTTGTGCGGTAATTCCCTGAAAAAGGAAAAGAACAATAAGGATAAACCAATTTTTAAATTTCATTTTTACTTTACTTTTTTCGTATTCTGAAATTGAACACTATAATTTAATTTTGATAATTTTAGATGAATCTTTTGTGGCTGCAAACCTGCCGTCCTGTCGTAAAGGAATTACTCCCAAAATATCGTTTTTGCCGTCGCACAAAAGCCAAATTTTTTGATGGGCTAAAATAGGTAATTTTTCATCCTTAAAAAATTTTGCGATTTTCTTTCTGCCTATCATTCCAATAGGATAGAAAATATCACCTTTTTTTGCTTTTCTTAATAGTAAAGGAAATTGAATTTGTTCTTGATCGACTTTCCAGCTTAATTTTCCGAATTTTAAAATATTTGATTTAAAATCTTCAGGAATGATTACCGTATTTTCTGCGGTAATTTCTAAAATAATTTCTTTTTGTTCCGGAATTTCCGAGGTTCTTGCCGTAATTATCAATATTTCCCGGTCAACTTTTAGTTCGTGACTTTGGGATAGAAATCTCTTTCCGCTTTCTGATTTCCCTATTTTTCTTATTTCTTCTGGTGAATCAAAATTGAATTTTCGGAGAATTTCAAACTGCACAAACTCACTTTGCTTTAGAAAAGCAACTTTATTAAGAACGATGGAATTGTTTTCTTTAGTCATAATTTCCGCCGAAATTTTTAAAATATTTTCTTCAATGAATTGATGACTCTCGTTGAGGTATTTTAAACTTTTACCGAAATTGGTGAGAAAATTTTCGTTCACTTTTAAGAGGTTCGGCGTAATTTCATTCCGAATAAAATTCCGTAAATAATCATTTTTCTGATTCGAAAGATCTTCCCGAAACCAAACTTTATTTTCTGCTGCGAACCCGTAAATTTCCTCTTTGGTAAAATGTAAAAGTGGCCGAAGTATTTTATTTTTTTTCGCAGGAATTCCGCTTAAACCTTTGATGCCAGAAGCTTTTGAAAGATTAATGATAAAGGTTTCCAGTTCATCATTTAAATGATGGGCCGTTACGGTAAAGTCCAGATTTCTTTCATTCTTAATTTTATTAAAGAAATTATAGCGTAAGATTCTCGCCCATTCCTGAATTGAATTTTTTGGCCGCTGATCAACATCCGAAACGTTATATAGATGGAGAGAAATATTATTTTCCTTACAAATCTCTTCTAGGAGCAATTGATCTGCTTCAGAATCTAAACCGCGCAAACCATAATTTACGTGGGCAACTTCGAAGCTTAATTTTAATTCTGTAAATAAATTCAAAAGAACCATCGAGTCAGCACCTCCGCTTACGGCAAGTAAATACTTTGTCGCCTCGTAATTTGGGGTCAGTTCGCTGAGCGATTGCTGAAAAGTCTCGGTATTAAGCAATTTTAAGGATATTTTAAGGAATATTTAGCAAAGATAATTCTTCTTGTTCAAAACGATTTCTCTATTTTTGGATGACTAAAATAAATATTATGAAAATAGCGAGTTTAGGTGCCGTTCTTGGAATGGCTTTAATGATGACTTCCTGTGTGAGCAAGAAGCAGTTTGATGCTTTAAATGAGAATTATAATCAATGCATCACCAATGTTGGGGAAAGGCAGCGTGAAATTCAAGATTTAAAAGGATTAAATTCTGGTCTCTCCAGCGAAAATGCACTTTTAAAAGGGCAAAATGATGCGTTGAAATCTTCGCTTGATGCGTGTTTATCCAACAGCGGAAAAGGTTCTGCGAATATTGATAAATTGATTGGGGAAATTAATTCTTCCAACAAATACATCAAACAGCTCATTTCAACCAATTCAAAAAACGACAGTTTGAACTTGGCTTTATCTAACAAATTAAAACGATCACTGGATAATATCGCAGATAATGATGTACAGGTGAAAGTACTGAAAGGAGTTGTAATGATCTCACTTTCCGACAATATGTTGTACAGAACCGGCGACTACAATATTTTACCTGCAGCACAAGATGTATTAGGAAAAGTAGCGAAGGTAATTAATGATTACGACACGTATTCTGTATTAATTGAAGGTAATACCGATAATGTTCCGTTGAACTCTAATAACTTGCCGAAAGACAACTGGGATTTATCAGCTTTAAGAGCGACATCAATGGCGAAAGTACTTCAGACGAGATTCGGTGTAAATCCTGCAAGAATTACAGCAGGTGGACGAAGCGAGTACAATCCTAAAACGACCAACGCGTCAGTTTCAGGAAGAGCTGAAAACAGAAGAACTGAAATCATCATCATGCCGAAACTTGATGAGTTTATGAAATTAATGGAAATTGCTCCTGTAAAAAACTAAGCAATTATCTTTTAGATATTGATTCAGCGCTGTTAGAGCTACAAGTTCTAACAGCGCTTTTTTTATTTTAAATGCTTAAATTTGAATTCAAATAAAGTTGGAATGAGTTTTTTCGAAGAACATTGTCCGGAAGTCGATCGCTATTTAGAAGATCATGCCTCTGCAGAACCCGATATTTTAAAGAGATTGCGGAAAGAAACTTATCAGAAAACCACTCAACCTCATATGATTTCGGGCTATTTGCAAGGCAGATTTCTTTCCCTTATTTCAAAAATGGTTTCGCCGGAAAATATCTTAGAAATTGGGACTTTCACAGGTTATGCCACACTCTGCTTGGCGGAGGGTTTGCGGCCTGATGGCAAGATCACCACTTTAGATATTAATGAAGAGCTTGCTTATCTGCCCAAAAAATACTTTCAGGAAAGTGCCTTTTCTAGTCAGATTGATTTTAAATTAAAAGATGCGAAGGAATTTTTAAAAGAAACAAAGGAAAATTTTGATCTTATATTTATTGATGCAGACAAAGAAAGTTATGTTGAATATTTCAACCTCTTAAAAAACAAAGTGAAAAGTGGAACTGTAATTCTGTTTGATAACGTTTTGTGGTACGGAAAAATTCTGGAAGATCAGCCGAAGCAAAAATCAACACAAATCATTAAAGACCTGAATGACCTGGTGTCAAAAGATAAAGATTTCGAAAATGTTATTTTACCTTTGCGCGACGGCCTTCATTTAATCCGTAAAAAATAAATGCATCATCATATGAACAAAGGAATTTGTACGGTTTCCGTGGCTGCATTACGGCTCGAACCTTCGCACCACGTGGAAATGACTTCGCAATTGCTTTACGGAGAATCGGTAGATATTTTGGCGAATGAAGGCAAGTTTCTGAAAGTGAAAATGCATTTCGATCAATATGAAGGTTGGGTTGATGCTCAGCAAATTACAGAGATTTCTGAAGAAGATTTGAAAGCCAGAAGCATTGTAATGGTCCAAGATACTTTTAAGAATTACAAGGTGGAAGAAGGAGAAATACTTTTATCCATCGGCAGTGAAATAAGAGGAGAAAATGACGGTTCTGAACATCCGAAAAATATTTCGGAGACTGCATTAAAATTTTTAAATGTTCCCTATCTCTGGAGCGGTCGCAGTTTTTTCGGAATTGACTGTAGCGGTTTTGCACAGCTGGTTTACAAAATTCATGGTTTTGCCTTGCCACGGGACGCTTATCAACAGGCAGAAGTAGGAGAGGTTTTAAGCTTTGTAGAGGAAAGCCGAGCTGGAGACTTAGCGTTTTTCGAGAATGAGGAAGGGCAAATTGTGCACGTGGGAATCATGCTTAATCACCACGAAATTATTCATTCATTTGGTAAAGTGCGAATTGATGCCTTAGATACCACCGGGATTTTCAATAAAGATTTAAATAAGCACACCCACAAACTGCGGTTTATAAGAAATGTCTTGCCAAATAAATAATTCTTAATTTTAAGGAGCCTATTTATTAGAAATGTGATGTCTAAAATATCGTTATATCTTAAAATTGCCGCGTTCATTTTGCTCATATTTATCTGGGATATTATTTTCATTAATTATCGGGAACTTACACCAACAATACCGATTCATTTTGATCTTAGTGGAACTGCAAATCGATTTGGACCGAAAATTACGTTATGGTTTTTAGCTGGTGTTGCCACATTTGTTTATCTCCTTTTGTTTTTAGTTGCGAAAAATCCCAAAACGCCGTTACTTAATATTCCTGAAAATTTTAAAAAGGATACCAAAAAATCGGAACTTATTGTGAATATCTTAAATTTCCTGACTATGCTTATTTTCGCCGTAATCACTTATGAAAGTGTTGCAACAGGGTTAGGAACACAAGAAGGATTAAGTTCAGTAGTTAATTATCTTTTAGGACTCATGCTCGTATTGGTGGTGGTAATGGTAATCGTATCTAAAAAAAATATGCAGAAAGAATATCCTCAAAATACGGACTAGTGAAATCGATTTACAACATATTGGTAAGCTTACTCATCACAGCGATAAAAATCGGTGCGATTTTTAACTATAAATTGAAAAAAGGGCTCGCCGGACGCAGACAAAGTTGTGAAATTGTAAAATCAAAATTTTCCGCAGATGATAAAATAATCTGGATGCATGCCGCGAGTTTAGGTGAGTACGAACAAGGTCTGCCAGTTTTAGAGAAATTAAAAGCAAAGTTTCCGACCCATAAAATTTTAGTTACATTTTTCTCGCCCTCGGGTTACGACAACGTCATTAAGAAAAAAAGCATTGCAGATGCGATTTGCTACCTTCCTTTTGATACCAAAGAATGGGTCACCGAATTTGTTTCCAATTTTAAAACTGATATTTTCTTTACCGTAAAATATGATTATTGGTACAATCTTCTGGATGAGCTGAAAAAGCAAGGTGCCCAAATCTATGTTGTTTCTGCCTTATTTTATGAAACGCAAGTGTTCTTTAAATTTTATGGAAAATGGTTTGTAAGAGAATTAAAAAGAAATGTAGATTTCTTCTTTCATCAAACTACGCATTCTTCAGCTTTAGCAAAAGGTATTGGCTTGAAAAATTCTCTGACAGCGGGTGATACGCGCTATGATCGGGTGAAACAATTGCGTGAAAAAGACAATACCGTGCAATTTATTAAGGAATTTGTGCTCGATCGCAAAACTGTTATTTTTGGAAGTTCCTGGGAAGCTGAAGAAAGAATGGCTGAAATAATTGCCGCGAAAAACAGAGATGTAAAAATTATTATTGCACCGCACGATTTAAAACGCGTTGCTAATTTAAAAACAATTTTTCCGACTTCTCTTTTGTATTCTCAAATTTCAGATAAAGAGGCTCTGAATTATTCAAATGTGAAAGTTTTAATTATTGACTGTATTGGACTTCTGGGAAATCTTTACTCCTACGGTAATTTGGCGGTAGTTGGGGGTGGATTTCACTCCAAAGGGTTGCATAATATTTTAGAAGCTGCAACCTATGGAATTCCCGTTTTTTTCGGAAATCAGTACACCAACAATCCAGAAGCTGATGGATTAATCGCCAAGAACGGCGGAAAATCTTTCGAAGATGAATTTTTTGCAGCACCTTATCTTTTAGGTTTATTAAACGATGAAGTTTTATTGAAAAAGATGGGTGATAACGCACGAATATTTATTAACAGCCAACCGATTGCTTCTGATTTTATCGTAGAATATATGGTTAAAAACCATCAAAATTAAAATTTGTTGTATGCTTTTAGAGTGAATACATTTTAAAAATTTTAAAGTAAAAGAATGAAAAATAGTATTAAAATTCTGTGTCAGTTCTTTTTAGTTTTTTAAACTATGATTTAATGTCAAAAATAACGGCAGTTAAAGCAGGTAAAATGATTGCTGTTCTTTCTGGAAAAGTGCTAATCACCACCGAAAATTTTGCAGATATTATCGCAGTTCAGGAAAATCCATTGAATGGAATTATCGATCTGGAAAATGTGAATTTTGTAATGAAAGATGACGTGGTTTACAAAAATGAATTTATAAAATAGAAACTGAAGCGGTGTTTCCCCAAAAACAGTAAAGATATGCATGCACAAAGCCAATATTCAGATTCGGAGTTGATTCAAAAAATTCTTAATAAAGAAACGGCACTTTTTGAATTAATAATCCGTCGTAACAATCCGTTCCTTTATCGGATTGGGAAAATGTATCATTTCAGTCATGAAGATACTCAAGATTTAATGCAGGATTCATACATTCAGGCATATACACATCTTAGTCAATTTAAAAATAGGTCTTCATTTAAAACCTGGCTTTCGAAGATTATGATTCACGAATGTTATAGAAAATCCAAGAAATGGGCAGAAACACATATAGAATCTCTTGATAAAAATACGCTGCTTTATGAGAAAGTGGGCAACACAGAAACCTACAGTAATGTGATGAATACAGAGCTAAAATCAGTGATCGAAAAAAGTTTACTCGAAATCTCCGAAGATTACCGTACCGTTTTTACGTTGCGAGAAATCAACGGTTTAAGCGTTGCAGAAACTGCAGAAGTTTTAGATATAAGTGAAAGCAATGTAAAAGTGCGGCTCAACCGGGCAAAAAAATATTTGAAAATAGAAATTGAAAAATCTTACAATAGAGAAGAGATTTTTGAATTTAATTTAATCTATTGTGATGTAATGGTAAGCCGTGTGGTGAAAAAGATTGTGTCGATCTCCATCTAAATTATCGAAGTAAACCTTCACCTTTAACTTCCTTAAACAGTAAATCAATTTGGTCGGGAATATTTTCCGGATCAAACCAACTTAAAAATATTCCATTGTGCAGGGTGAGTTCTTCTAAAGATTTATTGCCTAAAATCTGGTCTTTAATATCTTCGTAGTTTGGTCGTAAATCAAGATAATAATCTGGATCTAATTTTTTAGTTAAAATAAATGCACGGAAAATTTTGTTGAGTAAGTAAATGAATAATTTATAGTGATCACCGCTCTTTGGGAGATGTTTTAAAGTTTCACTTACCAGTAAAAGATTTAAAGAAACCTCGCCAAACTTATCCGACGTTATTTTTACATGTTCCGTGATTTTGGAACTAATCTTTCTGATTTGGGTAAGAAAATATTTGGTTCGACCGTATTTCTTTGCAGCGAGAGGAACTTCATTTTTAATTAAAATTTCCATTTGTGCTCGCTTATCATCCGCCGTTTCAGGATCAATCAGTTCGAAATATAGTCGATGCGATAAAATGCGGTCTTTCTTTAAAAGCCGTATGATCAATTTATCTTTTTCTTTTGCCGTAAAATTTGAAATCGCCTCTTTAAATTCTTTTGAATATTCCATTAATTAAAAATTTTAGAATATTTCATAAATCCATTAATTGCCCAATTTCCGGTATAATACAGTGATTTTAAGGTTGAAAAATTCATATGTTCTTTGTAGACTAAATATTGATCTTTCATAATATTGGTTTTTTTCCGAGAAATACTGCTTGCATGCATTCTGTATTTGGCCATAGTTTTCGGCAGCGGTTTTCCGACCGGGATTTTCTTTAATAAATTAAGCCACATCACGTGATCTTCCCGTTTGCTGCCCTTTGGAAAAAATTCTTTACCCACTCTTTCAGAATCGTACATTGAACTTAGAAGAGATAATCTGCACGTTTTTAATAAATTATCAAAAGTAACCTCTTTATCTGCCCTAAAATCTGTTAGTTTTGGGATCAAGTTTTCGTCACATCTTGCATAATTTGAGTAGGCGAGTTCTGCTTTTTCTTCTTTCATGAACTGAATCATTTCTTGAAGAAAATTGGGCTCCCAATAATCATCCGCATCTAAAAATGTGATGTATTTTCCGGTAGCTTTTTCAAGAGATAAATTTCTCGCGTGACCTGCGCCACAGTTTTTATCAGCAATGGTGAGAATTATACGTGGATCATTATAATTCTTAATGATTTCTACGGTATTATCACTGGAGCAATCATCTGTAATTAGCCATTCAAAATCCTGAAAAGTTTGTGCTAAAACGGCCTGGATCGTTTCCATTATAAATGGCGCGGAATTGAAAGATGGCGTGATAATAGAAATCTCAGGCATAAAAATTTGTTTCTAAGCAAAGATATTAATATTTATATTCTGTTTAGAGCGGTATGCATTTTGTAAACAATTATGCAACACATAAAAAATATCTATTATGAAAAAGCTATTGTTAATGAGTACGTCGGTATTGTTTGCGTTGGCAGTTAGCTGCAGAAGTGACGACAGCTCTGATAACTCGGATAAGATGAAACTCCAAGGAAATTGGCAACCGGACAAAATTGTAACTACAACTACCGCTAATGGGGGAAGTACAACTACAACAGTTGTTACTGATAATTGCCAGAAAAAAGGCAGAATTACATTTACCACAGATACATCAGGTAAAATAAAATACTATGACAACAGCAATGGAACTTGCACCATGTTATTCGATTTGCCTATTGAATACACCTACAATCCAGATACAAAAGCCTTTTCTATTACTACAAATGGTAATAAAATGGACGGAGCAATTACCACTTTAACAAATAGTAATATGGTGGTTTATTATGTTGATAAGAGTAATTCTTCCAGTATTAATAAGATCGAAATCTCGGCGACGAAAGTTGCGAATTAATTTTAAGTTTTTTTACACAGAAGTCCTCATCAGAAATGGTGAGGATTTTTTCATTTCAAAACCTTAAATTTGTGACTTATTTAAAATTAAAGAATGTTTTACGACCATCAATCGATCGAAAAAAAGTGGCAGAAATTCTGGCAAGAAAATCAAACTAACAAAACTGATAATACTACCGATAAACCAAAATTTTATGTTTTGGATATGTTTCCTTATCCTTCTGGAGCGGGTTTACACGTTGGTCATCCGCTCGGTTATATCGCTTCTGACATTTATGCAAGGTATAAGAGACATCAAGGATTTAATGTTTTGCATCCGATTGGTTACGATTCATTCGGGCTTCCAGCAGAACAATATGCGATCCAAACAGGTCAGCATCCTGCTATAACGACCGAAGAGAATATTACGCGCTACGAACAGCAAATGCGCAGAATTGGTTTTTCATTTGACTGGAGTAGGGAAGTGAGAACTTCTGATGCTTCTTATTACAAATGGACGCAGTGGATTTTCATTCAACTTTTTGATTCGTGGTATAACAAATCTACCGATAGAGCTGAGCCTATTTCAGAATTGATTCGTCATTTTGAAAATCAGGGAACTGATAATTTATCAGCAGTTCAAAACGATATTTTAAATTTTACAGCAGAAGAGTGGAAAGGTGCTTCTGAATTAGATCAACAAGATATTTTGTTAAACTACCGTTTAGCTTATCGTGCGGAAACAACGGTGAATTGGTGCCCAGGTTTAGGAACAGTATTGGCGAATGATGAGGTAAAAGATGGTAAATCTGAAAGAGGAGGTTTCCCCGTTTTTCAAAAGAAAATGATGCAGTGGAGTATGCGTATTACTGCGTACTCTGAAAGATTACTGCAAGGTCTAAACTCTTTAGATTGGCCGCAACCATTGAAAGATGCGCAGGAATACTGGATTGGAAAATCTCAGGGAGCACTCGTGACTTTTGATGTTGAAGATGCTCAAGAAAAAATATCCGTGTTCACCACACGTCCCGACACTATATTTGGAGCTACATTTATGGTTTTAGCGCCAGAGAATCCTTTGGTTAAAACTTTAACAATAGAAGGTCAAAAAGAGGAAGTTGAAAACTACATCGAACAAACTTCTAAGAAAACAGAGCGTGATCGTATGTCTGACGTGAAAAATGTGAGTGGTGTGTTCACTGGATCATATGCTTTAAATCCTTTTACCAATGCAGAAATGCCGGTTTATATTTCTGATTACGTGCTGATGGGTTACGGAACTGGCGCTGTAATGGCCGTTCCGGCACATGATGAACGTGATCACCGTTTTGCGAAAAAATTCGATTTGACCATTGTCAATGTCATTGAAAATGATGTCGATATTCAGGAAGAGTCATTTGATTCGAAAGATTCGGTTTGCGTGAATTCAGAATTTTTAAATGGTTTAAAATATGACGACGCCAAATCATTAATTATTTCTGAAATTGAAAAGAGAAATATCGGACACGGAACAACCAATTACAGACAGCGAGATGCTGTTTTCTCCCGTCAGCGATATTGGGGCGAACCGGTTCCTGTATATTATAAAGAAGGAATGCCGTACACTTTGCCGATTTCTGCTTTGCCTTTGGAACTTCCAGAAGTTGAGAAATACTTACCAACTGAAGATGGCGATCCACCTTTAGGAAACGCTAAAACATTTGGTTGGGATGAATCCAAGCAGAAAGTTGTTTCTACTGATTTAATTAATAATGAAACAGTATTTCCTTTAGAGTTATCGACGATGCCAGGATGGGCAGGGAGTTCTTGGTATTTCTTACGATATATGGATCCGAATAATGAGGATGTTTTTACGGATAAAAATCTTTCCGATTATTGGGGGCAAGTAGATTTATATATTGGTGGAAGCGAACACGCAACCGGACATTTACTCTATTCCCGTTTCTGGAATATGTTTATGAAAGATCGAGGTTACATTAACCACGAAGAACCTTTCAAAAAACTTATTAATCAGGGAATGATTTTGGGGATGAGTGCGTTAGCGTATAGGTTTAATTATAATGAAACTTTAAATGGTATTTCAAAATCCGTTTATGTTTCTAAGAAAGTTGTTGATAATATAGAAGATAAAGAAAATATTAAGGCATTAGAAGATATAGTTTTAAAAAAATTCCCTGTAGGAATTCTTAATAAAGATCACTTTCAAAAAATCCACGTTGATGTTTCTTTATTAAAAGGCGGAACGGATGAACTCGATACCGAAAAATTTAGAAACTGGCGCTCAGAATTTGCTGAGGCAGAATTTATTTTAGAAGACGGAAAATACATTTGCGAAAGAGAAGTCGAAAAAATGTCCAAGTCAAAATACAATGTCGTGAATCCTGATGATATTTGTGATGAATTTGGCGCCGACTGTTTGCGGTTGTATGAAATGTTCCTGGGACCATTAGAACAATCAAAACCATGGAATACACAAGGTTTAAGTGGAGTTTATGGTTTCTTAAAAAAATTCTATAACCTCTATTTTAATGGAAATAATTTCTATGTTTCGGAGGAAGAACCAACCAGACAAGAATACAAAATTCTGCATACTTTAATTAAAAAAGTAGTTTTTGATATTGATAATTTCTCGTTCAATACCTCTGTTTCTCAGTTTATGATCGCCGTCAACGAATTGCAAAAACTGAAAACAAATAAAAGAGCGATCTTAGAACCTTTGGCCATTATGGTTTCACCTTATGCACCACACATCGCGGAAGAATTGTGGTATAATTTAGGAAATAATAATTCTATCGAATTTGCGCCGTTCCCCGAATTTCAAGAAAAATATCTTGTTGAAGATGAAATTGCATATCCGGTAAGTTTTAATGGTAAAATGAGGTTTAAGCTTAATTTACCTGCAGATTTATCAATTCCGGAGATTCAGGCGGCTGTTCTTGCAGATGACCGCACAAAAGAACAGTTGCAGGGAAATAATCCTAAAAAAGTGATCATTGTCCCGAAAAAAATAATTAATATTGTCCTTTAGAGAAATTATAAGGAATTTCTAGATAAAACAATCAAATAAAGGAAGCCTTATTTTTATTAAATTTTTAACCGTTCATCTTATTTTGACGATTAATAGCAATAATCCATATATTTTTTGATGATATATGAATGTTAAACTTCAGTAACATTGAAAAAAATATTTCTATTCACCTTCAATAACTTGCACGATTAAATATTTTAACTTTATTTTACAGCTCGAAAAAATTTAAAAAAATAACAATTATAATTTAGTTTAGTATGGAAATGAATGTTTCAAACAACGAGGAGCAAGTAGTTGCTAAAAATTTAGGAGGATTAAATCCGGCCTTAATACTGCCTATTCTTTTGGTAATAGGGTATTTAATATATTACTTTGTACTAGGTAATCCAGGAAACTTTAAAGCTGATCCAAGGCTTAACGGAGCTTCTGTAGCATTCTCTGGTTTGGAAACGAAGGAATTACATCCTGAAGGTTTTATGGGAATTATATACATGGGTGGTGTAATTGTACCAATCCTTATTTCATTTATGATTATCGTAATCGTATTCTCAATTGAAAGAGCATTGGTTCTTAAGAAAGCTGCAGGTGCAGGAAATGTAGACAGTTTTGTTTTAAACGTAAGAAGATTGCTAAATCAAAATAAAGTTGATGAAGCGATTGAAGAATGTGACAGACAAGAAGGTTCTGTTGGTAATGTTGTAAAAGAAGGTTTAACTACCTACAAAGCATTATCCCATGACACTAGTTTGAATAAAGAGCAGAAAATGGTTGCATTAAACAAATCAATCGAAGAAGCTACCACACTTGAAATGCCGATGTTGGAGAAAAACATGATGATTCTTTCTACATTAGGTACTGTAGCAACCTTAGTTGCACTATTAGGAACGGTAATCGGGATGATTAAAGCTTTCCAGGCGTTAGGTTCAGGAGGTGGAACACCAGATTCAGCTGCATTATCAATCGGTATTTCTGAGGCTTTGATTAACACAGCTTTAGGTATTGGTACTTCTGCAGTTGCGATTATTTTCTATAACTATTTTACTTCTAAGATTGACGGATTAACGTTCAAAATTGACGAGATCGCAATGTCAATCCAACAGTCTTTCGCTGAATTCCACTAAGAATTTCGCACTGATTGGAGATCCGGTATTTTAATGGATCTCAAAAAACAGAAGTTTAATATAAAATAATTTACAATGGCGAGAGTCAAACCAAAAAGACATAATATAAGGGTAGATATGACGGCGATGACCGATGTATCATTTCTACTCCTTACATTCTTTATCCTTACGGCTCAGTTTGCAAAACCTGATGTCGAGACGATTACCACGCCATCTTCTATATCTGAAAAGTTACTTCCAGATGCCAGTTTAATGACTATTTTGAGTACAACAGACGGAAGATTCTATTTTACCCCCGTGGAAAATCCGAAAGAGCGAATGGCTCTTTTAGAAAAAATGGGAGAAAAATATGGTATGAAATTTAATGACCAGGAGAAAGTTGCTTTTGCAAATGCACAATCGATAGGGGTTCCAATGAATCAATTGAAAGGTTTTTTGGATCTTAAAGACGAAGACCGTAAAGCTTTCAAAAGCAAAACGGGAATTCCGATGGACAGTGCAAATGCGCAGTTAATCGATTGGGTACAACAAAGTTTAGCCGTAAATCCTGATTATAAATTAGCGATTAAAGGTGACACGCAAACAAAGTATCCGAAAGTGAAAGCTTTATTTGAAGGATTAAGAGATATAGATTTCTTGAAGTTCTGGTTAATAACAAGTCAAGAAACGGCACAATAAGTAAGAAATGGCAGAAGTACAAGTAAAAGATAGCAGTGGGAAAGGCGGAAAGGTGCGCTCCAAAAAGCAGGTACCTCACGTAGATTTAACTCCCATGGTAGATTTGGCGTTCCTTTTGATCACTTTCTTTATGTTGGTGACCACTTTCAACAAACCGAATGTGATGGACTTAGGACTTCCGGCAAAACCGAAAGACAACCAAAAGGCACCTGATACAGAAATTGATTTAACGAACTCCCTTTCCCTGATTATTGGGAAAGACAATAGAATTTTCTATCATCAGTTAGACCAGGCAGGTTTGAACGATCAAACCTTGCAGGAAACGAGTTTTGATAGAAATGGGATTACAAAAGTAATTGAGCAGGCAAAAGCCCGAGCTAAAGATCCAACTAAGTTTACGGTGATCATTAAGCCTACGGACGATGCAGTATATAAAAACTTCGTAGATATTCTAGATGAAATGGCAATAACCAAGAACGAAATATATGGGGTAACCGATATTAAATCGTGGGAACAGGCTGTTTATGATAAAAAAGTAGAAGGTTCAGCGCCAGCGCCGGCAACTCCTACAAAATAGAATACTACTGTTAAATAAATAAAAGAGAGAATAATGGCAGATGAAACCACTTACAACTCGTTAGACGAGATTGTATTTGAAAATAGAAATAAAGCATATGGTGCCTATAATTTGCGTACAAATTATAGATCAATGCTCACCAAGGCCTTCATCTTTGGAACAATTTTATTCTGTGTTGTAGCGATTACTCCATTTGTGATAATGAAAATTAAACAAATGACTGAAGTTAAAACACAAGAGGTAAATGCAAATTTGATTGATATTCTTCCCGAAGAAGAATTAATCATTGAAGCGCCGAAAGAAGAAGAACCGCCGCCACCACCGCCGCCGCCGAAAGAAGAACCAAAAATTGAAGTTATTCAAAACGTGGTTCCAGAACCGACAAAAGCGCCTAAGGTAGAAACTCCGCCGCCACCGATTAGTGAGCAGCTTAAGACAACTACTGGTGTGGTAGCACAGGAAGGTATAAAAGCTCCGGCTTATGCACCGCCACCGCCACCGCCATCAACTGGTAAAGTGCAAACGGTAGAGGTGAAACCACAAATTTCAGAAACTCAGGTTTACACGGAAGTTGAGCAGTTAGCTGAATTCCCTGGAGGTATTAATAAATTTAGAGCTAATGTATCCAACAATTTTGATACTTCTGTAATGAGTGGTGATGAAGGTACAGTTAAAACTGAAGTCATATTTGTTGTTGAAAGAGACGGAACAATTACTGATGTTAAAGCAAATGGTCCTAATAAGGATTTCAATGCTGAAGCAGTAAGAACTGTGAAGTCGATTAAGAACAAATGGTCGCCAGCAAAAATTAACGGGAAATCGGTACGTTACCGTTACAGATTACCGCTAACGATGCAGTTTGAGTAAAAATTTTAATCAAATTATAGAAAAGAGAAGTGAATGCTTCTCTTTTTTTATTTTTTTTGTAGTTTTGTGACCTATGATTTTTAACTGGTTATCATTAGTTACTGGATTCTTCTACATCGTGTTAGGAATATTCGTAATTATATATAAATTTTTCGTAATTTTTTTAGATCCGAATATCGCCTATTCTTTGGGCGGTTTGCTTATTGCATACGGTATTTTTAGAATTGCCCGCTCAATCTACAGAATTCGTCAGCAACGAAATGAAGAGTAAAACACTAATTTTAATAGTAAGCTTTTTCACTTTTTTGATATCGTGTAAAAAGTCAGATCATGTCGTGGATACTCCACAGCAGGGAACGGTTACGCTGGAAGTGGATGAATCTTTTCGAAGTGTTTCCGAAGCACTCACGAGCAGATACATGGCTTTATATCCGAACACAAAAATCAAACTGGTTTTTAAGAAAGAAGATTTGGCTTTTCTTGATTTGCTAGAACGAAAAGTTCGTGTAATTGTAATGTCGCGTGAACTCAATGAAAGAGAAAAGAAAGCCTTTAAAGATAAAATAGATCTTGATTTGCAACCTGCAAGATTTGCTGCTGATGCTGTCATTTTTATCGTGTCGAAAGATTCGCCGCGGGAGACTATATCTGTGAATGAATTGCACGAACTTTTAAAAAGTGATCAGAAAAAAATTATTTTTGATGGGACTAATTCTAGTAATCTAAACTTTGTAGCTCAGAAACTTAAAACAACTCCCGATCAATTAAAATATTCGATCATTAGTGGGAACAAAAATATCGCCGAACAATTGGTAAACCTTCCTGATAAAATTGGGGCTTTAAGTTTAAATACACTTAGTCGACCTTATGATCCCGAATCAGAAGCGTTAAGAAATTCTGTAAAGATTTTAAAAGTTGTCGAAGGCAACAAAGCCTATGAACCGACTTTAGATAATTTAGCGAATAGATCTTACCCGTTCAGCAGAATATTGTATTTTCTTACCAATGAGCCGTACTTCGGACTTGGAAATGGATTTATTCGATTTTCCTGTACGCAGCTTGGGCAGATTGTAGTTTCCAAAGAAGGTTTGCAACCGTATTACCTTTTCAGAAGAGAGGTTCAAATGCGTTAAAAAATCTTAAAAAATCCTTACTGACCGTCATTATAAATTTTTGGTATAAAAATTGGGAGTGAAGTCAGTACATAGTTATTTATAAAAACAATTAAACAATTTAAAATGAAAGATATAATGAATTTAACGAAGAAAATTGCTTTCGGAGTTTCAGTAGGTTTTTTCACTAATTTTGCTTTTGGCCAGACATTGCAAGAAGGAATCAATAGTGCAGACAGTCATAAATATGCGCAGGCAAGACAGGTGTTTACTGATATGGTTGCAAAATCGGCGACTGCTGAAAATTATTTTTACTTAGGGAACTCTTATTTAACTCAGTTTGAACCAAATTTTGATAAAGCGCAGGAAAATTTTAATAAAGGAATTGCAGCTGATAAAAAAAGTTATCTCAACAAAATCGGTCTAGCTTCGGTTAAATTAGGTAAAGGTGACAAGTCTGCAATTGGCGAAATTCAGAGTATCGTGAAAGATTCTCGGGAAAAAGATGCTGAAGTGCTATACCGCGCTGCCGAAGCGATTACAATGTTTGGTGGAGCAGCTAATGCTGATTTAGCGATCGATTATTTAAATAAAGCAGTTGAAAGATCTGCGAAAAACGGTACTCCCGCACATTACTATTATACTTTGGGTGATGCCTACCGTTTGAAATTGACAAATAGTCCACAAGTTGCGGGTTCAGCAATGACCGCATACGAAAAAGCGTTGCCTACTGCGAGAAATAAAGCTTCTGTATTTACCAGAATTGGTACATTATGGATGCAAGCTCAACAATGGCAATCTGCAAAAGAGAATATCGATAAAGCAATTGCTGCCGATGCAACTTATGCACCAGCTTATAAAGCAAAAGCTGCTTATGATATCCGATATCAGAAAAATGCCTTGGCAACTCAAGACTTGATCAATTATGCAAAATATGCCGATGAAGATCCCGATACTCAATTAGAGATTTCTAAATTATTCTTCACGAATGAGGATTACGGAAACTCAAAAATATATCTTGATAAAGTCTTCGACAAGGTTGAAGATCCTATTAAATATAAATTGAGAGCATATCTTCTTTATGCTGATGGCGATTATGCTGCAGCAAAAACAAGTATGGACATGTTCTTGTCGAAAGCTGAAAAGTCTCGTGTTTTAACAGCTGACCAAGGATTGCAAGGACTGATCGCGGCAGGTTTGGCTGAAAAAGAAACCGATGCGGTCAAAAAAGCAGCTTTAAAATTAGAATCTCAGCAGAAAATAGCAATTGCGAAAGCTGCCAAGGATGAAACCATGAAGTGGGATGAAGAGTTGATCAAAATTAAAGGTGGTGGTGCAGTGAACCAGGCCTCTGTTGATGCAGGTACAACTAATCCACAAATTGAAGCTCTTAAAAAACAAGTTGCTGCAAAACCACAGGATACGGATGCTTTATTCAAATTAGCAAACGCATACCAGGAAGCTAAAAACTGGAATGGAGCTATTCATTCTTGGCAAAAAATGAGTGGATTGCTACCAGATTGGGCACCCGCTTATTATAGCCAAGGATATTCTTACCAGCAAGCTGGACAAAATGAACTTGCTAAAGTAGCTTATGAGAAATATATCACCAAAGTTAAACCGGCAGATATGGAAGCAAATAAAGAAACGCTTTCTTATGCATACTTTGCTGTTGCCTATTTGGTAAAAGATACTGATGAAGCTAAAGCGAAGGATTATGTAAGCAAATCAGTACAGTTAAATCCTAATTATACAGATGCTGTAAAGTTAAATAATGAGTTGAATAAATAAATTCCTCTTATATATTAATAAATCCTCTTCATATTGAAGGGGATTTTTTTGTGCCTGATATCGTCGACTTACTTATAATTACTGAAGGTGTTTTCTCAAATAGGTTTATACGGTGGTCATAATCTCCGTCCTATTCTTTCTTTAGGAAGAGTTCCGGCTTATTTTAATATTACTTAAAGGTTAAAAAGACTTGATTAACGGTTGGATTAAGGTTTTAAAGTTAGAAAGGTGTTGTAAAGCGATAATGTTAATAACTTAATTTGGATAATAAATAGGTGTGTGATAGTAAGTTAGTGGGTATAATTATACACATGTTTAAAATAATTATAAAAAGAGTTGCGAGATGTAGAGTGTGTTAGTATATTTGCACCACTCTAAAACAGAGTAGCGAAGTAGAGAGACAGGTAATTGAGGATTTTGATTTAGGACGAAAGTTTTACAATTTATATCAAAAAAAGCTTGTGAATTAAAAAAAGGTTCTTATCTTTGCAATCCCAAATCGAGAGAGACGGGGAGCGAAGTAGGAGCAGATTGAATTGTTAGGGATTAGATTTTGGGAGTTGGAAAAAAACTTTTAAAATTTCTCCAAAAACATTTGGTCAATTAAAATAAACTTTATACTTTTGCACTCGCAATTCGGAAACAATGACAGATTAGTTTTCGGAAATAAAGCGAGAAGAGAAAGAGATCATTGACATACAAATAACAACCAAAAAAGTAAGGAAAAATTAGAGCGTCAATAGCTTTGAGTGAGTCAGACAAACATACAATGGAGAGTTTGATCCTGGCTCAGGATGAACGCTAGCGGGAGGCCTAACACATGCAAGCCGAGCGGTATAGTTTCTTCGGAAACTAGAGAGCGGCGTACGGGTGCGTAACACGTGTGCAACCTACCTTTATCAGGAGAATAGCCTTTCGAAAGGAAGATTAATACTCCATAATATATTGAATGGCATCATTTAATATTGAAAACTCCGGTGGATAGAGATGGGCACGCGCAAGATTAGATAGTTGGTGAGGTAACGGCTCACCAAGTCAATGATCTTTAGGGGTCCTGAGAGGGAGATCCCCCACACTGGTACTGAGACACGGACCAGACTCCTACGGGAGGCAGCAGTGAGGAATATTGGACAATGGGTGAGAGCCTGATCCAGCCATCCCGCGTGAAGGATGACGGTCCTATGGATTGTAAACTTCTTTTGTATAGGAATAAACCTTTCTACGTGTAGAAAGCTGAAGGTACTATACGAATAAGCACCGGCTAACTCCGTGCCAGCAGCCGCGGTAATACGGAGGGTGCAAGCGTTATCCGGATTTATTGGGTTTAAAGGGTCCGTAGGCGGACCGATAAGTCAGTGGTGAAATCTCATAGCTTAACTATGAAACTGCCGTTGATACTGTCGGTCTTGAGTAAATTAGAGGTAGCTGGAATAAGTAGTGTAGCGGTGAAATGCATAGATATTACTTAGAACACCAATTGCGAAGGCAGGTTACCATGATTTAACTGACGCTGAGGGACGAAAGCGTGGGGAGCGAACAGGATTAGATACCCTGGTAGTCCACGCCGTAAACGATGCTAACTCGTTTTTGGGGCGCAAGCTTCAGAGACCAAGCGAAAGTGATAAGTTAGCCACCTGGGGAGTACGATCGCAAGATTGAAACTCAAAGGAATTGACGGGGGCCCGCACAAGCGGTGGATTATGTGGTTTAATTCGATGATACGCGAGGAACCTTACCAAGACTTAAATGGGAATTGACAGGTTTAGAAATAGACTCTCCTTCGGGCAATTTTCAAGGTGCTGCATGGTTGTCGTCAGCTCGTGCCGTGAGGTGTTAGGTTAAGTCCTGCAACGAGCGCAACCCCTGTCACTAGTTGCTAACATTCAGTTGAGGACTCTAGTGAGACTGCCTACGCAAGTAGAGAGGAAGGTGGGGATGACGTCAAATCATCACGGCCCTTACGTCTTGGGCCACACACGTAATACAATGGCCGGTACAGAGGGCAGCTACACAGCGATGTGATGCAAATCTCGAAAGCCGGTCTCAGTTCGGATTGGAGTCTGCAACTCGACTCTATGAAGCTGGAATCGCTAGTAATCGCGCATCAGCCATGGCGCGGTGAATACGTTCCCGGGCCTTGTACACACCGCCCGTCAAGCCATGGAAGTTTGGGGTACCTGAAGTCGGTGACCGTAAAAGGAGCTGCCTAGGGTAAAACAAGTAACTAGGGCTAAGTCGTAACAAGGTAGCCGTACCGGAAGGTGCGGCTGGAACATCTCATTTTTGAGACTCTTCGTTAGGAGAGTATAAACAAACAAAACGGTACGCAAGTACCAGAGCACTTGCTCAAAGTTAGCTTTAGTTTTTCTTTATTTGGTTGATATTTATAAAACATACACCCACTAGGATTAGTAATCAGGGAAGAGAGATAATTAACAATTATTAATTAATAGTTATTAATTAAATAGAGTCTCGTAGCTCAGCTGGTTAGAGCGCTACACTGATAATGTAGAGGTCGGCAGTTCGAGCCTGCCCGAGACTACTAATAACAAGACGGGAAGATAAAAGAGCCAAGAGTCAAGACGTTAAAATCTTGTTTCTAGCATCTTGAATCTCAGAGTCTATACTAGCGGGGAATTAGCTCAGTTGGCTAGAGCGCCTGCCTTGCACGCAGGAGGTCAAGGGTTCGACTCCCTTATTCTCCACAAATTGTAGCAATACAATGAGATAAAAACTGGATTTACGCTGATAGGAGCGTGAGCGTCCCGACTAAAATCGGGAAGGTCAAGGGTTCGACTCCCTTATTCTCCACATTATTGTATCAATTACGATGTACCAAGTACAATGTATTTTAGGATACAGTGAGAACAAGTTACAGCAATGTGACGAAAAGCTTCTGAAAAGAAGCAAGAATAGAAGATATTTACGATACAGATTAGAATGATGCCGAAAGGAGGCAGGACGGACTAAGAGATTAGGAAGTTTAGATAGGATCGAACCTATATTATTCACAGTTTTGAACGACTGATTTAAAAGTTACGGATGGAGCCAAAAACACATCTGTTCATCAGAAGGGCAAGAAGAGATAAGATCATTGACATTAACGATAAGAACATCACAAAGAGAAAACCGAGCACTTTCGAGTGCCGAGTTTAAATAAAACTAGTTTAACACTTAGGTGTTAGACAAAAAACTGAACTAATATATTATTAGGAAAGAAATCGTTAAGGGCGTATGGCGGATGCCTAGGCTTTCAGAGGCGAAGAAAGACGTGGTAAGCTGCGAAAAGCTGCGGGGATCGGCACACACGAATTGATCCGCAGATGTCTGAATGGGGCAACCCGGCTGGTTGAAGACCAGTCACTCTAATTTATTAGAGAGCAAACCCGGAGAACTGAAACATCTAAGTACCCGGAGGAAAAGAAATCGAAGAGATTCCGTAAGTAGTGGCGAGCGAAAGCGGATTAGCCCAAAAGTCTTTATATGTTTAGAAGAATGTTCTGGAAAGAACAGCCAAAGACGGTGATAGCCCGGTATTTGAAAGGCATACATAGATGATAAATGAGTAGGGCGGGACACGTGAAATCCTGTCTGAATATGGGGGGACCATCCTCCAAGGCTAAATACTCCTGAAAGACCGATAGTGAACAAGTACTGTGAAGGAAAGGTGAAAAGCACTTCGAATAGAAGGGTGAAAGAGAACCTGAAACCGTACGCCTACAAGCGGTCGGAGCCCACAAGTTGGGTGACGGCGTGCCTTTTGCATAATGAGCCTACGAGTTAATTTTACTAGCGAGCTTAAGTACTTCAGGTACGGAGGCGGAGCGAAAGCGAGTCTGAATAGGGCGCTTAGTTAGTAGGATTAGACGCGAAACCTTGTGATCTACCCATGGGCAGGTTGAAGCTTTGGTAACACAAAGTGGAGGACCGAACCGGTTGACGTTGAAAAGTCTTCGGATGACTTGTGGGTAGGGGTGAAAGGCCAATCAAACTGGGAGATAGCTCGTACTCCCCGAAATGCATTTAGGTGCAGCGTTGCAATATAGTTTATTAGAGGTAGAGCTACTGATTGGATGCGGGGGTTTCATCACCTACCAATTCCTGACAAACTCCGAATGCTAATAAATGTTCTGCAGCAGTGAGGGCATGGGTGCTAAGGTCCATGTCCGAGAGGGAAAGAACCCGGACCAACAGCTAAGGTCCCCAAATCTATACTAAGTTGAAATAACGCGGTTGAACTGCATTGACAGCTAGGATGTTGGCTTGGAAGCAGCCATTCATTTAAAGAGTGCGTAACAGCTCACTAGTCGAGCGGTTCGGCATGGATAATAATCGGGCATAAGTATAGTACCGAAGCTATGGATTTATAATTTTTGAATTATATCTGGTAGGGGAGCATTCTGTTTGCACAGAAGCTAGATCGTGAGATTTGGTGGAGCGGACAGAAAAGAAAATGTAGGCATAAGTAACGATAAAGGGGGCGAGAAACCCCCTCACCGAAAGACTAAGGTTTCCTCAGCCATGCTAATCAGCTGAGGGTTAGTCGGGACCTAACGCGAACCCGAAAGGGGAAGTGGATGGACATAGGGTTAATATTCCCTAACTTGCTCACACTAAAAAGGGGACGGAGTGCCGTACTTACTGGAGACTGACGGAATAGTCAAGACCTAGCCTTCGGGCGAAGTTGTTGTAGGGAAAGTGCTTCCAAGAAAAGCCGAAGTGAAGCAACCCGTACCAAAACCGACACAGGTAGTCGAGGAGAGAATCCTAAGGTGCTAGAGTGAATCATGGTTAAGGAACTAGGCAAAATAGTCTCGTAACTTCGGAAGAAGGGACGCCAGCAGCAATGCTGGCCTCAGAAAAGAGGCCCAGGCGACTGTTTATCAAAAACACAGGACTCTGCTAAATCGAAAGATAATGTATAGGGTCTGACACCTGCCCGGTGCTGGAAGGTTAAGGAAGGTTGTTAGCCGCAAGGCGAAGCAATTAACTGAAGCCCCAGTAAACGGCGGCCGTAACTATAACGGTCCTAAGGTAGCGAAATTCCTTGTCGGGTAAGTTCCGACCTGCACGAATGGTGTAACGATCTGGGCACTGTCTCAACCATGAGCTCTGTGAAATTGTAGTCTCGGTGAAGATGCCGAGTACCCGCAATGGGACGAAAAGACCCTGTGAACCTTTACTATAACTTCGTATTGACTTTGAATAAACAATGTGTAGGATAGGTGGGAGACTTTGAAGCTGGCACGCTAGTGTCGGTGGAGTCAACGTTGAAATACCACCCTTTGTTTATTTGGAGCCTAACTTCCTAACGGAAGAACAGTGCGTGGTGGGTAGTTTGACTGGGGTGGTCGCCTCCAAAAGAGTAACGGAGGCTTTCAAAGGTACCCTCAGCACGCTTGGTAACCGTGCGTAGAGTGTAATGGCATAAGGGTGCTTGACTGTGAGACCTACAAGTCGATCAGGTGCGAAAGCAGGACATAGTGATCCGGTGGTTCCGTATGGAAGGGCCATCGCTCATAGGATAAAAGGTACTCCGGGGATAACAGGCTAGTCTCCCCCAAGAGCTCATATCGACGGGGAGGTTCGGCACCTCGATGTCGGCTCGTCACATCCTGGGGCTGGAGAAGGTCCCAAGGGTTGGGCTGTTCGCCCATTAAAGTGGCACGCGAGCTGGGTTCAGAACGTCGTGAGACAGTTCGGTCTCTATCTATTGCGGGCGTTAGATGTTTGAGAGGGCTTGAATCTAGTACGAGAGGACCGATTTGAACAAACCTCTGGTGTATCAGTTGTTCCGCCAGGAGCACCGCTGAGTAGCTACGTTTGGAAAGGATAAGCACTGAAAGCATATAAGTGCGAAACCTGCCTCAAGATGAGACATCTTTTAAGGGTCGTTGGAGATGACAACGTTGATAGGCTATAGGTGTAAAGGCAGTAATGTCATAGCCGAGTAGTACTAATTACCCGTAGATTTATTGCCTAATTAAGGTACTCGATAGTGCAACTACGGTTGTCTCTTTGTGAACGTTTTTATCGATTTTTTATACAGAATCAAGAAACAAGATTCAAGAACCAAGATATTTAAAGTCTTGACTCTTGGCTCTATCATCTTGAGTCTTATAAATAATAATATACTGTACATCCTTTTGTACAAAACAGCCTTTAGGGTGGTTTTAGCAGAGGGGCTCACCTGTTCCCATTCCGAACACAGAAGTTAAGCCCTCTAGCGCCGATGGTACTGCTAACGCGGGAGAGTAGGTCGCCGCCAGTCTTTTTTAAAAGCCTCATACATTTATTTGTATGAGGCTTTTTTGTGACCAATAATTTGAGAGAAATGCCAAGATTCAAGATCCAAGAATCAAGATTAAAGATTCAAGAGTCTAGAATCGAGAGTCAAAACTTAAGACCCAAGTATAAAGATGAGAGATAATAGTTGATTCGCGAATTAGAATACTCGATATTGCGATAGAAAACAAGTACAAATATTTTTCTTGGTAAAAATGATTGCCAGAAATTATAGGCCCGGATGGTAGCGACATCCTTTTTTGCTTATCAGTGGTTTTATTTTAAACTGTAATATTGTAAGCAAAAAAGATACAGCGGACAGCTGGAGAGGTTTTGTAAGAAGCGAAAGCTAATTGCTCATTACTGGTTTAATTTTTAAACTAAAATATTCTATGCAAAAAAGATACAGCAGTCGAATAGCACTAGATGACTTAATTACTTAGTTTCGTGTACAACATATGGACAAGCTTTTATCTTGAAGATACCATAAGTTAATATGCCATTTTATATTCACGATAGTATCTTTTCTGGATTCATCTGTTATTGGATTATCTATCTTACGCTCATTGCAAATCTTAAACTGATCATTCGATACATCTAAGATGATGTTTCTTTCATTTGGAATGTTTGAAAATCTTTTCCATTCTGTGTCAGTAAGGTCTCCATTAAATTTTAGGTTATTGGTGGAATTCTTGCAACCGCTAATAAGAAACAATACAATGGAATATATTAATATAGAATTGGGTTTCATGACTGTATTTTTCTCCGTCAAAGTTACTCCTCTATAATAGTAATGTTTTATGAGGAATGACCCTAAAAATACCCGTATAATCTCCCATTTTTAAGTGCAATTGACTAGATGTTATCCATTAGTAATGAACGTTAATTCTGGATCTTAAATCAGTATCTGACGTTCTTTTACCTCAGAGAAAAAGTTCTTATTGCTGAATGTTTAACATTTCTAAAGTAGTTTAGTGCCCGAAACGCTTTGATATTGGTACATATCTGTACAGTTGTTAAAGTAGAACATAAAATTATATTACTCTAAAATGAACCTGCTATAATTAAAACCTGCTCAGAATTCCCCAGTGAATTTTAGTGTCACCTAATTTTATAGGATTACCGAATTCATTACCGTTCGAGATCTGGAAACTCATTAATCCGATAGGTAGGAAAAAATTAAATCCTAGTCCGAAACTGTAGATTTTCGGTTTTACTGATAGATTGCTGTTCCGAAATTGACCGTACTGAGCGAATACATCAAAAAATGCCTGATTCCCCACCAAATATCGGTATTCCCCCGTACCGAAATAATACATATCAGCGAAAAGAGACTTTTCATTAAAACCACGAAATGAGTTCCAACCTCCAAATCGTAATAATTCGTTTACTGCAAAAGTATTTTTAGAAGTGAGAAGTGCTGTTTCAGCGGCAATATTTAAATAGTGGTTTCCTGATAACTGAAAGTTTCGCTCGCCCGAGAAAAAAAAGTGTGTTTGTGAAGACAGTACATCATCTTCAGCGTAATTTGCGGTAAAATAATCTGCTTCAAAACGAAGACGCGTTTTATACAAAAACAATTCAATGTTCGTAGGTTCTGTGAAATTATACCACATACCAATTCCTTTTTTATTGTAATCTCTGCCTTGAACGTACGTAGAATCAATAATTGTAGACGTTTCAAAAGTGCCGCGAACACCGATTTTCTGATTGTTTCTTAGATGTAGATAAAAAGCTGGATTCAGTTTTACATTTGCGTAAGTTGAATCCTGACGAAATATATTAACCTTAAAATCTGCTCCAATGTTTGATTTAAACAAATACGGAATATCGGTTTGTAAGTCAAAAGTTTGTCCTTTATCTGGATTTCTTTGCCAAAAAATATTGATGGTTTCAAAACCATTAAACATATTTCTAAAGTTTAAATTCAAACTTCCATTAAAAGTAAATTTTTCTGATTTATCATTTCCAAAACCAATCACCCCGTCGAACGTATTTGATTTTTTTTTCTGCAAAAAAAGATAAATTTGCGTAGAGTCTTTAGTAAATAAAGTTTGTGGTGGTTTTTCAAGAATAAAAAATGGATGATTTTGAAGGGAATTATTTAAGTTTGAAATTGTATTTTCTTCATAAGTTTTCCCCCGATATTCTTTTTCTAAATTTTTGATAAATCTGGAAGGAACATTTTCATAACCTTTTAACAAAATTCCATCAATTTTTCGCTGTGCATTTTTTAGTATCGAAAGTTCTACAATCGGATGGTCAACTTTCATCCCTTTGAAATTAGATTGTACACGATTAAATACAAAGCCCTGTTTCCTGTAATAATTACTTATTTCTTTTTTTAAGGAGTCTAAATTTTTTGTGAAAAAGCGTCTTTCAAATTTGAAGTCTTTTGCAATTTCATCTGAAAGCGTTACAAAAGCTTCATTATAATTCTTCCCTTTATCGAAATAAATTTTAGTAATATCATCTTCTTTATTAACCTTTTTAATGGTGGTGAAGTAGAAATTATTTTGAGTCAAAGAATCCAGAAATTTAGCAGCTTCCGCAGAATCTTTCACCATAATTTTCTTCTCATTTTGAACGTCGATTAGCCAATACTCTTTTGCTTGCGCATGAAGAATAATACAAGAAAAAAAGAATATAAAATGCAAGATGATTTTCAAGAAGGATATTTGTCTGTTGAACTGAATTTACGATGCTTTAGTATACAGTTGATGATAATTTTTTATCTTTATAAAATTAACTTTTTTAATTGGAATCACACTCGTTTGGCACTTGATCATTTTTAATCTATGAAGAAAATCGGTTTATTTTTTGGCAGCTTTAATCCAATTCATATTGGTCATTTAATTTTGGCCAATTACATTCTTGAAAATACAGATATGGATGAATTGTGGTTTATTGTCAGTCCACAAAATCCCTTTAAAGATAAAAAGTCTCTTTTGCAGGATCATAATCGTTTAGATATGGTGCAGTTAGCGGTGAAGAATTATCCGAAAATGCGTGCTTCCAATGTCGAATTTTCTTTACCAGTTCCTAGTTATACAATAGATACGCTCACTTATTTGAAGGAAAAGCATCCCGATTATAATTTTGCGCTAATAATGGGTGAAGACAATTTAAAAGGTTTACCAAAATGGAAAAATGCAGAAGTTTTAATTAAAAATTATCAAATTATTGTGTATCCTCGGCTTTCAGAAGATTCAGCTGACGAACAACCTAAATTTTTAAATGGTAATATTTCACTCATTCAAGCACCGATTATTGAACTTTCCGCGACAGAAATTAGAAAGATGCTCAAAGATGGTAAAAATGTTAGACCCATGCTTCCACCAGAAGTATTCGAATATTTAGATGGAAGTAATTTTTACAGATAAACGTTTATTACGAGGTTGATGTTTTAATTTCTTAAGTTTGCATCTTCAAGCTAATAACTGCTATTTCCTATGAATTTTATTGAGAATTTTTTCGCCAAATACAGCCGTGAACAGCTGATAAAATGGTTTAAACAAATTTGCGTTGCCGAGGCAATTTCCTGTTTTCTCTTGTATTGTATCGCAATGGTTTGGAGACGGTATAATCCAGATGGCCTTTTGCCGACTATTTTTATAATAATTGTCGGTAATATTCATGGTTTATTTTTCACCTTGTATTTAATTTTGTTAATCGAAGCCCGAAAAATTTACAATTGGGATGATGAAGATACCGTGTTTGCAATTCTTGCTGCTTTTTTTCCTTTCGCTACAATATGGGTTGAAAAGAAATTAGCGCGTTTCGATAGAGAATAATACAAGGCACTTTTATAAATTTTCAAAAGCTTCTCAAATATGGGAAGCTTTTTTTATAATTAATATTGGTGGTCGATATTTAAAGATATTCAAATTTCAATTATCTTTATCTCTGAAATGAATTCGTGCTTTATTTCAAGACGATGTTCTGCACTTTAATATACCTATAAACTGATGACTAAAGATACAATTGCGAAAACTGATTTATCAAATATTGCCATAATCGGCAGCGGGCCGACTGCCCTTTTTTTACTCAAATATTTCTCAGAAAATATTGATGTTTTAAAATCTCAAATAAAATCAATAACCATTTTCGAAAAAGAAGAAATTTTTGGAATGGGAATGCCTTATCACCCTGTAACAACCGACATTTATAATTTAGCTAATATTTCCTCTGAAGAAATCCCATTGCTTCAAGAATCATTTGGAGATTGGTTACGCAGGCAAGACGCAGAATTATTGAAAAAACTTAATATTACCAATTTACCCATTGATGATTCTGAGGTCTACAGCCGGGTTTCGTTAGGCCATTATTTCGAAGAACAATTTAAGCTGATTATTAGATTTTTGGAATCTGCTGGAATTGCGGTTATTCAAAAAGTGAATTGTGAAGTTTCTGATTTGTCAAAAGCTGAAGAAGAAGACCTAAACCTTAGCGATTGCAATGGTGAAAATTATAGTTTTTCAACTGTAGTGATTGCAAACGGTCATGAATGGAAAGATGAAGACAAGCCTGAAGCCGGATATTACGCGTCTCCTTGGCCGATTCATAAATTAATTCCGAGTAAAAAAGATGGTTATAATTTCCCAATAGGAACTTTGGGAGCGTCTTTAAGTGCATTTGATGTTGTAACTTCTTTATCGCACCGACATGGGGAATTTAGGAGAATAAATAACAAATTAACCTTTAAGAAGCACGACGCAAATCCTGATTTCAAGATTGTTTTACATTCGGCCGAAGGCTGGTTGCCACATTTACAATATGAGCAGAAAGAACCTATCAGAGAAATATATCGGCATTTCAATCGAAAACAATTGTTGGAATTAATTGATGATGAAGGTTTTTTGCGGATAGAAACTTATTTTGACCAGTTATGTAGACCGGCTTTAATTGAAGCTTTTCGTAAAGACCGATTAACGCATGTGGTAGATCAATTGAGTGAACCAAATTTCAGTTTTAAAGATTTGGTAACATTAATGGCGGAGAAGCATGAATATATTGATTCCTTTGAAGGGATGAAAAAGGAAATGATTACCGCAAGAAATTCGATTGAGCATAAAATTCCCATTTACTGGATGGAAACTTTAGATGATTTAATGTACAGTTTAAATTATCACGCAGAACTGTTGCCCGCGGAAGATCACTTATTTTTTCACACAGAAATTATGTCTTTTCTGATGAATGTAATTGCGGCGTTACCATTGCAGTCGGCAGAAATTCTTCTCGCATTATATGATGCTGACTGTATTGAATTAAAATCGGGATTTGTTAACTTCCCCGAAGATGCCTTCAGTGGAAATTGCACCAAAATATCTCTTGACCCTCTAAACGGTAATTCGGAGGAAATTGAGTATAAATTATTCGTAAACTGCGGTGGTGAGAAAAAAATGGAACTTCAGGATTATCCTTTTCAGTCTTTGGTGAAACAAGGTGTAGTACGTGCAGCGACGGCAAAGTGTGCGGATCCAGAAATGTGTTCTGAGAAGGCAAAAAATTCAGATAAAATTGAACTTGTACAAGTAGATTCAGATATGGAAATGAATTTATCAGGAATTCAAATTGATTCCAGCTACCGAACCATCAATACGGGAAACACAACTAATAATTTTCTCTATGATATCAATTTTACGCATACCAATGGATTACGACCGTATTCATATGGTCTTCAGGCGTGCAGTGCGACAAGTCTCATCTTAGTTGAATCGTGGCTCGCAGAAATTTTGGAAGATAAAAATGTGAGTGAAGAAATTGAAACCATCACAAAACTTTACAAAGATGTCGATGGATTGTAAAATCTTCTCGCTCTCTAGTTGAAATAAGAAGGCTCCATTTACGGAGCCTTCTATCGTTTAATAATTTATGCCGGAACAACTGGATTTACCTCGCGGTCCCAGAATCGGTGTTTTTCGATATCTTTTACAAAATCGTCTAATTTTCCTTTTGTTGAAACACCATTTGCAGGCAGTTTAATTTCAGGAATGGCTTTTTTCAGAAAATCTTTGGCATCTTTATCTCCACCAATTGGTTTACAATGTTTGAAGGCTTCTGCCACGAAATGCAGTGCATCGGGATTTGAAGAAAGTGTTTTAATTCCGTCTCCACCGGCAACATAAACCGCATCAAAAACCACAGAAGCTGCAGTAAGTAAACTTTCATCAATGGGATATTGATCTCCAGATTTCGTTGTGACAAATCCGTGTTTTGGCGCAATTACAGCAACCATTGCCCCCATATCGCACAATTTTTTTTTGATTTCTGTGAAAGCTTCATCATTAACTCCATCTGCCATTAAAATCGCAACTTTTCTTGCTTTAATATCGGAAGGTAATTTATTCTCCATACTTAAAGACGGTGCGTTCTTAATTGGTAATTTATTTGTAAAGGAGTGATAATGTTCCAAATCACCGTCTGCTGGGATACTTCCTGTGATGGGTTGCGGTAACTTTTCTGGAATTAATCCTAAATTATCTCCTACAATCTTCGCGAGATCTTTATCTATTTCTAAGAGCATATTAACCATTCGCTGGCGAATTGGAACAATTTTAACTTTACCCAATTCAAAAGAAAATGCATTCTGAATGTGCCTTTTCTCATCGTTTGACATGCTTTTGTAAAATAATTCCGGCTGGCTGAAATGATCGAAAAAACTCTCGCTTCTCTGTCTTATTTTTTTAGCATCAATTCTTTCCTCAAATGAACTAAAACCACCTTCCGCAATTTTCGCCTGGAAAGGACAGCCACCACCCATTGAGTTTGGATTGTAAGCAACTCTTCCTGTATTGATCTGCATTCGATGCATGCCGTCCCGTTGATTATTGGTCACTTCGGGAATCGATTTATTAATTGGAATCTCATGGAAATTAGGTCCACCTAATCTTGAAATTTGCGTATCGGTGTACGAAAATAATCTGCCCTGCAGAAGTGGATCATTGGTAAAGTCAATACCAGGAACCAAATGTCCTGGATGGAAAGCAACTTGTTCCGTTTCTGCAAAAAAATTGTCAGGATTTCTATTTAGAGTCATCTTTCCTATAATTTCAACAGGAACCATTTCTTCCGGTATTAATTTGGTTGGATCTAAAAGATCAAACGGATATTTATGTTCATCTTCTTGCGGTACGATCTGTACGCCAAGTTCCCATTCCGGATGATGACCTTCATCGATCGCTTCCCATAAATCACGACGGTGAAAGTCGGTGTCTTTTCCCGCAATTCTTTGTGCTTCATCCCAAGCTAAACCTAAAACACCTTGTTTCGGTTTCCAGTGGAATTTTACAAAATGAGACTTTCCTTCTTCATTAATAAAGCGGAAAGTATGAATTCCGAAACCTTCCATCATCCGTAAACTGCGGGGAATCGCACGGTCACTCATAAGCCACATTACATTGTGCATTGCTTCTGGCATGAGCGAAATAAAATCCCAAAAAGTATCGTGTGCAGATGCAGCTTGAGGAATTTCATTGTGTGGTTCAGGTTTTACGGCATGAACAAGATCCGGAAATTTAGTCGCGTCCTGAATAAAAAAAACGGGCATATTATTTCCTACAAGATCATAATTTCCTTCCTGAGTATAAAATTTAACGGCAAAACCGCGAACATCTCTGGGGACATCTGTCGATCCTCGAAAACCAGCGACGGTAGAAAATCGCACAAAAACCGGAGTTTTTATAGCGGTATTATTTAAAAACTTCGCTTTGGTATATTTCTCCATCGATTTATACAATTCGAAAACGCCGTGCGCACCCGAACCTCTAGCATGAACAATCCTTTCTGGAATTCTTTCATGATCGAAATGGGTAATTTTTTCCCGGAGTATAAAATCCTCCAGAAGTGTTGCGCCTCTTTCACCAGCTTTTAAGGAGTTTTGGTCGTCATTTATTTTTAAGCCCTGATCCGTTGTTAAAAATTCGCCTTGATTATCTGTGGTGAATTTCCCTAATTGCTCTTGTTTTGGATTTGCACCGTTTTCAAACGGTTCACTTTCATTTATTTTCATAATCTGTTTTTAGTGTGGTCTTTTAAAATTATTAAACAGCATTTAAATCTTTTGAACGCAACCTACCGTCAACTGCCTGAGAGTTTAGGTTGGTATCGGCAATGTAACTCAGTAAAGTATCGGATTTTTTTTCTTCTCCCAAAGTCCGTAATAGTAAATCCAACGCAGTTCTTTCGTTGAGCGTTTTTGCAAATGCAGCCAATGTTCCATAGGTGGCGATTTCATAATGTTCAACTTTTTGAGCGCTTGCAATTATTCCGGCATCCCGAACTGGACCTTCCTGGGTTTCTTCTATAATGCCTTCTCCTTCTTTTATAATTCCATCCATGGCCATACATTTTTTGCCTTCAGCTTTTTCGCCAATCGATTCAAATACCTGTTCCAATCTTTTAACGTGTTCTTTAGTTTGGGCTAAATGATCCTTAATCGCAGTCTTTAATTTTTGATCAGTAGAGTGATCGAACATTTTCGGTAATGTTTGTACCAGTGCATTTTCTGCCCAGTAAATGTCTTTCAAACCATCGACAAAAAAATCCCGTAGTGAAGTTGCGATGTCTTTTTTCTCGCCTTTTTTGGGCGATTGTGCTTTTTTAGTTTCCATCTTTTAATGTTTTTTAATTAATGTTAAGGTACTCTTTCCTCAAGAGGATTGTAAAGTTCGCAATAATAATTTAAAAGAAGACACTTATCATCGCTTAATGCAGCTTTATATTGTTAAATATTCGTTAAAATTTTATGGAAATTAAACTGTATAAAAGATATTGAAGAAATTCAGACATTTTGGCGATTTCTGCTTAGTTCGTATAAAATCAACTTTTAAAAATCGCGCTTTTTTCCAAGAAAATATTAAATTAATTTTAATTTAATAGGTCAATTTATCAGCATTAAAAATTATTCCCATTGATTAATAGATAGTTATAAACTTAAATAACAATATTATACTACTTTGTATTGCATAATACTAAAATATTTATATATCTTTGTAATGTAAGATTCATAAAAAAACCAATGACCCAAGAAAGAAGGAAGTAAACTATTCACCAAATCATTAGAAAAACTAAAACCAAAGCTTCCTTCTTTTCTTTTTAAAAAAAACTAAGCCATGAAAAAACTAATTATTACGCTTTCGGTACTTACAGGTTTTGTTGCTTTTGCGCAAAATCAATCGGATTCAGAATCTCTAAAAACGGAAAACATCAAGGAAGTGAAGATGACAAAAAAAGTCTTCAGAAAAGAAAGCGACCGTTTCGTTTATGATGTTGCAGCTTCTCCGGTTGCGAAGGGAAATACAGCTTTCGAACTTTTGAAAGAGACTCCACTTGTTTCTTCCACAGATGATAAAACGCTGAAAATAGCAGGAAAGTCAAACGCTGTAATTTATATTAATGGCAGAGTTACCCAAATGGATGCAGAAGGAGTGGAACAATTTCTAAAAAATATGCCTGCAGAAAATATTCAGAAAATTGAGGTAATAACTTTGCCGGGAAGTGAATTCAAAGTAGAATCTACAGACGGAATTATCAATATCGTTCTGAAAAAGAAAACAACCGACGGTTTAAACGGAAATGCAAGATTTTATAATGAGCAAAAATATTTTAATGGAACAGGCGCCGGCGTAAGTTTAAACTATCGAAAAGATAAACTCGGAATTAGCGGGAATGTAAACACGAGCGAAAACATTGAGCATAAATATTATATTTTAAATAGTGGCAACAAAAACGCATCTACAAGATCAGTGGGTCCAATGTCTGATCCAAATAAAAATTTGGGTGGTTATGTAAATATTGATTATCAGTTAAACGATAAAAGTAGTTTGGCGTTAACCTACAATTCCCGGCTGAACAGAAGTTTTAATTCTACCATTGAATTGTATAATATCTCAACGGATAATCTTACAAATATTTCCAAATATTCTGTGACAAATAGTAAAGAAGATGCGCACTCGGCTAATAATTCACTCAATATAAATTACGAATTGAAAACAGATTCGCTTGGAAGTAAACTGAATGTAAATGTAGCCGGATTGCTTTACAGAAGATATCAAACCTCCACGAATTTCACGTACGATTCGGATATTAATCAAAACAAAAATTCTCCGCTTTTAAGAATTGATCAGGATCAACCGCAAATCATTAATAATTTTTCTGCGACCGCAGATTACATTAGAAAATTTGAGAAAGACCTTACGATTGCAGTCGGCGGAAATTATAATAAAACAAGTACTGATAATGACACCAAGTACAGCGCTTACGATTACCGCACGAAAATTACAGACCCGCAAGCCAATCATTTTATTTATGATGAAAATATTTTGGGTGCCTATTTAACGCTAGAAAAATCATTTTCTCCAAAATTTTCTGGTAAAGTTGGTGCCCGATATGAACTTACGCAAAGCGAAGGTAATTCCGATAATCCAACGGACGAAAGATTAAAAAGCATCAAAAGAAATTATAATCAAATTTTACCTTACCTGAGTTTGAATTATACTTTAAATGAAAAAAATAATATTTCATATGCGTTTTCCAGTCGTGTAAAAAGACCAAGTTTTTGGGAGCTTAATCCAACCAAGACTTTTTTGACCGAATTTAATTATACGCAGAATAATCCTTTTGTAAAATCATCTTCGGTATACAGTCAGGAGTTAACGTACATGTACAAAAACTCTTATTTTCTAATCCTCAGTCATGCATTAGTAAAAGATAATATTACAGAAGTTCCTTTGCAAGGCGTGATTGATGGCGTTAATCAGGTAAGATATATTCGAACCAATTTTGGGACGAATCAGGAATTCGGCGCCATGCTTGGAATGCAGAAAAGTTTTTTCAAAGGTTATTTATCTACTAATTTTAATGTCGGATTGCAACATAATATCAACAATGGGAGTCTAAGCGAAGATCCTATTTCCGGAGATATTTTCCCACTATACGAGAATAAAAAAAGCTCAACAAGCTTTACCATTCAAACGAGCAATAACATTCAGTTGGATAAGAAAAAAACCTGGTTTCTGGGCGTAAATTATTTTTATGTTGACAAACAAATGATTGAATTAGGAGAGCTTGATCAATTGATGAGTTTAGATTTCACGGTGAAAAAAATATGGAACAACTGGACATTCTCGGTAGATTTAGACGATGTTTTAAATACACAGCTTATCTCTATTACTGATTATCAGGCTAATGGGAACTATAATAATATTTCGCAGGATCGCTATTCACGAGGTGTAAAATTTACCATGGTTTACAATTTCGGAAATCAAAAAGTGAAAAAAATACGAGATATTGACAGTGCCGATAAAGACATTAAAAGCAGAACAAGATAACATTCAACCATCTCATTATATTTTCTCAAAAAAAACCTTTAGAACTTCTAAAGGTTTTTTGTTTTGTCAGTTTTTTCAGAATATAACTGAAACTTATAATTTGATTTAATTCTTCGGTAAAAAAACTTCCGCCAACATGCAACGGGCACTTCCGCCACCATTAGTTTCAATGGTATTTAAATCAGAATAAATAATTTCGCAGTAGGATTCTATCTTTTCTATTTGTTCGGGTTCTAATGATTTATAGGCCGTTTCACTCATCACCAAAAATTGCGTTCCTTCTGTATTTTGAACTTGAAGCATATTTCCTGCAAACTGCTGCATTTGATCTTCAGAAATTTCGATAACCTCTTTATTGGTTGTTTTAATGACTTCCTGTACTTTTTCTCTTTCCATTTCATCATCAATACAATCCAGGCAGATCACCACGAATTGCTCCGCAACACACATCATGACGTTGGTATGATAAATAGGAAATCTTTCGTTTCCTACATTTTGAAATGAATGAAAAACAACTGGCGTATAATCATATTTTGCGCAGAAATCCCGGAAAAGTTCTTCGTCTAACCGCAATGAGACAGAACCGTAGGCAATTTTGTAATCATGATCGAAAATCATGCTTCCTGTTCCTTCCAAAAATTTATTTTCGTTTTCAGAACCCGATCGGTCATCGATTTCAGAAATGCTAAATCCCTCGTTTTTAACTGCGTCTAAAATATCAGAACGTCTTTCTACGCGGCGATTCGGTGCAAACATTGGGTAAAGTGCAACGCTGCCGTCTTCGTGAAAACTTACCCAGTTGTTGGGGAAAATCGAATCCGGAGAATGGGGTTCTAAAGTATCTTTAATGGTAATCACGTTGATGCCTTTAGCGCGTAATTTGTCAGCAAAATTATTAAATTCTTCAAGTGCTTTTTCCTGAGTAGACGAATTTTCAGAATTCACCTGGAAATAATTGTTTTCGGCAGTTTCAGAATTAAAGCCGAAAGCAACAGGCTCAATCATCAAAACGGTGTCAGTTGTCTGCATATGATATTTTATTTTAGGCAAATTTAACACTTCATAATGACAGAAGTAAATCCTGTGTGCATTATTTTACCTAAATTAGATAAATTCAATTTTTCTGAAAAAGAAAACCCCTGGATTTTTAAGTCAAAAGATAATAATCATAAAAATGTCAACAAGAAGAAAATTTTTACAGCTTTCTGCACTGGCTTCGGCGGGAACTTTGCTTGCCTCTTGCCTCCCGCAAAAATCTGGTTTTCAAATTTCTAAAAATCCGCGCAAACCTGTTGTACTTTCTACATGGCGATTTGGCCTTGAAGCAAACGCTGAAGCCTGGAAGATTTTAGGAAATAACGGTAAAGCTTTGGATGCTGTAGAACAGGGAGTGCGAATTGTTGAAGATAATCCGGAAGAAAGAAGTGTAGGTTATGGCGGACGACCAGATCGAGATGGGAAAGTAACGTTGGACGCCTGTATTATGGATGAAAATGCAAATATAGGAGCAGTAGCTTCCCTTGAAAATATAAAAAACCCCATTTCTGTTGCACGAGCGGTAATGGAGAAAACACCTCACGTAATGCTCGTAGGCGATGGCGCTTTGCAATTTGCTTTGGAGCAAGGATTTCAATCCATGAATCTGCTCACGCCAGAAAGTGAGAAAGAATGGCGAGAATGGTTGAAAACTTCCACTTATTCTCCGGTAGCAAATATTGAAAATCACGATACGATTGGTATGATCGCACTCGATGTACACGGCAATTTATCTGGTGCATGCACCACTTCCGGCATGGCTTTTAAAATGCATGGAAGAGTAGGAGATTCACCGATTATCGGTGCCGGGCTTTTTGTAGATAATGAAATCGGAGCTGCAACAGCAACAGGACACGGCGAAGAAGTCATCCGAACTTGTGGATCCTATTTGGTTGTGGAAATGATGCGCCAGGGAAGATCGCCACAGGAAGCTTGTGAGGAAGCGGTGAAAAGAATTCATCACTTTATTAGAAAAGGTGGACGAAATGAAAAAGAAATCCAAATTGGATTTATTGCGCTCAACAAAAATGGCGAAACCGGCGCTTTTTGTCTGCAGAAAGGA
This sequence comes from Kaistella polysaccharea, assembly GCF_020410745.1. Classification (NCBI taxonomy): domain Bacteria; kingdom Pseudomonadati; phylum Bacteroidota; class Flavobacteriia; order Flavobacteriales; family Weeksellaceae; genus Kaistella; species Kaistella polysaccharea. The sequence continues at coordinate 2,217,462 of NZ_CP084528.1, forward strand.
TTTAATTACGCAGTTCACGATGATAAAAATAATGTTTTAATAGACGCTAAAAGCTTACTATAATGCTAGAAATTGCTTGCTTTGAAATAACTTCTGCCGAAACTGCGCTCCAGTCAATGGCTGACCGAATAGAATTCTGTGCAGATATTGACCTCGGCGGTACAACGCCCGATTTTTATGAATTTCTCCATTTAAAAAGGCATTATTCAACTCCGGTTTATGTCATGATTCGGCCGAATGGTGGACCTTTCTATTATACCGACGCTGAATTTATTGAGATGAAAAGCAGTGTGATCACTTTTAAGGAAGCAGGTGCAGATGGTTTTGTCTTCGGGATTTTAGATGCTCATAACGAAATTGACGAGGGGAAAAATAAGGAACTTCTGGAATTGGCCGGTGATGTTCCGTGTACTTTTCACCGTGCATTTGACCGTACGGCAGATTTGGAAAAATCCATTCAAACTTTAATTAAATTGGGCTTCCGAACCGTATTGACATCAGGTGGCAAAAAAAGTGCGCTCGAAGGGAAAGAAAACCTTAAAAACTTAATTGAAAAATACCAGCATAAAATCGAAATTTTAATTGGCGGTGGCGTTCGGTCCAATAATCTAGCAGAAATTCGCAAATTTACGGGTGGCACCAGTTTTCACTCTTCTGCAATTCTCAAATATGATACTTTTGTGACGACAGAGGAAATTAAAAAATTAAAGCAACTCAGTTTCTAAAATTTAAAATTTAATCGCGCACTAAAGGAAGTGTAGAACATCTAAGTAAGCCACCCATTTTAGAAATTTCACGGTAAGGAATTTCTTCAACCGTCATTCCCCAAACATCTCGCAGATGGTTATTCATTCGGGTAAACGCTTTATCGGAAACAACAACTTGGGGTGAAATTGAGAAAATATTGGGATACATTTCAAACATTTCTTCATCGGTAACGTGGAAACAATTCTCTTCCCCGAAAATATCCAGGATTAATAAATAATCGCTTTCATCAACAAAACCGTTTTTGTAGATAATACATTTATCGGTTCCGATTGGATTAAAGGTGCAATCTAAGTGTAGAATACCTTTGTACGGTTCTCGGTCGTTTTTCTTCAGTTCAAAATCAAGAATTCTTTTTTTCGGAAAATATTCTTTAAGGATATTAATTGCATATTCATTTGTTCGCGCCGTCTTAAAATTTCTATAATCTTCTGAAAAACAAGTTCCTACAAAGATAAAATCATTCCATACAATGACGTCGCCACCTTCGATGTGAGCCGTTTCGGGCAAATTGATAATGTCCCGCCATTTTACTTTTTCGAAAATTTTTCGGTAAGCTTCCTGTTCATCAGCTCGATCTGCAATAACATTGGAAATAATCATTTTATCATCAATCACGAATGCAACATCGCGTGCGAAAACCTGATTATAATCCTGAATGACTTCTGGTCGGAAAACCTGTACATTATATTTTTTCAGTACTTTTTCGAATTCTGACATTTCCATAATAATATCTTTTTCGACGGGATATATTCCTTTTTCGATGGTATTATAGGATTTCGCATCGTAACTCTCTGCTAAGGTAGGAACTGCGCCCAATGAATTTGGCTGTCCTAAGACAACAGATTTTAGAGTGCCGGTTTCATTCTTGATGTTGAGTTTCATAAAAAAATTCGTTTTGTATGATATTGTAATTTTAGCTGAATGTAGGAAAGATTCAAATATAAGAAAGATAAATGAAGGCACACACTTGCCAAAGAGATACATTGAATAAATTAATGATGAGCACTGGCGTTCTAACTCTTAAAGAAAATCTAAATTACGGGAAATCATGTTAAATATTGGTTAAAATTGAAACAAACGATTTTTTCTTTATACTCATTTAGCATTAAATTTGTTAATCAATTAACCTCAAATAACGTTTTAAATTATATAATGAAGATGAAAAATACTTTAAAAAAACTTATCCCATATGCGGTAGTCGGAGTAATGTCTGGTGCTACTACGTTTGGGGCCTTTAGTTACTTCAATCAAAATAATCAAGGTTCAGACTTTTCTTACTTTGCACCCAAGAATACCGATGCAAAATATGCCTCCTTTAATATGACAGGAGTAGGTGATGATTTTGTGAAAGCTGCCAAAATGACCGTTCCGGCTGTTGTGAGTATCAAAAATTTTTCAGCCAAAAAAGGAAGAGGAAATGAGCAGGATTTATTCGATTTATTTTTTGGCAATCCAAGACAACAACAGCAGCAACAAACTCCTCCTCCTAACATGCCAACAGGAATGGGATCAGGAGTTATTATTTCCCCTGATGGTTATATTATTTCTAATAACCATGTCATCGCGGGCGCGAACAAATTAGAAGTTGTTCTATCCAACAAAAAATCATATATCGCAAATTTAGTGGGAACGGATCCAACTACAGATATTGCTCTTTTGAAAATTGAGGAAAAAGGTTTGCCCTATTTAAATTTTGCAAACTCAGATAATGTGGATGTCGGTCAGTGGGTTTTAGCGGTCGGAAATCCGATGGGTTTAAATTCTACAGTAACCGCTGGAATTGTTTCCGCAAAAGGCAGAAGTATTGATTTACTGAGCCAAAACTCCAGAACACCAATCGAAAGCTTTATTCAAACTGATGCCGCGATTAACCCCGGAAATTCCGGTGGTGCGCTTGTTAATCCAAATGGTGAACTGATCGGAATCAATTCTGCAATCTCTTCAAAAACGGGATATTACGAAGGTTACGGTTTTGCTGTACCAGCAAACTTAGCGCGAAAAGTAGTTGAAGATATTAAGAAATTTGGTTTAGTTCAACGTGGATTTTTAGGAGTGCTTTCAGTAGATCTATCAAATCCGCAATCTGTGGCCGCTTATAACAGAGAGAAAAAAACAAATCTGAAACAAGGTGACGGTGTTTACCTTATTGAAGTCGTTGCAAAAGGTGGTGCTGAAGATGCAGGCCTTAGAAATGGTGATATTATTACCAAAGTTGACAACACGGTAGTTTCAAGTTATTACGATCTTTCTTTTGCGGTAGGAAGTAAAAGACCTGGCGATAAAGTGATGGTAACTTACCTTAGAAACGGAAAAGTAAATACAGTGAATGTTACTTTGAAAGATCAACAAGGAGGAACCGCACTTCGAAGTAAAGCTGATCTTTCTGTAACAGAAAAAATTGGTGCTGAGTTTGAGCCTTTATCAGAAAAATTCAAAACTGATTACGGTTTAAACAGTGGTGTTGTAGCCAAAAATGTGCAGGACGGAAGTGAGATGGCAAATATTGGAATCGTTGATAATTACATCGTAATTGAAGTTAATGGAAAACCCGTAAATTCTCAGAAAGATATTGAAAAACAACTTCAGTCTTACAAAGGAAACGTACAAATTAAATACGTCGACGAATACGGTCGAATGACTACACGAGGATTTAAAATGCCTTAGTAATTGACAAATATTAAAGTAGAAACGCAACAGTTAAATGTTGCGTTTTTTTATTGTAAAGCTTTTCGTTTCTTTCGTTTTTTCCTTTCGTAGAGAACTTCTGTGATTTTTCCTCCGATCCAGGCGAAGGGGAAAAAGGTCAGAAAAATGAGTATTTTGTAGAATGTTGGATGATAAGGGAAAATAATAATGTCCAACATGGCCATAAATAAAAGGATGAATCCAATTAAAATAGCGTAAGCTACTTTAGCATATTTTACAATAATTGCCGTAACAACGCCACCAACTGTAGCTGCGATCCCGGATGAAATAAGAAGTGCTACAAAAAAGTAGGGTTTGTGTTCCATTTTTTTAAGCAGAGATTCCCAATGCTGGAAAGGGGCAAATTCTTCGTACGTAATCCACGCTGAATTCAGGCGAATCCCGAGCGATATGAGTAAACCTGCGACCGCCAATCCCGTAAGAACTGCAAATGTATTTCGAAGGAAATTCATTTAAAATTGATGTGCGATCATTGAAATTTCAATTTCTACATTTCTTGGCAAACAGGAAACCTGTACAGTTTCGCGCGCTGGATAATTTGCAGAATCCAGATAAGAGGCATAAATATCATTCATGGCCGCAAAATCATCCATATTCTTCAAAAAGATGGTCGCTTTTACCACATTGCTGAAAGTTAAGCCAGCTTCAGTAAGAATGAACTGTAAATTTTTCATCACCTGATGTGTCGCCTTTTCAATGCCTTCTTCAATCTTTCCCGATTCATTGTTAAAGGGAATTTGTCCAGAGATATAAAGAATGCCGTTCACCATGTTGGCTTGTGAATATGGGCCAATTGCTGCAGGTGCTTTTTCAGTAGATATAATTGTTTTCATGGTCTTGTTGCTTTTGGCAAATATAAAACTTAAGTTTTATAAATTAAAATTAAAAAGGTGCGTTTGGTTGCGTAAAACTGCGGTCTTTATATTTTAGAGCATCGCGCAGAATATTGGCCTTAATTCCAATGAAGAAATCGTATACTTTGTATTGGCCGAAAGGAATCCAGTTGAAGTTAATCGTAAAACTTCGCTGGTCTCGGGAGAAGCCTATTTGCGTATTTGCAATTTCTTTCGTAATGATATCATAATACAGATTTCCCGTAAGATTCCAGTACGGAGTTAAGCGAATACTGCCGTCTAAACCAAGAGAAGCGACATTGTTTCCAAACCGTGTTAAGCTTCTGGTATAGCCATACTGCGCATTGATGTTTAAGGTCCAGGGTTGCGTAAAACGGGAATAATTATCTTCATCAAAAAAGTAATTTTCATTCCTGATTTCCCCTTTTGTCTTATAAATTTTCGCTGGTTCTTCCCGTTCTCCAAAAATAGCGTCGCTTAGGGGATAAGAAAGTTGCGCATTAAATCCTTGCACACTAAAATAGCCAAATTTTTCAGTTCTGATTCCTCTTTCTTCTCCTGGCGCAAATAAAATTTGGTAAGGTTCTAATGTTAAGTTGGTGTTCAGATTAAGTTTTTCAAATAAAGTGGTTTGGCCGCTGAAGCTGAAAATGGACCACTTATATTTTGGAGCCGCAAAATTATAATTGGTGTTAAAGTTTAAACTTTCGAAGATTTTCAATTTTTTTACACCGGTGGAATCTTTCTTCGACTTAATTTTCATCTCCAGATTATTATTGATTGAAAAGCTGAGCGCTTGCACGAGTCCCGAATTTGGTGAACCGACAATTCCGCGGTCGAAAATAGAGTAGGGCGTCATCTCGCCTCGATCACTGTAATAATTTTTATAATAACCGAAGGAAGGCGCAGAAAAATCTGGTGAATAATTGAAACCAATTTGTGGCGTCATCATGTGACGAATCGCCTGGATTCTTGAATCTTTTTTAAAGTTTAGCATTCCGTAGAGCACTGTTTGTAAACTTGCACTTGTGGAGAAAGAGGAATAGCCGGCAATTTTATTATTTAAAATATCTACAACTTTATTTGTCAGTGGATTGTAATTTCGAGTCAGCGTTTTGGTTGTTAAGGCATTATCAATATTTGCCGACAGCGAAAATGTAAAATACTTGGCAATCGTTGTATTGGTTCCCAAAGCGATATTATTTTTCACGCCGGTCTGCATTTTTTCCCACATAGCTTTTGTGAAAAGTTCACCTTCATCGGTCTGCACGAAATTATTCAAATTCAAACCTGTGTTCACTGTAATGTTTTCCAAAAGTCCCTGTCGGATTCCCGTTTTTGGTTTGAATAGATAAAACTGATTGATGGCTACATTTAAAACCGGCAATTTTAAATCGGCCAAGCCGGTGGAAAAGTTTTGAGAATAGGACGATGTTCCAGTGATAGTAATAGGCAAAGTAAGAAACCTTTTAACAATACTTACGGATGAATTTTGCTGCGCGTTCAGGTTATTCTGATTAAATGCATAATTATTATTGACCGTATTGTTATAAAATTTGTTGCTCACAACATCCACAGATGCTGAGAAGTTTAAGAAAGGATTGGCTTTGGAATCTTGTTGATGACGCCACGCAATTCGGTAGGTTCCCGTTTTAGAATAATCAGCTAATCCTTTAATTCCGCGCACGGTTGTACCGATATCAGCAGAGAAATTTCCGGTGTATTTATAGTTTTTCTTATAATTCACTTCTGGTCTTAAATTCCAACTCCCTTTCGTATAAATATCTGCGAGCACTTTCACGTCGAAATGCTCCCCGATCGGTTGATAATAGCCGATGGAATTCAGAAAAAACCCGACATCTTCCCGCTCACCAAAACTTGGAATTAAAATTCCGGCGCTTCTTTTATCCGAAAAAGGCAAAATAGCGAAAGGCAAAATCAGTGGTGTCGGAACCTGTTCTATATAAAGTTGAATGGGTCCGGTAATCACCTGCGATTTATTTTTCCCTTTGATCAGTTTAATGTTTGGCGCCAACAAGTAATAATCTGCAATGGTATCTTTTTTCTTGATGAAATATTCGTCGGTGGTGTATTTTCCTCTTCTCATAAAGAAGACAGAATCGTTGTATTTTTTTGTTTTTTCGGCTACAATAACGCCTTCACTTTCTTCTGTTCTTGCATTAAAAGCTATGGCTTGGCGGGTTTTGATATTGTAAGTAAACTCGTCGTATTCATAGGTTTTGCCTCCTTGAATTGCTACGGCGGGTTTTGTAATTTTTCCTAAAGAATCAATTTCACCGCGTGCAAAAACAAGAGATTTGTCCCAATCTATGGAAATATAATCGGCATCGATGGACAAGTCCTGATAATTTACATGTGCGTTTTTATTCAGGTAAGTCATTCTTTTCGGAATGTCATTTCGAATTCGGTCAGCCTTTGTTTTTACTACCGATTCCAGCTGTTCTTTGGGCAGAACCAAAGTATCTGTTTTGGCAATGGTATCATTAACTATCTTATTTCCAGCCAAATTTTGAGCCCCAAGATGTGCTAAAAAATTGTTAAAAATTAGGATAATTAAAATTAGTGGTATATTTTTGAAGCCAGTTTTGACCAAAGCGCTTTATATAAGTTGGCGTCAAAATTAATATAATTTTTAAAATTTACAGATGATTAATTATAGTTTTTCGTTTAAAAAATATTTCTTCCTCTTTTTCTGCTTCCTCTTTTTTCTTCCTCAGGCTCAAAAAAAATTCACACTCGTTCTAGATGCGGGTCACGGCGGAACAGACCACGGCGCAAACCGATATTATAGTGAGACAGGAACCTTGCGGGAAAAAGATGTTACGCTCTCCATTGTTTTAAAATTAGGAAGAATGTTGGAGAAAAATAAAGATTTTAAAATTATTTACACCCGAAAGATTGATGAATATCCATCATTAACCGACCGGACAACACTTGCGAACAGAAGTAAGGCTGATTTGTTCGTTTCCGTACATTGTAATGCAAATACCAGAACTTCTCCTTACGGAACCGAAACCTTTGTTCAGGGTCCAGACCAGAATAAAACCAATCTGGAGGTGGCAAAAGCTGAAAACGACGTAATTTTTCTGGATGAAAAAGACCGCGAAACCTTTGCTTCTTACGATCCAAAATCAATGGAATCTTTAATAGCCCTTAAAATTCAACAAAGTAAATATCTGGAAAGCAGTCTTCTTTTTGGAAGTTTCGTAGAAGGTAACTTCGAAAAGAAAGATAAACGTTTATCGCGCGGAGTGAAACAGCAAAACCTTCACGTTTTAAGACTCAATGCAATGCCTTCAGTATTAATTGAGACAGGATTTATCAGCAACTATGACGAAGCGATGTATTTGGGCTCAGAGAAAGGTCAGGATGAAATAGCAGAAAGTATTTACGATGCGATCATCAGCTATAGAAAAGCGATTGAAAGAAATGGTGGTGTATCAAGCCAACCAAAAGCCGCCGAAAAACCCGATGAGAAACCGCTGAAAAATGATTTCCGTATTCTGCTCATGTCGTCTCCGATGAAATATAATTTAGGTGATCCTGCGCTGAAAGGATTAAACTACATTCTTACCATTAAAGAGAACGATTTGTACAAGTATTATTACAGTGTGACCAATCTAGCCTCAGTTCGTGATAACAACCTTAAAACAGCTAAGGATGCAGGCTTTAGAAATTCAACGTCGATTTCCTTTATTCCAAACCAAAGATTGGGAACCGGCTCTTATACTTTGGAAGTTGCTGCGAGTGATCAAAAACTCAGTGCAAATTCCTATTTGCTGAATACTTTGAAAAATGTAACAAGAGTTAAAGAAAAAGGTACCTTTTACTACACTTACGGTAAATTCGCCACGTTAGAAGAAGCGGTAAAAACCCAGAAAGAGGTGGAGGAAAAAGGCATTAAAAATACAGTAATTCAAAAACTTTCCAGATAAAGCGGTAAGAGTGTTGCAGGATTAAAAGTTAATTAATATTTTTGCAGTCCTCAAAGCAAAGGCCTATTCGTCTAGTGGTAAGGACTCAAGATTTTCAGTCTTGCAACAGGGGTTCGATTCCCCTATAGGCTACAAAAACTGAAATTTTGAAAAGTTTTTTAAATATATTTTGTAATCAAAAAAGATTTTATATCTTTGCACCCAAGTTTTTAGAAAGATATGGCAAATCATAAATCAGCTCTGAAAAGAATCAGACAAAGCGAAAAGAAAAGATTAAGAAACAGATACTATCACAAGACTGCGAGAACAGCTTTGAAAGTATTTAAAAGCGAGGAGAATAAAGAGGCTGCTGCAGTACAGTTGCCATTGGTAATCTCTTTGTTGGATAAATTGGTGAAGAAAAACATCATCCACAAAAACAAAGCGGCCAACTTAAAAAGTAAATTGACCAAGCACGTTAATAATTTAGCGTAAACAAAAATACAAGACGCACTGGCCCGTTCGTCTATCGGTTAGGACCTCAGGTTTTCATCCTGGTAAGAGGGGTTCGACTCCCCTACGGGCTACGAAACTTCCGAAATTAATTTTTCGGGAGTTTTTTGTATTTAATGATTTGTTTCATTGCGGTATTAGATAGTACTTCTAAAACATTGATAAATGCCTAACTGGAAAGAAGTTTGCGCCAAGAAAGCAACCTCAAATAAGATTGCTATTATTTTGTGTAAATCTATTACTCAGTATATTAAGCAGTGATATTCTCAGTCTCCTGCAAAGACTTTAATTTGTCTAAAGAATTCTTTTTCTCTTTTTCATAAAGTTCTCCCGCATTCCATTTCGCGTGTTTAGAAGGGGAAATATGGTAGCCTCTACGCTGGGAATATACTTTTGTAAATATGGCACCGAAGAAAATGAGCATACAAGAATAATTAATCCACATCATAATAAGGATTACGGTTCCGGCCTTACCAAAGGTAGAAGTTGGTTTTAACTCGGCAAAATATAAACTAAGCAGGAATTTCCCGATGGTAAATAATACGGCCGTTAAAAGAGCGCCGGTCCAAACTGCTTTCCAGGAAATATCTACATCAGGCAAAACTTTAAACATAAAGGCAAAAACAGCTACTACTAAAACAAATCCCAGAACATAATTGATCAGCTCCATTAATAGATAGGTTTCCAGACCTAAACTTGCGGTAATGAAATTATTGAGCAAACTAATAAGAGAAGAAAGAACCATGGTAATCATTAATAAAAAGCCGATTACCAGAATCATTCCCAGAGAATTTACGCGATCAAGCAGAAATTTCACTAAAGCTTTTTTTGGTGCTGCTTCGACTTCCCAAAGGTTATTCAGCGATCTTTGAAGCTGGAAAAATATCGTGGTCGCTCCAAAAATAAGGGAAAGAACTCCCACCGTTTTCATGAAGAAATTTTGGCGGTCGATAAGTGCGCTGGCCAGCATCTCTTCAATACTTTTAGCGACCTCAGAACCCATCATGTCACTGATTTGATTTCCAATCTGTCCGCGTATGGCTTCCTGTCCGAAAAAATATCCTGCAATCCATATAATAATGATCAACAATCCGGGAATTGAGAATATAGCATAGTACGCTAAACTGGCAGAATCCTTTGCAGCGCTGGAATCAATCCAGACCATTAAGGTTTCTTTTAAGGTTTTCCAGAAGAAAAGTAATTTTTTCATCATCAATATTTTAAAATGGATAACCGATAGCAATGTTCAGAATTAAATTATCTCTCCGCCAGGAATTGTCCCCGAAATTAATTTTATCGAAAGTCCAGCGGTCGCCTTCTTCATAATAGGGGATGCGTAAAGGCATCGCTAAATCCAGACGAAGTATAAGAATGGAAAAATCCAAACGAAGTCCCACACCGGCACCTACTGCAATTTCTTTGATAAAATCTTTTGAAAATTTACCGCCTGGACGAGCATCATCTTCATTCACGAGCCACACATTTCCGGCATCCGCGAAGACTGCTACGTTTAAAAATTTATAGATGTTCGCTCTGTATTCTGCATTCATTTCCAGTTTAATATCTCCCGACTGATCGAAGAAGAAAGTGGCATTTTGACCTCGCGGATCATAGCTTCCTGGACCTAAAGTTCGAGCCCGAAATGCGCGGATACTGTTGCTGCCGCCCACAAAAAATTGTTTCACATAGGGAATGGTGGTGGAATTTCCGTAAGGGAAACCAACGCCCGCAATAATACGAGAAGCAATGGTGTTTTTACTATTCAGTTTGCGGTAATACCGAAAATCGTGTTCCATTTTTGCATACTGACTGAAGGGAATATTAAAAATTTCCTTCTGATTTCCCGCTTTTGCATCGGCACCACTTACGAGACCTGCAATCGTTCCTGCCAACTCTGCACTTCCTTTGTAATAAAAAGTGTTCGTTTTGGGCAACATGGTATTGGTATACGTATAACTGTATGTAGGTCCGAAAATTAATTGCTTATCGATAACTCTTTGCAAAGAAGGATTTGCAGATATATCTTTTGCTGGATTTCCTTTAATTTGCTCCAGATATTTTTCAGTTACATTTTGCGGTGCGATCAAAGTGACATCAAGCACTTTTAGGTTGTGTTCTTTTCTTTCGTTTTCCTTCCACAGATAGCCAAAGGAAGTATTAAAATTATGCAAGGTATAAAGTTGCGTACGGTTTAAATACTCGTAACCGATATCAAAATTGGTTCGCGGCACATAAGCGCTTGAAGATCTGAATTTAAACGGCGCAACAATTCGCGGGATAGAAAGCTGCGCATTCGCCCCGAAACGAATGATATTGTTCGCATCTTTTGGTCCGCCAACCTGCACATCGAAGGCACCATAAATCGCACCTTTCAATTGCTCCGCACCTTTAAGGAAATTACGGTGTGTCCAGTTCAAATTCACTTCACCACCCGTATAATTTGCTGAATTTGTTTTTCCTAATGTTTCTAACCTCAAAGACTGAAAAGGTCTAGGTGTTAAAAGATAGTAGGCATCAAACTTATGATGTAAAGAATCTGAAACTATAAATTCATTTTTTACAAATTTGAAAACACCTAAACTGATCAATCGGTTTAATGATAAGTTGTGGTCTTTCCGGTTGTATAAATCGCCACGGTTAAAGTACAGCGTTCGGTCGAAAATTTTCGGTTTAAATTTATGCTCGGGATCAATAATATAAAGATCATTGTAAACCTCTAAAGAATCGGTATTATAAGGAACGCCATATTTTCCCAGTTTCACATCATCAATATTGTAATCTGCAAATACAATCGTTTTATCGATGGTAAACTGTTCTTTAGCAAGACTTGGCGTATTATCTTTCAGCTTAACAAAAAGTTCAACTTTGGGTTCTTTCAAGACGGTACTGTCTGCCTGAATAATAATGTTTTCCGGGCTGAAATAGTAAAAACCCTTATTTTTTAAATGCTCATCAATGCGTTCTCGTTCTGCTTTAATAACATCCAAATCGAAAGGATTGCCAGCTTTTAGAAAAGTTTTATCCGTAATCGACTGCATTTCTGCGTTGATTTCTGTAGAATCTTTCGGGAAGTGAACCTGACTGATTAAATATCTCGCACCTGGTTTTAAAGTATAAATAACCTGTGCTTTTTTATTTTTAGAGATCGTATCTGAGGAGGCTTTTGCATTAAAAAAACCTTTATTCTCAGAATAATTGACAATAATTTTTTTATTGAAGTCCCGATCTACGTCACTTAGCAAAACAGGTTTTTCTCCAATTTTATATTTTAGCCAATAGCCAAGACCTTTCTGCTTTTTTGGTTCTTTGGTAATGTTATAAATGTACAGTTTCGGTCGCAATCCTAAAATCGAGGAGTTTGGTTTCGGCCTAAGTTGATCCTGAAGTGCATCTTTTAAATTAGATTTCTCCTTTTTTGTCAGCGTATCATTCTTAATGTTAATTTTTGCTCCGGTATACAAAAGCTGACCCTCCTGCAGAAATTTCGTATTGCTGCACGAAGTAATAAAAACTACGATCGTAAGCGTTGTCAATATTTTATAACAGTATGATTTCAATGGTGTCATTAGTTTGAAGTCGTATTTGTAGTTTCCTGTTCTTTATTTTTTTTAGATTTCTCAAAAATCTCCCGGAACTTATCGTAATCCAAAGTGATGATAAAACCAATTCCCGCTTCAATAATCTGACCTTGAAGAGCGACTTGGTAATCATTTTTCCGGTACGCACGCAACATATATCGTCCGTCTTTGGAAAGACTGTAATCTACGGTGATGTCTCCGGCGATATTGGTCATTTGCTCGTTCTTACGCGCATCGCCTTCCAAGGAGAAATTGTTTCCTACCGTAACCTTCAGCCGGTCATCGAATAATCTTTTGGTCAAGCCGACATTTAAATCGGTTCTTTCATCTTTATTACCGGTGGAATAATCTTCGGTCGATTCTAAATCAAAATTCAATTCAACACCACCAATTAAATCTTTCGCTAAATTGTTGAGCTGCTCAGATAAAATTCTACTTACACTTTGTTTCGCAAGCGTTGAAGCTGATAAACCTGTATCACTTTGAAAAGGATTTTCGCCAATAAAACGGTTCAGTAAAAGAAGGGCAAAAACCTGCTTATTCATTTCAGATTCTTCGCGGCGCAGCTGATCGAGTTTGGCCTTGGTATTATCTAAAACCGTGGCAGAAACCGAACTGTTCTCATCAGCCGTGGTAATATCGAAAGTGATTACGGGTTTCATTAATTCTCCTTTCATAATCAAAAGCGTATTGAATGGTATTCGCTGCTTATATTGGTTCAGTTCGCTACCCGAAACTCCTGTTAACTGTTGCTGCAGCAAATCCAATGGTGCTGCATCTGTTTTATAAACGGCTGTAATATCCAGGTTTGCCGTCATCGGTTCGCCTGTCCAGGTGATGGTACTTCCTTTTTCGATCTCAAATTTTCTCTTCAATAAACTTACCGACATTTCGTAGGCGCCTTTTTCTACCTGATAAACTCCTACCAACGTCGTTTTTCCGGAAGGATCAATTCCACCAGTAAGCTGTGCCTCACCCTGAAGTTTAACAAAATCGCCGTTCGCTTTGTCTATAATTAGTGAAATTTTCGCTTCCTTGATTACTTCAATATTCACATTAACATCCAATCCCTTAATATCGCTTTGGTTGGTAAGCGAATCTACTTTTGCGGTTTCCTGAAGCGCAATTTGATCCTGATCGATAAACTCTACGATCCCTTCACGCTCTTGTAAAGATGGCGAAGCTTGTGGCAAGATAAAAGTGAAATCGGTTTGATCAGTAACACCTAAATTCCCATCAACCCGCGGTAAATCTAAATCGCCAAGAATCTTCAAATCTGCATCAATGGCTAAAATTCCGTACATCAACTTATCATTATCTTTGTCAGAATCTACTACTTTGAAGTTTTTCGCATTCACGTCTAAATTAAAATCAAAGTCTTTATAACTTTGTGTAAGAACAGCGCCGTCAATTACAATAGCATTTCCTGATTCATCTTTTAATTTAAAATTATCGAAATCAATTCCTCGGTTTGTAAATTTAATTTCATCATTGATATTTTTGAATTTGGTGCCAAGTTGCGTTATTCCCAAGCCAACTTCATTTAATTTCACTACTCCTAAAACATTGGGTGCGCTGGATTTTCCACCAATTTTCAAATTTCCAGAAAGATAACCTTCTGCATTTTCTACGGCATTCATCGAAAGTCCCTGAACCGTCTGCATCTGAAGTTTGTTGATATTTAAATCCATATCAAGACCACTTGATTTCGTATTGTACGTTCCCGCAAGTTTTACATCATTGTCAAAACCAGAAAGTGCAATATCGGCGCGAATCATTTCTGCAGTTTGGTTATTGGCTTTAATATCTAAATTTCCGACAGGACTTCCGTACACAAATAATTCGGTAATATCAAGATCGGAAGTGAACGTCATATTATTTTGTAAATTCCGAAGTTGCGCGGTTCCATTTATAGTTCCTTTTGCAAGCAAAGAATCTTTTTTCACCAGTTCTGTAAGTGTTTCGATCTTGAAATCTGTAATGGAAATATTCAGTGGACTGTTTGGAACAGTGGTCACAGACTGAAGCCGAATTTCACTTCCCTCATTTGAAATCGCAAAATTATTTGCAAGAATTCCCTTGCTGCTGAGTTGTATGTAATTATCGGGAGTGACTTTCCAGTCGGTATAATTTAATTTTAAACCATCGGGATTGAGACTTACGGTTGTAAAATCTCCCATTTTCTGCACATTTCCGGCGATCAGAAATTGGGTAACATCTTTTTCATCTTTTGTTGTGGCGTTGTAGGTGATTAAATTATCTTTAATATCTCCCTTTAAATTCACCTTCATCAAGGCAATACTTTCATTCTTAAATTCCCCCAGGTTTACGTCGTAGACAAGCGCATTATTTTCATTATTAATGGTTAATAATCCGTTTTTAATACTGTTTTCCCCATAAGTTAATTCTGGTATCTGCCCGTTCACTTCAAGTTTTCTGGAATCTGCATCATAATTTCCTGACAAAGTAATAGGCTCAAATTCAGTTAACTCGGGAACAAATTTCCGAAGAAGATTATCATCTTTTATTTTCGCATTGAAACTAAAATATTGATTCGGATCAACTTTTAAAATTTGCGTTCCGGGTTTTTGAAATTGATAATATTGATTGACGGTTTGTTGCAAAGACCCGAAAATCTGTGTCAGTTTATATTTTCCGGTTAACTCCACATCTGCAATTTGAGATTGAAGTGTAATTCGATTGGTTTCTGGAGTTGAAAGTGCTGTAAGAAAAACTTCCTGAACAGGATAAACATCTTTCGTGTCGGAAATCGCAAAGTTTTGCAAGTGAAGAAAACCATTAGGCGCATCGGGATTTAAACTCGAAAAATCACCTTCGATATCACCGGCGAGAATCATTTGATCTTCATAAAAACCGAGTTTGTTCAAATCAAGTTTTTGAATCGTTCCGTTCACTTTTATAGAGGGATCTTTATCCGTAAAATTTCCGGAAGCGAGTAATTTTAGATTGGCATTTGGATCATTAGAATCTAGATTTATTACATATGCGCCGTTATTTATTTTGCCTTTTAACGCCATATTTTGGTAAGTATAGCCATTGTAATAAATAGAAGCAATATTTCCTTTTATATTGGCATTGGCTTTTTTGTAATCAAAACTTTGTCCTTTTAGAGCGATTTGGCCGGTAATTGAACCCAAATCTTTATTTTGAATAATCGTTCCAATTTGCAGGTTTTGCAGGTTTGCAAGAATATCATAGCGTTCCTGATTTTTCCGTCTCATATCAACCGATGCGCGCACGCCGGCATTTCCTAAAGTTGAGGTGATTTTCAGATTTGCATTTACAATTTCTGTCGTTCCTTTTGCTGTTCCCGCAATCTTAAAAAAAGAGGGAAGTGTAATATTAGAAGGAATTGTATTTTTTGGCGCTAAATTGTAAATGGTTTTTGCTGAAGATGACAATTCCCGGATATTTAAATCGTAATAAATATTCTTAGGGTTCATCGCATTTTTAATGTTTCCAGAAGTTTTAACCGTTAACCGATCGAGGCCGGAAAGTTCCAGATTCTGAATGTCTAAATCGTTAATCGTGCCTTTTAATCGAGTATTGATATTCAGGATTGCATTCGGATATTTATTAAAAGGAACTGTATTTCTTAAAGTGGGAACAAGCATTAAAATATCTGAAAATCCTATTTTTGAGTTTTCGATATTAGCCGAAATTTTCACAGCGCCCGGATTTGCAGAAAGTTGTTCAACGGAATTATAGTTCAGTATAATTTCATCGCGTAAAATTGTTTTCGGAGTTTGCAGATAAAGATCTTTCAAATAAGCTTGTTTGTCTGCGTAAACAAAATCAGTTTTAAATTTCTGAATATTTAAGCCGCGACTTTCTTTGATCGCTGCAGATTGTACCGAACCTGCAAAAGTTTCGTTCTCCATTTTAAAATTTCGAACTTCTGTATTAATTTTATTAAAATTCAAATGGTTAAAATCCATGCCGTTCCGCGTGGGTGAGATTGCAGTATTATCATAAACCACTTTCACATCTTCCAGAATGAATTTTTTTAGAAATAATGCTAAAGATTCTTCCGAATTTGTAGATTGATTATCAGTTTTAGCAATTTTTGGATTGGCGTTATTGGCGGGCAGAAATAATTTGGCGTTGACATCAGCACCTTTTAGGAACAAATTTTCAATTCCAAAATTAGAATGTTCTAAATCGAGTTTATTAATTTTAGTACTGAGTTCTTCGAAAATTATTTTTGCAAATGTTTTGGTATTCTCGTCACCGTAATCAATATTAAAGTCGGTCAGTTTTATTTTATTTAAACCTAAACGCATAGGTTTTTGCTGATTCAGAGAATCTACTTTTTCGGTCACTTTCTCCGCGACTTCCTCCAGTAGATCCTGCTGAAGTGTCAACCGAAGACCATCCATCGTGATGTCGTTTGCGGCGTAGGAATTCTGTTCGAGATCGAAGGTCTTTACGCGCGTATTAAAAGATTTAAAATAAAGTTCGATATCATTTCGCGACTGCAAATCAATGAATGAAACTTTAATGTCTTTTAAATCAATTTTATCCAACGAAATAACAAAAGGTTTTGATGGACTTTCTTCCTCATCTTTTGTAGCAAACGCATCGATGATATAATCAAAATTGAAAGTGCCATTTTCCTTACGTACGACATTGGCTTTTACGCCTTGCAAATCTATGGAAGTTATGTCTGCCGTGTTTTTCAAAAGTTTGGGAATATTCAAACCCACATTCATTTTTCGAGCAAATAATAGGGTATCTACTTTTTGACCTTGCAGATAAAGATTTTCCATGACCAAACTATTGGGAAAATCGATGTAAACACGCTCCAAACTTACATTCGTATAAATTTTTTTCTCCAGATAATTCACAAGTTTACCTTTTGCAAAATTTTGAACCGCCGGCAACTGCAAGCTGAGAATTAGTACAATTACCAGCAAAAGGAGCGAACCAAGAACAATTGCTGTATATTTTAAAATCTTCTGATAGATATTCACTTGTGTATATTAGAAATTGGAGAGCTCTACAAAAATACATTTTTATTATTTCTACGCACTAAAATAGATGAAATATGAAAGAATAAATGCCTGAATTGGCAAAAATAGGTAGTCATAATGCAAACTATTGCGGTGGAAAATAAATATTTTTATGAAAAGCACTTATCTTTGTAAAAAGATCACGATGAAAATTTTAATTGTAAACGGACCAAATTTAAATCTTTTGGGCACACGTGAAACCGACATTTATGGAAACGTTTCCATGGATGATTATTTGAATCAGCTGCAAAAGGGATTTTCTCAACATGAGATTTTATATTTTCAGTCTAATATTGAAGGGGAATTAATAGACCGTTTGCAACAGGTTGATTTTGAGGCTTTAATTATAAATCCCGGTGCTTTCACCCATTATTCTTACGCCATTGCCGATTGCTTGAAAAATATTGAGCAACCGAAAATTGAAGTTCACATCAGCAATATTTATCAGAGAGAAGAATTTCGCCAGAAATCGGTAACCGCCGTTAATTCAAACGGAATCATCAGCGGTTTCGGTATGAAAGGATATCTTTTGGCAATTTTAAGTTTAGATTAAAACTCATATTTTCCCCATCATGAAAAATTCATTCATCTATTTCCTGATTTTACTATTTGGATTCAGTTTTTCTGCGACCAGTCAAACTAAAGATTCGCGGTATCAGCCAAAAGAATATGTAGAAATTACCCATCCGGAATGGAGTAAAAATGCGACGATTTATGAGGTAAATATTCGTCAATATACTCCTGAAGGTACTTTCAAAGCTTTTGAAAACCATTTGCCGAGATTAAAAAAAATGGGTGTGGATATTATTTGGTTAATGCCTATTCACCCGATTGGAGAAAAAAATAGAAAAGGAACGTTGGGAAGTTATTATTCTGTAAAGGACTTTAAAGGAATAAATCCCGAGTTTGGAAATAGGAAGGATTTCCAGCATTTGGTTGATAAAATCCACGCGATGGGAATGTACGTGATCATTGATTGGGTGGGAAATCATTCAGCGTGGGACAATCCTCTCGCGAAACAACATCCGGAATGGTACACGAAAACCCGCGAAGGAAATTTCCAGCCAACGCCATGGTATGATTGGGATGACGTAATTGACTTTGATTATGACAATCCCGATTTTCGAAAATACATGACCGAGGCTCTTAAGTTTTGGGTAAAAGAGACCAATATTGATGGGTATAGAGCTGATGTGGCAGGTTTTATTCCTGTTGATTTCTGGGAAAATGCGCGCAAAGAATTAGACGAAATAAAGCCCGTCTTCATGCTGGCAGAATGGGAAAGTCGGGATTTGTACAAGAAATCGTTTGACATGACATATTCCTGGTCCTTGTGGAATGAATTGAAAGTTGCCACGAATCAGCAAAAATTAGGTGGGTTGGTAGAATATCTCGCCCATGACGTAAGTACCGTTCCACGAAATGCATATCGCATGACTTTTACCGATAATCACGATAAAAATTCCTGGGAAGGAAATCCTTATTTGAATTTTGGTGACGGATTAAAAACGGCCATTGTAATGACAGGCGTGGTGAATGGAATGCCCCTGTGCTACAGCGGACAAGAAGCTGGGCTAAATCGAAGTCTGAAATTTTTTGAGAAAGATCCTATCGAATGGAAACATGATGTAAACGAAGAATTATTTACCAAACTATTTCATTTAAAACATAAAAATAAAGCCTTGTGGAATGGTAAATATGGAGGCGAAATGATTCGAATCGTAAACGATCACCAAGACCAGATTATTTCTTTCTACAGAGAAAAGGAATATGACGCTATTCTGCCCGTCCTCAATTTTTCCGATAAAGTAGTTGAGGTGAATTTAGATACTCAATATTATCAAGGGAAATACAAAGACCTTTTTACCAATAAATCATACAACCTGAGCGCGAAAACAAATTTCAAAATGGAACCTTGGTCCTATTTGGTTTTAGTTAAAGAAAATCCATCCAATTAATTCTGATATTCCTCGTATTCATTCCATTGCGTCTCATCAAATGAGTGGCTGTCTTCCGCAAGGAGCTCTGCTTCGCGGTCTAAATATTCGCTCATGGTGAACGTTACGGTATCTTTCAACTGTTCTTTGGCCAATTTTCTCGTCATTGCTTTATCGATTACCATAAATCGTTGGCCAAGTCTTCGTGCCGCATAAGCACGCATTCCGGTGGCTTTCAAAATATCTACGGCCATATTTACCGCAGTGCCTAAAGTTTCGCGGTAAATATTATCAACGCCGTTATTGATGAAATCATAAGCATCAAGACGGTTTTTTGCGCGAACAAATATTTTCAATTGTGGAAAATGCTCACGTGCATATTCCAATATAAATTTGTTTTTTTCTGGATTATCTAAACAAAGAATGAGAAGATCTGCATTTTCAGCGCCCGCTGAACGTAAAATCCCAGCTTTGGAGGCATCTCCAAAATACACCTTAAATCCTTTGGAACGAAGTAAATTTACACGATCTGAATCACTGTCTAGTACGGTTGCACTTATTCCGTTCACCCGCAGTAATCTCCCGACCGTGCTCCCAAAATGACCAAAACCTACAATAATTATTTTCTGCAACTTTTCAGATGTTTCTAATTCATCCGGTTCTTTTTTTGTTTTTTGAGTGTGAGGCTCAATAAATTTTTCATTAATAATTAAGAGAATAGGCGTTACACACATTGAAATAGCGGTGATTGCCATAAGTTGCGCATTCAGCTTTGGATCCAGTAAATACAAATTTGTAGAATAATTAATAAGAACAAACGCAAATTCTCCGACTTGAGAAAGACCGAAAGCCACCAAAAAATTCTGATGTAATTTGAGTTTAAAGAATTTCCCAACGCCCATTAAAACCGCAAATTTTACAATTAATACGACAACTGTTGTCGTAAAAATAAACATGGGATCTTCCATGATGACGAAGAAATTGATCGTCGCGCCAACACTCACAAAAAATACAGCGAGCAATAGTCCTTTAAAAGGATCGATCTGGCTTTCCAGTTCGTGACGAAATTCGCTTGTTGCCAACATTACACCAGCGATAAATGCGCCTAATGCCGCACTTAAACCCACAGCATTCATTAATTCTGAAACGCCAATAACCAGAAATAAAGAGGAAGCGGTTAAGAGTTCATTCATGCCTGATCGGGAAACATACCGTAAAAAAGGGACAAAAATATAACGGCCTAATAAAATAAGAGCCGCAATTCCCAGTATAATAGAAAAAGGTTGCAACCATTCGGGAAGAAGTTGCAGCAAAATTTGACTTTCATTGCTCTCTGATGTCTTAGCGAGAATAGGGAGAAAGGCTAGAATCGGAATTACCGCAATATCCTGAAATAGCAATATAGAGAAAGAGGCTTCACCAACATCGGTTCGGAATATATTTTTTTCCTTTAAAGTTTGCAAAACGATAGCAGTGGAAGACATTCCGAAACATAAAGCAGCTACCAGGGCTTTATCTGTACGCCAGCCCGCAAAATAGAAAATTGCAAAAAGTATGGAAATAGTGAAAGCCATTTGCCCCAGACCCATACCGATAATCTTCTTTCGGATGACCCAGAATTTTCGTGGCTCAATTTCTAAACCTACTAAAAATAGAAGCATTATCACTCCAAATTCGGTAGCTTCCATAATATCTGCAGAATCGTTTCCGGTTAATTTTAAACCAAATGGACCGATAATAATTCCACCCAAGATAAATCCGATCACAGAACTTAACCCCAATTTTCGAACCAGCGGAACCATAATAATGGCCGCTCCCAAAAAAATTAAGGCAGTGTGCGCTAAGGAATTATCACTCATATTTTTTTAAAGTTTTTTTGATTCTTTCCGTGGTTTCTTTCAGCTGATTTTCGTCTAAATCATCTGAATCATAAATAGCAATAATTTCTTTCACCTCGATACCAGTTACTGATAATGATAAGCTGAGAGGTTTCATCAATTCTTCTATAGTCGTTTTATATAGGCCCTCTTTCTGATAATTTTCTTTCTTCGCACCAATTGTTACAATGATAATTGCATCTTTATTCATGAGCGGATGATTACTTTCAGCTTTCCAGCTCATGTCAAAAACTTCATCTATCCAGAGGCGAAGCAGAGGTGGCAAGCCGAACCAAATTAAAGGAAAATGAAAAACGAGGCGTTCATACTCGCGAATCCTCTTTCGTTCCCGGAAAGTGGAAATGTGAAAATCGGGATATTCTTCGTATAAATCTTTAAAAATCAACTGCTCCGAACTTTCGTACGCTTTGATCAATTCTACATTAGTTGTAGAATATTCAAAGTAAGGATGTGCGAATATGGCGAGCGTTTTTTTCACGAAATTGCTATTTGTCACAAATTACTAAAAAATTTAAAAAAAATTATGATTAATGCAAAAAATGTTTATTATTTTTGAGAAATGAAGGTTATACAAGTTGCTTCAGCACTTACAATTCGAGAATTTCTAGACTTTCCGCCGACGCTATTCTGCGACGATAAAAATTATATCCGGCCATTGGATCAAGATATAGAATCTGTATTCGATTCCAAAAAGAATAAGTTTTTTAAATTCGGTATTTGCGAACGTTTTATTTTTCAAAATAAAGAAGGAAAAACCGTAGGTAAAATCGCGGTTTTCACGAACAGAAAATACAGGCAAAGTCAACCGACAGGCGGTTTTGGTTTTTTTGATTGTATTAATGATCAGGATACTGCCAACTTTATATTTGATCATGCTAAAAACTGGCTTCAAAAAAAAGGAATGGAAGCCATGGATGGTCCCATAAATTTTGGCGAAAGAGATAAATTTTGGGGCTTGCTGATTGAAGGATATTCAGAGCCGCTATACGGCATGAACTATAATGCGCCTTACTACAAAGCGCTTTTTGAGAATTATGGCTTTCAGATCTATTTCAATCAACTGTGTTTTGGGCGGAAGATTCATGATCCTGTAGCTGAAAATTACCTTGAAATGCATGCGCGAGTTTCGCTTAAAAAAGAAATCTCGGCCCGACCACTTAGAGTGAAGCACCTGGAAAAATTTGCAAAGGATTTTACTGAAGTCTATAATCAGGCGTGGGCCAGCCACGGCGAAGGAAAGCAGATGACATACGAACAAACTTTAAAGCTTTTTAAGACGCTGAAACCGGTCATAAATGAGCATATTTCGTGGTTTGTATATGAAAATGAAAAACCCATTGCATTCTGGATGAATATTCCAGATCTAAATCAGTGGTTTAAATATCTTAATGGGAAGTTCGGAATATTTCAAAAAATCCTCTTTCTCTTCCTTAAAATAGTAAAGAAAAATAGAAAAATGGTCGGCTTGGTATTCGGTGTGATTCCAGAATGGCAACGCCGCGGAATTGACGGATTTATAATTTGGGAAGGAACAAAACATTTCCGAAAAACCACTAATTTTACAGATTATGAAATGCAATGGGTCGGAGATTTTAACCCGAAGATGATTAAGATCGCAGAAAATTTAGAGACTAGTGTAACCAGAAAATTAGCAACCTATCGCTTTCTTTTTGACATATCGAAAGAGTTTAAGCCACATAAAATATTGTAGCGACTTGCATTAAATGAATTTTACATCTCTGATACTCAAGTAATAAGTTACATTTCCTTTCCAGTGATTTTCTTCAGCGGTGAATGCCATGTCAAATCTTTTCTGTCGAAAATCATCCGCAAATTTTCCCAATTTAAACCCGATACACTCGATATTACGCCCGGTAGATTCCTGTTTGATATAGAACTTGAGGTGGCTACCGTCTTTGCCCATTGTTTTTACATAGCCAGCAACTTTCTGGTTTTTTAAAACCAAAATAGGTTTCATATTGTGGGGACCAAAAGGCGCTAACTTACGGTGGAAATTAAAAAAGTCTTTGTTAAGGTCTTCGATGTCGACAATGGAATCGATGGTTATGCTGGGTTCAATTTGATGTTCCTGAATTTTATCAGCGACAACCTTTTCGAATTTTTGTTTAAAGGCTTCAAACTTATCTTTCTCCATCGATAACCCTGCAGCTGCGGGATGACCGCCGAATTTCAGAAATAAATCTGAGCATATTTCTAAGGCGTGATGAACATCAAAATCTGAAACAGAGCGTGCAGAAGCGACCATTTCCCCATTATTTCCATCGGTAAAAACCAACGTAGGCTTGTAATGTGACTCAATCAGGCGGGAAGCGACGATTCCAATCACCCCTTTGTTCCAATCGGGACCATAAACAATAGTGGAAAAATTTTTAATCTGACCGGAAGTTTCAACCTGGAGAAGTGCTTCGATGGTACTGCTCATATCCATTTCCCGTCGCGAATCATTAAGATTTATGATATTTCCTACGATCTGGTTTGCATGCTTCAGATTATCGGAAACCATTAATTCTACTGCAGCTTTACCGTGCGAAATTCTGCCGGCTGCGTTTATTTTTGGTGCAATTTCAAAAACAATATTTGAGATTTCAAATGTTGCTAATTTATCGTCGGGAATGAGGAGACGTAAGCCTATATTTCGTGTTTTTCGTAACACTTTTAGTCCTTGTTTTGCGAGAACTCTGTTTTCACCACTCATCGAAACAATATCTGCAGCGATAGAGATCGCGAGTAGATCGGTGAGTTCAAATAGTTCAGCTTCGGGAATTTTATAAATGCTGTTCAGGCCTTGACAAAGCTTAAAACCTACGCCACACCCAGAAAGTTCTTTGAAAGGGTAACGGCAATCTTTTCTTTTCGGATCTAAAACGGCTACAGCTTGCGGAATATGTTCTCCAGGTAAATGGTGATCACAGATGATAAAATCAACATTTAAACTTTTAGCATAGTCAATCTTATCAATTGCTTTAATGCCACAATCTAGAGCGATAATCAGAGAAAAGCCATTTTTTTTTGCAAAGTCTATTCCTTCGGTAGAAATACCATAACCTTCCACATTTCGGTCTGGAATATAGTAGTCCAGGTATTTTTTCTCTACAATCTTGCTGAGGTAAAGGTAAACAAGAGCTACAGCCGTGGTTCCATCAACATCATAATCACCATAAACCATTATTTTTTCTCCGTTTTCGATCGCAGTGGCAATTCGGTCAACCGCAACCTGCATGTCTTTCATCAAAAATGGATTATGGATGTCGTTAAGATTAGGTTTGAAAAACTCCCGCGCTTTCTGATAATTATCAATTCCTCGGAGAACCAAGATTTTGGATTCAAAAGTTCCGAAACCTAAAGAGGAGCTAATACTGTCGACTATATCTTCATCTGGCTCGGGTTTGTAAATCCATTTTTGACTCATAATACTACAAAAATAGGAAAAAATTGTGAGGTTTATTGATGAGAAAGGAAGGTGAAAGTAGTTTTATAAAAAAGGTAAATAAAAGCGCTAAAAGTTTATTTTTCTCTAATTATATAAGGGTTAATCTAGCTTTTTGCTATTAAAATCGAAAATAATTTCACTTTTGTGAATTTGTGGCTAAATTTTTGATATTGATTATCAATGTTTTACATACTAATTTTTAAAAATTTAAAATTTATAAATCTGAAATGTAAGGCTTGTCGTAATTATTAGTACAATCATTAATCATAAATCATTAAAATCATTATTATGCCAAAAACAATTAGTGTATCGAACAAAGGAGCAACTTTGGATACAAGCAGAAGAAATTTTTTAAAATTAGGTGGAGTAGGACTCGTAGTCGCTGGTCTAGCGGTAGCGGGCTGTAGAGATGATAATATGGATTCTCCCATGGGAAATGTTTTCGATTTGGGAACAGGAGATGTAGGAATTCTAAACTATGCTTACGCATTAGAGCAACTGGAAGCTGATTTTTACACGAAAGTTGTAAACAATTTCTATGGTGGAATATCTTCAGTGGAAAAACAACTTTTCACCGATATTTATAATCATGAAGTAATTCACAGAGATTTTTTCAAAGCAGCTTTATTGGCCGCTGGTGCTACTCCAACTCCGAAATTAGAGTTTAAGTATGATGGCGTAGATTTTAACAGTCGAAACTCAATCTTGGCAACTTCAAAAGCTTTGGAAGATACAGGTGTTGCGGCTTATAATGGTGCAGGTAAGTATATTAAAAACTTAGATTACCTGGTAATTGCAGGGAAAATTGTTTCTGTAGAAGCGCGTCATGCGTCTGCTATTAGAGATTTAATTAGTCCTGGTTCAGGTGCGTTTTCTGGTGACGATGTCGTGGATGCAAATGGATTAGACGTGGCAAAAGAACCAAAAGATATCGTGATGGCAGCTGGTGGTTTCTTTAAAACTCCGTTTACTTGGAAAGAACAAGGTATCGGATAATCACTCTTCACAATTACTTAACTTAAATAAATATTATTATGAACTTACTCAATATATTAGATAAATTATCAGACGATCAATTTTTCACCAAGATGACTTCGCGGTCTGAAGGACTTTCAGATATAGCTAACTTCGGAAGAAAAGCAGCAATAGCAAGTATTCCGTTAGGATTAGGATCTTTTATGGCAACTTCTGCAAAAGCGGAAACCACATCTGCAACCAGCACTTTTTCTGCAGCTTCGGCGTTAACTGATGCTTTGCAATTAGCGCTTGTTTTGGAATATTTGGAAGATGAATATTACAGAACAGGATTGGCAACCACAGGATTAATTCCAACTGCTGACAAAGTTGTTTTTCAGCAAATTAGCAAACATGAAACGGCACACGTTGCATTTCTTAAAGCAGCAATTTCTTCTTTAGGAACAACACCGGGTGCAAAACCAAAATTTGATTTTACAGTTGGCGGAAATTTTCAACCGTTCTCAGATTACAAACAATTTATGGTTTTAGCACAAGCTTTTGAAGATACAGGTGTTCGTGCCTATAAAGGACAAGCTGGAAATGTAGCTTCTAACAAAGCGATTTTACAAGCAGCTTTGCAGATTCACTCTGTAGAAGCAAGACATGCTTCACAAGTTCGAAGAATGAGAATGAACAAAGGTTGGATTGAATTGAAAGACGGTGGCAATATGCCTGCAGCAACAAATGCGGTGTACGCAGGTGAAGAAAATGTTATCCAAGCAGGTTTTGATACTTCTAAATTGTTTGGCGCACCGGCAGGTTCTGCATCATTTGATGAACCTTTATCCGGAAGTGATTCTGCAGCAATTGCAGGTTTATTTATCGCTTAAAAAAACCATCAAATTAATTTCTCTCATAGTTTATTTTTTTGGTAAGAAGGCTTTGATCACTTTAAAGTCTTCTTTTAAAACAAAAACCGTTCAGGAAACTGAACGGTTTTTGTTATTTTATTAAGGACAGCATTTAATACATTTCTTGCTGTAATTCTTTTACTTTCTTGTCTGATAGATATTCGTCGTAAGTCATTTCTCTATCAATAATTCCTTTTGGCGTTAATTCGATGATTCGGTTACAAACGGTTTGCAACATTTCGTGGTCATGCGAAGCCAATAAAATATTTCCTTTAAAATTAACCAAAGAGTTGTTTAAAGTCGTAATACTTTCCAAATCCAGGTGATTCGTAGGTTCATCCATTAATAAAACATTTGCCCGCTGCAACATCATGCGGCTGAACATACATCTCATTTTTTCACCTCCGGAAAGTACGGTACACGATTTTAAAGCTTCGTCACCAGAAAATAGCATTTTGCCTAGAAAACCACGCATATATTCTTCGTGACGCTCTTCATCGTTTTTAGTAAACTGTCTTAACCAATCAACTAGATTAATATTTTCCTGGAAAAAGCTCGCATTATCAAGAGGCATATAAGATTGATTCGTGGTAATTCCCCAATTGAATGTTCCTTTATCTGCCTTAGTGTTATCACTCAAAATTTGGAAAAATTCTGTAATCGCCAAACTGTTTTTAGAAATAACAGCAACTTTATCACCTTTCTTTAAATTCAAATCAATTTTAGAAAAGAGCAATTCGCCGTCTTTTGTTTTTTCTAAACCTTTAACTTCTAATATTTGATCACCAGCTTCACGTTCTGTGTCAAAAATAATAGCAGGATAACGTCTGGATGAAGGTTTGATATCTTCAATATTTAGCTTATCGATCATTTTTTTACGTGCTGTAGCCTGTTTCGCTTTTGCAACGTTGGAAGAAAACCTCGCGATAAAATCCTGAAGTTCTTTCTTTTTATCTTCTGCTTTTTTATTGGCCTGCTGTCTTTGTCGTGTTGCTAATTGCGAAGCCTGATACCAGAAAGAGTAGTTTCCGGTATATAAATTAAGTTTAGAATAATCTAAATCGCCAACATGTGTACAAACCGTGTCCAGGAAGTGACGGTCGTGAGAAACTACGATCACTGTATTTTCGTAGGTGGAAAGGAAGTCTTCCAACCACGCGATGGTTTCAATATCCAAATCGTTTGTTGGCTCATCCAGAATCAAAACGTCTGGATTTCCAAATAACGCTTGGGCAAGAAGAACCTTTACTTTATTTTGGTTTTCTAATTCTCCCATCATCTGATAATGCATATCGTCTTTAACTCCCACGTTGGAAAGCATTGTCATTGCATCAGATTCAGAGTTCCAGCCGCCCATTTCGTCATAAATTACACCAAGTTCTCCTGCTTTAAGGCCGTCTTCATCAGAAAAATCCTCCTTAGCATAGAGTGCATCCATTTCGGTTTTAATCTCGAAAAGCTTTTTGTTTCCTCTTAAAACCGTTTCTAATACGGTGAAATTATCATAAGCAAAGTGATCTTGTTCCAAGACCGACATTCTTTTTCCCGGTTCCAATGAAATTGAACCTGTTGTAGGATCCTGCTGGCCGGTAAGAATTTTAAGGAAAGTAGATTTACCAGCACCATTAGCACCAATAATTCCGTAACAATTTCCCTTACTAAACATAATATTTACATCGTCGAAAAGTACTCTTTTTCCGAATTGTAAAGATAAATTAGATACTGTTAACATATAGTTTTGTAAATTTGGTGCAAAATTACGAAAACAAATCGGGTTTAAGGCATAGGTAAAAAAGAGCTACTATAATAAGGTATATTTGCAACTTCAATTACTGCCAAAAATTAATAGTCTCATGTTAAAATTTTATAAATTTTAACGAAAAATAAAAAATGAAATATCATCAATATGAAAATTGAAAAATCGATTGCTATTTATAATAAAAGAGCCCGTTTCGAATTTGAGATTTTTGATGAAATCGAAGCAGGCATGGTACTTACCGGTACAGAAATAAAATCTTTACGGTCTTCTAAGGCGAGTATAACAGAGTCTTTTTGCCAGTTTATTGATGGAGAATTGTACATCATCAACATGATGATTGATGAGTATAAATTGGGAACATATTACAATCATAAAACAAAAAGGGAACGGAAGTTGCTGTTGCACAAACGAGAAATGCAGAAGTTTGAAAAAAAACTAAAAGATGTTGGAAATACGATTGTTCCTTTAAAACTTTATATAAATGAGAAGGGAAAAGCCAAAATTCTTATTGCACTCGGACGCGGAAAAAAACTCTACGATAAACGCGAAAGCATAAAAAATAGAGAAAACAAAAGAAATTTAGACAGAATATTAAAGAAAAGTTAAATAAAGACTACAAATCTTTGTTTATAAAGAAAATTTACATTTATTTTGCATTATCAATTATTTAATCATTTAATTCTATGAAAAATCTAAAATTAGGAATTTCAGCATTGGCACTAACTGTTGCCTCTACTGTGTTCGCTCAGACTACCAACAATCCGTGGTTAATCGGAGTTGGTGCTCACGGAGTAAACCACGCTGCGGCTGGAGGAAAAGCTGGAGATGTATTCTCAACTGCTTTCGGTGGTGGAGATCAAGGTCAATTGTATAATATTAACAATTTTACAATTACACCTCCTCTTTCCAAGCTAACTGTTGCTAGAAACTTGAACCAATATTTGGTTCTTGATTGGCAAACTTCAGTTGGAAATGTTGACAATATGAGAATTGGTATGGGAAAAGAATTTTTCCTAATGACTGGTTTAGGTCTACAATTCAAATTCAACGGTCTTTGGAACGAAGAATCTTGGTTTGACCCGTATTTGAGAGCAGGTGCTAACTACTTAAGACATGACTACTCTGGAGCTGCAAATGCTTTAGATGAGGATGGTAAAAATGTAGGAGCTAATCACTTCGCATTAGCAACTGGTGTTGGATCAAACTTCTGGATTACTAAAGGCTTTGGTCTAGGTCTTCAAGGAGATTATGTTTCTACTCCTGCTAATAAATCTACAATTCCTAACTTTTGGCAAGCTTCTGCTTCATTGTTATTCAGATTTGGTAACATGGACAGAGACAAAGACGGAATCTTAGATAAAGATGACAGATGTCCTGATACTCCAGGATTAGTTGAATTCCAAGGTTGTCCTGATACTGATGGTGACGGAGTTCCAGATATCGATGATCAATGTCCAGATGTTGCAGGTCCAGTTGAAAACAACGGTTGTCCTTGGCCAGATACTGACGGAGATGGTGTAGTTGACAAAGATGATGCTTGTCCAGAAGTTGCTGGTCCAGCTGAAAACAACGGATGTCCTTGGCCAGATACTGACGGCGATGGTGTTCTAGATAAAGATGACGCTTGTCCTACAGTTCCAGGTCTTGCACAATATAACGGTTGTCCAAAACCTAAATCTGTAACGGCTACTGAAGTAGAAGGTGAATTGAAAAATATTTATTTCGATTTCAACAAAGCTACAATCAAAGCTGAATCAGGTGATAGATTAGACGCTGCTGCAACGCTTATCAAAACTGACGGAGGTAATTATTTACTAGAAGGTCAAACTGATAAAAAAGGTTCTGAAGCTTATAACTTAGACCTTTCAAGAAGAAGAGCTGCTTCTGTAGTAAACGCTCTTGACTCTAGAGGTGTTGATGCATCTGCTTTAAAATCCATCGGTGTAGGTGAATCTAAAGCTGTAGTGCCAGAAAATGCTTCTGATGCTGAAAGACAACAAGACAGAAAAGTAGTAGTTAGAGCTATCGAAGATGCTACTGAATGGGCTACTTACAAAAAATCTGATGTTGTAATTAAAAAATCAACTAAGAAAAGAAAATAATTAATTAATTATTTATCTAAATAAATTGACACCCTCGTTTAACGGGGGTGTTTTTTTGTAAACTAATTTGTATTTTTGCAATCATTAAAATCAAAGAATATGGGACGCGCATTCGAATATAGAAAAGCTTCTAAAATGGCACGCTGGGATAAGATGGCCAAAACTTTTTCAAAAATTGGTAAAGACATCGCTCTGGCGGTAAAAGCTGGTGGTCCTGATCCCGATTCTAATCCTGGTTTAAGAAGATGTATCCAGAATGCAAAAGGTGCAAATATGCCGAAGGATAATGTAGAGCGAGCCATTAAAAAAGCAAGCGGTGCAGATGCTGAGCAGTATGAAGAAATCACCTACGAAGGGTACGGACAGGGCGGAGTAGCATTCTTCGTTGATTGTACGACCAATAACCCGACGAGAACGGTGGCAAACGTTCGTGCAATTTTCAATAAGTTTGATGGAAATCTTGGAAAAAATGGGGAACTCGCCTTTATTTTCGATAGAAAAGGTGTCTTTTCTTTAGACCGTTCTTTAATAAAAACAGAATGGGACGATTTTGAAATGGAAATGATTGATGCTGGTGCGGAGGAAATAGATCAAGATGAAGAAGAGGTTTTTATTACCACTGCATTTGAAGACTTTGGAATGCTTTCACATAAGCTGCATGAACTTAATATTGAACCGAAAAGCGCAGATGTTCAGCGAATTCCCAATAACACCAAAGAAGTTACAGCAGACCAGTTTAAAATAAACATGAAAATGCTGGAGCGATTCGAAGAAGATGACGATGTTCAGAACGTGTATCATAACATGGAAATTACCGATGAATTGATGGATTCGTTATAACTTAAAATTCACAGTGATCAATGTCGAGTTGTAAGAGTTAAGAATTTATATAAGTTTATTTTAAAAATCGACTTCTTTAAAAATTAAAAAGACCAAAACAATTATTTGTTTTGGTCTTTTATTATGAACTAAACTTTAGTTACTTTAGAACGCTTACTTCTAAAGAACTGTCTCCAAATATTTTAATAAATGCTTTGGTATAATCATCTTTCGTGGCAAAGGTAGGATTATCCAGAAACTTTTGTGGGTTCACTGCAAATAATGGAAACCACGTGCTTGAAATCTGAATTTGAATTTTATGTCCCTTTTTAAAAGTATGAAGCACATCCTGCAGCTTTACATCAACAGATGTTTTTTCGTTCGGAACAAGAGCTTCAGGTTTCATTCTGGAATTTCTAAAACGTGCAGGCATAATTTCGCTTCTAACCATTTGATGGTAATTGCCATATACAACGCCTTCTTTTTTCTCGGCGGGAACAAAATTCTCCGGATACACGTCTATTAATTTTACGGCAAAATCGGCATCATCAGAAGTGGAAGAAATATTCAATTTCGCCAGAATCTCTCCCGCAAATGTGATATCATCAGTAAGTACATCAGTAGTGAAAGTTAACACATCTGGTCTACCTACAGCGAACCGTTGATCTTCACTCATATAATTGCGCGGTGTAAAACCATTAAAATCTTTTAAATTGTCTGAACTTAGAACTGGATTGTTGGGGTCACTGTAATATTCCGAAAAGCTTGGTGATGCTTTATCTTTTAGCGTTCCATCGGCCAGATAAAACTGTACTTTCTCAACATTTTTCGGCGGATATGCAGCGAATTCTTGCCATTGCATTTTTCCGGTATCAAAAAGAGTAGCTTCTGGTAGTCCAGCATCTGTTTTTGAATTTTCTTTTAAATAATGTTGAAAGAATGGCGTCTCTAATTTAGTTTGATAATAAGTTGAAATACTGTCTCCGAAGTAAATGTCATTATGGAAATGTTTGCCACTTTCTCTGGACCATTGACCATGGGAAAAAGGACCCATAACAAGAGTGTTTTTTGCTTTCGGACTTGTTTTTTCTATCGTTTTATAAATATTTAAAGGTCCCGATAAATCCTCCGAATCAAACCAGCCGCCAACTGTCATTACCGCATGATTGATGTTTTTAAGGTGTGGAAGCAAACTTCTCTTCTGCCAAAATTCATCATAGTTCGGGTGATTCATAATTTCGGTCATAAAAAAATTGTCTTTATAGTATTTTTCATAACCATCTTTCAAAGTTCCCATGTCACGGTAAAATTGTAAACCATCTTCAGAGGTTTGTTTAACAAAAGTGTCCATATACCATTCCTTGTTTTCTGGTTTTGTTTTTTGAATTCCAAAAACAGGAAATGTTCTGAAATATCCAAGCATAAATCTACCATTGTGTAAGAAATCGTCATTCCAAAAATCAGAAATCGGCGCCTGTGGAGGAGGCAACCAGCGCAGGATGTTCAGATAATGCTCCAGCCGCTGTATAAAAACCTGGATAAGACGTTCCATATTGACCCACTTTCCCATTATTGTCTGGATAGTTTTTCAGTAACCACGCGATAGTGTCGTACGTATCCGTACTTTCATCAACATCTTTTTTGGTTTTATGCACAACTTGCGGTGTCATGTTGGTGAATGTTCCTTCACTCATATATCTGCCACGAACATCTTGGTAAACAAATATATATTTGTCTTTCATTAAGTATTTATTAGGTCCAAGCGATGAGCGGTAAGCATTTTCCCCATACGGCGCCACACTATAGCAGGTGCGCTGCATTAGAAATGGATATTTATTTTTTTTAGAAATATCTTTGGGAATATAAACGGAAGTAAATAGTTTTACGCCATCGCGCATGGGTATATAAACTTCTTTTTTCGTAAAATTTTCTTTTACAAAATTGTTATCTGGTCTGTTTTGGGCAAAACCCACTACAAAGTAAAAGGCCAGAAAAATTTGGAATATTTTTTTCATGAAAATAATTTTGAACGAATTTAGCAAAAAATATGAGATTTTATCTCCAAAATTTAGAGAATGGAATTATTTGAACATCAAGCCGATCCCACGATCAATTTACTACCTTATGATGGAACTGTAAATTATTACGGAAAAATTTTTACGGGTGATGAAGCAGTGTCTTATTTTGAAACTTTATTCAAAAAGACCGCTTGGAAAAATGATGAAGTATTGATGTTTGGAAAAAGAATCGTCACGAAGCGAAAAATTGCTTGGTACGCTGACGATGAAATGGATTACACGTATTCAAAAATTAAAAAAACGGCTGTGGTGTGGTACCCGGAATTATTAAAGCTAAAAAATCTGGTGGAAGACATTACGGGTGAAAAATTCAATTCCTGTCTTTTAAATTTATACCATGACGGTACGGAAGGAATGGGTTATCACAGCGATGCCGAAGATGATCTTCTTCAAAACAGTGCAATCGCTTCCTTGAGTCTTGGTGCTGCAAGAAAGTTTGTTTTCAAGCATAAGGTTACGAAAGAAAAGTTGGA
This sequence comes from Kaistella polysaccharea, assembly GCF_020410745.1. Lineage (NCBI taxonomy): Bacteria > Pseudomonadati > Bacteroidota > Flavobacteriia > Flavobacteriales > Weeksellaceae > Kaistella > Kaistella polysaccharea. Next base: position 2,251,234 of record NZ_CP084528.1, read on the forward strand.
TTTTATCTTAGAAAATGGGAGCTTAATGGTGATGAAAGGCGAAACTCAAAAACATTGGCTCCATAGTTTACCGCCCTCCAAAAAAGTACAAACTTCACGAATCAATTTAACTTTCCGATCCCGAAAACCCGTTATTTAAAATGCACTATATTTGGTGTGAATAGGTAAGAAAAACAATTAGAATCAACATAAAATTTCTAACTTTAAGAAAAATTTATAATTCTTTACGAAACTATCGATCTATTTATTATTAAATTTGAGACTAATTATTAACGTTAAATATATTAACTATGAAAAAAACAATTGCACTCGCTGCTTTGGCGCTTACCGTATCGTTCGGTTCAATTTCTTGTGAAAAGAAAGTAACTGATGCAGAGCTTCAAACTCAGGCGACCACTGTAGTGACTTCTAATCCTAATGCTTCTGTAGAAGTTAAAGATGGTACAGCACATTTAAGCGGGACATTTGAAGATCAAGCTTCTAAAGATAATATGATTGCTTCTCTTAAAGCAATTCCTGGTGTTAAAGACGTTATGGACATGTCCACGGTCGCTCCAGTTGTCGTAGAAACTGTAGATGCGGTTGATCCGATGGTAAAACAAAAAGTTGATGATGCCTTGAAAGATTTCCCCTCAGTAAAAGCAGAAGTGGTAAATGGTGAATTAACTTTAACTGGAAATGTTTCTCCCGTACAAGCCAGAAAAATTAAAGAATCTGTAGACGGAATGAAAGTAGGAAAAGTAAATTATAATTATACTGTTAAATAAGAAGCATGAGTACATTACAAGATAAATACGCCAGTGTAATTGCTGCAGCACAGTCTGCAGGGATTGAAAATATGAAAGTTTCAGAACAAAACGGAATTCTTTACGTATCTGGGAGCGCTATAAATTCAGCAGCGAAAGATGCGGTTTGGAATGCCTTAGGTTCAATTGATTCTACATATTCTGCATCCGACATTAATTTAGATGTGCAGGTCGGAGGATTATCAGCAGGATCTACTTTAACCGTAAATACCGAATCTTCTAACCTTAATATCAGACAAGAGCCATCTACAGATGCTTCCGTTGTTGGTAAAGCTGCAAAAGGCGAAATTGTAACTTTGGTAGAGCAAACTTCAGATGAATGGTGGAAGGTAAAAACTTCCGGCGGTGAAGAAGGTTATGCATACGCAAGATATTTGCAGGCATAATTACAACTTTATAGAATTTTTAAACCTCTGAGCAGTCAGGGGTTTTTTTGTGGGCCATCCCGCCACCAAATTTTCCACCGCATTATCCTTTCGAATTTTGTGTCGGGACCGCGCTTTCCGTTGCAATCATTTTTGCCACGCTTTCCCTTCGCGAAAAAAGGATTTCCACTACAATCGCTTGTCCAGAGCTTCGATGATTCAAATGAAATCGTAAAAAAGTGAGTTAATCGCTTGCCTTTTGTTTCGAGAACTAAATCAGGAATGTAAAATATGTACGTCAATCGCTTGTCTCTTAAAAGAATGTTAAATCTTTTTAACAAAATAAACTATATTTGTATTCTTACATTAAAAACTCCCTTATGAAAGGTCAAAACAAACTGTTTATCGCCATTATTATTGCCTTAATTTTAGGTGTTGTTATGGGCGGTGTTGTCCATACCAAATATCCGGAAAGCGCTCCGGAATTTTCAAAAAATATTAAACTTTTAGGAACTATTTTTATCCGTTTGGTGCAGATGATTATTGCACCGCTGGTTTTTACAACTTTAGTAGTAGGTATCGCGAAAATGAGTGATCTTAAAATGATTGGGCGCGTTGGCACCAAGGCAATGCTTTGGTTTATTACTGCCTCTTTAGTATCTCTTTTTATAGGACTTGCTTTTGTAAACTGGTTAGAACCAGGTTTGGTAATGCAGCTGGAAAAACCTGCAGTTGATGCCGCTGGAGATGTTGTTGCAACAAGTCAGGGACTTTCTTTGGAGCAGTTTGTAAATCATGTAATCCCCAAAAGTTTATTTGAAGCTTTTGCCACCAATGAAGTTTTACAAATCGTAGTTTTCTCCATTATGTTTGGTGTTGCATTGGCTAATATGGGCGAAGAATATACCAAGCCGATCGTTCGTGCTTTAGACATTTGTGCACACGCCATCTTGAAAATGGTGGGCTACATTATGTGGTTTGCACCATTTGGAGTATTGGGCGCAATTGCAGCCGTAGTAGCAACCAATGGATTTGATATTTTTAAAGTCTACGCGATTTACCTTCGTGATTTCTTCTTTGCACTTGGCGTTTTATGGTTAATTCTCTGCATTGTCGGATATTTGATTTTAGGAAACCGATTATTTGAACTTTTAAGAAGAATTAAAGAACCTTTACTCATCGCCTTTTCCACGACAAGTTCCGAAGCGGTGTTCCCGAAATTGGTTGAAGAGTTAGAGCGATTCGGCTGTAACAATAGAATTGTATCCTTTATTTTACCTTTAGGTTATTCCTTTAACCTGGACGGAAGTATGATGTACATGACTTTTGCAGCGATCTTTATCGCGCAGATCTACGGTATCGATATGTCTTTAGGTCAACAAGTTATTATGCTTTTGGTTTTAATGCTCACTTCAAAAGGAATTGCCGGAGTTCCAAGAGCGAGTTTGGTAATCATCGTTGCAACTTGCACCATGTTCGGAATTCCACCAGAAGGAATTGCTTTGATCTTACCAATTGATCATTTCTGCGATATGGGAAGAAGTATGACCAATGTTTTGGGTAACGCTTTAGCGACCTCAGCAGTTTCGAAATGGGAAGGACAACTCGATAATCACGGCGGAGATTTATAAATGAATTTTCATTTCTACAATATAACAAAGCCAGCTTCAGAAAGCTGGCTTTTCCTTTTCTAATAAATTAAGCTGCGTTTTACTTCACCATAATTTCATCTACAAAAATATAGGCGTCATCACCATAACCTTGATGCCATTCCGGAAGTTTGCCAAAGTTCTTTGCGACAATTTTAAGATATCTTGCTTCGGTCGGTAAAATTTCAGCTTTAAATTCCCGAACTGTGTTTTCCGTAATTTTAGGATCCAACATATTTTGTACGGTGGCAATTTTAAAAAATACTTTGTTGTCTGAGGACAAATAATACTCAACCTGAACAGGCATTAAAATCCAACTTCGGCTGTCCTGAAGATAGCGGGAAGAAATCTCTTTGATATTTCTTTGTGTTTTTAAATCGATAACTGCCTCAAAATCCTGCGCTTGGTAACCTTGCCAGTTTCCTTTGCGGCAATTTTCATCGCCGAAAATGCCATCAATTAAACCTTCTTTTCCTCCAGCGTCATATTGTTGAGTATACTTAGATTTTGTCTCGATGGACCAATTATTCGGTTTTCTGTTAAAAATAGCAGTGACTACAGCACTTTTTTCTCCTTTATTCTCTGCGTAGGCAGAAACCGTCGTAGTCTTTGAAATTCGAAAAGGCTTCTTATATGGAATAAAACGTTTTCTAACATTCGCATCATCTTCATCTAAAGTCATATAAAAAAGTTGGTCATTCTTATTTAAAGCTTTTATTTTTACGGTAATCGCTTTATCGAATACAGGACTTGAGGATTCAATCACGGGAACCGCTACCAGATCAATAAATTTTGGAGGCTCTACTTTTTTAATGTTTTCAAAACCTACATTTTTAAGTTCACTTTTTGGAGTATTTGGTGTAATGATTTTAGAAGTTCCATCCTCAAAATTAATTTTCACTTTCTCGAAATAAGGTGTTGTAGTTTCCCACCCAACTTCCCCTGGCGTTACCGGATAAATTCCCATTGAACTCAAGACAAACCAAGCGCTCATTTGTCCACAATCTTCATTTCCTATTAAACCATCGGGGGAATTTTTATAAAAATTATCAAGAATAAATTTCACCTTTTCCACGGTTTTTTCCGGTTTTCCTACCTTGTTATAAAGATATGCGATATGATGACTCGGTTCATTTCCATGAGCGTATTGACCCATCAATCCTGTAATATCGACCTGCTCACGTCCTGTCGTTTTTTCGTCAGCAGAAAAAAGTCCGTCCAGAAATTTTTCAAATTTTTGTTTTCCTCCGTGAAAATTTATAAGTCCCTCAATATCTTGAGGAACAAAAAAGGAATATTGCCAGGAGTTTCCTTCCGTAAAATTATTATTGACTTCTCTTGGTTCAAATGGTTGCAGCCAGCTTCCGTTTTTTCGGGTTTGCATAAAACCAGTCTCTGGATTATAGAGGTTTTTCCAGGATTGCGACCGTTTCATAAAATAGGCGTAATCTTCTTTTTTATTTAAAATTAAAGCCATCTGCGCGATACACCAATCATCATACGCATATTCTAAAGTTTTTGAAACACTTTCATGTTCATCTTCAACGCTGATGTAGCCATTTTGTTTGTAGGCATTTAAGCCGAAATGATCCTCCATTGCAGATTTCTTCGCAGCTTCATACGCTTTTTCATAATCGAACCCTTTAATATTTTTTGCCATCGCATCTGCAATTACAGAAACAGAGTGATAACCAATCATACAGAAAGTTTCATTGCTTGCCAGCTCCCAAACGGGTAATCTGCCACCTTCTTCAAATTGCTTAATAAAAGTATTGATGAAATCTGAAGTACTTTTTTTATCAATTAAAGTCATCAGAGGATGATACACCCGAAAAGTGTCCCACAAAGAAAAGACCGAGTAATAATCGAAACCTTCCGCAGTATGAATTTTATTGTCGCGGCCGCGGTATTTCCCATCAGTGTCCATTGCAAGATTCGGCTGCATCATCGTATGATACAATGCGGTGTAAAAAACCGAAAGTTTGTCTTGATCATCCGAACTAACTTCTATTTTAGAAAGTTCTTTATTCCAATCATTTTCTGCATTTTTTTTAACAAAGTCAAAATCACTCGATTTGCCTTCCGCCAGCATGTTTTTTTCAGCTCCTTCATATGAAGTTGGGGAAAGCGCGACTTTTATTAAAATTTTTTCGCCTTTTTTTACTGAGGTTGAAAAAGCCAGCGCTAAGTTTTGTCCGGAAAAAGTTGATAAGGTTGATTGATCCTTTTTTGACGCGGAAATCTTCATGGGTTTAGAAAATTCAACTCTTGCAAAAATGTACTGGTTTGTTGCCCAAGCTTCACTTCTTCGAAAAACTTCGATTGTTTTGGAATCAATAATTCGTATTTCGCCTTCTAATAATTTGTCGCGGTGATTTAAGTCTAAAATGATATTTGCATTTCCCTCTTTATTAAAAGTATATTCATGATATCCAACACGCTTTGTGGAGGTTAATCGCACGTCAATATCAAATTTATCTAATTTAACCTCGTAGAATCCGGCACTCGCTTTTTCGTTTTGATGGGAAAACTCCGAAGAATATTCTTTAAAGTCTAAACTCGGTGTTCCCATGGTCGGCATTAACAAAATGTCACCGTAATCGGAAACGCCTGTACCATTCAAGTGAGTATGTGAAAAACCATAAATAATTTTATCAGAATAATGATAGCCACTACAACCGTCCCAACTTCCATCAATTCTCGTGTCTGGTGACAGTTGAACCATACCAAAAGGCACTGTAGAACCAGGAAAAGTGTGTCCGTGACCACCAGTTCCGATAAAAGGATTTACATATTGCACGAAATTTTGCGCATTAATACTTAAAGAAGCGAGTAGAAAAAGAAGGCTTGAAAGTTTTTTCATTGTAAAAAAAATAGAGTAGTGAAGATATTAAAAAAAATGGTCGAAATATTATATGACGTTTATCAATAAATTTTAATCATTCTAAATAAGAAAATATTCCTTAAATTTGACAATCAATTTTTTATAAAGAATTATGTTGACGAAAGCAAAAGTTCAGGACTTCCTGAAAGAAATAGAAGTAGATGATTTGGTACATAATTTCCAGGTGATGGGAAACGATGTGTACATTGATATGACCGCGCATTCACCTGCAATGCACGAAAAGAAAAAATTAGAAGCCGCTATGAAACAGGCGTTTGCTTCTGAATTCGGCGCAGAAGTAGTTTTAAAATTAAAGATCTCTTCTCCCGAACCTTCCGAGGTTCAACAAAACTTAATCAAAGGAAAACAAATTCCCGGAATTAAAAATATAATAGCAATAGCTTCCGGAAAAGGAGGTGTAGGAAAATCTACAGTCGCTGCAAATCTTGCAGTGACCTTGGCAAAAATGGGATTTCAGGTCGGAATTTTAGATGCCGATATTTATGGACCTTCAATTCCAACCATGTTAGATACTGAAGGTGCGAAGCCTATTACTGTAGAAGTTGATGGGAAATCACTCATGAAACCAGTCGAGAATTACGGTGTAAAAATGCTCTCAATTGGTTATTTTTCGGGTGCAAATCAGGCTGTGGTTTGGCGTGGACCAATGGCTTCGAAAGCATTGAACCAAATGATTCGTGATGCTGCCTGGGGTGAGCTTGATTTTTTACTCATTGATCTTCCGCCAGGTACAGGAGATATTCATTTATCCATTATTCAGGAAGTTCCCGTTACGGGTGCCGTAATCGTAAGTACGCCACAACATGTAGCACTTGCCGATGTACGAAAAGGGATTGCCATGTTCCAGATGGAAAGCATCAATATTCCGGTCTTGGGTTTAATCGAAAATATGTCGTATTTTACTCCAGAAGAATTGCCGGATAATAAATATTATATTTTTGGAAATCAGGGTGCGCAGTATTTAGCGGAGGATTTGGGAATTCCAGTTTTAGGTGAAATTCCTTTGGTGCAAAGCATTCGTGAATCTGGTGATGTCGGAAGACCTGCTGCATTGCAGGAAAATTCTCCAATTTCTAAAGTTTATTACGATACCACGCAAAAGATGATTGAGAGTTTGGTAGAGCGAAATAAAAATATGCCCGCTACAGAAGCCGTAAAAATTACGACCATGGCAGGATGTTCACCAAAGAAATAAAAAAATTTACATAATAAAAAATTTGTTCTTAATTAATGAAGAAGAATAAATATCATAACTGATGGAAAAACAATTGCAACAGGAAGAAACAGTTACCAAAGTACTGTTGGCTCTAGAAAGTATAAGACCTTTTTTAAATAAAGACGGCGGTGATATCGAGCTTATTGATGTTCGCGATCACACGGTGTTGGTCAAATTAATTGGAAACTGTAATGGTTGTCCCATGAGTTTTTCAACCATGAAATTGGGAGTGGAAAATACAGTCAAGCAATTCGCTCCGGAAATTACGGAAGTGCTTGCGGTTGATTAAGAACTATTAAAGGAAATATTATAAAACGGACAATTGTCCGTTTTTTTTATCTCTTCTTCTCTGACACGGTAATTATGCGTATTTTCGCAAAGCATAAAATTTTGAAATTAAATTAATATTTTAGCAAACTAAACAATGATTATATGATTGCCATAATCGACGGCGGTTCTACAAAATGTGATTGGGTTATTCTGGATAATTCTGGAAAGCCCCACCTTAAGACCACAACTTTAGGCTTTAATCCAAATATCATCAATCCTGATTTTATTCGTCAGGAAATAGATAGGAATGAAGATCTTTTTTTTCTGAAAAATCACATTGAGAAATTGTTTTTTTACGGTTCCGGTTGTGGAACAGCTGCGAATGCTAAAAAGGTGAAAGATGAGTTTGTAATCTGTTTTCCGCAAGCAGAAATTTTTGTGAAAGAAGATATGACAGCCGCCGCTTACGCCGCCTATGATGGTAAACCCGGAATGGTTTGTATTTTAGGAACAGGCTCTAATTCCTGTTATTTTGATGGTGATAAGATTCGCGTTGATTTGCCTTCTCTAGGTTTTCTAATCGGTGATGAAGGCAGTGGAAGTGCTTTAGGAAAGCATCTGCTCCGGAGATTTTTTATGAAGAAATTACCAGAAGATCTAGAACAACAATTTATCGAAAAATACCATCTAACTATCGATGAGGCCATTAAAAGCATGTATCATAACCCTAGAGCAAACGCTTATCTGGGAGATTATAACCGTTTTATAGCAGAAAGAAAAGAACATCCTTACTTTCAAAATATGGTATTTGATGAAATGAAAAATTTCTTAGATTATCAGGTGTTGCCTTATCCGGAAGCGAGAGAAGTTAAGATTAATTTCATCGGTTACATTGCCTTTATTTACGAAGATGTTTTGCGTGCTGCTGCAGCAGAACTTAATTTAAAAATTGGAAGAGTGGTACAAAAACCGATCGAAAGTCTGGTTGATTATCACAAAAAATATATTCTTAATCTGGACTGATCATTTGATCAAGTCATCATTCAAAAAATTCAGGCACTGAGAAAGATTTTCTTTTCCGGTGCTTTAAAAAAATCTAAATATGTCCACTAAAAATCATAGAGACGAACGCAATTTTCATCAAGCTGCACTGGATTATCACAGAAGTGAGCCCAAAGGTAAAATTGAAGTAATTCCTTCCAAACCGCATTCTTCACAGCGCGATTTATCACTTGCCTATTCTCCCGGAGTTGCAATCCCGTGTCTGGAAATTGAAAAAGATCCTTCTCTTGCCTACGAATATACCGGAAAGGGAAATTTGGTAGCTGTAATATCTAACGGTACAGCGGTTTTAGGACTTGGTGATATCGGTGCTGAAGCATCGAAACCGGTGATGGAAGGAAAAGGATTACTTTTTAAAATATTTGCAGATATTAATGTTTTTGATATTGAAATTAATGAAAAAGATCCTGATAAATTTATAGAAATTGTAAAAGGAATTGCACCAACTTTTGGTGGAATAAATTTGGAAGACATTAAAGCTCCTGAAGCCTTTTACATTGAAAAGCGCTTAAAAGAAGAACTCAATATTCCGTTGATGCACGATGATCAGCACGGTACAGCTATTATTTCGGCGGCAGCTTTGGTGAATGCCTTAGAAATTGCAGGTAAAAAAATTGAGGAGGTTAAAATAGTAGTTAATGGTGCGGGAGCAGCGGCAATTGCGTGCACAAAATTATACGTGCAACTTGGTCTGAAAAAAGAAAATATCTTAATGTGCGATTCGAAAGGTGTCATCAACAAACGCCGGGAAAATTTAACAGAAGAAAAATTAGATTTTGTAGCTGATACAGATCGCAATACATTACTTGAAGCTTTACAAGGTGCTGATGTTTTTATTGGTCTTTCTAAGGGAAATGTGATGACAACGGAAATGCTTTTGGGAATGGCAGAAAATCCTGTTGTTTTCGGCTTGGCAAATCCAGATCCAGAAATTGAATACGACGTAGCAATGGAAACCCGAAAAGACACCATCATGGCTACGGGAAGAAGTGATTATCCTAATCAGGTGAATAATGTGCTGGGATTCCCCTACATTTTCCGAGGTGCACTTGATGTTCAAGCCACAGGGATAAATGAAGCAATGAAATTAGCGGCCGTTCATGCAATCGCAGAATTAGCAAAAGAGCCTGTTCCCGAAGCCGTGATCTTGGCTTATAATTTAAAAGGTTTGAATTTCGGTCGTGAATATTTTATTCCAAAACCGTTTGACAATCGTTTAATTACACGCGTTTCTGTCGCAGTTGCCAAAGCGGCAATGGAAAGTGGAATAGCAGGTAAGCCCATCGAAAATTTTGAAGATTACGAAAATGCTCTTTTAGATCGAATGGGTCGTGATGAAAAACTCATCCGAATGATGCAGAATAGAGCGCGCTCTAATCCGAAAAGGGTTACATTGGGTAATGCAGAGGAATATAATGTTTTGAAAGCCGCACAGATTCTTTACGAAGAAGGGATTGCGCAACCTATTTTATTGGGTGAAAAGAAATACGTTTTGGAGCAGATGAAAAAATTCGGTATCGAATTGAATGTACCTATCGTAGATCCAATGGGCGAAGATCAGGAAGAAAATCGACTTAAATATCGGGACACTCTTTGGAAAATGCGCCAGCGTAAAGGAATGAATGAATATAAGGCGAAAAGATATGTTCGCCAACGTGATTATTTTGGCCCATTGATGCTTCATCATGGTGATACTGATGCTTTGATTGTCGGTTTCTCGAAGAATTATGTTTCTACTTTAAAACCGATTTTAAAGATTATCGAAAAAGAAAAAGGTGTAGAAAAAATATCATCGATGATGATGATTATGACCGAGAAAAAACCCCTCTTTTTTGCAGATACTTCCATCAACCAAAATCCAACTTCGGAAGATTTGGTAAATATTGCGAGAATGTCTGAAATGACAGTGAGAACTTTTGCCGTAGAACCTCGAATTGCAATGTTGTCTTTTGAAAACTTTGCCGGAAAATCTGAAACTTCTCAAAAAGTCGCAAAAGCCGTATCAATCTTACACGAAAAATTTCCGAAAATGATTGTCGACGGTGAAATACAGCCAGATTTCGCTTTAGACAGTGATCATCTTTCAGATTATCCGTTTTCGAAATTGGGAACAACGCCTGCAAATGTATTTGTATTTCCTAATTTAGAAAGTGCAAATATCTCTTATAAAATCATCAGAGGTTTAAAAGTGGCACAAGTTGTAGGCCCAATTTTGATGGGTCTTAAAAAACCAGTTCACGTGTTGCAGATGCGTGCGAGCGTAGATGAAATCGTGAATTTGGCCACGATTGCTGTTCTTGATGCGCAACGCAGAGAAGAGAAAAAAGCTTAGTATTTTTTAAAAACACAAAAGATGATTTATTCGTTAAAAGGAATTGTGCAACAATTGCATCCTACCTCTGTTGTTGTCGATGTTCAGGGCGTAGGATATTTTGTGGGCATTAGCTTGCAAACTTCGGAACAGTTGGTTTTGGGTAAAGAGACGTTCTTAAATATTCAACAAATTATTAGGGAAGATGCACACTTGCTTTTCGGCTTTAACACAATTTCTGAAAAAGAACTCTTTAATTTGTTAATAAGCGTTAATGGAGTTGGGCCTGTTTCAGCCTTAATTATGCTTTCTTCCTTGTCTCTTCAAGAGATCGCGGCGGGGATTCTTTCGAACAACAGCATGATGTTGCAAAAGGTAAAAGGAATCGGTACGAAGACGGCTGAAAGAATCATCGTTGATCTTCGGGATAAAGTCCAGAAATTCACCGTTTCTGAGGAGAATATTTCTACATTTGTAAATAATAAAGTAAAGGAAGAATCGTTATCAGCTTTAGAAGTACTCGGTATTTCAAAGAAAATGAGCGAGAAAATTGCGGACCGAATTCTGAAACAAAATCCAGATTTGACCGTAGAAGATTTGGTAAAACAAATTTTAAAAAATATTTAACATTTGGGAAGAAAAAGATTCATTCAGCAACGTCTTTTAGGATTTCTATTAACGTTTTTTTCTCTTACGTCAGTTTTCGCCCAGGATAAACCGAGCGACAGCGCCAGCGTAAGACAGGATTTTTCTTTGCCAAATCCCATGCGTTACGAAGCATTTTACGATGTAACTAGCGGCATGTATATTCTGTATCCCAAAATAGGTAACATGGTGGTCGGAAATCCGGTCTCAATGACTTCGGAGGAATACCAACAATATATGCTGACCAATCAGCTGAGTGACTACTACAAAGAAAAATCCTCTACCAATGCTTTAGGCTATCGGAAAGACCAAACGGAGGCCATCAAAAAGGGATTACTGCCGACAGTAAACATTAAAAATAAACTTTTTGAAACTTTATTTGGCGGCAATAAAATAGAAATTATTCCACAGGGTTTTGCTTCTTTTGACATCGGCGGCCTTTATCAGAAAATTGATAATCCTTTAATTTTACCGCAAAACCGAACTAATTTTGCTATTGATATTCAGCAGCGGATTCAATTGGGTCTATTGGGGAAAGTGGGTGAAAATCTGCAACTTAAAGCAAACTACGATACTCAAAGTGGCTTCGCATTTGAAAACCGGATGAATCTAATCTGGCAAGCCAAAGGTACTTGGAGAGATCTGCAGTCTAAAGGACTTAACAATCCGAATGCCAGTGGTGAAGATAAAATTATTAAAAGAGTTGAATTCGGAAATGTAAATATGCCGTTATCAACCAGTTTAATAAGAGGTTCCGAATCTTTGTTTGGATTAAAGACCGAATTTCAGTTAGGAAAAACTTATGGAACTCTCGTTTTTTCCCAGCAGCAAGGTGAAGCGCGAAACATCATTGCGCAAGGCGGCGGCGTGATGAACACTTTTAAATTGAATGCGGTAGATTACGAAGATAACCAGCATTATTATCTGGGACATTATTTCCTCGATTCTTACGATAAAGCGCTGATTAATTATCCACAGATCAATTCCAGAATTAGCATCAGTAGAATTGAAGCTTGGGTCCTTGATCAAGGTTCTGGTAATTTACAGGATCAAAAAGGAATTGTCGGCATTCGAGATTTAGGTGAAGGAGCTTCTGGATTTCCCGACAATGCACAGAACAATTTATACCAAAGTATTGTGAGTTTGGGGTCTATGATTCGTGATGTGAATACAGCTTACAACGCGATCAACGGAAAAACTTTCCCCAACGCCAGCGGTTCTCCGGAAACTTATGTAGACGGCGAACAATTTATCTTTAACCGGAAAGCAAGAAAATTAAATCAGAACGAATTTACCTATCATCCGCAATTGGGATATGTGTCGCTAAATCAAAGATTAAATGACAACCAGCTTTTGGCAGTTTCTTACAGTTATACTTTGAATGGTGATAATAAAGTGTATAAAGTCGGGGAGTTTTCCGAAGAAAGTCCTGTGCTTATCACCAAAGTTTTAAAGCCGAACAGCACCGTAAAAACAACTTCGCCCATGTGGGATTTAATGATGAAGAATATTTATTCATTAAACACCAACCAAATTAATCCAGACGGATTTTTACTTAATGTATATTACCGAGATCCCCAAAGTGGCGGAAAAGTAAACTATTTACCAGCGACAGTTAATGCGCCAGATTCAAAAGTTAATCCCAATTTGTTGAAATTGTTCAATTGGGACCGCCTTAATATGAACAATGATTTACAGGTGGGTTCTGGTGAAACTGGGGACGGGATTTTTGATTATGTGCCGGGAATCACGGTCAATTCTGAAAACGGACGAGTCATCTTTACGAAAGCAAAACCTTTTGGGGCGTATCTTCAAAGCGTTTTAGGAACCGATGATCCGAAATTTGTTTTTAATGAACTTTATGATCAGCAGAAACAAGTGGCTTCCCAAAATAACTTAGCGCTGCGTTATACCATGGAAGGTCGTTATAGAGGGACGCAGGGTACAGGAATTTCTTTAGGTGCGATTAATGTTCCGCAAGGTTCAGTAAAAGTGACCGCGAATGGTGTTCAACTTCAGGAAGGTATTGATTATACCGTCGATTATATGTTGGGAACGGTAAACATAATTAATGAAACTGTAAAACAGTCTGGCCAGGCCATAAATATTTCCCTTGAAAATCAGTTAACTTTTAACACACAACGGAAAAGATTTTTAGGTTTAAATCTGGAAAGAAGATTTAATGAACATCTCACCGTTGGTGCAACCGTCGTTAACTATGCGGAAACTCCTTTAACGCAAAAAGTAAATTTTGGACAGGAAGCCGTAAATAATACGATGGCTGGATTTAATGTTTTATATAATAATGAACTTCCATTTTTAACACGGTTAACAGATAAAATTCCGTTTGTAAATACAGAGGCACCGTCAAACTTTAATTTTCTGGCAGAAGGAGCATATTTAATTCCAGGACAGAATAAAGGAATTGGCGATCAATCATATATCGATGATTTTGAGCAGAGTACTTCGAAGATCTCCTTAAAAGAACCCGCGATGTGGAGTTTAGCTTCAAAACCGGAGAAAAATCCAGAACCGCTTTTTTCCACGGGAAATTTAAATGATAATTTGGCGTACGGAAATGGCCGCGGATTATTGACCTGGTACAATATTGATCCCAGATTTTATGGCGTAGGCGGCAAAGCACCGAGTGGAATTAATGCACAGACAGTTTCCAATCATGCTTCACGCCGGGTAAAAACTTCGGAATTGTACAATAGCCGCGATTACGTGGCGGGCGAGCAATTGTTCACCAATACTTTTGACCTCAGTTATTTCCCGAGCGAAAGAGGACCTTACAATGTTAATCCAAATTCAGAAACGACACAGCAAAGATGGGCAGGTTTAATGCGTCCGATTTCGGTGTCTAACTTTACCAATTCTAATATTGAATACGTAGAATTCTGGATGATGGATCCTTATGCTGATGGAAATCCTTTGGGTGCTAAACCTAAACTTCTATTGCAGTTGGGGAATGTGTCGGAAGATGTATTGAAAGATGGCAAACTTTTGTATGAAAACGGGTTGCCAACACCAAACATTCCAGCAAATACAACGACCACAAATTGGGGTGTTCAGCCAAACCAATTTCCGGTGCTTTACGCTTTCTCAACTGAAAATGAAGAACGAACCGCGCAGGATTTAGGTTATGATGGTCTTGATGCACAGGGAGAAGCTGCGAAATTCGGCACCAATTTTGTGAATCCGGTCACGAATAATGCAGATCCTGCCTCAGATGATTTCGTGTTTTATTTATCGGATCAGTTTCAGGGAAACCAGGCTGCTTCTTTAACAGAACGCTACAAGTACTTCCGTGGTCCAGAAGGGAATTCCGAAAGCAATACACTGGAAGTTGCCACACAAACTCCGGATGGTGAAGATATCAACCGCGATTACAATTTGGATCAAAGTGAGAACTATAACCAATATACCATCAATCTTGATAAGAATAATATGGTTTTGGGTCAGAATTTTATTGTTGATGTTAAAGAAGTGGAAGCTAAGTTTCAGAACGGCCAAACAGGAAATAACAAATGGTTTTTGTTCCGCGTTCCCGTAGCTCAATTTGATAATGAAGCCGGAGAAGCTGATGTCTCAATTTTAAATAATGTGCGTTTTGCAAGAATGCTTTTGACTGGATTTGATCAGGCTTCTACGATCCGTTTCGGAACTTTGGATTTGGTGAGAAGTGACTGGAGAAAATATACCAAAAATATTGCAACCAATGTCGCTGATACGGAAGGAATTGAATTTGTGACCGATCAGAATTTAGATGTAGGAAGTGTAAATTTAGAAGAGAATGGGTTAAGCCAACCGCCTTACGTTTTGCCTCCAGGAATTGACAGACAGGTGCTAAGCGGAAATGCCGGAGCCCAAAGACAAAACGAAGCTTCTTTGTATTTGAAAGCTGCTCCTCTTGAAACAAATTCGTCCCGTGGAGTTTTTAAAAATGTGGCTTTGGATATGCGACGCTACAAAAAGTTAGAGCTTTTCGTTCATGCTGAAGATTTGAAAGATGTAAACTCGACAAACTATGATGATGACACCAAATTCTTTATCCGTTTCGGAAGTGATGCAACTGATAATTACTACGAATACGAAGCATCATTAAAATATACTTCGAAAAATGCAAGATCACCATTGGAGATTTGGCCGTCTGAAAATAACGTGGATTTAGAAATTCAGAATTTTGTAGATGCTAAATTACGAAGAGATCAGAATTTCCCGTCTCAAATTGATGTTCGGCGAGAAGATGCGGAATACGGATCGATGGATGCTAATAGAAAAATCTACATCAAAGGTCGCCCGAGTTTAGGAAACGTGACAACCATTATGTTGGGTGTTCGCAACAAAAATTCTGTTGTCAGCAAAGAAGTTGTCCTCTGGGTAAATGAAATTCGACTTTCTGAAATTGAAAATAAAGGAGGTTATGCCGGGAATGCAAGTGTGAATTTCAACCTGGGAGATTTTGCTTTGGTAAATGCTAACGCTTCTTACTCCACCATCGGTTTTGGTGGAATTACGGAAAAACCTGCAGAAAGGGCCCAATCAACGCTTGCTGCTTATAACATTAACACGACTGTAAATGTTGATAAATTCTTGCCGGAAAAATTGGGTTTAAAAGTTCCGGTGAATTATTCCTACACCCAAACCATCGAAGATCCAAAGTATAACCCACTTGATAATGATGTAACATTTGAAAATGCGCCAAACCGCGAAGAACTTAAAACAGTGGCCCGAACTTTTACGCAGCAAAGAAGTATTGGGGTGGTAAATATGCGGAAGGAAAGGATGAATCCGAACAAAAAACCGAGGTTTTACGATGTCGAAAATCTTGCTGTAACTGCCATTTACAACGACGATTATTTCCGAGATGTTTATACGAAAAAGAATTACCGTCAGTATTTGAAAGGATACATTGATTATAATTACTCTTTTAAACCATTTGTTCTTCGACCTTTTAATAAAATGATAAGCGATACTGCGAAATCGTATAAATATTTACGTTGGGTAAAAGAAGTTAACTTTAATCCAGTACCAACACGTTTATCTTTCCGCACAGAAATCGATCGTAACTATAACGAGTTAGAATTTAGAAATATCGATGCGATTTTAGGTGGGAATGCCTCACAAGATTTTGATGTGATTAGGAATAGAAATTTCTATTTTGGGTGGCAATACGGTATTGGTTTTAATTTTACAAAATCATTGAAGCTGGAGATTAATTCCGCGATGCGAACTTTAAATGATAATGTGAGTGTTTATAATATGAACACCAAATCTATTTTCGCTGATCCCTTCCGTGCCGGTCGCCCGGTTTTGTACAATCACCGTGTTCAGTTGAATTACAGATTTCCATTTGAATATTTACCTTATCTGGATTTCATTAATGCTGAATTGGGTTACGGTTTTACCTACAACTGGAATGCGCGAAGTACGGTGATGACCAATTTCACAAATCCCGACACGGGACGCGATGAAAGTTTGGGAAGCATTGGCCAGAATACCAATAATATTATTGCAACAGCAACGGTGGATGTTCCGAAGTTTTTCGGGAAGTTTAAATATTTCCAAAAGATTAATACCACGATGCAGAAACGCAGACAGGAAATTGATTCTTTAAATAATGCGTACAATTTAGCGTGGCAAAAGAAAAGTAAAAAGAGAAATTTCAAGATTTATAAATTTAAGAATAAGTTGAATCCGATGCAGGGAGTCGCTTACGCATTAACTTCAATTAAACAGCTTGACATTTCGTATAACGAGAATAACGGCACTGTTCTACCAGGTTTATTAGGTGTGCCAAACTGGTACGGTTATGGTCAAAATATTGGTGGGCCAACCTATGGTTTCCTTCTTGGTTCACAAGCTGATATTAGAAGAACAGTTATCGAAAATGGTTGGATCTCTGATTCTAATTATATGAATGATCCTTATTCGCAAATGAAAAACCAAAACTTCCTTGCTAATGTGCAGGTGATGCCAGTGAATGATTTTAGAATTGATATTAATTTCCTGAAAAATTATAACAGCAATTTCTTGCAGGGTGGTTATAATGTGGATGCTGATTCGGATCCGGGAAATGGTTTCCAATTTTCTTTCGGCAGTGACATGGTCACCTATTCAAAAACTGCCTGGACTTTCGGAACTTCTTTCGTGGATGGTAGAACGATCTACGAAAATATGATTGCAAATGCGCGAGTCATTTCACAGCAGATGGGCGGGCCGATTGATGCCGATGGCTTTACTGATGGACATTCTTTAGCTAATGCCTATGTTTTGGTTCCTGCTTTTCAGGCTGCCGTAGAAGGGAAATCGCCAAATGGACCCATTACTACTCCTAAAAAATCTGGATTTCCTTTACCAAACTGGCGCGTCACTTATTCAGGATTGAAAAATATTCCGCTGATAAACAGTCAGTTTTCTAAGTTTGATATTTTACATGGTTATACCTCCACATTTACCGCCGCAGGCATCCAGTCGAGTATTGATTACTATAATATTCAAAACAATGCAATTATAGATCGTGATGCTTTTGGTGACTTCTATAATCCGTATACCTTTTCTCAGGTTGGTTATGTAGAAGCTTTTGCACCGCTTATCGGAGCTGATGTTACCATGCGAAATAATATGCAGTTCCGCGCACAATATAACACTGACCGACTTTTCATGCTGGGATTGGTAAACCATACTTTAACGGAAGACACTGGAAAGGAATACATCGTCGGTTTTGGATATATTTTGAAGGATTTGAAACTGAAACTCAATTTTAAAGGAAAACAAAGAACGATTAAAAGTGATTTAAATGTTCGTGGAGACTTCTCTTTACGAGACAGCCAAACCAGAATTACCAATATTTTGCAAGATGATTCTCAGGTTACAGGTGGCCAAAGAATGATGAGTATTAAATTTTCTGCCGATTACAATATGTCGCAAAACTTTAATATAAGACTCTTCTACGACCAGTTGTTAACCCGATATAAAATCTCTACAGCCTTTCCGCTTTCTACTATTCGGGGCGGTTTAACGGCCACATTTACCTTTGGAGGAACAGGTGGTTTCTAAATTTTAATAAATAAAACTCAGTGCTTTTTGCTGAGTTTATTTCTAAAGGTCTAAAACATAAATTAAATCCTTAATTTTGCTTTTCATAATATCAAAAATATGGATCAAGATATCGACTTTGATGATGACTTATTTACCGGAAAAGAACATACTCCTTTAAGAGATGATGCTTTTGAAAAATTACCAGCCGAAAAAATTGAAATTATCCAGAAACATTTCCATCAGATTATGGAAACTTTAGGAATGGATATGACTGATGATTCGCTAAAAGATTCTCCGAAACGCGTTGCGAAAATGTACGTTAATGAAATTTTCGGGGGATTGCTTCCGGAAAATAAACCGCGTATTTCTACTTTTTCTAATAAATATAAATACCGCCAAATGTTGGTTGAAAAAGACATTACGGTATATTCTTTCTGCGAACATCATTTCTTGCCGATTATCGGTCGGGCTCATGTTGCCTATATTTCGAATGGCGAAGTCATCGGACTTTCCAAGATAAACAGAATCGTAGATTATTATGCCAAGCGACCGCAAGTTCAGGAAAGGCTAACCATGCAAATTGTAGATGCCCTAAAGGATGCATTGGGAACCAAAGATGTTGCCTGCATTATCGAAGCGAAACACTTGTGCGTAAACTGTCGTGGTATAAAAGATACAGCGAGTTCTACAACGACTGCAGAACTTAGTGGACTTTTCAGAACCAATCCCATCAGCAGACAGGAATTCCTGCATTATGTAGGAAGTCGTGCGAAATTGGACTAATCTCAAACTTTTAATAAAATGAATTTAAAAATATACAATTCCCTCTCCGGTGAAAAAGAAATTTTCACGCCTATACATGAAAACAGCGTCGGAATGTATGTTTGCGGACCAACCGTTTACAGTAATGTACATTTGGGAAATGTCCGTACATTTATGTCTTTTGATTTCATTTACCGCTCTTTGGTTCACTTGGGTTACAAAGTTCGTTATGTAAGAAACATTACCGATGCCGGGCATTTAACAGATGATGGCGATGTTGATAACGACCGTTTTGTAAAACAGTCGCGCTTGGAAAAACTGGAACCCATGGAAATTGTACAGAAATATACTGTTGATTTTCACAAAGTTTTAGAAGTATTTAATTTGCTTCCACCTACGATCGAACCAACCGCAACCGGACATATTTTAGAACAGATTGAATTGACGCAAAAATTAATAGATAAAGGTTTTGCCTACGAAAGCAATGGTTCTGTTTATTTTGATGTTTTGGAATACAACAGTCGTGGTTTAAATTACGGTGAACTTTCCCGGAGAAATATAGACGAACTTTTTGCCAACACCCGTGATTTAGACGGTCAAAGTGAAAAGAAAAATCCACAAGATTTTGCCCTGTGGAAAGCCGCTTCTCCTGCACATATCATGCGTTGGAATTCTCCTTGGGGCGAAGGTTTTCCCGGTTGGCATTTGGAATGTACCGCGATGTCAACGAAATATTTAGGTGAAAAATTCGATATTCACGGTGGTGGAATGGATTTGAAATTCCCGCATCACGAATGTGAAGTTGCCCAAGGAAAAGCATGTAATGATGTTGCGCCCGTAAATTACTGGATGCACGCCAATATGCTTACTATGAACGGACAGCGAATGAGCAAATCTACGGGAAATTATATATTACCGATGGAACTCGTTTCTGGCAGTAACGACTTTTTTGAAAAACCTTTTCATCCAACAATTGTTCGTTTTAATTTTATGCAGGCGCATTACCGCAGTGTTTTAGATATTTCTAATGAAGCCATGGTCGCCAGTGAAAAAGGATTTCAGCGTTTGATGGAAGCCATGAAAGTGCTTTCAAATAATAATTTCTCAAGTGCTGAGGTTTCCACTTTTGATATCAATGCTTGGAAAGAAAAATGCTATACCGCTTTAACCGACGATTTTAATTCGCCGATTTTGATTGCGAATCTTTTCGAGGCGGTTAATTTCATCTTTAAATTAAAGGATGGAAAAGAAACCATTACACAAAATGATTTGCAGGAATTGAAAACATTAATGAACGATTTCGTTTTTGATGTTTTAGGTTTAAAGAACATCGAAGAGAATAACAATGAAAAGTTGGATCAGACGCTGCAAGTTTTAATTGACCTAAGAAATCAAGCCCGTAAATCCAAAAATTTTGATTTATCTGACCAAATCCGCGACCGTTTGCTCGCTGAAGGAATTGAGTTAAAAGATGGAAGAGAAGGAACGAGCTATTCGATTTCGTAGGATCTTTTACATCTCTTTTAATACAAGCCACTTTTTAATACAAATAGTGGCTTTTTTATTTTCCAAAATCCATTTGCCTTATTATTAATGATTTTTCGCATGTTCTTAAATTCTTGTCGTAATGAAATGATTTTCAATTCATAAACTAAAATAATTAAATTTAAAAGTAACAAATTATCTTCTATAATTGACTTAAAATTTCTTAAATTGCATTCATTAAAAATAACTTTGATGAAACTATATCTTAATATAAATTTCAGAACGAAAGTCGGTGAAAATCTGCAAGTTCTGGTGTTAGAAGACGGAACAGAAGAAAAAATTCACGCCTTAAAATATACCGATAATGGCAACTGGACTGCAGATATTGATTATTTCTCTAAAAGTATCGCGTACAAATATCAGTTGATCGGCGAAGACAGGTCCATTTTAGACGAAGAATATTCTGTACACCATTTGACTTTCCCCCACAATTATGAGGAATTCCTAATTTATGATTCCTGGAATGCAAAAAACTTCCCCGAGAATTATCTCAATAATAAGATTCTGAAAAATAAATTGCGGGATTTTAAACCAGGAAAGGTGACCGCGTTAAAAAAACACACTCATCTGTTCCGTCTGGAAGCTCCGGTTTATAACCCTAATTGGCAGGTCGTGATGCTGGGTAATTGCGAAGTGCTGGGCAACTGGCAATATCTTAAAACATTGCCGATGACTCAAACTGATTTTGGAATTTGGGAGGCAGCAGTTGTCCTTCCGCAAAATCAGATGATTGATTATAAATACGGTTTAATGAACATTGAAAGCGGAGAAGTTTTCGATGTGGAATATGGTCCTAATCGCTGGGCGCTACCAAATTCGGAGAAGAATACCCTTCAGATAAAATCCGATCATTTTTTCAAATTTAAATCATACGAAATGTACCATGCTGCCGGAGTTGCGGTTCCTGTTTTCTCTTTAAGAACAGAAAATGGCTTTGGCGTAGGAGAATTTCCAGATTTGAAAAATTTAGCGGATTGGGCAAAAGAAACAAATCTTTCAGTCTTACAGATTTTACCAATTAATGATACGACTGCCAATTATTCCTGGACCGACTCATATCCGTACGCTGCGATTTCAGTTTATGCGCTTCATCCCCAGTATTTATCCATCGAAAAACTTGAATATTCTTTGCCAAAAGATGTAGTAGAGGAATACACGGCAGAAAAAGATGCCTTGAATGAATTGTCTCTTATCGATTATGAAAAGGTTATTGCCGGAAAATGGAAATATGCTAAAATAATTTTTGAATCGAATATTGATAAAATTTTCAAAGACCGAAACTTTAAGAAATTCCTTAAAGAAAATGAAGAATGGCTACTGCCATATTCTGCTTTCTGTGTTTTAAGAGATAAATATAAAACGCCGAATTTTAATGATTGGAAAACCCACAAAAAATATATCGCTGGTAAAATAGCGCCATTCTTTTCGCCTAAAAACAAGGATTATGAAACTACGATGCTTCATTCGTGGGTTCAATATCAATTGCATTTACAACTAAAGGATGCCATCGATTATACGCACGGTTTAGGAATTTCTGTGAAAGGCGATTTGCCAATTGGTATTTATAGATATTCGGTAGAAGCCTGGACAGAACCTGAATTGTTTGGAATGGATTTTCAAGCCGGCGCACCGCCAGATCAGTTTACCGACTTAGGTCAAAACTGGGAATTTCCTACCTATAATTGGGAAGCGATGAAAGAAGATGGCTACCGTTGGTGGAAAAACCGTTTTAAAGCATTGGAACAATATTTCGATGCGATGCGAATTGACCATATTCTTGGTTTTTTCAGAATATGGAGAATGCCAATGAGTGCTACGCAAGGGATTTTAGGCTATTTCTATCCTGCTGTCCCAGTTCGTATTGAAGAATTTGAAGCTAGAGATATTTACTTTAATTATGAAAGATTTTGTAAGCCTTTCATCAATGATCAAATTCTCTGGGATTATTTTGGAGACGAACGAGATTCAATTCAAAGTCACTTTATGAATAATCATTTTGATGGGACTTATACTTTTAAGGATGAATTTGATACACAGCGGAAGCTCGCGGAATATTTTAAAACAAATTCTTTTGATTGGGCAGAAGAGCGGTTGATTTCATTGGCCGCAAACGTTTTATTTTTACAGGAGCAGAAAGGAGATGACGAGTATGTTTATCACCCGCGATTTAATATTGAAAAGACAGATTCTTACAAATATTTAAATGATAATGAGAAATGGAAACTTGCCGAATTATATCGTGATTATTTCTTCCAACGTCAAGATGGTTTGTGGTATCAAAAGGGAATGGAAAAACTACCCGTTATTTTAAATGCTACTGATATGTTAATTTGCGGAGAAGATCTGGGTCTTGTGCCCGATTGTGTGCCGCAAGTAATGGATCGCCTGGGAATTACTGCTTTAAAAGTTCAGCGGATGCCATCAGATGATATTCCCTGGTACGATCCTCAAAATGCCACTTATATGAATGTAGTTACTGCAAGTTCACATGACAGC
Organism: Kaistella polysaccharea; assembly: GCF_020410745.1. Lineage (NCBI taxonomy): Bacteria > Pseudomonadati > Bacteroidota > Flavobacteriia > Flavobacteriales > Weeksellaceae > Kaistella > Kaistella polysaccharea. The sequence goes on from NZ_CP084528.1 coordinate 2,274,310, forward strand.
TCTACCCTCAGACAGTGGTGGCAGGAAGACTGCCAGCTTACTCAAGATTATTTCCATGAACAATTAGGGCAGTATGGAACTGCACCCTGGAGTTTAGAGCCACAACTCGCAGAGATTATCATGTTGCAGCATCTTTACAACGATGCGATGTTGGCAATTTTTCCGATTCAGGAATTTTTAGCCACTGATAAAAACCTGAAAAATCCGAATATGGATGAAGAGCGAATTAACAATCCTGCAGAATTTCCGCATTATTGGAGATATCGGATGCATCTAAATGTGGAAGATCTTATTACACAGACAGATTTCAATAAAAAAATAGCCTATTGGATCGAAGATTCAAATAGAATCTGAGTGATTAATTGTGGGAAATGATACATCGCTAATACGGTTATTTACAGACATTTACATTATTAAAAACAGAAGTTAAATCAATGAATTTAACTTCTGTTTCTTTTTTATATCAAATCAAGAGTGATGATTCATTAACTCTGACTATTTTTCTAATAAAATTATATATTGCAGAAAATAATGGCACGTTTTTTAATTATTAGTTAATGAATCAATATAAATACTAAATTGAAATGAAAAAAATTATACTTGGTTTATCAGTGTTTATGATGACATTGGTTTCCGCTCAAAATTACCCTGATTATTATCCGAATAACGGATATGGTAATAGTAATTATTATGGCGATGAAGATGATCAGTTTTACTTCCCTGATGATTATTACTATGAATATCCGGCAGATTATTATAATAATGATTTGTACAGAAATTATTACAGCGACTACCGAAGCAGTATTAATAACGTAAACTGGAATAGGTTTTTTGCGATGCACAGACTTTCCCCTTGGCAAGTGCAGCAAATTATGATGTTGAATGACAGTTATACGTCTTACTCAGCATGGAATCAATACTACAGATACAATCCTGATCGTTGGTATTACGACCGTTTTTATGCATTGCAAAGAATTATGGGACCCGGCCTATTTGTAGTTTTCCAAAATAATTATTATAACGGGTACAATCCGGTAATATATTATCAGAATTATAACCGTCAACATTATGCAAGGAACATCTATGTGGTGCCAAGATACCGCAACGTGAATGTAAATGTTTACCGCGTAAACAGAAATGATTATCACCAAGGTAATTCCAGATCAAATATAGGATTTCAACAGACGTCACGTTCAGGTCAGACACAAAACATGTATAATAACCGCGACAATGGTTTTAGAAATGATACCAACGGATCTGTTACACGCTCAGGCAGTAATACTTTTAAATCTGGAACAGTTACACCGAACACTTCAAATAGAAATGATACGGCTGTACCCAGAAACAATACGAACAGAAGAGAAGTAGAACGACCTGCAAATAATAGCGGATTTAGAACGGAAACGGTACAACCTGAAAGAAATTCAAGAAGCACTGCGCCTTCTTCTAAAATTGAAATTAATTCTGGAAGCAGAAACAGTGATGCTGGTGCGAGAAGCAGAAATTCCAGCTTAAGAAACTCGGGATAAAGATTAATCTCCCGATAATTTTAGATTTTAATGTTAATAATGATGGAAGAGCAGTTTTGAATAAAGACTGCTCTTTTTTTATATAATTGATGGAATGAATTTCTAAAAGGATTAGCGTAGTAGGAAATAGATTAAAAGTACGGTTTTTAAGATAATTTTCCGATTTAACAAAAGTTTATGATGCGATGCTTTAACTCCTCAGTCACTTGGTTATCCAAACCATGTAAAACGATAATTAATAAATATATTAAAATGAAAAAATTAATCTTAAGCGCAGCATTTCTTGCAGTAGGAACTTTTGCAATTGCACAACAAAATGGTCAGATGATGAAAAAAGATCCAGCGCAAATGGAACAGAAAAGAGCCGATCATTTGAAAAAAATGCAAACTGATTTAAATCTTTCTCAAACACAGGTTGCACAATTGCAAACTTTGCAAGATAAACGGATGGCTGAAAGAAAGCAGATGCAGCCACAAAGACAGGCTGAAAGAAAAGCGAAAATGGAAAGCATGAAAGCAAAACGCATGCAACATCAAGCTGAAATGCGACAAATCCTAACCCCAGATCAATATCAAAAATGGATGGCCAGTAATCAGCAAAAAATGCAGAAAAAAGGACAAATGATGAAGAAACATCAAATGCACAAACACCAGGCAAAATAGTAACTTCATAGTTTATTTTTTAATGTTGAAGCGGAATGTAAATTCCGCTTTTTTCGTGTTTATTTTTTCTATATTTGTTAGATAACTATAATTATGATAAGTACAAATATTGCTGAATTATTAAATCAGCAGATTACAAACGAACAATTTGCCGCTCAGTATTACCTCTCGATGTCGGCGTGGTTTTACGCGCGAGATTTAGATGGGATTGCGAATTATTTTCGGGTGCAGAGTAAAGAAGAATTGATGCACGCAGATAAAATGTTCGATTACTTAAATGATGTAGGCGCACCAATTATCATGGGAACTATTGAAAAACCACCTCACGAATTTTCGTCTTCCACGGAAATCTTTATAAAAGCTTTGGAGCATGAAAGACTGGTAACAAAAAGTATTTTCAATATTCTTAAAAACGCCAATGACGAAGGTGATTTTGCAACAGTTTCTTTCCTGCAGTGGTTTGTCACTGAGCAAATAGAAGAGGAAGCAAGCGCGTCGCAACTCGTAACTAAGATTAAGATGGTTTCGGAAAATCCGTCTGCACTTTATCTTTTTGATCAGGAATTGGCCCAGCGGGTGTTTCTGCCGACCGAAGGAAATTAGTACATTCATAAAAATATCTTATGATCAAAATCTACCAATTGTTCTTCGCTGTTTTATCAACATGGTGTTTTGCACAGAATTATGCTGTAAATTCAATACCAGAAAACCTTCTCGTCAATGCCAACGCAGTTATCCGGGAACATTCAGAAGACTACATTCTGAAATCGGTGAATGAGATGACGATTAAAGAAACTCATGTGGTAACCATTATGAGTGCTGCAGGGGATCGTCATTCAACAGTTTCGATTCCTTATAATCCTACCACCAAAGTCAATAACATTAAAGTTGAAATGTTTGATGCATCAGGGAAATTAGATAAAACTTTTGCCAAAAAAGATTTCGCTGATTATACCAATAATCCAAGTGCAGGTTTATATACTGACGATCGTATTTTGATTCTTCGTACGATATCCACAAAATATCCCTTTACTTTAAAAACTTCTTACGAAACCAATACGTCTAATACAGTTTACTTAAGTAATTTTTCTCCGATTAACGGTTACAATTTGGCTTTGGAGAAAAGTAATTTTAGCATTGTCAATAATTCTGGAATTTCTATCAGAATTAAAATAAACGATAAACCAATAGGCAAGGTTTTAGAATCTAAAGAGGGAAATGTCTGGAAATATTCATATCAAAATATTACTGCAATAAGTCCGGAAGATTTATCGCCCAGTTTAAATTATTTAGTACCCAAGGTTGAATTCTCTCCGGAGAAATTTACATTGGAGGGTCGACAAGGAGATTTAACAGATTGGAACAGTTTCGGTAAATGGTATTTTAATGATCTAATAAGTCCAGTTTCCCAGATTACGCCCGAAATTTCCGCGGAAGTTGCAGCGCTAAATTTATCGGGATCCACATCTGAGAAGGTTAAAACACTTTACCAATACATGCAGAATAAAACGCGCTATGTTTTGATTGCCATGGGGATTGGTGGTTGGCAACCAATGCCTGCTTCCGAAGTAGCTAAAAAAGGTTACGGGGATTGTAAAGCGCTTACTAATTATATGAGAACTTTGCTTACTGCAGCCGGAATCCCATCCTACTATTCAGTTATTTACAATGATGATTCGGTAATTAGTTTTGATAAAGACTTCCCTAAATTATCAGGAAATCATGTGATCTTGATGGTTCCTACAGAGAAAAACCCGATTTGGTTAGAAAATACGTCGCAGCGCTTTGCGTTTAATCATCTTTCGTATTCTTCGCACAACAGAAATGTTTTAGCAGTTGATGAAAACGGAATTAAAATCATCGACACTCCAACTTACAAACCAGAAGAAAGTAAAGAATTAATGGTTGCTAAGGTGCAATTGGCAGAAGATGGGTCTATTACTTCAAATGCGAATTTTCAGTTTACAGGTGGCCAATATGATACAAACCTTGGTTTGTTCAGTCTGAAAAGTGATGAAATTAAAGAAGCACTGAAAAATAGACATTACAATTTGCAAATCGATCAAATCGCAGTTCAGAATCTTTCGAACAATCGCGATCATGCTACGATTAGTTATGATCTTAATCTAAAAGCTAAAGGTTTTTCTAAGAAATTGGGCAATGATTTATTTTTTCCCGCAATGCCTTTTTATCCGGCAGTTACTTTTACAACAAATACAGAAAGAGTGCTTCCTTTCGAAACTTCTTTTCCGTTTCAGGATGATTATGAAATTGAATTTTCTGCACCATTCGGATATCAATTCACAGATCTTCCGGAGACGTCCGATTTTTCTACAGAATTTGGTTCTTATTCCTTGGCTTATAAAATGAACGGCGATAAATTAATGGTTCGCAGAATATTAACCATTAAAAAAGGAATTTATCCGAAAGAGAAATTTAAAGATTATGTAGAATTCCGCAAAAAAACTGCAACCAAAGACAATACTAAAATTTTAATATCAAAAATATGAGGAAAAAATTACCACTTTTACTCGCATTTCTATTTGTGAGTTTCTTCTATTCACAACATAAGTTTCTAAACGATCCCAAAATTTCTGATGAGGATTTAAAAAAGACGAAATCAAAAATAGACGCTGATGCTCCCGCAGAAGTATTATACCGATCCATCCATTTTATTGTGGATTATAATGGCAATATTAAGCAAGAAATTATCAGCCGAATAAAAATTTACAACAAAGACAATGCGGGAGACTACTTAGACTACGAAATTCCGCTGTATAATAATGGCAGAGGTGATCAGGAAAAGTTGAGTGATTTAAAGGTCGTGACTTACAACTGGGAAAATGAAAAAATGACCACTACGAAAATTCAGCGTGATGAAAAATTTAAGTCAAAAGAAGATAAAAATTATACCATTACTAAGTTTGCTTATGCGAATGTTAAAAATGGGTCGGTTGTGGAACATTCCTATACCCTTGAAAGTCCATTTTTAACTTCAACTCCGAGGGTTTTAATTGAAGAAGATATTCCGGTTAAATATGTAGAATATGTATTTGATCATGCAAACCCGCTGGGATATTCTATTAATTATAAAGGAAGTTTGATTCCTAAACATCGTTTTGCCGAACCTAGAGTGTTGTATGGAAAGGACTTTCAAACGCATCGATTTGCGTATGAAAATATTCCTGCCTTTAAAGATGAAAAATATGTTTTGAATAATGATAATTATAAAACCGGAATAAGGGCCGAGCTTAATTCTACGTTAATTAATAATATATTCACTTCCTATTCTTTGTCTTGGAAGGATATTCAAAAACGTTTGTATGATCATGATGATTTTGGTTCACAATTAAAGAAAGAGAATCTAGTTAAAAATCTTCTGCCCGCGGAAATTATTGCAATGAGCAATAAAGTACAGAAGGCCGATGCTATTTTAAAATTCGTACAAACAAATTATGCGTGGAATAAAGAGGATAATACATTTACTGATAAGGGAATAAAAAATTTATTAGCCACTAAAATCGGCAATACAGCTGAAATTAATTTACTCTTAACAATGCTGTTGAGAAGTGTAGATTTAGATGCGGATCCTATCGTACTTTCAACAATAAAGCGCGGGATGTTGCTTGCGTACAGCCCTTCGATTACCCAGCTAAATTTTGTTTTGGCTTCATTCGTAGATAATGGAAAAATTTATCTTTTAGACGGCACTTCTAAATTGACGGAAATCAATATGATTTCGCCACGTGCCCTGAACCAATACGGAATTGTAATGACCAAAGATGATGCAAAACAGGTAAATATTATTTTTCCTGAAGTGAGCAAAACCATCCTTTCTGTTGATGCAAAGTTAAATACTGACGGTACCATTGAAGGTAAATTTGCAGATCGTGACACCAAATTATACGCTATGATTGCCAATGAAAACTATACTGATGATGAGAAATCATACGCAAAAAACTATCAGGATGAGTATAAATTTCCGCTAACCAATGTTAAACATCAGTTGGTGGAAAACAATGATTTTGAAACAAGCTTCGACTTTACCTCAGACACCTTTGTAGATCATATCGGAAGTAAATTGGTTTTTAATCCATTGCTATTTTTATATTCTCAAAATCACAATTATAATCAATCCGAACCGAGAAGATCTGCGATTGAATTTTATTCTGCCTTTGATCGCGTGAAAAAGGTGACGATTACGATTCCGGAAGGTTATCAATTTGAAAACATCCCTAGTTCCAAGAAAATAAGAACAGAAGACAGTGCCATACAATACAATTATGTGGTTTCCCAAAATGGGAATAAGTTAACGGTTGAAACAACTGTTCAAATTGACGATTCTAATTTTCCAAAAGAATATTATCCAGCCTTTAAGCAGATTTATGATAGTGTAACCAAACTGGAAGCGCAGGTTGTAACTGCGGTAAAGAAAAAATAAATTTATTTACTGCAATTAGAAAATGGTCTCTACAAAGAGACCATTTTTTATACATACACGATTTGTGATTTAATGACCGTCTTACCCAGCTTTTCTAAAACAGATTGGTATTTATCGAGTTGTAATTGATGTTTTTCCTCCTCATCACCAGTTTTGAAATCAAGAATAATAATTCCGTGTTCTGTATCAATAAGGCGGTCGGGCCGGTAAAGTTCACTGAAACCGTTTTCAGAAATCATGATATCTTTTTCATTAATTACAATTTGATCTTCTTTAAAATATTGAGAATAATTCTCATTATTAATGATACTAAAAATCCGGTCACTGATTTCCGAATGCTGTTCCCGCGTAATTTTTCCTTCCAAAAGATAACTTTCTAGAACTTGAGCAACATCCTTCGCAGAATTGATTTGCGCCAGAATTTCGTGCGTGAAAATTCCCATTCGAACTTTTTCAACTCTATTTTGGTAGTTTTTAGATGGAGTTGCGATTTTTATAGCATCCGTATTTTTGTCTTCTTTATTGCGAAATTGAATGGGTTGCGTACTATATTCCGTTTTCTTTGACTTCGTTTTTTTCAGTAAATCGGTCTCAGAAATTTCGTAAAGATCAAAAGATGATTGTTCCTCTCCTTTTTCATTGAGGGGAATTCTATCCTTTAGAAAAGTAAAAATATCAAGATAATTATTGCTTTTGCTCTCTTTTTCAATATAAAAGAAAAGTTGTTCCGACGCTCTTGTCGTTGCGACATATTGCAAGCAGAAATCATCAATTTTTTGTTGATAAGAATTTTTTGAGTTAAAAGAAGAGATTTCATCATCATAAGTCATCAGCTCTTCATCAAATAATTTCACGTTTACCGACGATAATTTTTCTTCAGACTTTGTATCAAACCAATAACTGCTTTTTTTACTAGGTGCTTTGTTGCGCATTGGCAATAAAACCACCGGAAATTCCAAACCTTTCGATTTGTGAATTGTCATAATCTGTACCGCATCTACATTTTCGGATGCTTGAATGGTGGTCTTATTTGCTTCTTCATCCCAAAATTTTAAAAACTCTTTTAAAGTGGAGCCGGCATTTTGTGAGTACGCGTACAACATTTCCAAATAATTAAAAAGGAAATCGGTTTCCTTGCCTTCTACCGTAAATTCCTGTAAGAAATGTTCTACGTAATTGTACAGGTTAAGTTGCAATAAATCCTCGGAAGTTAGCTGAAGCTTATATTTATCTTGAATAAATTGCTCCATTTCAGATTTAGAAGACAGCGCCAAAATCTGCGTCATTTCAAGCGTGAAATCTTCAATTGTAATTCTTCCAAGAACATTTAAATAGTAAAGCATTTTTACCGCATACTGCATGTTTTTGGGGTTTTCCTGCCATCTTAAAAATTCAGTTAAAGCCATTAATGTTACGGAAAGGTTTAAAGTTAATCCAGATTCCGAGATGGTTTTAATGAAAACATCTTCGCCTTTATAATTTACTTTTAAGTTGCCGAGATGCTGAGAATAGCTGAAAATATCAAAATTTCCGCGACAGAGAATCGTTATATCTGAAAAGCGAAATCCTTGATTTATACAGGTCTGAATATCTGCGCGCATCATTTCTGAAACAGTTTCATAATCTGTTCCTTTCTTACCCGTATTTTCTAAAAGATTTACCCGCACTCGACCTTCTACAGAAGATTTTGCAATCTGCTGAGAACCCGGACCAAATATTTTTTCATGTTCAGGTTCTGTAAACTGCGACATGTAGAGATAAAGTTGATTATTAAAATCGACAATATTTTTTGCGCTTCTGTAATTAAATTCAAGATTTTCTACCACCGCGGAAACTGCTGAATTGTCTTTATTATTAATGATATTCAGCATCAGTTGCGAATCGCCGCCACGAAAGCGATAAATACTTTGCTTCGGATCGCCAACGAGCGTAAAACTCATATTTTCCTGCGAGTTCGCATGATCCCGCAGCGGAATCAAATTTTGCCACTGCAGTTCAGAAGTATCCTGAAATTCATCGAAGAAATAATGACTGAATTTCGTCCCAATTTTTTCATAAATAAAAGCGGTTGGTTCTTCGCGAAGATTTTCATGAATCATAATGTTGAACTTTGATAAAAGCACCAAATCATTTTCCAACTCAATTTCTGCGAGTTTATCCTGTATGTCTTTATTAACTTTTAATGGTAAAAGCGCTTGCAGAATTTTTTCTTTTTTCTGAATTTCAACATGATTATTGATGATTTTTGTGCGCTGAGCAAGTAAAAAGTCTAAGATTTCTAGGATTTCGTTCTGCTTATGTTTTGCTTTTGTGGAAGAACCTTTCATCATCGATTCTATACATTTGTCATCTTTTTCCCGTGAGATATAAATTAAAGGTGATTTGCTCTTCAAAAACTTTTGAAAAAAACCACCGATTCCATTTGCGCCACTTGCAAAATCTCCGATTTCCAAATTTTTTTCCTGGAGTAAAATCAAGCATTCTTCGGCAATTTTACTTGATTCTTCACGAAGGTCTTTTATATTTTGGCGAAGTCTCTTTTTGGCTTCTTCATACACTTCCCAGTCGAATTCTTTATTTTTATTCAGTTGAAAATAGTGTTTATCCTGAACATATTCTTTTGCCGAATTGTAGAGGGTTTGATTAAGATTTAAGCGGTCATTATTATCCAGCGAATAATTAACAAAATCCATGAAAGCTTCAGAAATTTTATTTTCCTGCCCAATTTCTTCCAGCATTTTATCAACAGCTTCTATGAGGAATGGTTCAGAATTGATTTCCAGGGCGAAATTTTGCGCCAAACCCAATTCCTGTGAAAAACTTCGCACCAGTTTGGCGTTGAATTTATCGATGGTTCCGATATTTAAAGTCGAGTAGTGGTGTAAAACATAATCCAGCATTTTTTTTGACCGCTCGTGCAGTTCGGCTAATGTTATATTAAAACCTTCTTTTGCTAATTTATTTTTAATGTTTTGCAGATCTCCATTCTGCTCATAGGTATCTAATGAAAATTCCTTTAACCAACTGATAATCCTGTGTTTCATTTCATTTGCTGCCTTATTGGTAAAGGTAAGCGCCAGAATATTTCGGACTTTATCTGCCTGTGCTGGATATTTAAGACAAATTGCTAACAGATTCTGAACCAGTGCATAAGTCTTTCCAGATCCTGCAGAAGCATAAATTACTTTATAGTCGGGTTTCATAATTTCTTTAATATAGTTTTTAAAAATACTAAATTAATTTGTCAACTCAGAAAAAAATCATACTTTTGCAATCCAAAATGAGATGTAAATTATGTTAATAATCCCAGTAAAAGATGGTGAATCCATCGACAGAGCATTAAAAAAATACAAAAGAAAATTCGACAAAACAGGAACTATCAGAGCTCTTAGAAGTCGTCAACAATTCAACAAACCTTCTGTAGTAAACAGACAGGCGAAGGTGAAAGCTGCCCACAAGCAGAGAAATTTAAGTCGCGAAGAGCAAGCTTAAATAAAATTTTCTTTCTGAAAATACTGAAATCACTTTTCAAATAGTTATATTTGAGGAGTGATTTTTTATTGGTATATAGCAGCATGATTGAAAGATTTTTGGAATTTATTGCGGTCGAACGGCGGTACTCGCCTCATACGCTAACCAGCTACCGGAAAGATCTTTCTGATTTTACGGATTTTCTTCTTAAAACAGAAGCGCATAAGGATGTAACCAAAGTTGATAAAAAAATCATCCGAAATTTCATGTCAGAAATGAGTGCTACCGGCATTGCGAAAAGAAGCATTAACCGTAAACTTTCTACCCTACGGAGTTTCTATGTATTTCTTCTGAAAGTTGGTGAAGTTGAAGTTTCACCTTTAGAAAGCATTCAATCCCTAAAATTTTACGCAGAAAAACAAATTCCATTTTCCGAAGAGGAAATGCGGAATCTGGAATCTTTGGAAACGAAACCGAAGAACAGCAGTTTTTTGAAAGAACTCATCATCGAAACACTTTACCAAACGGGAATGCGGCGGGCAGAACTTACAGGTCTTCTACTGAATGACGTTGACTTCAGTAAAAATGAATTAAAAGTTACGGGTAAGGGAAATAAATCACGAATTATTCCTATCGCAGAGAAACTCTTGGCAGACTTTAAGAAATATTTAACCATCAGAAAACCCTTGGTAGATAACGAGATGTATTTTTTCCTCAGCGCAAAGGGTAAAAAACTAAATGACAAGTTTGTCTATTCTGCTGTTAATTCCTACCTTGGTCTGGTGTCTTCGAAAACAAAAAGAAGTCCTCATATTCTGCGACATAGTTTTGCAACGCATGTTCTGGATAACGGCGCAGAGATTTCTAAAGTGAAGAAAATAATGGGACACTCGTCATTGGCATCTACTCAGGTTTATACCAATGCGAACATTGAACAATTAAAAAAAGTGTTTAACAATGCTCATCCGAGAGCGAAAAAAAATCTAGATTATGAAAATTAAAGTTCAGTCAATTGGTTTGACTCCACATGCACCACTTGAAGGGTATTTAGAAAAAAAACTCAATAAGTTAGAAACTTTTTACGATAAAATCCATGGTTGTCAGGTTTTTCTAAAGGTGGAAAACGGAGGTGGAAAAGAAAATAAAACGGCAGAGATAAAATTAGAAGTTCCAGGGGACGATATCGTGGTTAAAAAGACTTCGGCATCATTTGAAGAGAGTATTGATCTGTGTGCGGAAGCCGCTAAAAAGCTGCTAATCAAGAAAAAAGAATTGGCTTAAAAAAAATTATAAAAAAAAGTTAAAGAATATTTGTAGATTTAAAAAAAACTCCCTTATATTTGCACTCGCAAAAAGAGATAAGAAGTTCTTTAAAATCTTTGCCTCCGTAGCTCAGCTGGCTAGAGCAGCTGATTTGTAATCAGCAGGTCGTGGGTTCGAGTCCCTCTGGAGGCTCATTTAAAAAAATAAAAATTGGGGAGGTTCCAGAGTGGCCAAATGGATCAGACTGTAACTCTGCTGTCTTACGACTTCGTAGGTTCGAATCCTACCCTCCCCACATTTTTTATTTTCATTTTTGCTTTGTATAATTTAAATATATGTTTAGATTTGCAGACCGTTTACCAACAGTTTTTGGAAACAAAAAACGCGGAAGTAGCTCAGTTGGTAGAGCGTCAGCCTTCCAAGCTGAATGTCGCGAGTTCGACCCTCGTCTTCCGCTCTAAAAAATCACAACCAGTACAGCGGCTTGTGATTTTTTTTTAATTTTTTCGCCGACTTAGCTCAGGGGTAGAGCGTTTCCTTGGTAAGGAAGAGGTCGTGAGTTCAAATCTCATAGTTGGCTCTATTATAATCTCTCTTTTCGAGAGATTTTTTATTTTAAGTCTTCTTCTGATTAAGATCCAAATGGAATTTTAATTTTCTCCTAAAACTATTTCATCATCTATCAATTTAAACTTCATTATAAATTCTTCGTACTCACGTAAATTTTATTAAAACTGAAGAAGTGTCATGAATCAACTTATCGGGAAGAGATTTTAATAAAAATTTACTTAGATTTTCTCAGATAAATATTTTTCTGTAAATTTGCAGTCCGATATTTTCACTAATATCTAAGGTCGTGTAAATCAAGTTATTTGAATGTTAAATTTTTTTCCCCAAAAAAGTTTTCAATATTCAAAAAATCACTATATTTGCGCACTGAAAAAAGGAATAATTAATTAATAAATAATTTATAACATGGCAAAGGAAACGTTTAATCGTAACAAACCACACTTGAACATTGGTACCATCGGTCACGTAGACCATGGTAAAACTACACTTACAGCTGCAATCAGCAAAGTGTTATCTGACAAAGGATTCGGAACTGCAAGAGATTTCTCTTCTATTGATTCTGCTCCTGAAGAAAAAGAAAGAGGTATTACAATCAATACTTCACACATTGAATATGAAACTGCAAACAGACACTACGCTCACGTAGATTGTCCAGGTCACGCCGATTATGTAAAAAACATGGTAACTGGTGCTGCTCAAATGGATGGTGCTATCTTGGTAGTTGCTGCTACAGACGGACCAATGCCACAAACTAGAGAGCATATCTTACTTTGTCGTCAGGTAAATGTACCTAACGTACTTGTATTTATGAACAAAGTGGATATGGTTGATGACGCTGAATTATTAGAATTAGTAGAAATGGAAGTTAGAGAACTTCTTTCTTCTTATGACTATGATGGTGATAATACTCCAGTAATTCAAGGTTCTGCACTTGGTGGACTTAACGGTGAGCCAAAATGGGTAGAAAAAATCGAAGAATTGATGGAAGCTGTTGATACTTGGATTGAACTTCCAACTAGAGATGTTGACAAAACATTCTTGATGCCAATTGAAGACGTATTCTCTATTACAGGTCGTGGAACAGTTGCTACAGGAAGAATTGAAGCAGGTGTTATCAACACAGGTGATGCAGTAGATATCGTAGGTATGGGTGATGAAAAATTAACATCAACTGTAACAGGAGTAGAAATGTTCCGTAAGATCCTTGATAGAGGTGAAGCTGGTGATAACGTAGGTATCTTGTTAAGAGGTATTGAGAAAACTGACATCAAAAGAGGTATGGTAATCGCGAAAGCAGGTTCTGTAACTCCACACAAAAAATTCAAAGCAGAGGTTTATATCCTTTCTAAAGAAGAAGGTGGTCGTCACACTCCATTCCACAACAAATACCGTCCACAGTTCTATGTAAGAACTACAGACGTTACAGGTGAGATCTTCTTACCAGAAGGTGTAGAAATGGTAATGCCTGGTGATAACTTAACGATTACTGTAGAATTGTTGCAGCCAATCGCTCTTAACGTAGGTCTTAGATTTGCGATCAGAGAAGGTGGTAGAACAGTTGGTGCAGGTCAGGTTACTGAAATCACAGACTAATTTCTGAAACATAATGAAAGTTCCGTAGGGAAACTTACGGAACTTTTTTTTAATCTACGGGCATCGTCCAATGGTAGGATACCGGTCTCCAAAACCGTTGATCAGGGTTCGAGTCCTTGTGCCCGTGCAAATAAAAGATAATGAGTTTAGTAGATTTTATTAAAGGTTCTTATACCGAATTTAAAGACAAAGTTGAATGGCCGAAGTGGCCTGAGTTACAATCATCTACCATAGTAGTAACTATCGGTACCGTGCTTTTGTCGATATTTGTTTTTGGTGTTGATTCGTTGTTCAGTAAATCTATTGCGAATATTTTATCGCTCTTTATCAATCTGTTCAATTAAAATTATTTTCCCAAATGAGTGACTTGAAGTGGTATGTACTGAAATCCATCAGCGGACAGGAAAATAAGGTGAAAACCTATATTGAGAACGAAATGAAACATCATGGTTTCGAAGATTTCGTAACTCAAGTGGTTATTCCTATGGAAAAAGTAATCCAGATAAGAAATGGTAAAAAGGTACCGAAAGAAAAACCTTATTACCCGGGATACTTAATGGTTGAAGCCAATTTGGTAGGAGAAATTCCACACATTATTAAAAATATTCCTGGTGTTATTTCATTTCTAAGTTCTACTAAAGGAGGCGATCCTGTACCAATGCGTAAATCAGAGGTGAACAGAATGCTGGGCAGAATGGATGAACTTTCTGAGTTCGCAATTGAAACGGCAATTCCGTTTGTAGTTGGTGAAAATGTAAAAGTTATCGACGGACCATTTAACGGATTTAATGGAACAGTGGAGAAACTTCATGAAGAGAAAAAGAAAATAGAAGTATCTGTGATGATTTTCGGAAGAAAAACTCCTATGGAACTCAGCTTTATGCAAGTAGAAAAAGTGTAATTTACTTTTCAAAATATTTAAAAGATCATTCGAAAGAGTGGTCTTTTTTTATTTACCTGATATATGACTTTCAAATAGTCAATGTGATCTATCAATTTTAAAAGGGTGATTCTACTTATTCCACGTAGTGGTTTGACTTTAACTTTGTTGGCATAAACTAAGGACCTATGAAAACAAATTTTATATCGCTACTTTTAGTAGCTTTTGGCGTTTATCTCAATGCCCAGCTTGCCTATCCTGCAACTCCTGTAAAAGCAGTAATTGATAATTACAACGGGGTACAAATTACAGATAATTACAGATGGTTGGAAGACATGAAAAATCCTGAAGTCACCACCTGGTTCCAAAAACAGGCAGATTTTAGTAAAAATTATATCGAAAAAATTTCTGGTCGTGATCAACTTTACAATGATATGAAATATCTGGATGAGTTAAAAGATTCAGATTATTACAATGCGAAGAAAAGCGGAAGCAATTATTTCTACACCAAAATTTTGCGGGGAGAGAAAGTCGCAAGATTATACATGCGAGACAGCTCTGGAAAAGAAACACTTATTTTCGATCCAGAAAAGTACGTTGTCGGTAAAGTTTATCAGATTCAAGATTTTTCACCCAATAAGGGTGGATCAATTTTGGCGATGGGTCTAGCAGAAAGCGGTTCAGAAGTCGGTGAAACCAGATTTATTGATATAAAAACTCAAAAACTTCTTCCCGATGTTTTGGCTCCAGTTTGGGGTGGAATCAGTGGATGGACTCCAGATCAGAAATCTGTACTTTATGTTAAACTTCAAAATGCTGACAATACGAGCAACGACATGTTAAAAGATATGCGTTCTATGCAGCACGTTTTGGGAACAGCACCTTCTAAAGATCTAGAGATCGCCTCGAGAATCAAAAATCCAATGCTTCCTATTAAGCCCGAAAATTGGGTATCGGTTGATTTTTCAGACGATTATAAGTATATGTTTCTGGACATAGGTTCGGTGAAAAGTGAGCAGTTGGTTTATTTTGCTCCAGCTTCTGAATTTGGTTCTGCCGCTATCAATTGGAAACCTTTTATCGAATATAATGATGAAATTACCAATTATGAAGTTGTAGGAGATAAAGTATTTTTTCTTTCGCACAAGAATGCTCCTCAATTTAAAATCGGAGTTACAGAGATGAGCAAACCTGATTTTAAAAATGCTAAAATTATCATCCCCGAAGGAAAAAATTTAATTACCAGATTGACGGCTACCAAAAATTATTTAGTTTACGGAGTTGCGAACGGAATGAATACCGAGATTTATCAGGTTGATGGTAATAGTTTAGCCATAAATAAAATACCGCTTCCGCAAGGAAGTAATGCCGTATTACCATTGAACAGTCGGGAAGGAGATGAAGCAGTGGCTGTCAACTATGGCTGGTTAAATCCGTACGTTTTTTATGACCTGCAATTGAAAGAAAATAAAATTGCTGTCAGTAAGTTGTTTAATTCAAAAGCAGTTTATCCCAATAAGGACGAGTTTATGGTTAAGGAAATAGAAATTAAAAGTCACGACGGAACAATGGTGCCACTCTCCATAATCTATCCAAAAAATATAAAAATGGATGGAAGTAATTCTCTTTATCTTGAGGGATACGGATCCTACGGAATTTCTATGTTCCCCTATTTTTCTGAAACGATTTTTGCACTTCTTCGACAAAATGTGATTGTTGCTGTTGCGCATGTGCGAGGTGGCGGAGAAAAAGGAGAAGCATGGCACAAAGCCGCATATAAAAACACTAAAGAAAATACTTGGAAAGATTTTATTGCCTGTGCTGATTATTTGGTGGACAATAAATACACCTCCAAAGAAAAACTAATTGGTTCAGGAATGAGCGCTGGCGGTATTCTTATTGGAAATGCCGTGGCAGAACGTCCAGATTTATTTGCGGCGATTATCGCAGAAGTTGGCTGCACCAACATGTTGAGAATGGAAACTACACCTAATGGTCCTAATCAAATACCAGAGTCTGGTGCTTTGGGAAATCCTGAGGAATTGAAAGGCCTAATTGCAATGGATGCGCAACATAAAATCAAAGAAAATGTTAAATACCCGGCGGTATTAGTCAGAACAGGAATGAATGATCCGCGCGTTATTCCGTGGATGCCTGCGAAATTTGCCGCGACGATGCAGAACAGTTCAACTTCGGGAAAACCTGTGCTTTTTTATGTAGACTATGAAAACGGACATTTCACCCAGGATAAAAATGTAACCTTCCGAAATTATGCAGATATGTATGCTTTCGCGCTATCACAAACAAACCATCCGAAATTTAAATATCAAGATTAAATTTAATCATCCTATAATTTTTAAGAAACCGTTTTTGCGAACGGTTTTTTTATTTAAGTAATGTAGAGATCTAATTTTTGAAAGGTGATCGTCAGAATTATTTTTAAGGAACCGTCGCAGATTAAAAAATCTGAATAAACTTTTCTGCAATAAAGTACGAAGCTCTTAATTTGTATCAACTATTTTAGAAATTCTTTCTAAAAATCAACACATTACCCCTTGTGTAATTAAAAATTATTCTTAATTTTGCAGTCCGAAATGTAAAGTTGTGCTATGAGAACATGCTTTGCAGATTTATAAATGCTTCCACATTCATAAATTCATTAATTTTTAAAAAATCAAAATGGCTAAAAAAGTCTTTAAAATGGTTAAGCTCCAAGTAAAAGGAGGAGCAGCAAACCCATCTCCACCAGTAGGTCCAGCATTGGGTTCTGCAGGGGTGAACATTATGGAGTTTTGTAAGCAATTTAACGGAAGAACTCAAGATAAGCCTGGGCAAGTTTTACCTGTAGTTATTACAGTATTCGAAGACAAATCTTTTGAATTCGTTATTAAAACTCCACCAGTTGCTATTCAACTTTTAGAAGCTTCTAAGCAAAAGAAAGGTTCAGGTGAACCTAACCGAGCTAAAGTAGGAAGTGTTTCTTGGGATCAAGTTAAAAAAATCGCAGAAGATAAGATGACTGATCTTAACTGCTTTACGTTAGACCCAGCAATGACAATGATTGCAGGAACTGCAAGATCTATGGGATTGAGAGTAACAGGAACTAAACCAACTAACGCTTAAAACGAATAGAAATGGCAAAATTAACGAAAAAGCAAAAGGAAGCTTTAAGCAAAATAGAAAAAAACAAAGTATACAGTCTTGAAGAAGCTTCGGCTTTGGTAAAAGAAGTAAACTTTGCAAAATTTGACGCATCTGTAGACTTGGCTGTTAGATTGGGAGTTGATCCTAGAAAAGCAAACCAAATGGTAAGAGGCGTAGTTTCTCTTCCACACGGAACAGGTAAAGATGTAAAAGTACTTGCTTTAGTAACTCCAGACAAAGAAGCTGAAGCTACTGCAGCTGGTGCTGATTATGTAGGTCTTGACGAGTATTTACAGAAAATAAAAGATGGTTGGACAGATGTTGACGTTATCGTTACCATGCCAGCTGTGATGGGTAAATTAGGTCCATTGGGTAGAATCTTAGGTCCAAGAGGTCTAATGCCAAATCCAAAATCAGGAACTGTAACCATGGATATTGGTAAAGCAGTATCTGAAGTAAAATCAGGTAAAATTGATTTTAAAGTTGATAAATACGGAATCATCCATGCAGGAATTGGTAAAGTATCTTTCGATGCGACTCAAATCAGAGAAAATGCTGCTGAATTAATTCAGACATTAATGAAATTGAAACCAACTGCGTCTAAAGGTATTTATGTAAGAAGTATTTATTTATCTTCTACCATGAGCCCAGGTATTGCAATTGATACTAAATCTGTAAACTAAAATCTGAAAGACATGACAAAAGAAGATAAAGTATTAGTAATACAAGAATTAAAGGAAGTGTTACAGGACGCGAAAGTGGTTTATGTAGCAAGTCTTGAAGGAATGAATGCTGCTGCGACTTCAGAGTTTAGAAGACAAGCATTTAAACAAAATATCACTGTAAAAGTTGTAAAAAACACTTTACTACAGAAAGCATTGGAATCAATCGAAGGAGTAGATTACTCTGAGATGTTCCCAACTTTCAAAGGTAACTCCGCTTTAATGATTTCTGAAACAGCTAACGCTCCGGCAAAGTTGATTCAAGGATTCAGAAAAAAAGCAGAAGTTCCAGCTTTGAAATCTGCTTATTTACAAGAAACTTTCTACGTTGGTGACGAAAACTTAGCTGCTTTAGTGAGCATCAAGTCTAGAGAAGAAATGATTGGTGAAATCATCACATTGCTTCAATCTCCACTTAGAAATGTACTTTCTGCACTTCAAAATAAAGAAGATGCTGCGGGATCAACTGAAGAGGAAACTCCAGTTGCTGAAGAAGCAAAAGCAGAAGAAACTCCAGCTGCAGAAGCTGCTCCAGAAGCAAGCACTGACGCTACAGATGCACCTAGTGCAGAGTAATTAGACTCAAAAAAAAATCAAATAAATCGTTCAACAATTAAAACATTATTAAAATGTCAGATTTAAAAAACTTAGCGGAAACGCTTGTAAACTTAACCGTTAAAGACGTAAATGAATTAGCTACTATCCTTAAGGATGAGTACGGAATCGAACCAGCTGCTGTAGCTGTTGCCGCTGTTGCAGGTGGTGGAGAAGCAGTAGAAGAAAAAACTGAATTCGATGTAATCTTGAAAGCTGCAGGTGCTTCTAAATTAGCAGTTGTAAAATTAGTTAAAGATTTAACTGGTGCAGGTTTGAAAGAAGCTAAAGATATGGTTGATTCAGCTCCGACTGCAATCAAAGAAGGTATCTCTAAAGACGAAGCTGAAGCGTTGAGAAAACAATTAGAAGAAGCTGGTGCTGAAGTAGAAGTTAAATAATTCTATCTCGACCTTATAAATAAAGCCGTCTCGTTTTTACGAGGCGGCTTTTTGTTTTAAACATTCTAATTTTCCTTCTGTAGGAAATGATCATCCTATTTAACATTAAGTTTGTTTCTTCAAATTCTGCCAGCTTCTTTTCGAATTTTCAAAATTCTTTAAAAGACAATCCGACTTTGAGAGTTAACGGAAAACAGATATTATATTATAATTTTTCCGTTAAATATTTCCAATATCTTTTCGGCAGTGACTGAACATGTAACTTCAGATTTTTACGTTCCGGAATATTGGTCTTAAAGAAATACCGTTGCCATAATTTTTGGTATTGCATTTCTTCTTCATGCAAAATATTAGTAGTTCTTTTTAATTGAGAAGTCTGTTCCAAAGCCGGCTCAAAAAACTGAGTATCTTTTAAATCATAAAAAATTCCGTAATATCTTTTCAAATCATAAATCATCCACTTTTGATCTTGATAACGATTTTTAAAATGGCTGATGATTAATGGTAAAACATTAAAATCAGGTTCTATTTTTGAAAAGTAGACTTCATCCTGCAATTTTTCAAATCGTACAAAAGCATGCATTCGGTGAACTTCCCGACTTATCGATTTCGTGATTTTTGCAATATCCATCATATCAACATTTGCAAAGTTATTCAGAACAGGATCTTTTGGGAACTTTAGGGAAAGTGAAACGGCGGATAGAATTAATCTTTCAGCATTTTCATTTTCAGATAAATAAACTCTTAAAAGTTGAGAAACGCCTTTTTTTCCTAAATTATTTTCCAGTTTTTGTAAAACCCGATTTGCTTTTACTTCATTAGTGATCACTTCATGAGGGTCAGAAAAAATTGATTCTGTTTTGTACTGATCGATCGATATAATTTCCGCTGGTTGAAATTTATATTCGTAAACCTCGAAAATTGCCGTAAACAAACCTTCAAATGTTCCGTCGTAAAGAAGCGTCGTCATTTAGAAAAGCGTCAGTTGTTCCGAGAAAGGATTTTGAAATTTTGATTTCATTCCCTGCAAAATTATTTTTCGGAAGTTAAAATCATCAATATATTTATTAAAAATATTCTGAGCTTCGAATTCTACAAAGTATTTTGCACGGTTTGTGGCCACGCCCATTTTCTGTAAATGTCCTAAATTCAATTTTTGAAAGTTTCGCGCGCTTAAAATTTTATACATTGATTTTCGTCCAATTCCGGGAACGCGTAAAATCATTTCTTTCGTCGCCGTATTGATGTTCACGGGAAACTGTTCCCGATTTCTCAAAGCCCAAGCCAATTTCGGATCGACTTCTAAATCAAGAAAAGGATTGCTTTTTTCTAAAATTTCATCCGCCTTAAAGCCATAAAAACGCATTAACCAATCCGCTTGATACAATCTGTTTTCCCGCAACATCGGAACTTGCGAATCGATAGACGGCAAACGCTTATCTTCCAACATTGGGACATATCCAGAATAGTACACTCTTTTTAACTTGTAATTTTGGTAAAAATAATCTGCTACTTTAATAATTTTTAGATCGGTTTCATCGGTTGCGCCAACAATCATCTGAGTAGATTGTCCTGCAGGTGCAAATTTCGGAACGTTTTTAAAGAGTTTTTTTTCTTCTTTGTAAAGGATCAGTTCATTTTTTATGAAACCCATTGGTTTGATCATTTGATCATGGGATTTTTCGGGTGCCAACAATTTTAGTCCCGCGGTTGTGGGGATTTCTAAATTAATGGAAAGTCGGTCTGCATATAAACCAGCTTCTTTCATCAGTTCATCACTGGCGCCAGGGATTGATTTTAAATGGATATAGCCATTAAATTTATGTTCTGTCCGAAGTTTTTTCGCGACGCGAACCAAGCGTTCCATGGTTGTATCTGCATCTTTAAAAATTCCGGAACTTAGAAATAATCCTTCAATATAATTTCGTCTGTAAAAATTGATGGTTAAATCAACCACTTCTTCTACCGTGAAAGCTGCTCTTTTAATGTCATTGGTTTTTCTGGAAACACAATATGCACAATCATAAATGCAATGATTTGTTAAAAGAATTTTTAATAAGGAAACACATCGACCATCTTCAGTGTAGGAATGGCAAATTCCGGAAGCATGGCTGTCGCCCAAACCACCTTTTGTGTTTTTTCGGTTTCCGCCGCTTGAAGAACACGAAACATCATATTTCGCAGCATCGGCTAGTATTTCAAGCTTTTCTTGAAGGCGGGGAAAATTCATAAATAAGATTTTTGGATTCCAAATTTACAAACTTAAAATCTGCTGGCAAAAAATTTATAGTTTATTTAACATAATATTTTCAATGTTGATTGTCAGCTAGTTAGATGTTAAATTTAGGAGGTAAATTAGGTGAATTTATGAGGTTTATAATTGTGTTTTCTGATATTTCACGGCAGTTTTCAGCGCTTTCAAGAGTATATTCTAACACCATTTTTACTGTTCTCCAAGATTTAGCAGATAGACATTATTTGCCAATCTCGCAAAGAAAATGTATCTTTGCACTCTATTTTGGCGCAAATAACTATATACTCGACTTTAATTTACTGATTTTCAACTCTTTCATATTCTGAAAGGGGATTTTCTGTTTTAAATCTAGTCCGTAAGCATCACCGCCAAAATACAGTGAAAATATTTTGCACTACGTCGTGAAAAGATATACCGATGTTGCAGTTAGAAAGAGCCAAGTACAAAGAGCCAAGAGCCAAGACTTCTCCTGATTGCGCCAAAATCAACCGTCTGAACTCCAATTCTTTCTTAGTTTCTTTCTGATATTTTAGAAACAAAATATTTTTTAACCCTCATTCTTTAATTTTTTTATGAGTAAATCTAAAGCAGTCGCTAAAGCTCAGGCTAATCAAAGAATCAATTTCTCCGAAGCAAAAGGAAAAATTGTGACTCCTGACTTTTTGGACATTCAGATCCAATCTTTCAAAGATTTTTTCCAGTTGGACACCCTTCCGGAGCAAAGACTCAATGAATCTTTGTACAAAACCTTTCAAGAAAATTTCCCAATTACCGATTCCCGAAACAATTTCGTTTTGGAGTTTTTGGATTATTTGGTTGATTCCCCAAGATACTCGATCGACGAGTGTGTAGAAAGAGGTTTAACCTATTCGGTTCCTCTGAAAGCCAGACTAAAATTGTACTGTACTGATCCGGAACACGAAGATTTCCAGACCGTGGTACAAGATGTTTATTTGGGACCAGTTCCTTATATGACGCCATCTGGTTCATTTATTATTAATGGTGCGGAGCGTGTTATTGTAACTCAATTACACAGATCTCCTGGTGTTTTCTTTGGTCAGACTTATCACGCCAACGGAACTAAATTGTACTATTCCCGTATTATTCCTTTCAAAGGATCTTGGATGGAATTTACAACCGACATCAATAATGTGATGTTCGCGTACATCGACCGTAAGAAAAAATTGCCTTTAACTACATTGTTAAGAGCAATCGGATACGAATCCGATAAAGATATCCTTCAGATTTTTGATCTAGCAGAAGAAGTAAAAGTTTCTAAAGCAGCGTTGAAAAAAGTAGAAGGTAGAGTTTTAGCAGCGAGAGTTTTGAACACATGGTTCGAAGATTTTGTTGATGAAGACACGGGTGAAGTAGTTTCTATCGAACGAAATGAAATCATCTTAGACAGAGAAACAGTTCTTGAAAAAGAGCATATTGATATGATTATTGATTCTGGTGTGAAATCAATCTTGATTCACAAAGAAAATGCAAATGAATTTTCTATTATCCAGAATACATTACAAAAAGATCCAACCAACTCTGAAAAAGAAGCGGTTGAATATATTTACCGTCAGTTGCGTAACGCAGATCCGCCCGATGAAGAAACAGCACGTGGAATTATAGAAAAATTATTCTTCTCTGAGCAACGTTATTCATTAGGTGAAGTTGGTCGTTACCGATTGAACAAAAAACTGAATCTTAATATTCCGGAAAAAACAGAAGTTTTAACCAAGGAAGATATTATTGCTATTGTAAGACACTTAATTGAATTGGTAAACGCGAAAGCGGAAGTTGATGATATTGATCACTTGTCGAACAGACGTATTAAAACTGTTGGTGAGCAATTATCAGGTCAGTTTAGTGTAGGTCTTTCCAGAATTGCAAGAACGATTAGAGAAAGAATGAACGTTAGAGATAACGAAATCTTTACTCCAATTGATTTGGTAAACGCAAAAACATTAACCTCTGTGATTAACTCGTTCTTCGGAACGAATCAGTTATCTCAGTTCATGGATCAAACCAATCCACTCTCAGAAATCACGCACAAGCGTAGACTTTCTGCCCTGGGACCTGGTGGACTTTCAAGAGAGAGAGCAGGTTTTGAGGTACGTGACGTTCACCATACGCACTACGGAAGAATTTGTCCGATTGAAACGCCAGAGGGACCAAACATTGGTCTAATTTCATCTTTGGGTATTTATGCGAAAATTAACAGTCTTGGTTTCATCGAAACTCCATACAGAAAAGTAGAAAACGGTAAAGTTGACTTGAAAACTGCACCAATTTATTTAAATGCGGAAGATGAAGAAGATCGTGTAATTGCGCAGGCAAATATCGATATGAAAGATGATGGTACCATTAATACAGACAGAGTAATTGCTCGTTTGGATGGTGATTATCCAGTTGTTGAGCCTCAGCAGGTAGATTTAATTGATGTAGCTCCGAACCAAATTTCTGGTATTTCTGCTTCATTGATTCCTTTCTTGGAGCATGATGATGCCAACCGTGCCTTGATGGGATCGAATATGATGCGTCAGGCAGTTCCATTATTGAAGCCAGAAGCTCCGATTGTAGGTACAGGTTTAGAAAAACAGGTGGCAACAGATTCACGTGTTTTAATCAATGCTGAAGGTACGGGTGTTGTGGAGTATGTAGATGCTAACAAGATCACCATTAAATATGACAGAACTGAAGATCAGGATCTTGTATCATTTGAATCAGGAACGAAAACTTATAAATTAACCAAATTCCGTAAAACCAACCAGAGTACGACCATCACTTTGAGACCAAACGTAAGAGTAGGGGATAAAGTTGAAAAAGGTCAGGTTCTTTGTGACGGTTATGCAACTGAAAATGGAGAATTGGCAATCGGTAGAAACCTTACTGTAGCATTTATGCCATGGAAAGGGTACAACTTTGAGGATGCAATTGTAATTAATGAAAAAGTAGTTCGTGAAGACTGGTTTACTTCAATTCACGTTGATGAATATTCACTGGAAGTTCGGGATACCAAATTAGGTATGGAAGAATTAACTGCTGATATTCCTAACGTTTCTGAAGAAGCTACAAAAGATCTTGACGAAAACGGTATGATTAGAATCGGTGCTGATGTGAAGCCTGGTGATATCATGATTGGTAAGATTACTCCAAAAGGAGAATCAGATCCAACGCCGGAAGAAAAATTATTAAGAGCGATCTTCGGTGACAAAGCTGGAGACGTAAAAGATGCTTCGTTAAAAGCAGATTCTTCATTAAGAGGAGTTGTTATTAACAAGAAGTTATTCTCAAGAAATATTAAAGATAAAAAGAAAAGATCCGAAGAGAAATTGAAACTTGAGGAAATCGAAAATACGTACAAAGCGAAATTCGATGAATTAAGAAATACCCTTCTCGAAAAATTAGGAACTTTAGTTAATGGTAAAACTTCTCAGGGAGTTAATAATGACCTTAACGAGGAGATTATCGGAAAAGGCGTGAAGTTTACAACCAAACTTCTTCAATCTGTTGAAGATTATGTAAACGTAAGTGGTGCTGACTGGACTGTAGATGCTGAGCGTAACAGCTTAGTAAAACAGTTGATTCACAACTACAAAATCAAGTATAACGATATTCAAGGAATTAAGAACCGTGAGAAATTTGCGATCTCAATTGGTGATGAACTTCCTGCAGGAATTATCAAACTGGCTAAAGTATATGTTGCTAAAAAACGTAAACTGAACGTAGGTGATAAAATGGCGGGTCGTCACGGTAACAAAGGAATTGTATCCAGAATTGTTCGTGAAGAAGATATGCCGTTCCTTGAAGACGGAACACCAGTAGATATCGTATTGAACCCACTTGGGGTACCTTCTCGTATGAACATCGGACAGATTTACGAAACTGTTTTAGGATGGGCTGGTCAGAAATTAGGTTTAAAATTCGCAACGCCAATTTTCGATGGTGCAAGTTTAGATCAGATTACTGAATATACAGAACAGGCAGGTTTACCAAAATATGGTAGCACTTACTTATATGATGGTGGAACAGGTGAAAGATTCGCACAACCAGCAACGGTTGGGATCATTTATATGTTGAAATTGGGTCACATGGTAGATGATAAAATGCACGCACGTTCAATCGGACCATATTCATTAATTACGCAACAGCCGTTAGGTGGTAAAGCGCAGTTTGGTGGACAAAGATTTGGTGAGATGGAGGTTTGGGCATTAGAAGCATTTGGTGCTTCGAACATCCTGAGAGAAATCTTGACTGTGAAGTCTGATGACGTGATTGGTAGAGCTAAAACGTATGAAGCAATTGCAAAAGGAGAAGCAATGCCTGAACCAGGTATTCCAGAATCCTTCAATGTATTGTTGCATGAGTTACAGGGTCTTGGTCTTGATGTAAGACTTGAGGAATAATTAGAAGCAAGATACAAGAAACAAGATCCAAGAGATGAGATCTTGATTCTTACATCTCTAATCTCTTAATCTTTAAAATTAACAAATGTCAAATAAAAATAAAACAAGTAATTTTACAAAAATTACGATTGGACTTTCTTCTCCAGAAATTATCCTACAGGATTCCCGAGGTGAAGTTTTAAAGCCCGAAACAATTAACTACCGTACGCACAAGCCGGAAAGAGATGGTCTTTTCTGCGAAAAAATCTTCGGACCTGTAAAGGATTACGAATGTGCTTGTGGAAAATACAAAAGAATCCGATATAAAGGAATTGTTTGTGACCGTTGTGGTGTAGAAGTTACCGAGAAAAAAGTACGTAGAGAAAGAATCGGGCATATTGGCTTGGTTGTTCCTGTGGCTCATATCTGGTACTTCCGTTCTTTACCGAATAAAATCGGTTATCTTTTAGGATTACCGTCTAAGAAATTAGACATGATCATTTATTATGAAAGATATGTCGTGATTCAGCAGGGTATGGCTAAAAAAGCTGACGGCGCTGATTTCGATGACAAAGAATTCCTAACTGAGGAAGAATATCTGGATGTTCTAGAAACTCTTCCGCCTGAAAATCAATATCTTGATGATGCTGATCCGAATAAATTCATCGCCAAAATGGGTGCTGAAGCGGTTGAAGAATTATTAAAAAGAATTGATTTAGATGCTTTGTCATTTGACTTGCGTCATAAAGCACACAACGAATCTTCAAAACAAAGAAGAACAGAAGCCTTAAAAAGATTAAACGTTGTAGAAGCATTGAGAGGTGCAAACACGCGTATGATCAACCGTCCAGAATGGATGATTATGAGGGTGCTTCCTGTAATTCCACCAGAATTGAGACCTTTGGTTCCATTGGATGGTGGTCGTTTTGCGACTTCAGATTTAAATGACCTTTACCGTCGCGTAATCATTAGAAATAACCGTTTAAAGAGACTTTTGGAAATTAAAGCTCCGGAAGTAATTCTTCGTAACGAGAAAAGAATGTTGCAGGAATCTGTAGATTCATTATTCGATAATACCAGAAAATCTTCTGCAGTAAAATCGGAATCTAATAGACCATTGAAATCACTTTCAGATTCATTGAAAGGTAAACAAGGTCGTTTCCGTCAAAACTTACTGGGAAAACGTGTGGATTATTCAGCACGTTCCGTAATCGTCGTAGGTCCAAACCTACAATTGCACGAGTGTGGTATTCCTAAAGATATGGCAGCTGAGCTTTACAAACCATTTATCATCAGAAAACTGATTGAAAGAGGAATCGTAAAAACAGTGAAGTCTGCTAAAAGAATCATTGATAGAAAAGAGCCCGTAGTTTATGATATTCTGGAAGGCGTAATGAAAGGTCACCCTGTACTTTTGAACAGAGCACCTACGCTTCACAGATTGGGTATTCAGGCATTCCAGCCAAAAATGATTGAAGGAAAAGCAATTCAACTTCACCCATTGTGTACCACTGCATTTAATGCGGATTTTGATGGTGACCAGATGGCGGTGCATTTACCGTTAGGTCCGGAAGCTATTTTAGAAGCACAACTTTTAATGTTGGGTTCTCAGAATATCTTGAATCCGGCAAATGGTTCACCGATTACGGTTCCATCTCAGGATATGGTTTTGGGTCTATATTATATGACCAAAGAATTATCTTCAACAGAAGATATGAAAGTTCTAGGTGAAGGTTTAGCTTTCTATTCTGCGGAAGAAGTAGAGATCGCTTATGCAGAAGGACAAGTTTCCTTGAATGCAAAAGTAAGATGTAGAGTTCCGATGAAAGAAGATGGAGAATTGGTTACGAGATTGGTAGAAACTACTGTTGGTAGAGTTCTATTCAATCAGATCGTTCCTAAAGAAGTTGGTTACATAAACGAACTTTTGACTAAGAAATCATTGAGAAATGTAATTGGTAGAATTTTAGCCGATACAGATTTCCCAACGACGGTATCTTTCCTTGATGATATGAAAGACTTAGGTTATTCCAATGCATTCCGTGGAGGTTTATCATTTAGTTTAGGTGATATCGTAATTCCGGAAGAAAAGAAAACCATGATTGCAACAGCTGTAGAAACAGTTGATGAGATCAAGGCGAACTATAACATGGGATTAATCACCGATACAGAACGTTACAACCAAGTAATTGATGTTTGGACGAATACCAACGCCGGATTAACTGAGATGATTATGAGCAGAATGAAAACCGATCAAGGTGGGTTTAATTCAGTTTATATGATGCTTGATTCTGGAGCAAGGGGTTCCAAAGAGCAGATCCGTCAGCTTTCAGGAATGAGAGGATTGATGGCAAAACCACAAAAAGCTGGTTCTACAGGAGCAGAAATTATTGAAAACCCGATTGTAGCGAACTTTAAAGAAGGACTTTCTATTTTAGAGTACTTTATCTCTACTCACGGTGCTCGTAAAGGTCTTGCAGATACTGCATTGAAAACAGCTGATGCTGGGTATTTGACCCGTAGATTGGTAGATGTTGCACAAGATGTAATCATTACTGAAAACGACTGTGGAACTTTAAGAGGAACAGAAATTACCCCACTTAAGAAAAATGACGAAATTGTTGAAAAACTTTCGGAAAGAATCTTAGGTAGAGTTTCTTTACATAATGTATACGACCCGGAAACCGACGAGGTTATTTTGGAAGCTGATCAATTAATTGATGAAGCAATTGCAAAAAGAATCGAAGGTGCAGGTATTGATTCTGTAGAAGTACGTTCTCCATTAACTTGTGAAACGAAAAAAGGAATCTGTGCCGCTTGTTACGGTAGAAATTTAGCCACAGGAAAACCTATTCATATGGGTGAAGCTGTTGGAGTTATCGCCGCACAATCCATCGGTGAGCCAGGAACTCAGTTAACATTGAGAACCTTCCACCAAGGGGGAACAGCAGGAAATATTATCGAAAATCCTTCCATCGTTGCAAGACGTGATGGTATCGTAGAAATGGATGAAGTGAGAACAGTAACATCTGAAAACGAAGCTGGTAAAAAAGCTGAGATCGTAGTTTCCCGTTCCACAGAATTCCGTTTGGTTGCAGATAATGCAGCAAGAACACCATTGATGGTTGCCAACGTTCCTTATGGATCTGAATTGGCAGTGAAACCAGGAGACAAAGTGAAAAAAGGAGATCTAATCTGTAAGTGGGATCCGTATAATGCGGTAATCATCGCTGAATCGGCAGGTAAGATTGAGTATGAAGACATTGTTCAAGGGGTTTCTTTCCAACTGGAAATTGATGAGCAGACCGGTTTCGAAGAGAAAGTAATTTCTGAATCGAGAAATAAGAAAGCCGTACCAACTTTGAAAGTTGTGGATTCTAAAGGAGTGGAGCAAAAAGCCTACAACTTACCGGTAGGAGCACACATCATGGTAAACGATGGCGAGAAAATTAAGTCTGGTAAAGTAATGATTAAGATCCCACGTAAATCTGCAAAATCTGGAGATATTACAGGGGGTCTACCAAGAGTTACCGAATTGTTCGAAGCGAGAAATCCTTCAAACCCAGCCGTAGTTACAGAAATCGATGGTGTAGTATCTTATGGTAAAATCAAAAGAGGTAACCGCGAGTTAATCGTGGAAGCTAAAACTGGAGAAATCTCTAAATACTTGGTAAAACTTTCGAACCAGATTTTGGTACAGGAGAATGACTTTGTAAGAGCAGGTTCACCACTTTCTGACGGTTCAACAACACCAGATGACATCTTGAAAATCAAAGGACCAACAGCCGTACAGGAATATTTGGTTAATGAAATTCAGGAAGTATACAGACTTCAAGGGGTGAAAATCGATGACAAACACTTTGAAATTATTGTTCGTCAAATGATGACTAAAGTTTCAATTGTGGATGGTGGAGATACACAATTCCTGGAAGGTGCACTGGAACACAAAGGTGATTTCTTAGCAGAAAACAACAGAGTATTCGGTCTTAAAGTAGTTGTAGACGCTGGAGATTCGAAAGAATTCAAACCAGGTCAAATGATTACTACGAAAGATCTTAGAGATGAGAATTCTAAACTGAAGCGTGAAGACCTAGCTTTGGTTGAGGTTCGTGATGCATTATCTGCAACCGCAACACCGGTATTGCAAGGTATTACAAGAGCGGCACTTCAGACTAAATCGTTTATGTCGGCAGCTTCCTTCCAGGAAACTACGAAAGTTTTGAACGAGGCAGCGGTATCCGGAAAAGTAGATTACTTGAGTGGTCTGAAAGAGAATGTAATTGTAGGACACAGAATCCCGGCAGGTACAGGTCTAAAAGATTATCAAAACGTAATTGTGGGTTCTAAAAAAGAATTCGAAGACATTAACTAAATAATTATAGATTTTAGATTACAGATTTTAAAATTTTGAAAATCTGTAGTCTAAAGTCTTTTTATAATTTAAAATCTAAAATTTAAAATTTAACAAGAAATGGACAACAATCAGAATCAAGATCAAAACCAAGATCCAAACAACATCAACATTAATCTAAACGAAATGGTTGCTCAAGGCGTATATTGCAACCTTGCTTTGGTAAATAATTCACCTTCAGAATTCGTATTGGATTTCATCCAAATGATGCCAGGAGTTCAGCAGGCAAACGTAAGATCAAGAGTAATTCTTGCACCTTTACATGCAAAAAGAGTATTGGCTGCATTGCAACAAAACATCGCGAACTACGAACAACAATTCGGAGAAATCAAAGAAGTTGAACCTTTCGTATTAGGACAAAATAACGTACAAGCATAATTAGACACGTTTTTTAATATCAGTCCCGATTCTTAATTGAGTCGGGATTTTTATTTGGGCGCCTTTTTCCGCCTTCCACTCCCGCTTTTTTTACTCCACTGCGTTTCGTAAAAAAGAGCTCCGTTCAAGTCGGGGCGCGGGGAATGGTTTCTGAAAATAAATGAGTTATTAGAAAAGTTAACGTCTTTCACTCTTTTCGGCGCTCGCTTCGCTCGCGCCTCAACACCATAAAAGAGCCATATTTTATAAATTAATATTAACTTTAATCGTTGAATCTATACCTTAATAAAAATAAAAAAATCATGAAAGCAATTTGGAACGGAAAAACAATCGCAGAAAGCAATAACACAGTGGTCGTAGAAAACAATCATTATTTTCCAGAAGATAGTATTACTAGAGAGTACTATGTCTTAACCAATCACCACACTTCCTGTCCGTGGAAAGGTAAAGCTTCCTATTACAGCATTGAAGTTGATGGTAAAAAAAACGAGAACGCGGCTTGGTTTTATCCCAACCCAAAAGATGCCGCTGACAATATCAAAAATCACGTCGCATTCTGGAAAGGAGTCGAGGTAAAAGAATAATATAGTCATCTATTTCTCGATATATACCAATTTATTAATTTGAATTGGGAATGTTTTCATTAAAGTTTTAAAAAAAATATTTCTTAATTTTCGTGCTCTCAAATGATCAATAAACTCCTGTCTTTTCTATGCAAAAAACGATTTTCATTCTGCTCTTTTTCTTTTTAGGGGACAGCTTTCTACCAGCATCTTTCGCATCTTTTCAACAGAAGGAACAACTCATTCTCAAAGTGAAAGTTATCGGTATTAAAGATGGTGATACTGTCGAGGTTTTGTATTATCAACTTCCAATAATTGTTCGTTTGGAGCATATTGATGCGCCAGAAAAAAAGCAATCGTTCGGTACAGTTTCTAAGCAAAAACTTTCCGATTTAGCTTTCGGCAAAATGGTTACTATCGTCAGTTCCGGTAAAAAAGGAAATTATGACAGAAACGGAAGGATGATTGCGGAGGTTTACACCAATGAAAAAACCTGCCTCAACAAAGAAATGCTGAAAACAGGTTTAGCCTGGCATTATAAAAAATATTCTACAAATTCCGAATATGCTCAAGTAGAAAGTATCGCAAGAAAAAATAAAGTAGGACTTTGGTCTGATAAAAATTCCATCGCACCTTGGAATTTTAGAAAATAATAGAATTTTACGTTCTGATTCTGAAGTTTAAATTTAAAAATCAGCTTTCTTTCATCACTAAAATTCGTAACTCAAAATTAAAAATCTAGTAACTTTCCACTTGGCACCTTTACCTTTTTCCTTGGCTCTTTATAATTCCACCATTTCCGTCACTTCCACGTCGTAACCACCAACCAAAGGTTTCTGATTCACGTTCTGGGAAATAACTCGGAATTTATTGATGCCTAAGTTTTTTAATATCTGTGTTCCAATCCCATAATCGTGGAAATTAGAAGCCAGCGTAGCTCGCTTTTCCTGACCATCCTGGAAATCTAAAAACTGCTGCAATTTGCGCATCGTGTTTTCAGAATTAGAAACGTTATTAATAAATATGATTGCGCCTTTTCCTTCTTCATTAATCATCGAAGTTACTTTTTCTAACAAGGGTTTTTCACCTGTTGTCAAGCGGCTTAAAACATCAAAATAGGAATTAGAAGCCTGAACACGTACAAGAATTGGCTCGTTTTCAGCCCATTTTCCTTTTGTTAATGCAAAGTGAATCTGGTCGGTACTCGTTTCTTTAAAAGCGAAAAAATCGAATTCTCCATAAAAAGTTTTCACTTTTCTTTCTTCTAAACGTGCGATTAAATCACCTTTTCTTAATTGGTATTCAATTAAATCTTCTATGGAAACCAGTTTTAAATCGTGTTTTTTAGCGAGCGTATACAACTCCGGAAGTCTTGCCATCGACCCGTCATCATTCATAATTTCGCAGATAACACCACCTTCTTGCAGGCCAGCTAATTTTGTTAAATCGATGGCAGCTTCTGTGTGGCCAGCTCTTTTTAGCACACCGCCTTTTTTTGCTCGTAAAGGAAAAATATGTCCCGGACGCATAAAATCTGCAGGTTTGGTTTTTGGATCCATCAAAGCTAAAATTGTTTTGCTTCGGTCACTCGCAGAAATTCCTGTAGAAACACCTTCTCCCAATAAATCAACGGAAACTGTAAAAGCAGTTTCTTTGGGGTCACTGCTGCGTGTCACCATAATATCAAGACCCAATTCATCACATCTCTTTTCTGGCAGGGGTGTACAGATAAGGCCACGACCGTGAATCGTCATAAAATTGATAATTTCAGGGGTCGTCAATTCAGCCGCTGAAAGAAAATCTCCTTCATTTTCTCTGTTTTCATCATCAACAACAATGATTATTTTACCGTTTTTTAGATCTTCAATCGCTTCAGCAATCGTATTTAATTGAATGTCTGACATTTTACTTTTAGATTTTTGCAAAGATACTGAGTTTTCGTGCAACCGACAATTCGAAAATAGGTCTTGTTTTCCTGAACACCATATTCGAAAATTTCTCAAATTAAGAATTATTAAGCAGTCAAACTTTCATTAAGAACGTCAAATAGATAAACTTAAATCGTCAACCACGCTTCGGAAAATTTTATAAGAATTAATACGTGCTTCCTGTTCGTAAATATGAGACGTAATCATCATTTCATCTACACCAAACATATTCTGAAACTGTTGCATTTCGTTTTTTATTTTTTCGGCACTTCCTATAAAGCTGTAACGTAACATCCGCAGAACATGGGCTTTCTCCATCGGATTCCAAACATCATCAATATCTGCTACAGGTGGCGAATAAGGCTTTCTGTCATTCCTGATAATATTAATAAAAGCTTGATACAAAGTCGTGGATAGTTTTTTTGCTTCTTGATCGGTTTCCGCTGCAATTCCATTAACGCATGCAATTAAATACGGTTTGGGAAAGCTCTCACTGGGTTGATAATTTCCTCTGTAAATTTCAAAAGCGGTTTCCATCATATCCGGTGCAAAATGTCCAGCGAATGCGTAAGGCAGACCCATTTCTGCAGCCAGCCACGCACTGTCTGTACTTGATCCTAAGATGTAAATGGGAATATCGCAACCTTCTCCGGGAATTGCTCTGACCAAACTTTCAGAATTTTCGATGGAAAAATACCGTTGCAGTTCCAGAATCTGTTGAGGAAAATATTGGTTGATGTTATTGGGATTTCTACCCAATGCTTTAGCCGTCAAGCCATCAGTTCCTGGTGCGCGCCCGACTCCCAGATCGATTCGTTTTGGGAACAGACTTTCGAGCGTTCCAAATTGTTCTGCGATAACCAGAGAACTGTGATTGGGCAACATTACGCCGCCTGATCCAACTCTGATTTTTTTAGTTCCATTTGCAATAAATCCAATAAGGACGGACGTTGCGGAGCTTGCAATACTGGCCATATTATGATGTTCGGCAAGCCAAAACCGCTTATAATTTAAATCTTCAACCTTTTGCGCTAATTCTAAGCTGTCATTAAAAGTATCGTGTATTGTTTTATTCTGTTTTACTGGTGCGAGGTCCAGTACAGAAATTTCAAATTTTTTCATAGGAAGTAAGGTAATAAAATCGTTTTAAATTTCCGTTAAATTCTGACTATCATTCATATTGATATTAAGTTGCCGGAAGTAAATAATTATTTCACACTATCCAAATTTTATGCAAATTTGCGTTTAATAATAAAATCTTATGCGGCTTTTCTTACTTCTAATTTTTTTTCTTGCGAGCTACAGTGTTGGAGCTCAGCAAGTAATCTCCGAAACAACACCTTTGTCCCTTAATTTCCCGAAAATAAAGTCTTCAGTCACTCTTCCTGTACAGATTCCTCTTTCTGAAATATCAAAGATGGTGAACTCCGCGACGCCTACTCCACTTTTTCAGGATGATTCTTTTACGGACAATAATAATGACCAGTTTAAGGTGAAAGTTTGGAAAACGAGACCAATTCGGCTAATCGGTGGCACAAAACAAAATCTCCTCATCGAAGTTCCATTGAAAATCTGGGCAGAAAAAGGCATCGGAAATTTTGGCCTCTATAATTATCAGAATACTACTTTCGAAACGGTAATGTATTTCAGTACGCAGATTAATTTTCAAAATAATTGGGCTATAGTGACGAAAACAACACCGCTTGGTTTTAAATGGGTGACGAAACCTGTGCTGGATTATGGAAAGATTAAAGTTCCGATTACTTCATTTGTCGAATCAAGTTTGCAAAAACAGCAAGCTGAATTCTCGAAAACGATAGATGAAATGATGTTGACACAGCTAAATTTCCAGCAATACGCCGTACTGGCCTGGAATCAGTTTTCACATCCTTTTAATATTTCAGAAGAGTATAACACCTGGTTGAAAATTAATCCGGTAAACATCAATATTTCTCCGCTCGTTTTTTATGGGAATAGGATTGATTTCAATCTGGGAATTGATACTTATTCTGAAACTTTTACGGGATCAAAACCAGCAGCATCTCCCGCAGTTAGGAGTGTTCCTGATTTTAAAAATGTACAAACTTTACCTCAGAAATTTGTGTTGCAAACTACGGCGAATATTCCTTTAACAGAAGCCAGCGACATTGCGGAAAAAATGTTTTTGGGTAAAGAATTTGATTTTCGCGAAGGCAAATCAAAAATTATAATTGACGATGTAAAAATTTATGGCGAGCAAAATCGCTTGACTTTAGAAATACATACCAGTGGCGCTTTGGAAGGAATCTCATTTATTTCTGGAATTCCGATATATAATTCTGAGAAGAGAAAAATTACACTTTCTGAAACAACTTACAAATTAAACACAAAGAATATTTTGCATAAGGCAGCTGCCCTTCTGTTCAAAGGCAAAATAGTAAGTTTAATCGAAAATGAATATGGCATTCCAACAGCGGATATCGAAGATAATGCGCGGAAAAGTATTGAAGACGTATTCAATAAAGAATATTACAAAGGATTGAAAATGAGGGGAAAAGTGTTTCAGCTCAAACCGGAATCAATTTTGATGAATGGCGAGGTGATGACGGTTATCATCAACACAGAGGCGCAAATCGTTCTATCGGTAAGCGGTTTGTAATTAATTTGATATTTAATTTCGCCGACTTTAGAAAATTTTCTATATTTGCAAACCCAAATGGTTCTTTGGCCGAGTGGTTAGGCAGTGGTCTGCAACACCATCTACAGCGGTTCGAATCCGCTAGGAACCTCATAAAACCCTATTCATCTTTTAAGATTTATAGGGTTTTTTATTTTTTAGGAGAATTTTAAAAGGTAGAAGGAAGGAAAATATGCTTTTCATAACCATCTTTTTATTTTCTACATTTGTTCTCGTCGTAATTTTATTTCATGAATAATTATTTTAATCTCCAAGACGGAGAAGAGCAGAAAGAAAAAGTCCTTGCAAATGTACAAAGCAGCATTGTTTTTTCAGGTTCAAATGTTTGGGTTTTAGCGTGTGCTATTGTGATCGCGTCCGTTGGGCTTAATGTAAATTCTACAGCGGTGGTTATTGGTGCCATGTTAATTTCACCCTTGATGGCCCCAATTGTAGGCGCAGGTTTCGCATTAGCTATGTTTGATTTCAAGTTGCTCCGGAAATCGCTGAAAAATCTTTTAGTCTCCACCTTAGTAGGTCTCTTATTTTCTTCGCTTTATTTCTTTCTAACGCCGTTTAAGGAAGCCCAATCAGAAATTTTAGCCCGAACTGCTCCTAATATTTATGATGTTCTCATTGCTTTTTTTGGGGGACTGGTAGGTGTAATTGCAGTTACAAGAGTTGAAAAGGGAAATCCAATTCCGGGTGTAGCGATCGCAACTGCATTGATGCCGCCGCTCTGCACTGCTGGTTATGGTTTGGCTACAGGGAATTTTTCATTTTTTGGTGGTGCACTTTTTTTGTATACGATTAATTGTGTCTTCATTTGTATTGCCACTTATCTGATTGCAAAATATTTAAAATATCCTTCTGTAGGATTTGTAGATGCCAAACGGGAAAAAAAGGTGCGTAACTGGATAACGGCAATTACAGTCTTAATGATTGTACCAAGTTTATTTTTTGCCTACAAATTCATTCAGGAGCAGCGTTTCAAAGAAAAGGTTACGGAATATGTGCAAAAAGAATTTGAAACAAAAAACAATACCATTGTATATCAGAAAACACGATATTCGGCAACCGCACAGAGAACGATAGAGCTGGCTTTTCTCAATAGAAAATTTACAGCAAAGGAAATTGCTGATGAGAACAAGAAGTTAGCTGCGCTGGGTTTGCCAAATACCCGTTTGATTATCCGTCAGGACAGCGCTTTTCTTGCTGACGCATCCACGAAAAAAATTGCAAATAATGAAATCGATAACAATTTTTCTAAAGTTATCGCAGATTTAAACGCCTCCGTAGAACGGTATTCTTTCAAAACTGATAATTTGTTTAATGAGACGAAAGCGATTTTTCCCGAACTTACCTCCATATCATTAGCAAAACAGGAAGTTTTCATTAAAAAAGATTCTTCACAAATTATTCCTATTGCCCTTTATCAGAGTGAAAATGAACTATCAAAAGATCGTCAAGCTACTTTATCAGATTGGTTGAAAGCAAAGTTGAAAATAGATACGGTGGAAATCTACAGAAGACCCTAGTTTTTTGTGATCGAAATAAAAGTCGGAATTAATCGATGGATGCTCAATTTTAATAAATATTAGATAAATTAACAGTCTGTTAACATACGATTGGTGTCGTTTTTGGCTCTACGTAATATAGAATGTAAAAATAACTTATTTAAAAAGTACATTATGAAAACACAGAATATCACACCTACAAATAGAAGATCAATATTTAAGAATTTATTTTTAACAAGTACCTTATCAGTTCTGATGTTAGCAGCTTGTACAAAAGATAACACAGTCGCCGAGAAATCTCTAGATCAACAAAAAATGGAGTTTCAGGCAAGACAACTTGAAATTGAAAAACAAAAGTTAGCCATTGAAAAAGAAAAAATGGCCTATGAAACACAGAAAAAAGAAGACAGTATTGCGGAAGTGCAGAAAGCGAGAGCTGCTGCTCCAAAACCTCAAGTGATTAGAGAAACCAAAACTGTTTATGTAAATAATACCCCGAGACAATCGGCTTCCTCTTCAGGAAACGCTTCAAACGACGGTTACTCTCAAGGAACCACGCAGAAACAGGGAATGAGTAAAGCTGCAAAAGGTACAATTATCGGTACTGTTGGTGGTGCGGCGGCTGGAGCCATTATCAGTAAGAAAAATCGTGGATTAGGTGCCGTAATTGGTGGTGTTGCAGGTGGCGCAACTGGTTATACAATCGGTAGAGCGCAAGATCGAAAAGACGGTCGGGTACAACCGAAGTAATAATTATACATTAATATATAAAAGATTGCTTATTTTTAAGCAATCTTTTTTTATGCTTTATATTCTATTTATGTTGATAATGCTATTGCCTACTCTCGCGGGAATAGGTGCTTTGTCAGCAAAACTTTTTACTACTCCAAATTTTGGATTAGCACTTACAATCTTAAACGGTATTTTTTTTTGCACCATCATATGGACGGTTTTTGCCTTCTTTTTTCCATTGAGTATTTACGTAGAAATTGTCACCTTAATTTTCGGCATTCTACTTTTTTTCTACTTTAAAATTTATCTTCAGTTTTGGGAATTCATTTCCAAAAACACGTTTGTATTGTTATTTGTAACGCTGATCATTGTCTTTGTTGGATCGTATTATCCGTTTATTCTGGATCATTTTGGTTATTATGTTCCCACCATCAAATGGCTTTCTGAAGTCGGTTTGGTTAAAGGCATTTCAAATCTGGATTTAATGCTTGGTCAGATGTCGCTGTGGCATATTTTTCAGGCTGGATTTTCGCATTTTGCAGATTCATTTTTAAGGATTAATGTTTTGGTATTAATCGTTTATCTTATTTATATTCTAGAAAAAAAATCCTGGATCCATTTATTTTTCCTACCGGTATTATTTGTGCTGTCGCAATCCCCAAGCCCAGACTTGCCCGTAATAGTATTCTCTTTAATTATATTAAATGAAATTTTTACGTCCAATAAAAATTCAGCTTTTTTAATTTCATTTTCAATTTTCGTGTTTGCAATTAAACCTACCGTTATATGGTTACCAATGTTTACTTTTTTTTATAGTTTTATCATCTTAAGAGGTAATCTAAAATCACTTTTTTTTGGAATTTTAGTCATGATTCAATTTTTGTTTAAAAATATATGGACATTTGGATTTCCGATTTTTCCCGTACAGTTTCTAGATTTTGGATTCTCTTGGAAGCCTAATCTCGATTTATTAAAAAACTCGTCTGAGATTGCAATTGTAAAAACATTTGACACGCAGTATAATTATGCAGAAATTCTGCAGTTCTCTAGTTGGGATTATTTTAAGAATTGGCTTATGCTCGACGGAATAAAAGGTATAATCAATATCTTTTTCATTCTTATTTTAATGGTTTTCTTTATTTATACTATTTTCAAAAAATCTAAATTAATATGGTCGTTATTTATTTCTATAATCATTAAAAGTATTGTGGTTTTTTTATTTTCAGCACAATATCGGTTTTTCGCCGAAGTCTTTTTTGTGATATTCTTTGTATTATTTATAGGAGTTTTTTCTAAGAAACTTTCAGTAATAATTTTTGGTGTGCTTGCTATTTTCTTTGCTGGATTTTTATCATTTCCGTCAGCAGTTACAACGTTTTTACCGAGTTTTAAACTTGGAAATTATATTACTGGTTTTAATGCGAGCCAGTTTTATAAACCATCTTATTTTGCTTTGAAAAAATATAAGACGCACCAAGTGGGTAATCTGAAATTCAATGTTGTTGATGGATATATTTATAATTTTGAAACTCCGATTCCTACGATTTCGCCACATTATATTTATGAGGATTTAGAAGCCGGTATTTTTCCGCAATTAAAAGGGAAAACTTTACAAGAAGGATTTATCTGGCGAGAAATGACAATCGAGGAAAAGAAAAAACTTACTGTAATCTTAAAAGACTTCCAGAATTGAAGTGACTATCACCACAAAACCTTATGATTGCCTCAATTAATCGATAAGTCAACCCGCAAAATTCCAAATTATCTCATTAACTTTGTATCATGTTCAATTTAGGAAATTTTCTCACGCTTTCTACATTTGGGGAAAGTCACGGACCTGCATATGGTGGAATTTTAACTAATTTTCCTGCAGGTTTAGAAATAGATTTAGAGAAGGTGCAACATCAATTAGATCGTCGCAAACCTGGTCAAAGTTCCATTGTTACCCAAAGAAAAGAAAGTGACACGGTAAAATTTCTCTCCGGTATTTTTGAGGGAAAAACAACTGGAACGCCGATCGGTTTTTTAATCGAAAATGAAAATCAAAAATCAAAAGATTACGATCATATCTCAAAATCAGTACGACCAAGTCACGCTGACTTTACCTATGATCAGAAATTCGGCGTAAGGGATTACCGTGGTGGTGGAAAATCGTCGGCGCGGGAAACTGTAAATTGGGTAGTCGCCGGAAGCATGGCGCGCCAACTTTTGCCGCAAGATGTTGAGATTTCAGCTTATGTTTCCTCTGTAGGAGATATTTTTTGCGAAAAGCCTTATCAGGATTTAGATTTTTCTAAGATCGATTCGAATGAAGTGAGATGTCCGGATACGCCTACTGCCGAACGAATGATTACCAAAATTAAAGAAATAAAAAAGGAAGGAAATACAATTGGTGGAACAATTACTTGCGTCATCAAAAATTTGCCGATAGGAATTGGAGAACCTGTGTTTGGAAAGCTTCAGGCCGAATTGGCAAAGGCAATGCTGAACATTAATGCTTGTAAAGGTTTTGAATATGGAAGTGGGTTTTGCGGAGCAAAAATGACGGGAAAAGATCATAATGATTTATTCAATGCCGATTTTACAACAAAATCAAATCTCTCCGGTGGAATCCAAGGTGGAATTTCTAATGGAATGGATATTTATTTTCGTGTCGCGTTTAAACCAGTAGCCACAATATTACGTCCACAAGAAAGCTTTGATACGGATGGAAATCCAATCATTGTCGAAGGAAAAGGCAGACACGATCCTTGCGTTTTGCCACGTGCCGTTCCGATCGTGGAAAATTTAGCCGCTTTTGTTTTGGCTGATTTATTTCTGATTAATAAACTTCGGAAATATGCTGTGTGATAAATATCACTGTTCAATAATATAATTTTACGGAAATTTGAATAAAATAAAAAAGAATGAAATCAACAATTGTAGAAGATCAAAACATTGATATAAAAGAAAAGACTAAAAACTATTGGGAGAACGCCTTGACTTTTGAGGGATATATGCAAGTTGCGGAAGAACGAGCGACCAACAATCGAGATAAGAATGATGAATATCAAGAATATTATGAATTGGGTCTGCAGCGATTAAATAGAACACTTAAAACATTTAAAGTTGATGCTGAGCAGCTTGCAAAAGCAAAGGCAAAAGATTTCACAGGTAAGATTTTAATAATTTCTGAACCTTGGTGTGGTGATGCCAGCGCTACGGTACCAGCAGTTTCTAAATTCTTTGAAGCCGCAGGAAACCAGGTTCGCGTTTTTTTGCGGGATCAGGATCATTCACTCATCGATCAGTTTCTGACCAATGGAACGCAGTCCATTCCGAAAGTGATCGTTCTGGAGGAAGATTTTTCTGTAAAAGCAGATTGGGGTCCGCGCCCACAATATGGAAATGACTTGTTAAAAAAATTCAAAGAAAATCCGGACACTTATTTGAGAGAAGATTTTTACAATGACTTGCAGGTTTATTACGCAAAAAACAAAGGTAAAGATGCCATCGAAGAAATTATTACGTTGCTTTAATTTTTTATAAACTTATAATTAATGGGATTTCTAAAGAAAAACGCTTTTTTTATATTGGCCATGATTTTCGTGGCAATTCTCTATATTTTTCCTTCCGTAAAACTGAAATTAAAAGATCTCTTTTTTCCGGTTGCAGCAATAGAAAATGCAATTACGTTGAATGATGAAGATTATGATATTCAATTGAGAGGGATTAATGTTCCGGATATCAATCTTAAAACTTTAAAAGGTGACAAATTGGTTTTCCTGAATTTTTGGGGAACGTGGTGTCCGCCGTGCCGGGAAGAGTGGCCAACCATCGAAAAACTCTATCAAGCCAGAAAAGATAAAATTGATTTCGTGCTCATTGCCATGCAGGACAAAGAAGAAGATGTCGTGGCGTTTATGAAGAAAAATAATTATACAGCTCCCGTTTACATTGCAGAAAGTCCAATTACGAAGCATGTTTTACCCAAGGTTTTCCCGACCACTTTTCTCCTCGATAAAAACGGACGAATTCTTTTGAAAGAAGACGGCAGTAAAGATTGGAATTCCAAGTCAACAAACGCATTTATTGATAATGTGACGAAATAATTTTAACGAAAATTTACGAAATCATGGTATAGTATTTGCGAAATACTTAGCGTTCAAAATACCAAAACAAAGATGAAAGTATCAAAAATTCAGTTGGCCAAGGAAGCATTTAAGCACAAAGGATTTATCTCTAAAATTCCAGTAATTGTGAGAATGATCAAATCAGCAACAAAAAAAGGAGGTTATAAACCACACGTAAAAGATGTTATTTTACCTGGCTTAGCCCTAATTTATCTGATCTCACCAATTGACATTATTCCAGATTGGATTCCGGGAATCGGAATTCTTGATGACCTGGCAATTCTCACATTTGCGATTCCGTTATTGGTTAAAGAAGCAGAAAAGTTTATCGCTTGGGAAGCTTCCCGAACGCCAGACGATCGAGTGATAGAAGCCGAAATCATCAGCTAAACAAATAGTAAGAACCGTTTTTAAGAGAACGGTTTTTTTATGAAGCAAGAAGATTAATTTGTCGTTCGACGTTATAATCCCGCTCTTCGTTTCAATCTTTTTTGCGGCGGCAAAGCCGCCGCAAAAAAGGATTTCCACTGCGATCGGGGATAGAATTTAAGGTATTTTTTCTCCGAAATTTTTTCAAATACTTTTATTCAAAAAAAATCAGGAAATTTGCAAGGTGAAAAAATTGATCTCTATTGTTGGAACAACCGGAATCGGCAAAACAAAACTCGCCATTGAACTGGCAAAACGTTTCGACACCGAAATTATTTCCTGTGATTCCCGCCAGTTTTTTAAGGAAATGAAAATCGGAACGGCCACGCCATCTTTAGAAGAATTGGCAGAAGTTCCGCATCATTTTATAGGAAATCTTTCCGTTCAGGATTATTATTCCATTGGTCAATTTGAAAAAGATGCTTTAAAAAAACTCCGTCAACTTTTCTTAATTCATGAAATCGTAATTTTAGTCGGTGGAAGTATGATGTACGAAAAAGCAATCATCGAAGGACTTCACGATTTGCCCGAAGCGAATGAAGAAAATCAGCGGAAACTAGAGCATATTTTAGAAATAGACGGAATTGAGAAATTACAAAATATACTTCAGAAATTAGATCCGGAATATTTTAGTAAGGTAGACACTGAAAATCCGCGCAGATTATTTCGTGCGATTGATATTATTTGGCAAACCGGAAAAACATACACAGAGAATATTTCCTCAAAAATGAATGATCGTGATTTCGAAGTGATCCGGATTGGCATTCAGGCGCCGCGCGAAATTATTTATGAACGTATCAATCAACGCGTTGACAAAATGCTGGAAAATGGTTTGCTAAATGAAGTACAATCACTTATTCACTTTAAAAATAATACCGCCTTACAAACCGTAGGTTGTTCTGAGCTTTTTAAATATTTCGATGGAACCTGGACTTTAGATTTTGCCGTTGAAGAAATCAAAAAAAATTCGCGCAGATTTGCAAAAAGACAATTGACTTGGTATCGGAAAGAGGAAAACATCAATTGGGTAAATTTTCAAAATTCCATCGCGGAATCCTTATCTTTGCTTCAGACTTTAAATATCAAAAAATAATACAATGTCAGATACACATTCAAACATGCTCGAATTGGGGACAAAAGCTCCTTTTTTTGAACTTCCAAATCCCTCCCAAAGCAACGAGGTTCAGTCACTCGATGATTTAAAGGGCGAGAAAGGAACGCTTGTGTTTTTCATTTGCAATCATTGTCCTTTTGTGCTTCATATCATTGATAAATTAGCAGAACTTTATGAAGATTATCAGGAACAGGGTATAGAATTTATCGCTATTAATTCAAATAATGTAGACAAATATCCGGCGGATTCGCCCGATAAAATGATTGAATTTCAAATAGAAAGAAAATTCGATTTTCCCTACCTATACGATGAAAGTCAGGCTATTGCAAAAGCTTACGATGCAGCTTGTACACCGGATTTTTTCTTTTTTGATGAAAAACTTGATCTCGTTTATCGTGGTCAAATGGATGATTCTCGACCTGGAAATCAAAAGGAAATTACGGGCGAAGATTTAGTCATCGCGTTCGAAAATCTTTTGGCCGGAGCGCCTCAGGAAGATTTTCAGAAACCAAGTATGGGCTGTAATATCAAATGGAAATAGATTTTTATTTTTAAAGAGCTTTCAGTAAAGATCAAAGGCAAGAAATTACACTCTTGTCTTTTTTATTTGAAAAATGGATTGTAATTTTTTTCAAATCCGATGGTGGTGGGATTTCCGTGTCCATTAAAAACTTGCGTTTCGTCATCAAGCACAAAAAGTTTTTCAGTGATGCTTTTTAATAATTGATCTGGATTTCCTTTGTAAAGATCAGTTCTACCAATGCTTCCTTCAAAAAGAACATCGCCCGAAATCATAAATTTTTGTTCCTCGTTAAAAAATGTAACACTTCCTGGAGAATGCCCTGGAACATGCAGAATTTTAAAATGGTCATTTCCTAAACTGAGCACTTCATTTTCTTTCAAATAGGAAATTTCTCCTTCAAAAGGTTTAAAGAAAAATCCAAATCGGTTAGCATCCATGGGATTTCTGTCTAGCATTTCCTGTTCGATCTCATGCATTAAAACAGGGACTTTATAATAATCATAAACTTTTTGCAAACCCAATACATGATCGATATGAGCATGAGTTAAAAGAATATTTTGAATTTCTAGGTGGTTGTCCGAAATAAATTGATGTAAAACATCAGTTTCTTTATCCGTAAAATTTCCCGGATCGATAATGAAAGCCTCTTTTTTTTCATTATAAATAACGTAGGTATTTTCGGAAAACGGATTGAAAACAAAAGATTGAATATGCAACATTGTGGT
Organism: Kaistella polysaccharea; assembly: GCF_020410745.1. NCBI lineage: Bacteria > Pseudomonadati > Bacteroidota > Flavobacteriia > Flavobacteriales > Weeksellaceae > Kaistella > Kaistella polysaccharea. The sequence continues at coordinate 2,319,302 of NZ_CP084528.1, forward strand.
GATTTTCTACAAAGATAATTTCAAATTTTTAATTATAAAATTTTGGTGAGAAACAATAACTTTAAATTTATTCTGTTATCAGAATATCATGCGGTGTTCATTTCAGTAAATCACTATTTTTCTCCAAATCAAAATTCTGTATCTTCGTATCGATGAAATATTTGCAGTTTTTATTACTCTTATCCAGTTCTTTTTTCTATGCGCAGGATATCCGCAGCGTACAGTTATTTAATCCCCAGACCAATGATGAAACTGCGGTTATTGGTTTTAATGAAAAGTTAATTCTTCGCTTTGATGATTTATCGAACTCCAGCACAGTTTACAGATATACCATTAAACATTTAGATCGAAACTGGCAGGATGACGGTTTGTTTTTTACTGAATATGCGAATGGAAGTTTAAATGGTTTAATTGATCAATTGCAGTACTCTTTCAATACGTTACAACCTTATACGAATTATACTTTAACCTTCCCCAACGATAAAATTCAACCGAAAATTTCGGGAAATTTTGAACTAATTGTTTATTACGATTCACCTGAAAAGCCTTTGTTCACCAAAAGATTTAGCGTCGTAGAAGATGGGGCAAATCTTGCACTTAATATTTCTAGAACTTTAGATTCGCGGAATAAACAACTTAACCAGCGCGTCGAAGTGCAGGCGATTGGAAGCAATTCTTCAATGACTTCAAATTTAAATTCTCTAAGTTTAAATGTAATTCAAAATAACAACTGGAAGACAGCAATTTTTAATCAGAAACCAAGTTCGACGTTGGGTAATAAAGTTCTTTTTCAACAAATGAATCTCGCATTTCCAGGAAATAATGAGTTTTACTATTTTGATAATAAAAATATGAGTCAGCCTTTTGATATGGTGGCGCAAACCGAGAGCATTGACGGTATTAATTACACGTATCTTCATCCTGTGTGGGCGTTTCCGCTGAATTATCAATATCAACCAGATGTGAACGGCGCCTTCTATTTCCGCAGAAATGACTTGGGAATTGAAAGAAATGCAGAAAGAGAAGCCGATTACTCTTGGGTTTATTTCGCTTTGGATTCCGATAAAACTGATAAAGAAATTTTTGTGTTGGGTGGTTTTAATGACTTTACTCCAAGTAAAGAAAATCAAATGTTTTATGATGAAACTGCTAGAAAATATTTGGCTAAAATATATTTAAAGCAAGGCTTCTACAACTATATTTTAGCGACAAAAAATCCGGATGGAAGTTTAAATCTTGGTGAAATTAACGGTAATTTCTGGCAGACCGAAAACCTGTATCAAGCATTTTTATATTACCAACCTTTCGGTAGAAATTACGATGGATTGCTAGGTTATGGGGAATTTAGAACGCCGGTGCGATAGATTTTTAGGCTTATCCCAGTTTGTCAGGATTTTTGCGATGTATGAAAAATTGCGAAAAAAAAATTGCTGATTGCTCTTTTATATAAAAATAGTGAATGGCAAAAGGGAAATGTTTTAAATACGTTACGTGAACTTCGTCGTATTTAATTTCACTTGACAAAGGATTTGAAGCAACAAACTTTAACTTACTAGTAACTGACTTCATTAATTTTTCCCCAAACCTGTCTTCCTTTTTTTATAAAAATGGACTGATTCTTTCAATTGAGGTGTTGCTCTGTCAGAAAGTAAAACTTTCATTATAATTCCTCTTCAATTTCCCTAATGACGTCTTCAAGATCGTGCGCAGAATCAGGGTTCTTTTTATATTCTGCAATACTATCTCTCACTTCATTTTTCTGCCACTCCGGAATTTCAGGGTCAATTTCTTCTGATAACCCATCAATATAACCCCAAATTCTTTCCAAAAAATTTTCAGGAAGTATTTTCAGTTTTTCGGTAAGTTGTTCAACTGTAACATTCATATAATTAAAGTTATGAAAAACTATTCATAAAAAAAGACCTTCAAGATTTCCTGAAGGTCGCTATATTTTACACCAGATAAAACTCGTGCAATTTTTCCTCGCACAAAGTTTTCACCACCTCAATCCAGCGGTCTTCGTCATTCAAACACGGTATATAATTGTAAACTTCGCCGCCGCCATGCATAAACTGTTCTTTACCTTCAACTGAAATTTCTTCCAAAGTTTCCAAACAGTCAGACACAAAAGCCGGACAAACAATCGCCAGATTTTTAATTCCTTTCTTACCTAAGTTTTCCAAAGTTTCGTCCGTGTAAGGCTCCATCCATTTGTCGTTTCCTAAACGGGACTGGAAAGTAACCATCACTTTTTCTTTCGGTAAATTTAATTTCTTGATCACCTCTTCCGTCACCTTAAAACACTGATGTCTGTAGCAAAACTGATGACTCGGATTTTCATCCCGGGAACAGCAATCGTTTAAATTACAGGTATTTGTAGGATCGGTTTTGTAAATATGTCTTTCCGGAACGCCATGATAAGAAAACTGCAATGCATCAAATGTTGCCGGCAATTTCTCCCGGATACTTTCTGCTAAACAATCGATGTAAATTTCACGATTATAAAACGGCTGAATATAATTGATTTTAATGTCGGGGAAATGTTTCTTGCGCACCTCTTCTGCTTTTTCAATCACAGTTTCCGTCGTACTCATCGCATACTGCGGATAGAGTGGGAAAAGAACAATTTCGGTCACGCCTTGCTCAGTCAACTTTCGGATTCCAGTTTCGATGCTTGGTTTAGCGTAACGCATTCCGATTTCTACGGGAACATCTACGATTTTTTCGAGTTTCTTTTTGATCCTTTCCGTGATGAAAATCAGAGGTGAACCTTCATCGGTCCAAACCGTTTTGTAGGCTTCAGCAGATTTTTTTGGGCGGGTATTTAAAATAATTCCCTGCACGAGCAAGGATCTGAAAAACCAGCGATAATCGATCACTTTTTCATCCATTAAAAACTCATCCAGATACTCCCTTACATCTTTAGTCTTGGTCGATCGTGGTGATCCAAGATTAACTAATAAAATTCCTTTTTTTGACATGTATTTTTTATTTGGGCGCCTATTTCCGCCTTCCACTCCCGCTTTTTTATAATTCCCGCTATCGCGGTATTTATAAAAAGAGCTCCGTTCAAGTCGGGCCGCAACAATAATATATTTTTAAAATGACAGCAAATATTAATGATCGTAATATCTTCAACTATCAACTATCAACTATCAACTATCAACCGTTCACCGCTTCCACGTGCTCTACCAATTCAGGTACAAACTGTTTCAGGATATTTTCAATGCCACCTTTTAAAGTTGCAGTAGAACTTGGGCACCCAGAACAGGCACCTTGCATTAACATTTTTGCGGTTTTAGTTTCGGCATCGTATTCCATTAAAGAAATTTTTCCGCCATCACCTTCTACAGCTGGAGCAACATATTCATTCAAAATATCAGAAATCTTCTGTTCGTCTTCCGTATATTCTCTATTCATAATGCCCGCAGCCGGACTTTCATGCTTCTGCGGAGTAAGATTAGAAATCGCACCACCATTTTGAAGATAATCAGATACAAATGCCCGCATTGTAATCATTACTTCGTGCCATTCTACCGAAACGTTTTTTGTAACCGCTACGAAATTATCAGAAATAAATACTTCTTTAGCAAAATCATATTCCTCGAAAATGGCTTTAGCCAAAGGAACTTCATCCGCTTCTTGTCTTGATTTCACTTCGATAAAACCATCCATTAATGCGGTACTCGAAACGAATTTCATAACCATTGGATTAGGAGTCATTTCGGCGTAAATCATATACTCCTCTTTTTGCTTCTGCAGATAAATCCGTGGATTAGAATCCAATTCGGTTGCTATAATTCCTTTTAAAGGTTCAACCACATTTTCCCAATCTACGCCATCCTGTTTCGCAACAGCAATAAAATTGGCGGTAATAAAAACTCTTTCTACAAAAGGGTATTTAAAAAGCGCTTGGGCTAAGGGGATTTCTTTAAGGTCAGAATTCCGGTCGAGTTCCAAAGAACCCGGAATAAGATTGTAGTCTGCTACAAACTTCATTACTTTGGGATTCTCAGTGGGTTCTATAATGATTTGTCTCATTTTATTTTCCTAAATTTGAGTACAAAAATACGGATAAGAAATTAGATTTCATTGTTGATGTTTTAGACCCTGTCAATGGGTTTAATCAGAAAAATAAGAATGATTTTAAAACGTGGTGACGAAGGATTTAATTTAAAAAATTGTAGAAGAAGTTAAATCGCTTTTTTATCCACTATCTTATCTGCTTAAAAAAATAGTATGGCAATTATAAAAGAACTTTTAGGTAAAACTCCTCGCATCGGAACTGACACTTTTCTCGCTGAAACCGCCACAATAATCGGTGATGTAAGCATGGGAACGCAGTGCAGCATTTGGTACAACGCGGTAATTCGGGGCGATGTAAACTATATTAAAATGGGTAATAAAGTAAATGTCCAGGACAACGTAATGCTACATTGTACCTATGAGAAATTTCCTTTAAATATAGGTGATAATGTATCCATTGGTCATAACGCAATCGTTCATGGTTGCACAATTCATGATAATGTTTTAATAGGAATGGGCGCAATTGTGATGGATGATTGCTTGGTTGAAAGCAACTCTATTGTGGGCGCAGGTTCTGTGGTAATTCAGGGAACACATATTAAATCTGGCGAAGTTTGGGCGGGAACTCCAGCGCGCAAAATAAAAGATATATCTGCAGAATTACTGGAAGGTGAGGTGAATCGCATTGCCAATAATTATGTAAAATATTCTTCCTGGTATAAAGATTCTCTATAAATCTTTTAAGTAAATAGTGTCTTTTTCTTATTGTACATCTGCTTCGCCAAAAGAACTTTTTACGAGAACTGCTTTGCCATCTTCACACGTAATTCCGGCTGGAGGTGGTACAACAGCACAATCCGACATCAGCTGATACTTTTTGTTAAAGTCTGCCTGCATTGTTGTAAACGTTTTTATTTTTGCTAAGATTTCGTCTTCCATTTTTATGGGATAAGCGATGTAAGAACTCGGGCCGCCACATGGTTTTGCTCCAATCGGTGAAGATCGCCACTCACTTGGGTCGCTGCAATTTTCAGTGGCCACGAGAGAATCTATTTCCTTAATCAAACCCGACAATTTTTCGCGCTCAATCTGCTGGTTAAAATTATTTTCTGGTTTTAAAGCAATATCTTTTGGCAATGTTTCGGGCTCTTTTTCTGCTTTTTTTGCCGAACACGAAAGAACAGTTATAATTAAAAATGGGACGAATAATATATTTTTCATGATAATCATTTAGGGTAATGAACAAAAATACAGTCTTTTTAGAAATAAACCAAAACCATAATTTTGCGCCCGACACTTGCCTCATTTTTCTTAAATTTGACTCATGAATGAATCGCTCTTTAACTTAACCGAACATACGAACCGCAGTATTTTTCTGACCGGAAAAGCCGGAACCGGAAAAACCACTTTTCTCAATGATTTTGTTAAAAAAACAAAGAAGAAACACATTGTCGTTGCGCCAACGGGCATCGCTGCAATCAACGCGGGCGGCGTTACGATTCATTCGATGTTCGGACTTCCGCTGCGCACTTTTATTCCCACAACAGATCGTATCGACAGTAATTTGGGAAATAATATTGCGGATTTAATGCAGCATTTTAAATACCGAAAAGACAAATTGAAACTCTTGCGTGAAATTGAGATCATCATCATCGATGAGGTTTCGATGTTGCGCGCAGATGTTTTGGATATGATGGATTTTTCCCTGCGTTTCGTTCGGCGGAATCAGCAGAAATTCGGTGGCGTTCAGATGTTATTTATCGGAGATTTATATCAACTTCCACCTGTGGTACGAGATGAACATTTTTTAGGACAATACTACAAATCCCCCTTTTTCTTCGAGAGTTATGCTTTAAAAGAAATGCCTTTAATAACCATAGAACTGACAACGGTCTACCGCCAAAAAGATGAGAAGTTTTTAGACATTTTGAATGATATTCGAGATGGTGAAGTAGGTGACATTGATTTTGAAACCTTAAATGAAAGATATATTCCTGATTTCGAACCAACTGATGAACCTTATGTGTATCTAACGTCACACAATCGGATGGCCGACGAAATCAATCAGAAAAAACTGAAAGAACTGAAAGGAAAACCTTATTTCTATTCGGCCGATATTATCGGTAATTTTAATGAAAATCAATATCCAAATGAGGAGGAACTCCAATTGAAAGTAGGTGCTCAAGTCATGTTTATTCGGAATGATGCAAGCTCCGATAAAAAATATTTCAATGGAAAACTCGCGGAAGTGATGAGTTTAGATGAAACTGAAATTACAGTTTTAATCGACGGTGACGATGATGTTTTTACTTTAAAGAAGGAAACTTGGGAACAGAAAAAATACGGTTTGGATGCCGAAAAAAACATTACAGAAGATGTTTTAGGCAGTTTTCAGCAGTATCCAATTCGGCTCGCTTGGGCGGTCACGATTCATAAATCGCAAGGTTTAACTTTTGACCGTTTAATTATTGATGCCGGAAAATCCTTTGCGTCGGGTCAGGTTTATGTGGCGCTTTCTCGATGTCGAACTTTAGAAGGAATAGTCTTAAAATCTAAGATTACGCCGAATGTTATTTTCGCTGATCGAAGAGTTTCTAAATTTCAGGATGAAACCAATGCAAATGAAAAATTAGAGGAAATCCTGCAGGCCGAAAAATACGATTACAGCATTAAAAAAGTGGTGAGCAGCTTGGATTGTTTGTGGTTTAAATATTCCCTGGAAAACTGGTATCAATCTACAAAAACCAGCAAAGCACTTGACAAAAATAAAGCCACATATTTATATCAAAATCTGAAACCTAAAATCGAAAACTTCACTGCCGTTTTTCAAAAATTTGAAAAGATTATGGTCCAGAAAACCCAGAAATTTATTCAGGGAGACGAAGACTGGGCAGAAATTGAGACGAAAGCACAAGGTGCAGTCAATTTCTTTTTTACAAAAATTAATCTCGAAATATTTCAACCGTTGCTTGATTTTTATTCTGAAAATAAAGGCACCAAAGGTTTGAAACAATACAACGAAGATTTTCGGGTTTTTCTGGACGATTTAGAGGATTATCTGAATGATTTAAAGAAAGTTCACTTGTTAGAGGCGCCACTTTTTAATACTGAAAATAATGTTTCTATTTCCACCAAAGTTGCTAAAATCCCTTCTCATATTCTCACTTTCCAACTGTTCGAAAGCGGAAAAACGATTCCCGAAATTGCAAAGGAACGTGGATTGGTGACTGAAACGATTTTTGGCCATTTAGCAAAATTCGCCGAACAAGGATTACTAGATGTTTCCCGAATTTTTGCCAAAGAAAAAATTAAAACTTTTGAAAAAGAGTTCAAGAACAATGACTATGAATCTTTAAACGACTGGAAAAAAGCGTTGCCCAATGATTTCGAATTTAATGAAATTCGTTTGTTGCTGAATCATTTCAATCATCAAAAATCGAAGAAATAAAGCAATTCCTACCTTTTAATGACGATTTTTTTCATGGGTTCTTGTGGCTTTCGATTTTGGAACTTTTTAATTAAATTGTAAAAAACCAGAAAACCAAACACGAAAATTGAAATTCTGGAAAGCAGATCTCCCGATCTCGTGTAGAAAGTTTGGTGTTCGTAGAGATTTACTTTGGCGAATAGTGTGGTTTGATCTCCATAAATGGTATCTGCTAAAACATCGCCTTTTGCATCGATATGTGCGGAGATTCCACTATTCGCAGCTCTCGCAATTTCTCGGCGCGTCTCAATCGCGCGCATTCTTGCATACGCCATCAGCTGTTTGTGACCTTGGGTTTCGCCCCACCAGGAATCATTGGTCATAATTCCTAAAAAGTTGGCGCCTTTTTTTACATAATCAGTCACGAATTCTCCATAAATACTTTCATAGCAGATAATCGGTGCCAGTTTTCCTTTATTAAAAGGATTGCCAAATACTTTTCGTTCTTTATCAACTCCCAAAGATGCGGTTGTGCCGCCAAGATTCAGCATGGCGTCTCCCAATAGTGGTTTCAAAACATTGATGTAAGGAAAAATTTCCACACCAGGCACCAGTTTCGCTTTATGATAAACTTCTACTTTTTGATTGGGAATAATTTGTACGGCCGAATTGTAACTGTCTACAAACATTCCCTGAGAAGTCTGATAGGCGGTTTCTGATTTTTTATTTGCGTCCGGGTAAAATCGGTGGGAAGAAATACCAGTCGCAAAAACCGACTTTGGATGTCTTGTTAAAAATCCTTTTACTTTATTTAAAAGTTCACTTTTTTCAAATCCCGTTTCCGAAATAGATCCAAAACCTGGAAGTGATGTTTCCGGGCCGATATAATAATCGATTTGGCCTGTGGAATTTTTTTCTGCTAAGGTTAGCAAATCATTTAAAATAGTCAGACTGTCTTTGGAATATTTTTCGGTGTAAGGATTCAATTCCGGTTGAAGCATTAACACATTTACAGAACCTGTCGGTTTTAAATCAAAATTTTGATATTTCACTACCGAAATAATCATGGGTAAAGCGATAGCTCCTACTAAAATCGAAGAATTGAGAATTAATGATTTTCTTTTCCGGCCTGCTTCCCAAATTCTTAAAGTATAAAATGCATAAACATTGACCAATAAAATCCAGAAACTTCCGCCAGTTGCGCCTAAAGTGTCATACCACTGAATTAGTTTTGGGTAATCTGCGAATGCATTTCCCAAGTTGAGCCAAGGCCAGGTAAGTTCCCAACTCAAGTGAACTTTTTCAAAAACCATCCAGATCGCGACGAAGAATACCAAGCCGAAGTAGGTTCCCTGCGCATTTTTATACCAATGATAACACTGAAAAATAAAGGCGTAAAACAGAGCATTCACCAAAACCGGAACAACCACGGCAAATAAGGAATTTGTACCATCGGGATTTTTTGCGCCATAAAGCCAGCCGGTCGTAACAATGTTCCAGATTATAAATGCAAGGTAAGTCAAACCGAAAATAGTGAGGCCTTTTTTCTTGATTTTTGAAAACTTTGAAATGTCATGTTCCAGAATAAGAAGCGGAACAAGGGCGAAAAATATGAAGAAAGGAATTCCGTAAGTTGGCCAGGAGATGCTCAGCAATACCGCTGAGAGTAAGGAAAGAAGAATATATTTCATCGGTTTTTTACAACGTATTTAATGTTCAAAGGTAAGAAATTTTGGTGGCGAGTTTAAATCTAAATTATTTTGTCCTTCCCGAAATTTCGGAACTCGAACTATATTTGTTACTGTCATTCTGACGAAGTAATGATTTTTTACGAAAAAGTGAGATTCATCATTGCCTTCTACTTCGTTCAAAATGACAAAAATGGTGTACTTTCGAAGGGTTTATTGAATAGAAATAGGCTAAAAATGATTTTCAATTTCCACGCTTACGCCACGCATTTCCCCTGTCATTGGTGGATTTGTTTTGGTTATTTTAATTTTTAGATAAGGAACTTGAGGGAATTTTACTTTGATGTTTTTCAAAATTCTTCCGGTGACATGTTCCATCAACTTCGAAGGAATTTGCATTTCATTGTGGATGATCTCATTAATTTCCGCATAATTAATGGTGTCGTTTAAATCATCTGTACCGACGGCTTTCCAAAGATCAGCATGCACTTCTACATTTAAAATATAATAAGTTCCGAGAATTGTTTCCTCCGGAAGTACACCATGATAGGCGTATATTTTCAAATCTTCTATAATTATTTTTGAAGTCATTTTTAATTTTAATTAATTTCAACTCATCTTATCTCCCGCAATAGGGATGGAAGTGGAAATCCCGGACCCCGAAAATTTCGGGGGAGGAATTGTAACGGACAGCCCGGCTTTTTTTGGGGTGGAAAATGCAAGGGCAAAAAAGATTGCCCAAACTACTTAAGCGATTCCTAGCTTAATAAACACTTTACTTAATGGTCGTTGATAGTTCCAGCATTTTCTCCACGGGTTTCAGAGCTTTCAGACGAAGTTCTTCGTCGATAAGAATTTCTGGCAATTCATATTTCATACAGAGATAGAGCTTTTCCAGTGTATTTCGTTTCATATAAAAACATTCTGAACAGTTACAAGATTCATCAAAAACCAGTGCTGGCATCAGCTTTTTGTGCGGTGCTCGCTTTCTCATTTCATGTAAAATTCCTTCTTCTGTCGCGACAACAAATTCCTGAGCGTCGTCTTTTTCCACAAAATTTAAAAGGGCAGATGTAGAGCCTACAAAATGTGCCAAATCCAAGACCGATGATTCACTTTCGGGATGTGCGATCAATTTTGCGTGCGGATTTTCTGCCAGTTGCTGTGCGATTCTTTCCATGGAAAAAGCTTCGTGAACGATACAGGTTCCGTCCCAGAGAATCATGTCGCGGCCCGTTTTCTTCATCAAGAATTTCCCCAGATTTTTATCAGGTGCAAAAATAATCGGGCGATCTTCGGGAAGTGATCGGATAATTGTTTCTGCATTGGAACTCGTCACGATAATGTCAGATTCTGCCTTGGTTTCTGCATTACAGTTGATGTAAGTCGCGATTAGCGCATTCGGATGTTTTGCGCGCATGGCACGCAAACCTACACCACTACATCCGTCAGCAAGAGAACATCCGGCTTGGGTATCCGGAAGAACGACTTTTTTGGTGGGATTCAAAATTTTAGCCGCTTCCGCCATGAAATGGACACCACAAAAGGCGATCATATCAGCATCGGTATCTTTTGCAGCGCGCGCCAATTGTAGGGAATCGCCCAAATAATCTGCGATATCCTGAATTGCCGGCGGCTGGTAATAATGGGCTAAAATAACGGCATTTTTCTCTTTTTTCAAGTCAAGGATGGCTTTCACCAAATCGTCGCCCTGCGGAATAATGAGGTCATCTATTTTTAGAAATCCCCGTACGGGAAGATTGGCTTTTGCTTTATTTAAATTTTCGGTACTCATGGTATTTAAAAATTTTTAGGATTGGGATGTATAAATTGATAATTAAAATCCTGGATGAGATGCTCGGAGGAAATAATCCTCTGGCTTTCTTTTTCAGTCTCATCTCCCGTGGATTTACTATTTAATATTTCTGCGACCGTAGGATGTTCCGGCGCCACTACATTGAAGGTTTCGCCTTTTCTTTCGGAGTTGATGAATAGCTCTACAATCGCAAGTATATCTTCATAATGAATATAATTGGCAGCTTTATTTGGATTTTCGGGTTCACGGTTTTTATAAATTTTTTGTAGGGAACGGTCACCGCCCATGAGGCCGCCAAAACGCAGAATATTGGTTTGCGGATATTTACTTCGAACGAGATTTTCTGCGGCTAAAATATCGGATCTTAAGTTAGCCGTATCTTTTTCCGTATAAACTCCTTTTTCTTTCGGATAAATTCCCGTGGAACTGAAAAGTAAGGTTTTCGGAAATTCGGTTTCTAATTTTTTAAAACCTTCGAACCAAGCATTTCGAGAAATCGGCATACTGAAAATGGCCATATCTACGGATGCCAAAACACTAAAATCAGGATTGCGTTCGAAATCTAAAAGATGAACTTCTGTCGCAACTTTTTGCAGCGCAATTATTTTTTCCGGTGTTGTGGTCGTAGCGATAACGTGGTAGTCTTTTTGGGAGAGATATTCTGCCAGTTTTGATCCGACCCAACCCGCACCGATGATGGCTATTCTCATAAGGCAAGGAAATTTTTTATAAGATTTTCAATTTTATTTTTAGCAACTTCCAGCTGATCGTTCACCACAATTTCGTCGAAATCATTTTTGAAAGATATTTCTTCGGTTGCCTTTTCAACGCGGGTTTTAATGGTTTCCAGATCGTCGGTTCCACGTGCAATTAAGCGCATTTCAAGCTCTGCGACGGAGGGTGGCATGATGAATATAGATAAAGCTTTTTCTCCAAAATATTTTTTCAGCGAAATTCCTCCTTTCACATCAACATCGAAAATAACGACTTTTCCTGTGGCCCAAATTCTTTCAACTTCTGATTTTAAAGTTCCGTAATATTTATCACTATAAACTTCCTCAAACTCTACAAAAGCATTTTCACCGATTTTTTTTCTAAATTCATCAGCGGAAATAAAATGGTAATCAATTCCGTGCGTTTCGGTTCCTCTCGCATTGCGCGTCGTACACGAAATCGAAAAGGCAAGATCGGGAAATTCCTGCAGACAATGTTTAACTAAAGTGGTTTTTCCGCTTCCGGAGGGTGCTGAGAATATGATAACTTTTTCGTTCACCTGATCAATTTTAATTTTAATACGATTTTACAGAACATTTAAAGTCTGTTCTTTAATTTTTTCCAGATCGTCTTTCATCATCACCACGAGTTTCTGAATTTCCGCATGATTGGCTTTTGAGCCGAGCGTATTAATTTCCCGCCCGATTTCCTGCGATATAAAACCCAGTTTCTTTCCGTTCAGATTTTCCTGCTGCATCACTTCCTCATAATATTTAAGGTGTTGTGTAAGGCGAACTTTTTCTTCGGCAATGTCTAATTTTTCGGTATAATAGGCCATTTCCTGATAAAAACGGGTTTCATCAAGCTGATCAAATTCACTTAATGAATTGCGGTACCGCTCTTTCACACTGTCCATTCGGATGTGTTCAAAAGGTTCAACCTGCGCCAGATAGGACTTTATATTATTAATGTTCCGCTGCAATTCATCTTGCAGAATTTTTCCTTCAGTCTGACGGAAATTTTCGAAATTTTGCAGTGCTCCTTTTACAAGTCCCAAAAGAAAATTCCATTCTTCTTCGGTAAGTTCTTCAGATTTAGCCGAAATAGCATCCGGCATTCTGATGGCCATTTTCAGGTATTCAAATTCCGGTCCGTCAGCGGCAATTTTTTTCAGTTCTGAAATATAGGAAGAGACCAATTCCTGATTCACTGTTGTTTCAGAAGCGTCATCCAACGACTCGATGTTTACGTAACAATCAACTTTACCCCGCTGTACGCGATCGTTCAAAAGTTTACGCAGATCATATTCTTTTTCCTTGTATCGGAAGGGAATTTTTATGTTAAGGTCGAATGATTTGCTGTTCAGCGATTTTAGATCTACGGTAATTTTTTTACCTTCATAAACGCCTTCACTTCGGCCAAAGCCGGTCATTGATAAAATCATGGAGTTGCTTTAATAGACAAAGATAATTATTTCCAATCGTCCGCACTTATAAAAGCTTCCTGAAAACTTTCCGCATTTACGGAAAAGATTATTTTATATATTTGCACTTACTAATAAAAGATTCAAAAATATGCTAAAATCGCTTTTCCATTGGAAAGTCCTGGTCAATTTACTGGTAGCGGCTGCAGTTTTCGTAGGAGTAGTTTGGCTTACCTTCCGGTGGTTAGAAGTTCATACCAATCATGGTAAAGAAATCGCTGTGCCGAACGTAATGAACCGCTCAGTGCACGATGCTATTAAGATTTTAGATGATTCTGGTTTAGAATATGAAGTCGACAGTTTTAAATACGATCCAAAATACCGACCTTTTCAGGTTTTGCAAATTTATCCATCCGCTGGTTCCCGGGTAAAAGACGGCCGAACTATCGTGATGAAAGTAAATCCAAGAACCTACGCACAAGTTTCCGTTCCGGATGTTTTAGATCGATACAAAGGTTTGGCATTCAGGCAGTTGGAACAAGTAGGTTTAAAAGTAGGAGACACCATTTTTGAGCCGAGCATTCAGCGTGATGCAGTTCTACGCCTTCTGTATAATGGCACAACTTTAAAACCAGGCGCTTTATTACCGCGTTTCTCGACCATTGATTTGGTGATCGGTGCTGGACCGAGAAGAAATATTACCGTACCGAATGTAGTGGGATTGACTGTACAGGAAGCGAAAGCTATTATTTCTCAAAACCTCTTCGAAGTTGGTCTTGTTGAGCATGAAGATGGAGGCGGAGATGAATCAGATATCGTTTATTATCAGGATCCTGCGCCGGGCGACGTTCGTGATCAGGGAATGCAGATGGACATTTGGGCAAGTAAAAAAACTCCGGCGGAAATGGGCGGCAAAATATCACAACTTAATTCTATTTACAGAATTAAAATTGATATGTCAGCACCCGTTTATATGGATGATGGCCCGGTGTATAGTGAACCGGAACCCCGACGTCGCGAGCCAACTACTGAAAGTCCAAGACCCACAGTTCCTGCTGAAACGACACCAAAAGTCGAACCTACAAAACCGGCAACAGAAACAAAATCTAAACCGGCAGAAACAAAACCGGCAGAGACGAAGCCTGCCACACCCAAAACTTCAACCCCGAAAACGGAAGAAAAGCCGAAAGCTAGGAAAGTAGTGGTGGAGTAATATAAGTTCCTTAAAAATCTAAAGCTTCAACGGAAATGTTGAAGCTTTATCTTTCAAATTAATGATGACAGACGATAACGAAAATTTTTTAGACGAAGATTCTATGGGTCAGGAGACAAGTGATGCTGAAGCAGAAGGTCTTTATGAACATCTTTCGCTGAAAGTAGATCGCGGACAAGAACCTTTGCGAGTTGATAAATATCTTCAGATATTTCGCCAGAATTCCTCCCGAAATAAAATTTCCCAAACCTGTCGTGCCGGAAATGTCGTTGTTAATGGAAATGCGGTGAAACAAAATTATCGTGTGAAACCCGGCGACGAAATTTCTGTGCTTTTAACACATCCGCCCCGTGAAAATCTTATTATTCCTCAAGATATTCCCATTAATATTGTTTACGAAGATGATGATGTAGTGGTGGTCGATAAAGCTCCAGGAATGGTTGTCCATCCTGGTCATGGGAATTATGACGGCACACTCGTCAATGCGCTAGCTTTCCACTTTCAAAAAAAAGGATTGAAATCAGATTTAGATCGGGTAGGACTCGTTCATAGAATTGATAAAGATACTTCTGGACTTTTAGTTGTGGCAAAAACAGAATATGCATTAAGTTTCCTTGCGAAGCAATTTTTTGACCGTACTACGAAAAGATTATATTGGGGTTTTGTTTGGGGAAATGTCGCTGATGATGAAGGAACAATCACAGGAAACATCGGAAGACATGTGAAAAATCGCATGCAGATGGCAGTTTTCGAAGATGGCAGTTTAGGGAAACACGCCGTAACTCATTATAAAGTTTTGGAACGTTTTCGCTATATGACTTGGGTAGAATGTAAACTGGAAACGGGACGTACTCACCAGATTCGGGCACATTTTAAGCACATCGGACATACTTTATTTAATGATGAGAGATACGAGGGACATCAAGTTTTAAAAGGAATTAACTTGCCGAAGTACAAACAGTTCATCAAAAATGTTTTTGAACTTTTACCCCGGCATGCGCTGCACGCTCACACACTGGGTTTTGTTCATCCTACAACTAAAAAAGAAATGTATTTTGAAAGTCCCATGCCACAGGATATGGAAGATGCCTTACGAAAATGGCGTAAATATTTAGAATCTTAAGTCCTCAAACTTTTCTATATTTGCTGAAAATCCAGCCTTATATTATGAGAAAAATAGGTATTTTATTTTTCACCGTGTTTTTCTTCGGCTCCTATCAAAGCCAGGAAACCTTGCCGTACTACCAGCAGTATCTGTTAGATGGGGATTTTCTTTTTAATCCTGCGCTTTACGGAAAGACTGATGATGTTGTTCTCAATTTGAATTATCAAAAACAGTTTTCAAATTTTGAACAGTCGCCTAATGTTCAGTCAGTCGGAATGCACGCCAATGTTTTCGACCGCGTAGGTGCTGGTTTATCTTTTTTTAAAGATCAGAATGGCCCTATTTCCTCAAATGGGATTTCTGCCGGTGCATCTTATTTTATCCCCTTGGATGATGATGGAGAACGGAAAAATCAGTTTTCCTTCGGTACCAATGTCAATTTTTACAATATGAATATTGATTTGGGCATGCTTAATCCAGCTGAGACTGGCGATCCACTCTTGACTAATGATTCTATTTTTCTGCTCTATGCGAATTTGGGTCTGGCCGTGACTTATCATAATTTCTTTGCCGGAGTTTCGGTAAACGATATCGCACTCAGCAATGACATCCCCATTGTGAATGGAATTGAACCCGAACCCACTAAATATTTACTGAACGCCGGATATGATTTTTATATGACTGACGATTTTTATGTGAGTCCATCGGTATTGGTTAATTTAAATACCAATTCGTCTAAATTTATAGATTTAAATCTGCTGGCTACATTAACATCCGATGCTAATGCATTTTCGGCCGGTGCCAGTTTCCGAACAGGGAACAATAAATTTGGGAATCAAAGTTTAGCAGTTTCTCCGATCATAAAAGCGACGGTAAATAAATTTTTCTTCGGAGCAAGTTATAATTTTGGCTTGTCGGATATTCAGCAATATGCCGGCAGCAGTTTTATGTTAAGTATCGGCTATAAATTTGATAATTTTATTAATACGAGAGGTTATCGATATTAAAGATAAGTCATTTTCTCATTATTGATGATCACTCTATCAATTTTTATTTCAACCTAAATTTCACTCTTGATCTATCTTCATATTCCTTTCTGCAAACAAAAATGCAGTTACTGTAATTTCCATTTTTCCACTTCTTTAAGATACAAAGAGGAAATGGTTGCAACCCTAAAAAAAGAAATCGTTCTGCGGAAAGATGAGTTGGAAAATAAAAATTTAAAATCTCTTTATTTCGGCGGCGGCACCCCTTCAATATTAAGTGTTGATGAACTACAATCCATCATCGATGAGGTTTTAAAGTATTTTACTTTTGATCCCGATATTGAAATTACATTGGAGGCAAATCCAGATGATTTAAATCTACAATTTGTAAAGTCTTTATCAAAGACCCCTTTTAACCGCCTTTCTATTGGAACACAGAGTTTTTTTAATGAAGATTTACAATTCATGAATCGTGCGCATAATGCCAGCGAAGCGGAAAGTTCTATTAAAAGATCCCAAGATTTTGGCTTTGAAAACATCAGTATTGATTTAATCTACGGCTCGCCAACTTCAAATATTGATATTTGGAAACAAAATCTTCAAAAAACTATCGATCTGCAAGTTCCTCATATTTCGTCCTACGCGTTGACTGTGGAACCGAAAACAGCACTCAACACCTGGATTTCACAAGGTAAAGTCGCGGCGCCGAAAGAAGCAGAACAGCACGACGAGTTTTTTTATATGACCGACTTTTTGAAGAAGCACGGATTTGACCACTACGAAATATCCAACTTTGGGAAACCGGGATTTCATTCCAAACACAATTCCGCATATTGGAAATACAAGGAATATTTGGGAATCGGACCCTCAGCGCATTCCTATAATGGGAGAAATGAACGGAGCTGGAATATTGCGAATAACCAGCAGTATATTCATTCTTTAGATCGAAACGTGCTACCCAAAGAGACAGAGATTTTGTCAGAAAAGGACCAGTTTAATGAGATGCTGATGATCGGTTTGCGAACAAGTTGGGGTGTTGATTTAAAATCCTTGAAAGAGAAGTTTAATGCTGAGTTTTTGGAATATTTCGAAAAGATGATCGTTCAAAAACGTAATGATGGCGTTTTACTGATCGAAGATGATCATTTAAAAATTCCAGAAAAAAACTGGTTTTTAGCAGATGGTATTGCAGCTGATTTGTTTATGGTGTAAAGAGAAGTAAGGTGCGAGTTTCAAGATGTGTGTTTCGAGGTGCGAGATTTATAAATTTAATAACTTGCTATTAACCGACTAACAAATAAATATTGTAAACCTCAATAATTAAATACGTTATAGACCGTTCACAATTGACTATTGATCAGTCGTACTTACCTGGCTTTTTTTACTTTTTACTTGGCTCTTAATTCCGTATTTTTGCAGAAATTTGAGCGCTTGAAAACTTCGAAACCCGATTTCAGTCATCTCTCGGCGGACCAGCCGATCGGAATTTTTGATTCCGGTGTGGGCGGATTAACCATTGCGAAAGAAATAAAGAGGCTTTTGCCCCATGAAAATCTTATTTATTTCGGCGATACCAAACACTTGCCCTACGGCGAAAAGTCCCGGGAAGCCATCGTGGGATATGCTACCCGAATTACCGATTTTCTTCTGGAAAAAAACTGCAAAGCCATTGTGATCGCCTGTAATTCTGCCACCGCGAACGCCTTAAAAGAAGTGCTGGACCTGGTGAACAACCGCGTTCCAGTAATCGATGTTATTAATCCCGTCGCTGAAAAAGTATCCTATGAAATTCACAATAATGTCGGGGTGATTGCAACCAAAGCAACCGTAAATTCTGGATTGTACCGGAAAACCATCCGCAAGCATAATAAATTTATTAAAGTTGATGAACTTGCTACGCCACTTTTAGTTCCGGCCATTGAGGAAGGTTTTAAAAATCACCCGGTTACGCACGCCATCGTTTATAATTATCTGAGCAACAAAAAATTAAAAAATATTGAAACCTTAATTCTAGGTTGCACGCATTATCCCTTGCTTTTAAATGAAATTAAACAGTTTTATGGAAATCGGGTGCGCGTTATCGATTCCCCGAGTATTGTGGCGAATCAG
Organism: Kaistella polysaccharea; assembly: GCF_020410745.1. Classification (NCBI taxonomy): domain Bacteria; kingdom Pseudomonadati; phylum Bacteroidota; class Flavobacteriia; order Flavobacteriales; family Weeksellaceae; genus Kaistella; species Kaistella polysaccharea. The sequence goes on from NZ_CP084528.1 coordinate 2,337,809, forward strand.
GTAAAAGTAATTCTCGAAAAACACCATTTATTGCATCAGGAAAATAGCAATCCGACCTATCAATTTTATCTGTCGGACATTACGAAGAACTTCGAGAAAATCTCCCGGAAATTTTTTGGAAATGCGATTGATTTGGAACTTAAAGTACTTTAAAAAAGTAGAATTTTTATTTTTCCAAGTCAGGAGAAACTTCACTTTCTATTTCTACGATAACCCTATCATTCGGTTTAAAGAAGGAAAAACTCACGTTTCCGTATCTTCGGGTGTCGGTTAAATTAGGATGCTGCAGTTTTGTGCGGCTTTGATGTTCCAGAATAAAGACACCTTCTTCTTTCAGGTAATTGTTGTTCAAAATCAGGGAAATTAATTCCTGATATTTATTTTCTTCCGTTTCGAAGGGCGGATCTGCAACGATCAAATCATAGGTTTTGCGGTTGCGATTTTTCTTTAAATATTCAAAAACATCTGCGCGCTGCGCGCTAATCTGTAAACTCATGTCAAGTTCCGCAGCTGTAGAATTGATGAATGCCGCATGTTTGGGATTCATCTCAACCGATGTCACATCACTGCAGGCGCGGGAAGCAAATTCCAGGCTCAAAGATCCAATGCCCGCAAAAAGATCCAACACAGAAATCGATGCAAAATCCAAACGATATCGGTTTTCCAGAATGCTGAACAAAGCTTCTTTTGCAAAATCAGTTGTCGGTCTTACATCGAAGTTTTTCGGAGCGGAAATTCTTTTGGCTTTCCACTGGCCACTGATTATTCTGTACATTTTATTGCTGGGTATTTTGCGTTTCGTGCGTGATATTCTCAGTCAAACTTTATTTTTTCGTTAGAACAATTTATCTTGGATGAACATCAACTTTAATTTAAACTCGTATTCATTTTTAATGACAAGGGGTCTTCAAATAAAATATTTTCATTAGTAGTCAATGTTATCCGCACCTAAATTAACATTCTAATTTCTAAAATCTAACATCTAACCTCTAACCTTCAACTTCATCCTCCATCCTTCCTCCTTCCTCCTTCCTCCTTCATCCTTCCTCCTTCATCCTTCCTCCTCTATCTCACCGCCCATTAAGTATAAAATTCTTCTGCGGAATATTATCAAAATTAATTTTTATTTTCTTCACGAATTTTTTTAGCTCAGAAATAAAGGTTTCATTTTCGGTGGTTTCCCCATACACAAAAAACTGAGTTTCGTCGATTGCAAATCCAATTTTACTTAAAGTAAACATGATGAAATAGAGAAAATCAACTTCGGAGTTGACGTCCAAATTATTATAAAGAATCACTTTCTTTCGATCCATTGCAAAAAATTCACATTGATGATGATAGAGATTGATGTGAATTTCCTTCTGATTTTTCACCGAAATCCGACTTAGAAATTCCTCACCAGAAAAATTAAATTTCGTGGGAAGCGCGAGATTTTTAATGGGATGATAAAAAATCTTCGGGAAAGCATAGTAAAACTGCACGCCATATTTTTTATTAACCGCGAGCATGAGCTCTTCGTTGTTTCTTTCTACGGGCGCGTTGTAGGAAATTAAATCAAAACCTGCGTCGTGATTTGCAAAACCTTCAGGCATCATGGTGAAATGATTGAGCGCAGAAATCACGCTGACTTCTTTAAAAGTCTGGTGCTCCAGAATCTTCGAAAGGTGATCTGTACAAAATTCTTCTGGGTTTTCTTCTCCGCAGATAAAAATTTCTTCCTTAATGACCGTTTTTTGGCGGCTGATCTGATATTGTACACCGTCTTTGGTGAAAAGTAATTTAAGATGTTCCATGTTTAGAGTTGCAAATTTATTAAAATTAATCGGCTTTCGAAATTTTAAAAAATCGGTGACCTGAGGAATATCACCACAACATCTGAAAGAGTTTTATAACTTTACGAAGAGATTATAATGACACATCAAGTTCGGGGAAAATTTGGAAGTAAATGAATGTAATTTTTTATAAAGATTGAATAATCAATTAGTTTTAATTAATGATAAGTTTCCTCATTAATCATCAACGTTAATTTAGAAAATTTTAAAATTTATATCATATGAAAAAGGTTATTTTTATGTTTTTACTGATTTTTTCAGTCAGTATTTTTGCTCAAAAAGTTCAAAATCAAACGGTGGATGCGGCGTGCGGAATGTGCCAGTTTAAAGTAAAATCCGATAAAGGTTGTGCGATGTCCGTTAAGATCAATGAAAAAGTTTACCATGTAGAAGGACTGGATAAAAAAACTTTTGGTGATGCACATGCAGAAGAGGGCTACTGCAAAGTGATAAAAAAAGCGATCGTCAGCGGCGAAATCAAAAAAGGAAAATTTTACGCGACCAGTTTTAAGTATGTAGATTAATTGCGGTTTTCGTGATTAAATTTAATAATTCTATCACTTTAAAAACTTTTATCGAAAATAAACCAATACTGTACCCGACTGATGGTGCAGTATTTCTTTGTTGTGAAACTCCAGATTTGCTTGACTTTCCAACACTTCATAAACCATTTGCTGCAGAACGCCGTCTCCAATTCCGTGAATGATTTCAAGTTTTTTTAGATTATTTTTGCGGCAATAGTCCAGCGTGTTGAGCAATTTTTCCTTCTGCAAAAACAACCTTTCGAAAGGATCAATTTTACTGGAACCTTTGGAGACCTTCTCAAAATGAAGGTCGAGAATGAAGGGACTTTTATCGTGCTTTTTAGACGTGGGTTTTGAGCGTTCCACTTTTTGAACGGTTTTTATTTGGTGGTAAATTTCCGCGTTTTGAAGGACCAACTCACTGGCATTGTACTCGTAGGAAAAGCCGTGTACATCTTCGATAATCACTTTATTTCCCTGAATAGAAGTTATTTTTCCTTTCAGATTGTCATCAATAACAGAAACGGAATCGCCAATATTCATAAGGTGTTTTTGTGAATGTAAAAGTAGGAAATTGGAAGGATTAAATTTAAAGTTCAATAATTTTCGATTTATGGATAGTTTTAATCGGTGCAAACAGACTATATTAAACTATGTTTTCAGCACGTTAAAATATTTGACTGGTTGACGCTTGCGATTTTCTGTTGTGAAATAGTTTCATAAGTCGGTAAGAAAACTTGTGAAAATATTATTGTTAATGTTTTCCAAAGAAATAGGGCACTTTATTCTAGCCCGGATTGGAGCGGAAATCCTTTTTTATGTCCATAAAAAAGATTGCAGCGGAAAGCCGGCTGGCTTTTCGAACGATGAATACACTTCGCGCTCCCTCAAAGAAGAATTTTTAAGACTGCTTACTACTTCCCGAAAATTTCCATAAATTTGAATCCTTTAGAAATTGACCGTTAAACATAAAAAATCAAATAGAAAGTATGGATCCTATTTTTGACCTTATTGAGCAGGAAAGACAAAGACAAACGCATGGCGTAGAATTAATTGCGTCGGAGAATTTTGTTTCTGAAAATGTAATGAAAGCGGTCGGCAGTGTTTTGACCAATAAATATGCAGAAGGTTATCCGGGTAAAAGATACTATGGTGGATGTGAAGTGGTGGATGAAGTGGAGACTTTGGCCATTGAGCGCGCTAAAGAGCTTTTCGGTGTGGATTACGCCAATGTTCAGCCTCATTCTGGGTCTCAAGCCAATGCCGCGATTTATCTGTCTATCATGAAGCCGGGTGACAAAATGCTGGGACTTGATTTATCCATGGGCGGGCATTTAACGCACGGATCGTTTGTGAATTTTTCTGGAATTCAGTACGATGCACATTTTTATGGTGTAGAGCGCGAAAGTGGTTTGATTGATTATGATGCAATGCGTCAGAAAGCTTTGGAGGTAAAACCCAAAATGATTATTGCTGGTTATTCGGCGTATTCACGGGATCTCGACTTTAAGAAATTCCGAGAAGTAGCAGATGAAGTAGGGGCCACTTTGTGGGCAGATATTGCGCATCCAGCGGGTTTAATAGCCAAAGGATTGCTCAGTTCTCCGTTCGAACATTGTCATGTGGTGACAACTACGACGCACAAAACATTGCGTGGTCCGAGAGGCGGTCTTATTATGATGGGCAAAGATTTTGAAAATACCTACGGTCACAAAACACCGAAAGGCGATATCAAAATGATGAGTCAGGTGTTAGACAGTGCAGTATTTCCTGGAATTCAAGGTGGTCCTCTGGAGCATGTAATTGCTGGAAAAGCTGTTGCATTTGCGGAAGCAATTGATGATAAATTCCTGGTGTATATGAAACAGGTTGTTGCCAACGCGCGTGCTTTGGCGAAAGCGATGATGGATAATGGATTCGACATTGTAAGTGGTGGGACGGATAATCATTTGATGTTGGTAGATCTTCGGAATAAAAATGTGAATGGTAAAGAAACCGAAAAAGCGCTTGTTAAGGCGGATATTACGTGTAATAAAAACATGGTTCCGTTTGATGATAAATCAGCGTTTACCACGTCTGGAATTCGTTTAGGAACTGCAGCCATTACAACGCGGGGTTTAAAAGAAGCCGATATGGAAGTACTTGCGGGTTTAATTAATGAAGTTGTCATGAACATCAATGATGAAAATGTTATTTCAGGTGTTCGCAAAAAAGTGAAGGAAATGATGGAAGGGAAGGCGCTGTTTAATTATTAAGCGATAAAGAAGCTTTCTATTGAATCAAACCTTCTGTTTGCCAAGTAATAAAGGGAATGGAAGGTTTTTCAATTTTGAAAATTTACTAAAAATAATATATCTAATTTATGTACTTTTAAATCTTTCATCTCCTATCTCGCATCTTGACTCTTTCCCATTGATTCTTGAACCTCCAGTCTTGCTACAAACCATTAATTTAATTTTGCAAAACAAATCCTCCACTTTCCTTGAAATCAAACAAAAAATGGTGAACTACTGCGTTTATCAGGACAGATGTCATCAGGAAGTGGAGCAGAAAATGCGCGATTTTTTACTGGTGCCAGAAGCAAAAGAAGAAATTCTTCTTTATTTAATGAGGGAAAATTATCTGAGTGAAGAGCGTTTTACGCGAAGTTATATTCGTGGCAAATTTTATATAAAATCCTGGGGGCGAAATAAAATCCGCAATCATTTAAAATTTAAGGACGTGCCGGAGAAATTGATTAACAGTTGTTTCGATGAAATTGATGACGAGGATTATCATAAAACTTTAAAAAAACTCTGGCATGATTATTATTGCAAGCTGAAAGGATTGCAGGACTATCAGAAAAAATCAAAATCTATAAAATATCTTATAGGTAAAGGATATGAGTATGAGCAGATTTTAGAGTCTTTGAATGAGGATTGAAACATTTATTTTCATCAATATTAAGTTGATCCCCTTGTATTATTAATTTTTAGATAGAAAATTATTGAAAAAGGAATGACGAGTTTGACTTTGCGATAAAAATGATTTATATTCATTTTTAATCAAAATTTTTACAGAATTGCTAAATTGCTGGAAAACGATTATTCCTTAAAAATTCGTTCTAATTCAAATAATTTTAATTAATTTGCATATTATTTAAAAAATAGAAAACACTTTTACTTTTGAAAAACAACCTTATGAAGAAAATAAATACATTAATTGCCCTTGTGCTTTTTATAACCTTAAGTGCACAAAACAGTGGTGCAGTGCGATACGGCGTAACCGGAAATTTTCATAGAGGTTCAATTGTGAATGTTCACGATGTCTCAACAGGAAGTTACGGTGGAACTTTAGGTCTTTTGGCAGAAATCCCAATTATGAAAAGTGACGTTACAGGGGGGGAATATCTTTTCCTTGTCCCGATGGTTGAATACAGCATGCAGGGAGAAAATGCGAAAGCAGATGTAGCAAGATACGGCCGACAAAAATTTCACCATGACTATATTGGTGCACAATTATATGTAAAATATTTTTTCCATCCCGGAAATAACTTAAGTGATTATTTCATTTTTGCAGGACCTCGAATCGAATTTTTAGTTCGCGAAGACCGTCAGGTAAGCGCTTTATATGACGCAGATTATTTCAAATATAATCATGATGATGTATTGAATAATTTTGGATTCGGTATTTCTGTAGGAGCTGGTGCACGTATTACCGATGATTTAGAAGCGGTTTTGCGTTTCGACCGTGGTTTTACCAAAGTATATCCTAACAATACCAATGGCGTTACATATAACCGTCAATTAAGTGTTGGTGTAAACTATTATTTCAGAAATAATAGATAATCAAAATTCTACAAGGACTTTTATCTTGTCTGAATTCTCTATCTTGCTTTCATAAAACACTTCAATGAAGAAATATTTTCATGCATTTATAATCATCGCATTATTTTTTCAGTCCTGTAAACCCAAGGAGAATATCGTCTATCTTTCTAATGATAACTTCGAACAGGAGGTATCGCAGGCAAAGTATGTCGGTCTTCATATCCAAGAAGGTGATAAATTGCAGATTTTGGTTTCCGCTTTTGATGAAATTGCGGTTCGGCCATTTAATGTGCAGACCATGTCTAGAACGGGTAACGCCGGAGAAGGTAGTGGATCAACCAACGTTAATACAGCACCTACGGAATATACCGTGACTTCTGATGGGACCATTAATTTCCCTGTTTTAGGAAGTATTTATTGTGAAGGCATGACCAAAAAGCAATTGCAAAAGGATTTAGAAAGTCGGTTACTTCGGTATCTTACTGATCCAATGGTCACAATCACGTTGGCAAATTTTAATTTCAGTGTTTTGGGCGAAGTAAAAAGTCCGGGTCAGAAAACGAGTACGACCGAAAAACTCAATCTATTTCAAGCCTTAGCTCTTGCAGGTGATACCACGTACGATGCGAACAAGACCAACATCAAATTAATTCGGTATTCCGAAGCAGACGAAAAAGACAAGGTTATTTCCCTGGATCTTTCGGAAGCTTCGATTGTGAACTCGCCTTATTATTATCTTCAGCAAAACGATATACTCTATGTAGAACCCGATCGCAACAAACAAGTTGCTGTGAAAACAAATTCAGCGGCTGATCAGTGGATTAGATACGGAGGTGTCGCATTAGGTCTTGTGACATTAATCATCAGTTTAACCCGTTAATAATGGCTATGGAACTTCTTGAAAATTCTGCACCTTCAAAGCGGGTTCAGCCCATTAATCTCAAAAAGGAAATCGGCAAATACTTAAAGAAATGGCCTTGGTTTCTTTTAAGCATGGCGGTATTTTATACGGCTGCTAAAATATATCTGCGGTATGCAGAACCTCAGTATTATACTACCACTTCGCTTAAACTTCAGGAATCCAAAGGCAATAGCTCTGCGGCGTTGAGTGATTTAAAAACGCTGGGTGTTGGAGTGAGTGGTGACAATGAATTGCAAGGGGAGAAAACGGTCATTGTATCCAAGCCAATTTTGGCAGAAGTGGCAAAAAACCTTCATCTTGATGTCAGTTTTTTCAGTGTAGGAACCATCAAAGAAACTGAATTGTATAAAGATTCGCCGTTATCGGGCAGAATCCTTTCCATTAATAATCCAGACAAATTTGGCGGCGCAACTTATATTATCAACCCAATTGGCAATAATTCCTATAAATTTGAAAATTCTGATACCGTTCATCGCTTTGGTTCGCCCGCAAAAGTAAGTTTTGGTACGATTCAGATTGATGGGAAACCCGGTATGGTTTCTAAAACTCCTGTTAAAGTGGTGTTTCGGTCGATTAGTAATGTAGTGGGCAGTTTAGAAAGTAATATTAATGTCAGCTTACCACCGGAAAAAGGTTTGTTGATGGAGCTTTCCTACGTTGGTCCTGTTCCCCAGAAATCAGAAGATATTTTGGATGAACTGTCAAAACAGTATATTATCGATGGCGTTAATGATAAAAACCAGGAAGCCCAAAATACTCAGAATTTCATTAACGATCGTCTGGCGATTATTACGGAAGACCTTTCCGGAATAGAAGGAGAAAAAGAAAAATTCAAACGGACCAATCAGATTACCGATCTGGAAGCACAGGCTGGCATATCCTTATCAAATGCAGAGGAAAACACGAAGGCCATCTTAACCAACACCATGCAGTTGGATCTTATCAATTCAGTCTTAACAGCCAGTGCCGGCAGTCAGCTTATTCCGTCCGGAATGGGACTTCCTGCGGGGTCTGAAAGTGCAATCGGCGAGTACAATAACCTCGTCATCACACGCAACAGGGTTTTAAAGCAGGCAACGGGAGAAAATCCAGCGGTCATCGAAATGAATAAGCAGATTGCGTCTCTCAAGAATTTAATCCGTCAGAATTTATTGGAATCAAGGGAAACTTTGCAGCTGCAACTGGCACAGGCTAAGGGCCAATTGAATATTGCAAAAGGAAACATCAGCAAATTCCCAACGCAGGAAAAAATATTTAGAAGCATTGATCGGCAACAAACTTTAAAAGAACAATTGTATCTCTATCTTTTGCAAAAAAGAGAGGAAAATGCGATAACCCTTGCGGTAACTGCTCCAAAGGCAAAAATTGTGAATCCCGCTTTTACTACAGGTGTGGTGAAACCGAACCGTCAACAGATTGTCTACGGCGCTTTGGCAGCCGGTTTTCTTTTGCCACTTCTCCTCTTCGTAGGAGCTAATGTTCTGGACACCAAAGTACATTCTAAACAACAGGTTTTAGCTCAAATCCCAGATGCGTCCGTCATTGCAGAAATTCCTTTTCACAAGGAAGAAAATGCCATGGTGCATCCTAATGATTTTTCTGTTTTCGCAGAATCCTTCCGTATATTGTCTTCCAACCTCAAGTATATGTTGCGGGCAAAAGAATTGGACCGGGGCGGCGTTATATTGGTGACTTCTTCCGTAAAAGGAGAAGGAAAAACGACCATTTCGATGAACCTCGCTTTGACGCTTGCTGGTAAAAGCAGCGTAATTATTGTGGGTGCTGATATTCGTAATCCTCAGCTGCACCGCTTTATTGAAGGCGAAAATGTCGGTCTGACAGATTATTTAGTTTCCGACAAGACTGATGCCTCCTCCTATATCATTCCTTCCAGAGTGAATGAAAATTTAGATGTTTTATTCAGCGGTCAGATTGCACCCAATCCGAACGATCTTTTAGACATGGTAAAATTTGATGAACTCATTGACCAGTTGAAAGGGCAATACGACTATGTTGTTGTTGATTCCGCGCCGGTCATGTTGGTGAGTGATACCTTGCACCTCGTTGAAAATTCAGATGTTGTGCTTTATGCCTTAAAATCTGATTTTACCGAGAAAGAAATGATCAATTTTGCGGATGGTTTTCAAACCGAAAACGGTATCAAAAATATGGCTTTTGTTCTCAATGGGGTCAAGCCAGAAAATACCCGTTACGGTAAAAGATATGGCTACGGCTATTATTCCTACACGCACGAGGAGCAACTGCCTTGGTATAAGCGGTTTTTCTAATATATTTTACAATGGGCAACATTGGAAAATCAAAAACGTTTCTTGCCTTAAAATTTCATTTACCCTACTATTTGTATAAGCAGCTGAGAAGTTAATCAGCGGTTATTCTTATTCTACTTTTCTTTTTCCTTGGATCATATCGTTTCTGAATTGCGAACTTTGTTGAAATAGTAAAGTTGCAACACAACGGTTCTAAACATTTATAAATTTTTATTATCTTTATAAAGTAAGATTTGGTTGGTTCTGGTTTAAACTTTTGAAGCGCTTGAGACCAATCTTACGAAAACTTGAAAACACAGATGAAAGCGATACCAAAGATATCCGTGCTTATTGCACATTATAATTCGGGGAAATATTTTGAGCAAGCCTTTGAAAGCCTTCAACGTCAAACAGAGTTAAATTGGGAAGCCATCATTATTGATGATGCTTCAACTGATGGCAGCCTTGCATTAGTCAAAACTTTAATTAAGAACGATCGTCGCTTTACGATCATTGAAAATGCGACTAATGTAGGTTGTGCTTCCACACTGAAAACGGCAATTGAAACTTCCACCGCGCCACTTTTCGCAAGGCTCGATCCCGACGATACCTTAATGCCCAATGCGCTCGAAAAATCAATACGGGCACATGAAAAATTCTCGGAAGTAGGATTGGTATATTCCAATCATCTCGTTTGCGACGAAAATCTAAAAATTCAAAAAGTTCATCAATGTAAGCAGATCACCGACCTCACCACCGAAGATTCTTTTCTTTATCACGGTGAAATTGCTCAGTTTGCGTCTTTCAAACGAGAATTTTTTGATCGCACTGCTGGAGTGCATACCTTTAATAAACGCGCAGAAGATGTGGACATGTATCTGAAAATGTGTGAGGTTGCCGCTGTATTTCATCTGGATGAGACGCTTTATAATTATCGAATACGACCCAACAGTCTCCGGCAGTTCGAAAATGCCGAACGGACCAAATTTTGGTATTGGGTGGCTGCAATAAAAATGGCTGAGCGTCGGAATTTGAATATAGAAGATTTTTTTGTAAAACACTGTGCGAGAAGAACTGAACTTCAAGTGTATCTCGAGCGTGAAGCACGTTTAATGAAAATGATAGAGGGAAATATCTTTTTAAAGACAGCGTTTAATCTCGGGCAGAAACTAAGACTATTTGAGGCGGATAAAATTTTAGAAATGAAATAAAGAGTAGTTGTATGTAATCGGTTAATTATAAATAGATCTGAAAGCAATTTTTTATGAAAATACGAAAAAGGATTAACGATCTCATGAAATATAAAAAAGGGGTTTTATTCCAAACCAGTTGGAAATTCTTTGCGTATCAGAACACTGTAATTACTATTTCAAAGATTGCACGCATCAATATTAAGAATAGTTTTCACTTTTTCGAACGGTGGACCTCTAAGGATCCTTTTTTTTCGCTATTTTACATGGGTGATAATTCTTCCTTTTACGTTGAAGGTGCATTCATAATTTATACGGGCAGTAGAGTTTATATCAACAAGGGAGCAACACTGAACTTGGGCAGCGGTTACATCAACAATAATTTGAATTTATCCTGTTTTGAGAACATAACTAGAGGAAATAATGTGGCAATTTCTGAAAATGTTACGATCAGGGACTCAGATAATCATACCATTCTTGATGGAAGACATGTGAAGACCCAACCAGTTACAATAGGAAACAACGTATGGATCGGCGCTAATGTTACCATTTTAAAAGGCGTGCATATTGGCGATGGAAGCATTATTGCTGCGGGGTCTGTTGTAACTGCGAATATTCCGGTTAATGTTCTCGCTGCTGGGGTGCGCGCGCACGTAATTCGAACAAATGTTAGGTGGGAATAAAGGACTTCTAGGAAATTAACAACTAAATCTAATTTAAAAAGTTTTAATGAAGCCAGCGATTTCGATATTGATAGCAAATTACAACAATGGGCACTATTTTAAGGACGCTTTTGAGAGCCTTATTCAGCAGACGATCCAAAAATGGGAAGCTATTGTAATAGATGATGCTTCAACTGATAATTCTGTCGAAGTTATAAAGCAACTTATTGTTGGGGATCATCGTTTTCAGTTTTATCAGAATTCCGAAAATGTAGGGTATCAGAAAACAATTGCACGTGCGATTAGCCTATCCAGGGCAGAAATATTCGGCCGTTTAGATCCTGATGATTCGCTTACTGCATATGCTCTTGAAATTTCCTTAAATCAACATCATCAAAATCCACAGGCGGGATTGGTGTATTCAGATAACCATGCAGTTGATGCAGACCTGTCTTTATTGTGGCAGCACAACTGTGAGCAAATCGAGGATTTGAATGAAAAATACTACAATCTAAGGGGTGAAGTCGCGCACTTCGCAACATTTAAAAAGTCTCTCTATCTTTTAACTTCTGGAATTGATCCTTTCATTCGTCGCGCAGAAGACAAAGATATTTATATGAAAATGTGCGAAGTAGCACCTGTTGTACACATTCCAACCGTGCTTTACAAACACAGGCAGCTAGAAGGAAGTCTGTCCACTAATGCAAACCAATACAAAGCGGAATTTTGGCACTGGGTAGCACTTATCAAGATGATGGATCGCCGAAATGTTGATTTGGAAGAAATTTTTATAAAAAATTTTGTGGATCGCCGAATTTTGGAAAAAGTCATGAGTCAGAGAGAAAAACAAAATAGATGGTTCAAGGACAACTGGGTGATACGTACATTGGGCCAGGCCTTCGGTAAAACATTTTAAAAAACGATATGACTGATAAAAAGGACATATCGATCTTGATCGCAAATTACAACAACGGCCACTTTTTTAAAGACGCTTTTGAGAGTTTGCAGCGACAAACCTTTAAAAATTGGGAAGCCGTCATCATCGATGATTGCTCCACAGACAATTCTGTAGAACTCATCACAGAAATGATAAAGGGCGATTCGCGGTTTCGTTTTTATCAAAACGCAATAAATGTTGGCTACCAAAATACCATTGTGCGCGCCATTAGTTTGGCAAAAGCGGAAATATTTGGACGGCTCGATCCTGACGATACGTTGCATCCAGAGGCAATTCAACATTCATTGGAAGCCCATCGATTAAATCCTGAAGCCGGACTTGTATATTCTGACTGGGATAAGTTTGATCGTAATTGGGTATTTCAAGATCATCATAAAAGTGAACCTGTGCCGGAATTAAACAAAAAGTATTACAACCTTTACGGGGAAATTTCTCCCTTCTCCACTTTCAAAATGGAAATTTATAATAAAACTTCAGGCGTGGACATTTCAATTCGCCGTGCCGAAGATAAAGACATTTACATGAAGATGTGTGAACTGGCACCCGTAGTTTATATCCCCTCTGTCCTTTATAATTATCGACATCACAGTGGAGGGTTATCGACAGGAGACAACGCACTCAAAGCTGAATTTTCGCACTGGTGCGCACTGGTGAAGATGCTGGATAGAAGACAAGTTAATCTAGAGGACGTTTTCTCAGAACATATTGTCAGCCGTTCAGTCTTAAACAAATTCATTAGAAAGGAAAAAAAAGAAAAAAGATGGTTACATAATAATTTAATTGGTAGAATATTAGCCTCGGCGTTTAGAAGAAAAACGGCAACGGCGCATGATTAAATCTCCACAAATATCAATTTTAATTGCTAATTACAATAATGGCCACTTTTTTAAAGATGCGTTTGAAAGTCTCCGTCTGCAAACTTTTGAAAATTGGGAAGCGATTATAATAGATGATGCATCCACCGATTGTTCGGTGGAAATTATTCAAAACTTAATTGAAGGAGACTCTCGGTGCCATTTTTATCAGAATTCTGAAAATATCGGATATCAGAGGACCATTGTACGAGCCATCAGTATTTCTAGAACAGAAATTTTTGGCCGGTTGGATCCGGATGATGCCCTACATTCTGAAGCAATAGAATTGTCTTTAAAAGCACACCGTGAAAATCCTGAAGTGGGTTTAGCGTATTCAAATATCATATTCTGCGACAGCAAGCTAGTTCCAACACATATCAATAAGGGTCGACAGATTGAAACGTTAGATGAATCCTCTTACAATTTTGACGGAGCTATTTGGCACTTTGTCACATTCAAACGGAAAATATATAATCGTACGTCCGGAATAGATCCCTTTAACCGTCGTGCAGAAGATCAGGATATTTACTTGAAAATGGGTGAGGCTGCTCCTGTGAAATACGTAGACAATAATATGTATTTTTACCGAGTACACGACAAAGGCGCTTCGACGGGGAAACAAAATGACAAGGCGTTCTTCTGGCAGTGGATTGCTCTTGTGAAGATGGCTGAGCGGCGCGACCATAACTTGGAAGATCTTTTCAGTGAGCATTTTGTGAACGCCCAACTCGTAGTACCTTATAAACGGCGGTGGCTATATTTGATGGACAAAGTAAAAAAGAGTTCGATTTTATCAGTATTGTTCCGTTTAATAGGAAAGAAATTTTAAATTAAATAACAATGGCACAACTTTCCATTTTAATAGTCAATTATAACAACGGCCATTTTTTCGAAGATGCCTATCGAAGCCTCTTGCGACAAACCTCCGATCAATGGGAAGCGGTGGTGATCGACGATGCATCTACCGACAATTCCGTTGAAGTTATCCAGAAGCTTATCAGCGGTGACAATCCTTTTCACTTCTACCAAAATGAAAAAACCCTAGGAATCCAGTACGCGGTTATGCGAGCTATAGCAATTTCATCTAGGGGGATTTTTGGTCGCCTCGATCCCGACGATGCTCTTTACCCGGAAGCGGTTGAGTTTTCCTTACGAGCACACCAAAATCATCCGGAAGTGGGCCTGGTTTATTCGGATCTAACCGTGTGTGATCAAAATTTAATTCTTCAATCTGAGCATCGAAGTGTTCAGATCGATCAGTTAGATGTGAAGTCGTTGATATTTAATAGGGAAATAAACTCGTTCGCCACGTTCAAAAAAAAACTAAACCGAGGCACCTCCGGTATTGATCCTACTTTAAAGCGCTCAGAAGACGTAGATGTTTATATGAAAATGATTGAAGTTGCACCGGTATTGCATCTGCCAAATCCCTTATATTACTATCGGATCCATAATAAAAATGCTTCAAAGATGGATAATGAAGAGCGTTCGTATTTTTGGCATTGGGTGGCACTTTTAAAGACGGCAGACAGAAGAAATATAGACCTGGAAAATATTTTCGTCGAGCACGTTGTGGACCTTTCAGAATTGATAGTTTATAAAAAATGTGTATCTTATATTAAATCGCTTCTACGAAAGAAGCGGGTTTTTTCAGCGATCGTAGGAGCAGCAGCAAGATTTGGTATTAATAAACACTCAATTTTAAAAAGTTAATTTTACTTAAAGTAAAAGCCTCATTTCCCTGTTTCATGAATATGCAAATTTCAGTCATTATTCCAGTTTACAATGTGGAACCTTACCTCGAGGAATGCCTGGCTTCGCTGTGTAAGCAACTGACCGAAAATATAGAGCTAATAATTATTAATGATGGATCCACTGATCGGTCCGGAGAAATAATCCAATATTATGCTGAATGTTTTCCCACCATAAAGATCATCACTCAGGAAAACCGAGGTTTGAGCGCCGCCCGAAATGCCGGACTTGATATCGCGGTAGGAGAATACATCTGGTTTATTGACGGAGATGATTACATAGAAGAAAATGCCCTAGAAGATGTACAGCGTTGCCTTCATAAGTATCCAGAAATTGACATGGTAAGGTTTGGCTATTTCAAATTCGATGATATAAACGGCGAAATCCTCAAATCATTTAAACCCTCGGCAGCAGGACCGCTTCCTGCTACTGATTATTTTAACACACATCAAGTTTTACATGAAGCATGCATCGGAACATACAGGAGAAAATACCTCTCTGAAAATCGATTAAGATTTGCCGAAGGGTATATTTTTGAGGATTCCATTTTTAATATGCAGGCCTACAGCTCGGGCGGGACGGTGGTTATTCTCCCAGTTCAACTTTATTTTTATCGTTTTCGGCAAGGCTCCCTCTACCATTCACAAACTTCCATTAAGAAGATTGATTCAATAATTTATCTCATTCAAACCTGCGACACCATAATTGTTTCAAACATGCATAACTTAAAAGAAGTTTATTTTGTAGCGAATAAAAAGTTGGACTACGTGAATTTATTGATTGATCATTTTTTTTATTTTAGCCCCTACACCTTTCGCCAGAAACTGAAAGTCTTTCTCACCATTAACCACCGAATTCCCGTTTTTAATGATGATCGACCTTCTATCAAACAGATGAAAATTTTTCTTAACGTTAATCCTAAGCTCTATTTTGCCCTGCGGTATGCTGGATTGAAAAAAGGATGGACTTCACCTAATATTTAGATGGGGTCCATTTTAAAAATTTCATTCTACTATTTACTTTGGCAAACTAATCACTTACGACAGGGAATGAAAAATGGAAAAAACTTACTATCTTCAGAAATATCTAACACCCTTAACTGCTTTTACCTTTCCTGTTTTAAGGAAAATATTTTGTACTATCGTATGCTTAAAATAAGTTCACCCGCAGGATTCGCTTTTTACTGGAAAACCTTTCTCCCTATAGTTTTATTTTAACACCTTTCCTATGGAAAAAGTGTCTGTAATCATTCCTGCTTTTAGAGATACGGCGAAGTTTCGTAGATTTTGTGCTTGCATATTATTATAAAAACTGAACCTTATTCTCGTGAACGGCGATTTGTCTGATGATTAGGGAAATATCTGACGTCACTATGCAGCTGCAGACAGCCAAGTTTGGCATTTTGAAATTAAAAATTTAGACCCTTCTGTTGCGCCAAATAAGGCATTGGACAACTATCTTGGAGGATTTGTTTTCTTTATTAGTGCCGAGGTCTATTTGGTTCTTAATTATGTCTCTCGTATTATTACTGAAGTATTCTTAACTATTCACAATGTGGCTGTTTTATATGAATATTTGTGCTATAATGACCGCTCCAACGAAAAAAGTCTGACTGCCGTGCGCGATGAGAGTTTATTAACCAATTCCTTTCTCTCCACAGAAAACATAGTTATAAAATATACACACTGAGACAGCTGCTTCTTGTCTCAAACCGCCGAAGAGCAGTGTTGCTGACTTATTTTGATGCAGTTGCTTTCAAAAGAATATCGTTTCGGGAATGTAACTATTTAAGAAAAAAAAACCAATATATTCAAGACTTTAAACCTTACCTTGGAGATACGATAAATCTAAAATTCATGCTTTTTCCCTTCAAATATAATTCACCGCTAGTTTATATTTTTTTCGGAATCTCTTACAATGAATTCGAAGGGTGAGAGTGTTTTATTGAATGAAAAAAATACCACTTCTGTAAGGTGTTTTTAAAAATAGAGGTAAATTTATCATGTTAAATTTGGTGATGTTTAACTTTCAGGAGTGATAAAATAACATATTATTTTTACGACTGAAACTTCGAATTACACTAAGGAACAATACTGAAATTACCTCCCCCGATTTTCATTTTCGACATTCGACAAGTGACCACGTCTTTTTAAAAAGCGATCTACGCAAGGTATTCTGATATACCAATACTCTGGACGTACAGCCAAGAAGAAATGATCGATGTGCTGTACTTCCTGTTATGGTCTTTCATTGATGATTTTCTGGCTACCAGTCGAATGCTGTGGAACAAAGAAACTAAAAGGCAAGTTGAACATTGGGCAAGACCTCGCAAATTGAACGTCCTAATTTTTTAAGTAGTAAATTAATATAAAGTAGAGTCGATGTCCCCCTCAATCCGCTAATAAATTCCTATTTTTGCAGCATTGATGACTTTTATTTTTACAGCTGACTTACCTTCATAGGGTTTCCCTCTTTACGGACGATAATCCAAACTGGGATATCTAGTCATCATAATTTTTCTTTGATAATAATTCAATTTCATGAAAAAAATATTGATTACCGGCGGTGCCGGCTTTATTGGTTCCAATCTTTGCGAGTATTTTATAGGCAAAGGCCATCACGTGACGTGTCTGGATAATTTTTCCACGGGTTTTCACCACAATATCGACCATTTAAAATCCAATCCCAATTTTAAATTAATTGAGGGCGATATTCGGGACATAGGAACCTGTAATATGGCGGCAGAAGGTCAGGATTATATCCTTCATCAAGCGGCCTTAGGTTCAGTTCCTCGGTCCATCAATGATCCAATTACGAGCAACGATGTTAACGTTGGTGGGTTTCTGAATATGTTGGTCGCAGCGCGTGATGCTAATGTAAAACGTTTTGTTTATGCCGCCAGCTCTTCGACTTATGGCGATTCCGAATCTTTGCCGAAAGTAGAAGAGGTGATCGGTAAACCCCTTTCGCCCTATGCCATCACGAAATACGTCAATGAACTGTATGCTGATGTCTTCAGCAAGACGTACGGCATTGAAACGATCGGCCTGCGGTATTTCAATGTCTTCGGTCGGCGTCAAAATCCAGAAGGTGCCTACGCAGCGGTGATTCCAAAGTTCGTAATCCAGCTCATGAACCATGAAAGTCCTGTGATTAATGGAACAGGCGACTATTCCCGGGATTTCACCTACATCGATAATGTGATTCAGATGAATGAGAGAGCCATGTCTACTAAAAATCCAGAAGCGGTAAATACCGTCTACAATACCGCAGTCGGTGACCGAACCACTTTAAATTTACTCCTCGAATATTTAAAGGAAAACCTTTCTGCTTTTGATTCCAAGATCAAGGAAATTCACACGATCCACGGACCCAATCGGATCGGTGATATTCCCCATTCTCTTGCCAGTATCGAAAAAGCAAAAGAGCTATTGGGCTACAAACCCTCTCATGACATCAAGGCAGGGTTAAAAGATGCCGTGACATGGTATTGGGAGAATTTGAGGTAATTGCTGAAAGATTACAACCTGAAAGGTTAGAAGCTGGAGGTTGGATGTTAGTAGAATGCGTCAGGTCGAGTGATTTTGCACTATAAAAATTGTATCGAGACCTTTACTGAACTGCTTCTCGATACGCTACACTTTGTTTTGACGGACGTCAATAGTTAGTGGGACACTTCAGGTCGAGGAATTTTGCGCAGCGAAGGCAAGAAAAATTGTATTGATTCCTTTTACTGTAATACTTCTCTTTACGCTCCATTCTTTTGCACTAATCTAAGTGACGGTGTCGTGAAGTATACGATTGTAAAATTGACCTAGCAGTTATTGGCGTAAAGAAAAAAGGAAATTTCTTGTAGCAGAGTCTTCGATTAAATCAAAAATAAAAATCCCTTTTGTCCAAAGCGCGGGCGAGAAGTAAACTTCGAAGATAAATTTCTGTTTCGCGCAAGTTTAGGGATTTTCTTAAAGAAATTTTATTTTTTTAGCTAATAAATCCAGTCTTGAACTTTTTGTTACTTTTTGTTTTAAGACAAAAAGTAAGAACAATGAAATTACACAATACATAAATTAAGTTTTGACTTTTTTGTTACTTTTTGCTTCATCTTTATTTATGTTTTTAATTGAATCAGCGAACCATTTACAATGGTTTGTGTCAAGACAAAAAGTAAAATGTAAAAAAAACGTTAATTTTTGCTTCATCTCTATTTATTGTATTTTATTGCATCAGCGAACCATCTACAATCGTTTGTGTCAAGACAAAAAGTAAAAAAAAGAGAACTATCTTTCCAAACCAAAATGAATTTTGCATAGAAGGTTTTTGAATTAATAGTGATTTCGACAAGCTCAATCACCAAGACGAATGCTCGTTTATTTAATCCGACTTAGGAGTTATTAGCGTTAAGAAAATTCAAATTTATTCCAACGTATTCTTCAAGTAGCAACTTATAAAAATTCCTTTTGTCCGAAGCGCAGCAATACATTACCATCGAAGCGCAACTTTCGTTTCCGCGCAAGTATAGGAATTTTCTTAGAATAAATTTTAAGTTTTTTGCCAATAAATCCAGTCTTGAACTTTTTGTTACTTTTTGCTTCATCACTATTTATTGTTTTTAGTCGAGTTAGCGAACCATTCGCGACGGTTTGTTTCAAGACAAAAGTAAGAGGAATAAAATAACACAATACGTTACTCCGCGCGACTTAACTACTGAAATTTACACGATGAACTCTCGAACCCTTTCTTGTCCTAGTTGTACTACAATTTACAACACAAGTCTTTTTTAGATAACCAACCACCTGCTTTATGAATCATTTATAAAACCATCTTCTTTTTTAATGAAAAATCTTAAATTTACTTTTCTTACTTTTGCACCAAATTAAAAACTTTGTGACTTCATTTTGATGAGCAGATTTAACGATGGTAATCACTCAAGAATTTTTGCACTAATCTATGAAACAAAAAATCGCAATTATTGGACTTGGCTACGTGGGTCTACCCTTAGCACGGCTGTTTGCGACAAAGTATCAAGTGATTGGTTTTGATATTGATCAACAACGCGTTGACGCACTGAAATCAGGAGTTGATCATACTTTTGAGGTAGAAAATGAAGTTTTGAAAGAGGTATTGGTAAACGATTTTCAATCGAAAGACAGGGGATTATTCTGCTCATCGAATGTTGAGGATCTCACAGACTGTAATTTTTACATTATTACGGTACCTACACCGGTAGACAAAAATAACCGTCCGGATTTAAGACCTTTAAAGGATGCTTCAACAACGGTGGGGCAACTACTCAAAAAAGGGGATATTGTTATTTACGAATCGACCGTTTACCCTGGAGTTACAGAGGAAGAATGTGTTCCTGTTTTAGAAACGGAATCTGGTTTAACTTTTAATATTGATTTTTTTGCGGGCTATTCCCCGGAGCGTATTAATCCCGGTGATCGGGAAAGAACGGTTGAGAATATTGTAAAAGTTACGTCAGGGTCTACTCCCGAAATTGGTAAAATAGTAGACGACTTATATCAATCGGTGATTATAGCCGGGACGCATTTGGCGCCAACAATTAAAGTGGCCGAAGCCTCTAAAGTCATTGAAAATGCCCAGCGGGATATTAACATCGCCTTCGTTAATGAGTTGGCGAAGATATTTTCCCTTATGGATATTAATACGCAGGATGTGCTTAAAGCGGCAGGCACGAAATGGAATTTTCTTCCTTTTAAACCAGGTTTGGTTGGAGGACATTGCATTGGCGTAGATCCATTTTATCTGGCGCAGAAAGCCCAGGAGATAGGGTATTATTCTGAGTTGATTTTAGCGGCCCGAAGGTTAAACGACTCGATGGGATCTTTCATTGCTTCAAGGGTGGTGAAACTGATGATTAAAAAAGGTATCCAGATGAAGGGTGCAGAGCTATTGATGCTGGGCATTACATTTAAAGAAAACTGTCCTGATATTAGAAATACCAAAGTGGTTGATGTGATCAGAAGTTTAGAAGATTATGATATTAAAGTAACAGTTTATGATCCGTGGGCAAATCCTAAGGAAGTAATGCAAGAATATGGCGTGACGTGCTATTCTGAGGTTGGGGAGGGACATAAGTACGATGCCATTATTTTAGGAGTTGCTCACAATCAATTCATAATCTTAGACTATAATAAGTTAAAAGCCGAAATTTCACTTTTATTCGATGTGAAGGGAGTCTTAAAGAATGCAGACTACACACTGTAAACATAAAAATTAAAAATTGTATAACTAGATAATTTAATCTTAAAATAAATAAGACATGACAAAAGATGAACAACCCTCTTATTATATCACTTCCGATCAATCTCTTTTTTCAATACCTTTAAAAGAAGTGTGGGCTTACCGAGATCTTTTATTGATGTTGGTGAAGCGAGATTTTATAACTTTTTATAAGCAGACAATTTTAGGACCGCTATGGTTCATCATCCAGCCCTTAATGACCACTGCAATATTCATGATTCTCTTTGGAAGCATCGCAAAATTAAGCACGGATGGGATGCCTCAAATTCTTTTTTATTTATCTGGAGTTACCATTTGGAGCTATTTTTCTGAAAGTTTGACAAAAACCTCAACCGTTTTTAAAGATAATGCTGCAATGTTTGGGAAGGTGTTCTTTCCTAGATTGATAATGCCCATTTCTATTGTGGTTTCAGCTCTTATGAAATTTACGGTTCAATTCGCCATATTTATAATAGTATGGTTATACTTTCTAATTTTTACAGATACGATTCAACCAAATATATGGATCTTATTTACTCCTGTGCTAGTGTTGCTAATGGCCATGTTTGCATTAGGAATGGGAATGATTTTTTCAGCCATGACGACTAAATATAAAGATTTAGCTTTTCTTTTAACTTTCGGCATTCAGCTTTTCATGTACGTCACACCAGTAGTTTATCCAACTTCTGCATTACCTGAAAAATTAAAATTTTTCGTTTTCTTAAATCCGTTGTCTTCTATTTTTGAGGGATTCAGATATGCTTTTTTAGGTTCGGGAAACTTTGATATTATGAATATTATGTGGAGCGCACTGTTCATTACTGTAATATTAGTTATTGGAACCATAATTTTCAATAAAGTGGAAAAAAGTTTCATGGACACAGTCTAATGAATCTCCTTAGCAAGAAATCACTTCATATCGATTTCAAATTAAAATTATTAAATTTGCAAGTTCTTACCATTATAAAATTTTAACACAAAATAAAAAATTAACTTGAATCCAAATACTGCTATATTAGCCGAAAACATATCCAAACAATACCGCTTAGGCGAGGTTGGTACTGGTACTATCAGTCATGATCTGAATCGGTTCTGGGCAAAAGTCCGTGGAAAAGAAGATCCATTTTTGCAAATTGGTGAAAGTAACGACCGGGTCAGCAAGGGAACAAGCGATTATGTTTGGTCCTTACGTGACATCAACTTTGAGATCGAGAAAGGTGATGCTGTGGGTATTATCGGCCGAAATGGCGCCGGTAAATCTACTTTGCTTAAATTGTTAAGCCGTGTTACGAAACCAACCACGGGTCATTTTGAAGTGCAGGGCCGAATTGCGTCTTTGCTTGAAGTGGGAACAGGATTTAATCCCGAAATGACAGGGCGGGAAAATATTTACCTGAACGGTGCTATACTTGGTATGAGACGCCATGAAATTAAAAGAAAATTTGATGAAATCGTTGCTTTTGCTGGTGTAGAGCGATACATTGATACGCCCGTAAAAAGATATTCATCCGGCATGTATGTTCGTTTGGCCTTTTCTGTGGCAGCACATTTAGAATCTGAAATCCTTATTGTAGATGAAGTTTTGGCAGTAGGTGATGCAGAGTTTCAGAAAAAATGTCTTGGAAAAATGGGAGATGTATCTAAAGGAGAGGGAAGAACCGTTTTATTTGTGAGCCATAACTTAACTGCCGTAAAGGAACTCTGTAACAATGGTATTTTAATGGATCAGGGAAAATTATTATATACGGGAGGCGTCGAACAAACTGTTATAGAATATCAAAAAAATAGTGAGAGTTCCTCTACCTATTCGCATACTGGACCAATTGAGGACGCCATTGGAAATGCAAATATTAGGATTAGAGAATTTACAGCAGAGCCTTTGATTGGAGAAATGATTGATATTAATTCCGGCGTAAAAGTGAGGATTGTATTCTTTAATTACAAAGCGGATATTAATCTGGACGTCACTTTTGAATTACGAACTTTCGAAGAGGTAGTTGTATTTCATACCGGTGCATTAATCTCAACAAATAAAGATTCGAAAGCGAAGGAATACACGGTAGAATTTCGAATTCCGCCCAATCTTCTTAATGCTGGTAATTATTATTTTAGATTGATATTTGGTGAAGATCAGCGTTATGCATTGTTTAATTATGATAATTTAATTGCATTTGAGGTTGAAAATATTTCAATTGGAAACAATATGCAGATTTTGCCAGGATTAGTTCGTCCTAATTTTGACTACAAAATTTATTAGTATGGACCCAAAAATCATCGATCTTCCAAAAATTGTAGATTCGCGAGGAAATTTATCTTTCTTTGAATATCCTAATCAATTGCCTTTTGAAATTGCTCGAACTTATTGGATCTATGATGTTCCAGGCGGTGAGCAGCGCGGTAGTCACGCTTTTAAGGAGCAACAGGAATTCATTATTGCATTGTCGGGAAGTTTTAATGTCGTTTTAAATAACGGTGAAAAGGAAGAGAGTTTTACCTTAAACCGCTCTTATTATGGTTTATATATTCCAAAAATGCTTTGGCGAACCCTTGAGAATTTTTCCACAAATTCACTGGGTTTAATTGTTTCAGATAAAAGTTTTGATGAGCAGGATTATGTCAGAAATTTTGAGGACTTTAAAAAACTTAGAAATGAAAAATAAACCGAATGTTTTTGACTGTTCTGTTATAGATTTAGATAAAATTAATTTCAATGAAGGAAATCTAACCGTCATTGAAAACAACTCCCAATTTCCCTTTGAGGTAAAGCGGGTTTTTTATTTATACGATATCGCCGGTGGTGAAAGCCGTGGTGCACATGCCCACAAACAATGCCACCAATTTCTTATTGCTGCTTCAGGAAGTTTTGAAGTTTCTTTAGATGACGGTAAATTTAAAAGACAGGTTTTTTTGAACCGTCCTGATTTAGGGCTTCATATTCCTCCAGGAGTCTGGGCATTTGAAGTTAATTTTTCTTCAGGTGCTATTTGTTTGGTTTTGGCCTCGCATACCTATAGTGAAGCAGACTATCTTAGAAACTACGATGATTTTTTAAATTATATCAATGAGTAAGATTCATCCACTATCCGATGTGCAAACTCCAAATATTGGTAAGGATACTTTGGTCTGGCAATATACCGTTATCTTAAAAGATGCAGTGATTGGCAACAATTGCAATATTAATTGTCAAGTTTTTATTGAAAACAACGTTATTATCGGTGATAATGTATCCATAAAACCAGGTGTGCAGATTTGGGATGGTTTAAGAATTGAAGATAATGTCTTTATCGGTCCTAATGTTACATTTACGAATGATCGTTATCCACGCTCAAAACAATATCCACCTGAATTTCAGCAAACAGTTATTAAAAAAGGGGCAAGTATCGGGGCAAACGCAACTATCTTAGGCGGACTTACCATAGGAGAAAGCGCACTTATTGGAGCTGGTAGTGTAGTAACTAAAGATGTACCTGCAAATGAATTATGGGTCGGTAATCCTGCCCGCAAAATTAGAAATATAGAAAAATGATTAAGTTTTTAGATTTACAGAAAATAAATTTAGTTCATCAACAGGAAATTGAAGAAAAACTTTTACATGTTTTCCGAAGTGGGTGGTATCTTTTAGGTAACGAAGTAAAGGACTTTGAAACCAATTTAGCGAATTATATTGGGTCACCAAATGCGATCGGTGTTGCCAATGGGTTAGATGCTTTGCGATTAATTTTTAGAGCCTATCTGGAACTGGGACATTTAAGAGTAGGGGATGAGGTGATCGTTCCGGCCAATACTTATATTGCTTCAATTTTAGCTATTACTGATAATCGCTTAAAACCCGTTTTTGCAGAGCCAAATATCAATAATTACAATTTTGATATAGCTAAAATTGAAGGTGTTATTACGCCGAAAACAAAAGCCATCATGGTGGTTCATTTATACGGACAGGTTTGTTGGTCCGAAGAACTGGAAACTTTAGCAAAAAAACATAATTTAAAAATTATCGAAGATAATGCGCAGGCAATTGGTGCAGAATGGAAGGGAATAAAAACTGGTAATTTAGGTGATGCAGCAGGTTTTAGTTTTTATCCTGGAAAAAATCTGGGCGCTTTAGGGGATGGAGGCGCCGTAACTTGTAAAGACGCATTAGTGGCAAAAACGATCAGAGCCTTAGCTAATTATGGTTCCGAAGAAAAATATGTCAACAAATACCAGGGATTAAATAGTAGATTGGACGAAATACAGGCGGCGGTTCTTGATGTTAAGTTAAAATATATAGATGCTGATAATGACAAGCGACGGAAAGTTGCAGAAAAATATATTGCTGAAATTCACAATCCAAAAGTAACGCTTCCCTTATTACGTTCAGATCCTAAAGAACATGTTTGGCATTTGTTTGTAATCAGAATCGAAAATAGAGAAAGATTGCAAAAATATTTGGATGAAAATGGTGTTCAAACATTAATCCATTATCCGATTCCGCCACATAAGCAGAAAGCCTATCATTATTATAATCATTTATCATTTCCAATTACGGAAAAAATTCATGAGGTAATCTTAAGTTTACCAATCAGTCCAGTGATGGAAATCGAAGAGGTGGAAACAATTATATCGTTGCTTAATAACTATTAATATGGAGTTGCCATTAGTTAGCGTTATTTGCGCTTGTTACAACCAAAGTCAATTTATCATAGAAGGTTTAGAGAGCGTAAAAAATCAGACGTACAAAAATTTAGAAATTATTATTTGGGATGATGCTTCAAAAGATAAATCTGTTTCAATAATTGAGAAATGGATCGAGGAGAATTCTAATTTAAATATTCGGTTTATTAGGAATGTTGAGAACCTAGGGCTTTGCAAATCTCTCAATAATGCCTACAGCTACGCTACTGGTAAATATCTTCAGATTTTAGCCCTAGATGATATTTTGCTGTCAGATAAAATAGAACGACACGTTTCAATTTTAGAATGTAGTGGTGATTTGGATGCTTTGGTTTTTAGTGATGCTTATTTGATAAATGATGAAAGTGAATATTATCAAAACAAATTCATCGCGTATCACAAAAAATATCTTAGTGTCAACAGTGAAAACTTCTATCAAGAACTATTAGAAGCTAACTTTATTCCAACAATGTCCATACTTTACAAAAAGTCGATTTTTGAACAAGTCGGACTATGGGACGAAAATTTGATTTATGAGGATTACGATATGATGCTGAGAATTTCAAAAGAATATAATTTTATCTTTGATGAAACGCCAGCGGTTAAATACAGAATTCATGCGAAAAATAGTCATAAGTCTTTAGTAAAGAAGATGGGAGAATCAACATTTGCTTTAAAACTCAAGCATATTGGTATTAATGAAAATGTTGATAAATTTTTAAAAGAATATATTATTCAAAAATACTTAACCTTTGAACTTAATGGAGAGCAAGATCGTTATTTTAATTTTGTTCCTGTAGCAAACATACGGGACAAATGGATCTCAAAAAATAAAAACCAATTTTTCTATAAGTTACTATCTCTCTTAATCAGAGTTAAAAATAGACTCTAACTAATTATGACGTAAATAGTTTAAATTTGACATTAGCAGTTGTATAATTATTTATAAAAAATTTGTATTTACTTAAACTCATTATAAACATTAATGTCATAGATTACTTTTCATATCCCACTTTATCTCAACCAAGCCATATATAAATAGATAAAAACCTATGTTAGCCATAATTATCCCATATTTTAAACTAACTTTTTTTAGAAAAACCCTCCATTCGCTCGCTGAGCAAACAAATAAGAGATTTCATGTCTACATTGGTAACGATGCCAGTCTGGAAAACCCAGAAAAATTGCTGAAAGAATTTACAGGCAAATTTAATTTTACTTACAAATCATTTGACACAAATCTTGGGGGTACCTCGCTTGTAAAACAATGGGAAAGATGCATTGCTCTAAGCAACGATGAAAAATGGTTGATGATCTTAGGTGATGACGATGTTATGGGTAACAATGTGGTAGAGGAATTTTATGAAGCAATAGCCACTTTTGGAGGTAGTTGTAATGTTGTAAGAAATGCAAGCGTTTTAATTAATGAAAATGAGGAGACCATTTCTAAAATATATAAAAACCCCCTTTATGAAGATGCAATTGCTTCCTATTGTAAAAAGTTAAAAGGAGATAGCAGAGGTTCTTTATCAGAATATATCTATAGAATGAAATCCTACAAAAAATACGGATTTAGGGCGTATGATATGGCCTGGGGAAGTGATGATAGAGCTGTAATTGATTTTTCCGAGGGTAAACCAATATATTCTACTGATGCCGTAGTATATGTTCGAATGTCTGCCATCAATATTTCTGGAAATACGGAGAATGTACAGGAAAAAATAGATGCCCGTCTTGAAGTTACAAAAGATCTTTTGCAAGACTATAGGCATGTAATGACTCAGGACCAAATAAAAACATTTGTCGATCTTTATGAATTTTTAATTTATAAATCTAATAAATTAAATATTGAGCATTTTTTCTATTTTATGAAGATATCAATAAAATATTTTGGACTTCCTTATTCTATTAAAATTCTGAAATCTTCGATTCATAAATTGTACAGTAGAAAATAGTTACTATGGCAGAGGAAAAATTGATTTCAGTAATAGTCCCCGTTTATAATGCTGATAAATATCTGATAAAATGTTTAGATTCTATTATTTATCAATCCTATCAAAATCTTGAAATAATTATTATAGACGATGGTTCCCGCGATGGTTCTGGGGAAATTTGCGATAGATATGCACAGCTTGACAATAGAATTAAAGTGTACCATATTCACAATTCAGGGGTCTCAGCTGCCAGAAATTTGGCTCTTGATTTGGCAACTGGGACTTATATCGCATTTATTGACTCGGATGATACCGTTCATCCTGATTATATTCTAGAATTATATAAAGTAGCAGAGAAAAAACAGGCTGACATTGTTTGCTGTGGTTATGAGTATATGGATCAATACACAACCTACAGCCATAATGATTTTAAAGATCTTGATAATACACGTGAAAGTTTTGTTGAGCGTGTTTTGAGTAATACGGGAGGTACGATCTGCTCAAAATTATTTAGATTCGCAATAATCACAGATCATGACTTAAGGTTTGATACAAACTTAAAAATGCGGGAAGATTTAATTTTTAGTTTAGAATTTGCCTTTTTGTCTAAAAATTTTTTTTACGTTGAAAGCTATTATTACAACTATAACGGTATGAATGAAGTGAGTTTAAGTAAAGTAGATCATACTGAAACTAGAATAGATGTACATAAAATAATTTTAAAAATTCTTAATAAAAATAACTTTTCGCCAAGTCTTCAAGAGGACATCATAAATAACAGAATAAAAGAAATTTTACTGGGTGGAATACGGGAAAATATGCGGTCGGAAAATCCTATTCATGGTTTAAATATTTTTTATAAACACAGGGAAATTGCCAATTTACTTTCGGAATTAAAAATCGATGGATTTAAAGAGGCGTTGTTATATGGACCTGCAAAACTTAGATCTTCATCTGTAACCTATATTATATATAAAATTATTTATGGAAGAAAATAGATTTGCTGGTGAAGTTCCAGTAGCAACTAGCGCACCACTTATAACAGTAATAGTTCCTATTTATAATGTAGAACCATATCTCTCTAAATGTATAGCTTCCATTATAAATCAGATTTACACAAATCTTCAAATTTTACTGGTTAATGATGGTTCCACTGATCGTTGCGGTAAAATATGTGATGACTTTGCTGCCAAAGATCCAAGAATTACAGTATTTCATACTAGCAACCAAGGGCAAAGCAATGCCAGAAATGTCGGCTTGGATACAGCTCAAGGAAAATATGTAAGTTTCATAGATGCAGATGACTGGATTGACAGTGACTTTTACGAAAAAATGTTAGCTTATGGAGAGCATCATCAATTAGATATGTGTGTTTGTTCTCGGAAAAGTGTGGATGAAGAAGGAAATGTAAGTTTACTTTCTGTAAAAGATTCTGCAGATGTATTTCAATCCATAAATCATTATTTTTCTAATTATTTTTTTCAACCATTTACCCCAAGCTCTTGTAATAAACTGTATTTGAGAAAACATATTATTGATCATTCAATCCGTTTTCAATCCGTCAGTTATGTAGGTACAGAAGATACGTTATTTAACTTCGCTTTTTTATTGTATGGAACCAAAATTGGCTCTGTGGATAAGGTATATTATAATCAGTTTATCAGAAGAGGGTCCACAGCGTTAACTTATAAAAAGGGCATTATGCTCAGAACAAAAAATTTAGTAGCTGAATGTTATACATTACTTAAACAAGAAAATAAAAACGATGAGGCACATAACGCCGCCATTGCCTACCTCTTTTTATTTTTTTTTAATTATAATATCAAGCAGATTAAAGATCATTTCAACACAGATGAAATGGAAATCGTAAAAAATGAGATCCAACTGATAAAAAACTCGCCCATCATTCGTAGATTTGCATTGGAAATTCTTAAAAATAAAAAACTAACCGAACTGCTTAAACGGAAAGGATATCAACAAAGCGGCCTTGTTGCCACCAAAGTGCTATACGCTTCAATATATTGCGGTCTGTATCATCTTACATTCAAACTCTTACAAAAAACTTTTAAACTTAATTAGACATCAACTTGTCAAAAAAATCCAATTCTAAATAAAATGCTGCTCTTAAAAATAATAGACATTTCAAAATTTTCTCTCGCTTACTTGCTCTCATATGTAATGCGATTTTTTGGTCTAAGCAAAAACATTTGGATCATTACGGAACGCCCAGCTGAATGTAAAGATAATGGTTATCATTTTTTTAAATACATTCGAGAAAAATACCCAAATCAAAAAACCTATTATGCCATTGATAGGCAGGCTCCTGATTTGAAAAAAATTACAGATCTTGGTCAAGCACTTTATTTTAATAGCTTTAAACATTATCTTTTTTCTTTTCTAGCTACCAGACTCATAGGTGCTTTCAATCCTGTAGGTATTCCGAATTCTTTTTCTTTCTACAAATTTCCCCACCTGGTAAAAGGTAAAAAAGTGTTTTTACAACATGGGATTACAAAGGAATATATAAAATCCCTAACCTACTCTAGTACGCTAGTGGATCTGTTTTGCTGTGGCGCTTTACCAGAATACGATTATGTGCAAGAGTTTTTTGGATATCCAAAAAATGTAGTACAATATGTGGGATTTTGCAGGTATGATAATTTGAATGACTATACCCTAAAAAAACAAATTTTACTTATGCCCACCTGGCGTCAGTTTTTACCCTCCCAAACGTGGAAAATGAAAGGGGTGAAAAATTTTAATGAACTTGAACGTGAGTTTTTAAATAGTGATTATTATGCCCACTATTCTTACTTACTTAAAAATCAAGACTTGTTAGATTTTCTTGAGCGAAACGATTATCTATTAATATTTTATCTGCATCATGAACTTCAGCAATTTACATCACTATTTGAAACCAGCAACAAAAATATTGTTATGGCTAATAATAGTGATTATGATGTTCAACTTCTTTTAAAAGAATCTGAATTTTTAATTACGGATTACTCAAGTGTAGCCTTTGATTTTGCTTATATGAATAAACCAATGGTTTATTATCAATTTGACGAAGAAGAATATTATAAATCACATTACAATAAAGGATATTTTGATTATGAGAGTATGGGATTTGGTGCGGTCGCAAGACAAGAGACTGATTTAGTTAAAGCTCTTATTAATAGTTTTGACACTCAGAAAATGCAATTTTATAATGATGAGATGTTTACTAAAAGGACTCATGATTTTTTCACACTCAGAGATACTTTAAACTGTAAACGAACTTTTGATGCTGTTTTGTATTTATAGTTCTTCAAAATGTCTTGAAAACAAAATTAAGTGTCCTAAAATTTCTTTTTATATAATTTATTATTACCCACAATATTTTGTGATTCTAATGTATATTAGCGGTTGATTTTAATATCATTAGAATGAAAATACTTTTACTGTTTGGCAATAATTTGTTTCGATACCAAAAGCAAATTTTGTCAGAACTTTCTCTTCTTGACGATCTGGAAATTTACGCGATATGTAATAACTACAGTGCAAAAATCCCAAAAGATTCAAAATTTATAAAATTAATTAATGAGCGATTTCCCGTCATTAAAGTCAATCCCCATTTATTTGAAAGTACTGCTCAATTTATTGCAGCTTCAAAATCAATAAAAAGGTATGAAGAGAATCTGATTTATGATTATGTGATAAATTTTTGTAATCTATCAGTATTTAATGACTTACAGGTTAAGTACGCGTGCGTGATAAAATTAGATATTGATATTAAAAATTGGTATTCTGCAAGTATAAACAAATCAGATTATACAACGATCAATATTTTAAAATCTAGTGATAATCAAAATTTTTCCCCTTTTAAATCAATGTCGTTTACTACACAAATTGGCATTTACAATAATCGGGATAAAGCGTTTTATTATTTTTCTTATTTAATAAAAAGTGTTTTTAATGGCAACAGGTATCCAGATAAAGGAGCGATAAAAACTGATTATAACTTTTTTAAAAGAATAAATCATCATATTGATCATTTAAAGATTATTTATTTAAGGAAATTTTCAAACGTTCACTTTAACTGGAAATTAGCGATATTGAAGAATAACGAACCAGTTGTAATAACGGACGAAATCAATGCTTTTTGGGCAGATCCTTTTATCATAAATCACTCGGATAATAATTGGATATTTTTTGAAGAATTAGATCATAAAAAAAAATTAGGTAAAATTTCTCTGATAAATTTAAAAGAAAATAAGCCTTTTAAAAAGGAAGTCGTATTAGAAAAGCCCTACCACCTCTCTTTTCCTAATGTCTTTGAAATAGGAGATCAATATTTTATGATGCCGGAAGAAAGTGCCAGTAATAACCAAAATATTTACAAGGCTGAAAAATTTCCCACTCAATGGGAACATTATAGAACTATTTTAAAAAATAAGAAAGTAGTTGATCCTGTTTTCATTTTACATAATCAGAAATATTGGCTTTTCTTTAATGAGATAGAGAATTTTGAATATGATAATAATGAAAGGTTAAATTTATATTATTCTGATGATTTGTTTTCTGACCATTGGGTGAGTCATCCACAAAATCCCATAATAATTGATAAAGCGAAGGCGCGAAATGCGGGGAAGATTATGAAGGAGAATGAAGAATACATTAGAGTTGCTCAGGATTGTAAAGATGGGTATGGCCAAAATATTTCTAAAAATAGAATTACAGAACTTTCTGAAAAAATATATACTGAAGAAAAGTTACCTACAACTTGGGATTTTGAAAAGTATAATGGATTTCATACAATTAATGTTGATGGTGATATTACAGTGATAGATTTATTGGTAAAAGAATGAAATTCTAGAAACTTACTATTATAATATCTTTAAAAATCTGTTGGTTATTGGTATAACCGAACCTTTATATTTAAGATTGGGCTTTAATGAATTCATTTTTATGTTAATTTTCTTAAATTTGCGATCGCAAAGATTAAAAAATAAGTGTGAATATGTTTGAGTATGCTATATATTTCCTTTTGATAAATCTTTTAGTTTATAAATTGTTCTTTTAATATAAATCTATATTAGTACAATAACTCCAGTGGCTACAATGTTTAGTAGGAGTAATTATTATCCGCTTTTTATTAGAGAAAATTCCAAAAATTTTTATGAAAATATTATATGTAACAAACGGCATTACCGGTTCTGGCGGACTTGAGAGAGTTCTATCAATTAAAGCCTCAAAGCTCGCGGATAATTTTGGCTATGAAGTACATATACTAACGTTAAATGAAAAAGGAAGACAACCTTTTTTTACTTTTTCAAAAAACATAAATTTTCATTCAATTGGAGTGGGGGGAAATCCTCTATTTTATTTTTTACAATATAGAAAGGGAATTCAAAAAACTATTGATGAGATAAAACCGGGTATTATTTCAGTGTGTGATGACGCTTTAAAAGGTTTTTTGCTACCACAGATCATTCATACCAAGGCAAAATGGATTCATGAAAGCCACGCCTCGATGGTCTTAGGAGATCAGGGGAAAGGTGTCCCTTTTACGAAGAAAATACAACATGAATTAAAGCAATTTTTAGGCAAGGCTTTTTCAAAAATTATATTATTAACGGAAGGAAATCAAAAAGAATGGGCAATAAATAATCTGGTCGTCATACCTAATCCCTTGCCTTTTCAAATGACTGTAACGTCAACACTTCAACATAAAAAAATCATAGCGGTTGGTAGTTACAGCTATAATAAAGGATATGACTTATTGTTAAACATTTGGGCGCCTCTCGAAAAAGACTTTCCAGATTGGGAACTCAATGTTTACGGAAGAGGTACCCATGAAAATCTACAGCCCGAAGCCGAAAAATTGGCTTTAGAAAACATTCACTTTAATGCGCCGGTTTCTTTTATAGAAAAAAAGTATTTGGAATCCTCATTGTTTGTTTTGCCTTCGCGCTCCGAAGGATTTGGTATGGTACTCATAGAAGCCATGACTTGCGGTTTACCTGTCGTCAGTTTCGATTGTCCGAATGGGCCGAAAGATATTATCACCAACAACGAAGATGGCTTCCTTATAGAGAATGGTAACATTGACCAGTTTGTTGAAAAAGTAAGATTTTTGATCTGCGATTTTGAACTTCGCCAAAGGATGAGTAAAGCAGCAAAAGAAAAAGCGAAAAAATACGAAGCGACCGCAATTGTGAAGCAATGGGATGCATTGTTCAGATCTCTCTGATACTTCTCGTAAAAAATTATTGATTTAGAAGCCATAAATTATAGCATTAATCTAAGTTGACGATTTGGATTCTTAAACTTCATTTAATTAAAACTTCTTCTGACATTCCTATAAATTTTAATTTCGAAACTTTTGAGAGGGTTCCAGAGTGATAAAAGTAGGATAAAGCATTAGTTTTACAGGAAGTTTTTTAGGTTAAAACCAGCCTTTTTAATCTTATAGAGTTGCGATCACCCAAAAATCTTAAATGTAGGCAATAAAAGCAACTCTTAATTAAAAAATCTTTATTTTTGTCCCCTACAGCCAACATTAACATCCAACTTCCATTGAAAATCCTCTACAATACAGATCAAATCTTTCTTCACGGTGGCATTGAAAAGGTCATGGCAACCAAAGCCAATTATTTTGCCAGCCAAAATGGGGTAGAGGTATATATCGTAACAACTGAGCAAGGTCAGAATGCGGGCTGCTATCCATTAGATGAGAAGATAAAGCTTATCGACTTAGGAGTTGATTATAATCGCTCTAAATCCTATTTTTCCGGTGAAAACCTACGGAAAGCATTTCTTCATTTTAAGAAGCAAAGAAAGCTGTTTAAAGAACTGCAACCGGACGTCATAATATCACCGAATTACAATTTTGACCATTACTGGCTGCCTTTTATTTTTTCAAGAGCTAAAGTAATTAAAGAAAGGCACAGTTCCCGATTCTTTGAAGCCAAACAAAGAAATAAAACCTCCTTAAAAACAAAACTCCTATTTTGGTTCAATGATTATATTGACGGTCTTTACGATCGAATCATCGTTTTGAATGAAGACGAAAAAACCTATGTTAATTCTGGCAATGCATTTGTAATTCCTAATCCTGTAGAGCACACAAATTTATATGCTGACCTTTCAAAAAAACAGGTATTAGCGGCAGGCCGAATTTCACCAGTGAAAGCTTTTGATCAGTTGATAGAGGCTTGGGCTTTGATTCAGCTCGATTTTCCCGACTGGCAACTGCATATTTACGGCCAGGATTACTTGGGTACACAGGAGAAATTGGAACAATTGGTCGCAAAACATGATTTGCATAGTGTGCTTAAATTTAAAGGGAGCGTAAATAATTTGCTCGAAACCATGACTGACTATAGTATTTACGCCATGACTTCTGATACCGAATGTTTTCCGATGGTTTTATTAGAAGCTCTTTCTGTTGGAATGCCCGTTGTTTCCTATGATTCTCCAAATGGTCCGCGGAATATTTTAATTGATGGTGAAGATTCATTTCTCACTCCTTCTAAAAATATACCTATTTTTGCTGAGAAATTAAAAATCCTGATGGAAAATGCAAATTTGCGCTGTGAAATGGGGGGAAAAGGTATGAAAAATGTAGAACGTTTTAGTCTCGAAAAAGTAATGCAGCAATGGAAGGATTTATTTCAATCATTAAGGTAAGGTGCGCATTTTTTTAAAATCAGAATCTCAAAATGAGATCATCGAGAAAAGTTTAATTTTGCAATCTAACATCTAACATCTAACATCTTTGTTCGACTGGATTCCCTTAAGCAGCTACACAGCAATTTATTATCACTTCATGTTTTTCCTGATGGTAATTATTTTGTGGCATTCAACTCAAAATGATATTTTCTCCGAAGATACGCGCAGATTTTCACAAATATTCGGTTTTTGCCTGCTTGCTTTAATTTGTTTTTACATGGGAAATAGACCCGTAAGTGGTAAATATTTTATTGATATGGGTACCTATGCTCAAATTTACAGGAAAGTACAATCTGGTGAGACTTTCATAATTACTTCAGACTATTTATTTAATTACTTCATGATTGCCTGTACGAAAATTATGAACGAGCGGTGGTTCTTTTTTCTATGTGCACTGATTTATACAATTCCTTGCTATATCTTTTCCAAAAAATATTGTGGCACTTATTGGTATTTTGTTTTTTTTATGTTTGTAGGGTCATTTTCATTTTGGGCTTATGGAACCAATGGCATTCGAAATGGAATGGCCACCGCAATATTTATTTTAGCACTATGTTTTTATAAAAAGAAAATAATATTATATATATTAATTATAATTTCTTATTTTATCCATAGTTCTCTAATCATTCCGATTGCAGGTTTTGCAGTTGCAGGATTTCACAAAAACCCTAAAACTTATTTGATTATATGGTTAGCGGCCATTCCGCTTTCTCTGGTCGGAGGGAGTTTTTGGGAAGGATTTTTTGGCGGATTAGGGTTTGGTGACGATACGCGTGCAGAAGACTATTTAACAAAAGGAAATATAAATAATGATACTTTTGCGTCAACAGGATTTAGGTGGGACTTTGTATTTTATTCTTCCTTCGCCGTTTTTGCAGGTTGGTATTTTATTTTTAAGAAGAAAATCACCGATACATTTTATATTCATCTCTGGGGAACCTTTATGATTGCAAATGCGTTCTGGATTTTAATCATTAGAGCTAATTTCTCCAATAGATTTGCCTATTTATCCTGGTTTCTTATGGCTCCCATAATTGCGTATCCACTTTTGAGATATAAAATGTTTCCAAATCAGTATCGTATTATTGGTGGCGTGATAGCACTGTATTACTTATTCACTTATTTAATGTTTATAAAAGGGTAATGAAAAAAATACTTTCTATAATTATACCATGTTATAATGTTGAAAAATATATAGTCACATGTCTAGAATCAGTTTATTCAACTGGGCTCCACGAAGAGAAGTTTGAGGTAATTCTTGTTGATGATGAGTCTCCGGATCAGGTGGTTAAAATTGCGTCTGATTATTTGGTGGAAAAGACAAATTATAAAATAATAAGACAAACAAATAGGGGTTTAGGTGGCGCTAGAAATACAGGCATTAAAAATGCTTCAGGCAAGTATATTATTTTTTTGGATCCCGATGATACCTTAGTTTTACGAAATTATAATTTTTTAGAAAATTGCAATGCCGACATTGTTCAACTTGCATCTGAAAATATATCAATTTATGGTGACGTTATCTCAGCATATAATCCTCCTGACATTAAAAATATTACAGGAAGAAAATTTTGGTTGAATAATTTGATTATGCCATCAGCATGTAATAAGATTTACCTAAGAAGTTTTCTTAATAAATATAGTTTGGAATTTAAAGACCATCTCTATAGTGAGGATATTGAATTTAACGCGCGTGCTTTTTTCTATGCTCAACATGTAACAGTCAAAGGTATTTTAATTCAGCGATTTTTGCAGTCACCTAATTCAATTACTAGAAATAAGAGTATCACAAGTAGGAAAAAGCTTTTTGATGATCTATTTAACATTATAAAATATCTTGTAATATTTAAAAAAGATAATTCAAAGTCATTAGAGGATAAAAAGTATTTTGATAAAATTATTAGTGATGTTGGTCTAGGTGTACTAAATTTGGGATTACGAAATTCAATCGAAAAATCTGAAATAATTAGAGTGAGACGTTTTCTATTAGATAATAAAATCCCTATTTTCACGATTGTATATGATAATAAAAATAAAAACCTGTTTAAATATATTTTGCGCATGCCATTCTCAATTAACTTATTAAAATTGATATTTACAAAATGAGAGTTCTCCAGGTGATAGATAGCCTACCATCCACTAGTGGTGGAGCGAGGTTTGTAGGTAAGTTGGTGCAAAAACTGGTTGAAAGAAAAATTGATTGCCACCTTTTACTTATTGATGGTGCCAATTCTCACTTTTTGGATGAGTTACATTTAGCAAATATAAAAATTATTTCTTTAGATATTAATGTGAAAAACAGATATCGTTTTACGTATGTTAGAAAAATCGCTGCTTTAATGGCGGAATATGACATAGTACATGTTCATATTTTTCCGGCTTCCTATTTAGTGGCTTTTGCATCTTTGTTTACAAAATATAATATACCAATCGTATTTACGGAACACAATGCCTATAATCGACGAGCGACACACAAGGTTTTTAAATTTGCAGAAAAATTTGTGTATAGTAGATTCTCCAAAATCGTGGGCATTTCTTCCGCAGTGGAGTTTTTCATTAAAAGCCATTTAGGTATTAGGGGAGATAAGATTGAAGTTATTGATAACGGTGTTGATTTCAATTCCATCAATAATAGTTCAATGGCCAATAGGTCGGATTTTAACCTTTCACCTACAGATATTATTTTGCTTATGTCGGCGAGATTTGCAGATCAAAAAGATCAAGGTACGGTAATAAGAGCGCTGGCAGGCTTGCCGGAAAATTATAAATTATTATTTGCCGGAGATGGGCCTAACCTCGAAAAATATAGAAAATACGCAGAGGACTTAGGTGTTCTTCCACGGGTGAGGTTCTTGGGATCAAGAAGTGATATATTTCAAATTATTAAGATGTCCGATGTTAATATCTTAAGTTCGCATTATGAGGGCTTTGGGCTCTCTGCGGTTGAGGCAATGTCAGCGGCAAAACCAATTATTGCCACAAATGTGCCTGGTGTAGCTGAGGTGGTGGAGGGCGCTGGTTTGCTTTTTAATGTAGGTGATCATGAGAAGTTAACATCGTTACTTTTTCACTTAGGTACTGATCGTCTTTTTTACAACGATATTGCGGAGCGGTGCTTTGAGAGATCTAAATTATATGATATAGAGATTATGACCGATAAATATATTAAAGTTTATGAAGCTGTTTTAAAAGAAAATAATGGTAATTAAAAAGAAATTATTTATCGTCACCACCGTCCCTATGTCTTTTGTTTTTTTTAAAGGGCAACTTCTGAAATTACGAGAGAAATTTGATGTTACCCTTATTTCATCTCCAGAGAGCGCTTTGTACGAAACAGCAGATTTTAACAAAGTAAAAAGTCATGGTATAAAGATGGCTAGAGAAATTTCTTTATTTTCTGATCTGGTAAGCCTTTTTAAATTATTGCTTTATTTTTATAAAAATCGGCCTGATCTGCTGCACGCAAATACTCCCAAAGGAAGTTTTTTGTCTCTTTCGGCAGCTTGGTTTTGCAAAGTTCCTACGAGAATTTATTATGTTCATGGATTACGGTATCAGGGAACGAACGGCCTTAAGAAAAAGCTACTGATGAGCATGGAGAGAATTTCATGTTTTTTTGCAACCGATATTATTGCAGTGAGTAAAGGGGTACGAGAGGTGCTGCATACCGACAAAATAACAAAGGAAAAAATCAAAGTAATTTGGAACGGCAGCGCAAATGGAATCGATCTTAATTATTTTGATCCAAACCATTCTGACGTTAAGAATATACGACCGACGTTCGCAATTGCAGAAGATGATTTTGTATTCGGCTTCTTAGGGAGACTGGTTCGTGATAAGGGCATCAATGAACTTGTAGAAGCATTTAATCAATTAAATGGGGAGTACTCGAAAATTAAATTACTGCTGGTGGGTAGTTATGAAGACCATTTGGATCCATTACGAGAAGAAACGATTTCAGTAATTAAAAGAAACAATAATATCATTGAAGCAGGCGTACAATATGATGTTCGGTCCTATTTAAATGCGATGGACCTATTTGTATTTCCATCGTATAGAGAAGGCTTCGGGATTGTTTTAATGGAAGC
The DNA here is from genome assembly GCF_020410745.1 of Kaistella polysaccharea. Classification (NCBI taxonomy): domain Bacteria; kingdom Pseudomonadati; phylum Bacteroidota; class Flavobacteriia; order Flavobacteriales; family Weeksellaceae; genus Kaistella; species Kaistella polysaccharea. Next base: position 2,377,207 of record NZ_CP084528.1, read on the forward strand.
AGCCGCGATGAACGTTCCTGCAATCTCTTCTGATATTATAGGCTGTAACGAAATTATTGAAGATCATGTGAACGGGTTTTTAATTCCGCCAAAAAATCACACGGTGCTCTATGAAAAAATGAAATATGCACTTGAAAACAAAGATACGATTACTACCATGTCACAGGTACCCAGAGATCTAATAAGCGCCAAATTTGAACAACGCAGGCTCTGGGAAGAGCTCCTTAAATTTTACGATAAAATAGCTTATTAAATGTATAAAAACTTCTTCAAAAGACTTATTGATTTTACAGCGGCACTGGTGGGCTTCCTTCTCATCAGTCCTGTTTTTCTTTTTGTTCTCATCGGTCTTTCTGTTGCCAACAAAGGCAAACCTTTCTTTTTTCAACGTCGTCCCGGGAAAGAAGAGCGGCTCTTCAACATCATAAAGTTTAAAACCATGAACGATGACAAAGATTCAGCAGGTCAATTGCTGCCTGACGAACAACGGCTTACGGCTCTTGGTAACTTCGTGCGTAAAACCTCCCTCGATGAAATTCCCCAGCTTATAAATGTCGTCAAGGGTGATATGAGTCTGATCGGACCACGACCTTTATTGCCTGATTATTTGCCATACTACAATGATTTGCAAAAACGTAGACACGAAGTCCGACCAGGAATTTCCGGATGGGCACAGGTCAATGGACGAAACGCCATTAGTTGGGAGCAAAAATTCACCTATGACGTTTGGTACGTAGATCACCTTTCCTTTTTTATCGATGTGAAAATTATATTTCTAACTTTGAAGAAAATAGTAAAAACTGATGGTATCACAGCTGATGGACATGCAACAATGCCCCGTTTTGATAACCAAGATAAATATTAATTTAGAATAATATGGAAAAAAATATTTTAGTTACAGGTGCTGGAGCACTGTTAGGTCAAGGCATTCTACGTCTACTAAATATCGCCGATTTCCCCAAAAAAATTTACACTGCTGATCCAGATCCGAGATCTACTGGTCACTGGTTGGGAGATTTTGCCATCACCATTCCCAAAGTTTCAGACGCAAATTATATTGACGCGTTAAAAAAAGTAGTTGCTGCGTACAAAATTGACGCAATTCTGGTTGGAACTGATGTTGAACTTCCTATTCTGGCTCAATATAAAAAAGAATTTCAGGAATATTTCAATTGTAATGTGATCGTTAGTAGTGAAGAGGTCATTGAGATAGCAAATGATAAATTCCTCACAGCTGAATTTTTAGAACAAAATAATTTTCCTTTTCCATTCTCGGTAATGGCTGATAGTAAAGCTAAGCTCTCCGAAATCGAGGAAAAGCTCGGATTTCCTTTGTTTGCTAAACCTTTTGATGGTGCGCGCTCTTTAGGTATTAAAAAAATTCATGATCATGCAGAGTTAATGGAGATTTACGATCCTGAAAGTAATCTTGTTGTTCAGCAATATCTAGATGAAACTGAGGGCGAATTTACGTGTGGCTGTTTAGTACTTGGAGGCAAATGCGTTGCAATCGTTTCTTTAAAAAGAGACTTACGGGACGGCAATACGTATAGAGCTTACCGTGATGAGCACACGTCAAAATACGATGAGTTTATTATTCCCATAGCGGAAAAACTGAATCCCGACGGACCGGTAAACTTTCAGTTTAGAATCGCCAATGGTAAACCGGTTATTTTTGAGATCAACGGGCGTTTTAGCGGAACTACACCGATTAGACATTTTTTTGGGTTTAATGAAGTAGAAGCAGTTCTTAAATTTTATCTTTTCGATGAAAAGGTAGAACAGCCAAATTTGCGAAAGGGAATCGTAATGAGAACCTGGTCTGACCTTTTTATTGATGAAAACCAAATTGAGAGCCTCAAAGAAAACAATATTTTAGAAGATCCAAGAGCGGAATTCTTTAATTTTAATTTAGAGAAATAAAATATGAAAAATGCTGTAGTGGTTGGCGCAAATGGTTTTATAGGGAGTGTTATAGTTAATAAACTGATTGAACGCGGTTTGAAAGTTTATGCGGTGTACAATACTAATATTGATCGTATCAATTTAAAAGCAACGGTCATCACCAATGAAGAAGTTCTAAAATTATCGTTAATTCCTGATCTGATCTTCTTTCTAACAGGAAATTACGCCACACCCTATTCTGAGTTATTAGAAATGAATAACATGCTGTATACGTATGTTAAAAAATTTCCCAGTAGCAAATTAGTTTACGTATCTAGTGCCAATGTATATGGAGATGCGAATTGGTCAATTGTCGAAAATTCTCCTTTTGTCAATCCCGGAACTTATGCGCTATCAAAATTAGCAGGGGAATTTATAGTTCAGTCACTGGAGCGTTATTCAATTGTACGTTTAGCCTACGTATATGGCCCGAAAATGACCAATACATCTTTTATTCCAAGCCTAATTAAATCTGCAAGAAATCATAATAAAATCACCTTATTCGGCGAGGGCGAAAGAGAACAAGACTATATTTATGTTGATGATGCTGCCGACCTTTGCATAATGGCTGCAAACACTCATACTAATGATATTTACTTAGGTGCAACTGGAAAATCAACCTCCAATTTGGAAGTTGCTAATGAAATTAAAAAATTTATAAATTGTGAAATAGTATTAACAGGAACTGAGAATGCTTCTTCGTTTTATTTTGATCCTTCTTTGACATTTAAAAAATTAAACTGGAAGCCGGCAACATCTTTATCTCAAGGTATTAAAAATATTGTAGCATGATAGTAACGGTCTTTGGAGATGTTCATGGCAATTTAGTTGCTTTGGAAAAATTATTTCAAATAGAGAAGGATGATACCGATCTTTTTATTTCTCATGGCGATATTGTCAACTACGGTCCGTGGAGTAATGAATGTGTAGCGTTTTTGAATAAAATCCCTAATATTAAGCTATTAAAGGGCAATCATGAGGAGTTTTTTATTGCTGGAGAATATGAGGGTAAAAATGAGGTGGCACAAGCCTTCTTCCAATTTTGCTATCCGAAATTTGATGCTGAATTAATTAACAATATCTCTAATTTTGATGATCACATTTCAGTGGGAGATTATACCATTAGGCATACTTTAGGAAACCAATATATTTTCGCCGACACCAATATTGAAAATCTTGAAATAGAGACAAATTATATGTTCGGTCACTCACATCAGCAATTTAAAAGAGATAAGAACTCTTACTTCTTGTACAATACGGGAAGTATTGGTCAGAATAGAAGTCTGCTCAACTTGTCCTGTTATTTAAAATATGACACCGACAAAAACACGGTTGAAATGAAAAGTTTTGTTCATGATATTGGAAAAGTGATTCAGGAAATGGAAAGTCAAAACTATCCTCAAATTTGTCTTGATTATTATAAATCTAAGAAGTTATTTTGATAATCTTTACTACCGTCTAATTCCTCACAAAACCCATAAAATTCTCTAAATCGTTGATTTTAAAACGTCTCTTTGATATCCTCTTTTCTCTTCTCGGACTTCTTCTTGTAAGTCCGCTTCTTCTGGTGATGGTGCTCATTGCTGCGATCGATACGAAATCGAACGGCCTTTTTCTGCAACAGCGCATCGGACAATATGGAAAATCCTTTCGCATTGTCAAGTTGCGCAGCATGTGCGCTGAAACGCACTCCATCTCTACTTTCGGAAAATTCCTCCGCAAATCGAAAATAGATGAACTTCCCCAGCTCTACAATGTTTTAAGGGGTGACATGAGTTTCGTCGGTCCACGCCCTGATATTCCTGGGTATTATGATAACTTAAAGGGAGAAAACCGAAAGATATTAGAGTTAAAACCGGGACTCACTTCTGAGGCCAGTCTGAAATACTATGATGAAGATTCACTTCTCGCGCAACAGGAAGATCCTTTACGCTATAATGATACTATTCTTTTTCCGGATAAGGTGCGCATGAATCTGGAGTACTATTATACGCGCAGTTTCTTGGGTGATCTGCGCATCATCGCAAAGACTTTGTGGCGACAGTTCTAGTGCGACACTTCGAGTAGCGCAAAGCACGAATCAAGAAGTATTTTTGCTGAAGGTCTCGATATAATTTTCCTTCGCTGTGCTGCGGAAAACCACTCGACCTGACGCTGGAGCTTAATTGATAATGTCATCATTTCGAGTAGCGCAACGCGCGTATCGAGAAGTATTTTTAATAAAAAGGTCTCGATATAATTTTCCTTCGCTGTGCTCCAGAAAATCACTCGATCTGACGCTGGAGCTAAATTGATAATGTTATCATTTCGAGTAGCGCAACGCACGTATCGAGAAGTATTTTTAATAAAAAATCTCAATATAATTTTCCTTTGCTTCGCTTAGAAAATCACTCAAATTTTACCGAACAAACCTATAGAATTTCTTTATTTTACTTTTTATCTTGACATAAAAAGTAACAAAAAGGTCAAGACTGGATTTATTTACTAAAAAATTAAAATTTATTCTAACAAAATCTCCAAACTTGCGCGGATCGTTAGATTATATCTTGAATAGCGACTATTGCCGCGCTTCGGACACTGGAGATTTTTATGCCTTATCTATTGAAAATTTTAACAGGAATAAATTTCAATTTTTATTAACGTAAATAACTCCTAAGTCAATCTTAAAAGCTTAAAATTTGTTGTCGTATCATTTCGAGTAGCGCAACAAAGTGAAGCGTATCGAGAAGATAATTATATAAAGGTCTCGATACAATTTTCCTCCGCTTTGCTCCAGAAAACCACTCGACCTGACGCGTCGTTTTGACAAGCAACGTTCGTCACTTCGAGTAGCGCAACGCGCGTATCGAGAAGTGTTTCTATAAATTGGTCTCGATACAATTTTCCTTACTTTGCTTCGGAAAACCACTCAACCAGACGCTGCCACTTAATTAATAATGCCGTCACTTCGAGTAGCGCAACGCGCTTATCGAGAAGTATTTTTAATGAAAGGTCTCGATACAATTTTTCTCCGCTGTGCTGCGGAAAACCACCCGACCTGACGCGTTATTTTGACAAGTAACGTTCGTCACTTCGAGTAGCGCAACGCGCGTATCGAGAAGTATTTCTATAAAGAGGTCTCGATACAATTTTTCTCCGCTTTGCTACGCAAAACCACTCGACCTGACGAAAGATTGAGATCAGAAACATTCGTCACTTCGAGTGCGGCGCGCAGCGACGTATATCGAGAAGTACATTAAAATCCTACTTTTTAAAATTCTTTCTGGCCAGATTAGTCAGATCCTCAAATCGCCCCTCAATCAAAGCCTGTTTTTTAGCGTGGGACCACTTTTTAATTTTCTTTTCGAATTCGATTGCTAGATTGATATCCATAAATTGGCAGTAGAATACAAGTTCCACTGGAAGTCTTCTCGATGTATAAGATCCGTCGTATTTCCCCTGCTGATGCTCCGCCAATCGCTGCTCAATATTTGCTGTTACACCAACATAAAAAGTATGATCAGCACATTCTAAAATATAAACGAACGATGTTTGCATAGTCGTGGTGTTTGCATAAAATTAGCAAATAGTTTTAAAAGGTATCGATACAATTTTCCTCCGCTTTGCTGCGGAAAACCACTCTATCTGACGTGTCATTTTCAGAAACAACGTTCGTCACTTCAAGTAGCACAACGCCAGTATCGAGAAGTATTTTTGCTGAAGGTCTCGATCCAATTTTCCTATGCTTTTGCTACAGAAAACCACTCGATCTGACGCGTCGTTTTGACAAGCAGCGTTCGTCACTTGGAGTAGGGCAACGCGCGTATGGAGAAGTCTTTTTAATAAAGAGGTCTCGATATAATTTTCCTTCGCTTTGCTCCAGAAAACCACTCGACCTGACGCGTCATTTTGACATGCAATGTTCGTCACTTCGAGTGCGGCGCGCAGCGACGTGTATCGAGAAGTATTTTAATGAAAGATCTCGATACAATTTTCCTCCGCTTTGCTCCAGAAAACCACTCGACCTGACGAGTCATTTTGAGAAGTAACGTTCGTCACTTCGAGTGCGGCGCGCAGCGACGTGTATCGAGAAGTATATTAAGATCCTACTTTTTAAAATTCTTTCTGGCCAGATTAGGCAGATCCTCAAATCGACCCTCAATCAAAGCCTGTTTTTTAGCGTGGGACCACTTTTTAATTTTCTTTTCGAATTCGATAGCGAGATTGATATCCATAAATTGGCAGTAGAATACTAGTTCCACTGGAAGTCTTCTCGATGTATAAGATCCGTCGTATTTCCCCTGCTGATGCTCCTCTAATCGCTGCTCAATATTTACTGTTACACCAACATAAAAAGTATGATCAGCACATTCTAAAATATAAACGAAAGAAGTTTGCATAGTCGTGGTGTTTACATAAAATTAGGAAAAAGTTTTAAAAGATCTCGATACAATTTTCCTTCGCTTTGCGGCGGAAAACCACCCGACCTGACGCGTCTTTAGATAATTAGCATTCGTCACTTCGAGTAGCGCAACGCGTATCGAGAAGTATTTTTAATGAAAGGTCTCGATACAATTTTCCTCCGCTTTGCTCCAGAAAACCACTCGACCTGACGAACTTTTAATCACCACATTACCGAATCACCACATCACCACATCACCACATCAACATCAACCCATCATTTAAAAGCCTCCACCACTTCATCTACCGTTACTTTTCCAAAATATTCGGTCAAATCAACAGATTGCAAAAGTTTTTCAACCGCATCAGTTTCGTGTTTTTGGCCCACGAGTAAGGTTTCTAATTCTTCAAGGGGTTTGGATGCAAAGAAATCACCGAAGATTTTTGCTTTTTCGATAAGTCCGTGAACGACATCGAGGTGGACTTCAATAAAACCCGCCGGGATTTTAATCGCTTTCTTAAAATTATACTGCGGCGAAAATCCAAAGTTCCAGTCCCAGGTTTCGTATTTTTCTTTTTGGAGCTGCTCGATGCCCGCAATATCTTCTGGTGTTAAAGTGTAGGTTTCCGCCTTTGGATTGTTATTGCGAATTTCATCCAGGAGCCATATCTTCAGTTGATTGGTTGTCGTGTCGGCGGGCAGATAATCGATCAGATTCGTCACGCGCGACCGCGTAGATTTAATGGCTTTGTCAATGAATTTTAGGGGGTTTACTTTCAGCGCATCGCTCAAAACTGCCATTTCAGAATTGAGTAAAATAGTGCCGTGCTGGATTATCTTACCGTGGCGCGCCAGTTTGGCGTTGCCACTGAATTTCTTGCCGTTTACAAGAAGGTCGTTTCTTCCTTTGAGTTCTGCAGGCACGCCCAGTTTATTAAGCATCGTGAGAACCGGTTTTGTAAAGACAGAAAAATCCCCGAAATCATTTTTTCCCAATAGCGTGTGGAAGGAAAAGTTCAGGTTTCCCAGATCGTGGTAAACCGTTCCGCCACCCGACATGCGGCGCACGACTTTGATGTCTTTCTCCCGTACATAATCCAGATTGATTTCTGCCAGCGTATTCTGGAACTTCCCTACGATGATGGAAGGTGCATTTACATAGAGTAAGAAAATATCTTCGGTTGGAAAACGGGTGAGCAGATATTCTTCAGAAGCGATATTGAAATAGGCATTGGTGGAAGGCGAGTCGATGAGGAGCATAGGTTATTTTAATGCAAAAATAAAGAATCTGTGTGAAACCCTAAAATGATGATTAATATGCAAATTGTGGAAAAAAAGTTTTCAAATCTAAATTTTAAGGAGATGTAAATCTTAATACAAATTATATAATACTATTTATTCCTTATTATAAAACAATATAAATTAAATATTTGCCAATAAGTATGATTCATAGGGTAAGAATTTAATAAATCATGCATTAGTTGACCAAATATTTTGATATTAAAAAAAAATTGTTATACGAATGGAATTTATTTAATTATATTTGTAACCTTAAACAAATGTTATGAAATCAAAAATTATTTTTTTAAAAGACTTTCCTACCGGGAATAAGCTTTTTCTTTCTTTCGTCTTCACCTTATTTTTTGCACTTTTTTCCGCGCAGCAAATTGGTGATTATAAATCTATTACCTCCGGTAATTGGGAGACTACAACGACTTGGGGGGTTTGGAATGGGTCAAATTACGTGTTTAACAATACTTCTCCGAGTAATACTACGAAGTCGGTAACAATTGGTACTAATACAGTCGTGACGGTTGCAACAGAAACTATTGTGAGCATTGGAGAATTAATAGTAAATGGTAGACTGAAACTAAATGCAAATTTAAATTTAGTTAACGGGACTACACAAAATTTGACTATCAAGACTGAAAGTACTGCCTTTCCAAAAGCAGAGATTTATTGGGACGCTGCTGTTCGCCTTACGATTCCTGAAGGTGCTGGAGTTTTTATTGATCTTAACAGTAATGGAGGTGCCTTAGGGCTTACAAGCAGTGGGTCTAATGGATGTACTAATAATTCTGAATTTTACATTGGAACAGCCATCTATGCCAAATGTACAGGAAAGGGGAATACGCCACGTCTATTTAGCGATGTAAACACGGCTGGAGGAACACCGAAAGCGGCGCCTTCTTCTGATTTGTATCTCCTTTGTAAGGGAACAGTAGCAAATATTACTGGAGGACCTAATGGGATGACATCGTACACATGGACCTATCCAAAAAATGTAGCTACAGGACCAAATATCAATAATACAACCGGGACATCCTCAATTCAGAACTTGGGTGCAGTAACTTTTACAGCTGGTGGAAATCATACATTTACGCTAAAAATAACAACTCCTGCAATTGATGGAAATCCATCAGTTTCTAACACCCAATCAATTGTTATCAAAGTAGAAAATATTCGTACCTACACAGGTGGTGCATGGGATGGCGGCAGTACGCTTCCAAAATTTGAATCCATAATTATAAATGATAATTACGTAGTTTCAACTTCGATGGATGTTTGTAACTGTACGATCAATTCGGGAAAAACTTTAACGGTTAATGCCGCTAAACATATCAATATAAGTAATGATTTAATCAATAATGGGACTTTACACATCTCCCCTACAGCCTTTGTTGATGTTAAAAATAACGTAAATAATGCCGGTTTCCTTAATGTGACACCGAATAGTTATTTGAAAGTTAATAACAATATCACTAATACCGCACCGACTGAGCCGGGATTCAATATTCAGAACGATGGAAATTTAATCCAGGTACTAGATACAGGAACTTATACAGGAACAGGGAAGTTTATTGTATACCGTGACTCCCGGATGTCGAAAAATAATTACACCTATTGGAGCAGTCCCGTAAAAGCACAAAAATTAGTAGATTTCTCTCCGAATACTGCTACTAGTAGATTTTATCAGTACATTACTTCAACAGATCTATTCGCCACAGTGGGCAACGCAACTAATTTTAAGCTTGGAAAAGGGTATGCTATAATGGCACCAAGTACGTATACAGAAAAGCAAACCTTTACCGGTATTTTCAAGGGAGCTGCTCACACCGGAACTATTACGAGTGATGAAAATCTGTCCGCAGCAGGAAATGGTTATAACTTAGTTGGAAATCCTTACCCTTCAAATATTGATTTCGATTTATTGTATAGTCAAAACGATGATAGGATATATCATACTGCTTATTTCTGGACGAATGTAGATCCGTATAGAAAAGGAACAACCAATGGTGATACTGCTTACGCAGGAAATGGATATGCAATTTATAACGGAACAGGAGGTGTGGCTGCTACGTCTCCTGCTACCTCTCCAGTTCCTGGACCTGGTATGACCTCGCCTGTACCCACCAAATTTATTAAATTGGGGCAAGGATTTATCGTAAAAGCAAAAGTTGCACTACCACTTAAATTTAGTAACTCAATCCGGGTTGAAACTGACACTTACTTCTTCAACATGAGTAAAATGGCCTCTAAAGACCGTTTCTGGTTGAAATTAACAACACCAGCAGAAAATGTAAATACTATTTTAATAGGATATGTTCCTGAGGCGACCAATGGTTTTGAATGGGATTATGATTCGCCACTTTTTGCTGTAGGTTCAGATTCGTTCTACAGTATTTTAGATGACGAAAAGTTGGGAATTCAAGGCCGTGCTTATCCACTGGACACTCAAGATGTAGTGATGCTAGGAACCAAACATTTTGAAACGGGGAAATACACCATCAGTTTAAGTGAAAAAGAAGGTATTTTTGCCGGGGAACAAAGTATTTACCTAAAAGATAAAGACGCGAAAACATTAACTGATTTAAGCAAAGGTGATTATACCTTCACCGCAGCGGCCGGTGAGTACACCAACCGTTTTGAAATTGTATACTTAACAACTACCATGGGAGTAGGGAATGATGTTAAAAAAGGAGTAGAGGTTTACCGTGATGGTTCTGACTTCGTCATGAGATCTTCTGCGAAAAACATTACAACCTACGAATTGTATGATATGAGTGGCAGAATGATCATGAATCAGAAAACGAATGCAAAAGAAATTCGTTTCGGTGCAGATCAATTGCTGAAAGGTGCTTATATTCTAAATGCGCAGCTGGACGGTGGCGAACGCGTGGTTAGAAAAATAATCAAATAAACAATTTATTAAATAGTTGAAGAAAGGATGAGTGGTTGCTCATCCTTTTTTTGTGGGAATAATCGGTCTGTGTACCCAAAAGTCTAAATTATTTTGTTAATGCTTTAAATTTAGCGGACAGACAATTGAGTGGAGCAGGTGAAAAAAAAGAAAAATAACTGCAAATTTATATAAATGTGGAATTTCCTCATTTTTTTCGTTAAAAAATAGAGTAAGCTGAAAAGATTGCAGCTTTGCGTTGTGTTTTAATAAATATTTTAATAAAGGGCATGTGATAATGTACTTTCACACCTTTGAAGGTTTCAAAAATAAAAAGTATTTTTGCGACCTGAACAAATAAAAATCAATGTGGGGTCTTCACAATCGACGCCGTAATAAAATGCAATTATGATTAAAAAACAACTATTTTCTATAGTTCCCGTATTTTTGGGAATTATGGCTTTTTCCCAGACCAATTTGAATACTTCAGGTTGTAACACCATTCCTGTACTTACGGCCATAAATACTTTCGAAGGAGGAACTCAAAGTCTAGCGGCTACTGGTACTTTTACTAAGGTGAGTGGTAATAGTAAGGGTAATGGAAGTCTTCCAAATAATTTACCCGGCGGAAACGGAAATGGTGGGTTACGAATTTATGGTAAAGGTGGTGACAATGAAACACATCCTTTGTATACTTCTGCTCAGACCTCGTGGTACACAAGAGGAACAACTACGGCTGTTACATTCGGTAGTGTTAACGTTATCAATCGCACCAACAGAGTGATCACATTTAATCTTGCGGCATTCGGAACAACTACAGGTACGATATTCGGCGCAGCAGATTTAGTTAAATTGGAAGTAAGAATACCAGGTTCAACTGAATATTCCTCAGAAATCATAGTTACAGGGAATGGAGCTACGGGAGACGGTTCAAGATTTGACTTCGCAAGTGGTTCTACTTTTACTGAAACGTATGATGGAAATAAAATTCCTACAACCATAGCGGGTACTTACAATGTAATTAAGCTACAATTGCCAGATAATGTGAATTTTAACAATTTAGATTTCAGGATTACGGCAACATCTACTGACGATACCAAATTATGGTTAATCGATGACGTAAAAGTAACCGACGGTGCTTCTCCGGTAACAAAGACCTATTCAGCAGGAGTCTGGAAAAATGCTAATGGCACTACCGGTATTGCGCCTACATTTTATGAAAAGGCAATTATTGAAGGGGCGTTTACTGGAAGTTTTACCGCGTGCGAATGTGAAGTTAAAACAACTGGATCTGTAACGATACCTTCTAATGATATCGTTACGTTGAATAGCAAGTTGGTGAATAATGGAATATTCACTGTAGAAAGCGACGGTAACTTTATCCAGATTGACAATGCTGCAGTTAACACAGGGAATATTGTGGTGAAACGTAATTCATCCATGCAGAAGAATGATTATACGTACTGGAGTAGTCCGGTTGCAGGTCAGGAATTAAAAGGATTTTCCCCCAAGACCAGTGCTACCAGATTTTATAAATATGATGAGCCGACGAATTTGTTTGTAACGGTTCCATCTGCTGGAGTTAATTTTGTTCCCGGTCGAGGATATGCAATTATGGCACCGTCAGACTATACTACGACTCTACAGACTTTTGAAGGTAAGTTCACAGGAGTTGCGAATAATGGCGTAATCACGTCTCCAGTTACATTCAGCGGATCTGCTAATCAGGGCTATAATTTAGTTGGAAACCCTTATCCATCAAATATTGATTTTGAGAAATTGCATTCTTTAAACAGTGGCACTATTCCTTTAATTGCATATTTCTGGAGGAATACTGATCGCAACAGGAAGGGCTCTACCAATGGAAATACAGACTATCGTGGTAATGGTTATGCCATGTATAACGGTACAGGTGGAAATCCGGAAACAAACGGTGGCGCAGCACCTACCCAATTCATTAAAGTGGGACAGGGCTTCATCGTCAAGGCAGGGATTACCAAAGATCTAATTTTTAACAATACAGTTAGAAATGGAAAAGACACCAGTATCTTCTTTAGCAAAAATGCGGCTTCTGATAAGGACCGTTTCTGGCTAACGTTAACAAGTCCCTCTAATAATGTAAATACGGTATTGATTGGATATGTTCCAAATGCAACAAATGAGTTTGAATTGGGTTACGATGCACCTTTATTGGCTATAGGATCAGATTCTTTTTATACCATTTTGGGAGACGAAAAATTAGGAATTCAAGGTAAAAGTTATCCCTTAACGAAAGAAGATGTAGTTGCTTTAGGAACTAAACATTTTGAAAGTGGTAAGTATACTATCAGTTTAGGGAATAAAGAAGGGATATTTGCAACTGGGCAAAACATTTATTTAAAAGATAAAGAAACCAAGATTACAACAAATCTAAGTGAAGGCGATTATACTTTTAATGTTAATGCGGGTGAGTTTTCAAACCGTTTTGAAATCGTTTATTCAGCTAGTGCCGCTTTAGGAGTTGGGGTTGATGCAAAGGCAGGAACTCAACTATATAGAGAAGGTCAGGATTTTGTAGGTCGTTCAGCGAAAAAGATTACAGGCTTTGAATTGTTTGATATGAGTGGTAGAATGATTATGAATCAGAAGACGAATGCAAAAGAAATTCGATTTAGCGCTGCTGGTTTATTGAGTGGTACCTATATTTTGAATGCCCAATTAGAAGGTGGAGAACGCTTTTCTAAAAAGTTGATCAAATAACAGATTTTCTTTAATTTATAAAAAGGATGAGTGAAGGCTCATCCTTTTTTTTATTGCTTAAATAAAACAGGCACTAAATAAATTTATATTTTTATATAATCTAGTGATAGTCGGTATTATATAAATTATAACCATATTTATATAATTATTAATGCATATTAGTTTAAAATAAAATGAAAAAAGTGATTTAGTGATAAAAATAAATTTGTAGTTTTGTCTTCTAATTCACTGATTATGAAAACAATTCTATTTTTGACCTCATATCGTATTTTTCAAAAAACATCGCCAAATTTAGGAGACAAACTATGTAAAAAATACTTGTTTGGTATTCTTTTGCTTTTGACCTTTTTATTTAGCGGTGCATCGAATATTCATCCCAAATTCCGGATGGATATTCTCTCTTCTGAAAATGTGCACCAAGATTTACCATTAACAATCGTTGCACCTTCGGAAACTGTTATTTTAAAGTCGGTCAATGAATTTACCACAAATGATTACAAGACAGTGGGCGGTTCTGGACAATTGTGGTCTGATCCTGCGATCTGGCAAAAATATAATGGAAGTAATGGTTGGAATGCTGCAGGTGCAGATGGCATTCCACCTACGACTGCGAATGTCCATATCTTCGGGTCTGTAAATAGTGACGGTGTTCGCACAGCCAATCAAATCATCATCGAGACAGGTGGAATACTGACTGTTTCGGGTGCCATGGTTTCAGCAACTAAAACGCTTGTAAGGTCAGGCGGCTCATTGCGATTAAATGCGCCCCTGACGAATAACGGTATTTTTGAAATTGACGATCAGGGAACAGTCAATTTAAATTATACTACTGCGAGCGGGACATCGGCCCTCTGGAATGGAATAGAAAATTTTCATAACGGCTCAAAACTTACTATTCAAAACTGGAATTATACTGCGGCAAATGGGGCAAACCGTCTTATTCAGAATCCCAGTCAAATTTCGGCAAATTCAGACAGTTATTATTTCGGAAATTTGATCATTACGGGTGAAGTGGCTTCTAAATTTGTTCTCATCAATGGAGCACAAAACATTAATTTATGTCAAAATGATTTCACCGCTAACGGAATAGGGAAGAATATTATCTTTACAGAGGATGCAGCAAGGATCACTGTAGGTGGTGATGTGAATATTAAGGATGGACAGTTAAGCTTTGCAGCAACGGGCACAGGTGATCCTACTTTAACAATTGGAGGAAATCTTAATATCATTAAAGGTATATTTAATCTCAATCAAACAAACTCAGACACATCATTGGCGACGGTAAATGTTATGGGTAATTATTTCGTAGGTTTAGAAGGAGTGGTAACCAGTACAGACACTAACAGTACTTTTAATTTTGCAGGAAAAGCTAGAGGTAGTACCGATGAAAACATTCAGAGCATCGATTTTCATGGATCAGCACTTTCTTTAAATAACGCTATTAACTATTTTATCACCGATGGGGCTTACGTGAAATTGAAGAATCAAGATTTCATGGTGGGTAGTGGTTCAAAAGTATTTGTGCAAAGCAACGGCTCTCTAGATTTTGGCTTCAATAATTCCACCGCCTTAAATCTAACGAGAATTCCAACCCAAAGTAGTTTTACATCAGGTCAATTTTTTGAAGCGCAGACAGGAAGCACCTTGAAAATTTCTTCACCAGATGGTATTAATACGGGTGTAAGTAATTATTTAGGGAATGTGAAAATAGGAGCTACCAGTTCCGACAGAATATTTAGCTCCGGAGCAAACTATCACTTTCAAGGAAAATCTAATCCTGACCAGGTGCTGGCGGTAGGAGCCGATCAGCTTTCCGGCAACGGATTACCTACTGCCGAGTTGACTGGTAATATAATCATTGATCTTGATACCAAAAGTATAGGCAAAGATGATGTGAGTTTTCAGTCCATAGGAATTCATAAATTCATGTCGGCCGGAAGTTTAAAGATTATTAAAGGAAAAGTTATTGATAATGCCGGGAATGGTTTTGAGGATGAGCCAGGAAATAACGGGAATTTTGTTATGATGGGCGGTCGGTATAAAATATCGCGCGGTGGTACGCAACCTGGTTTAGGTGGTTCCTATAATTTAACTTGTGGTGTCATAGAATTCGCAGGCAATTCTTCCCTTTCAATAAGAGCTGGAAGTCCCAAATATTTGAATTTGGAAATTTCTGGAACAAATGTTTCGGCTGGTACTGGTTTGAATTCAGGTTTAACTTTTCAGCAGGGAGGTACCTTTACAATAAAAGAGGGTGGAGTACTAAAAGTTAGTAACCTTGAAGGTTTTGCAGGTAACACTTCTTCGGCAATTAAAAATAGCGGAGCGCTTTCATCTTTAATTCTCGCACCCAATTCTACGATCGACTACAACAGAAATATTTTGGATGAGGTGCAAAAAGTTACATCCCATCCTGTGACATTACCGGTAGGATTCCATTATCAAAATCTAACAATCTCTGGGAAAAGCAAAAAAATAGCAATCGCAAATACAAATATTAAGGGACCGGTTGTGGTGAAAACTGAAGGCATATTTGAGATCCCAACTCCAACTGTTATTACTGCACTTGATCAGATAAATGTGGAAAATGGCGGTACATTTATTTTAAATAATGATACTAACTTAATGCAATCCTCAGCTACTCTTCAAAACGATTATATTCAGAACACGGGAAATATTACGATGGTTCGTAATTCTCCAATGAAAAAGAATAATTATACCTATTGGAGCAGTCCTGTTTCGGGCGCTAATTTAAAAGAGTTCTCCCCAGATACAAGTATAGCTCGTTTTTACGAATACTCAGAACCTACTAATTTATTTCAAGCGGTATCGGCGGCCAGCAGCTTCATTCCTGCAAGAGGATATGCGATCATGGCTCCTAAACATTACACGTTGAATCAAATACAGATTTTTAACGGTGCTTTTAAAGGAGTGCCAAACAATGGTATTCAAGCTGATGGCAAAAATTTAGAATTCCCCCTTTCATTAAGTAGTGGTAGTAATCAAGGTTTCAATTTAGTTGGGAATCCCTACCCATCAAATATCGATTTTGAGAAACTTTTTGAATTGAATATGGATAAGATATACAATACAGTGTATTTTTGGACCAATGTGGATCCGAATAGACCAGGCTCTGAATATGGTAACACTAATTATAGTGGTAACGCTTATGCAATTTACAATGGAACTGGTGGAGTTTCGTCAACAGCAGCGATTGGGTATGCGGGACCGGAAGGGCCAATTCCTACACAATATATTAAAGTAGGTCAGGGTTTTATTGTCAAAGCTAAAAGAGATGGTCCGCTAATATTTAATAATTCCATAAGAAATACCTCAGGCGCCGGTCACTTTTTTAGCAAGAATGTGAGAGATAAAATTGAAAAAGACCGATTCTGGCTCAAATTGACCTCGCCAGCAAATAATGTGAGTATGCTACTGATTGGTTATGTTGAGGGAGCAACTCAGGAATTTGAATGGGATTATGATGCCCCTTTATTCACATTAGGTTCTGACTCGTTCTACAGTATTTTGGATGATAAAAAATTAGGTATTCAGGGAAGGTCTTTTCCTTTAACTGATAATGACGTAGTTAAACTGGGAACCAAACATTTTGAAGCGGGTGAGTATACGATTAGTTTAGGTACAAAAGAAGGTGTTTTTTCTACTGCTCAAAAAATTTATCTTAAGGATAACGATAAAAATATTATCATAGATCTTAGTGAGGGAGAATATTCTTTTAATTCTACTTCGGGAGAGTTTACGAGTCGTTTTGAAATTATATACCGAACGGAGAATATATTAAGTACCGAAAATCTAATGATCGAAAATTTAACGATATATAGAGATGGAGAAGATGTAGTCGTTCGACTCAATCCTAAAAATATTCAACGTGTTGAAGTCTTTGATATGAGTGGCAGATTAATTTTAAAAAATGATAATTGCAGGGACGATGTTCGTTTTAATGTGAGCAATATCATAAAAGGCACGTATATTGTAAAAGTGATTACCGATGCAGGGAGGACCTTGACCAAGAAATTTAGAAATGATTAATCAATACATTTCAATTTAAATAAATGTTATATCTTTGTAAAAATATTAAATGATGCGCAACCTATTTGCAATGTTCTCTCTCTTATTTTCAGTTTTATACTTTGCTCAGGCGGGTGCAAACCCTTTTGCTGGTGAAAATACGAACAATAATTCGTCTAACCGCTATTCCAGTCCTCAAGAATTAGGAAAAAATAATGGAAATGGTAACGGTAACGGAACTCCAGGTATTCCCAATGAACACGCGAGTGAAACGGGGAAAGAAAATGCTGCAGGAGGTCCTGCAGATCCTCCAAATCCCCTACCTATCGATGATTAATTCCCGTATTTATTTTGGTAGCCGTAGGAATGATCGTTTATCAAACCCGTTCAATGAAAAATGTGCAGTCTTAAGACTTATTTTTAAATCTTATTGGTCTTTCTCCTTCTTCTTTTCGTTTGGTGGTTAATATCAAGCCCACTTTTGGGCAAAAATAAATAATGAAAGAAAAAATATGGTTATCGTCTCCCCACATGGGTGGACGGGAAATGAAATATATAAAAGACGCCTTCGATGAAAATTGGATTGCGCCTTTAGGTCCTAATGTCAACGGTCTGGAAAATGACCTTGAAAAATTCTTTGATCAGGATGTTCACGTTGCCGCGCTGAGTTCCGGTACTGCTGCACTTCATCTTTCTCTTATTCTTTTAGGCGTAGAACCTGGTGATTATGTGATTTGCCAGAGTTTAACTTTTTCTGCCTCTGCGAACCCTATCGCTTATATCGGTGCTAAACCCATTTTCGTCGATAGTGAAAAAGATACCTGGAATCTTTGTCCCGACGCAGTGGAAGAGGCCATTAAATTTGGTATTTCTGAAGGTAAAAAACCAAAAGCCATTATCGCAGTAGCACTTTACGGGATTTCTTATAAAGTCGATGAAATTACAGCGCTTTCTAAAAAATACGATATTCCAGTGATTGAAGATGCCGCCGAAGCTTTGGGCAGTATGTACAAAAATCAAAAATGTGGAACGTTCGGTGATCTTGGTGTGATTAGTTTTAATGGAAATAAAATCATAACCACTTCTGGTGGTGGTGCATTAACTTTAAGAGACAAAGCATTCAAAAAGAAAGCGGTCTTCCTTTCTACTCAAGCCAAAGACGACGCACCTCACTATGAGCATACGACCATTGGTTATAATTACCGAATGAGTAATGTTTGCGCAGGAATTGGTCGCGGACAAATGGAGGTTTTGGAAGAAAGAGTTGCCCAAAGAAGAGCCAATCATGATTTTTACGAGAAACTTTTTAAAGACAATCCGCACGTTAGTTTACACAAAGAGCCTAACGAAGATTATTTTGCCAATTATTGGTTAAGTGTTGTTCAGATCAATCCTTCTTCGCCGGTGAGTGTAGAGGATATTATGGAACGATTCCAGGCAGAAAATATTGAAACGCGCCCGATCTGGAAACCCATGCACTTGCAGCCTGTATTTCAGGATGAAGCATATTTCGGTTCAGATTTAGCAGAAAAATTATTTAACAACGGAATGTGTTTGCCTTCCGCTTCAAATATGACTGATAACGACCGAAAACGAATTGCCGAAGTAATTCAGGAGATATTCGGTTAAAATTTCCTTCCTTTAAAAACTAATTTTACTCTTGCTACAAAAACAAATTAATAACCTAAATATGCTACTGATCACGTCGACGACAGGTCTTAATTTTTAATTGTTTTTCTCAATGAGCATTCGTAAAGTTCTACACAACAAAATTTACAGCGGAGACAATCTGGTTAACATTTCCGATATTCGGTATTTGCCTCGTTGGGTGATTTTGGTGTTGGATATTTGTATTTTAGCTGTAGCCATTTATTTTTCCTGCTATATTATTGAAAGGTTGAGCTTTGGTTCAACAAAAGTGTTCTATAACGATGTGCACATGTATCTTTTGATCATCAGCATTTCGGTATTTTTTATGTTTATGTTCCGTACGTACGCGGGAATTATTCGGCATTCCACTTTTATTGATTTATTCAAACTTTTTCTTGCTATTTTCTCTACAACGCTTGTCGTAGGACTTGTCAGTTTTGGCTACTTTCTCCTGGAGGGAAAACGGATGATTTATATGTCTATTCCCTTTTTGGTTTTATTTTCTGCCAGTTCGTTTATTCTGCTTTTTCTATTTAGATTAACGGTAAAAGAATTTTTTCATATTGTTCGGGAATTTCGCCGCAGCAGTTTAAAGAAAAGAATTTTAGTCCTTGGAATTGATGAACAGTCAGTGGCAATAGCGCGCGCAGTTTTAGACAATCCAAATCTTCCCTATCAAATTGCAGGATTTGTGACCCAAAGAACAGATTCAAAAAGAGCAAGTTTACTTGGGAAGCCCATCTATAGCAGAGAACGTATTGAAAACAGCACCAAACAGCAATTGGTGATCGACGGAATTTTGCTTATGAAAGAGATGCTGGGCAAAGAAGAAATGAATTCTTGGGTGAATCTTTTCTTAGAAAAAGATCTCCAGATTTTTAAAGCGCCCGCTTTGCAAAAACTTCGTAATAATGAAGATGGTAATCTGAAAGCGCTTCAAATTGAAGATTTACTGAACAGAAAACCGATCAAAATTGAAAATGAAGACGTGAAACAGCGCCACTTCGGAAAAACAATTTTGGTTACCGGTGGAGCTGGATCTATTGGAAGTGAAATAGTACGTCAGGTTGCGCTTTTCGAACCAGAATTAATTGTGGTACTAGATCAGGCAGAAACACCTTTGTACGAAATTGAAATGGAAATGCGCGAAGCTTTTCCCATGCTTTCTTTTAAATTTGTCTTGGCAGATATTTCTAATAAACACAGGATAGAGCCGCTATTCCAGAAATATCAGTTTTCAATGGTGTATCATGCGGCTGCGTATAAGCACGTTCCGCTGATTGAGGAAAATCCGCACGAAGCGATTTTGGTGAATATTTTAGGAACTAAAAATTTATCCACCTTAGCCTCGCAATATAAAGTCAATCGTTTTGTAATGATTTCGACGGATAAAGCCGTCAAACCCACGAACGTAATGGGCGCCAGTAAGCGGACCGCAGAGTTGTTTGTACAGGCATTACAAAATACACGCAACAACCAAACTAAATTTATCACCACCAGATTCGGAAATGTATTGGGGTCTAATGGATCTGTTATCCCACATTTTAAGCGCCAGATTGAAAACGGCGGTCCAGTAACCATTACACATCCTGAAATTGTCCGCTATTTTATGACGATTCCAGAAGCTTGTGATTTGGTTTTACAAGCGGGAACAATGGGTAAAGGAGGGGAGATTTTTGTTTTTGATATGGGTGAGCCCGTTAAAATTATCGACTTAGCAACCCGCATGATCAAACTTTCCGGATTTGAACCAAATATCGATATTAAAATTATTTATACAGGACTACGTCCAGGCGAAAAACTATATGAGGAATTGTTGAGTGACGATGCTAAAACATTGCCAACGCACCACGAGAAAATAATGATCTCGAAAGATCCGATTATGGATTTTGTAACCATAGAGCGGTATGCAAATCAAATTATTCGCGCAACCATGCGTCGGGAAAAAGTAGAAGTGGTGCAGATTTTAAAAGATATTGTTCCCGATTATAAAAGCAATAATTCCATTTACGAAGTCTTGGACAAGTAATATAGAATTGTATATTTGCAGAAATACATAATTTTGTAATGAGCAGGAAATTATTGGTAGCATTTGTGGGTGTCTTTTTCTTTTTAAGTTCGTGCAAGACGCGGGAGAAAGCAGACGATCTGAATTATATGCAGAATGCTGATCAGATTGCAACTGAAGCTTCTGCGGCTTCAAGATACTCAACCATCCAAAAAGGTGATCAGCTCGTAATTTTCGTAAGTGCAAAAAATATGGAAGTGGTTAAGCCTTTTAACCAGGCATACTATTCCTCTCAAAACTCAATTTCTACAACACCTTCTACTACTAATTCGACCGAAAAAACCTATTTGGTGAACTCCGATGGAGATATCGATTTCCCTATTCTTGGTACCATTAATACCACTGATAAAACTTTAGAAGAAGTAAAAAACGACCTTACACAGCGTATTACAGCTTATGTAAAAAATCCGACGGTAAGTCTCCGTTTGGCTAATTTCAAAGTTACCGTTTTAGGCGAAGTTGCGCGTCCCGGACAATATGCCATGCCTGAAGTTAATCCGACCTTGCTCAGCGCAATCGGTATTGCCGGTGATCTGACGATGTACGGGAAAAGAAATGATATTCTGATCGTACGGAATGTAGACGGTCAGCCGACGAAGGAAAGACTTAATTTGCTGGATTCCAATTTCATCAATTCTCCGTATTTTTATCTTAAACAAGGTGATGTGGTTTATGTCTCTTCCAACGAAACGAAGGAAAAAATCGCACGTCAGGATCCCAATACGAGTATTTATATTGCAGTAGCTGGTACTATCATT
Source organism: Kaistella polysaccharea (assembly GCF_020410745.1). Classification (NCBI taxonomy): domain Bacteria; kingdom Pseudomonadati; phylum Bacteroidota; class Flavobacteriia; order Flavobacteriales; family Weeksellaceae; genus Kaistella; species Kaistella polysaccharea. The sequence continues at coordinate 2,398,956 of NZ_CP084528.1, forward strand.
GGTCTGGCGGGTATTTTCATTACGATTTTCAAAAAATAAATAATGAGTCAAAGCACAAACGTCGACGTCGATGCTCCGAAAGATATCAATATTAATGAACTGATAAAACCCTATACCAGACGTTGGCTGTGGTTTTTGCTTTCTGTACTTGCAGTAGTTTTAGCAACCTATATTTATCTTAAAATCACGGAACCGTCTTATAAAATCGATTCTACGGTTCTCATTAAAGATGCTAAAAAATCGCCCGCTGGTGGATTAGGAGCGCTTTCTGATTTGTCTGGTTTTGGAAATATGGCCACGAACAGCATCGAAAATGAAATTGAGGTTTTCAAATCAAAAAAGTTGATGACTGATGCGGTGTCGCGTTTGGGATTACAAACAACTCTTTTTTCAAAGAAAAACTTCCGTACGACTGAATTATATGGAGAAACAGCTCCCGTTCTCATTCAGGTAATCAACGAAAAAGAATATGAAAAGCCCATTAACGAACCGGTTCAGATCATCATTAATGGCGACAAAATTGAACTGGTTTCGCCCGAACTTTCTACTAACATTGTAACTACTTTTAATAAAACGATAAGTCTGCCGTACGCCAATATTTTAATACGCAAAAATCCCGCAGCTGATCCCTCCAAGATTAAAGATTTGGGAGACCTAATGTTTAATTTTTCGACAATAGAACAGGCGGTCAATCGATTTCAGAAAGCGACTGAAGTTGATTTGGTAGATAAAGATGCGACAGTGATTGGCTTATCAATAAAATATCCAGCTAAGGAAAAAGCTAAAGATCTCCTCAATAAATTGATTGAAGCATATAATAACGACGCTACCAGTGATAAAAACTCCGAATCTAAGAAAACAAAAGATTTTATCGATGACCGAATTGCCATTATTGCAAGTGAACTGGGAGATGTTGAATCTCAAAAAGAAACGTTTAAAAGGGCGAACAACATTACTGATATTCCGACTGAAGCAACGTTAAGTCTGGAAACATCTGCGAAAGCCCGCCAACAACTTTTAGAAACAGAAACAGAACTAAGTTTAACAAACAATCTGATTTCTTATATGAAAGGATTAGGAAACAACCAAACTTTACCGTCTAGTGTGGGTTTGAGCAATCCAACGGCATCTGTAAATATTAATGCGTACAATCAATTAATCCTTGAACGAAACGGCCTTCTGGAAAATGCGACGCCTCAAAATCCTGTTGTGGCTGATCTGACGAAACAAATTAATAATCTACGCTCTTCGGTAATGGACGGTTTGGTGAAATCCCGAACGGCCTTACAGACGACCATTAATGACATTCAATCTGAACAAAATACAATAAGGGCGAAAATTTCCAAAATACCGGCGCAGGAAAAAATGTTCCGCAGTATCGAACGGCAACAGCAAATTAAGGAAAATCTCTATTTAATCCTCTTAGAAAAACGGGAAGAAACGGCCATTAATTTAGCCATGACGGCACCGAAAGCGCGCGTTTTGGATGCTGCCTACGCCTCGGAAAAACCAGTATCTCCACGAAAAATGCTGTTTTTAGGTGGTGCTGTTATTTTAGGACTTTTACTGCCATTTGCGTTTATTTATATTACAGAACTTTTGGACAATAAAGTCCGCTCCAAACATGATCTGGAAAAACTTTCTCCCGCTCCGATTGTTGGTGAACTGCCGCGCGTCGGTAAAGGAGAAAATGAAATTGTACAGGTTAATGATTTGTCGCCAATGTCTGAAGCCTTCCGAATTTTGATTACGAATATGAATTTCATGTTGCCGAAGAAAGAGAAGGGGAAAGTCGTTTTTGTAACTTCTACGATCAAGGGCGAAGGCAAAACTTTCACCTCTGTCAACCTAGCATTGACTTTGGCGTCACCAAAAAATAAAGTCATCATCATTGGTGCGGATATTCGAAATCCTCAGCTTCAACGGTATAATCCTGCCAGAAAAGGGCTGGATGGTTTAACAGAATTCCTTTATAATACTGAAGAAAAGCTGCAAGATATTGTTCATGTTTCTACCTTCAATCCTTATTTAGATGTGATTTATTCTGGAAGTATTCCGCCGAACCCGACAGAATTGCTCTCTAACGGTCGATACGAAATGCTCGTTGATTTGCTGAAAGTGCAATACGATTATATCATCATCGACACTGCTCCGCTTATGCTGGTGACCGATACTTTATTATCTTCTGACATGGCTGATGCAACGCTTTACGTAACGCGATCTGGCTTTACTGATAAACCGCTTATTGATTTTGCCAATAAGCAAATTGAAACCAAAAAAATTAGAAATGTCGGCTTTGTATTAAACGATGTTGACAAGAATAATTTTGGATATGGTAATAAATATGGGTACGGATATCAGGCGGAAGAAAAGGGTTTTTTCGGAAAACTTAAGGATAAGTTTTAAGTAAGATGGCGATTGTAAGAACTTAGTAATTTATTTCGATAGAATTTATCAACTCACCCCTTCTGGAATATTGTAGAATATTATGAAACCTACGCTTATTAATTTACCGAAAATAGTCGATCCTAGGGGAAATTTATCTTTTTTTGAAAATTCCCATCAAGTGCCTTTTCAAATTGAGCGCACCTACTGGATATATGATGTGCCAGGTGGAGAGAAAAGAGGAAGTCATGCTTTCAAAGAACAACAGGAATTTATTATCGCTCTTTCCGGAAGTTTTGATGTGATCCTGCATGATGGAATCGAAGAACAATGTTTTACGCTGAATCGGTCGTATTATGGTCTTTACGTTCCAAAAATGTGCTGGCGCCGACTGGATAATTTTTCCACCAATTCATTGGCACTTATCGTGTCAGATAGAATGTACTCTGAAAATGATTATATTCGTGATTTCGAGGAATTTAAAAAGTTCAAGAATGAAGAATAAATCAGTATTCGACTGTTCCGTGATCGAATTGGGTAAAATTAGTTTTGCAGAGGGAAATTTGACCGTGGTAGAAAATTCGTCAGATTTTCCTTTTGAAGTTAAACGGGTTTTTTACTTATATGATATTGCAGGAGGAGAAAGCAGGGGAGCTCACGCACATGTTGAATGTCACCAGTTTCTAATAGCCGCTTCTGGCAGTTTTGAAGTTTCATTGGATGATGGGAAATTTAAGCGGCAGGTATTTCTGAATCGTCCTGATTTTGGTCTTCATATTCCTCCGGGGGTTTGGGCTTCTGAATTAAATTTTTCGTCTGGTGCTATTTGTTTGGTTTTGGCTTCCACTATCTTTGATGAAAGCGACTATATTCGAGATTATAATGATTTCTTAAAACAGATCCATGAATAAAATTCACCCATTGGCAGAGGTACAAAGTCCTTCAGTTGGTGAGGGAACTTTTGTCTGGCAATATTCCATCATTTTAGAAGACGCGGTAATCGGAACAAATTGTAATATCAATTGTCATGTTTTTATTGAAAATGACGTTATTATCGGTAACAATGTTACGGTGAAACCTGGTGTTCAGATATGGGACGGATTGCGCATCGAGGATGATGTTTTTATTGGGCCAAACGTAACATTCACAAACGATCCATTTCCAAGATCAAAACAGTACCAGAAAAATGTACAACGTACCCTGATTTGTAAAGGAGTAAGTATTGGCGCTAATGCTACAATTTTAGGAGGCGTAACAGTGGGGGAAAATTCAATGATTGGAGCAGGAAGTGTGGTCACTAAAAATATACCCTCAAATGAACTGTGGGTAGGAAACCCAGCCCGTAAAGTAAAAAACATAAGTAATGATTAAATTTCTTGATTTACAGAAAATAAATCTGGTACACCAAGACGAAATTGAAAATAAATTACTAGAAGTCTTCCGCAGTGGTTGGTATCTGTTAGGAAACGAAGTGAAAAATTTCGAAGATAATCTGGCAAAATATATAGGAAGTACTCATGCAATTGGTGTTGCCAATGGTTTGGATGCTTTAAGACTCATTCTTCGGGCGTACATTGAAAATGGAGTGATGCAGAAAGGAGACGAGATTATTGTTCCTGCAAATACCTACATTGCCTCAATTTTAGCGATTTCGGATAACGGACTGGTTCCTGTTTTAGTTGAGCCTACACTGGATACTTATAATATTGACGTTTCGGAAATTGAGCAGAAAATTACCCCTAAAACAAAGGGAATTTTAATTGTTCACCTTTACGGTAGAGCAGTTTGGTCAGAGGAATTACAAAAAATTGCCACAAATAACGGCTTAAAAATAATTGAGGATAATGCGCAATCTATTGGCGCAAGCTGGAACGGAATTAAAACGGGTAATATAGGAGACGCAGCCGGTTTTAGTTTTTATCCCGGTAAAAACTTAGGTGCTTTAGGAGATGCTGGCGCGGTAACTACCAACGATGAAAATCTCGCAAACACCATTCGAGCAGTTGCCAATTATGGTTCCACTGAAAAATATGTAAACTTATATCAGGGACTTAACTCGCGACTCGATGAAATTCAGGCCGCAGTTCTTTCCGTTAAGATAAAGTACATTGATTCTGAAAATATGCGTAGAAAGGAAATTGCCGAAATGTATCTCTCAGGAATAAAAAATCCTAAAATTGTATTGCCGGAAAGTCCTCAAAACAAAAATGAACACGTTTGGCACCTGTTTGTAATTAGATCCTCCGAAAGAGAAGAATTACAAAAATATTTGGCTGAAAAGGACATACAAACCCTCATCCACTATCCAATTCCGCCTCACCAGCAAAAAGCGTATAAAGCCCTAAATGACCTCACATTTCCTATAACCGAAAAAATTCATGCTGAGGTGCTAAGTTTACCGATCTCACCAGTTTTAGATGATCAGGAAATTAGTACTATAATTGCCGCCCTCAACGACTTTTAGATGATTAAAAAATTTAAGAATCTACTCACCTCTGACCTGATCAAAGTTTTTTCGTTGACTAGTCTTTCAACGGTAATTAAACTCTTAACAAGTTACATCACCGTGAAGGTGGTGGCTGCATTGGTTGGTCCTGCGGGAATTGCGCTTATAGGACAATTACAAAATTTCACCACAATTTTCGCGACTTTAGGTTCTGGCGGAATTAATAATGGAGTGGTGAGATATGTTTCCGAATTTAAAGGTGAGAAATCTTCATTTAAAAAATATATCCAAAATGGCCTGAAAATAACGATTTATCTGTCGATCTTTTCTGGAGGTCTTCTCATTCTTTTCAGTTCCTTTCTCAGTCAGTGGGTTTTATTGGATCATCAATACTATTATGTTTTCGTATTTTTAGGCTGTAGTCTTTTGTTCCTTTCCTTGAATAATTTTTTGCTTTCAATACTTAATGGTTTACAGGAATTTAAAAAGTTTGTAATCATCAACATTACAACAAGTATAATTGGACTGTTATTCACCGTTTTTTTAGTGATGAATTACAACCTGCGAGGCGCCTTAGTCGCTACGGTAACTTACCAAAGTGTAGTTTTTTTTGGCACTGTCTTTTTTCTTAAGAAAGTAAATTGGTTTAGCAAAGCATATCTGTGGGGAAAAATGAACAGAGAGATCGTAAAAAAATATTTTTCCTATTCTCTTATGGCTCTCGTTTCAGCCGCAACGATTCCCGTTTCTCAACTTCTGGTACGCGGTTATCTTATTCAGGAATTTACGGTTGAAAAAGCAGGTTTCTGGGAAGGAATGAATAGAATTTCTGGTTTGTATCTTATGCTTTTTACCACCTCATTTAGCGTCTATTACCTTCCTAAATTATCTGAATTAAAAAGCCACCATCTTCTACGAAAGGAAATTTTAAACACCTATAAAATCATTACTCCCTTAATTTGTATCAGTTTACTACTTATTTATTTACTAAAAGATGTGGTAATTAATGTTCTCTTTACAAAGGAATTTTACCCTATGAAAGAACTTTTTTTGTGGCAACTCGCGGGCGATTTTTTTAAAATTATGAGCTGGATTCTTGCATTCTTGATGGTTGCTAAATCAATGACAAAAATTTACATCATTACCGAAATTATTTTTTCTGGTTTATTAGTAGTTTTGTCTTATTACTTTATTAATAAATATGGAGTCATTGGCGCAACACAGTCGTACTGTCTAAATTACTTTATTTACTTTGTCGTAATGGTCATCATCTTTAGAAAATTGTTATTTAAAACCAATTTAAATTCAGCTGCAACATGAAAATAATAATTCCGCTTGTAGGAACATTTGGAAAAGCTGGTGGTTGGCGGGTGATTTCAGAGTTGGCGAATCACTGGATTGCGCAGGGTCATGAAGTCGTCTTTTTTTCTCATATTAAATCTGAGGGTCCGTATTTTCCTACAAGGGCAAAAATTTTTTACTTTGATAATCAGGGTAAAATGTTTAATGATTTTAATAACAATCATCCTAAAGCACTGCTAGGACCTTTTGGAATACGAAGGATGTTGCGGAACATTTTAAACAAACAAGAAGCAGATATAGTGTTGGCAACCCATTGCTTAACTGCTCACCCTGTAAGATATTCCACCATAAAAGCTAAAAAGTTTTACTACGTTCAGGCATATGAGCCGGAATATTATTATAAGAAAGATATTAAATCACGAGTCTATAAACAAATTAGTAAAAACTCATATCACTTGGGATTGAATATCATTGTAAATGCTCCTATGTATCTTGATTATAAAGATATCAAGGCGGATAAATTCGTTTTTCCCGGTGTAGATTTTAATGTATTTAAACCAACCAAACAGCTACAACAGAAAAAAATAATTATTGGAACTATTGGAAGATTAGAAGCATACAAAGGCACCTCATATGTCCTCGAAGCTTTTAAATTACTTCGAAAAGAAATGGGCGATAAACTAGAGCTTCATATTGCATTTGGTGATGATTCGCTGAAAAGTGAAGACGGAATTGTACTGCACATACCTCAGGGAGATCAGGAGCTAGCAGAATATTATAACAGCCTTACGATGTATGTATGTGCAGGACTGGTTCAACTAGAGGCTGTTCATTATCCGGTTATAGAATCCATGGCCTGCAAAGTTCCGGTAATTACGACGGGTTATTTACCAGCTAACGATGATAATTCCTGGAAAGTTCCTGTGAAGAATGCGAACGAAATTAAAAATAGAGTCCTTGAAGTTCTTGAAAATGAAAAAGAAACAATAAGGAAGATAGAACAGGCATTCCTAGATGTACAGCAATTTGAAAGTAAAGCGGTGGCTGCGAAAATGTTAAATTATTTTAAAGAATAATGATTCAAAGCATAATTTTCGGTTTTATCTTACTATCCTTCATCTCGATATTCCGACCAGTTGCAAAAGTCGAAAAATATATTGTCATTTTTTGCGGCCTTGTTATGCTTTTATTCGCGGGTTTCCGAGAAGACAGTTTTGATTATATTATCTACGAACTGCTTTTTGAAAATTATGAAACCATAAGTGTTGAGCCAGCATTTAAAACGATTTCTTATCTCGTCACCCAGTTTACGGAAGATATCAGATATCTCTTTCTCATCTTTGCTTTTTTAGGAGTGAGTTTAAAATTAAAAGGAATTACTACGTTGAGTAATTTCGTGCTGCTGTCCTTAGTTGTTTATGTGAGTAATTTTTACCTTTTACATGAAATGACGCAAATTAGAGCAGGTGTTGCGTCTGCTTTTTTACTCCTTTCCATTAAACCCAATATGGAGCGGGATTTAAAGAAATTTCTTCTGTTTGCAATACTCGGTTTTTTATTCCATTATTCTGCGTTATTAATCCTTCCGCTCTGGTTTTTGCCTAAAAAGATAAATGTCAAAATATTAGGAATTTCTATTTTTTTGGGATACGCCTCTTTTTTTCTGGGTTTAAATTTTGTACGAATTATCCCTATTCCAGGCATACAGGAAAAGATAGAGGCTTATCTTACCCTGCAGGAAATGAATAATGAGGAGATAAACGTGTTCGGTTATTTATATCTTTTTCGGATATTGATCTTTTATGTTCTGCTTTTTAATTATAAGAAGTTTTCAAAATATAACATCTATTTTCCGCTGCTTCTTAATATGTATGCCATATCTCTTGTGGTGTTTACTGTTTTTGGTAAAATACCAGCTTTTTCCAGCCGTATCAGCGAAATGTTGGGTGTTGTTGAAATTATTTTAATTCCCATGTTGGTTTATTTATTTAGAGTTCAAATATTGGGACGACTCTTAGTTGTTTTGGTCGCACTCGTTTTTTTATTGGTCAATCTTTTCTATGTTGAATTAATTTTTGATATATGATTGCTGCAGTAACTATTCTTTATAATCCGCAACCTGATGTACTTCAAAATATCGAAACGTATATCGAACACGTAGATAAATTATACCTCATCGACAATTCCGATGCGTCAAATGAGCAAATGCTCCAGCGGATAAATGCTCCAGAAAAGGTTGTTTATATTTTTAATAATGAAAATTTAGGAATCGCCAGCGCTTTAAATATAGGGTGTAAAACTGCCATAAAAGATGGTTTTGAGTGGATATTGACGATGGATCAAGACAGTAAAATATTAACGTTAGAGAAATTTTTTAAGGATGCCCTTGATCCTGATAATAAAACAGCGCTATATTATCCGACCTACATCATAAATGGTGCTCCATACCAGTATCAAATTTTGGAGAATGAAAAACCCGTGGTCGTCATGACCTCCGGAAATATTCTTAATTTAGAAGCTTATACCGCAGTAAGTGGTTTTGAAGATAAATTATTCATTGATTATGTAGATATTGATTTCTGCTTAAAATTAAAATTAAATGGCTACCAACTCAAAGAATTAGAAGGATATAAAATTGCCCATGAATTGGGAAAATCAAAACTCAAACAAAATCTTTTATTTAAAATTTTATTGACCAATCACCCCTTAATCAGGAGGTATTATATTACGAGAAATAAATTTTATATGCTTAAAACGTATAAAAATATAACAACTTTTTATGACAAAGAAAAATATTCACTTTTAAAAGAGTTGGTCAAAATAATATTATTTGAAGATGAGAAGGTGCAGAAACTAAAAATAATGTACACGGCTTACGAAGATTTTAAGATGAATAAATTCGGCAAAAAGAGATGAAGAATTCAGTGTGTATCGCAACTTATAATGGAGAACGGTTTATTCAGGAGCAAATCGCGTCAATTTTGCCACAGCTTCAAAATGATGATGAATTAATTATTTCCGATGATTATTCGACTGATCGAACGATTGAAATTATAGAATCTTTCCGTGAAGATAGAATTAAAATTATCTTCAATAAAACTGAAAAAGGATATACCAATAATTTTGAAAATGCTATAAAACATGCTTCTGGAGACTTTATCTATCTGTCAGATCAGGATGATGTTTGGTTACCACATAAAATTGAAGTGTTTAGCCACGAATTTGAGCACCACGATTTTCTGGTTAGTAATGCTAAAATTGTAAACGAGGAATTAGAAAGTCTTGATTCTCAAACCTACTTTGATCTCCGTGGTATGAGTACAGGCTTTCTGAGTGATTTGATTAAAACCAAGAGCTTAGGATGTTGTATGGCATTTAATAAAAAAGTTTTACAGAGAATTTTACCTTTTCCGCCAGATAAAAAGTTATGTCCACACGATTTTTGGATTTTGCTAATTTCAGAATTTTATTATCGATCAAAAGTAATTAAAGAACCATTGGTTTTATATCGCAGACACGGAAATACAACATCTACAGGCGGTGCAAAAAGCAGCAGTTCATTGTCATTTATGATAAAATTTAGATTATATTGCTTGGTTCATGTCCTGAAAAGATATTAAATTAACCACCTAATTGACACGGGAATTGTGAACTTCATCTAATTGAATTGTAGCATATTATAATGCCAGGTGTTTTAGAACTGGTAAAGGCTTTTAAAATTATATTCCGTCTGAGGAAATAAAATAAAAGCTTTGAACACCAAAAAATGGGAGAAAATTTAAAATGAAAAATATACTCATCACCGGCGGAGCGGGTTTTATAGGATCAAATTTGGCCTTAAAATTAATATCAAAAGGTTATACCGTAACTGTTTTAGATAATTTATCTCCACAAATCCATGGTGAAAATCCGACCGAAAACTCACCCCTTTTTCTCAGCATTAAAGACCACGTTAAATTAATTTACGGAACGGTTACCAATATTGAAGATTGGAAAAAAGCGCTGGAAGGTCAGGATGCCATCATTCACTATGCTGCTGAAACCGGCACTGGACAATCCATGTACGAAGTTCAAAAATATGTGGATGTAAATATTACGGGAACTTCTTTGATGCTTGATTTGTTGGTAAATGGCAGTTACAAAATTAAGAAAGTAATTGTCGCCTCTTCGCGCTCGATTTATGGTGAAGGAAAATATATCAGTAAAGAATTGGGCGCGGTGTATCCGAAGCACAGAATTTCCAAAGATATGGATCAAAAAGATTTTGAACCTAATTATCCGAATTCGTCTGCGCTTACTTTGGTGGCTACAGATGAAGACTCTAAAATTCACCCATCTTCCGTGTATGGCATTACCAAACAAAATCAAGAACAAATGGTGCTTACCGTCTGCCCAACAATCGGAATCGCCGGCGTTGCGTTTCGTTATCAAAATGTGTATGGCCCCGGACAATCATTAAAAAACCCCTACACCGGAATTCTTTCCATATTTTCAACACAGATTAAAAACGGAAATGCAATAACGATATTTGAAGATGGTAAAGAAAGCCGCGATTTCGTTTTCATTGATGACGTGGTCGAGGCAACAATTTTAGGCTTGGAAAAAGAGGAGGCAAACAATGAAGTTTTTAATGTCGGAACGGGTGTAGCCATCGATGTAATGTCGGTTGCTAAAGGGCTTTCTAAGAATTATGGCATTGATGTTCCCATTGCAATATCGGGAAATTACAGATTAGGAGATATTCGGCATAACTTTGCCGATTTGGCTAAAATTAAATCTTTCTTAGGATTTGAACCGAAAGTAAGTTTTGAGGAAGGATTAAAAAAATTTACAGATTGGGTGAATACGCAGGAAATTCAGGAAGATAAATACGAACAATCGATGGAAGAGATGAAATCAAAAGGATTGTATAAATAATTCAGGATGCTGCAAGGTAAAAGGGTTTTGTTGATATCGGTTAAGTTTTTTTATTATGAAGAACTTATAAAAAAAGAATTGGAAAATCAAGGAGCTCTAGTCGATCTTTTCGACGAACGGCCTTCCAATTCATTTTTTACAAAAGCAATTTTACGGATCAAAAAAGAGTTATATACCGTTAAAATTAATGAATATTTTAAAGCGATTATAGAAAAAATTAAGGATTATAAATACGATTACTTCTTACTTATAAAAGGGGAAGCTACTCCAGCGTTTTTTCTGGAATTTATAAAATCAAATAATCCGGGAATCAAATTTATTTTTTATACCTATGATTCGTTTAATAACAATTCTAATGGCTTTGGTATTTTAAAGTATTTCGATTATAAATATACATTTGACAGCAAAGATGCCGTGAAATATAAAATGAAATTTCGTCCTTTGTTTTTTGCTCCTGATTACGGACTTTTAAACCAAATTGATAAAAAATTTGACTATGATTTAGCATTTATCGGAACTGCTCATTCAGACCGTTACATGATCTGTGAGTCCGCAAGAAATTGGTGTGAAAAAAATAATTTTACGATGTTTACCTATTATTTTTCTCCCAGTAAAACTTTGTTTAAGTTTAAAAAACTTACTGAAAAAGATTTTAGAACCTTTGATCCGGCAAAAATATCTTTCAGAAGTCTGAAGCACAAGGAAATTGTGGATATTTATAAAAAATCTAAAGTCATACTGGATATTACTCATAAAGGCCAAAATGGTTTAACAATGCGAACTTTCGAAACTTTGGGCGCGGGTAGAAAATTAATTACAACCAATCCCGAAATAAAAACATATCCTTTTTATGATCCACAAAATATTTGGGTCATCGAAAGAGGAAATGTACAATTCGACAAGAAATTCTTTGAAACAGACTTTAAAGAAATTAATGACCAGCTACGACAAACGATGTCTCTTGAAGGCTGGGTTAACGAAATATTTACAATGAAAAATCCTGGCTATTGGGATACAGTCCTTGAACATAAAATATGAAAGTAGTAATTTTCGGAAGTTCCGGTTTTGTCGGAAAAAACCTTACACGCTCTTTACAAAAAGACTTCGAAATTCAAGAATTATCGGTTCGTGAAAATAGGTGGGAAACTAAAATTGATCAGGAGACAGAAGTGTTCATCAATTTAATCGGTAAAGCGCACGACAACAAAAAAAAGGCCTCTGAAGAGGACTATTATTTTTCAAATATAAAACTGGCGCAAGATATTTTTGAAGTATTTATAAATTCGACAGCATCCTTACTGATTTACATCAGTTCGGTGGCGGCAATTCAGGAGTTCTCGGCCGAAAAACCTTTAACTGAAAACGATGATTGTTTCCCAGTTTCTCCCTATGGGAAAACAAAAAGAACAGCCGAAGAATGGCTACAAAGTCAAACCGTACCTGGCTACAAAAAAGTAATTATCCTTCGACCACCGATGATTCACGGGCCTGGTGATAAAGGGAATTTGGGTTTATTATATAAAATCATTTCCACTGGCCTGCCTTATCCGCTTGCAGCCTTTAAAAATGAAAGGTCATTTATTGGTATCGAAAACTTTAATTTTTACATCGCTAAAATTATTGAAAATAGACATTTGCTACACAGTGGTATTTACCACATTTCAGATAACGAACCATTGTCAACCACAGCAATAGTTAAAGTCATAAAAGAAGTCTTAGAAGTGAAAAATTCTGAGATTGCGGTGCCAAAATTCCTCATTAATGGGGTGGCTACAATCGGAGATTTTTTACCTTTGCCCTTAAACACTAAAAGATTGCAAAAAATGACTTCTTCTTTGGTTATTTCTAATCACAAAATAAACCAGTTGCTTCGTATGACGAAATTACCTTTTACCGCCGAAGAAGGTTTACGAAAGACCATCAAAAGCTTTAGAAAGTAATGGAATATATTATCGTTACCGCGGTGTTTTTTGTACTTCTGATGGTGTATTTTAGGATCGCGACCAAGTATAATATCATAGATCACCCTAACCACCGCACTTCGCATTCTGATATTACGGTCCGTGGAGGAGGCATCATTTTCCCAATCGCTTATTTACTATTCATTGGGACAGAAATGTTTTTTAATTCGGATGGTTTATATGGTGCTGAGGATCAGCCTAACTTTTTTGTTTTTGGGGCAGGATTTTTACTCATTACTATTTTAAGTTTTGTTGATGATCTCGTCGATCTTCCTACAAAAACCCGTTTAATTTTTCACTTTATTGCGGTGACTTTACTGCTTCATTTTGTTAATGGATTTACAATTTTGCCGATCTGGGAGCTTCCCTTCGTTTATATCCTCGCTATCGGCATTTTGAATGCCTATAATTTTATGGATGGTATTAATGGAATATCCGGAGTCTACAGTTTGGTGATTTTAGGTTCTTTATGGTATGTGAATCAGGAAATTGCGCCTTTCATCTTAAAAGATTTTATTGTATACCCGACGTTAGCCTGTATCGTTTTTCTTTTTTTTAATTTCCGTAAAAGAGCCAAATGCTTTCTGGGCGATGTCGGAAGTATGGGAATCGCTTTTTGGATTATCGCGCTTATTGCGATGCTGATTATAAAAACAGGAGATTTTAAATGGTTGCTTTTTTTAAGTCTATATGGAATTGATACCGTAATAACGATCGTTGAACGAATAAAAAGACGCGAAAATATTTTAGAAGCCCACCGCCGCCACTTATATCAGCTTTTTGTGAATGAACAAAAACAGTCTCATCTAACCGTGAGCTTACTGTATGGATTATTTCAACTTTTAATTAATATTTTTGTGATTTTGTCAGGCTTAAATACTTGGTTTATATTTGCAATGATTCTAATTCCAACTGCCATCTTGTATATTTTTCTTAAATTAAATATTTTAAAGAAATCCTTAATAAAACAATCTTAATGAAGATCAAACCAACGCCACTCCAGGACTGCTATATTATTGAACCGACAATTTTCGAAGATGAGCGGGGATATTTTTTTGAAAAATTTAACGAAAAGAAATTTGAAGATCTAACAGGTTTAAATGGTCATTTTGTGCAGGATAATATTTCAAAATCATCTTATGGTGTTTTGCGCGGACTTCATTTACAGAAAGGCGAACATGCACAAGCAAAACTCGTTTCCTGTTTAGAAGGTTCTGTGTGGGATGTCGCTGTAGATTTACGACCAGATTCGCCGACTTTTGGGAAGTGGTTCGGTATCGAATTGTCTGCAGAAAATAAATTGCAGTTTTATGTGCCGCGCGGCTTCGGACATGGCTTTTCGGTCCTAACTGAAACAGCTGTTTTTGCTTATAAATGCGATAATTTTTATAATAAAGACTCCGAAGGTGGAGTTTCCTATAACGATCAAGATTTAAATATCGACTGGAAATTACCCGAAGCGGATGTACTACTTTCGGAAAAAGATAAAATTCAACCTACCTTTGCAGCACACAACTTTTAGAAAAATAAATATGAAAAATATAATTATTACCGGTGGTGCCGGCTTTATCGGCTCTCATGTTGTTCGCGAGTTCGTTAAAAATCATCCGGAGACACAAATTATCAATTTAGATGCTTTAACCTACGCAGGTAATCTGGAGAATTTAAAAGACATTGAAAATGAACCCAATTACATTTTCGAAAAAGCAGACATTACCAATGTTGATGAATTGAGAAAGGTTTTTGAAAAGTATAATCCAGATGCGATTGTTCACTTAGCGGCAGAAAGCCATGTGGATCGAAGTATTGAAGATCCAAGCGCGTTCATTAATACGAATGTCAACGGAACTGCAAACCTTTTAAATTTAGCCAGAGAATTTTGGACTTTAAATCCGGACCATCAGCATGGGAATTATCCAGATGAAACCCGTAAAAATCTTTTTTATCATGTTTCTACAGATGAGGTATATGGAAGTCTAGGCGAAACCGGTTTCTTTTTAGAAACTACAGCCTACGATCCGCAATCGCCTTATTCGGCTAGTAAAGCAGCTTCTGATCATTTGGTGCGCGCTTATGGAAATACGTATGGAATGCCATTTATCCTTTCTAACTGCTCCAATAATTATGGTCCGAATCACTTTCCGGAGAAATTGATTCCCTTATGCATTTCTAATATTCTGAATGGAAAGCCACTTCCTATTTATGGAGATGGAAAATACACTAGAGATTGGTTGTATGTGATTGATCATGCGAAAGCAATTCATCAAATATTCTATGAAGCAAAAACCGGAGAAACCTATAATATTGGTGGTTTTAATGAATGGCAAAATATTGATTTGGTAAAAGAACTGATCAAGCAAATGGATGAGAAATTAGGAAATCCTGCAGGTCATTCAGAAAAATTAATTACCTACGTTAAAGATAGACCCGGACACGATTTACGGTACGCCATAGATGCAACCAAACTGAACAAAGAATTAGGTTGGATGCCAAGCGTAACTTTCGAACAGGGATTAGGTAAAACAATCGACTGGTTTCTGGAAAACAAAGAATGGCTGGATCACGTCACAAGCGGCGATTATCAAAAATATTACGACAAACAATACTCTTAAGATGAAAGGAATTATTCTCGCCGGCGGTTCCGGTACACGACTTTACCCCTTAACTATAGCGGTAAGTAAGCAGCTGATGCCGGTTTACGATAAACCCATGATTTATTATCCTTTGTCAACATTGCTTTTGGCGGGGATTAAGGATATTTTAATTATTACGACGCCTCATGATCAGGAGGGTTTTATCAAACTTTTGGGTAACGGATCCTCGATTGGCTGTAATATTCAATATAAAATACAACCAAGTCCTGATGGATTAGCGCAAGCATTCATCTTGGGTGAAGAATTTATCGGCGATGATTCCGTGGCTTTGGTTCTTGGAGATAATATATTTTATGGAACTGGATTGGCGCAACTGCTTGCCAGTAAAGCTTCAGTAAAAGGTGGATGTGTCTTCGCCTACCAAGTTTCAGATCCTGAACGATATGGAGTTGTTGAATTTGATGAAAATTTAAAAGCAATTTCCATCGAGGAAAAACCAGAAAATCCAAAATCAAATTTTGCTGTACCGGGATTATATTTCTATGATAATTCGGTAGTGGAATATGCTAAGAATTTAAAACCATCTGTACGTGGAGAATTAGAAATTACGGACATTAACCGAATCTATCTTGAAAAAGGAGATTTAGAAGTTGGCGTAATGTCTCGCGGCACTGCGTGGTTAGATACCGGAACGTTTGATTCATTACACGAAGCTTCGGAGTTCGTAAAGGTTTTAGAAAAAAGACAAGGTTTTAAGATTTCTTGTATTGAAGAAATTGCTTATAAAAAAGGATTTATCAATAAAGAACAACTCCTTGAATCTGCTAAAAAATATGGAAAAAGTGGCTATGGAGATTATTTGAAGAAATTAGTCGACTAACATTTTTCCCGTTAAAAAAAGGAAGAGCATGCGTAGAGTATGCTCTTTTTTTGGTTTAAATTTTACTGAAAAGTGGATCACATGATTTAAATTTTCAACATGCGAACTGCTGCAACGCAGTGTTTCTTGGTTTTTTTTATATATTTACGTCATGGCTGAAATATTTATTATCGGGATCTGTCTTATTTTATTGATATCCTACCTTTTTGATATTACCACAAAATTCACAAAAATTCCTTCTGTAATCTTATTGCTTGCAACAGGTTGGATGCTCAACCAGATCGGTGGTTTGTACAATATTATCATCCCAAACCTAAATGTAATCTTGCCAATTTTAGGAACGGTCGGACTGATACTCATAGTTTTGGAAGGTTCCCTGGAACTTGAACTCAACAGATCTACCCAAAATTTAGTAAAAAAATCCGCAGTTATTGCACTCGTTCCTTTGGTTATTATTGCTCTTGGGTTTTCTGCATTTTTGTATTATGAATGGAATCTTTCCTTTAAACAAAGTTTGATCAATATTATTCCCTTTTGTATTATCAGCAGTTCCATCGCGATACCCAGCGCCATTAATCTATCGCGGGAAAAGCGGCAGTTTATAACTTATGAGAGCAGTCTTTCTGATATTATCGGAGTCCTCTTCTTTAATTTTGCAACTTTTGGTACTGCGATTACGCTAACTGGAGCCTTCCATTTTGCGGGTCAGTTTATGTTGATGCTTGTAATTTCCGTGGTTGCGTCGCTTGTACTTGCGGTTCTTTTGGCTAAAATTGATCATCATATCAAATACGGTCCAATCATCATTTTAAACATTCTCATTTACCAGGTGGCAAAAATTTACCATTTACCAGCGTTAATATTTATTCTCTTTTTCGGTCTCGTTCTGGGAAATGTTGATGAAATGCGGAACCTTAAATTTTTACGGAATGTCCGTTTTACAAAACTTACCCGTGAAGTGCAGCATTTTAAAGATGTGGTTATCGAAGCGACTTTTATCGTACGAACCCTTTTCTTCATCGTATTTGGTTTTGTTTTAAAAACTGAAGATATTATCAATACCGATTCTTTGGTTTGGTCTGTTTCAATTGTGGTCGTAATTTATGTATTGCGCGCAATCTTTCTCAAACTCGGGAAAATGGATTTACAACCTTTGTTCTATATCGCACCACGCGGCTTAATTACGGTCCTTTTATTTTTAAGCATTACCCCAAAAGACCGTTTTCCCTATCTCAATGAATCCGTGGTTATTCAGGTCATTTTATTGACCACATTTGTAATGATGATCGGCCTTTTATTCGAGAAAAAAATCAATCCTGAAATGCTCAAGTTTTCTAAATTTAAAAAAGACGTTGAGGCACCTGAATAATTTTTCGCTTTTATATGCTTATCTTTGCGCCCAATAAATTTTATAATGCGCACAAAATCAGTCGGAAAAAAGAAAATAAATATTGTAACCTTAGGATGTTCAAAAAACGTCTATGATTCTGAAGTCTTAATGGGGCAACTTAAGGCGAATGGAAAAGACGTTGTTCATGAAGATAAAGGTGACATCGTGGTCATCAATACTTGTGGTTTTATCGATAATGCAAAAGAGGAATCTATCAATACCATTTTGGAATTTGTAGAAGCTAAAAATCGGGGAGAAGTAGAAAAGGTTTTCGTTACCGGATGTTTGTCAGAAAGATACAAGCCCGATTTAATCCGGGAGATTCCTGATGTTGATCAGTATTTTGGTACTCGTGATTTACCCCTTTTGTTAAAGCAGTTAGGAGCCGATTACAAACACGAATTGGTTGGCGAAAGAATGACAACTACTCCTAAACATTACGCTTATTTAAAGATTGCTGAAGGTTGCGACAGACCGTGTTCTTTTTGTGCTATTCCTTTAATGCGCGGAAAAAATATTTCTACACCAATTGAAAACCTGATTATAGAAGCTGAAAAATTGGCTAAAAAAGGCGTTAAAGAACTTATTTTAATTGCTCAGGATTTAACGTATTACGGTTTAGATCTTTATAAAAAGCGCGCGCTTGGCGATTTGCTTTTACGTCTTGTAAAAGTGGAAGGAATTGAATGGATTCGTTTGCATTACGCGTTTCCAACAGGTTTTCCGGAAGATGTTTTGGATATTATAAGAGATGAACCAAAAGTTTGTAATTATATAGATATTCCTTTACAGCACATCAATTCTGATTTGTTGAAAGCTATGAAACGTGGCACAACGCATGAAAAAACAAATGCTTTGCTGGCCAAGTTTCGGGAGAAAGTTCCTAATATGGCGATCCGTACCACACTTATTGTGGGTTTCCCCGGAGAGACTGAAGAGAAATTTCAGGAAATGAAAGAATGGGTTCGGGAGCAAAGATTTGATCGTTTGGGATGTTTTACCTATTCTCACGAAGAAAATACAACGGCCTATGTTTTAGAAGACGATGTGCCTCAAGAAGTAAAAGAAGCCAGAGTTGAAGAAATTATGGAATTGCAATCGCAGATTTCTTGGGAAAAGAATCAGGAAAAGATTGGGCAGGTTTTCCGATGTGTGTTTGACCGAAAAGAAGGCAATTATTTTGTCGGCCGTACCGAATTTGATTCACCCGATGTAGACAATACAGTTTTGGTTTCTGCTGAAAACACCTATTTATCTCTCGGAGAATTTGCTGATATTAAAATTACCAGCGCAGAAGAATTCGATTTATACGGTGAGCTCGTTTGGTAATTAGCATTTTTAAGTTGATTTTTTATCAGATCGACAAAAATATTTGTAATAAAAATACTTTTAGAATTTCTAAAAGTATTTTTTGTTTAAGTGATTGGTATTTAGTCTTTTATCTCTAAAAATGTATAGATACTATGCGGTGGTTAGTTAATAAAATTAACATTTACTACTCAATTTTAACACAAATTAAGAACCTTCGTGAAAAGCCACTATTAGCGACTATCCAATGATTGTTAACAAAAAATTAACAATTCATTAACGGAGTTTAACGGTTCAAAAGTTGTGTAAGTCAATTTCGGAATAAATTTGCAGAGTCAAAACCAATAAAAATAATTCAAAATGATGAAAAGAGGAATACTCCTAATCATAATGATGATTTCAACACTTGGTATCTTTTCTTTCAAAAATGATACCAACGATGCTAAAAAGACAAGTTTTGCTTCTTTCTATCACGATAAGTTCAACGGTAGAAAAACTGCAAGCGGAGATATTTTTAGTAATTCGAAATTAACTGCCGCCAATAGAACACTTCCATTCGGCACCAAAGTAAAAGTAACCAACCTAAGATCAGGAAAAAGTGTAATAGTAGAAATAAACGACCGCGGTCCTTTCCATTCATCTCGCGCACTCGATCTTACAAAGGCAGCATTTAAAGCGATCGGTAATCCTTCCAGAGGTACCATGCCTGTTGAATACGAAATCATAGATTACGATTTATAACGTAAAATTTAAAAAATCAAAAGCCGTTTAGTCAATAGGACCAAACGGCTTTTTTTATGTTCAATATTTTGATTTTGTGATGAAGAATTCTTTTCGTCACAATTTTAATTAAGACAATTCTACCATTACAGGACAGTGGTCAGAGTGAACAGCTTCCTTCAGAATGACTGCGCGCGAGAGTCGGTCTTTTAAAGCGTACGAAACAAAATTATAGTCCAATCTCCAGCCTTTATTTCTTGCACGTGAATTTTGGCGATAACTCCACCAGGAATAGTTTTCTGGTTGGTTGTTAAAGTATCGGAAACTGTCGATGAGCTCACATTCTTCAATAAATTGAGTAAGCCATTCTCTTTCCATAGGCAAAAATCCGGAGACATTTTTTAAACCTTCCGGGTTGTGAATGTCGATCTCCTGATGGCAAATATTAAAATCACCACAAATTACAAGATTAGGAATGGTTTTCTTTAATGTTTTAATGTATTCCAAAAAGTCGTAGCAGAACTTCATTTTAAAAACGAGTCTGCCATTATTTGAAGCTGATGGAACATAGACGGAAATCACTGAAAAATCTTCAAAATCCGCACGCATAATTCTTCCTTCTGAATCGTAATGTTCAATACCGCATCCGTATTCTACATGTATCGGTTTCACTTTAGAAGCGATTCCGACGCCGGAATATCCTTTCTTTTGGGCAGAATGCCAATAACTGAAGTATCCGACCTTTTCTAAACTTTCGATGTCAATCTGATCATTGCCAGCTTTGCTCTCCTGAATGCAGATTACATCTGGATCAGCGACTTGCAGCCAGCCCACAAAATCTTTTGTAAAAGCGGCGCGAATTCCGTTGACGTTATATGATATTATTCTCATAAATTTTTTAATATTTTCAAAAATACAATTTGTTTGCGGCTTTTTGCAATCGCAATATTCCATAAAAAAGCGGGAAAAATCAAAGATCTTTCCCGCCTCAGAAACCCAAACTAAATAAACTATGAAAAACTATTTGGGCTCCATTACGCAAATCGGAATGATACATTCTTCCAGAGAAATCCCGCCATGTTGGTAGGTTTCTTTGTAGTAATTTACAAAATGATTATAATTTTTTGGATAGGCTAAAAAGATATTATTCTTTGCGAAAATATATTTTGAACTTAAATTTCCTTTCGGTAAAAAAAGTTTTTCTGGATTCGAAATTGCCCAAACATCATTTTTCTCATACGTTAAACTTCTTCCCGTTTTGTACCGGATATTTGTAGAAGTTTCGCGGTCACCCACGACTTTACTCGGCTTTTTAACATAAATGGTTCCGTGGTCTGTTGTCAACACGAGTTTATACCCGCTTTCTGCAGCCATTTTGATAATTTTTAGCAAAGAGGAATTTTCAAACCAATTATAAGTCAGCGACCGGAAGGTTTTATCATCACGGATCAATTGATTCACAATCACATTATCAGTTTTTGCATGCGAAAGAATATCGATAAAATTGTACACAATCACCAGTAAATCATTGTTTTTGTGTTGGTTGAAATCATCCAGAATTTTACGTTCGAAATCTGCATTTAAAATTTTCAGATATTTCATGCTTTTTCCAGACAAACCTAAGCGTTTCATTTGATCTTCCAGAAAATCGCGTTCGTGCTCATTTTTATTACCTTCTTCGTTATCATTAAACCAATAATCAGGAAATCTCTTTTCAATTTCGGAGGGCATTAAACCTGCAAAAAAAGAATTACGCGCATATTGAGTCGCCGTTGGTAAAATGCTGTAGTAATAATCCTCTGAAGTTTTTTGGTAAAATTTAGTGAAAAGAGGTTCAATGACTTTCCATTGATCGTACCGCAGATTATCCACCATCAACAGAAGAACTTTGTCTTTTTCAACTTCTGGTTTTACTTTATCTTTAAATAAAGTGTGGCTCATCATCGGTTTATCAGAGGAATTTAACCAATCTTCATAGTTGTTTTCTATAAATTTAGAAAACTGAATATTGGCTTCCTCTTTTTGAGATTGTAACAGATCAGAAAATTCACTATCAAATACTTTATCAAATTTAATTTCCCAGTTCAATATTTTCTTATAATACTCTGCCCATTCCTGATACGTTCTTAAGTAAGAAAGTTCCATCGAAAGATTCCGGAATTCCTGCTGATATTCTAAAATTGTTTTTTGCTCAACCAAAGTTTCTTCCTGAAGATTCTTTTTTAAAGACAATAAAACCTGGTTGGGATTTACTGGTTTTAAAATATAATCGGCAATTTGAGAGCCGATCGCTTGTTCCATGATGAGTTCCTCTTCATTTTTAGTGACCATTACAATTTTTATAGCAGAGTCAATATTTTTAATCATCGGAATTGCTTCCAAACCAGAGATTCCTGGCATATTTTCATCTAGAAGTGCCAACGCAAAATTTTCTTTTTCAATGAGTTCCAGTGCTTCATTTACATTATTTACGGGCGTAATCTGGTACCCTTTGTTTTCTAAAAATACAATATGTGGTTTTAGTAAATCTACTTCATCATCAATCCAAATAAGTTTTGACATACATTTTTTGTTTATTAAAATTTAGGAGAACAAGGCAATCAGTTTAATTGATAAAGTGATCGATTTGGTCTCGGCCTCAAAAATACAACCATTAACTGCCAACTTTTCTTTAAAACCAAGTTAAACTTCCGTTAATTTTATTGATCAAAACTTCGATATTTTTGGGAAAAGAATTAATCAAAATGATTTCAAATATTCCGTCCTTATCATATGCTTTAAAACAAATATGTAAATTTGTAGGGTTCTATACGCAATTAAAAAGCCGATGGAATTTAGATTATGACCAATAAATTTAAAATTATCAACGATCCCGTTCACGGATTTATTAGTATTCCGCACGAAATTCTTTTTGATGTTATTGAACATCCTTATTTTCAGCGATTACGCCGGATTTCCCAAACTGGACTTTTAAACCTCATTTTCCCTGGCGCTACACATACGCGTTTTCATCATGCTTTGGGCGCGATGCATTTGATGTTTACCGCTTTAGAAACATTAAAACTAAAAGGCGTCGCTATTTCAAAAGAAGAAGAAAAAGGGGCAATGTTGGCAATTTTACTTCATGACGTTGGACACGGCCCTTTTTCTCACGCGTTGGAAAATATGTTGATGGATGATTGGCACCATGAAAAACTGTCCTTATTATTAATGCGAAAAATGAATATCGAATTTGAGGGCCAGCTCTCTACTGCGATCGAAATGTTTCAGGGGAAATATCACCGTAAATTTTTCAATCAGCTGATATCTTCTCAACTTGATGTAGACCGCTTGGATTATTTAAAACGAGACAGTTTTTACACGGGAGTTTCAGAAGGAAATGTGAACACGCAGCGAATCATTTCGATGATGAATGTTTCGCAGGATGAATTGGTAATTGATGCGAAAGGTATTTATTCTATTGAAAATTTCTTAACTGCTCGAATGTTCATGTATTGGCAGGTTTATTACCATAAAACAGCAGCCATCGCGGAGTTTTTACTCGTCAAGATTTTATCACGCGCAAAAATATTGGTTTCGCAGGGTAAAGATCTTCTGGCCTCCGAAAACTTAAGTTATTTTCTGCGTAAAAATAAGTTTGAAAGTGCCACCGAAGAAGACTTGCAGCGCTTTACCGAATTAGATGATAATGATGTTATTCAGGCGATGAAATTCTGGTCGAAGAATGATGATGTTGTTTTGGCTTACCTCTGCAATTGCGTTATCAAAAGAAATTTCCCTCGAACAGTCATTTCCTCGCAGCCTTTTCCAGCGGAGTTCATTCAGGAAAAAAAACAACTTACAGATAAGAAGTATGGTCTTGGTGCTGGTGAAGAATTGGTGAATCAGCTTTCCCGTCACCTTTTGCCTTACAATTCTGAGGAACAGTCTATTTTCTTGCTGCAGAAAAACGGTGAAAAAATACGGTTAGATTATTCTGAAAACCAAATTCTTTCTTCTTTTATAAGTCAGCCAAACACCAAATATATATTGGCTTTTCCCCGGGAAATTTAAGTAAAGTTAACAGAGGTGGTTTTAATAGCGAAAATTTGACTTAATGTAGCTTCACTAAGATTTATTTTCACGTACACCTAACTGACTGACTATATTGTTCAGTAATAAGTGTTTGAACCTATTAAAATTCATAAAAATTATAAAAAGAGAAAAAATATTTCATAATTTCCTATATTTGCAAGATATGGAGTTTACCGCGTCGCAGATTGCAAGTTTTATCAACGGTCGAATCATAGGAAATGACCAAGCCATTATTAAAGGAGTGGCGCCCATAGAAAGTGCGGAAGGAGGACATCTGTCTTTTGTTGCGCAATCGAGATTTGTTGATCAAATCCCAAATTCTAAATGTTCTGTTATTATTGTTTCCGAAAAACTTTTAACGGATATTCCGTATCAACCTACTATTATCGCTGTTGAAGATGCTTATCTGTCTTTTCAGGTTCTGATGAATCTTTATCAGGAAATGCAGGATAGAAAGTCCGGAATTGAAGATGGAGTAGTGTGTCATGAAACCGCCACATTAGGCGAAAATGTCTACGTCGGTGCTTTTACCTGCATAAGTGAAAAGGTAAAAATAGGAGCAGGCAGCCAAATATATCCGCAGGTTTATATTGGTAAAAATGTAAAAATAGGCAAAAACTGTGTTTTGTACAGTGGCGTACGAATCTACGACTATTGTGTTATTGGCGATAACTGTATCATCCATTCAAATTCCGTAATCGGATCTGATGGTTTCGGATTTCAGCCCACGAAAGATGGCTATCAAAAAATTCCCCAACTCGGTAATGTTATTCTTGAAGATCATGTAGAAATCGGCAGTAACTGCAGTATTGACCGCGGTACTATCGGTTCGACGATCATCGGTAAAGGAACTAAAATCGACAATCTTATTCAAATTGCGCACAATGTGAAAATTGGCCAACACAACGTAATTGCAGCGCAGGCAGGTATTGCAGGTTCTACAGTTATTGGAGATTGGAATCAAATTGGCGGTCAAGCCGGAATAGCCGGTCATATTCAAATTGGAAATCAAGTAAAAATACAAGCCCAAAGTGGGGTGAACAAAAAACCCAAAGACGGGGAAAGTCTCTACGGCTCACCAGCAATTAATGCAAGTGACTACAGACGGAATTACGTGCATTTCCGCAACTTTACCGATATCGTAAAACGAATAAATAATCTTGAGCTCAACTCAAAAGATAACACTAATGAGTGATAAACAAAAAACGTTAAATGAAGAAGTTTCCCTGTCGGGAATCGGACTTCATACAGGTCGTGAGGTGACCTTAACTATAAAACCTGCAAAAGAAAATACAGGTTTTGTTTTTATAAGAACTGATCTGGAGGGAACTCCTCATATCGAAGCTGATGTCAATTATGTAACGACCACAGAACGTGGTACTACTTTAGAAAAATTGGGCGTACGCATTCATACTTGCGAACACCTTCTAGCTGCCTTGGTAGGTTGCGATATTGATAATGCAATATTGGAAATGAACAGCGCAGAACCACCAATTTTAGATGGTTCTTCTAAGTTTTTTGTGGAAGCTATCGAAAAGGCGGGTATTGTAGAACAAGGCGCAGTGCGGGAATATTTAATTGTAAAAGATGTTTTAAGTTACAGCGATCCTGCGACTGGTTCAGAAATTACCATTATTCCTTCTGATTCTTACGAAGTGACGACCATGGTAGATTTTGGAACCAAAGTTTTGGGAACCCAAAATGCTACGCTGAAAGATATTTCCGAATTTAAAACTGAGATTTCTGCCGCACGAACTTTTAGCTTTCTGCATGAATTAGAAATGCTGTTGGATGCCGGACTTATTAAAGGTGGCGATATTTCCAACGCAATTGTTTACGTTGATAAAGAACTTACCCACGAAACATCGGAAAAGTTAAAAAAAGCTTTCGGAAAAGATGAAGTTTCTATTCGCCCGAATGGAATTTTAGATAATCTGACTTTAAATTATCCCAACGAAGCTGCCCGTCACAAATTATTAGATGTGATCGGAGATTTAGCTTTAGTCGGCGTTAAAATTAAAGGTAAAGTTATTGCCAATAAACCTGGTCATTTTGTTAATACGCAGTTTGCTAAAAAACTGAACAGACAGTGGAAGTTGCAAAAAAAGAAAAATGTTCCAGATATCGACATAAACAAAGAACCGGTTTATGATATTAATGGAATTATGCGGTTGATGCCCCATCGCCCACCATTTCTTTTAATCGATAAAATTTTAGAATTGTCTGATTCTCATGTGGTTGGGTTGAAAAACGTTACCATGAATGAGCCCTATTTCGTCGGACATTTTCCAAAAGAACCTGTAATGCCCGGTGTTCTGCAGGTGGAAGCTTTAGCGCAGACGGGAGGAATTCTTGTTTTGGCAAGCGTGCCCGATCCGGAAAATTATTCTACTTATTTTATTAAAATGGACAAAGTAAAATTCAAGAAAAAAGTGGTGCCGGGAGATACCATGATATTTAAAATTGAATTGATTTCGCCTATCAGAAGAGGTATTGTACACATGCAAGGCTTCGGTTATGTAGGCGACAGTGTCGTGGTAGAAGCAGAATTGATGGCTCAGGTGGCAAAAAATAAAGCGGATTAAATGATTCACCAATTAGCTGCCGTAGATAAGCGAGCAATCATCAGCAAAAACGTTACCATAGAACCGTTTACAACAATTGCTGGCGATGTAGAGATCGGAGAAGGAACCTGGATTGGTCCTAATGTTACCATTATGGATGGAGCACGCATCGGAAAAAATTGTAGAATTTTTCCGGGAACGGTAATTTCTGCAATTCCGCAGGATTTGAAATTCGACGGTGAAGATACGCAGGCAATTATTGGTGACGGAACTACTTTACGCGAATGTGTTACGGTAAATCGGGGTACGAAAGCTTTAGGTCACACCAAGCTTGGGAAAGACTGCCTAATTATGGCAACTTCGCATATCGCTCACGATTGTATCATCGGTAATAATGTGATTATTGTAAATGGCTGCGGTATCGCGGGTCATGTGGAAATAGGAGATTATACGGTAATGGGCGGACTTTCTGCGGTACATCAGTTCGGTAAGATCGGTAAGCATGTGATGATTTCTGGCGGGACCTTGGTTCGGAAAGATATTCCTCCTTATGTGAAAGTTGCGAGAGAACCGATGACCTACGCTGGTATTAATTCAGTTGGTCTTCGACGAAGAGGATTTACCAATGACAAAATTTTCGAAATTCAAAAAATTTACCGGGCAATTTTTCAGATGAAACTTAATGTTTCTCAAGCATCAAGCTATATTGAAAAAGAAATGTTGCCTACTCTGGAACGCGACGAAATTCTGGAATTTATCCGAAATTCTCCACGTGGAATTGTTAAAGGCTACGGAACAAGCAAAGATTAAATAAATAAACAACTGAAAATTAATTTTCAACTACAACTATCACCATAAATGGCAACAAGCAACGATATTAAAAAAGGAATGTGTATTGAATTCAGCAACGATATTTTTAAAATTATCGAATTCATGCACGTAAAACCAGGGAAAGGACCAGCCTTCGTACGAACCAAAATGAAATCGGTAACCAACGGAAAAGTATTGGAGAATACTTTTTCTGCAGGTCACAAGATTGATGAGGTAAAAGTGATCACCCGTAAATTTCAATATTTATATGAAGATGATAACGGCTTTCATTTTATGAATAATGAAGATTTCTCCCAAATATATTTGGATAAAGAAATGATTGAAAACGCACAGTTTATGAAAGCTGGCGAAGAAGTTACCATCATCTTGAAAGATTCTGACGAGTCTCCCTTATCAGCGGAAATCCCGCCAACAGTTTATCTTGAAGTTACGGAAGCTGATCCAGGTGTAAAAGGGAATACCGCGACAAACGCACTTAAAAATGCAATCGTAGAAACTGGTGCCCGCGTTATGGTGCCTTTGTTCATCGAAGCAGGCGATAAAATTAAAGTAAATACCGAAGACGGATCTTACTTAGAAAGAGTAAAATAATTTAGCAACAAAAATCGATGATTTTTACAAAACCACAAACTCTTAAATCCATTTCAGAAATTATTGGCGCTAAAATAATTGGTGACGAAAATTTACCTGTTCTGGGAACCAATGAAATTCATCGGGTAAAAAGTGGGGAAATTGTTTTTGTAAATCATCCGAAATATTACGATAAAGCCCTCAATTCTGCCGCAACGATTATTTTAATTGATAAAGAAGTTGATTGTCCGCAAGGAAAAGGCCTGTTGATTTCCGATGATCCTTTCCGCGATTTTAATAGAATCAATACGCACTTTACAAAGATTATCCATTTCGGCGAAACCCTTCACGAATTAGAAGTCGGTGACAGAACGCAGATTCATTCTTCCGTAGTGATCGGCAATAATGTGAAAATCGGAAATGACTGTATTATTTATCCTAATGTAGTGATTGGAGATCGAACGGTAATTGGCGACAACGTCATCATTCAGTCCAACACGGTTTTAGGCGGCGATGCCTTTTATTACAGAAAACTGGACGGAAATTATGACCGTTTAATTTCAGTTGGAAATGTCATCATTGAAAATAATGTGGAAATCGGAAACAACTGTACCATCGATCGCGGCGTTACAGACTCCACCATCATTGGTGAAGGGTCAGTTTTAGACAATCTGATCCAGATCGGTCATGATACAACTATCGGAAAAAGATGTCTCATCGCCTCCCAAACCGGAATCGCAGGATGTTGCATTATCGAAGATGAGGTGACTATTTGGGGACAGGTCGGTATGGCGTCTGGTGTAAGAGTAGAATCGGGTACGGTACTTTTAGCAAAATGCGGTGTAAATCGGGATCTTAAAAAGGGAACTTATTTTGGATCTATAGCAGAAGAATTTAAGCAGTATCTGCGCAAGGAAATCAAACTCAAAAATTTGAAATAACGCTTTCTGTTCCTCTTTAATTCAATAATTATTGAGTAATTTTGTAAGCATTAAAATTAAAATAAATTTAAAAAATAAAAGATGTCAGTATTAGTAAACAAAGATTCTAAAGTAATCGTACAGGGTTTTACCGGAAACGAAGGAACTTTCCATGCAGGTCAAATGATTGAATACGGAACCAACGTTGTAGGTGGAGTTACGCCAGGAAAAGGTGGATCTGAACATTTAGGAAAACCAGTATTTAATACGGTTGCAGATGCAGTAGAAAAAGCGGGAGCTAATGTGAGTATTATTTTCGTACCGCCAGCATTCGCGGCTGATGCGATTATGGAAGCTGCAGAAGCTGGAATCAAAGTAATTGTATGTATTACGGAAGGAATTCCGGTTGAAGATATGGTGAAGGTAAAAGCGTACCTTGCTGACAAAGATAGCAGATTGATCGGACCAAACTGTCCGGGAATTATTACTTCTGATGAAGCGAAAATAGGTATTATGCCAGGTTTCGTTTTCAAAAAAGGGAAAGTAGGAATCGTTTCAAAATCAGGAACTTTAACTTACGAAGCTGCTGACCAGGTTGTAAAAGCAGGTTATGGAGTTTCTACGGCGATCGGAATTGGTGGTGATCCAATTATCGGAACGACTACAAAAGAAGCTTTGGAACTTTTTATTAATGATCCAGAAACTGAAGCGGTAGTGATGATCGGTGAAATCGGTGGTAACTTAGAAGCTGAAGCTGCAAGATGGTACAAAGAAAGTGGTTCTAAAAAACCAGTTGTAGGATTTATCGCGGGACAAACTGCACCAAAAGGAAGAACAATGGGGCACGCAGGTGCGATCGTTGGCGGCGATGAAGATACTGCTCAAGCTAAAATGGCTATTATGAGAGAAAACGGAATCAACGTTGTAGATTCTCCAGCAGAAATCGGCGCAACGGTAGCGAAAGTTTTAGGATAAGACACAAAAGACAAGTGGTATGAAAAGAATAATTTTAACTTCGGCATTGGTTGCTTCTGTTGCATTGTCCGCTCAGATCGATTTGAGCAGTACGCGTTTCGGTGTAACTGGTGGCGCGACTTATTCCCGTGTGACGAATGCACATAATCCTTCTGGACCCCTGTTTTCGGGGTACGGTGGAGTACTGGCCTTAATTCCCGTCGACAATAATGATCAGTTTTTTTTACAGCCTGGCGTAGAATACTTAGGTGCGGGCGAATCTGGACGAAATAAAGACTTCAAAGGAGCCAGCGGATATGACGCGGTTTATGCGAATAACTATATTAGCGTTCCGATTTATTTTAAAGCTTACTTTTCTGAAGCTGAATCTGAGTTTTTCGCAATGGCAGGTCCGAAATTTAATTTTTTGGTGAGTCAAAAGACGACAGATCTCCCCTCATCGAGACCTTATTATGCTGTTGATCAATTACCGGAATACCCTGGTGTAAACGGTAAAGCAAGTAGTTTTAATATGGCAGTTGGTTTTGGACTTGGATTTTCTTATCTAAGAAGACTTGAAATTACAGCACGCTATGATTTAGGACTTACAAATACTTATAAAGGATTGATGAACGAGCCCGGAACAGATCCGAGTATCGCGAAGAAGAAATCTGAACAGGTTTTAAGCGTGGGATTAAGCTATATCTTTAACTAAAATTTGGGCGTTAAATTGACCTTTTTTTAGGAGCCGGGAACCTGCTTTCAACTCTATCTTTTGCTCCGCTGCGCTGCGCAAAAGGATGCCGTTTCAATCAGGGCTAGAGATTAGTTCTACATCAAACAAATCAATTACTATAAAAAATTCCATCAATTTATTTTGATGGAATTTTTATTTTGGGAAAATTAGGCGTTTAATCGGCAAATTCTTTTTAAAGACGAATAATTTTTCTACAACTTTGAAAACATTGGCGCTCGCTTCACTCGCGCTCTTTCAAATTTCCAAAAACTTGCAGTTTTACCGGCGAATATTTTTTACCACGAATATTTTTTCTATAGCTTTGAAAACATTGACGCTCGCTTCGCTCGCGCTTTTTCAAATTTCCAAAAACTTGCAGTTTTACCGGCAAATTTTTTTTAAAGATGAAAATTTTTCTACAACTTTGAAAACATTGACGCTCGCTTCGCTCGCGCTTTTTCAAATTTCCAAAAACTTGCAGTCTTACCGGCAAATTTTTTTTAAAGATGAAAATTTTTCTACAACTTTGAAAACATTGACGCTCGCTTCGCTCGCGCTCTTTCCTACTTTCTTAATATTACACGTCAAAAGAAAGTTTGCTTTATCACAACTCGCGGAAACATCCGATATTTGCTCATACTTGAGACCCAATTAACCAACTGAAATTTCACTTTATTAATGAAAAAATTAATAATAGTATTTTTTTTAATATCCAGTTTTATGTTCTCTCAAGAATATTTTTTCTTGGATAGTTTAAAAACAGAATTTAAAGTAAATAAATACACTTTAGAAACTAAGGACTTGTATAACATCAATAAAAATATTGATGTATTTAATGTATTTATATCAAAAAATAATATTTTGCTGTTGTCCGTTTTGCCCGATTTAGACGAAAAGATATTACCTGGCTTAGACGAAAGAGGTAACAATTGGAAGGTAATAGATTCAGCTGATTTTAAGAACCAAATAATTTCAAACAGTAAACTTCGTACCTTAATTTTTGATTGGAAAACTGAAAATAAACCTGAAAATAAAACGCTAAAATATAAAATCATAAAAAGGTTAAACGGTCAATATTATGTTTCAAAATTTTGCTTAACAGAATTTTTCAGTATTTCAAAACTTAAATCCCCACTAATAACTTCTTATGGAACTATTAATACAGAGGAAAAAAAAGTGACTATAAGAGAAATGCAGAGAAGCTTGAAAGAACAGTTACCAAATGAAGATTTTATAATGGATATTAGAAATAATAGCCCTATCAGATATATTGATAATACATTTGTTTTCAGAAACTATTTGTCAAAAGAATTAAATGTTAATGGTTTTAAAGCCTTTCAATTTTGGACTTTTGATGGTTGGTGGGGACATGATGGATATAATGAATATAGAGGAATTGATAGATTCGTATATATCCCAGAGAAAGGAATTGTTGGTGGATCTTACGATTTTTACTTCAGATGGAGACCCAAAATTTCCAGCACTAATTATTTTACGGTCTCTACTGAAAAATTATGGAACAATATTATTAATGAAAAAGTAATGATTGCTCAGGAATTGTTGCATTAATCTCACCAGAACTTTTTTACGCCTAAAATTGTTAATTTTTTGACCTTTAAATTAGCAAGTATTTGGTTGGAAGTTTTCGAGCCTGCGCTTTATTTTCCGGAAATTATGATTGAAAAAAATTCCATCAATGAAAATTGATGGAATTTTACTTTTTTACAAAAATTTGCATTTAGAGCGGTAATTTTCTAACTTCTAATCCATTTCCAAAGTTCCTTAGCACTCGCTTTATTCCCGTACATTAAAATTCCCACACGATATACTTTCGCCGCAATATAAACCATTAACAATGTTGAAAGTAAAAGCAGCAATACAGAAACCAAAATCTGCCACATCGGAACTCCAAAAGGAATTCTCGCAATCATGGCAACTGGCGAAGTAAATGGAATCATCGACAACCAGAACCCGAGCGGTCCTTCCGGATTATTCATAATGGTGAAACTGCCGTACATTCCCAACATTAGGGGAATAATAGCAAATAAGGTAAACTGCTGTGTTTCGGTTTCGTTGTCTACAGCCGACCCGATGGCCGCATACATTGAACTGTAAAAAATATATCCCAATAAAAAGAAAATAATAAATACACCGATGATTACGGGAACATTCATATCTAAAAGAATATGGGAAACTTCGCCGGCAGTTTGTTTAAAATCAAATTTCTGAATCATTTCCGCAGACTGTTCACCACCTGGAATTTGATTTTTCATTGCGCCCAATCCTGTATTTAAAAATAAGGCGCCTAAAACTGCCATCGTAATCCAAATACTAAATTGCGTTAAAGCCACCAGAGTAACACCCAAAATTTTACCCATCATCAACTCAAATGGTTTTACGGAAGAAATAATGATTTCTACCACGCGGTTATTTTTTTCTTCTAATACGCTGCGCATTACGCGAACACCGTAAATAATGATAAACATAAAAACTGCGTACATAAGAACCATCGCAAGGCCAGATTTTACTCCGAAAGAAAGATCGCTGTCGGAACTTATATTATCGACAACATTTTTGGTATTGAGGTCAAAATTCTTTTCCAGATCAGTCATTTGATCTTCAGAAATGCCAAGTGTTTTTATTTTTTCTTTCCGAATTATTTTTGATAAATCCGAGGCGACACTTGATTTCGTATCAAAACCAATTTTTTTATTGATCAGCAGTTTGGTGTCTTTTTGGAGCTGCTCATAATTGTTATTTTGGAGCGCGGGAATAACCAACAAACCTTCAATACCATCCATGTCCTTTAAAGTGGCTTCTAGCGCGCGCTCGTTTTCGGCCGGTACAAATACATATTTAATCTGAGCGTTACCTTTCAGATTGTTTACAAAAAGTCCGCTTTTATCAACCACGTTAAACGTGCTGGACGTTTCATTGGCTTTGAACATAAAAGCGATCAAAAGGCCAAAACCAATCATTAAAACCGGACCTAAAAGCGTCAGAATGACAAAAGACTTTTTCTTAACCTGCGTTAAATATTCTCTTTTGGTGATCAGAAATATATTTCTCATGAAATTTTTTATTATAATTTAGAGCAGTTTAGAGAACCAGTTCGGTTTTTTGATTTCCACTGACGGCATTAATGAAAACTTCGTTCATACTCGGAATCTTTTCATCAAAAGACCGGATTTTACCAACTTTCATTAATTCATTTAAAAGCAAATGCTGATCGCTGTCGTTTTTTAAATCAAAAGAAATCAATTCATTTTCCGTGGAATAATGATGGATTTCAAATTGTTTTTTAAATTCTTCAAAACGCTCAGAATCAATATCGGCAAGTGTTACATTAAAAATATTCTTCTTAAACTGTTCGCGAACATCAAACACTTTTCCGTCTAAAACTTTGCGCGCTTGATTAATCAGTGCCACATAATCGCACATTTCCTCAACACTTTCCATGCGGTGTGTAGAAAGAATAATCGTAGTTCCGTTTTTCTTTAAATTTAGGATCTGATCTTTGATCATATTCGCATTTACAGGATCAAAACCAGAAAATGGTTCATCTAAAATCAGCAATTTTGGGCGGTGCAAAACGGTCACCACAAACTGTATTTTCTGCGCCATTCCTTTTGAAAGTTCGCTTAGCTTTTTCTTCCACCACTGATCGATCTCCAATTGTTCAAACCAATATTTTGCCTCTTTCAGCGCATCATTTTTGGTCATTCCTTTCAGCTCTCCGAAGTATAGCAGCTGGTCGCCCACAGTCATATTTTTGTACAAACCCCGTTCTTCCGGCATATAACCGATTTGTCGGATATGTTCGGGATTCAGTTTTTGGTTGTTGATAAAAACGTCGCCAGAATCGGCCTGTGTAATCTGGTTAATAATCCGGATAAAAGTTGTTTTTCCTGCACCATTCGGACCCAAAAGTCCATAAATACTGCCTTCCGGTACGTTTATAGAGAAATCCTCCAACGCCAATTTCCTACCAGCGTTATAGGTTTTAGTTACATTTTCTGCTCTCAGCATCTCAACAAGTTTAGGTGATTAGTCCTTTAAAGACGCGAAAAGTTACTGAAATTAACATAAATATTTAGGAGCCGGGAACCTGCTTTCACTACTCGCTTTTTTAGAGATTTCTGCCACGGCTTTTTGCCACCACAAAAATCTCTAAAAAGAGCTCAAACAGGCCGTTCAATCAGGGCTATGTTTTGCGTTAAATCAAGAATTTCGTATTTCAGTCGATACAGAATTTTTTGAGCTGACCATAATTAAAAAAAGCCAAATCTTAACTTGGCTCTTTCTACTTTTTACTAGGCTCTTATCTAATTTACAAATTCAAAATCTTTATAAAACGCATCAGCTTCTGCAATCACGCCATCCATTTCTTCTAAAGTAAAAACCTCCAAAAACTTTCGTCGGAAATCTTTAAAATGCGGAATACCACGGAAATAATTTCCGTAATGTTGTCGCATTTCTATTAAACCTAATCGTTCGCCTTTCCAGTCTTTGCTCCATTCCGCATGTTGACGTACGGCTTCTAATCTTTGTGTAATTGTAGGTTCCGGAAGTACTTCTCCGGTTGCAAAGAAATGTTTCACTTCATTGAAAATCCAAGGATAACCAATCGCGCCGCGGCCAATCATAATCCCGTCGCAATCATATTTGTTTTTATATTCCCAAGCTTTTTGCGCCGAGTCGATATCGCCATTTCCAAAAATAGGAATTTCAATATTTGGATTATTTTTAACGGCGTGAATGTAATTCCAGTCCGCTTCGCCTTTGTACATTTGAGCGCGTGTTCTGGCGTGAATAGTCAACGCTTTTACACCAACTTCCTGTAATCTTTCGGCAACTTCCATAATATTGATGCTTTCGGTATCCCAACCCAAACGGGTTTTCACCGTCACCGGAAGATGTGTAGAATTAACAACCGCTTTTGTCAAGCGAATCATCAGATCAATATCTTTCAAAACTCCTGCACCTGCGCCTTTGCAAACCACTTTTTTTACCGGGCAGCCAAAATTAATATCCACGATATCAGGATTTACGGCTTCTACAATTTTTGCAGAAAGAGCCATCGCTTCTTCATCTCCACCAAAGATCTGAATTCCGACAGGTCTCTCGTAATCGAAAATATCGAGTTTTTTCATGCTTTTCATGGCATCTCGAATTAGTCCTTCCGAAGAAATAAATTCCGAATACATCATATCTGCACCGTGCATTTTACATAATTTTCGAAAAGGCGGATCCGACACATCTTCCATTGGTGCAAGAAGCAACGGAAATTCGGGCAGCGATATATTGCCGATTTTTATCATGGTGCAAAGATATTAATTATGAAAATAAAAAATGAAAAACAAAATTCCACAAAATTGGGCGGGAAAACAGCGAAATATTTTGTTTTAAAAATTAATCAAAATCGTGGTGCGTGTCATCTTTAGAATTCCTGTATACAAACCACATTCCTATGGTTAAGCCGATAACGCCAGCAAGTGCGGTCATTAGCGCGCGTTCTATTTTATCAGGTTGAGTGTTTCCGATATAATTAAAGAGAAATAAGATAATGAAAGTGATTGCAGCAATGACCGCAAATTTTGTACTTTTTATATTCATAGATAATTTTTATGAAGATCGGTCCGAAATTTAAAGTAGAATTTATTCTGTGGAGAAATTAATCGGAGGTAGAAAATTTTTTACCAAATAATTTTGGAATAAAAATATTAAATTTTATTTTAAACTTTCCAAGAGTTCAGAAGCCATCGTAATATCTTTGCCTTCTTTTTGCGCCAGACTTTTTGCCAGTTCTGCGTAGGTTTTTGCATCTGATTTTCTACCAGATTTCGCGTAAAGTTTAGCCAGAATATAGGTACTTTCCGCACTCTCTGAATTCATAACTCCTTTCTCAGCCCATTCCTGTGCTTTTTTTAGTGCATCTTTATTTTCAACATGTTCACTGAACAACCACGCTGCTTTCAATAATTCTTGAGCGTCGAAATCGTTGGAGTTTTTATAATAAGCCAAAGCTGCTTTTTCATACTCTGGAAAATTTCCGACGTTTTCGTAGTAGATGACTTTCATTCTGGAGAGGGCAGTTTCCGCTTCTTTTTGTCCAATAATCGGAATGGCATTTTTATAAAAATAAACATCGTCAATAATACCGGTTTTCTGATTCAGAGAATTTTCCATCACCTTGGATATCTTGATATTTGAATCAAACTGATTGTAAATATCTTCAGACATCACTTTTGAAATATTCTCTTTTTTATCTTTAAAAATCTGGTAATTTACATCACTTGGTGACTTTAAAAAATAGAGAAGCATACCAACGTCCTCGCGGGTAAATTCATCATTTTTTTTATTTTTAAAATATCTTTCAGAAGCTTTTTTCGCCAGTTCGTAATCACTTTGCGAATATCGTTTCATCATATTTAGTAAAAACCCCGGATCGCTTTCTCCCTTCTGAAATAGATCGTTCATTGCGCTGTCTGTCAATTTTGGATCATTCGCTTCTTTTCCAATCATCAAAAAATCTGCTTCGCCCATGTAACCGTAGTTTTGCATGATTAATTCCCCGTCACCATTAATGAAAAGAAAAGATGGATAGGAGCGAACGCCGTATTTGGCAGCAATATCACGACCTTCCCCTTTTTCCATGTCAAAACGAGCGTTGATGAAATTGGCATCATAATAGGCCTTCACGGCAGGAAGTGTGAAAATATTTTTCTCCATCAGTTTACATGGTCCGCACCAGGAAGCGTAAGCATCCATAAAGACCAGTTTTTTTTCTTTTTTTGCTTTCGCTAAAATTTCTTTAAAAGAGGTGGTTTCAAAATTTATTGTTTCTTGAGAAAAAGAAACGAGATAGACCAATAGAAAGAGGGTGGAAAGTATTTTTTTCATGTCGTAAAATTCAGTGCAAAGGTAATTAAAAATTAAAAGGCCTTTTTTATTATCAAATAAAACCAAAATTGGCGGCCGTTTTTTGATTCAGTTTTAAGGCTTTTGTTAAAATAGAGAATACAACATTGATATTCTTCAAAAAAAATTCCTTTTCTACAAAATAGAAAAGGAATTGATTTGTACAATTTTATTATTCAGGTTTATAACCATCTTTCAAAGTAACCGTTCGGTTAAACACGAGCTTTTCTGCCGTTGAATCCCGGTCTTTCGTAAAGTAACCAATTCTTTGGAACTGATACGGATGGCCGATTTCTGCATTTTCTAAGCTTGGTTCTGCAAATCCATCAACGACTGTTAAACTTTCTGGATTGATAAACTGCATGAAATCCATTTCTTTTTCCGCATCGGGTTGCATCGTTGTAAATAAGCGGTCGTAAATTCGCACCTCGATTGGAAGCGCGTGTTTTGCCGAAACCCAGTGAAGCGTACCTTTTACTTTTCTCAAACTTTCTTCAGACCCACTTCCGGATTTACTTTTCTCATCGTAGGTTGCATAAATAGTTGTGATTTCACCATTTTCATCTTTATCTACACGATCTGCTTTGATAATATAGGCTGATTTCAGACGAACTTCGCCACCTAATTTCAAACGGAAAAATTTCTTATTGCCTTCTTCTTTAAAATCTTCTTTTTCAATATATAATTCTCTAGAAAAGGGAACTTTTCGTGTTCCGGCATTTTCGTCTTCAGGATTATTTTCAGTTTCTAACCATTCCTCTTCATTTTCCGGATAATTAGTGATGATCAGTTTTACGGGATCAACAACTGCCATGACGCGGGTTGCAATTTTATTCAAATCTTCCCTTACAAAAAATTCCAGTAACTGAATGTCGATAAGATTTTCTCTTTTCGCAACGCCGACTCTTTCAATAAAATTTTTAATGGAACTTGGCGTAAAACCTAACCTTCGCATTCCAGAAATGGTTGGCATTCTTGGATCATCCCAACCTGTAACTGCCTTCTCAGCGACGAGTCTTTGTAATTTTCTTTTGGAAGTGATCATGTAAGAAACATTCATTCTCGCGAATTCACGTTGTTTGTTTCTGACAGTATCCTGGGCATAAACCTGATCCAAATACCAGTCATATAACGGACGATGATTTTCAAATTCCAGAGAACATAAAGAGTGTGAAATCTGTTCAATATAATCAGATTCACCATGTGCCCAATCATACATCGGGTAAATTTTCCATTTGTCGCC
Organism: Kaistella polysaccharea; assembly: GCF_020410745.1. Taxonomy (NCBI): domain Bacteria; kingdom Pseudomonadati; phylum Bacteroidota; class Flavobacteriia; order Flavobacteriales; family Weeksellaceae; genus Kaistella; species Kaistella polysaccharea. The sequence continues at coordinate 2,437,672 of NZ_CP084528.1, forward strand.
CGTTCGGTGGTGCGGTCTTTTTAAAATTCGGTACATGACAGGATCACGCATATTCATATTCGGAGAAGTCATATCAATTTTTGCGCGAAGTGACATGGAACCTTCCTCAAATTCTCCGCTTTTCATTTTTTCGAAAAGCGCCAAACTTTCTTCAGTCGAACGATTTCTAAAAGGCGACTCAACTCCCTCTTCGAAAGGGTTTTTCCGTTGTTCGGTAATGATTTCTGAAGGTTGCTCGTCTACATACGCTTTCCCATCTTTAATCATCTGAAGCGCCCACTCGTACAATTGGTCAAAATAATCAGATGCATATAATTCCTGATCATATTTAAAACCTAACCATTCAATATCGGCTTTTATAGAATCAACGAATTCCTGTTCTTCTTTTTCCGGATTCGTATCGTCGAAACGAAGATTTACTGGCGCGCCATATTTTTCGCCCAAACCAAAATTTATGCAAATCGCTTTGGTGTGACCTACGTGCAGATAACCATTGGGCTCTGGCGGGAAACGAAAACGCAATTTATCTTTCGGGAAACCATTGGCTAAATCTTCTTCTATAATATGCTCAATAAAGTTGAGGGGTTTTTTATCTTCTTCCATGGGATTGTTCATCCCGCAAATTTAGGCAAAAGTGAGGAAAAGAAAAAGATGTAAATGCGGGGTTTTGTACACTAACAAATTCGAGATGATAATTTTTTTACGAATTAATCATTTATTTAATTTCATTGAATATCAATATTTTATAACTTTACTCTTTAAATAGAGATGTTACTTTTAAATTTTTATTTGGTGAAAATACGACCGAGGTAAAATATATTTATAAAATAAAAACGTAATTTGCCAGCGAAAAAATAAATGTAGGACTGAAAAGCCTGCAAAAAAACACAAATTTTGAAAAGGTAACGAACAAAAAAAAGAACTGTACAAAATGCAGAAGAAATTATTTTTTTTAATATACACCTTTTTACTTTTCAATTTTCATCTATCTGGTCAGCAGTACAGCAAGCCGAAAATTATTGATGTACTTGGAAGAGACAAAGCGGAAATTTCTTGTGGATATCCGTTAAATGGAAACTGTCTGGATTTAAAAGTAGTAGATGTTCCTGCTTTATATGAAACTACTTCTTATAATGTTTCTACGGTTACTTATTCTCCACCGTCTGCTTTCAATGCCGGAACGAAATTGAACGCTGATGCTGATGATTCATTCATTAATAAAATTACAATTCCGTTTGATTTCTGTTATTTTGGAACCAGTTACAGTGATGTGGTTGTCGGCAGTAATGGTGTAATTACTTTTGATAATGCACAGGTCGGAAATCCGAATTACCCAAATGTTGTCAATTCTAATCCCAGTATAACACTACCTCAAAACAGTATTTTCGGCGTTTACAGCGATTTAATTTTCTCTAAAAATGACGATTCGGAAATTTACTATAACGTTGTGGGCACAGCACCTACTCGAAAATTCATTGTTAGTTTTTATAAAGGAACCATTGTCGGTTGTGACGGTTCAGCTGTAACATCGCAAATTGTATTGTCTGAAGGTTCTAATATTGTAGAAATTTTTGTAGAAAGTAAACCCGCTCCTTGTCCGGAGGCAAAATTTAAAAATTCCCTTTTAGGAATTATTAATGGGGATGGAACTTTAGGCTATTCACCAGCGAATAGAAATACTGGGGTTTGGAGTGCCCAAAGAGAAGCGTATAGGTTTACGCCAGCAGGTACCGCGGTTACGCCACAATATTCTTGGTTTAACGCAGCAAAAGAAATTATTGGAAGAGGCCAAACGATATCAGTGTGTCCCGATAAAAATGAGGTATACACGGTAAAAATTGAATATCCTATTTGTGGCACTGCACCTTCAATATTAGAAGATGATTTTCCCGTAAACTTTGCGGCTGATTACCCGGTTTTAAAGGATTTTACAAACGTTTTTTGTGGAGGTACCTCTCAAGTCGTGAATTTAAATGATTTTAGAAAAAATCTTACAAGTCAAGATCCCGCGAATTTAAATTTCACTTATTATTTGACGCCCGACGACGCTAAAAATAAAACTAATCCGATATTGACACCTGATGCTTTTACTGTTAACAATGTACCGGTGTATGTTCGGGCGGAAAACAAATCTGACCAAAACTGTTTTCAAACTGCGGTTTTAAATTTGTCGCTTATTTCCACGAGTTTACTTACCAATACCGTTTCGCTCTGTGATACTAATAATGACGGAATTGAAAATAATTTCGATTTAACCACCTTGGATGGGCAACTTTTCACGTTACCGATTAACGGGAAGCTTCATTATTTTCTATCTAAAGCAGAGGCTGATAGCAATACCAATGAAGTTACAAAAACCAATTTAACCAGTACGACAGAATTCTTTGTAAAATACGAAGCCACGAATTGCTCTTATGTATTCGGACCCATAAAAATTAATTTCTTACCTGCGCCAGCTGTTCCAGCTCCAATAAATTATCCAGCTTTTACTACATGCGATGAACTAAGAGATTATGTTGAACCATTTGATTTTCTCAAGAATTTAGGTCCATTAATACCTCACGATCCCACAGCGATTTTGAGTTTCTTTGAAGTTGAAGCAGATGCCTATTCAGATATAGATTCTAATTTAAAAACTATTCACGACGGACAATATCCCATTTTTGTTCGTATACGAATTCCCGGTCAGACTTGCTTTAGTGTCGCCACCGTGAATTTAGACATTACTTTTAATAAAGTTGAGGCAGTTAATGCCGCGGAATCGGTATGCTTTAATGGAACACCATCTGTTGTTTCGGTTGATTTAAATCAATATGGTCCGCAAATGCTCAAGCAAAATTCTGGCAGTATTACGATCAATTATTTTGGAAATTCTGATGATGCAATAATGAACAGGAACCCTATTGGTCCTGTGCAAAATGTTTCCATCAATAGTAATTTTGTTACGAAAGTTTTTTACGTACGGTTTACAGATTCTACGGGATGTTATGCGGTAAAGACGCTGCAGTTAAATCTTATAAATATTATAATCGACGCTGATCCCGTGGTCTGTGATTTTAATCTCGATGGACAAGAAACGGTTACCTTGGCAACTCTAGATCGGCAGATTATCGGTTCCCAAGAAGCTACTGTAACGTACTTTGGGACTGAAGCGGAAGCCCGAGCAACAGGTAATGCCGGTGCTCTCACTACATATCTTGTGAAGACCGGTGATAATAAAATTTTTGTAAGAGTGGTTTCCAGTTGTTCAATCGAGGTAAGGGAAATCAATATCACCTTGGGCGCAACGCCAGTGATCGTTTCTACTTTAACACCGAGTATCGGAACTATTTGTGACAACAATAATGATGGTAAAGAGCAATTTGATATCACTCAGTTCGAATCCCAAATCTCTACCGATGCTGGTCATAGTTTCAAATACTATACAACCTTTAATGCTGCCGATAATTCTTTATCAGGATTTATCTCTAATCCGTTCCTATTTTCAGTGAAAGGAAGTACTATAGTTTATGTTAAAGTTTCTAATAAAGGTGGTTGCTATTCGGTGGCAACTTTAAATTTAAACATCAATTTCAAACCGGTTATCGTATTAAAATCAAAAATGATTGAACCGTTAAAAAAATGTGATTTCAATCAAGATGCTAACGAATCATTTAATTTAGATGAGGCGATAACGCAATTGTTTATTCCCGCAGACAATACTTATTCATTGAGTCAATTAACAGTTACCTATTATAAATTAAAAGCTGACGCAGAAAGCGGAAATCCAGCAAAAAAACTCCCATCAACATACCTAACAAGCGCAACTGGATTAACTACGGTTTGGGCAAGATTTACGTCGATTACAGAATCGTGTTATTCTGTAGCTCCCATCGATTTACTGACTGCTATTCCACCAAAAGCAAAAGTGAGTGCAGAAATTGCGGTATGTGACAATAATCTGGATGGTGTTTTTGAGGTAGATTTAACTCAGGATTACACTATTTATATAAACGATGTAAAGAATTTTACTTTTACCTTTCATAAAACTCAGGCAGAAGCAAAAGATTTAAACAGCATACCAATTGCAAATCCTCAGTCATTTACCTTTCCAGCCTCGCTGACCGGAATTTGGGTTCGCGTGGAAAACGCACCTGGCTGCTTTGATACACTTCCTGTAAAATTTAAATACGGCAATAAAGCAGTAGTGAATAAAGGTCCATTTACAATTACAAACATCTGTGATGCTGGCAATGATGGAACAGAAACAATAGATCTAACTCAGCTTGAAAAGAATATTTTTAGCGGTGTTGCAACTTTTGAATATTATGAAACCTTGGCTGATTTAAATAATGGAAAACCAATTTCCTCACCGGCAAGCTATATTTATACTGAAACTTCTACGCCGAAAAAAGTATTTGTTAAAGTGAGTACGACTGGTTTATGTCCTGAAAAGGTAGAAATTAATATTAGTCTAAAGAAAACCCCGATGTTTAAAATTCAAGATCAATATTTCTGTCTCGCAGAACCAGCAAATATTAAACCTGATTATTCCGGTCATAATATTATGAAGTACGAATGGATCGATCCTAGTGGTCAGGTTGTTTCGACAACTGCTGACCTTTTAAATGTTAAAACAGCTGGTCTCTACAAGATCAATGTAACCGCTGCCAACGGTTGTACATTCTCTACTGAATTTAATGTTAAACCCTACATCGTTCCGGTAATTACCAGTGTGATACTAAATGGTAAAATTTTTACGGTAACTGCAACAGGTGACAAGCCAATTCTGTATTCCAGCGATGGAATTAATTTTCAACCCAGCAATACATTTAACGCTGATAATTTACCATTCGGTGTAAATACTTTTTATGTGAAATTCCAAGGTTCTGAATGTATTGGAGATCCCAAAAGCGGTCTGAAACTGCAAAATGCATTTACTCCGAATTCTGATGGTATTAATGACACCTGGATCATCGACGGACTTACTCTCTTTAAAGGTGAAAAATTGAATCTAAAAGTTTACAACAGGTATCAGGAAAAAATTTATGAAGAGGAAAGTTCTACGCGTCTGGAATGGGACGGTAAAACGCTATCGCGTGTTGTCGCTACAGATTCTTATTGGTACGTTCTCACGTTGCCAGATGGGACAGTCTACACCGGTTGGGTATTGCTAAAAAATAGAAATTAGACCTGTATTTCTTCTCGTTCCTTTTAATTTTTAGCATGTAATTCTCAGAAAGAAATTTCAGTTCAATATCTTTGCAAAATGATAGTATACGATATTGTAATAATTGGTGGCGGACCAATTGGTTTAAATTGTGCGTTGCAGGCCGAAAAAGCTGGTCTTTCTTATCTAATTATTGAAAAAGGCACCATCGTAAATTCACTCTACAATTACCCTTTATACATGACCTTTTTTTCAACCGCAGATAAATTGGAAATTGCCAATATTCCTTTTATTTCTACGGCACCAAAACCCGGCAGGAGAGATGCGTTGGAGTATTACCAGGGAATTGCGCGACAACGGAATATCAATATCAATTTGTACGAAGAGGTTTTAAAAATCAGGCAAGCGGAAAGCTTTCTGATTGAAACCAATAAAGATAAATATCACGCAAAAAATGTAATTATTGCGACCGGATTTTATGATATTCCAAATAAAATGGAGGTAAAAGGCGAAGATCTGCCGAAAGTAAAACATTATTACTCTGAACCTTATCCTTATGCGAATCAAAAAATTGCGGTCATTGGTTCCAGTAATTCTGCCGTTGACGCCGCTTTAGAAACCTACAGAAAAGGAGCAGAAGTTACCATGATTGTGAGACATTCTGAAATTTCTAAAAGTGTAAAATATTGGGTAAAACCGGATATTATCAACCGAATTAACGAAGGAAGTATTACTGCTCATTTCAATGCAGAAGTTGTCGAAATCACGCCCGGAACTATTCTATTTAAAGATGAAAATCAAGAATTACATGAAATTGAAAACGATTTTGTTTTAGCAATGACAGGTTATCTGCCCAATTTTGAATTTCTAAAAAATTCGGGAATCGAACTTCAGGGAGAATGTCTAAAACCTTTGTATAACGAAGCTATAATGGAATCTAATGTTCCAGGATTATACCTTGCTGGTGTTGTTTGTGGTGGCAAAGACACGCATCTGTGGTTTATAGAAAACTCAAGAATTCATGCCGAAATAATTGTGAATCATATTTTAAATAAGAATTAAAACATCATTTTCAGATTATCGCATCATCAGTTGATCACCATGCAGCACCAACCGCGTTTCTAAATTATTGGTAAATAATCCGCCTGTTCCTAAACCCTGCGGAATTTTCGGCTTTTTTGTAAAAGTGTATTGTGCGATAGCATTCAGACCTACATTACTTTCTAATGCCGACGTAATCCACCATCCAATTCCTAAACTTTCTGCGAATGAAATCCATTCATCCGTACCTGAAAAACCGCCAACTAAAGAAGGTTTCAAAATAATGTATTGCGGTTTGATCTGGTTTAAAAGATCCTTTTTATCATCGAAATTAAGAACTCCAATCAACTCTTCATCCAACGCGATCGGTATTGGCGTATTTCTGCAAAGTTCAGCCATTTCCGAATGCTGCCCTGCTTTGATCGGTTGTTCGATGGAATGAACGTCCAAATCTGAAAGTGCTCTCAAAACGGTTTTCGCTTCTTCAAAAGTAAAACCACCGTTGGCGTCAACTCTTAATTCCAGTTCATCTTTCGAAAATTTGTTACGCAATTCCTTAATAATTTCTTTTTCTGATTTCCAGTCAACGCCGATTTTCAGTTTGATGCAGTTGAAACCTTCCTTAAGTTTTTCCTCAATTTGCTGTTTCATAAAATCTGCGTCTCCCATCCAAATCAAACCATTGATTTTTATGGAATCATATCCTTCAGAAAAATCACTCGGAAAATAAATATCTTCTCCATTTTTCAAATTGAGCATCGCCTGCTCATACCCAAACCAAATCGATGGAAAATGTAAAAGTTCTTTTCGCAGGACTTTCTTATTTTCATTAATGTTTTCACACAGCCATTGTAGCATTTCCTCATATTCAGGAATATCTTCATAGCTGAGTCCGCGAAAAATTCCACATTCCCCAATTCCTTTTTTATCGTCTTCGCTAATTTCCAGGAAAAAAGTCTCTTTCGTAGTAAGCACACCGCGAGACGTTCCGCTGGCTTGCTTGAAATTTAATGAATAGGGTTTAAATGTAGCTGTTTTCATAAAAAAAGTCAGAGCACGCTCTGACCAAGTTAGGTTGTGATATTTTTAGTTTTCGGCCGCAGCGCTCATAAATTCTTCCGCTTTTTCTACCATTTCGTAGCTTCCACAGAAGAAAGGAACGCGCTGGTGCAATTCCGTTGGTTCAATTTCCATAATTCTTTCGAAACCATTCGTGCATTTTCCGCCCGCCTGTTCTGCGATAAAAGCCATCGGATTACATTCGTACAACAGACGAAGTTTTCCATTCGGAGACTGCGAGGTGGAAGGATAAATATAAATGCCGCCTTTGATCATATTCCGGTGGAAATCCGAAACCAAACTTCCGATATATCTTGAAGTATACGGACGTTCTTCCTCTTCGCGCTGGCAATATTTGATGTAATTTTTCACGCCTTGTGGAAATTTAATATAATTTCCTTCATTTATAGAGTAAATTTTTCCGGTGCGGGAAAACGTCATGTTTGGGTGGGAAAGATAATATGTTCCTAAACTTGGATCGAGTGTAAAACCATTTACGCCGTTTCCTGTTGTGAAAACGATCATTGTTGATGATCCGTAAACTACATATCCAGCCGCAATTTGATTCACTCCTTTTTGTAAGAAATCTTCCAAAACAACAGGTGTTCCTGGTTCAGAAACCCTTCTGTAAATAGAAAAAATAGTTCCTACAGAAACATTTACATCAATATTTGAAGAACCATCCAAAGGATCAATCAATACTACATATTTGCTTAAGTGCGCATTATGACTTTCTGGAATGGTAATGAAATCATCGTTTTCTTCTGAAGCAATACCGCAAACGACTTCTCTTTGAGAAAGCGCTTCGATAAAAATTTCATTGGCCAAAACATCCAGTTTCTGTTGTTCTTCACCTTGAATATTATCATTTCCTGCTTTACCGATAATATTGGCAATTCCAGCTTTATTTACCTGGCGATTCACCATTTTAGAGGCCAAACGAATTGCACTTAGCAGGCGAGAAAGTTCCCCCGTAGAGTACATGAAATCTTCTTGTTTATCGATGATAAATTCACCAAGAGTTTGGAACGACTGATCTGACATTTTTTTGCTTTTTGGGTTTTCACAAATTTCGGAAAATTCTTTCGATATTGCAGTATAAGTTTTGCCAAATTACCTGCAAAATCCTTTAATAAAATAAGTTTTAATCATAAAAAGAGATGCTAATTTGACCGTTTTTTTTATTCGCGTGAAATTGATAATTTTGACTGCTGATTTCTGCGGGTTTCAGTTTGTTTAAAATTAATGGTAACCAATTGAAATCGAAGTGTTTGGATGAAAGTGTTTAAGTTTGGTGGCGCATCGGTAAAAGATGCAGAAGGAATAAAAAATGTAGCAGTCGTCCTCGAAACTCAGGGATTCGACGGATGTCTTGTGGTAGTTTCAGCAATGGGAAAGACCACAAATGCTTTGGAGAAAGTAGTAGAGACTTATTTTGAAAAGCAAGATTTTCAAATCAAACTTGAAGAAATAAAGCAACATCATCTTAATATCGCAAAAGAGCTTTTCACGCCTGATCATTCTGTTTTTAAAAGAATCAGTGATTTTTTTGAAGAAGCCAACTCCTTCTTGCAAAGAAATAAATCGCCTCATTATAATTTTGTTTACGATCAGGTCGTAAGTTCGGGAGAAATGGTGTCCTCTATTATTTTGAGTAATTATCTGCAAGAAATTGGTTTTAATAATTCTTGGTGCGATGCGCGGGAATATCTTAAAACAGACACTAATTATCGGGAAGCGAATATCAATTGGGAAGAAACTGAAAAACGGATAAGTAGTCTCAATCCTAATCAATGTTACGTCACTCAGGGTTTTATCGGCTCGGATGAAAATAGTTTTACCGTGACTTTGGGTCGCGAAGGATCTGATTATTCGGCGGCAATTTTTGCCTATTGCCTTAATGCGGAGGCCATGACGATTTGGAAAGACGTGCCTGGCGTAATGACCGGAGATCCAAGAAAATTTCAAAATGTGTCACTTCTTGAAAATATTTCTTACGAAGAAGCTATTGAGATGGCTTATTACGGCGCCTCGGTTATTCACCCGAAAACCTTGCAGCCATTGAAGCAGAAAAATATTCCTTTTTTCGTGAAATCATTTTTAGAACCCACAAAAAAAGGCACGAAAGTCGGCTCAAATTTGGAGAAAAATCACCAGGAATCTTTTATTTTAAAAGAAAATCAGCATTTACTGCGAATTGCCACCCGTGATTTTTCCTTCATCGCTGAGGAACATTTAAGCCTAATATTTTCCTTACTCGCAAAGCATAAAATAAAAATTTCGCTGATGCAGAATTCGGCAATTTCCCTGGATCTTTGCGTGGAAGATATGTATGGTTTGATCGATCATCTCCTGACAGATCTTACAACAGGTTTCAAAACTGAGCTGATTCGCAACGTGTCACTTTATACGATTCGAAATGCTAAATTGGAGGAATCAACTAAATTTTACCAGAACAAAAATGTATTGCTGGAGCAGGTTTCCCAGAAAATAATACAGGTTGTCATTAATTAATTGCCTATGAGCCTTATTTCTAAAAATGATCTGATAAAAGCTTCAGGTCTTAGCAAACTGGGGATTTTGAGCAGTCCGGCAGCGTCGATGGTGATGCGACTTACCAGAATTAATGAAGTCAATAAGATGTATGACGTTCTGAAAGATAAAAAAGGAAAAGATTTTTTCGATTCTTTTGTGCGTTATCGGGATTTGAAATACATTGTTTTCGAAGAAGATTTGGCTCGCATTCCCAAAAGTGGGCCTTTTATTTTAGTTTCCAATCATCCATTAGGTGGAATCGATGGAATTTTGATGACTAAAATTTTAAGTGAGATTCGTCCTGATTTCAAAATAATGGGCAATTTCCTCCTCGAGAAAATCGAACCGATGAAACCGTACGTTATTTCGGTAAATCCCTTTGAAAACAGAAAAGAGCTGAGAAACAGTTCCACGGGAATGCGGGAAACGTTGAAACATTTGGAAAATGGAGGTTGTATAGGGATTTTTCCGGCGGGCGAAGTGTCCAACAAGAATAATAAATTCAATGAAATCCGCGATAAAAAATGGGAGCTTCCATCCTTAAAATTAATTAAGATCGCGAAAGTTCCTGTAGTTCCCATGTATTTTCATGCGAAAAACAGCCGCCTCTTTTATCAGGTTGCGAAACTTCATCCAGATTTGCAGACGCTTTTACTTCCGTCTGAAATGATGAATAAACGGGAAAAACCAATTCGGATACGTTTTGGAAAACCGGTTTCTGTAAAAATGCTTTTAGATCATGATTCTGTGGAAGAAATGGGCGAGTTTCTTCAAAAGAAAATCTACATGCTGAAATCCTATTACGAAAAACGGAAATCACTGGCAGAACGGCTTAATATTCCTAATCTTAAACTAAACTTTCCCATCCAGAAAGAAGGAAATATCGTGCAGAATATTATCGATGAAACTCCGCGCGAGGATATTTTAAAAGAAATTGAGACGCTTCAAAAAGCAGATAAAATGCTTTTTCGAAATGGCAATTATGAAATATTTTTTGCACAATATGCTGATATTCCCTCTATAATGCGGGAAATTGGACGACAGCGAGAACTTACTTTTCGTAAAATAGGCGAGGGCAGCAATCTCCCTTTCGATCTTGATGAATATGATGAGCATTATCACCATCTTTTTCTTTGGGACAGTGCGGGCGGAAAATTAGTTGGTGCATACCGCATGGCTTTGGGTGCCGAAGTCATGAAAAAACACGGTTTGGACGGTTTTTATACCAGTTCACTTTTTGAATTTGATCCTGAACTTCAACCCTTTTTCCGAAAAGTAATTGAAATGGGCCGCGCCTATATCTCTACGGAATATCAGCAAAAGCCTTTACCACTTTTTCTTTTGTGGCGTGGAATTGTACATGTGTGCTTGCGGAATCCGGATCATAAATTCCTCATGGGTGGCGTAAGTATTTCCGATAAATTTTCGGAATTTTCAAAATCGCTGATGATTGAATTTATGCGTTCAAACTATTATGATTCTGCCGTAGCACAATATATTCACCCGAAACATGAATTTAAAGTTCATTTAAAAGAGCGCGACAAACACCTCTTTTTTGATGAGGTTGAATCTGACCTAAATAAATTGGATAAAATCATTGATGATCTGGAGCCGGAAATGCGTCTGCCCGTCCTCATTAAGAAATACATCAAGCAAAATGCGAAAGTGATTTCCTTTAATGTAGATCCGAGTTTCAATGATGCGATCGATGGTTTAATGTACATTCGAATCAGTGAATTGCCAGACAGTACGATAAAGCCTGTGCTGGAAGAAATGAGTGAACAAATCCGCCGGGAAGAAAATAATGTTCCTGATAATCAATAATCTCAGCCTTTAAGAGAAAAATATAGGAAAATCATTTGTGTAGTAAGTATAAAGTTGCTATTTTTGCACCACTCAATTAACGAAAGGTCTCTTAGCTCAGTTGGTAGAGCAATGGATTGAAAATCCATGTGTCCCTGGTTCGATTCCTGGAGAGACCACTTTTTTTAAAAGATAAAACGTACAGTTTCAATACTTTACGTTTTTTTTTGTCTTTTTTTTATTATAAACTTCCACATAACTCCCACAATTAGTTTAAAATTTTTATTCAAAGGTTGTAATTTATTCATATTAGCTAAAATGATAATATTAATAACTATTGATAAATGATATTGCCACCTAATCGGTAAGTTTTTCCCCCATAATTTTTTTTTATTACTAGTCCCCTATATTAAATAAGTCAAATGATAATTTTTAATCTGGAATAATTTACAATATAAATGTGCTATCTATAGTATGTTGTAAAGCCCTGATATTAAAGTTATTTTTGAATATAAAGAATAATGAGTTGCGAACAAAATCACGTATTTCAATAAAATTTGGCGAAAAAGTTAGAGAAATTCGTCTTTCAAGAAATCTTTCTCAAGAGAAACTGGCTCACATGGCAGATGTACATCGAACGTACATCGGAATGGTTGAACGTGCAGAAAAAAATATAACTCTGGTTAATATTGAGAAAATTGCTAACGCATTAAATTTAGAAATAAAAGAATTATTTTAAATGGCAAAAATACAGGAACTATTAGAGGGTAAAGGTGACCTTATAGATTATAAGCAGATATTAATAGACAATCCATGGATTGCCAAAAAAAATCAAAAATGTATTTTAAGTCCAGATAGTGATGGATTATTATGTGGTCTTTTTATGTCTCATTATTTAAATTGGGAAATTGTAGGTTTCTACGATGGTAAAGTTTGTGTTCTAAAGGATGGAATATCTGCTTACGATGATGATGTTTGCTTCTTAGATATTGAAATATATAGACAAGGTATTAAGAGTATGGGACATCATATGCTTTCAATTTATAATTCTGCAAAACCATCTGATTGGAATGAAAAATTTAAGAATTGTATTCAGCCAAATTTATTGCGAGGGTATGATAGAAATAGTTTTAGGTTAAAGTATCCCTTATCAACAATCCACTTACTGATAGGTATCTTAGAAAGCGAAATTGAGATAGATGTTGCCGAAAGTGCTATATTTCCTTTATTATTCGTAGATGGCACCTATAAAGTTATGTTTTCTTATCCAGAAAATGTTCTCAACTGGTGGAAATATTTAAGAGTGCAGACCACGTCCAAACTACTAAGACATATTTTCATGGGAGAAGATTATACAGCTTATCGATTAATGATAGAGATGGATAATTTCTTTAGAGAAAGAGATGAAATATCATGCAAAATAAAAAAAGAGCGAGGTGATAAATTAGTGATATCAAATAGAAATAGTAGCCATCGAAATTTTATTAAAGAAGGGGATTTATATAAATTTGAAGAAGATACGAGAGACAAGTGTATCAAGTTTTTAAAACTTTTAGAAAAACATACTAAGTGGAGATTTGATAAAAATAATTGGAATTTTGAAAAAATGAATCTAATGCAATTTACAAAATCTGATTTTAAAGGTGAAAACTGGACAATTACAAAAGTTAATCATAAGAAATTTATGGATTTAAATCCATTGTCATGGGCTATGACTTCGTCAGATAACGTTGAATTTACAAAGGAATATCCTGACAAACTTATTTAAAAATCGAGTTTTGGCTGCGATTTTTCGATATTAATTCTGTCAGTACTTATTTTAACATATTCTTCGGAAATATCAAAACCAATGAAATTTCTTTGTGTTTTGAGTGCCGCAACTGCTGTCGACCCTGAACCCATAAATGGGTCTAGCACTATGCCTCCTAGAGGACAAAAAACCTGTATGAAATCGAGTGGAATTTTGTCAGGAAATACTGCGGGGTGCTTACGTTTTAAAGGATTTTTATCCCCAGCCATTAAATAATCCCAAACTGTACCAGGACATTTTGTTAAGTTTATAGGTCTTGTTACAAGTGAAGTCGTCTCTCCATTCGTTTTTCTATTTCCACTTCCAGTTAATATTTTGCCTCCGTGTTTAGAAGGTATTTTTATTGGCTCTTTGTCAAAGAATTGAGGTCTCTTACCTTTTAAAAAAATTGGCATGTATTCATGGTCAACACGAAATCTTTTTGTCCACCAAGCACCTTCTGTTCCATGTTTCCTGTAAATTACTGTCTCAAAAAGCTTGAAACCGATGTTATCGCACCAGTCAATAATAGTTCTAAATGAAGTTAAGGATTTACCAAAATCTTTTGTTTGGTCTTGGATAACCATTACTGCTATACCTCCGTCTTTCAAAACTCTATAAATTTCAGTCCCAGTTAAGTGCAAGTCAAAAGAAAAACCGTTATAATCTCTTAAGCTATCATAGGGGGGGGAAGTCACTACTAAATCTACTGAATTATCAGGAATTTTTCTCATACCCTCAACACAATCCATAGAATAAACTTTATTTATTTCTAACTCTCCTAACTTCATTTTAATTTATTTGTTGCTATTAATAGTATGCAAATATAAGTGCATTTAACTTAATTATAAATTACCTAACCATTACATTTTGAGAATAATAGACATTAACGTTAAATATCAATATACTATGCCTATTAATGTAAAAAAAATAATTTAAATTAGTTCGATGTTTTATACTTTTTATAAGTTAGCAAATTAAAAATATTTTTTTTAGATAGTAATCATTATACCTAGATAATTTCAGTGATTGCTTATAATAGATAGAGATTTCAACAAAAACACCTAATATTAAAAAAGTAACAGACTTGTTTGCTAAGTTTTAAAAATATGAAATAAACAATTGGTTGTCTATTTGTAGATTTTAACTTAATGGTAATTAATAAGAAATGTGCTTTTTTATTTTTAAATATTATGCTCAGATTTTATTTGCCTCACAATTCTTTCAAATTGTTCGTCTGAAAGTTCATCTATAGTGCTACCTACAGAGCGCAAAGTTGGGACGACAAACTTTGCCATATCAAGGAGAAATTTAAATTTTTCTTTCGCTTCCAAATCGTCAAACGCTTGGTCGAGGTCTTCGATTCGGTTTCCGACAAATTCGGTGAAATAGTCTCGTATTTCTATAGTGGTTTTGTTCTTACTGCCCTTAGGTCTGCCTTTGCTCAATTTATTGCCTTTTTCAAACATACTATTTAGTTTAATGTTAGAACATTGTTAAATTAACATGGAAGGAATGCCCTTTCGATTTCGTCGATTGCTCTTTTAGAAAAAAAACCATTTAGTTTTTTGCCATCACATTTCAAATGGTCTTTTATCTTTATCGCAAAACTATTCTCATAACTATAAGTTCTGTACTCTGGGTGATTGGTCGGTTTTATCCAAATGTTTTTGCGCAATTCTGAAATTGTTTCTGGAGAAATCCCGCACAAAGTTTTTTCTATTTTCCTCGCTACTTCGTCGGTCGGTTTTTCTGAGGGTAGAATTCCGTAGAATATTTTTAAGAAATATTTGATGTTCAACCTTTCAACTGTTTTAACCTCATCAGAGGATAACGAGTGACTTTTAATTAGACCTACTTCCCATTTTAGAAACTCAACTTCTTTTAGCTCTTCCTGTGTAATTGGCTCGTAATCATAGCCGACCATTTTGCAGAACTCTCGACCTTCTTCTCGAAGTCTGAAAAGAAGTTGAAAACGCATTTTAGAGAATAGCATATCTAATTTCTTGTTGTATTGTTCTTGTTTTATCTTTTGTAGAATCTCAATTCGATTAGTAGTTGCTTTCATAATTATTGTTATCGATTTCTTTTTTTTTATCAACTTAAATAGGTATTAATAAGTTTTCAATTCTGGAAGTTTTACTGCTTATGTTTTAAGGAGTTCTTTTAATTATGTATCTAGCAAAAATGCGTTTTCCAAGTTTATCATTAACGAGTAGTTTTTACCTAAAACCTCATTTGTAGTTTCTATGAATGTTTTCTGTGTGGAATTTGCATCTTTCGTAAGTGAGGTAATTTTATCTATCATTTTACATTTGACTATGTGGTTATAATTATCCTTTAAATCTATATTTTTATAATATTTTTGCCGCTCATCTCTAAATTTATTTCTATTTTCATGACTTATAATCCCACTCCAAAATTCGCAGTTATTCACTGTGTCTTTAAGATTTATGTTTAGTATCAATACATTTTGCCATTCATTAATAAGGGACTGGAATAAGTAATTGTAAGTATGCAAATTTGTTAAATCAGTTACAGTAAAAATTCCAAGCATTTTTATGTTTTTACTTTGTTTGGTTTTAACTTCAAAGCGGAATATGTTTCTATCAATTCTGTATTGTGGGAATTCTACAAATTGTAATCCTTTCGCATAAGCCTTAATTTCTTTATATTTTGTTGATTTTGATATTTTAAAATATTCGATTGCATGATGAGGAACTATGAATGGTGTTTTTTTTATATAGAGGATACCGCTTATTAAGTTTTCTATTTGTAAGCCAGTATTTAAGTTTAAGCCATATTCTAAATTAACTATCTTAAAGTCCCTAAATTCAGTTACTCTAATACCAATTTTAATGAATGTTTCTGTGATGACTTTGATACATTGTACAGGCGAAAAATCATTACCATTATGTAAATTATTATTAAATAGATAGTGAGGACTAAAACATATTTCTACATTTCTAAATCCGATATGAATTCCATTCTTATGAATCTTACGAAATTCCAAACGGAATCGTCCAGAACCAGTAGAATAACTGTTGTAATTATTATTTTGAGGTCGATGTTTTTGTAGATTGTTTTCAGCATAGTAAAGCAGCCTATTAATGTAGGTCTGGTTTTCTGTTAATGCTTTTATGAAATCAATCATTTATTCTATCTTTGTTTTTAGATAATTTAGTATTGTATTCTCTTCGTCATATTTACCTCTAATTCCTCTTTATTTCTCTACTATGAATGACCAAATGAAAATTGCCTTATTTGAATTTAATAGAGATGTGAAGGATTTGACTGGAAAGGATTTGGACAAATACGTCGTTACCGTTGCCCGACATAATCCCGACCTTCTTTCTTACATCGTGAAGCATCACAAGCAATTCCGTAAATCTATTATTAAGAATATTGCACAGTTAAGATTTGGTTTTTAATCCAATCCTTTTTGAGGTACTGTAGTTAGATTTTTAAAAATTGAATCTTAACTGGAATGCATTTATTTGAGGTTTGCACGTCTCTCGTTTCGACCATAAAAATTCTAAAAACTCGCACTTTTTTTAGCTCAATTTCTTTGATGATTTGTCTTCTTTTGGGTATTCTTAAACTTTACTAAACTCTTACTTTTTAGTTATGCTTTTGGTGATAACCTCTAAAATTTCTGAACGCTTTAGCATTACTTTGTTACCAATTTTATATGTCTTAAGTTTTCCTTGTTTCGCCCACGCCCAAATTGTGACGTCTGTGACAGACAATAATTCACAAGCTTCTCTTCTTGTTAATAACTCTTCTGGTTCTTTTGGTTTTGATTGCTGAATTATAAATTTTAATTCTCGGACTTCCTTGATTAAACCGTTAATAGCGGCTGGTAGATTTTCAAAAGTGATTGGTTGCATAGCTTAATTTGTTAATATTAATCTGCAAATATTAGTTTCTAACTGCCCCCTATAAGAGCCAAAAATGCCCCAATTAAGGGGCAAGAAAATAAAGAGTTGTTGTTTTTCAAATTATTTTAAAGTCATTTTTATCGTTTCGTATGTTCTTTGTCGCTTTTTAGTAATAGATTTTGCTTCTGACTGTATTCTACCAAATACTAATTTTGAATCCCAATTTGGAAGCCAATCACTAAATGTGGATGCGGTCGTTCCATCTCTCAGAAGTGAGTCTTTCTTTAATGCCCAATAGATAAAATCAAAGTCTACTTTTTTAATATTGTCTTTGTTTATTTCATACCAATTTGAAAAAATATTTTGACCTTTTTTGCTATCAAAAATATGGGAGTTGAATGTTTGTTCTTTCTTTTGATTTGATAAGTGCTTTATAAAACGATTAAGTACTATATATAGAGAATCCAACTTTATAATTCCAACCGTAACTTTTGCTTCATCAAAAAGTGTATTTAATTTTCCTATTAAGACAGGTGCGTACTCTTCTACGCTTACAGAAAACTTATTGGCTTCTCGTTTCAAAATTTGGTCAAAGTCTTCTCTCGTTTCAGCGTTTCTTTTTCGAGGAATAAATTCTTCTTTAGTATCAGTAACTTCATCATTTATTTCAGTCGATTTACCATCGCAATCGAACCAAAGAATCACTTTTTCAGGTTCGTCCTGCACAGATAGTAAATCCCATAGAGTGTAATAATTTATAAGATTTTTGTCGCTATTTTTCATATGTGATTATTTTTAGATAAGGTTAATATTCTCCAGTCTTATATCGCTTTCTGGAAAATAATGCACTCTTCTTTTCTTATCCCTTCTTTTCGTAACCGCTTAACATTTATTTGTAAATAATTTTCAATCAAATTACCAAGCCACGCATTAATATCTTCCTTGGTCGGGACAGTTTCATTTGACATTACTATTGTGTAATAAGACCTTTCGTGATTCCAAAAGAATTGTAGTGTCTTGTTGAAATGTTTTAGAACTTCATTTTTCCCTCTATAATATTTTGAAAATATTTGAATGGTTTCGTCATACTTTTGGTATTATTAGTTAGTTTGCTATTTGTAATGGTGCTATTAAATTGTCTCCAGACAGATTATGATTAAAATAGTCATTCATTAGTGCAGCATTTTCTTCTGTGGAAATTTTAATGTATTCAATAAATTGAGTTTCAGATGAATGTCCTGACAAACTCATTAGTATTGATAGTGGAAGTTTTTTAGACTTATAAAGATTAGTGCAGAATGACCTGCGACAAGTATGACTTGATACTACTTCATATTTTGGATAAATGCCTTTGACTTTCCGAAATATATTATTTCCTTTTTCATCTTTTAATATATTTCCATTTTTATCTGACAACTTAACCATTTTTGATGCCGTAACTTTATTAGTAATCTGTGCAAGTTCAACTACTTCTTTTACATATTCATTGAATTTCTGGTCACTAATTTCGGGTGGGAACTCACCGTCTCTTTTGTCCAAAACAGCTTTTAACTGAGGATGAATACCTATAGAAACTTTTTTTTTAGTTTTCTGTGTTTCGATTGTGATTACTCCCTTTTTTATGTTTTCTGTATCCAATCGCTTGAAGTCACTTATCCTCAATCCCGTCCAAAGTCCTATAATAAATCTATCTCGAACATTATCCAAACGTAAATTATTAGATAAATCTAAATTGAAGATTTTATTAATTTCATCCTCATTTAGATAAATATCTGAAGTGCTTTCTGAAACTCCCACAAATTTGTTTTTCTTTTCAAAATCTAAACATATTGGCAAATCTTCGTCTTTAATTAATCCAAAGAACGTTTTAAGAATTGTCACTGCTTTGCCAGTGGTATTATCGTTGAGATTTTCACAGTTCCTACACCAATGAATAAAATCTTTGTAGAAATCGTTATGAGTTAATTCTTCAAATCTGTAATGTTTTTTTTGATATGATTCAAACTTTTTGAGTTTCGCCAAATTACTCTTGTAACTTTTAATTGTTTGTTGAGAAAGAGGTTTACCAGTTTTAGAATTGATGAGGTTCTTTTTTTCAGATAAATATGCTTGAATCCATTCCGTAAGATAATATTTGGAAGAAGTAGATTCGGTAAAGTCGACACGATTAGAATATGCCTTTATCTGCTCCCTCAACCAGTTTTTATCAAGGGTTAGTGATTTGGGGAAATCATCGTTATAACGTGCAGTAAGGTATGTTCTCAAGTCGGCAAGAAAGCTATTTGTTTGCTCTCTACTATCGTTTATTGTTTGGGTAACATTGTCACCGTTATTTTGAATTATAGTTTTATCTCTAATTTCTTCCTTGTTGGGATTCCAAAGTTTTTTTAAAGTCTGTTTTTCAGTCCAAGCTACCTTGTCAAATCTGCGTCCATCCCGCAGTCTAACAAATATTTTTTTTAAGTCGTTTTCAGTATCGTAAAGAAAGAATTTAATTTTCATTTTCGTCGTATATAATACAAATATAATAAAAAACTCCCACCAAACTCCCACATTTTTTTAATACTGTTTAATATTGCTTAATTATATTAATTACTATTTTGCTTAATTATTATGATAATAACGGCTTTCGCATTAAGATACATTAATAATTATTAGTTGGGTTCGACTTCTGGAGAGACCACAATTAATAAGAATAATATTTCTTAGAGAAACTTAAAAACCCCTTTATTAGGGGTTTTTTGTGTTCTATTCTGATTTATCAGAACTTCTTCAGACTTTTTTTCATCCAAAATTTACCCCTTCTATTTACCCTTCATATTTTCAGGGGAAATTTACATTTTCTTTCTTATTAATTACTGAATACATTTAAAGTGATTATTGACTTCTACTTATTTGAGTCGTTGATTATATGTGAGATTTAATCTAAATTTACAGAAACAAGCAATAATCAATGTCTTTATTTCAGAAAACTGTAATTAATAAATATCTTAATCAGCAAGATAAGAATCTGCTGACTGAAAAGTGGGAAGCTTACAAGTCTCATTTTCACAATCCGATTATTAAGGAAAACATTAGAACTTCTAAAGAAGAACAATATCAAGGTGAGTTTTTGATTGACTTATTTGTGAATGTTTTGGGATATACAAAGAATCCAACACCTGATTATAATCTTGATACTGAACTCAAGAATATTAAAGACAGCAAGAAAGCCGATGGTGGTATTATCATCGACGGAAAAATTATTGGTGTTATCGAACTAAAAGGAACAAATACCACCGACTTATCTAAAGTAGAAGTTCAAGCTTTTGGTTACAAGAACAATCAACCTGATTGTGTTTATATTATTACTTCAAATTTTGAAAAATTAAGATTTTATATTGATAACGCAGTAGAGAATGTGGAGTTTAATCTCTTTCAACTTTCAGAAACTGATTTTCAACTGCTTTACCTTTGCTTAGCTTTTGATAATATTAAAAATGGTATTCCAAAAAGACCTGAAAGATGAATCAGTAAGTCAAGAGGATATTATTACGAAAAAACTTTACAAAGACTATTCGCTTTTCAAAAGAGAGCTTTTTCAGAACCTCACTGAAATTAATCCTGAGTATGAAGCTTTGGAACTTTTCAAAAAATCTCAAAAACTTTTAGATAGATTTCTTTTCTTACTTTTTGCAGAAGATAGATTCCTGTTACCGCCAAATTCTGTAAAATTAATTTTAAATGATTGGGATGATTTACAAGACCGTGACGAAGAGATACCATTATACAACCGTTTTAAGAAGTATTTTAATTATTTGAATACTGGCTTCAAAGGAAAAAGATATGATGTTTTTGCCTACAATGGAGGTTTGTTTAAACCTGATGAAATTTTAGATAATATAAAAATTGATTGTCAATTACTATATAAACATACTTCTAAATTAGCAGAGTATGATTTTGCAAGTGAGGTTGATGTTAATATATTGGGGCATATTTTTGAAAATTCATTAAATGATTTAGATGAAATTAAAGCTCAATTGGAAGGGCAGGAAATTGATAAATCAAAAACTAAGCGAAAGAAAGATGGTGTTTACTACACACCCAAATATATTACAAAGTACATTGTAGATAATACAGTTGGGAAGCTATGCAATGAGAAGAAAGCAGAGTTTGGAATTATTGAAGATGATTACTTCACCGACAAAAAAAGACAGCAAAAAACCAAACAAAATCTTCTCGATAAATTAAATAATTACAGGAATTGGCTATTAGAAATTACCGTATTAGACCCTGCTTGTGGAAGTGGTGCTTTTTTAAACGAAGCTTTAAACTTTTTGATTTTAGAACATAATTATGTGAATGAATTAGAAACCAAAATTGCGGGTGGAAGTATCGTATATTCTTATGATGAAGTTAGTATTTTGGAAAATAATATTTACGGAGTAGATTTGAATGAAGAAAGTGTCGAAATAGCGAAACTTTCTTTGTGGTTACGAACCGCAAAAAAAGACCGAAAACTTAACGATTTAAATGATAAGATAAAATGTGGTAATTCTTTAATTGACGACGCTAAAATCGCGGGAGAGAAAGCATTCGATTGGGAACAAGAATTTCCCCAAATATTTGAAAAAGGAGGTTTTGATGTGGTTGTTGGAAATCCACCTTATGTGAAATTAGAAAGTATAAAAGATGTTTCAGAACAACTTGCAAAACTTAATTACCAAACATTTGCCAAGCGAGGTGATTTGTACGTCTTATTTGTTGAAAAAGCTTTCAATATTGTAAAAGATAAGGGTTTTGTTTCTTTTATTATGCCTAATAAATGGTTACAAGCAGAATATGGGGAGCCTTTGAGAGTGTTTTTTTTAAAACAAAGGTTAACCACATTAATAGATTTTGGAGACTTACAGATATTTCAAGGTGCAACGACTTACCCCTGTATTTTTATAGCTGAAAAAAATACACCAACACAAGAAATTAGTGTTTCGGTTTTAAGTAGAAATGAAGGTGACTTTTATAAAAATATAGAATCTAACAAACAACATTTTTCCCATGGTTCATTTACTGAATCCACCTGGGTAATTAGTTCAAAAAAAGATAAAGCTTTATTAGTAAAGATTCAAAAAGAAAATGTCAGTTTAAAAGAAAGAATTAAGGGTGATGCTTTCCGTGGGGTTCTGACAGGATATTCCGAAGCATTTTTTATTGATATTGAAAAGAGGAATCAAATAGTTAATCAGAATGAGAAATCAAAAGAAATTCTTTTCCCATTCTTACAAGGTAGAGATATTGACAGATATAATTATCCTACGAATTCCAATTATCTCATTGGAACATTTCCCTCTTTCAAAATCGACATTGAAAATTATCCTGCAATAAAAAATCATTTATTATCATTCGGCTACGAACGATTAAACCAAAGCGGAGAGAAAGGTGGGAGGAAAAAAACTTCTAACAAATGGTTTGAAACTCAAGATGCTATTAATTATTGGAAAGAATTTAAGAAGCCTAAAATCATGTATCAGAAATTCATGGTTAAACCTTGTTTTGTTTTTGATGAAGATGGATTTTATTGTAATGATTCAATGTGGATTATTCCAACAGAAGATAAAGGATTATTAACGATATTAAATTCAAAAATGGGATGGTGGCTAATTTCAAAATTCTGCACTCAAATTCAGAACGGTTATCAATTGATTTGGAATTATTTTGGACAGATTCCTGTTCCAAATACTACCAAAGAACTTGGAGAAAAGGCGAATATAATGCTTAGTCTTAATAAAGATTTAGGGGAAATTTCACAAAAGTTTCAGCGGACACTGCAAAGAAAATTTGATTTAGAAAAACTGTCTAAAAAATTAGAGAAATGGTTTGAACTCTCTTTTCAGGAATTCATTAAAGAACTTCAAAAAACAAAATAAAACTTTCACTTTCAGAAGAAGCAGAATGGGAAGATTATTTTAATCAGGAAAAGGAAAAAGCGACAGAAATAGATTCAAAAATAAACCAAACAGATAAAGAAATTGATATGATGGTTTATGAACTTTATGGATTAAGTGATGAGGAGATTGATATTGTAGAGAAAAATTAATATGTCAAAAAAAAGAAATTTAATTAAAGAAATTGATGAGGCGAAGTTCGAAATAATTATGCAGTATAAAGCATCAATTGAATCGGGAAAAATAAAAAGTCAAGACGATTTTGAAAAATCAATATATTTATTAGCAAGTGGAGGGTTGGTTATTTCTCTTCTTGCACTAGATAAAATATTGGATAAAATAGAAATAATTGAGTTTAAATTTTTTTTCATATTTGGATTATTTTGTTTTGTAATTACACTTTTATCCAATCTAATCAGCCATAACAAATCAATCAAAGAATCAGAGAAATTAATTAATAAAATAAATGAAAATCCTGAGTGTATATTTGAAGATGAATTCACAAAAACACTTAACAATGGCAATGCCAAAATAGAATTTCTTAATAAAACTTCCATTGCTGCTACAGTATTAGGAGCGAGTAGTGTTTTAATTTTTCTCACTATAAATTTTATAAATATGAGCGATAAAAATCCGCACCCGAAACCTACACAAACTAAAAAAGAATCTCCAACTATAATAGAAAAAGGGAGAACAATAGTTAGTCCCCCAAAAGTAGTAAAACCCAAAAATGATTAAGATGAAAAAAAAACCAGCAGTAAATCCAAAAATGGAACCTAAAATCTCTAGAGAACAAAATGGACGAACTGCTTCACCACCACCAACACTAGTAATTAAACCAAAAAAAAGCAAATAATTGTCGCAATTATAATAATAGTTTATGAACTTACTTATTTAAGTAATTGAGATACCGATATATTAAAGATAGAGTTCTGTAGGCGTGCTTTAAAAGCTCGGTCTACCTCTTAAAGAAGGGTTACCAATAATAATATTAAATCGGTTTTTAGGGATGAAGGGAGGTGTATTATTAAAATTAATAAGTCGAAAAATATGAAATTAAAATTATTGATTGTCTTTCTTTCAATGTCAATGGTGGGTTGTAAGAAAGAACCCAAAACTATTTTTCCGAATGTTGTCAAAATTATTGAAGTACAAACGATTCCTAATGTGAAAAGTGGTTTCGATGTGGTAATAAATAAAAGATTAAATCCGATAGAGTTAGAAAGCTTAGGAAGAGATTTGTTTCATGAGTATGATGGGAAAAAATATCAAAACTTTTTTGTCAATTATTATCTTGAAAGAATGATAATAGGCAATGGAAGTTATGCTTCAACACATTTTACACCTAATTTAGAAGTGGAAATTACAGGTTTAACTGATGAGGAGATAAATCGTATCGTGGAGAAATTTCATGCTAAAAAACCATTTTACGTCGATGATGGTTGGAAATGCCTTACCAAAATAAAAACTGAAGAAGGAAAATTAACACTTCAAAGAGCATTTGTTGACCCAACAACTGATGATATGACTTTAGATAAGTGGTCTTTGAAAAAAGTTATAAATGGAAGCGATACCCTATATCAAAAAATCAAAAGTGAAACAGGAGAATATTATAGATACAACAGTGATGGTGATTTGGAGTGGTATGATAATCAGGGGTTAGTTGATAAATTGTTGAAAGGATAACCATACGAAACTATTACATTAAAATTTTTTTTGTACTCCAAAATATCTAAAACCCTTTCTATGTTTATTTATATTTACAGAAAGAAGCCGATCTAAGCTTTCGAATATTTGTATAAATTTTCTTCGGCGATATGCTGCGTATATCAAAGCACTAATCGGCAGGAAAATTGTTTCCTTCAGAATCTCATTATCAATCTTAGAATTCAAATTAATAGATGAAACACCAACATACCTATGATGCGCAGGGCAAACAAATCTGTTGCACCGAAGAAGAGAAAATTTACCAAAAAGCCGGCGCCGAGGAATTACTGAAAGAAAAAGCACCTCACGATCATGACGAACATCGTGTTGAAGAGCACGGCGATCATGATGGCCACAATCATGGAACATTCGAAGGCAGCCCTTGGAAGATGTTTCTTCCCAGTATAATTTCTCTTCTTTTACTGCTTATCGCACTCTATTTCGACCATTTTTTAAAGCCCGACTGGTTTACAGGTTGGGTAAGAATCGCGTGGTACGTCGTAGCGTACCTTCCCGTAGGATTACCGGTCTTAAAAGAAGCTTGGGGCAGTATTTTGCAGGGTGCTTTTTTTTCAGAGTTTTTCTTAATGGGACTTGCGACTGTTGGAGCCTTTGCGATTGGCGAATATCCGGAAGGGGTTGCGGTGATGTTATTTTATTCTGTAGGAGAAGTTTTTCAAACCTTGGCGGTGTCCCGAGCACAGGCAAATATCAAAAGTTTACTTGATCAGAGACCCGATGAAGTCACGGTTTTACGTGGAAATAAGCCCGAAATTATCAAAGCAGAGAAAGTTCAAATCGACCAAATTATACAGCTTAAACCTGGGGAGAAATTAGGATTAGATGGGAAATTGCTTTCGGATAAAGCTTCCTTTAACACCGCTGCTCTAACAGGTGAAAGTAAACCAGATACCAAATTAAAAGGCGAAACGGTTTTGGCAGGAATGATCAATTTAAACACTGTAGCGCAAGTGCAAGTAACTACCGCATATACCGACAGTAAGCTGAGTAAAATCCTCGAAATGGTACAGAATGCTACCACTCAAAAAGCGCCAACCGAATTATTCATCAGAAAATTTGCAAAAATATACACGCCAATTGTAGTTTTTCTGGCGATCGCGATTACTTTTCTTCCTTACTTTTTTGTCGCTGATTATGATTTTTCAAACTGGCTGTACCGAGCTCTGATATTTCTCGTAATTTCCTGTCCGTGCGCTTTAGTAATCAGTATTCCGCTCGGATATTTTGGTGGAATTGGTGCCGCGAGTAAGAACGGAATTTTGTTTAAAGGCAGTAACTTTTTAGATGTCATTGCAAACATTAAAAATGTGGTGATGGATAAAACCGGAACCATGACCGAAGGTGTTTTTAAAGTGCAGGAAGTACTCTTTGACAAAGCGTTTAACCAAGCCGAAATATTAGAAATGGTGAATGCCGTCGAAAGTAAAAGCACGCATCCAGTCGCTACGGCAATTCACGAATTTGTAGGCGAAGTGAACACGGACCTGAAAATTGATGAGGTCGAGGAAATTGCAGGTCATGGCTTGAAAGCATCAATAAAGGGTAAAGAATTGCTGGTTGGGAATTTTAAACTGATGGATAAATTCGGAATTGAGTACGATACCGACATCAGTAAAATTGTGTACACGCTAATCGCGATTGCTTACGACCAAAAGTTCGTCGGTTATCTCACCGTTGCGGACAGTATTAAAGAAGACGCAAAACTGACGATTGAAAAACTGAAATCTTTAGGCGTAAAACCTACGATGTTAAGCGGTGACAAAAATTCGGTAGTGCAGTTTGTAGCAAAAGAGTTGGGAATTGAGAATGCTTTTGGAGACTTACTTCCAGAAGATAAAGTGAAGAAACTTCAGGAAATAAAAGCAAGCAATCAAAGTGTAGCTTTTGTTGGCGATGGCGTAAATGATGCGCCGGTAGTTGCATTAAGTGACGTTGGAATCGCCATGGGCGGTCTCGGCAGTGATGCAACCGTAGAAACTGCCGATGTCGTAATTCAGGATGATATGCCGAGTAAAATCCCGATGGCTATTAATATTGGAAAGCAAACACGCAAAATAGTCTGGCAAAATATTTTCCTTGCTTTTGCGGTGAAAGCGGTGGTTCTTGTTTTAGGCGCGGGCGGATTAGCCACCATGTGGGAAGCAGTTTTTGCCGATGTTGGTGTGGCTTTGTTAGCGATTTTGAATGCAGTGAGAATTCAGAGAATGAAGTTTTAAGAATTTTCTAAATACTGACTCTACGCAATTAGTGCTGCGCATTAATTATCTATATAAGTTTTCAATTGCTTTTTTTAAATCTGATCAGTTAGATCTACTTAAAGTGTTTAATAATATTAAAGAAAGTTTAAATAGATTTATTCTAAAAAATTATCTTTGACAACTTTATAAACAATCGTAATCTTAATTAAACTAATGAAAAAAATG
This sequence comes from Kaistella polysaccharea, assembly GCF_020410745.1. Classification (NCBI taxonomy): domain Bacteria; kingdom Pseudomonadati; phylum Bacteroidota; class Flavobacteriia; order Flavobacteriales; family Weeksellaceae; genus Kaistella; species Kaistella polysaccharea. The sequence continues at coordinate 2,465,001 of NZ_CP084528.1, forward strand.
GCAATATTATTCTTAATTATTGGAATTGGAAGTTTAGGACTTTCAGCATATTTTTTTACCAGAAAGAAAACTCCAGAATCGTTGGTCGTAGAAAATATTGTGAAAAGTAATGAAGAAGATTTTGATGCCGTCAATAAACAAAAAGGGAACGACTTCGAGGATTACATGATTCAGCTTGTCGGTAACGAAAAGGGCGTGAAATTAGTTAGCAGAAATTCTGACTATCATAAAAATGGTGTATCTGCCTCTGAAAATATGGAGCCAGATTTAAAGTTTAAATCGAATGATGTTCCATTCTCTATAGAATGTAAGTGGCGGAAATCATTTTTTAATGAGGAAGTTTTTTTTGCTAAAAATTATCAAATTAGAAATTATAATAAATATCAAATCGACAGGAAACAAAAAGTCTTTGTAGCTTTTGGGATTGGTGGTAAACCCAATTTTCCAGAAAAATTATTTGTAGTACCTCTATCAAAAATTGCGGAAGAATATATTGACGAAAATGAGATCAAAGAATACCAAGTTAAAACTGCCGACGAAATTATCACAATGGTGAACCAATAATTTTTTTACCAAATTTGCCCCATGATTTTAGAAAAAGAAATTCAGTTTATTCTCGCTCTAGATGCGTTAAAAAATGTAAACCGTCGAAACTTTAATCTCGATGATTCTCGTCGGGAAAATACAGCCGAACACAGTTGGCAAATTGTAGTTTTTGCGCAGATATTATTGCCTTATGCAAAAGATAAGAATAAAATCGATTTATTAAGAGTGATCAGAATGCTTTCCATTCACGATATTGTCGAAATAGAAGCGGGCGATACTTTTATTTTTGATGAAAGTGCAATGACGGGTAAGTATGAAAGGGAATTGGGAGCCGCAAAAAAGACTTTTGGAATTTTAGATGAACCTTTACGTTCAGAGTTTCTGAATCTCTGGATTGAGTTTGAAGCAGAAGAAACACCAGATGCAATTTTTGCCTGTGCAGTAGATCGAATTATGCCTTTTTTATTAAATGTTTACGGTTCTGCTCAAAGTTGGACAGAAGCAGACGTAAAAGTAAATCAAGTGGAAAATATAGTCGGTAAAGCAGTGAAAAGAGCTTCTAAAGAATTGGGCGAAGCGTTTGATATTTTGCTTCAGAAAGCTTTGGATGAAGGAAAGTTGAAAGAATAAAAGTGCTAGACTAATTTATAATCTTACATTCTATTTTTTCCAAAATTCAAAATTCAAAATTCAAAATTTAGAATCTTGAATTCATCATTTAAAATATATTTAAATCCGTTCCAATTCATCACCGCTGATCTTGGTTTTAAAAGTTCCATAGTTCACAGAAACCTTGCCATTCTTCTCAATTTTATCGATGGTTCCCACGCTTGCAGAACCTTTTATCCTCACGCGTTGGCCAACTTTCATCCAAACTGCGCGTTCTTTTAGGCGTTTGTCTTCAAGCTTTTCATTGGTTTCTACTATTTTTTCCTGAACATCAACTTTTTTTAACTGCTGCGTAATTTTGCGCTTAACGATCTGCAGTTTTTTATTTTCATCTTTATCGGCTCCAAATTTTCGGAATTTTTCCTGCTCCAAAATTTTAACGAAATCTGCGACCACCAACTTTCGTGTTTTCCCTTTGATATATGAATCGATAAATCCTTCAATCTTATTTCCAAACTGTAATTTGCGGTGTTCGTCTTCGTAGAGTTTTTGAAAATTAAAGAGCTTTTGCTCCAACTGATCATTTAGTTTTTCCAGATTCTCTTTTTTGTTTTGAGTGGAATCTCTTTTCTCTGCTAAATCAGTTTTGATTTTTTCAACTTCAAATTTTTCCTGCTGTAATTTGACAATCGTTTTATCGAGGTTCAAAATATCATGTTCCACTTTCTTCTTCGCAGATTCAATAATGAATTTTGGAATCTTATTTTTCTCCGCAACTTCAAAAGTGAAGGAACTTCCGGCTTGTCCGACTTCTAATTTATAAAGTGGTTCCAAGGAATTTTCATCAAAAAGCATCGCTGCATTTGTCGCGTTAGGAAGTTGCTCGATGACTAATTTAATATTGGTATAATGCGTGGTGATAATTGAAAAACTTTTCTTGTCGTAGAAAAATTCCAGGAAACTTTCAGCTAATGCGCCACCCAATTCTGGATCAGAACCGGTCCCGAATTCATCGATGAGCAACAATGTTTTTGAGTTGGCTTCCTTAATAATTTTCGCCATTTTCTTCAACCGAGAAGAGTAGGTAGAAAGATGATTTTCAATCGATTGATTATCACCAATGTCGGTCATTAATTTTTCAAAGAAAAACATTTCAGATCTTGGATGAACGGGAACCAAAATTCCACTCTGAATCATCAATTGTAATAATCCCACCGTTTTCAACGTAATCGATTTTCCACCAGCATTTGGACCGGAAATACAGAGAATACGATTTTGTTCCGTTAATGTTAAAGTCTGCGGAAATATTTTTTTCTTTTCAACTTGATTTCTAATCAGCAATAATGGGTGAAACGCGTTCACCAAACGCATGGTGCGATGACGGTTAATTTTGGGTAAAATACCACCTATTTTTTCTGCAAACTTCGCTTTCGCCCGCGTCATATCAAGATCGAAAATGTAAGTTTGATAATCGCTGAGCTGCGGATTAAATTCTGCAATCTCGGTTGTTAACTTTCTTAAAATTTTATCAACTTCTTTTTTCTCTTCTTCAATATCTTCGCGCAGCTTAAATTGATGTTTTACGACTGATTCCGGCTGGATGTACGTAATCGATCCTGTCTTAGAAATACCCAAAACACGACCCGGAACGCGCTTTTTATATCCCGATTTTACGGCTAAAACCCGTTGGTCATCCATAATACTTTCCCGGATATCATCCAGATAATCGGTGGAAGTAAGAGCAGTAAGTGTACGGTTAAAGTTTTCTTGAATGGCTTTCCGGGCATGGGAAATATCTGATCGTAATGTTTTCAGAATCGGTGACGAATCACTTTTAACTTCTCCAAAACGGTTGAACACTTTGTCGATTTTATCTACGATTTCTTTTCGGTATTCTAAATCTTTAACATCATTTTTTAAATTGAGGAATAAATCTTCGTAAACAGGAAAGAATTTTTGGAGTCTTGCGATTTGTTCCGTTAGACTTTTAATCTTTAAAAATGAAGCATTATCTAAACGATAATTTTCAATGACCATCAGCTTAAGTTCCGCTTCGATATCGTCATATTCATTGAAAGGAATCGCGTTGTCACTTTCAAAACTCGATAAATATTCGGCGACTTTTTTTAAGGAAATTTCAGCTTCCTCAATTTCAAAAGGACGAATCGTTGCAATTTTTTCTGCAATTTTTTTTGAGAACGTAAAAGGGGAAATCTCCGCTAAGAGTTCCGGGAATTCAAGTTCGTCTAAGTCTTCTTTTTGTATATGCACACGCAAATTTAACGAGATATTTTGATATTAGTCTACTTTTGTAGTTTCAGCGATTATAATTGTTACCGTTTCAAAACGCAAATCAATTTTAAAATTCACTCAAAATCAGATTAAGAAATTAATATCATTATTTATGACCTGGACAGATATTCTTGCACCCATTAAAAATACAGAATACTTTAAAACCCTTTGGGAAAAGGTACAAAACGAATATTCTACCGAAAAATGCTTTCCACCAAAAGATCAGATTTTTCGCGCTTTAGAATTAACACCTTTTGAAAATATAAATGTAGTAATCATTGGTCAGGATCCGTATCATAATGATAATCAGGCCAATGGATTGTGTTTTTCGGTTTCTGAAGAAGTGACGGCGCCACCGTCACTCAAAAACATTTTCAAAGAATTACATGATGATTTAGGAATAGAAAGAAACCAGAAAGAACTAAATGATTGGGCAGAACAGGGAATTTTTCTCCTAAACGCAACGCTGTCGGTACGGGCGCATTCGCCAAATTCGCACAAAAATTTGGGTTGGGAAAAATTAACTAATTATATGATTAAAGAAATTTCTGATAAAAAAGAAAATGTAGTTTTTATTTTGTGGGGCGCTTTTGCGCAAAAAAAAGAGGAATTGATTGATTGCGATAAACATTTAATCATAAAATCTGCTCATCCTTCTCCCTTTTCTGTGTATCGTGGATTTTACGGCAGTAAACCTTTTTCAAAGGTTAATGATTATTTAAAATCAAAGAATAAAAAACCTATCTCGTGGTAGTTCCGCTTTGAGGTTGATCTGAATTTTTTCCGTCAGATTTCTCAATACGAATGCCGATCTTATAATTTCCTTTTAACGCTTTAAACCCTTTTCCGGCGGTAATCTCCGGAGAAACTTCGATTAATGAAATAGAATAACCGTTAAAATCTTGCATTTTAAAAAAACCTCTTGCGGCATCATTTAACGTACTCAATTCCAAAATTACAGGACGCGTGTACGTTCCCATCAATTCAACTGCAGCCTTCGCATTTCCTTGCCAAATACATTGTACGCCTTTCGGACAGCGGCTATCTTCAATCATTTTTTTAAAGGTGACATTCATATTGTATTCCTTTAAAAATTTATTTTCGCCTTCTTTCAGATAGATAATTTCCGTCTTTTTTGCGGAGGAATTTTCGGATTTTTCCTGTGAAAAGATTACTAAAGTATCATCGATTTTTTTTAAAGAATCAACATTGGCAGATTTTAAATCGGTCTCTGTTTTTTCTAAAGCTTCATTTTTTTCCGCAGCAATTTTCTGTTTTTCGCAGGTTTCTAAAGATAGAAGAGTGAGCGCTATAAATGCAATTTTGGTAAACATGAAATTTAGTTTTTATAAATATCAATTAAAACCACCAAAAACATAGCCACACCTACAATGAAATTAAAACCAGTGCCGTAGAGGAAACCGATTAATGCGCCTTTCGTACTGTTGAACGCTTTTTTCTTGTCTTTAGAATCATGAAGGAGTTCACCGATAAAAACGCCCAAGAACATTCCTATTAAAAAACCAAATGGTATTGGAATAAAAAACATTCCGACCAAAGTACCGATGACCGAGCCGACGCTTCCCCACCGAGTACCTCCGTATTTCCGGTTCGTTCGCGCCGGAATTACATAATTTAAAATCGCAGAAAGTGCCGTAAGGACGACGAAAATCCAGATGTAAATCATAGAAATTGGAGCATCGGTGCCGAATTTATAAATCAACAGCCCACAAAGACTCAATAAAAGTCCAGGTAAAACCGGAAGAAAAGTTCCGATAATTCCCAAAACCAATAAAATAATACTTACAAGTGTGATTAAAGCAGCATCCATCGTTCCTAAATTTTGTTAAATGTACTTATAAATCTGGGAAAGACAAACGGATTTCTTATTTTTGCTACAATGAACAAAGAACTGACTGACACTAAAGATTTCCTACAGAATATAAGCGACTATATTCATTTTTTTGTGAAACAAAATGTGCCTGACACCTGGGTTTTGCTTTCCCAAATATTACTGAAATTTGTCTTTTTTATCGCGATAATTTATTTGGTTGATTTTCTTTTTAAATTGTTAATCAATACGATTTTTAAACTCTTCTTTGATAAGGAAAAATATCCCATTCTAAAATCAATTTATTCCGCAAAAATCACCAATTCTATTTCGCATATTAATGCGTTATTATTTGGAAGTTACGCCGTTTTTTCTATCTTTTACAGACACCCGAAAAGTCATATATTTCTCGAACGACTCATTGGGTTGTTTATCGTACTTGTCATTGCACAATTGCTGCTTCGAAGCGTAACTGCATTTAGAAATTATTTTATTATAAAAAAAGATTATTATAAAATCATCGCCTTAAATGCGGTTTCTCAAACCATTAATATTTTCGGAATATTTGTCTGCTCTGTCATCGCGATCAGTGTGCTGTTTGGAATCAGCAGTTCTGCCATTGTCGGGAGTTTAGGTGCGATCACGGCAGTTTTAGTTTTGGTTTTTCGAGATACAATTCTTGGTTTTGTGACGGGAATCCACGTGGCAACATCGAAGAATCTGAAAGTTGGCGACTGGATCGGTATTCCAAAATACAATATGGAAGGAACCATAATCGACTTAAACCTTCTGACCACAAAAATTGAGAATTTTGATAAAACGATTTCTACAATTCCGACCTATGATTTTTTAACGACTGAAATAAAAAATCTTCAGGTCATGTCCGAAAGCAATACGCGGCGGATTAAAAGATCGATCATTTTTAATATCAAATCTTTTAAATTTTTAGATGAAGAATTGACGCAGCATCTTTCTAAAATTAATTTAATTAAAGATTACCTTACAGAAATGTCTGCTGAAATCAGTAAAGAAAGAAATCCTCTGGAAAATGCGGATCTGATGATTAATGGAAGACAACTAACCAACATCGGACTTTTTAGAGTTTATGCTTTAAATTACCTTAAAAACAATCCAAATGTTGATCAAACCGGAACATTGATGGTTCGACAATTAGAAAATACGCCCCACGGAATGCCGCTGGAAATCTATTGTTTTACCAATGATTCTGCGTGGGAAAGGTACGAAGTAATTATGGCAGATATTTTCGATCATCTTTTGGTCGCCTCCAATGAATTTGATTTGGAGATCATGCAATTCAACAAAATATAAAGCAATGACAAAACTTAGTGTAAATATTAATAAAATTGCCACGCTCAGAAATGCACGCGGCGGAGATTTGCCAAGCGTAACAGAAGCTGCTATAAAATTGCAGGAGTTCGGAGCGCAAGGAATTACCATTCATCCAAGACCCGATCAGAGGCACATTACGCGTAAAGATGTTTATGATTTAAAACCTTTGGTTCACACAGAATTTAATATTGAGGGAAATCCACATCGATCTTTTATCGATATGGTTTTAGAAATAAAACCGGAGCAAGTGACTTTGGTGCCAGATGGCGATGATGCGATCACTTCTAATGCGGGCTGGGATTGTGAAAAACATTTGGGTTTCCTACAAAACGTAATTTCAGAATTTAAAAATGCAGGCATCAGGACTTCCGTATTTTTAGATCCGAATCCTGAAATGGTGAAATTTGCCAGCAAAACCGGAGCTGACCGTATTGAATTATATACAGAATCGTACGCTAAAAACTATTCAGTAAATAAAGAAGAAGCCATTAAATCCTACGTGGAAACGGCTCTAGAAGCTGAAAAATTAGCTTTGGGAATTAATGCCGGTCACGATTTGAGTTTAGAAAATTTGAAATATTTCGCAGATCATATTCCGAATCTCTTAGAAGTTTCGATTGGTCATGCTTTGGTTTCAGAAGCGCTTTATATGGGACTTGAAAATACAGTGCAGGCTTATCTAAAGAGGTTGGCAAAGTGGTAATTTACGTTAAATCATCACTTCTAGGCAGTTATTGATTGGTTTGCTAAACCAATATTTAGTTTAATTTTGAACTTTAAATTTGTTAATGGAAATTCTACACTCAAAAATTTATGGACAGGAAAAAACTGGAATTCCACTTTTGGTTTTTCATGGTTTATTTGGTATGCTCGATAACTGGGGAAGTTTTGGCAAAGAAATGGGCGAGTTTTTCCCCATTCATCTCATTGATTTAAGAAATCACGGCAAAAGTTTTCACTCGCCAGAAATGTCACATGATGATCTTGCGCACGATATTCTACATTACATGGATTTTCACGGGCTTGAAAAAATTAATCTTTTGGGGCATTCGTTGGGGGGAAAAGCAGTGATGCAGTTCGCCGTGAAATATCCGGTAAAAGTGAATAAACTGATCGTTGTAGATATTTCCCCAAAAGCGTATCCGCCTCATCATCAGGGAATCCTGAAGGCGCTTCAAAGTGTGGATTTTACCACCGCAACATCTAGGCAGAAAGTTGAAGAAGTTCTTTGCGAATATATTCCAGAAAAATCGGTCGTTCTTTTCCTAACTAAAAATCTCTACTGGACGGATGATAAAAAACTCAATTGGCGTTTTAATTTAAAAACGTTAGCTGAAAAGTATGAGGAGTTTGTCTCGAATGCAATAAAATTTGGAGTTTTTAGCGGTGAAACTTTATTTATCTCAGGCGAAAAATCCAATTATATTTTGCCACAGGATGAGTTTCAAATAAAGCAGCAATTTCCCAATTCTTCTGTAGTGACTATAAAAAATGCCAGTCATTGGGTTCAGGCAGATAATCCGACAGACTTTAATGAAGTTGTTAAAGATTTTCTCGCCGAAAAATAATTAAAATTAATACGATTATAAGTTACTTATCTAAATTCTACCCTTAATTACTATGGTTTTAGTTACTGGCGCTACTGGAATTCTCGGCCGTGTTATCGTTTTAGATTTACTGAAACGTGGAAGAAGCGTGCGTGCGACGAAAAGACCTTCAAGTAATTTAAAAGAAGTTGAAAATTCCTACCGATTTTACACCGATGATGCTCAAGAATGGTTTCATAAAATTGAATGGATGGATGTCGATTTTGAAGATTCTAATTCTTTGGCAACGGCACTCATTAATATTTCAGAAGTTTATCACTGTGCCGCAAAAGTAAGTTTTCACCCGAATGACCGCCGCGCGATGTATCATACCAATATTGCCGGAACACGAAATCTTCTATTTGCACTTGAAAATTCTGGGGTGAAGAAGTTTTGCTTTGTTAGTTCCACCGCAGTTTTGGATGGTTTTAATGAAAAGGGCGAAGTTACAGAAGATTCCAACTACAACCCGAAATCCAATCATTCACCTTACGCGCGGTCCAAACACTTTTCAGAGATGGAAGTTTGGCGCGCATCTGCGGAAGGTTTGAATACGGTAATAATTAATCCAGGCGTGATTATAGGCAGTGGGAATTGGAATTCCAGCAGCGGCGAGATGTTCGATTCTTTTGTGAAATATCCTTACGCGATGGGTGGCAGTTCGGCGTATGTAGATGTTCGTGATGTTTCTAAAATTGCAGTGACCCTGATGGAGAATAATGATTTTGGGGAAAGATATATTGTAATTTCTGCAACCGAACGACTTCTTAAAGTTTCGAATTTTGTACGTAAAAGACTGGGCAAACGAAAAGCGCAACTCTTACCGGAATTCATTCTGAAGATTGGATATTTTCTTAACATATTTTTGGGCTGGCTTTTCCCAAAACTGCGCATGCTGAATAAAGTAAATTTAGAAACCGTAACTTCCCATCACCTCGTTTCCAATGAAAAAATACGGGAGAAACTGGATTATGAATTTATTTCTGTTTTCGACAGTCTAGATTTCCACTTGAATAATTACATATCAGATCATCAACCATAATGAACATTGCAGAATTTTTAAATGTCAATACTGAAAAATTTCCTTCAAAACCCGCTATTGGTTTCAAAAAGAAGGAAAAATGGATAGAAATCACCTGGTCGGATTTTCGGCGTTTGGTTTTTAAAACAGCAAATGCATTGCGGGAAGCCGGAATTAGCGATGGCGATCGCGTCGCAATTTATTCCGATAATTCTGCGGAATGGATTGTTTTTGATCTTGCAATCTTATCAATAGGTGCGATTACAGTTCCGATTTATTCTACCAACAATAAAGAGCAGGCAGAATATATTTTGGAGGAATCAGAATGTAAAATCATTCTGGTAGGTAATCAGGAACAGTATGATGCAGCATTTGAAATCCTAAATAAATCTCACCTTCTTCACCAAATTATTGTGGCAAAAAAAGCCATTTGGATCAAGAAAGAGGCGAGTCAGTATATGGAAGATTTCATTAAAAATACGGATGATAATTTAGATATTTCGCCGAAAGAAGATGGGGATTTAGCGACAATTATTTATACTTCTGGCACAACAGGTGTTCCAAAAGGCGTAATGTTGACACACGGAAATTTCCATCAGTCAGTTGAAGCACACTTCGATTTTTTTAAATTTAAAAATTTCGAGAATGAAACTTCACTCGCATTTTTACCGCTTACTCATATTTTCGAAAGAAGCTGGACTTTATTGGCTTTATCAGGTGGTGCAAAAGTATATTTCCTGGAAAATACAAAACTCATCGCAAGTGCATTAGCGGAAATAAAACCCACCATTATGTGCGCTGTGCCGAGGTTTTATCAAAAGATTTATGCCAGCGTTCATGAAATGGCAAACACCAGTTCACCTACGAAGAAGAAGATTTTCACCTGGGCACTCGACACGGGAACTGAAGTTGCAGAACTGCGAAGATTGAATAAAGAAATTCCTTTTTCTTTACAGATTAAAAATTCCCTTGCCGGCATGTTGGTTTTTAATAAGATCAAAAATAAGATGGGCGGAAAACTTTGGTTTATGCCATGTGGTGGTGCATCCGTCTCGGCTGAAGTTACCAGATTTTTCGAAGCGATGGGCATTCATATCACTGTCGGTTACGGCCTTACCGAAACTACGGCGACTTTAACCGCTTTCCCTTTTCACCATTTTGAACATGGTTCTGCAGGTGTTCCGTTTGGAGGTACCCAAATTAAAATTGGAGAAAATGATGAAATATTAGCCAAAGGAAGAGGAATTATGAAAGGCTATTATAAAAAACCAAATGAAACTGCGGAAGTTTTTACCGAAGATGGCTGGTTCCGAACCGGTGACGCAGGTAAATTTGATCCAGCTGGTAATTTAATTATTACAGACAGAATTAAAGATTTAATGAAAACATCAAATGGGAAATATGTGGCCCCACAACCCATTGAAAATCTTCTTTCTAACAATAATTACATCAACCAAGCCATGCTTATTGCAGAAGGGAAACCTTATGTCACGGCCATGATTATTCCAAACTTTGAAGCTTTGCAGGATCAACTTTCGAAAATGAATATTCCATTTACAACCTGGAAAGAAGTCGTAAATATGGACAAGATTAAAGAATTTTATCGGCTTAAAATTGATGAAATTCAGCAAAATCTTTCAGGATTTGAAAAAGTTAAGAAATTCGTTTTAATGCCGTCGGAATTTGAAATTAATAGTGGTGAGATTACGCCAACACTGAAAGTAAAAAGAAACGTAGTGATGCAGAAATATGCAGATTTGGTCGAAAAAATGTACACTTCTTAAGTATATTTATTATTTTTTTTAAAGCAAACATCGATAAGAATGAGTGAATTCTCTGGAAATAAATCCTTCAAAATTAGTAACCAAAAGGTTACTGAAAGTTGTCCTTCTAATATTGCCTTAATAAAATATTGGGGTAAATATGAAAATCAAATCCCTGCCAATCCCAGTATAAGTTATACTTTGGATATGTGCAAGACGAATACCCAAATGGAGTTTTTACCAGATGAAAAATTCTCAGTACAGACATTTCTATCCGGAAAAGAAGAACCGAAGTTCGCAGAAAAAATTGAAAAATATTTTAAGAATATTCAAGAATACTTGCCTTGGATTTTGAACGGTAAATATATTATTAAAACAGAAAACACTTTTCCTCATAGTTCTGGAATTGCAAGTTCAGCCTCGGGATTTGGCGCAATTGCGAAGTGTCTGATGAGGTTAGACGATACTTTTACGGGTTGTAATAATGAAGATTTTGCCTTGAAAAAAGCCAGTTTTTTAGCACGTTTAGGAAGTGGTAGCGCGTGTAGAAGTATATATGACGGACTTGTCGTTTGGGGCGAAACAGAAGAAGTTACAGGCAGTTCTGATTTTTTTGCCGTAAAATATCCGAATGATGATGTTGATGAGATTTTTCGCAGTTTTAACGACTGGGTTTTGCTTATTCACGAAGGTGAGAAATCGGTGAGTTCCACGGTAGGACATGGATTGATGAATACAAATCCGTACGCAGAACGCCGTTTTCAGGAAGCCCATGAAAATTTTTCAAAGATTAAAACGATCCTGCGAAATGGTGATCTGAAAAGTTTTATTAAGCTTGTAGAACATGAAGCCCTTACGCTTCACGCTATGATGATGATCAGCGATCCTGCATTTATTTTAATGAAAACCGGTACATTAGCAGTAATCAATAAGATTTGGGACTTTCGAAAAGAAACAGATTTGCCGCTCTTCTTCACCCTAGATGCCGGCGCAAATGTGCATCTGCTTTTCCCTGCTAATGAAAATGAGGATTTAATTCAGGAATTCATCATCAAAGAACTCTTACAACATACCCAAAATAACGGAGTTGTAAAAGACGTAATGAAATTTTAAAAAGAAAACTATTTTTTAACCGATAGGCGGCTCATCATGTGAAGTACATAAATCACAATGATACCAAGAACTGCTGCAGAAATGGAGAGGATGAATTTTGAATTTTCCTCATGCCAAAAACCCAGATTCCATTCCATACTATAAAGGTTGAATCCGATAAAAATTACAAAAAGAGCTAAGAAGATTTTATAAAAGAGTTGCATTTTTCTTGATTAAAATTTAACGTAAGTTGAAAAGAGTTGTGCGAAATTAGCGGTAAATAATTTAATGGAAATCGCCAATAAAATAATTCCGAAAACCTTTTGTAAAACCTGAAGCGTTCCGTCGCCCAATTTGTTTTCCAGCCAGTTCGCTGATTTCAGCACCAAATATACGAAAATTGTATTGAGAATAATCCCCGCAATAATGTTGATATCATGATATTCTGCTCTCAAAGAAAGTGTTGTTGTTAATGTTCCTGCGCCAGCAATAAGTGGAAATGCAATGGGCACGATGGAAGCGGATTTAGATTCGGTATTTTTCTGAATTTCAATACCTAATATCATCTCTATTGCGATGATAAAAATTACAAATGCTCCTGCAATGGCAAATGAATTAACATCTACACCAATTAGTTTCAAAATATTATTACCAATAAATAGAAATGAAATCATTAAAATCCCTGCTACAATCGTTGCGCGTTCTGCTTCAATTTTTCCAAATTTCTTTTTCAAGCCAACAATAATTGGGACCGATCCAACGATATCAATAACTGCGAAAAGAATCATGGTTGCAGTAAGGGTCTCTTTTAGGGAGAAAAATTCTAGCATTTTCTGGATTTATTAATTTCGCAAAAATATAAAAAATAAATGATTATTTGTTAATTTCCGAATAGATTGTTTTAATCGCTTCAAACAGGTCATTTATTTCCTCTTCAGAATGGATCGGGGAGAATTTCTCCATCTGAATACGTTCCCCAAGAATTCTATATTTTTCGGTTAAATGCTGGCCTTTTGCAGATTCCAGTTTTCTTTTAAATGTTTTTTCATCCTCCGCGTCGTAGCGTAATTTTGTTTCCTTGTTCAATTCGTCATAGGCAGAGAAAAACTTTGAAAAATCATTTTGGTCTTTCAGGATTTTTAAATATTCAATGTTTTCTTCAAAGTGATTCACCATGTTTTTCCTTACGAGTTCTTCGGTATCAGCTATTGATGTGGATACAAGTGGCAACGGCACCGTCAATTTTTTCTGCTTTTTCTTTTCCTTTTTGCGGAGAACGAGGAAAAATAATGCCGCAAAAGTGCTGAGTAAGGCTAAATTTCCAAAAACAACTTTCCAATTGATGGTATCTCTTTCTTTTACTTTCAAATGTTGCGTTTGTAGAACGGGCGTGTTTACAGTTTCAAGAACGGTGTTTGTATAATCATTAACTCTTTCTAAAGTCGACTTTGCTTCTGCAATCTGTTCTGGTGTTTTAATATCTAATCGGAGTTCTTGCGCGCCTAAATCCGTATATTTTTTTAAAGTTGGATCAAAAAACGAAAAGTCTTCAAATTTTAAGGAAATTAGCCCTGCTTTTTTAGGAACCACAACGTATTCTGCAATGACAGCGCCAGTAAGTCCGCTTTCCTTTGCGGAGGATTGCGTAGTTAATTTTGGTTCGTAAAAAATGTAATCTGTAGATTTTGAAAGTTCTGGAAGCACAAGTGATTCAATATTTCCTTTGCCAGAAACCTTTAATACAATGTTTAAAGGTTTGTCGATTTCGAAAATTTCACCTTCATTTTTGTTACTTAATTCTATTGCGAATCTGCCAACTGCATTTTTGAAATGGTGGGGCATTCCACTCGGCAGTTTTTTTACATTGAGTTTTACAGCGTTTGAAGAAATTTTGAGCGGTGTCGATTTCGGAGAAAAAGAGGCTGAAATAGGATCAATTTCTATCGAACCAGATTCCTTTGGAAAAATCATAAATGTTCCAATAACCTGCGAAGCTATTCCCTGACGTGATTCGATCTCAGATTTCGTGTGAGAAACCTGCTTCACATTCATGTTTTTCTGTGGTGCAACTTGTACATTTCCAACTTTTCTGAAGTTGTTATAGTTGCGGCTGTATGCACGTAAAATTGCTTTTACAGGTTGATTTTTATAAACTTCTTTATCCTGCACTTCTAAATTAAGGTAAAGATCATTGGTATCTGCATTATCTGCCACGGAGCTATTACGGTCAGCATCTTTAACGATTACGTCAAAAGGTTCCGTTTTGTAAATTTTGCCGTTAACGGTGACGAGGACAGAGCCAATCTTCACCTTTCCCGCTTGCTTTGGCGCAAGAACCCACTGATAGACCAGTTGGTCGATAACATTTCCTTTCTGACGGTCAACTTCAATGATGTTACGCTCCGATGCGGATCCAATCATATCAAATTTAGATAAATCAGGTGCCTGAAGCGGAGTTTCCTGTTCCATATTTTCTCCGCTGATTTCCAAAAGGACAGTCAATTTAAAGCGCTGGTTCACTTTCAAATCTTTAACTTCAGAAATCGCCAGTTTAACCTGACCGTAACCAAGCACTGTTAGAAGAAGAAATAATATGTGGGGAATTTTATGTTGCATTACCAGTCCTTCTCGTTGCTCTGCGGCATAGAGTAGGAGTTTTTATTAAGAATTCTTTTGGCTGTTTCGCGTTCTTTATTTCCAACGCGGTTTAGGATCGCGTCCTCTAAATCTTTTGGCATTTTATTACCAGAGTTATCGCTTTTTCCATCGTTTTGATCTTTTCCTTCACCTTCACCTTTTCCCTGTTGGCCCGCACCATCTTGTTTTTCGGGCTGATCACCTTTTTCGTTGCCCTTATTTTTATCTTTGTTTTGGTCGTCGCCACCGCCGCCGCCAGAATTATTTTTCTCTTTTTTCTGCTGCTCCTTTTCTTTTTCTTTCAACATCGCAATTTCGTAGTTTTTACGAATTGATTCGTTATAAGGATCTTGTTTAAGGGATTGTTTATAAAGTTCTGCAGCTTTTTTTGAATCTTGCTGCTGCATGTAAGCGTTTCCTAAATTATAAAGGGCGGCACTTTTGTCGGGTAAGGTTGAGGCAATCTTCTCTGCTTTTTCAAATTCTGCTTTTGCTTCGTCATACATCTCTCTTTTGTAAAGTGCATTCCCAAGATTATAGTGCGCAGTGAACTCTTTCTCATTCAACTTTGCTGCTTCCATGTATTTTGAGGAGGCAGATTCATAGTTTTTTTGATCGAATTCCTGATTGCCTTTGAATACGAGCGTTTTATAATTTTCCTGTGCTGATAAAAATGCAGCACCGAAAGTTATCATTAATGTTGAAAAAAGTAAATTTAGATTCATCACTGCAAAAATATTCCTTTATATGTTAAAGTCTATGGAGTGAATTGTTAAAGTTGGGTTAAAATATGACAAATCAGGGTGTTTCGTCCTACATATTGAATTCTCGGCGGGGATTTAATAGGAAAATCAGGAGAAAAAAGAATATAGAAATTGCCAGAAAATATTGATAATAGTGAATTGCATTATTTGATTTTACGACACTTTCTGAGGACGATGCTGCCATTTTCAAACCATCAATAATTTGCGAGGTTGAACTCTCCAGATTATTTCCGTCTACATAAGAGCCGCCAGTTTCATTTGCGATGTTTTTCAGGGCTAAAGTTTGACGTTTCGAAATTACCGTTTGGCCGTTGCTATCGGTTTTATATCCCATCAGTTGACCGAAAACGTATTCTGGTATTGGTGCTCCTTCCTCGGATCCAATTCCGACAGTAATTACTGAAATTCCTTCTTTTTTAGCCAATTTAACCGCAGATTTCTCATTGCCTTCATTATCTTCTCCATCGCTCAAAAGAATTACTTTTCGGGCACCTGGCGGAATATTTTTAAATTTCTCTACTACCGTTTGCATTCCTTTTAAAAAGTCGGTTCCCTGCGTTTTCACAATACTGGTTTCCACACCTCCGAGGTAAGTTTCAACCGCCGTAAAATCTGTAGTTAAAGGCATGATTGAGGTTGCATCGCCTGCGAAAACAACAATGCCGACTTTATCGTTGGTCATTTTACTCATGGTGTTGATGATGATATTTTTCGCTTCGTCTAAACGGTTTGGCGCAATATCCTGCGCATTCATAGAATTAGAAACATCCAGCATGAAAATAACATTATTCATTTTCTGCTTGCTTTTCACTTCTTCGGAACCGCTGAGAATATCAACAATCGAGAGAATCAGAAAGAGCGTACCCAACAAATACAAGATAGGTAAAAACTTCGAAAATGATGATTTTTTGGTAAATAAATCGTCTTGAAATCTTATTTCTGCGAAGATTGATTTTCTGCTATTTTTCCATTTTACATATTGAAACATTATCATTCCGAGCAACGGCAAAAGCAGTAGCAAAAGTAAATACCAGTTATTTCCTAAAGACCAATTCATTTTTTTTATTTTAAGAATTATTGCAATTCCTAAAGTTTTTTCCCATTTATTTCAATTAAAATCTAAATCTCATTTCTGCGGGAAACAAAATTTCTTTTATTTTAGCCCCGATTGCAGCGGCATCCCCCGCACCCGATTTTTCGGGAAGGGGATAAAGCGGAAAGCGGGACGGCCTTCCGAAGAAGTCAAGATGATATTGCTCCTAAAATTGATCATTTTTTTTAACTTAAAAATTTGTAAAAAACCCATCGCATCAGGGCGTCTAATAGTAACGTTACCAAAGCAATCCAGAGGAAAACCCGGAAATATTCCTGATAATTATAGAGTTTCGTCATCTTCAAATCAGATTTTTCAAGCTGATTAATTTCATTGTACACTTCTTCTAAGCTTTCATTGGAAGTCGCTCGGAAGTATTTTCCGCCTGTTGTTTGTGCAATTTCCCGCAAAACGGGTTCATCGATTTTCACTTCAGCTTCTGTAAAAACAAGATCGCCAAAGGGATCAGTTCCAGTCGGCATTAGAGCGTAACCGTTGGTCCCAATTCCTATGGAATACACTTTTATATCATTGCTTCTCGCCAGCTCCGACCCAACTTGCGTTGGCATCGCATTTTCGATGGTATTTACGCCATCTGTCATTAAAATGATAATTTTCGATTTTGCTTTGCTGTTTTTTAAATGCGTTACTGCTACAGAAAGTCCTTCGCCAATCGCAGTTCCTGGTTGAAGTTCGAGCGGATTGAGTTGATCTAATTCCTCCAAAACCACTGCGTGATCGGAAGTTACGGGAACTTTCGTAAAAGCTTCGCCGGAATAAATAACCAAGCCAATTCCGTCGCCGGGGCGTTGATTAACAAACTTTTTAGCAATTGTTTTCAGCGCAGTTAGGCGGTCAGGTTCTAAATCTTTGGCAAGCATACTTAAAGAAACATCGACGGATAACATAATATCGATTCCCTGATTTTCGTCTTGATTTTGGGAAATCGTGAAGGAGCGTGGGCGCGCCATGGCAATAATAAGCGCTGAAAGAATAATGTATTTTGAAATTATAAGAAGAAATAAAACAAAAACGATCCCTTTGTTTTCCTGCATGTTTTGCGTGGATGGAACGGTAATTCCTGTTGGCGCTTTTTTGCGCCAATCTTTGATGAAGAGTGGGATAAAAACTGCAAAAAGCAGCAAAAACCACGGACTGTAAAATTCAAAATTTAAAAAATCAAAAGTCATATTCTTCTTTTTACACGCCGTTTCTTAAATTCTCGGCTTCCAAATCTTTGGAAGATGTTTTTACAAAACTTTTTAAACGGTCAAAATCCTGTGTCATATTTTGCTGGTCAGGGAAAATTTTTGCAAATTTCACCAAATCACCGCGGGAGAAAATATCTTCTATTATTTTTTCATTTTCAGGAGATATTGCATTGTTTATTTTAAGTACATCGATTAAATCATCGGTTAAAAGTACATCTGCGGGAATTTGATATTGTTTGGTGATAAAGTTTCTTGAAATATCCAGAAGTTCTACATAAAAAAGTCTGTAGTTGCCGGTTTCTATATAATTTTTTTTCTTCAGTTGTTCAAGTTGTTTCAAAGTTTGATTGGTCATGACCACCGGCGATGATTTTTTACGTTTCGCATACTTTATCAATTGATAAATTACGAATAATAACGCGATCAGAATCAGCGCTCCCAGAATATACCATTTATACAATTGCCAGTAGTCGCGAACATCTAGAGTAACTTCTTTGTTTTTCATGATGTCGTTAATAACATCGCCTTTCTGCGCGGTGTTAATCACTTCGATATCATAAGGAATGGTGTGGTAAAGCTTTCCACCAATTTTAAAATCAAGTGCGGGAATTGTAAATTTACCTTCTTCAAAAACTGCAAATTCTATGATTCTTTCGTAAGAATCAACTTTCTTATCAATACTGTCATTGATTTCCTCAAAATGGAAAGGCAGAAGTTCATTTTGTGCTGCGGCCTGCACATCTTTTGCTTGCAGATTAGTAATTTGTATGCGCAAAGTGCCTGGTTCGCCCAAAGCCAAAGTTTCTTTGTCAAGCTTTGAACTGAGGGTTTGTGAAAAGGCAAATACGCTGCTCAGTAAAAACAGGATGATTTGTAATTTTTTCAAAATCTATCTTTTTCTAAAATATTTGTACAGTGATTGTGCATAATCATCTCCTGTATTAATATTTATTAAACCAGCCGAAGAACTTTCGAAATCTTCGGTCAATTGTTTTAATTTTTGTTTTTTATTTTCGGCAAATTCGTAGCGCCATCTCGCACTGGCAGTATTTGCCCAAATTTGTTTCCCCGTTTCAGCATCTTTAAAAAGAGCATAACCAACATCGGGAATTTCATTGTCTTTTGAATCGAAAACCCGTAATCCCAACATTTGATGTTTTCTGGAAGCGACGCGCAACATTTTTAAATCATATTCATCTTCAAAATCGGAAAATAAAAAGATAAGTGATTTTCTCTTGAAAATAGTCATCATGTAGGTAAGCGCAGTTTCAATTTTAGCCACGGCTGGAACATAATCCACGGTGAGTAGCGTACTTATAATTGCTAAAATATGTTTTCGTCCTTTCTGGGGTGGAATTACTTTATACACCTTATCTGCGAACAAAATCAATCCAACTTTATCATTGTTTCCTGCTGCTGAAAAACCCAGACTAGCAGCGATTTCAGCGACGAATTCTCTTTTCAGCTGCGTTTGAGTTCCGTAATCCATCGATGCAGAAATATCAACCAAAAGCATCATTGTTAATTCCCGTTCTTCTTCCATTACTTTTACAAATGGTTCCCGGAAACGCGCGGTTTTATTCCAGTCGATTCTGCGGATTTCATCGCCAAACTGGTAAGGACGAACTTCTGAGAAAGTCATTCCCTGACCTTTGAACGCGCTGTGATATTGACCCATCAAAGTTGCTTCGGACTTTTTCTTAGTCCGAATTTCAATCTGTTTTACTTTTTTGATGATGTCTTTGATCTGCATTACCAGAATTTAATAGTTTAAGGCGCCTGAATTTTACCCAGTATTTTTTCAATAATATCATCAGAGGTTATTTCTTCAGCTTCCGCTTCGAAACTTAAACCGATACGATGACGCAAAACATCTTTTGCAATTTCTTTTACATCTTCAGGGATTACGAAAGCTCGGTTTTTCAAAAATGCCATTGCTCTCGCTGCAATTGATAAGTTGATCGAAGCACGAGGCGACGCCCCAAAACTGATGTAATTTTTTAATTCTGATAAACCATATTTATCTGGAAAACGCGTTGCGAAAACCATATCAAGAATATATTTTTCTATTTTTTCATCCAGGTAAATTTGGTTGATAAGTTTTTTCGCTTCGGTTATATTTTCTAAAGAAATGACAGGTTTTATTTCAGGTTGATGGGAACTTGCCACCATTTTCATGATTTGTCTTTCTGCTTCAAAATCAGGGTAGGTGATGGTACATTTCAGCATGAACCGGTCACTTTGTGCTTCCGGAAGCATATAAGTTCCTTCCTGATCAATCGGGTTTTGGGTGGCTAATACGAGAAAGGGTTTTGGCAGATTCATTGTTTCATCGCCAATCGTTACCTGTTTTTCCTGCATCGCTTCTAACAGCGCAGACTGTACTTTTGAAGGTGCCCGGTTGATCTCATCAGCCAGAACAAAATTAGCGAAAATAGGTCCTCTTTTTATAGAGAAATCATTGTCTTTAATGCTGTAAATCTGTGTTCCGACGACATCAGCGGGTAATAAATCAGGTGTGAATTGTATTCTGGAAAAATGACCTTGCACCGCGTCGGCTAAAGTTTTAATTGCCAAGGTTTTTGCCAAGCCCGGAACTCCTTCCAGCAAGACGTGACCATTTCCCAGTAAACCTATTAATAAACGGTCTACCATATATTCCTGTCCGATAATTGCTTTGTTGATTTCTTGTCTTAAAAGGGAAAAAAAGTAATTCTGTTCTCTTACTTTTTCTGTTAGTTGTCTTATATCTTCTGCTTGATTGATTTCTGACATAGGTTTGTAGAATTTTAAAGTGTAAATTTCCAATAAATACGCACACCAATCAACACAATTAATGCCAATGCAAAGTTAAAGTTTGTTAATGTTCCCTGATAATGAGTACTTCGATGAGTTGGCCAAAAAAAAATCATCAATATTTTTAAAGATTTACAAAAAGGTTTTCATTAAAAAATTTAAGATTTTTCCATTAAAAGTTGAGGAGGTGAAATATGATAAATAATTGAAAAGCTTGTCATTTTCAGTTAATTACTCTAATTTTGAGAACCTAAAACAACTGCACAAATGAATTACCACTTTCAGGCACACCGGCAAGTTCGTTTGAATCTGCTGGAGATTTTACGGGAAACCTCGCAACGTGACCTCGTTTTAATTCCTGATGGCTTTAATAATAATATGTACTGGAATATTGCACACGTTGTTGCGACGCAACAGCTGCTCTGCTATTACCTGAGTGGAAACCCTTTCCGCATTGATAAATATTGGATTGAAACTTATAAAAAAGGAACATTACCCAACCTTAATGTTCAACAGTCTGAAGTCGATGATTTGGCATATCTATTAACTGAAACCTCTAAAATTTTAATTAAGGATTACGATGCTGATTTCTTTTCAGATTATACGCCGTACACCACAAGTTTTGGATTGGATTTGAAAAACATTCAGGATGCCATCATCTTTAATAATATGCACGAAACCCAGCATTTAGGATATGTAATGGCGCAAAAAAGGGCGATTTTGGGAGAGCAGTTTTAGAATTGTAAATTTGCCGAAAATTAGGGACAAATAAATGTGGCCCTTCCACCAACAATTAAATTAATGAAAGAAGATTTTATATTTGGGTTAAGACCTGTAATAGAAGCCCTGGAAGCAGGGAAAACAGTAGATAAGGTATTTCTGCAAAATGCTTTGCAAGGACCGATTTATGCAGAACTGAAAGCGTTATTGAGTGAGCATAAAATTCGTCCTAATTTTGTGCCGATTGAAAAATTAAATCGCTTTACCCGAAAGAATCATCAAGGTGTGGTTGCCTTCATATCGGATGTTCCTTTTCATAAAATAGAGAATGTGTTACCTGAAATTTTTGAAACAGGTAGAACACCCTTTCTCTTAATTTTAGATCGCTTAACTGATGTTAGGAATTTTGGTGCAATTTGCCGAACCGCAGAATGTGTGGGTGTAGATGCTGTCATAATTCCAGAAAAAGGTGGTGCGCCGTTAAACTCTGATGCGATCAAAACTTCTGCAGGAGCCATTTATAATCTTAAAATTTGTAAGGAAAAAAATCTTGCACATGCAGTAGATTTTCTTCAGCAATCTGGCGTTCAGGTTTTTTCTGCGACAGAAAAAGCACAGAAATTGGTTTATGATTTAGATTATACACAACCTTGCGCAATCGTTATGGGTAATGAAGAAACTGGAATTTCAAAAGATGTTCTTCATCATTCAGATGAAAAAATAAAACTACCGATTGCGGGAAAAACACAGTCACTGAATGTCTCAGTTGCTTGTGGTGCTATTCTGTACGAAGCGATGCGACAAAGAATGATTCCTGTAATTTAGAAATAACCCGCTTTATTTTTTTAGGTCTTAAATTTGTAGACAGCTCTATTTCAAAAGAATTTTTATCTTTAATTAAAATATGAAGCGGTATGCAGAAAAGTACCATTGTAAAAAGCGATGTTCGCAGTCACATTAGAAATTTAATTGTTCAGAAAATTGAAAAGCTAGAACGCTTTATGGAGTTTACTTTAGAGGCAAGCCGCGAGGTTAAAAAAACGCCAAAATATGATTCTATAAGAGAAGAAATACAGGAGGAAATTTACCATCTTCAAAAACAGATGGTGGCGCTAAAACTTCTGCTCCGAAATTTGGGAAAAGTTTTAAATAGTCCTACGGAAAGAGTACAGGTTGGTTCAATTGTTTTCACCAATAAAGCACGGTTTTATATTTCAGTTTCATTAGGCGAATTCTTTTTTGAAGGCGATCGTTTTTATGCTATTTCTGAAGAAAGTCCCATGGCAAAAACCATGTTTGGTAAAAAGCCAGGTGATGAATTTATTCTCAATAATATCAGCCAAGTTATTGAACAGATTTGGTAAAGTATTTATTTTAAAATTTTAAATGAAAGATTCGCAGGTTTTAAGAACCATTATTGAAAGTAGGAAAAGTACTTTTCCGAAATCCTATAATCAAGGTCCGATTGATAAAGATGTTCTAGAAGAAATCCTAACTTCCGCGAAGTTTGCGCCCAATCATAAACGAACAAAGCCGTGGCGTTTTAGAGTTTTTGAAGGGAAAGAAAAAGCTGAACTTGGGGAAAAATTAGCAGAGATTTATAAGGAAATTACGCCCGCCTCCAATTTTTTAGAAAAAAAGTATCTGGATATTACGCATAAAATTGAGCTTGCCAGTGCGGTTGTAACGCTGAACGTAAACTTCAGCATACTGGTACCGGAATGGGAAGAGGTCGCCGCTGCAGCAATGGGAGTGCAGAATATGTACTTGACCGCAACTGCTCTGGATATCGGATGTTACTGGAGTACACCAAATATGATTCACCATCTCGCCGACTATCTTGGTCTGGAAGAAAATCAAAAATGTTTGGGACTTTTTTACTTAGGGAATATTCAACACAATTAGCTGAAGGTCAGTGGTACAGTTTAAAATTATTAAAAATGTAAAGAGCTTCTAGTTACAGAAGCTCTTTACATTTTTTAACGAAACCTAATTATTTAGAAGGATTGCAGCTTCTTTTGCAGCGTACGTAAATATCATATCTGCGCCCGCGCGTTTGATGCACGTTAAGCTTTCGATAATTGCTTTATCATTATCTAACCAACCGTTTTGTGCGGCGGCTTTTAGCATGGCGTATTCGCCGCTCACATTGTAAACCGCAATTGGTAAATCAATCATATCTCGCACTTTCGAAACGATATCCAAATAGGGCATTCCGGGTTTTATCATGATAATGTCTGCTCCTTCAGCAACATCTTTTAAAACTTCATCCAAAGCTTCGCGGGAATTGTGAAAATCCATTTGATAGGTTTTTTTATCTTTCGGAATTTCAGCATCGTCTTTCGGCGCGGAATCCAGAGCAGTTCGGAAAGGTCCGTAAAATGAACTTGCGTACTTTGCAGCATAGCTTAGAATTCCTACATCGGTGAATCCATTTTCCTCTAATCCTTTACGGATTGCGCCGACACGGCCGTCCATCATGTCGCTTGGTGCCATAATATCTGCTCCCGCTTCTGCAAGAGAGATTGACATTTTTACCAATGCATCATTGGTCGCATCATTATCTATTTTTCCTTTTGTGATAATACCGTCGTGTCCGTACATGGAGTAAGGATCTAAGGCGATATCTGGCATAATTACCATCTCTGGAACGGCATCTTTTATGGCTTTAATGGTATTTTGCATTAATCCGTTCTGATTCCAGGATTCTTTGCCGGTATTATCCTTCAAATTTTCCGAAACCTTCATGTATAAATTAACTCCCTTTACTCCTAAAGAAAATAATTCTTCGCATTCTTTTACAGTGAGATCAATCGACCGCCTGAAAATCCCGGGCATTGCCGAAATTGCTTCTTTATTCTGCGATCCTTCCATTACAAAAATGGGCATCACCAAGTCGTTGGTTGTAAGTACAGTTTCCTGAACAAGAGCTCTTAAAGCAGGTGTTGTTCGTAGGCGTCTATTTCTTGAGTAGATAATCATGTTGTTGGAATAATATTTGATTTATCGAGTGCAAATTTAACTATACTTTAATGAAAAACTATTGAATTATAACTTGAATTTCATACTTTTGTATAATAAATAGATCAAAAAAAAATTTATAAGTGAAAAAATTTTTATCTTTTATAATGTTTATAGGCTTTTTAACAGTGGGTACAAATACAGTTTGTGCGCAATCTGCTGAACGAAGCTTTGCAACTCATCAGAAAATCGATGAAGGGATGTTGGTTGTTTATCCAAATCCTGCCCGCGATTTTATGATGCTTAAATCTAAAGATTCATCTTTAAGAATAAAATCAGTAACCTTTTATTCTATTTTAGGAATGCAGGTTGCCGAATTTCAAATTAATAAGACTTCCGAGGAGATTAGACTGGACCGTTTGCGACCTGGAAAGTATCTCATGAGATATGTACTGAGTGATAATACACAGAAAGTAATGCAAATCGTGAAACAATAAAATTAAATCCTTGGAAAATATTTCAAGGATTTTTTTTTCTTTTCAGTTTAGTTATTTAGAATTAATATAGATTGTAAAAAATTCGTATTTTTGTAAGTATGGAAGCAAGAGAAAAAATAGTAATTGTGGGCGGTGGTTTTGCGGGACTACAATTGGCAAAAGCTCTTAATAATAAGAGAAAAAAAGTGATGGTCATCGATAAGGTAAACCATCACATGTTTCAGCCTCTTTTCTATCAGGTTGCGTGCGGACGAATTGAACCCAGCAACATCTCCTTTCCTTTCCGGAAAATATTTCAACGCTCACACAACATACAGTTCCGACTTACCGATGTGCAGAAAATCCTTCCCGAACAGAATAAAATCATTACCACTGAATCTGAATTTACCTATGATAAATTGGTGATTGCAACAGGTTGTAAAACAAATTTTTTCGGAAATGAAAAAATGGAAAGTTTAACTTACGGGATGAAAACCACACAAGAAGCAATTTCAATTCGTAATAATGTGCTTCTTACTTTTGAAAAATTAATTAGTGAACGCCGGCGAACCGACGATGGAAACTGGAATATTGTTATTGTAGGAAGCGGACCAACCGGAGTTGAACTCGCTGGAGCATTTGCAGAAATGAAAAAAGATATTCTGCCGCGCGATTATCCGCATATGAATTTCAATGATTTAAAAATTATTCTGATCAGTTCTACCGAAACTCCTTTACAAACAATGAGTGAAGAAGCACAGGCAAAATCTGATCAATATCTTCACGAGTTGGGAGTAGAGTTTTTGAGAGGGGAAATGGTAACGGATTATAACGGTGACATTGTCTCGATGCAGAGTGGAAAGACTATTCCAACGAACAATGTGATCTGGGCTGCTGGAGTTACCGGAAATATTATTGACGGATTGAATCCTAAAAATATTATCAGAAACCGTTTTGTGACAGACCGTTATAACCGTGTAAAGGGATACGAAAATATTTTTGCGATTGGCGATATTGCCCACATGGAAACTCCAAATTATCCGACGGGGCATCCGCAGGTTGCGAATGTTGCTATTAATCAGGGTAAAAATTTAGGAAGTAATATTCTTAAGAAATTATTAAAAGATTGGAAAGAATATGAATACGTGGATCGTGGCAGTATGGCGACCATCGGTAAACATCGTGCAGTGGTAGATCTTCCAAATCTTAAATTTCAGGGTTTAATTGCCTGGTATTTCTGGATGTTTTTACATTTAATGCTCATTCTGAGTGTGCGAAATAAAATAGCAATTTTCTTCAACTGGATGTGGAGTTACATTAATAAAGATTCCTCGCTACGTTTGATTATTATTCCTACTAAAAAGAACAATACCGAGCAATGAGAATAGATATTGTAAGTGTATTGCCGGAGCTGATGCAGAGTCCGTTCGAAACTTCTATACTTAAAAGAGCAGTTGATAAAGGTTTGGTTGAAATTCATTTCCATCATATACGAGAATGGGGGATTGGAAAACACCGACAGATCGACGATGAGCCATATGGTGGCGGTGCTGGAATGGTCATGTTAATTGAACCTTTGGATAAATGTTTGTCTGAATTGAAATCGCAACGCATTTACGATGAAGTTATTTATTTAACGCCGGACGGGGATACGCTTACACAACGAATTTCGAATACTTTATCCATTCAAAAAAATCTTATCTTTCTTTGTGGACATTATAAAGGAATTGATCAGCGCGTGCGCGATCTTCATATCACCAAAGAGATTTCTATTGGTGATTACGTTCTTACTGGTGGTGAACTGGCAGCTTGCGTCTTAGCGGATTCTGTAATTAGATTACTGCCCGGTGTTCTGAACGATGAGCAATCTGCACTGACAGACAGTTTTCAAGATGATTTATTATCTCCACCTATTTATACCAGACCAGCAGAATATAAAGGATTAAAAGTCCCAGATATATTACTGAGTGGAAATTCGAAAAAAATCGAAGAATGGCATTATGAAGAAGCTTTGCGTATAACCCGAGAAAAACGACCTGATCTTCTGGGTGAGCAGTAATTACTCCTCAGTTACTGCTGTACTTCCCAACACACAATACGAAACAAATGACGTCGAATAAAATGAATAGAGAGATTATCTCCTTCTATAATGTGGAAAATTTGTTTACGCCCGATCCACCACCCAAACATAAACTTGATCCTACTGAGTCTGGACTTCAGAATTGGGATGAAAGAAAATATCAAAATAAAATTTTTAAAATTGCCAGTGTTTTTCATTTAATTGAAGAGCGCGAAGGCATATTGCCGATGATGATTGGCTTGTCGGAAATTCAGGGCCGGAAACCCTTGGAAGATTTGATAGCGCTTGAACCCTTTAATTCAAATTACGGAATTGTTCACTACAACTCAATGGACGAACGGGGCGTAGATGTGGCGCTTATTTACGACAAAGAAAAAATTGAAGTCATTTCCTCCGAACCATTATCTTATTTTTTCACGGTAGAGAAATCTGATTATGAATATTACGATACCACGAGAGACGTTTTGTTTTGTAGAGTGAAGTTTCAAAATACGATTATTAATGTTTTCGTGCTTCACCTACCGTCAAAAAGAGAGAAAGACGTTAATAAATCAAAAAGAGAATATATTCTGAGCGATCTAAAAGTAAAAATAGATGAAATTATTAAAGAATCTTCCGAACCAGTTCTCATCTTTGGCGATTTTAATGAAAACCCAGATGAGGAAATGATCTCTAATTTTATTTATGATAAAGATTTCAACAAAATATTAATAAATCCATTTGCTGAATTATTTCAAAACGAAAAATTTTCTACATATCATTACAAAAGTGGCTTACTTTTTGACCAAATGATGCTGACCCATGATTTTATAGATGAAAACTTCCCTTTAACAATAAATGAAGCAAAAGTTTTTAACCACGAAAAATTACAGAATTGGGATCAGAAATTTTCGGGTAGACCATTTAGAACGTTTGCAGGTACAAGATATTTAGGAGGATATAGTGATCACTTTCCGATTTTAATTATCTTTAACACGAAAATGTAATGAGTAGAAATTTTCAATTATGAAGCAAAAATTTAAAAAATGAAGAACGCAGTTAGCACCCAATATCATTTAGACAACATTGACAAAGAAATCATCTATATGTTGATGGACAATGCGAAAACTTCTCTTGCGCATATTTCTAAAAATGTAGGAATTTCTACGACTGCGGTTCACCAGCGTATCAAAAAACTGGAGCAGGCGGGCGTTATAGAGAATTCTATTTCTTTTTTAAATCCTCGCAAAATAGGGTTTAATGTAGTTTCTTACATTGGTGTTTTTCTAGAACAACCCAGTCATTATCACGATGCAGTAAAAGCGTTGCAGGACGTGAACGAAGTTGTAGAGGCACATTACACCACAGGAAATTACACCATTTTTCTTAAAGTGCTTTGTCGCGATAATGATCATTTGATGCAGATTTTAAATAAACTTCAAAAACTGAAAGGCGTAACCCGAACAGAGACCTTTATCTCTCTGGAACAGAGTATCAGCCGGCAATTAAGAGTTTAAAAAACAATAATTCTAATTTTAAAGTATGCTTTTTCAGAGGCATACTTTTTTGATTAAAAGACTTCAATTCAATTAAAGATAAATGGTTAATTTTGCCATATATAATCACCTAAATATATTTTCTAATCAAATCTAAATTTCATGCAAAAGACATTAGAAAAAAATCATATCAATACGATGCAGATGAGCACGCTGAAAAGGAATGAAGGATTGCCTTTTAATACCAAATATTTCGACGCAATAAATATTAACCGAAGTGCAATCGACCGCCGTGTTTCTACATTAGGTGGAAGACGCAGTGTGAAGAAAGAATTTCAGGCCGCCTGGCTTTTGAAAGCGATTTCTATGATCGACCTTACGACTTTGGCGGGAGACGATACGCGAGGTAATGTTTTGCGTTTGTGCGAGAAAGCCAAGAATCCTGTTCGTCAGGATATTTTGCGAGTTTTAGAAATGCAAGATGCGAACCTTACGACCGGTGCAGTATGCGTTTATCACAATCTAATTCCATACGCTAAAGAAGCTTTGAAAGGAACTTCGATTCCTATTGCTGCAGTTTCTACGGGTTTTCCCGCTGGTAAAATTTCGCTTGAAGATAAAATTACAGAGATTAAAAAATCGGTTGCAGCCGGCGCTTCCGAAATAGATATCGTTATCTCCCGTGACTTGGTTTTAGAATCAAAATGGCAGGAATTATATAACGAAATTAGACTGTGTCGCGAAGCTTGTGGCGATGCGCACATGAAAACTATTTTGGCGACGGGCGAAATTCCCACATATACCAAAGTAGCAAAAGCTTCTTGGGTGGCCATGATGGCGGGTTCAGATTTCATCAAAACATCAACTGGGAAAGAGTCGGTTAACGCAACTTTATCGGTGAGTTTGGTCATGATTCGTTGCATTCGCGATTATTACGAATTAACCGGAATAAAAATCGGATATAAGCCTGCAGGCGGAATTCAAAAAGCAAAACAAGCCTTGGATTATTTAATTTTAATCAAAGAAGAATTAGGAACCGACTGGTTAACGCCCGAACTATTTCGTTTTGGCGCCAGTTCACTTTTGGGCGATATCGAACGGCAGTTGGAGCATTTTGTAACAGGACGATACAGCGCAGGATTCAGACATCCGATGGCATAATTTTGTGCTAAGTCTATCGAAGTGCGATTACTGAGCCTGTCGAAATACGGTTACTGAGCTTGTCGAAGTACGGTTACTGAGCTTGTCGAAGTACGGTTACAGAGCTTGTCGAAGTAGGGCGCACATTTCCGTCTTCCACTCCCGCTTTTTTGTTCCACTTCGTTACACAAAAAGAGCTCCGTTCAAGCCGGGGCGCAGGTAAAACAAAAAATAAGACAGTATTATAAAAAGAAAAAGTTAGATTTTTAACAGAGCAAAATAACTTCTCTTTTTTGCTTTTTTGAAAAACTTAAAAAATAAAAACTTTTGTGACTTTTGTGGTTCATTAACATATCACGAAATCATCACATCAACACCTCATCAAAATGGAAATCAAAGAAATATACGACACCATGGTTTACGGTCCCGCTCCGGAAAGCGCAGCTTCTGCTGTGGAATTTTTAGAAAATCATAACAGAAATTTCGACTTGTTCATTGGCGGAGAATGGGTAAAACCGCATTCAAAAAAATATATGGATTCAAATAATCCATCAAATAAAGAGTTTTTAGCAAAAATTGCGGAAGCTGATGAAACTGATGTTGACAAAGCCGTTATGGCTGCAAATAGCGCACTATCCGAATGGGTTGCGATTGGTGGATTCGAACGCGCGAAATATTTATATGCTATTGCAAGACAAATTCAGAAACATTCTAGATTGTTTGCTGTTTTGGAAACTTTAGACAATGGAAAGCCAATTCGCGAAACCAGAGATATCGATATTCCGATCGTTGCCAGACATTTTTATCACCATGCGGGTTGGGCGAAATTAATGGATAGCGAATTCAGAGATTACCAGGAAGTTGGGGTTGTCGGACAAATCATTCCGTGGAACTTTCCCTTAATGATGCTTTCCTGGAAAGTCGCTCCAGCTTTAGCAATGGGAAATACCATTGTTTTAAAACCAGCTGAATACACTTCTTTAACCGCTTTGCTTTTTGCAGAGATTTGTGAAAAAGTTGGGCTTCCAAAAGGAGTTGTAAATATCGTAACAGGTCGTGGAACGGTTGCCGGAAATGCTTTGGTAAATCATAAAGACATTCAGAAAGTGGCGTTCACAGGTTCTACGAAAGTGGGCAAAACCTTACGAACAAATATTGCGGGAACAGGAAAGAAAATTTCCTTAGAATTGGGCGGAAAATCTCCATTCATCGTTTTCGAAGATGCTGATTTAGATTCTGCTGTTGAAGGAATTGTTGATGCGATCTGGTTCAATCAAGGACAGGTTTGTTGTGCAGGTTCAAGACTTTTAATTCAGGAATCAGTTTCAGAGGTTTTCTACAAAAAACTTCGCGCAAGAATGGAAACTTTGCGCATCGGCGATCCCATGGACAAAGCAGTAGATATGGGTTCCATTGTTGATCCAATTCAATTGAAAACAATTAAAGAAATGGTGCAAATCGGCATCGACGAAGGTTGTACGATTTACCAACCGAAAAACGGACTTCCAGAAAATGGCTGGTTTTATCCACCCACATTATTTACCGATGTTCCGACAAGCGCAGTAATTGCACAGGAAGAAATCTTCGGACCGGTTTTAGTGGCAATGACTTTCCGTTCACATTCTGAAGCGGTGGCTTTGGCAAACAATACAAGATACGGTTTAGCTTCAAGTGTCTGGACCGAAAATATTAATCTAGCTTTAGATATTGCACCGAAAATTAAAGCCGGAAGTGTTTGGGTAAACTGTACGAATCAATTTGATGCAGCTGCAGGATTTGGTGGTTACAGAGAATCTGGTTTTGGTAGAGAAGGTGGAAAAGAAGGTTTGTATGAATACATGAAACCGAAGGTAGAGGCAGAATTTACTTCAAAACCAATTTTACCCAAAACTGAGAAACCGAAAGAGGATAAAAAACCAAAAAATAGTTTAGCAGAAATCGACCGTACTACAAAAATGTATATCGGTGGAAAACAAGCTCGTCCAGATGGAGGTTACAGTATGGAAATTAAAAATGCTTTTGGGGAATATATCGGTGAAGTTTCAGAAGGGAACAGAAAAGATATTCGAAATGCCGTTGAAGCAGCACACGCAGAAAAATCTTGGGGCGGAATGACCGGTCATTCCAGAGCGCAAGTTTTATATTATATAGCTGAAAATTTAGCAATCCGTTCTGAAGAATTTGCTGAAAGGATTGTCGAAATGACCAATCAATCTTTAGAATCTGCACAGGATGAGGTTGAAAAATCAATCGAAAGAATTTACACTTACGCCGCTTACGCTGATAAATATGATGGCGCAGCACATTCTACCGTTCAGCGCATGATTACTTTAGCAATGCCTGAGGCAATCGGAGTTATGGCAATTATTTGTCCGGATGAAAATCCTCTTTTAGGTTTTATCTCTACTGTAATTCCGGCAATTGCGATGGGAAATAGAGTAGTGGTTATTCCATCTGAAAAACATCCGTTCTCTGCGACCGATTTCTATCAAATTTTGGAAACGTCAGATGTTCCTGCGGGAACCGTAAATATAGTAACCGGATCAAAAGAAGAATTAGCCAGTGAACTCGCGAAACATTATAATGTCGAAGGAATTTGGTATTTCGGAACTGCGGAAGGAAGTAAAAATATCGAACTATTATCCACCGATTCTATGAAGCGTTCTTGGGTAAATTTCGGTAAATACAGAAACTGGTTGAATTCAGCGCACGGAGAAGGTCAGGAATTCTTAAGACACGCCACAGAAATTAAAAACATCTGGATTCCGTACGGAGCTTAATTTTTTAAGACAAAAAATGAAAAACCATGCATTTTGCATGGTTTTTTTGTTAAACGGATGTAAAGCTATTTCGTTTCTTTTTTGACATAATCTTTAGTGTCTTCAAAACCTTCCTTCACTGCTTTTCCACCTTTTTTAGCGGTTTTACCAGTCCACTTTGTTGCTCTTTTTACGCCTTTCTTAGTTGCCTTCGCACCTTTTTTTGCCGTTTTACTCGTCCATTTAACTCCATCTTTCGCTGTTTCACCACTCCATTTTGCGCCATCTTCAACCGCATTTCCTACCGCCTTTGTATCTTTTTTAAACTCTTGTTTTACAGTAGGTTTTGTTTTTTGCGCCGAAACCGTCACTGCAAATAAAACGATGGGTACTAAAAATAATAACTTCGCTTTCATCTTGATTCATTTAATTGTTAAGTTATTTAAAATTCTCATATATCAAGCCAATGACCATTTAAATATATTTTTAACTAGAAATTAACGCGTTCGATTTTAAAAGAATATTTTTGCAAATCCATGGCGAAGAGAACTATCAAAAGAAAAACAACCCGAAAAATTCATAAAAATCGTAAAAGACATTTTCTTTTGCGACGGGAAATTCTATTGTTATTTTTATCGCTGGCTTTATTCGGAACTGGCTTTTATTTGAAGGAAAAAATCTCTTTTTATTACGCCATGTATTTCAATAAGTTTGAGCATAAAAAACTTTCAAACTCCGAAAAAGAAGAAAATAGGATCAATCGTATTATTGGTGATTATGCTGATAAAACTTTCGGGTTGGATGTTTCTCATTACCAACGGAAAGAAGATATAAAATGGGATAGTTTAAGCATTGGAAACCGCTCCATCCCAATTAAATTTGTTGTATTGCGCGCGACTATGGGAAATAGATCAGCGGACAAACATTTCGATGAGTTCTGGCAACTTTCGAAAAAACACGAACTCATACGTGGTGCTTATCATTTTTACAGAGCCGACGAAGATCCAGTTTTGCAGGCAAATAATTTCCTTGAAAATGTAAAATTAGAGTCGGGAGATTTACCGCCGATTCTAGATATTGAGAAAATTCCCAGGCGAAAATCTACTAAAAAATTAATTGAAGATTTAAAAATTTGGTGCCGGATTGTAGAAGAAGCTTACGGCGTAAAACCAATTATTTATTCGTATTACCACTATCACAAAGATTTTCTAAAAGGCGAGTTTGATGATTATCCGCTTTGGTTGGCAAACTACAATGATGTACCGCAACCTACGCCCGACAGCGATTGGGAAATTTGGCAGTTTACCGAAAACGGAATCGTTTACGGGATCAACACCAAAGTTGATCTAAATGTCTTCAATGGAAATATGTGGTCTCTAAAAAGACTCACTTTAGATTAACAAAAAAAGGATGCTGTTGAGCATCCTTTTTTATATATTTCGTTTTGAATTTATTTAACCTTATCCAGTAAAGCCTGCGTTTCCGCAAATTCTTCACCTTCCTTTTTTGCCAATTCAACTGCTTTCGTTGCCCAGATTTTGGTGTTCGCCTTATCTCCTAATTTAAAATAAAGGTTAGCAACGGTATCTGTATTTGCATATCCTTCTTTCAGTTTTACCGATTGTTTTGCCCATAGCAACGCTTTTTCCAAAGCTGATTTATCGGTAGCATTTTCAAAAAAGTTCCAGGAAATAGAATTAAGCTCATCCGAGGAAAATCCAGGTGCTGTTCCATCTTTGTAATATTCCATTGACAATTTTTGGTACTGATCTTTGTCTTTGTTAAGGGATGCAACTCTAATCTTTGATTTTAGGAGTAATGGTTTCACTTCTGCCTCAGACATTGTTTTTCTGGCTTCTGTAACATACTTTTTCTCATCAAGAATTTTTGTTGTTTTATCGTAAGAATTATTGAACAAAGCATTTAACTGAAAATTCTTCAATGTTTTATTGTAATTATCTTCCGGCATCACTTTTACCATTTCGTCTTTGCGGTTAACAAATACTGGATAAAGCGGAGAATTACTGTCTTTTGTTAATGAAAAAAGAATTGAAAAATCTTCTGGAGTCAAAGGTTCCGCTTTTTTTCCTGCAAAGTAAGTTGCAGCAGCTTTCACCGCCAAGTCGGGATCGGCAAAAGAAAATACTTTAATAAAACTTTTCAGAAATTCCGGGTCTTTATCGCCAGCTTCAAATTTTTTCTTAAGTGCTCCCATTTGCTTCGCAGGATCAACGGCGTCTTTTCCAACTTCGATGAATTCTGGCGCATCATAATAAGAAGTTACGCGGTGAATTAACTCACCATCGCCGTTGATGAATAGATAGGTAGGATAGGCTCTAACATTATACTTTTTTGCCAAGTCGATGCCTTCGCCTTTTTCCATATCAATTTTGGAGTTGATGAAATTAGCGTTATAAAACTCACCTACTTTCGGTTGGGGAAACACGTTTTTCGCCATCATTTTACAGGGTCCACACCAAGTCGTATAAGCGTCGACAAAAAGTAATTTATTCTCTTTCTTAGCAATAGCCAGAAGATCGTTGAAGGTTTTATTTTCCTCAAATTTCATTCCCTGTGCAAAGGTGATGATGCTGAAAAGCATTAATAATAGCAATGATATTTTTTTCATTTATTAAATTTTATTTGGTTCACAAAACTAATCAATTCTGTTAGAAGATAATTGAATTTTTACAGATAGCAAAGTTTCTTCGGTAACGGATTAGTATTGTTTCATAGATTAGTAGTATCAAGTAATTCGTCAAAATAAAAGTCGCTTCCGTGTGAAGAAGCGACCTTACCATTGCATTTGCTATTATTAAGAAGAAAAATCTTCCATTGATTTAAGTGACATCAGTGCTTTATCTACTGATTCTTTCTGTTTTCTGACCATGTCTTTTACATCTTGCGGTATAACTGTATCGTTGAGTACTTCGCCGTATTCTTCAGAAAATGCTTTCTCACCTCTAATACATTCATCATAAATTGCCTGATCGCCAGTTGCAAAAGCATCTCTAATTGCAATCCAGGTTCGGTGCAAATCGCCGACGATGCTCGTTCCTTTGTCAGGTTCTCCACCATATTTTGAAATCAGTGCTTTTATTTCGTGGCCGAAATCGTAACGATTCTGAGCTTGATTTTCGAAATACGATTTTAAAGCGGTATGTTCAATTTTCTCTGCCGCTTCCTTATATCCTTTTTCCGCATCGTAATTTTTAGTTAATAAATCATTCAATACACTTACTACTTTGTCGTTTTCCATTGTAAATATTTTTTAATGTTAATGGTTATGTAGTAACAGAAAACATTCCAATAATTAGAAAATGGTAAGATTTAACACAGTTTAACTTTAAAAATTTTTTACAAAAATAAAATAGCTGCTTTTTTATTCTGCCAAATTTTGAAATGTCTTTTAAATCTTCTTCATAAATCTCTCATCAATTTTCAGTACTTTTGCACCTTCAAAAATCACTCTTTCAATATATAATGAATTACATTTCAGCCGAAAACCTTACGAAATCTTACGGAGTTAAAACCCTTTTCAAAGACATCACTTTCCATATCAATGAAGGTGATAAAATTGCGATTGTTGCAAAAAATGGCTCCGGAAAATCAACTTTGCTAAAAATATTAATGGGTAAAGAAATTGCCGATTCAGGCACGGTTGTCATTAATAAAGATATTCAAGTCGTTTTATTTGATCAGGAAATTGATTTTGAAGGTGAGCTGAATGTGGAAGAATTTATGATGACTTTAGATTCTGCGCCCATTATGGCGTTGAAAAATTATCACCATGCACTCTTGTCTGAAGATCCTGATGATATGGATAAGGCGCTAAATGAAATGGAAATTCACGAAGCCTGGGATTTGGAAAACGAAATGAGTCAGATTTTATCTCAACTAAAAATCACCGATCTGACTTCTAAAATGAAAACGCTTTCCGGCGGTCAGATTAAAAGAGTTGCGCTTGCAAAACTATTGGTAGAAACGCGCGCCCAGCATCGTCATACTTTGTTGATTATGGATGAGCCAACCAATCACCTCGATGTTGATATGGTAGAGTGGCTGGAAAATTATCTTTCTAAAGCAATGGTGACTTTGCTTCTTGTAACGCACGACCGGTATTTTCTGGATGCGGTTTGCGATATCATCTGGGAGATTGAAGATTATACTTTATATGTTCATAACGGAAGTTATGGCACTTATCTGGAAAATAAAATCATTCGGGAAGACAATATGAATTCTACGATTGATAAAGCGCAAAACCTTTACCGCAAGGAATTGGAATGGATGCGCCGTCAACCCAAAGCGCGTACGACGAAATCGAAATCACGACAGGATGATTTTTATGAAACTGAAAAAGTAGCAAAAACTGATACCAGAAAAGAGAAACTTGAACTGGATTTTGAGATGAAACGGTTGGGTCAAAAAATTCTTGAACTTCATCACATCAGCAAAAGTTTCGGTGATAATTTATTACTTAAAGATTTTTCATATCAGTTTCAGCGTGGTGAAAAGGTCGGAATTGTCGGAAAAAATGGAGCCGGAAAATCAACACTTTTAAACATAATTCAAGGTTTAGAACCTTATGATAAAGGTGAGATCGAAACTGGAGAAACCATTAAATTCGGTTACTTTTCTCAAAAAGGATTAAAATATAAAGAAGATCAGCGGGTAATTGACTTTATCAAAGATATTTCAGAAAATTTCCCTTTGGCCAACGGAAGAACAATTTCTGCTTCACAGTTTTTACGATTGTTCTTGTTTGATGACCAAACGCAATATGCACCGATTTCAAAACTTTCTGGTGGTGAGAAACGTCGTCTTCATTTAATGCACGTATTGTATCAGAATCCCAATTTCTTAATTTTCGATGAGCCGACCAATGATTTGGATTTACCAACTTTAACGGTTCTAGAAAATTTCCTTTTGCAGTTTCAGGGAAGTTTAATTATTGTTTCTCACGATAGATATTTCATGGATCGTATTGTAGATCACGTTCTGGCTTTTGAAGGCGATGGCGTGATTAAAGATTTTGTAGGTAATTTCTCCGAATACCGTGAAAAGAAATCTCAGGATCAAAGTAAAAAGGTCGCAGCTCCAATAGTCGAAGCTCCGAAAAAAGTTGCAGCTGGGAAAACGGTAGACGTTGCTCCTGCAAAAAAACTTTCTTTTAAAGAGCAACAAGAATTAAAGGAGATTGATAAAGAAATGCCGAAACTGGAAAAAAACCGCGCGGAAATTTTGGAAAAGCTGAATAATGAAACTGATTACGAAAAAATTGCCGAGTTTTCTAAAAATTTAGAAACAATTGCGGATCAACTGCAGAATTTAGAAATGCGTTGGTTAGAACTTCAGGACTAAATATTTTTCTGTAAAAATGAGCAACGATCAGAAATTAGAAGCCAAGTACGGATTATTTACAGCCATTTCTATGGTGATCGGCCAAGTGATTGGTTCCGGTATTTTCTTTAAAGTTGATGACGTGCTTCTTGCGACACAGGGAAATATATTGGCCGGACTTTTAGGTTTTATCATTGTTGGGATCAGTGTGGTCTTTGCAGGAATTTCAATGGCCAATTATGCGGAAATATTACCAAAAGAGGGCGGAATTCTAAGTTACGTAAATTATAGATTCGGTGATACAGCAGCTTATTTTGTAGGCTGGATGTACATGAGTTTATTTTATCCCGCACTAACTGCCGTATTATTTACAGTTTCCGGAATTTATATCGCGCACTTATTGGCTGAGTTTATGAATTTTTCGCCTACAGCTTTACACTTTGGTCTCATCGGTTTTGTGAATTTAGTAATCTTTTTCTTTGTTAATATTTTACGGCCCAGAAGCAGTGGAATTTTTCAGCAGATGACAACGGTGCTTAAAGTTTTGCCTTTAATTTTCATCGCTTCTTTAGGTATTTTAAGTTTAATTAAAGGCGATGTAAGTGAAGTAAACACTTTCTCCCAAGTTGGTAGCGGAATGCAGAATCAATCTTTTATCCTTTTGGTTGCCGCGAGTTTTATACCGATTTCATTTGCCTTTGATGGTTGGTATATTGCCACCCAGATTTCTGGTGAGATTAAAAATTCCAGTAAAAACCTACCGAAAGCATTAATTATAGGGACAATTTCCGTGATGGTGATTTACATTTCTTATTATTTAGGAATTGTTTTTCGCATGAGCGGCGAAGAAATCATTCAACTGAAAGATACCTACATCACCGAATTTGCGAGAAAAATTGCGTCAAATTCGGGCGCATTACTCATGCAGTTATTTATTATTATCTCTGTTTTAGGTACGTCGAATGGTTTACTTCTAGCGACGATACGGGTTCCGTATCAATTTTCAAATCTAGAAAAATCAAAGAAATTTCTTAATCTCCATAAAGTGAATGAAAAAACCAAAATGCCTGTTAACAGTGCAATATTTGGTACAGTTATTATCATTTTTTATCTCATCATTTATTACTTTACGAATTCAATTTCATTTTTTACAGAGAGGAATTTTGACATTTCTGCAATTCCTATTATTTTTATTTATCTGGTTAATGGTGCTTTGTTCCTGGGTCTATTTCAGCTTTTTCGAAAAAAAATATTTTCCCGCAATTCATTTCTAAAAAAAGTGATGGCCATCATTGCGGTGTTAGGAATAGTCATCGTTTTGTTTGGGACTGCGAGTACGCCAAATGGAATTGCTTATTTTCTAATCAATATTATTTTCCTCCTTACGGGCTTTCTGCTCATGAAAAAAAAGTGATAAATATCACCTCTTTCAAATTTACTTCATTCTCAGTGAATTAAACCCTTGTTTTTATTTAGAATAGTTCAAAATAATTTGTTCACCTTGTTGATAATATTTATTTTTGCACCGTTATTTTAATTCAGTCTAAATAAAAACGTCCCATGAAAAAACAGAAAATTTCTCTTGGTGTTTTAATGATTGCTGCGTCTATGAACGCGCAGATGAAATTTGAGCCCGAGACTGACACTATCAGAATTCAACAAATTGAAGATATTAATCTTCACAAAACAGGTAATCCAAATAAGGCACGTTTGCTGTCTTCCAAATCGAATTTAACGATTATGGAAAATCCGCAACCTGTAGCCATCGTAACGCACGAAATTATCGAGCAGCAACAAGCGAAACAATTGAGTGACGTCTTGCAAAATGTAAACGGTCTTTATATTACCTCTTCCCGAGGAAATTCTCAGGACACCTTTGGTGGTCGTGGATTTATTTTCGGAAATGATAATATTTTCAAAAATGGTTCCCGCGTAAATAGCGGTGTTTTCCCCGAAGTTTCTGGCTTGGAAAGAGTAGAAGTTCTGAAAGGTGGAAATGCTATGCTCTATGGAAATGTAGGAGCAGGTGGCGTAGTTAATTTAATTACGAAAAAGCCTAAATTCGAGGCTGGCGGAACGGTAGGTTTTAGCGCAGGAAGCTGGAACAGTTATAAACCTACAGTTGATTTTTACGGACCTTTGTCGGAGAATATTGCTTTTAGAGTTAACGGCGCTTACGAAACAGCGCAGAGTTTCCGAGATGTTGTAGAATCCCAGAAATACTATTTTAATCCGTCTTTTGTCTTTAATATTGGAGATAATTCCCAGCTTTTAGTGGAGGCTGATTATCTGAAAAATGATTTTACGCCAGATTTTGGTATTGGCTCTATTACGAATAAAGATGGCTCTTACGCTCTGAATAATTTATTGTCCAGAAATGCCTTCGTAGGAACTGACTGGCAATATCAAAATGTTGAACAGGCGACAACAGGAATTACTTTTAACCATCAGTTTAACGATTTTTGGACCGTAAATGCAATTGCCTCTTATCAGAATTACACCAAAGACTATTTTTCTACCGAAAGAGTGCAGTGGGAATACGATGACGCAAACAGGATTAAATGGGACAGACCTATGGGTAAAAGTTACGCGGAACAAAATTATACAGCCTTGCAGATTAACCTGAACGGAGAACTTAATACCGGAGCTGTAAAACATAAAATTTTGGTAGGAACTGATGGTGATTATGGCACCAACGATTCTTACACGTTTTTGGATAAAGCAACTGGAAAACAATTTAACCGAACTGCCTATCATGGGACGAATGGAGATCCGAAAGGAACTTTATATTTAGATGATCCCTCAACTTGGGCGTCGGGAGTCATGCCGGAAACTGAAAAATATGACCGTAACCGAATTCCTACTCAAAGATTTGGAATTTACGCGCAGGATTTTATCGAGCTTTCAGATAAGTTTAAAGTATTGGCAGGTTTAAGATGGTCTTATATTGAAAATAAAGATTCGGAGAAAAAAACGTTTGCGACGAATAAAATTTCTACCGCTGAAGGAACTGTAGATCGCGCTTTTTCCCCGAAAGCAGGTTTGGTTTATATGCCAAATGATCATTTGTCCCTATTTGCGACGTATACCAATTCCTTCTCTGCAAATACAGGACGTGATATTAACGATAATTCCCTTAAACCTTCATTAATTGACCAGTTTGAAGTTGGAATGAAACATAATTTCTGGAATAATGCAGTTGCATTAAACTTGTCCGTTTATCAAATTGAAAATAAAAACTATTATCAGACTGCAGAATTCAAAGCAGATGGAAGTTTAAATTCTGATTCCAGCATTAAAGATTTTGCTGGAAAAATGCGCAGTCGTGGAGTAGAACTTGATATAACTGGAAATCCTTATCCGAATCTTTCTATTATTGCAGGTGCTTCTTACAATCACTCCGTTTATTTAGATACACCAGCAGATTTTGGGTATGTTGAAAATCAAAGATTGGTTCGCACGCCGGCTACAACAGCGAATGCGTCGGTTTTCTATACCTTTAACCAGTATGTTAAAGGATTGAAAGTTGGAGCCAGCGCTTATTTTGTAGGCGATAGAATCGCAGGATGGAATGATACAAAAGAAACATTGGAAGATCGAAGTGGAGCTTCCCGATTATTAAATGTTGATGATTATGTAACTGCAGCTTTGTCAATTGGCTATGACTGGGAGAGATTTTCTATCCTCGGAAAAGTGGGTAACCTCTTCGATACTGTAAACTATAATTACCATGAAAATTACTCGGTTAATCCAATTATGCCGAGGAATTATTACCTGACTTTAACCTATAAACTGTAATCATCTTCTAGGAGATTACACCTTAAAATAATTAACAGTGGAGACGAAAGTTTCCACTGTTGTGATTAGAAGAAAAACAGAAAAAGAACAGAATTTATGGCAGCAATTAAAGATACCAAATCATTTATGCGGATTATGCACCGTTACCTGGGATATTTCGCGGCGGGAATTATGGCGGTTTATGCCCTTAGTGGGGTACTGCTCATTTATAGAGATACCAATTTTCTGAAAAAAGAAAATAAAACGGAAATCGTTCTAAAACCGAACATGACGGAAAAAGAACTGGCGAAAGAAATCAAAATGAAAAATATTGAATTTAAACCCAATGAAGGCGATTTAAAAATATTCGAACAGGGCACTTATAATTCGAAAACCGGGGAAGCAAAATACACGAAAATGCAATTGCCTTTTGTTTTGGAGAAATTTAATCAGCTGCATAAATCTACGTCTACACATCGTTATGCTTCTTTAAATACGGTCTTCGGTTTTGTTTTGTTTTTCTTTGTTATTTCTTCTTTTTGGATGTTTAATTTTAAATCGAAAGCGTTTCGTCGCGGCATGATTTACGCGGGAATTGGATTTGTTTTGGCATTGATCATGGTTTTCTTCCAGTAGTTATTGTAGAGAATGATGGTTTTTGAATAAATTTAAAATCTAGAATTTAAAATCTATTGTTGTAAGAAAAAAGGATTCTCTAGCCCTGATTGAACGGCGTGTTTGAGCTCTCCCTCGCGAGGGAAAAGGGAAGGCGGGAAGCGAGTAGTGAAAGCAGGTTCCCGGCTCCTGAAAAAGATTGATAAGAACCACCAAATAATTATATTACCTGATTGTTGAATTCATAAATTTGATTATCTTTGCACCCTTATAATTAATCGGGACGAGTTCCCACAAATTCAAACATTTATGTCAGTAAAAATTAGATTACAAAGACACGGTAAAAAAGGAAAACCTTTTTTCCACATCGTAGTTGCCGATGCAAGAGCAAGTAGAGATGGTAAATTCATCGAAAAAATCGGTACTTACAATCCTGTAGTTAACCCAGCTGTTATTGAACTTAACGTAGATGCTGCTGTAAAATGGTTAAACAACGGAGCGCAACCAACTGATACTGCTCGTGCGATTCTTTCTTACAAAGGAGTGCTTTACAAAAAACACTTACTGGGTGGAGTAGCGAAAGGTGCTTTCGATCAAGATGAAGCGGATAAAAAATTCGCCACTTGGTTAGAAGGAAAAGAACAACAAGTTCTTGGTAAAAAAGATGGTTTGAGCAAAGCGAAAGACGATGCTAAAAAAGCAGCGTTGGAAGCTGAAACAAAAGTAAACCAAGGTAGATTAGATGCTGCTGCGAAAGTAGAAGCAGATGCTAAAGCTGAAGCAGATGCTAAATTAGCTGAAGAAAAAGCTGCTGAAGACGCGAAAGCTGCTGAAGCTCAAGAAAAAGAAGATGCTAAAATTGCTGAAGCAAAAGCTGCTGAAGAAGCTGCAAATGCACCAGCAGAAGAAGTAAAAGAAGAAGAAAAAACAGCAGTAGAAAATGTTGCAGAAACTTTAGGCGGAGCCGCAGCTGCAGTAGCAGGTGCAGTTGAAAGCGTAAAAGAAACTGTAGCAAACGTTACTGAAAAATTAACTGGAAGCGACGAAGCAGCTACTGAAGAAGGTGCTGACGAAGCGAAGGCTTAATAAAATTTCTTTTTGTAAGAATTATAGAGACGTCATTTTTTGACGTCTCTCTTATTTTAAAACCATTTATATTTGCATCATGAAAAAAGAAGATTGCTATTTTTTAGGAAA
The DNA here is from genome assembly GCF_020410745.1 of Kaistella polysaccharea. NCBI lineage: Bacteria > Pseudomonadati > Bacteroidota > Flavobacteriia > Flavobacteriales > Weeksellaceae > Kaistella > Kaistella polysaccharea. The sequence continues at coordinate 2,508,132 of NZ_CP084528.1, forward strand.
AATTACCCGCCGACACGGATTGCATGGAAATGTATTCCTGAAACTGGATACCGACCAACCTGAAATGTATTCTAAATTAGATACGGTATTCGTTGATATCAACGGATTACTGGTGCCTTTTTTCATTGCCAAACAAGCTTGGAGCAAAGGTGAAACGCTCATTGTTTCTTTCAAAAACTCTACGGAAGCTTTGGTAGATCAAGTGGTGGGAAAAGATGTTTATCTGCCCCTTTCTGGCTTACCAAAATTAACAGGAAATAAATTCTATTATCACGAAGTTGTAGGTTTTGAAATCCGCGAAGAAGATGGGAAATCATGTGGCGTAATTGAATCGATTAATGATCAAACCGGTCAGCATTATTTCCTTCTTAATTTAGCGGGGAAACAAATTGTAATTCCAATTATCAGAGATTGGATTCTGGAATTAAACCGCGAAGAAAAATATTTGAAAATGTCTTTACCGGAAGGTTTGATGGATGTTTTCTTAGTGCCATCGAAGAAGGACGAGTAATTTATAATATCTTTTTGAGCGACTTCATCTGCCTGATTTTATCCTGCGTTTATTAAAGGTATTCCCGCTTTTTTATTGCACTATTTTCTATAAAAATAGCTCCACTAAAGTAATTTCTCTGCTGCGATTTTACATTAATTTCGTTATTAAATTGTAAAAATACTGGCATAGAAGGTATTCGGTGGGTTTTTATTGTTTTTTAGTCTGCATTATTCTACGGAAAGAAAAACGTAAAAAAGTGTAGATGTCAAAGGCCGGAACAGGTCCAAGAATTGAATCAAAATCGCTTGATAAAAAGCGATTTTTTTTGTGATAATTTCCGCCTAAGAGCAAATTTTACGCCAATTTTTTAGTAAGTTTGCAAGTATTCATTATTCCTACGGCGACGCGCAAAGCAAGAGTAGAACAACTAAAAAATGACTTTCAGCAAATGAGAACGACTATCAAAGAATTATTAGGAAATTATAAAAAACAACTTCATCACGATATCACGATCCAAGGTTGGGTTCGCGCATTTCGTTCCAATCGGTTCATTGCTTTAAATGACGGATCTACGATCAACAATCTTCAGATTGTGGTCGACTTTGAAAATTTTGATGAAAATATTCTTAAAAATATTACCAATGCTGCGTCTCTAAAGATTGTCGGCGAAGTAGTGGAAAGTCAGGGAGCTGGACAAAGCATTGAAATTATCGCGAAAAAAATTATCATCTTAGGAGATAATTTTACTGAAGAAAGAGATAAAACCATCCTTCAACCGAAGAAACATTCGCTAGAAATTTTGCGTGAGCAAGCGCATTTGCGTTTCCGGACGAATCTTTTCAGTGCAGTTTTCAGAGTGAGAAGTTCGGTGAGTTTTGCGATTCATCAGTTCTTTAATCAAAACCAGTTTTTCTACATGAATACGCCGATTATTACGGGCGCAGATGCAGAAGGAGCTGGTGAAATGTTTAGTGTAACTAATTTTGATTTGAATGAAATTCCGCGAACTGAAAACGGTGATATCGATTTTGAACAGGATTTTTTCGGCAAGAAAACGAACCTTACCGTTTCCGGTCAGCTTAGTGTAGAAACTGCGATGATGGGATTGGGAAGAGTTTATACTTTCGGCCCCACCTTTCGTGCGGAAAACTCAAATACAACACGTCATCTCGCGGAATTCTGGATGGTGGAACCTGAAGTTGCGTTTAATAATTTAGAAGATAATATTGATCTTGCAGAAGATTTCTTAAAATATGTCATCAATTATGTTTTAGAAAACTGTAAAGATGATTTGGAGTTTTTAGATAAACGATTTGCAGATGAACAAAAGCAGAAACCTGAAAAAGACAGAGCATCAGAAGGTTTAATTGAGAAATTACAAAACGTAATTCAGAAAAGATTCAAGAGAGTTTCTTATACAGAAGCGATTGATATTCTGAAAAATTCCAAAGAAAATAAAAAAGGAAAATTCCAGTTTCCTATTGAAGAATGGGGTGCAGATCTACAAAGTGAGCACGAGCGTTTTCTTGTAGAAAAGCATTTCGAATGTCCGGTTGTACTTTTTGATTATCCGAAAGACATCAAGGCTTTCTATATGAAACTGAATGAAGATGGTAAAACCGTGGCCGCAATGGATGTTTTATTCCCAGGAATCGGGGAAATTATCGGTGGATCGCAGCGTGAAGACCAGCTTAGCATTCTTCAAAATAAGATGAAAGATATGAATGTGGATGAAGAAGAATTGTGGTGGTATTTAGATACGAGAAAATTCGGATCGGTGCCGCATGCAGGTTTTGGTTTGGGTCTGGAAAGATTGGTTCTTTTCGTAACCGGAATGACCAACATCAGAGATGTAATTCCTTTCCCGAGAACACCGAACAATGCGGAGTTTTAATAAAAATTCAGTAAGTTTAAAGTCCGATTACAAAAAACACAAAAAAATAGAGAAAATAGCATCTTAATATGTTAAAGCAAAATCTTCAAATGCGACTTGGCCAGAAATTGGCCCCCCAACAAATTCAGTTAATGAAGCTTATTCAGCTTCATACATTGGAGTTTGAGGAAGAACTTGAGCGCGAGCTGGAAGAAAATCCAGCTTTGGAAAAAGTACAGGAAGAAAATAAAGAAGAAGAATTTTCACCTGAGGAAAGTTTTGAAGAAGAGGGAACCGAAACTATCGATACAGATTTCGATGTAAATGATTATATTTTCGACGACGAACCGGCCTATAAAACGACGGCAAGCAACTACTCGGCAGACGACGAAGAGTTTGATAATCAATCGTTACTTACCGAAGGTCAGTCTTTGTACGATTATCTTTTAGAACAGATTCGATTATCAAGTATTGAAAATCAAGATCTTCAAATCGCGGAATATATCATTGGCAATTTAGATAATGATGGCTATCTTCGTCGTGAAATCAAGCAATTAGTAGATGATTTGGCATTTTCCCAGGGAATTTTTACCACGGTAGAAAATGTTCAGGAAATTCTGGAAAATTATGTACAGAAATTAGATCCGCCAGGAGTTGGAGCGAGAAGTTTGCAGGAATGTTTATTACTTCAAATTGAGAAAAAAATAAGCGCTGATAAAGCGGTAAGCTTGGCTGGAAATATATTGCGTAATCAATTTGATGCTTTGACGAATAAGCATTACAACAAGATTATTCAGAAATATGATATTGAAGAGGAAGATCTTAAAGATGCGTTGGAAGTCATATCTAAACTTTCGCCAAAAGTGGGCGGAAATTTCGATACACAGACTATTACCATTAATAATGAAATTATCCCCGATTTCCTGATCACCGTTAAAGATAATGGTGCAAAAGGAGTGGAAGTAATTCCTTCGCTAAATAGTAAAAATGCGCCTTCACTGCGTGTATCAGATGAATACAAGGATATTTTAACGACTTATTCGCACGATAAAAAATCGGCGGAACACAAACAGGCTGCGCTTTTTATTAAGCAAAAATTAGATGCTGCGAAATGGTATATTGATGCGATTAATCAAAGACAAAATACTTTGCTACAAACAATTTCCGCGATCGTGAAATTGCAGAAAGAATATTTCATTACGGCTGATGATAAATCGTTGAAACCGATGATTTTAAAAGATGTTGCCGATATTACAGGATTCGACATTTCTACGATTTCGCGTGTTGTAAAAAGTAAATACGCTGATACGCCGAATGGAATTGTGTATTTGAAAAGTCTGTTTTCCGATTCCTTGACGAACGACGACGGCGAAGAAGTTTCCACAAAAGAAATTAAAACGCACCTTATGGATGTCATCGACGCTGAAAATAAAAGAAAACCACTTACCGATGATGCTTTGGTAGGACTTTTAAAAGAAAAGGGCTATAATATTGCGCGTCGTACGATTGCGAAATACCGTGAGCAGCTGAGTATTCCGGTAGCGCGCTTAAGAAAAGAATTGTAAAAATTACTTTGAGAAATATAGAAGAAGAGGGGAGTTTTAATTAATTTCCCTCTTCTATATTTTGGAGTTGTTCCAGATTTTTCCCCAATCTTTTTAAGATAAACCCGTATACAATTCGGTAATATAACCAAATCAAGACAACGCTAATTCCCATTGTTAAAAGTAATCCAGTGATAAATCCAATTAAAGTTGGGTTGGTTAATTCGATGTTTTGTTGAGCTAAAACCGAGAAAGTAAATATTCCTAAAATCAGCGTAAATAGAATGACCAAAGAGATATTTGCCAATATAAAAAGTTGAACTGTTTTTTTGAATTTAATAATTTGCAGAATTAGTTTTTTGAGATTAGATTCTACATTAATTTTCCGGTAATTTTCATAAAACAAGTAAACAAAAATGGCCGTAAGTCCCAAGCTCACCATTTTTAAGACGAGATAAAGACTATCAATTGTGTTTTCAAATTGGTTTGAATTATCGATACCCAGCTTGCCCAAAACACTCATTAAATCGGTAGTGTCTTCCCCAAAAAACGTATAATATACATTGGCGGCAAGAATCAAAATAAATTCAATAAGACTGATCCACAAAATATACTTCACATAATTACGTGAAGATTTATTCAGCATCAATTCTATTTCGCTGGTGTCGTATTTTGGCTGAGCAGGCTCTTGCTGCCAGCTTTTTTTGAAATCGTCTAAATCAAATTCAGGCATGCTTTTCCATTAGTTGTTTTAAAGTTTTCTTTAATCTGTTCATTTTTACCCGCGCATTAACCTCTGTGATCCCTAAATTTTCCGCAATGTCACGATAGGGCAAATCATCCAGATACATGGTGACAATCGCACGTTCTACATTGGGTAGCATTTTTATGACTTTATAAAGCGTAGTAATATGTTGGTGTTTTTCATCGTCAATTTCCACAAAATCACTGTGATGATAATCCATCAGTTCATCGGTCTGGGGAGATTTTGTTTTCTTTCTGAATAGCGTAATAGCAGTATTTAAGGCGACTCGATACATCCAGGTAGAGATTTTCGATTGTCCTTTGAATGAGTCGTAGGAACGCCAAAGTTGTAACACAATTTCCTGAAAAAGATCTTGTTCGTCCTCCAAAGTATTGGTGTAAAGCCGGGAAACCTTTATAATCAAGCCCTGATTATCTTTAATAAGTTTCGCGAATTCTTTCTCTTTAAGGCTCAAGGTCTTTCAATTTAGGAAAGAGCGAAGTTAATTTTTTTTCGTTGAAAAGTAAAGTAATTAAGCACTTATCATTCTTTTAATTAAAAGCCTAGCGAAGCATTTATCCCAATCTTACATCTAATTTATTATATTTGCTGCATGATTCTACGCGGAGAAAATTTAATTAAAGAGTATGGTCCCAAAAAAGTTGTAAAAGGCGTTTCAGTGGAAGTTGCACAAGGCGAAATCGTAGGATTACTCGGTCCAAACGGTGCCGGAAAAACCACAAGTTTCTACATGATTGTGGGACTTGTAAAACCAACTTCGGGTAAGATTTTCTTGAACGATAAAGAAATTACAAACGATGCCATGTACCGTCGTGCGCAGAAAGGAATCGGCTATTTAGCACAGGAAGCATCGGTATTCCGCAAACTTTCCGTAGAAGATAATATTCTGGGCGTATTGCAATTAACAAATCTTTCGCGGCGAGAACAGCAGATGAAATGTGATGAATTGATTGAAGAATTTTCCCTGCAGCACGTGCGTAAAAACCGTGGAGACTTATTGTCAGGTGGAGAAAGAAGAAGAACTGAAATCGCACGTTGTTTGGCGACAAGTCCAAATTTTATTTTGCTTGATGAACCTTTCGCCGGCGTTGATCCAATTGCGGTAGAAGATATCCAGAAAATTGTTCGCAGTTTGGTTGATAAAAATATCGGAATATTAATCACCGATCACAATGTACAGCAGACTCTAGCGATTACCCATAAAACCTACATTATGTTTGAAGGTAGGATTTTAAAAGAAGGTCTTCCGCATGATTTGGCTAATGATCCGCAAGTTCGCGAGGCTTATCTGGGAGAAAATTTTGTGTATCAGGATATTTTAAATAAACCGAAAAAAAGAGCCTTTGTTTATAATATCTGGGCCGGAAATTTTGATTCGAAAAACCAGTTCCAGAGTTTTGTAGATGAAAAATTCGCAAATGAAGAAAATCTGCGTTTAATGTACGGCTTTGAAGACATCAGTTTTGCATCGCTTGCAAACTCAGAAATCGAACATATATTTACTGAAGTGGTTGATAAGACAGCGAACAATTCTTACCTTTTTCAGAAGAAAGAAATTACATCTATGTATCCTTTTGAACAGGCTGAATCTGACTCTAAAGTAAGCAGCACATCAGAATTACATTATCTCACGAGCTTTCTCTTCCAGTCTTAATTTTTCAGCTAAATATTTTAAGGTCAGAATATTTATTTCCACAAAAGGTGATCAGATTTTTGTTTCCTAAGAGTTTTGTGAATTTTTCTTTTTATTATGCCGAAACCTTTTAACAGAACCATTACCCTTTATCATATTTATCAGCAATTATTGCCGTTCATCAAACCTTATCGGGTGATGATGTATGGTACGCTTTTTCTCACATTTATTGGCGCATTGTTGGCGCAGGTAAATCCGCTTGTTTTAAAATACACGGTTGATGAAGTTACTTCATTAACACAACTGCCCGATCCGATGTCCGAAGGCGTTCATGTTTTGGTCATCATTTCAGCGATTTTATTGGGTAAAGAACTTTTAAACATCTTTATTCAATTTGGCCAAAAATTTTATGGCGAGAAAATCAGAATCAGCACCAGTTCAGTTTTAGCGCAAACTGCGATTGATAAGATTCTAACATACAGCGTTGGTTTCTACACCAATGAAAATCACGAAACCGGAAAGCTTCAACAAAGAATTGATCGGGGAATTGAAAGTTTAACGAAGCTGGTTCAGAATTTTTTTATTGATATTTTACCGCTCTTCTCTAATGCGATTATAGCTTTGATAATCATGTATATGCAGAACGTTTACGTTGGTCTGGTTTCTACCATCGTTGTTCCTATTTACTTTACCATCAGTTCTTTACAAGCAAAAAAATTATCTGGTGTTCGTCGCCAGTTAAGAAATCAAAGGGAAAAGAAAACGTCCGGACTTTTGAATCTTATTAATTCGATCATGGTAATTAAAAGTTTCGTTCGGGAAAAATTTGAAGGCAAAAAACAATACGATTTGCAGATGCAATTGATGGAAAGCCAGTTGTTTACCCGAAGAACGAACTTTATTTATGATGGATTAAAAACTTTTATTGAGCAATTTGGCGTTGTTTTAATAATCCTTCTAACAGTTTATCTCGTTTTAGATGAACAGATGACGATTGGTGCAATTATGTTGCATATTCTTCTCTTTAATAATGTTTCTGCGCCTATTCGTCAGCTTCACCGTATTTATGATGACATGAATGACGCCATGATTTATGCTGAAGGTTATTTCGATATCTTGAACGCCGACGATCAAACAGAACCGACCGGAACTTATATTGAAGAAAACATCAAAGGTAAATTTGATTTGCAAAATATAGATTTTACTTATCCGAACGGGACGAAAGCACTTCACAATGTTTCGCTGACCATAGAAAACGGAAAAACCACGGCGCTCGTCGGATTAAGTGGCGCGGGAAAATCTACGGTCATTAATCTTCTTTGCAAATTCTATCTACCAGATTCTGGAAATATATTGTTGGATGATGTTAATTTAAACGATTTCGATAATACTGCTTTACGAAATGATATTGGTTTGGTGCTTCAAAAAAATCATATATTCCAGGGAAGTATTGAAGATAATATTCGGTATGGAAATATGAACGCGACCTTTGAAGAAATAGAAACTGCCGCAAAAAAAGCCTATCTCCACGATCAGATTATCGAGCTTCCTCAAAAATACGAGCACGATGCGACGCTACTTTCGGGCGGTCAACAACAGCGAATTGCAATTGCACGATTGTTTTTAAAAGATCCGCCAATCATCTTTTTAGACGAGCCAACCGCAAGTTTAGATGCGATCGCAACGGAACAAATTAAAAACTCCTTAGACGCCATAAAAGAAGGCCGAACTGTGGTTATTATTTCCCATTCGTTGTCGCAGATTTTAGATTCAGATAAAATTTATGTCATGAAAAAGGGCGCTGTTGTAGAAAGTGGAACACATGACGAATTGGTAAGTTTGCACGGCACTTATCGCGAAATATTTGATGCCTCGGCGCGAAGTCTAAATCTAGATAAACTCATGAGTTCTTTTAGTGAAAATTAAAATATAAAAATAAGTCAATGAAAAAATACCTGCTCCTTGCCCTAAGTACCGCCTTCATCATTTCATGTACAAAAGTTGAAGAGAAAATCAGTCAGGAAATAACGAAAACAAGCGATCATATTAATGAAACTGCACAAAATGCAGTGAAAGAAACGTTGCACGAAACCTTGAACAATTCAATTTCATCACTTGCAAATGCCGAAAACGCAGAATTCAAAGAAGTGTTTCCTACTGGCGATCCAACCATGATTTCTGAATTTAAAGGTAAGAAATTTACCTTTCCAAATGGCTCACCGGCTTTTCTGTTTAAATATAAAGCGGAAAAAGAAACTCTGCTTCCTTTTTTAGAAAGTCAGGAAACTTCAGATATTGGAAAATCTGATGAAACTGCCCGAAAAATTGATGGTCAGAGTTTTATTGATAAACTGAGTTTTGTGGAAAAATTTCTGCCGGAAAACACGATTGATATGTCTTTTTTACAAGACATTAAAAATGACAAGAGCATTGAATATTATAAATTAAAAAGATATCCGAATAAAAGTACCCTGATTTATAATCCAAAGACGCAGCAGGTTTATCAGTTTGTAGAAGTCTCAAAATAAGTCCAAATGTCAGAAAATCTAATTCAAAAAACCGTAGAATTTGTCAAAGATAAATTGCACGGTGCCGAAGCTGGTCATGATTGGTTTCATATTGAGAGAGTCTGGAAACTTTCCAAAAAAATTGCACAAACTGAGAATTGTAATGCAGTAGTTGTAGAGCTTGGTGCTTTATTGCATGATATTGCTGACCCGAAATTTCATGATGGTGATGAAGAATTGGCTCTAAATATTTCCCGCCAGTTTCTGGAAAATGAAAATGTTTCTGAAGAAATAATAGCGCAGGTTTTACTGATTATTAAAAATATATCCTTCAAAAACCGAAGTGAAGTTTCAGAAATTCCATCGATTGAATTACAAATTGTACAGGATGCAGATCGCCTTGATGCTATTGGCGCCATTGGTATTGCAAGGACTTTTAATTTTGGCGGCTTTAAAAATAACCTCATGTATCATCCCGATATTCCACCCGTACTCGACCAAAGTAAAGAAGAATATAAAAAATCCACTGGCACCACTATCAACCATTTTTATGAAAAGTTGTTGCTTCTAAAAGAGTTAATGAATACAGAAACCGGGCGAAAAATGGCTGAAGAACGCCATCTTTTTATGCTTTCTTTTCTGGAGCAGTTTTATAAAGAGTGGAATGCAGTGTAATTCTCTGACAAACTAAATTTTACAAGCGTAATCCTAATTTTATTTATCTTTGCGCCATGTTTTATCTCTTTGTTCTTTTGGCGATATTGCTTTCTGTAGCGTTGCTGTTTTCCCTCATCAAATCGGGACCTTTCAGTTCTTGGGCAAAAGCTTTTAGAATTGTTATGGTTGCAATAGGAACAGGAATTTTCACTTATCTTTTTATTCATAAAAGTCTGGATCAGTTTCGGGAGAATTCCCTTACGGTGCAACTTGTGAATAAATTGCCTTTTCCTTTGGATTTTTATATCATTAAAATTAATGATACGCCAGACGAAGAATTAAAATACGAAACAAATCACCTTGGTAAAATCAGAAATAATTTTTACCGGATCGAATATTTACAGATGGAAAAGTCAAATGAATTTTGGATCGGCGGATATATGGGAAAAAAGAATCTGGTTTATTTTTCCCAACATTCGGTGCCGAACAAAAATGAAGATCAGATTATTGAAGTGCGCAATTACATTGTTCAAAGTTCAAAACTCGCAGAAATTGCGAAGAGTAGAATAGATGACCTGAAATTCGAAAACATAAAAACTGCCATTTGGATGACTTTAAATATGCTCTTGCTGTTTTTAAATTTAGCCCTTCTCCTGCGCAAACCGAAACAAAAAATTCCGACTGCATTAGCCGGAATCTCCTGATTTATTTTGCTTTCTTTTCTTTCAAAGCTTCCTTATCTTTATCGGAAGGATTCCAGACTTTTATTTCGTCATTTTTAGTAATACCAGATAAAATCTGAACATTAATGCCATCGCTGGCGCCCAGTTTTACATTTACTTTTTTGAATTTCCCATCGGGTTGTTTTACTTCCACGAAAGAATTATCACGACCATTCACCTTTTCATATTGAATCAGGGATTCGTCTAAAAGCAAGGCATTTTTCTGAGAACTTAAAATGATTTCACCGTTTGCGGAAAAACCTGCACGAATGTATTCATTGGTTTTATTGAAAACATCACCTTCAATCGGGAATTTGATGGTTCCGGCTTCCTCAGTTCCTTTAGGTGCGATCATGGTAACGCGACCAGGGAAAGATTTATTCTGCAGAGCGCCAATTACAATATTCATATCCATGCCTTCTTTTAATTTTCCGGCTTGCGCTTCATCAATTGTACCTTCGAAAATTAGAGAATTCAAATCGGCGATGGAGCAGATCGTACTTCCAGCGTTAAAGGAGTTGGCTTCAATTACCTGGCTTCCTACTTTTACGGGAACTTCAAGTACGGTACCGTTGGCTTTCGAACGAATTTGTGTCGTTGCCAATCCGGCCAGTTCAGGAGTTGCTCCAGTTTTTGCGATCTGTAGGTTTTTTTGTGCCGTTTGTCTTTGCTGCTGAGCATTGCGAAGAACCTGTTGCGTAGACTGCAATTGCTGTTGGGCGGCAATATATTCCTGTTTAGAAATTACACCTTGCGAATACAACTGCTGTTGCATTGCAAATTGTTTTTGCTGTTGCGACACGTTAATTTGTGCATTGCTGATCTGCAAATTTGCATTGTTGATTTCCTGTGTAGCCGCGTTTACATTTTGAATGCTCGGTACAATTCGGATGGTTGCTACCAATTGCCCCGCGGTAACTTTGTCACCTTCGGTAACAAGAATTTTATCAATGATTCCCGAAATATTGGGCTTGATTTCAATTTCCTCCCGCGGCACAATTTTTCCGGTCGCCAAAACCTTATCATCCATATTTTGAACGAAAGCTTTTTTGGTAAGAAACTGTTCACTTTTTTCTGAATTCGAATTAACGAGGTAGCCGATTCCTTTCGCAAGTGCAAATAAAAATACCAATCCGAGAACGATGTAAATTATTTTTTTTGCTGTGAATTTCTTCTTCATATGATGAGTTCTATAGGTTTTATTAAATTTTATTCTGATCGTAAAGCTTCGATGGGTTTTATTTTTACGGCTCGCTGTGCGGGAATCATACCGATGATAAGTCCCAGAAATACCATTACCGCCATGGCTGCGAAAACTTCGCCATAATTTACAGTTGGATTATAGAACGGAAATTCATCTTGACCCTCTGTAACTGTATTTAAAATCATGAGTAGAAAAATACCGAATATAAATCCGAGCAATCCCGACGTAATCGTAATGACGACGCTTTCTAATAATATTTGATTTCTAACTTCGGCTGGTTTTGCGCCTAAAGCCCGCCGAATTCCAATTTCCTTCGTGCGCTCTTTTACGGTAATAAGTAATATATTTGAGATGGCAATTACACCCGCTAAAATGGTCAATGTTCCCACAACTATGGTCAGCAGCTGCATTCCTGTAAGAAAACCCGTTAATTTTCCGAATAATTTTCCCAGGTTAAAACTGCCGAAAGCATTTGTATCATCTGGAGAAACATTATATTTTGCCTTAAGCTCAGTTTTCACGGCTTCTTCCAGCACATTCAAATCAGCGTTATCTTTCCCTACGATGGCAAAAAAGCCTACTTTGTCACCATTATTATACATTTTGGTAAATGTGGTAAAAGGAATGTAGGCAGAATCGTCGCTTCCCATATTTCCGCCTTGTTGCTGAACTCTGAAAACACCAATAACATTAAAAAATAATCCTTTTACGGTAACCGATTTGCCGATAGGATTTTCATTTTTCTTGGCGTCGAAGAAGTTTTTATAAATTTCTTCTCCGATTACAATTACATTTTTATTGCCGCTGATATCTGCATCATTAATGTAGCGCCCATAAATTAATTTCTTTTCGGAAATTTTATTACCAACCGGGAAATCGCCATTTAAAGTGTAGGTTTCATTTTTTCCGTCTTTTGAAAAAAGCTCTCCGGGACTTCCAAAATTTCCGCGGGAACTTTGGGGCGAAATATAATCGATTTCGTGTATTCTTTGCTGTAGAACCTCAATATCTGGCAAATGCAAATCCATTTTTCTGCCTTTTGGAAAACCGTCGTAAGGAATAGTTGTATTCTGTGCCCAAAGAAAAATAGAATTGGTGGCGAAACCTGCGAATGCTTTGTCAAAACCGTTTTCCATTCCTTTAGCAGCTCCCAAAAGTGCTACGAAAAGGAACATGCCCCAGCCGACACCGATCATGGTGAGAAAAGTTCGAAGTTTATTATTCCGTAAAGAATGATAAATTTCTTGCCAGGTGTCTAATTTAAATATGATGTTCATATTCGGTTTTTAGGTAATGGTTTTTTGATTACTATTTTAAAAATTGGGTTTACGATTTTCAATTTTTAGAAATAGATTGTTCCGTAACAAATTATTAATTCCATTTAAATTTCTATTCCGATCTCAACGCTTCTATCGGTTTTATTCTACTTGCTTTAAAGGCGGGAACAAATCCTGAAATTAAACCAGCGATGATCAAACAAACAAAAGCGACTATAATCAAACCCCAACCAACGCTAGGATCTTTGATGAAGTATTTTTCTAAACGATCTCCAATTAAGGTTAATGTTAAGATGCCCATACCAACTCCTATAATTCCTGAGATTACTGTAATAACAACACTTTCCTGAATAATTAGAGCTACAATTGCTTTGGGTTTTGCACCGATTGCTTTTCGAACGCCGATTTCTTTGGTACGTTCTTTTACGATATAGACCATGATATTGCTAATGCCAATAATTCCTGCCAATAAAGTTCCTAAACCGATAAAACCAACAATTAAGGTAATGATTAATAAAAATTGAAAGGTTTTTTCCAGATTTTTAGCATTGTTATTTACGCGCAGTGCATTTTCATCGTCGGGTGATATTTTCAGATCTTTTTTGAGTTGTTTCTCTAAATTATCACTGTAAGCAACTGCATCTTTTGGGGACATTGTGGGATCGTAGGTAATGAATATCCGGCTTAAAGTATCTGATCCTTTTTTTAATTGCTGCAACGTTGAAAGTGGAATGCTTATCATTCTTTCGTCCATATCGCCGCCGTCATCAGAAAAAACGCCGATCACCTTAAACATGGTTCCATTTAGATTTAAATCTTGTCCAACCGGTGAACCATTTTTAATTAAATCCCGCTGTACCATCCGGCCAATTACAGCCACCTTCTGCTTTAATGCTACGTCGCGTGAATTGATGAATCTTCCGTCTAAAACACTTCGATTTTCGATAAAAGGTTCTGCAGGATCTGAGCCGTTCACTTGATACGAACCGCTTTCCCTGCCATATTTCACCAACATATTTGTGGTATATCTGGCAGAAGCATGCTCTATTTTTTTAGGATCTTCAGCAGTAATATCGTCATAGTTCTGATTTTGCAGAACGACTTTTCTGTTGGTTTGTAAACCATCAAATGCGATGGTTGTTTTTCCGGTGGAGATTGAAATTAAATTGGTGGCATCACGTGCAAAACCTTCTGTAAAGGCATTTTTTAAACCATTTCCAATACCAAATAATACAATGAAAATATATAATCCCAACGCTACCGTAAAGCCAGATAGTACCGTACGCAGAACATTACTGCGAATCGATTCAAATATTTCTCTCCAACGGTCAAGGTCAAACATATTTTTTTACTGTAATTTTAAATATTTATTTTAATAAAAAGCAAATTCTTTTAGGCTAAAACTCTTTGGGTGATGAATTCGTCACTTTCAATAATTCCGTCTTTCAGAATTACATTTCTTTTGGTTTCCGCTGCCACATCAGGTTCATGAGTTACTACGATTACTGTTTTTCCTCCGCGGTTAATTTCCTGCAAAAGTTTCATAATATCGTAGGTGGTTTTAGAATCTAATGCACCCGTGGGTTCATCGGCAAGAATTATTTTGGGGTCGGTAATTAAAGCTCTCGCAATAGCAACACGCTGTTTTTGTCCCCCAGAAAGCTCGTTCGGTAAATGGGTAGCCCAATCGGCTAATCCTACCTTATCTAAATATTCCATGGCGCGCTGGTTTCTTTCTTTTCTGGCAACATTTTGATAGTATAGCGGAAGCGCCACATTCTCTAAGGCGTTTTTATAACCGATAAGATTGAAGGACTGAAAGATAAAGCCTAAAAATCGGCTGCGGTAATCTGCGGCTTTTACTTCCGAAAGATGCTCAATCGGTATACCGTCTAACTCATAAGTGCCCGAATCTTTCTCATCTAATATCCCGATGATATTTAATAAAGTTGATTTTCCGGAGCCCGAACTTCCCATGATCGATACAAATTCACCTTCATCAATGCTCAGGTTAATACCTTTGAGTACGTGTAATTTACTTTTACCGGTGTCGTATGATTTATTGAGATCCTTTATTACTAACATTAAGTGGGCGGGATTTTATTAATATAATGAGTATCGAGTTTCTTTTTTTTGTTACAGCTGAAGGGAGCATTATTTTTGGCAGCTCTATATTTAATGTTTGTGTAATTTAAATTATGATATAACCATTTGAAAAATGAAAATGATCTTTCCACTAAACGGGCAGCAAGTCTAAAGCAATGTCCTCGTCAATTCTACCGAGGATGAGTGAATGCAAAATGTAGCTAACCTATTCAACATGTTCACCTTCAAATGATTATTATGTTTTCATAATAATAGATTTTTACAACTTTCCTAATGCGTAAATCTTGAATATAAAGGAAAAAGCATCTAAAAATTTTTATAACTAATGGAGATGTATAAGAATATATTTATTTTGTTTTAAGTCAATGGTTTAAAATATACATGTAATAAGATGGTTTGTAGATATTTCTGATTTTTTGTTTAAACTATTTATTTACTTCTAATTTAGCATGTTAATTAATTTTGGCAGAAAAAACACCCATTCTGATTTTTTTTGTTTCACAATATATATTATATTTACCGCGTCAAACTATATTTCAGATAGAATGACGACTTACATACAAATGATGAAATCAAAAAATTAACTTCTAATTTAAAAACACACACTTATGAAATTTAGATTTTTATTCTTTCTAATTTTAGCGATGGTCGGCTTTGGTTATGCCCAGTCCGTTGCTCCAGCGCCACAAATTGGCGATTTTAGATCCATAGCCAGTGGCGAGTGGACGAATCCTTCAACTTGGCAGATTTTTAACGGATCAAGCTGGGATAATGCGACTACAGAGTATCCCGGAAAAGATACTACGTCTTCGTCACAAGCAACTTACAGAGTTTTTGTAGAACCAGGTACTGATGTTTCTGTGTCTACCGAACAAGTATATTATTTTGGTAACCTCTATATTTTGGCCGATCCAATTCCTACGCCTTTAAATGCGCTTACTGTTTCTTATGGGAAAGTAACTCTATTGAAAAATGGATCTGATAGGGGGCATTTGAGTTTATTGGGAAATAATCAGGATGTGGTTATTTTGGGTGGTATTTTAAATTTCGATGGCGAAATGACGGAATTAAAACTCAAATTGGGCGCAAGACTTGTTCTAAAATATTACAACGGTGCTGTTTGTGATACTGGAACAAATTTATTACAGCCCGAAAGAGCCGGAGCTACTGGGAACAAATTGATCAAATTTGTAGATGGCACAACTGAATACAATTACGCCGTTAGTGGTGGAGCTGGCAGTGCAGAATATACTTTTGCAGAGTTAAACTGCAAAGGTGGTTCACTTGGCGTAGTTCCAACTGCGACTCTTAATCCTGTTTGTTCAGGGAAAACAACTATTCTTAGTGCTACTCTCGCAGGGTTTGTCTCTGTAGCAGATACAGCAATTCCAAAACTTTTTGTTTGGAGTTTAATAAGTGGTCCAACCGGATACACCTTTCCAGACACAACTGCTAGTACATTAGCGGATTTGAGTCTCACCCTTACAACACCAGGAACGTACGTTTTCAATGTTAAAGTAGCATATCTCTCAGTTTTAGGGTACACAATTTCCGCGAATCAGACCATTACTATTGAAGTTTTGGCAGCTGATAATCCGCTATGTGGCGGAGGATGTTTCAAAGATCCTGTTCTCGATACTGTTAAGCATCCGTCAAATCACGGAATTACCTCTCTGAAAAGAGCAGGTGCAGATAATCCAGACAACTGGCCAATGGTTAGAGAGAGTGCTTATACCGTGCTTGAATCCAATACCAAAGGATTTGTTATTAATAGATTATCGACTACTCAACTTAATGCTATTGCTACCGCTGGAAACGGTGTTGATGGAATGATGGCATATGACACTACGGTAAAATGTCTTAAAATTTACGTAGTAGATGCTGATCCTGCTAAAACTGGCTGGTTCTGTTTCACAACTCCTGCATGTCCAACTTTATAGCAACTAACTTTAAACACAATCATTATGAATAAATTATTCACATCAATTTTGATGACCGCCATACCAGTTCTCGTCTTTTCTCAGGTCGTAATTGCGCCGAGACCAGGTCAGACTGCTCCAACAAATTCTTCGGTTTCCCTTGAATTTGGAAATGATCAAATGAAAGGAATTGTAGTTCCCTATGTAAAAGCTTCTTCTGCACAAACACCTGTACCAGACGGTACTTTCATTATGGATCCTTCAGATAACATTCTTAAATTCCGCCAAAATGAAATGTGGAGAGATCTTACAGGTCCGGCAACGAAAACAAATGCTGTAGATACTTCGATACAAAACGGCAAAATGGGAAATGTAAGAGCAAAAACTGTTATTGGCGTAAATAATCAAACCGATATTACACCAGGAATTTTAATTCTTTCAGATACTGATAAAGCTATGATCCTACCGAAAGTTGCTCTTCCGCATTTGATGATCAAAAATCCAGCTGCCGGAATGATGGCGTACGATACCGTAAATAAACAATTGGCTGTATTTAACGGAACTCAGTGGAGTTTCTGGAAAGCTACACGTCCATAAAAACATCAATATTTCTTCGGTTAGTTTTTTATAATTGACTCAGAAGAAACATCATATTTAGAATCCCAATCTTTGATTGGGATTTTTTTATTAAGAGCTTGTTTAGCTCTTAAAGCTTATTTAGAGGTAGACTTTTTAAAACTGTTTAAATAATAAAGCCGATAATAGGTCATCTGTTTTCTGGAAAGTGATAGAATGCTTTGGTAGGGCGCAGTCTGTGTGATTGTGGAAAACTTTTAAGGCTTATACTCAGTTAATTAATCTTTCGGGCTTTCTATATCAGTTTTCATTTTCTATTTTTGTAAAGATCACAGGGTTCATCTGGCGAAACACTTTTTTGCCGCGTTTCTGTATTAAATCATTATCAATCACGAATTTACAGCCACCGTTTTTAAAAGAAACGGAAATAAAAAAAACGATATTATGGGAATTTTTGACAAGAGAGTAGGATATAAGCCATTTGAGTATCCAGAGATTCTACAATTTGTAGAAGCGATTAATAAATCCTTCTGGGTTCATTCTGAAGTAGATTTCACAGCAGACGTTCAGGATTTCCAATCTCAACTGGAGCCTCACGAAAAAAATGCGATTAAGAACGCTCTTTTGGCCATCGCTCAAATCGAAGTTTCTGTAAAAACGTTTTGGGGAAATCTCTACAATCACATGCCGAAACCGGAATTGAATGGATTGGGCGCTACCTTTGCAGAATGTGAGTTTCGTCATTCCGAGGCGTATTCCCGTTTATTAGAAGTCTTGGGTTACAACGATTCTTTCAGTCAAGTGGTGGAAATTCCAGCGATCAAAAAGAGAATCGATTTTCTATCTAATGTTTTGAAACACGCCAATTCTACAACTCCGAAAGAATATGTTTCTTCGCTTTTGTTGTTCAGTATTCTGATAGAGAATGTTTCGCTCTTCTCTCAGTTTGCGATTATCTTGTCTTTTACCCGTTTTAAAGGCTATATGAAGAACGTTTCGAACATTATCGCATGGACTTCAGTTGATGAGCAGATTCACGCCAACGCGGGTATTTATTTGATCAATAAAATCCGCCAGGAACAGCCCGATTTATTAACCGATTCAGATATTGAAGATATTTATACTTTGGTCGACCATTCCATCGATGTGGAAGAAGAAATCTTGGACTGGATTTTCGAAATGGGTGAAATCGATAATGTGAGCAAAGAGAATTTGTTGAACTTCATGAAATTCCGTGTGGATGACAGTTTGAAGAAAATCAATATGAAAACCCGTTACAACATTTCGCCGGAACAATACCGTCCGATGGTTTGGTTTGAGGAAGAAGTTTTCGCCAATTCAATGGATGATTTCTTCGCCAAAAGACCGGTGGATTATACCAAACACGACAAGAGTATTACTTCGAACGATTTGTTCTAGTTTTATTTGGGCGCCTTTTTCCGCCTTCTACTCCCTCCCGATTTTAGATCGGGATTCACTCAAGTCGGGGCGTAGGTGGGAGTGTAGAATATAATTGGGATTTTAAACGAAAGAATTTACAGAAGTAGCAAAATTAACCTTGACAAGGTTTTAAACCGAATTAGAAAATCTTCGAAAGAAAAAAGGCAGAAATTAATAGCCCCGATTGAAACGACATCCTTTTTATTTTTTTTCAGAAAAATAAAAAGATAGAGTGGAAAGCGGGACAGAAATATAAAAGAAGCGAACAATTCAAGCTTCTAAAAAAACTAAAACCAATTGTACGATGTACAATAAAATGATTACCGAAAAAAAATTATGGAAGAACAATCAAAAATCTGGTGGCTGAACGAAGAGTCTGAGCAAATGCTGAACCGCGGTTATTTGCTAAAAGGCGAAACCGTAGAAGGTGCGATCCAAAGAATTACGACTGCTGCTGCGAAAAGATTATATAAACCCGAATTACAGCCTGCTTTTGAGGAAATGATTACCAAAGGCTGGATCAGTTTTTCCTCACCCGTTTGGGCGAATATGGGAACAGAAAGAGGTTTGCCGATTTCTTGTTTCAATGTTCATGTTCCGGATAATATTGAAGGAATTACGCACAAATTAGGGGAAGTAATTATGCAGACTAAGATTGGGGGCGGAACTTCCGGGTATTTTGGAGAGCTGAGAAATAGGGGAACAGCGGTTACGGATAACGGAAAATCTTCGGGCGCAGTTTCGTTTATGAAATTGTATGATACTGCAATGGATGTGGTTTCGCAAGGTGGCGTTCGTCGTGGTGCTTTTGCCGCGTATTTAGATGTTGACCACGGAGATATCGAAGAGTTTTTATCCATTAAAGATATTGGAAGTCCGATTCAGAATTTGTTTACCGGAATCTGTGTACCCGATTATTGGATGCAAGACATGATCGATGGCGATATGGACAAACGTAAAATTTGGGCAAGAGTTTTAGAAAGCCGTGCACAAAAAGGTTTGCCTTATATTTTCTTCACCGATAATGTGAACCGTAATAAACCACAAGTTTACAAAGATTTAGGAATGACCGTAAATGCAAGTAACTTGTGTTCGGAAATTATGTTGCCTTCCAGCGCCGAAGAATCCTTTATTTGCTGTCTTTCTTCAATGAACTTAGAGTTATATGACGAGTGGAAAGATACGGACGCTGTGAAGTTGGCGATTTATTTCTTGGACGCAGTTTTATCTGAATTTATTGAAAAAACAGAAGGGAATTATTACCTGACCGGCGCGCGCAATTTTGCTTTGCGTCACAGAGCTTTAGGTTTGGGCGTTCTTGGTTATCATTCTTACCTTCAGAAAAACATGATTCCATTTGAAAGTTTTGAGGCTACACAATTCAACGCAAAAGCTTTCCGCCAAATTAAAGAACAGTCAGTTATTGCGTCTCAGGAACTGGCAAATATTTATGGCGAACCCGAATTGTTAAAAGGATATGGCTTGCGAAATACAACGACTATGGCAATCGCGCCGACTACTTCTAGTTCTGCGATTCTTGGACAAACTTCGCCAGGAATTGAGCCATTTGCATCGAATTATTATAAAGCAGGTTTGGCGAAAGGGAACTTTATGCGTAAAAATAAATACTTGGCGATCTTATTAAAAGAAAAAGGAATCGACAATGAAGATACGTGGAGAACTATTATGTTGAATCATGGTTCTGTTCAGAATATTCCAGAATTATCTGAAGAAGAAAAAGCAGTTTTTAAAACATTTAGAGAGATTTCTCCCATGGAAATTATTTCTCAAGCTGCACAAAGACAACAATATATTGATCAGGCACAATCACTAAACTTGCAAATTCCATCGACAATGCCGGTGAAAGATGTGAATTACCTTTATATTGAGGCTTGGAAAAAAGGCGTGAAATCTTTGTATTATCAAAGAAGTTCGTCTGTTTCTAAGGAATTGATGGTGAACTTTGTGACGTGTTCAAGTTGTGAAGCGTAAGAATCAGAGAAAAGAATAAAGAACACAGACATTAGTGCAAACCGCAGAATTTTTCTGCGGTTTTTTATTATAAAAAGTTTAATCTTTAGGTAAAATCAAAATTTCCTAACTTTATAAGTCAAATCACCCTCTTATGAAATTCGGAAAAGTTGAAGATCCGTCGCAGATCGATTTTAAATTGCCAAAAGATCACCCAAAAACCGAGAAAGTTTTAAAGAAGAATAAGTCGAAAGAATTTAATGTTTTTATTGGTTCCGCAAATTGGAATAAAAAAGATTTGAAAGGATTTTATCCACGCGGGACGAAAGATGAGTTGTCCTATTATTCAACCCAGTTTAATTCCATTGAGTTGAATGCAACGTTCTACAAAATGCCTTCACCTGAACAGATTCTCACCTGGAAAGAAAAAACACCCGCAGATTTTAAATTTTTCCCAAAGGTTCCAAGTACGGTTTCTCATTACCGAAGATTACTCAACATCACTGAGGCAGTGACCAAATTTGCGACTGCGGTCTTAAATTTCGACGAACAATTAGGAATGGCTTTTCTACAACTTCGCGACAGTTTTAAACCTAAAGATTTCGAAAGATTAGAAAAGTTCGTACAGGATTGGCCGCAAGAAGTTCCACTTGCGATCGAGCTTAGAAATGCCGAGTGGTTTGAGGATCAAGATATCTTTAAAAAAACAACGGAGCTTTTTGAAAAATATCACATTACCAATATTATTGTAGATACCGCGGGCCGTCGGGATATGCTTCATATGAGATTGACTACTTCTACAGCTTTCATCCGTTATGTAGGCGCTAATGCTGCGAGCGATTATACAAGATTAGACGATTGGTTGGTTCGAATAAAAAGCTGGAAGAAACAAGGTTTAAAAAACGTTTATTTTTTCGTTCATCAAAATATAGAAAAAGCATCTCCGCTCTTGTCTGCTTACTTTATTGAAGCCGTAAATAAAGAATTCAAACTGAAAATTCATGTTCCTGTGATGGCCTGAGCGATCCTATTTTCTTTTAATTATTTTTAAAAAATAGTAAAGGACTGTATTGTCTTTTATTATATTTTTATTTACATTTGTTCTTAGGAAAAGGAATATGTTTTCAAAATCATGTGAGTACGGGATTCGAGCGTCTATTTACGTCGCAAAAAATTCCCTTAAAAATCGGAAAGTAAGCTTGAAAGAAGTTGCGAAACACACCGATTCACCACCTGCATTTATGGCAAAAATATTACAGAAATTAACCAGGACCGAAATTTTATCTTCCTTCAAAGGTCCAACCGGTGGTTTTTCGGTAGCCTTAGATAATTTAGAAAAAATATCACTTTTGAGTATCGTTTTGGCAATGGATGGAAATGGAATTTTTGAAGACTGCACTTTAGGTCTTAGAAAATGTGATGTTGAAAAACCCTGTCCTTTGCATTTTAAATTTATACAAATTCGGGATGAAATGCGGGAAACCTTAGAATCTACATCATTACGATCTTTGGCTGAACAGGTTTCAGATGGAGTAACCTTTTTAAAACGTTAGTTTTTTTTACAATAATAAAGGACAATTTTATCTTTTAATAATTCTATATGAATAATTCAATTTTTGGTGAATCGGGGATTCAGATTACACTAGTGCTTATTTTGCTTCCGGTCTTGGTGGGTCTGCTGATTGCCATCGTTAAGACCTACGGAACGTATAAGGATTTAAAAGCACGCCGTAAACTGGGCGAATTTCAAAAGAAAATTCAGAGCATGTCTCCGGATGAACTGCAGATTTACGAACGCCAGGAAAAGGCACAATCCTACCAAGTTCCGGATAACGAATTATCTGGGACCCAACCGCCTTCTGATGAAAAAGGAATTATTTATAATGTAAACAGAGTTGAAGAACTGCGTGTAATTCCTTCCAAAAAAAGTTTTGTTCCCCAAAAATACATCTCACCACAACTTGCCAATTTAATTTTGTATTTTATTGGATTTTCCATCTTCTGGCTATTATTCGGAACCACCGTGGGCGAATATTTGGGAATTAAATTTGTAGCGCCTGATGCCGATCATGTAAGTTGGCTGAGTTTCGGGCGGCTTCGTCCTGTTCATACCAATATGGTTTTTTGGGGTTGGGCCTCATTTGCAATGGTTGGACTGGCTTATTATGTAATCCCGCGTGTAAGCAATGTAGGAATACACAATCTGAAAATTGGGTACTATTCATTAATATTAATGAATTCTGCAGTGCTGTTGGGAACAATTTCCCTTATGGCTGGGATTAATAATGGCGGAGGTGAATACAGAGAATATATCTGGCCGATCATGGCACTTTTTGCTGTTGGTATTGTGCTGTCACTCTACAATTTTTTAATGACTGTTGCAAAACGAGCGACAAAAGAAATTTATGTTTCGAACTGGTATATTATTTCTGCGATGATGTATGTAGTGGTGATTTTAGTTGTCGCTTACATTCCTTTCTGGCAAGATGGTCTTGCGGAAACAATCATTCAGGGATACTACATGCACCAAGGAGTTGGGATGTGGTTTATGTTCCTTTGTCTGGGTTTGATGTATTATTTCCTGCCGCAACAATTAAACAAACCAATTTATTCCTACAGTTTAGGAATCTTAGCTTTTTGGACTCAAATTTTATTTTATACTTTAATCGGTAGTCATCACTTTATTTTTAGCGCCATTCCTTGGTGGATGCAAACTGTTGCGATCGTTGCCAGTGTTGGGATGGTAATTCCTGTTGTTGCTGGTACGGCAAATTTCCTTTTAACATTTAATGGTGCCTGGTATCAGCTGAAAACAAGTTATACTTTACCGTTTTATCTCATCTCTATTATTTTCTATTTCACGGGCTCAATGCAGGGCACGGTAGAAGCATTTCGATTTACCAATTTAATTTGGCACTTCACCGATTTTACCGTTGCGCATTCCCACTTAACCATGTATGGAATTATCACCTTCATGTTGTGGGCCTTTATTTATACGTTGGTTCCAAGAATCACAGGAAAAGAACCACCAAAACTTTCCGTCGGAATTCATTTCTGGATGGCTTTAATTGGATTGATCTTCTATACTTTCTCCTTGATGATTGGTTCTACACAACGCGGTTTGATGTGGATGGACAGTAAACCATTTATAGAAAGTGTGAAAATGATGGCGCCTTTCTGGCTTTGGAGAGCGATCGGTGGTACAATGATGTGGATTTCTCATTTTGTTTTTGCCTATAACTTCTACAAAATGATTAACAAGAGGAAAGAAGTGTTTATTCCTACAACGCCTGCCGAAATTTTAGAAGCAAAACGACAACTTAAAAACACGGAATATATTCCTACAAAATAAATTAGAATAATGGAATTTTATAACAATCATAAAGTCCTCTTCTGGACCGCCTTAGTTTTCTTTCTGTTTCTTACTTTACAGATTGCGATACTGCCGGCGTTTACCAATCAAACCGTGTATAAACCTTTGCCAGATGCGAAGCCACTTACCAAAGATGAGGCTGCAGGAAAAGCAATTTATGTAGAAAATGGGTGTATCGCCTGCCACACGCAACAGGTTCGTGAGGTAGAGATGGATAAAGTTTTCGGGTCACGGCCGAGTATTCCTGCGGATTATGCTCAAAATCATCGGATGGATGTTTGGCGTAACACTGCAAACCTATTGGGTTCCGAAAGAACTGGTCCAGATTTAACAGCGATTGGGGAAAGACAACCGAGTTCTGATTGGCATTTACTGCATTTGTATCAGCCGCGTGCTGTAGTAAAAGAATCTATAATGCCGTCTTATTCATTTCTTTTTGAAGAAAAAGATTACTTACAAAAAGGGGATATTGAAGTAAAAGTTCCACCTGAATTTTTAAAAGACAAATTCAAAAAAATTGTGCCGACTAGAAAAGCCCTTCAACTCGTGGCTTATTTACAGAGCTTAAAACAAACCAAATTACCTGAAGGCGTAAAACCACCAGATTTTCTCTATAAAAAAGAAATTAAGAAAACAGCAGGTGGTGGCGGAGCAGCAGATTTACCAGATGGTGGAGAACTCTACACCGCGAATTGCGCCAGCTGCCACCAGGCAAGTGGAGAAGGTTTACCAGGAGCATTCCCACCTTTGAAAGGGAGTCCAATTGTGGCGAGTGACGATATTGATGTATATGTGAATATCATCATGGGAGGTTACACTGGAAGACCTGGTTATGGGCCAATGCCGGCGGTGGGAAAAAATGCAAACTTCACCGCTGAAATTGTAACTGCAATCATGAATCACGAACGGTCATCTTGGGGAAATAATGCCAAACCAGTCAAACTGGAAGATGTAAAAGCAGTGATGGATAAAATTAAATAAAGAGGTCACCGGACAATTTATAAAATATATTGATATGAAAAATTTTAAAAATACCGCAATTATTTTCTTTCTCTTTGCTATGAATTTTGCCTTCGCTTGTGAGGCCTGCAAATTACAGCAACCTGCTGTTACGAGAGATTTCACGCATGGCGTTGGTCCTCGTGGGCAATTTGACTGGATAATTGTCGCGGTGATTGCCGTAATCACAGTTTATACATTAATTTATTCCGTTAAATATTTGGTGAAACCAGGGGAGACGGAAAAAGATCATGTTAAAAATTCTATTTTAAATTAACTTCTAAAAAAGTAAAGATGACTAAAGATAAAAGTTCTGTTTTTCTCTTCCTTGATGATGAAGTTACGCCTTTGGCAGAGCTTGAAACACCCATTGTTTTTGATTTCGATACATCGAAACTTACTGATGGTGAGCACATTTTGAAAATAATCAGTAAATCTACACTAGGCAGAGAAGGTATACGGAAAATACAGTTTACTGTAAAAAACGGACCTTCCATAAGTGTGGAAGGATTGAAAGAAAATGATATTGTAGATGGCGTTTTACCGTTGATGATTAACGCCTATGACAAAGGCAATCAGAAGAGTTTTGTGATCGAAGGAAGCGAAACTCCACAGACCATTCCCGTTTGGATCTGGATTATTATCATCTTGTTCGCGGGCTGGGCCGCATATTATGGCATTACTTACTTTTATAAGTTACCTGGAATAATGTAATATTTAGGGTCTTAAATAAAAAGCGGTTTTAATAATTTGAAACCGCTTTTGTTATTTTATTTCTAGGCAAGAAACTCAATTTCTTTGTCCTTGAAATCGCTGTTCTCCACCAATTCCTGCATACTTGCCATAATTTTCTTTCGGAGTTTTGCCAAATTTCTAATGTTATCGTCTTCACTATAATCGAAAATACTGTCTTCAAAAGAAAACGTATCGCCCTCTTTAAACTCAATTTTATTATCCTTGAATTCTTTAAGGAGCATTAAATTAGTCATCGTTTCCAAAATATCATATTCTGTTTTGGCTAATTTCTTCAGTGATTTTAAAACCTGTTTTTTATATTTCTTTTTAGTTTTCATATGTTGGGTCTATTATCGTGCAAGGTAAGATTTTATAATAAAATTTCAAATCAATTTCAGAACAATTCATCATCAGGATTTTTACAATTTGCTATCTTTGTTCTCTGCATGAAAAATAAAGATCTCTTTACACTCATTTCTTTCGCGGCCAATAAAAACCAGAAAGCACAAACCCAGTTAATTAATTTATTTTGGGTAGATGTTTTTAGTTTTGTGATGAAAAAAGTTCAGGATGAGCATGTTGCAGATGAAATTACGGTTTCAGTTTTTTCTAAAGTACTATCAAAACTTGATTTGTACGATCCTAATTTTCAGTTTAAAACCTGGATTTTAACCATCGCTCAAAACACAATTATCGACTATTGGCGTAAGAAATTCCGGGAAAACGAAGATTCTACCGATAATTTCGAAGGATTTAAAAATCAACTCGCGTTATCACCAGAGGAATTATTAATTTCCGAAGAAGATCAAAAACAGATTTTGGCAACCATCAAAAGTTTAGATGTTAACTATCAGGATATTATACAGCTGCGTTTCTTTGAAGAAAAAAGCATAAAAGAAATTGCAGAAGAATTAAATATCACGGTGGCCAACACTAAAATTAGAATTATGCGGGCAAAAAAATTGCTGGCTGCGCTGCTGAAAAATAATTCTTTTGAAGAATAGAACGAGACAATTTCTTAATTCGTAAATTTGCTTTTTACATTTCTAAAAATGATTGAAACTCCAACAGATACTACCACTCAAAAGCCAAAATGGATTCGTGTAAAACTTCCTACGGGAAAAAATTACCGTGAACTCCGAACGTTGGTTGATAAATATAAACTCAACACCATTTGCCAAAGCGGGAGTTGCCCAAATATGGGTGAATGCTGGGGTGAAGGAACCGCCACCTTTATGATTCTCGGAAACATCTGTACGAGAAGCTGTGGGTTTTGTGGCGTAAAAACAGGCAAGCCTTTAGATGTTAATTGGGAAGAACCAGAGAAAGTTGCGCGTTCGATCAAATTAATGAAAATTAAACATGCTGTATTAACTTCGGTTGATCGTGATGATTTGAAAGATATGGGCTCAATCCTTTGGGCAGAAACGGTACATGCTGTACGCAGAATCTCTCCTGGAACAACAATGGAAACATTAATCCCAGATTTTCAGGGAATTACAAAACATATTGACCGCTTGATAGAAGTTCATCCAGAAGTGATTTCCCACAATATGGAAACCGTGAAAAGACTGACGAGAGAAGTACGTATTCAGGCAAAATATGAAAGAAGTCTGGAAGTTCTTTCCTACTTAAAATCCGCTGGACAAAACCGCACAAAAACCGGATTGATGTTGGGATTAGGGGAAGAGACTTCGGAAGTTTTTCAAACGATTGAAGATATCAGAAATGCAAACGTAGATGTCATTACAATTGGTCAATATTTACAGCCAACCAAAAAGCATTTACCCGTGAAAAAATTTGTTACTCCTGAGGAATTTACCGCATTTGGTGACTTCGCCAGAAGCTTAGGTTTTCGACATGTAGAGAGTTCGCCTTTGGTGAGAAGCTCTTACCATGCAGAAAAACATATTCATTAAATTAGAAAATGAACATTACAATTAAACGCAGCCGTAGGTTGCGTTTTTTTATAATCGTTGAAAGAAATTCTTATCTTTAAAAATAATTTAAATTTTACGCCATGAAAATTATCAGTATAGCACTTCTTTCTTGTTCACTTCTTTTTGCTTTTTCCTGTCAGGAAGAAAAAAAGACAGACGATATCAGCAATTTAAAATCTGTAAAATCAACTTCTGGAAAAATGACAACGGAAGAAGTAAGTTATGATATCGATGGCAAAAACTTTAAGTCATTTGTTGCTTATACAGGTGCCGCCGATGAAGTAAAACCAGTCGTAATGGTATTGCCAGAATGGTGGGGAGTTACAGATTATGTGAAAGATCGCGCGAAGAAACTAGCTGAACTGGGATATTTTGCAATGGTTGTTGATTACTATGGTGAGGGAAAAACCGTTGATAACCCCGAACAAGCTACAAAACTCGCCGAACCCTTCTACAAAATTCCAATTAATGCGAAATTGATGTTCGACAAAGCGAAAGCGCAGCTTCTAAAATTTCCCAATGCCAATTATGAAAAAATTGCGGCCATTGGGTATTGTTTCGGTGGTGCACAAGCTTTAAATATGGCACGTCAGGAAGATGAATTGAAGGGCGTAGTTTCTTTCCACGGAAACTTAATGACTGGGATAAAACCAAAAAATAACGATGTTAAAATTTTAGTTTGTAATGGTGAAGCAGACACTTATGTTCCGGCGGAGGAAATTGCAGCCTTTAAAAAGCAAATGGATTCTGCGAAAATAGATTATAAGTTTATTAATTATTCGAACGCCCTGCATTCTTTTACAAATCCTGCGTCGACGGAAATCGGTAAAAAATATGACATGAAAGTGGCGTACAATAAGGAAGCAGATGAAAAATCATGGAACGAAATGAAGGTTTTTCTTGAAGATATTTTTAAGTAAATCAAAAACTGTTTTAACAAAAAATTCCCTCTCAATATTGAAAGGGAATTTTTGTATTTTGGAATGAATTAATCTTTTAAATATTTTCTAAGTTTCCAGGCCATTTTTTCGTGTTTCTGCATCAATCCGTTAAGGAAGTCAGAGGTACCTGCATCTTTATAATCTTCTTCACATTTATCTAAATCATCACGCAAAGATTTTACAATTGCTTCATGATCGGTAACCAATTCTTTCAACATTCCTTGAGTATCAGGAACTTTACCAGGAGTTTCTTTCAGTTGTGATTCTTTTGCAAATTCACTAGTTGTTCCAATTGCAATTCCGCCCAAAGTACTTATTCTTTCCGCCACAGCATCAACTGCTTCTGCAACTGCATCGTATTGATCTTCAAACAACAGATGCAATTCCATAAAATTGTCACCTGACAAATTCCAGTGGAATTTTCTCAGTTTGATGTAAAGTACGTTGCCATCGGCTAAGACTTTATTTAAAATTTTGTGAACTTCTGTTAAGTTTTTTTTCGTAATTCCTAAATCTGGTGTCATTTTTTTAAAATTTTAAATTATTATTAAACGTGTAAATTTCCTTCTCTTCCGTCATCATTATCAGACTTTGTTCCTGTAATCGCAGCAATTGCGAAATGTAACATCGATACAAATTTTCCTACTTTAGGTTCCCAGTAGTAAGTTTCATCTGGTGTTACTCGAATCACCGAAACGTCTGGATCTTCTTTACCATCAAACCAGGCATTTGCCATGGGAGTCCATTTATCTTCGATGGTATTTTGGTCTTGGTAGATAAATGCTTTCCCTAAAATGGAGAGGTATTCAGAATTTTCATTATTCATAAAATAAAGCTGAACGCGGTTGTCTTCCTTAATTTCAAAATTCTTATGACTTTGGTCACTGCTTAAAAACCATAGATTACCTTCGTCATCGCATTCTTTTAAACTCATCGGCCTTGATGCGTTTGGTATAGAATCTAAATCGGTACAGAACATACATGTTCTTGCACTTTCAGAAAGTTTTTTTAGTGTTTCAAGAGCTTCTTTTTGAGTTAAATTTTCTGTAGACATCTATTTATCGTTTTAATGTTAATATTCAATCATCAATTTAACAATGATTTTTACAGCGTTTGGTATTCAAATATTAAACCATCATACTTATATATTGCGGGACAAAGGTTAAACTTTTCATAAATAGTGATCTTTAGAATTCTTAGATTTGAAAGCACTTTAAGTTGTGTCTATCGGCTTAATATTTGTTGCCTATGTTCAATGAAACATAGAAACATAGATTCATTATAAACCAGAATTACAGTTGATTAATCATTAAAACAAGTGATATGAAAAATTTAAAAAAAATAGCAATTCCAGTTGCAGTCACAATTTTAGGAATTGGGTTATTAAGTTCGTGTTCTGTCGGAATTCCAGAAGGTGCTGCGGCAGTTCAAAACTTTAAAGCAGATAAATATTTAGGTAAATGGTATGAGATTGCGCGTTTTGATTACCGTTTTGAAAAAAACCTAAAAAACGTAACCGCGACTTATTCCCAAAAGGATAATGGAAATATTAAAGTGGAAAATCGAGGGTATAATTACGTGAAAAATAAGTGGAGTGAAAGTACGGGAGAAGCAAAATTTGTAGGAAATGAAAATGTTGGGCGTTTGAAAGTTTCTTTTTTTAAACCAATTTGGGCGGGTTACAATGTCATCGATATTGATGAGGATTACAAATATGCTTTGGTCGCTGGTAATAATTTAGATTATTTATGGATTATGTCGCGTGAGAAAACAATTCCTGAGTCTTATAAACAAAGATTTATTGAAAAAGCAAAAAAAATAGGCTTCAATACAGAAAACTTGATTTGGGTAGAACACGATAATTAAATTCTTTCTAATTATTTTTTTAAAGATCGTACTGGATTTTACGCACGCGTTGCCGTAGAATTCCGTATTTTTATATTTTAAAATCTTGTATGAAAGCAGTACTCATTACCATCGGTGACGAAATTCTCTCGGGCAATACCGTTGATACCAATTCTAATTTTATAGCGACGGAACTCAAGAAAATTGGAATTCCCGTCGTTCAGATATTTACCATTTCAGATGAAATTAATTCTATAAAAAAAACTTTAAAATCGGCTTTTGACCTTGCAGATTTGGTGATCACAACGGGTGGTTTAGGTCCTACAAAAGATGATAAAACGAAAACTGCTTTCAAAGAATTCTTTAACGACGAAATAATTCTAGATCCTGCCACTTTCGACCATCTCCGCAGATTGTTCGAGAAAAGAAATCGCGGTCATCTTTTGGAATTGAATAAACCACAGGCAGAAGTTTTAAGAAAAGCGTTCATTTTTCAAAATGAAAATGGAAGTGCCCCTTGTCAGATGATTCAGGAAAATGGAAAAATCGTCATTTGTCTTCCTGGAGTTCCTTTCGAAGTGAAACCTTTAATCAAAGATAAAATCATTCCCTTCCTTGCAAATAAGTTCGGTTTGAACCATATTGTTACGCAAACTATTTCCGTCGTTGGTATTCCAGAAAGTCTGTTATCAGAACAAATTGAATCCTGGGAACTGGCTTTGCCAAAAGATATTTCGTTGTCTTATCTTCCCGTCGGAAACCGAATTAAGTTGCGTTTGACTGCGCAGGGAAAAAGTAAAGAAGAATTACAAGTCAAAATCGATACTGAAGCTCAAAAACTAAAACCACTTATCGGCGAAAATGTTATTTCCTGGAATGGTGACCATATTCAAGAAATTTTAAAAGAAATTCTAGACGACAAAAAACTCACTGTTTCCACGACGGAAAGTTGCACCGGCGGTGAACTTTCAAGATTACTCACTTCAATATCAGGAAGTTCTACTTATTTTTCAGGAGGAATTATCGCTTATGATTACCACAAGAAAATAGAAATATTAGGAGTTTCAGAAAAAACAATTCAAGAGAAAACAGTGGTTTCGGAAGAAGTTGCGCAGGAAATGTCGGCGGGCGCGCAAACGCTTTTTAAAACACAGATCGCGCTTTCTACAACAGGTGTCGCCGGTCCAGATTCTGATGAATTTAATAATGAAATAGGAACTGCTTTCTATTCTATTCGTGTTAATAATTTCGAGAAAACCCGTCGTTTGAATCTTCCACACTTTGAACGGAATGATTTCGCGAATTTTGTTTCACAAAGAGTTTTACAAGACTTAGTGGAAATTTTACTCCACGAAAACTATTGATTTATTAAGCACAAATCGGAGATTCACTTGATTCCTTAAAAAAATAGAAAGGTGAAGTAAAGTCACAAAAAAATTCATTTTTCTCTCTTCCAAAAGTAATTGAAATTATTTAGCGGGTTAAAAGTTTGATTTTTTTTGAACTTCAACTTTTGTGACTTCTGTGGTTTTTCAAATTTAAAGTTCAAAAATAAGATCATCTGTAAACGCAATACAGTCGAAATCCTGACAAGACTGCGTATCTAATCCTGTGAATTTACTAAACGCCGGCAAAATCAACTGATTTTCTGAGATGCGGAAGCACGGCAAACGCACCGACTTTCTTTTTTCTAATTTTACAGTTACGCCCGGATGAAGATGGCCGGAAATTGAAAACTGCTTTTCCTTATTTTCTGGAATGTGAATGAAGGTGAAAGGTTCGATGATCAGAGAATTTTCCTCAATTGAGATATCCAGATCATGTAAAAAATTTGCTCTATGAACGTCGTGATTTCCTTTAATTAAAGTAATCTTCAAACTGAGGTTTATAGTTCTCCAGGCTTCAAAAATATTGAAATCTGCATTCTTTCCCGAATGTAAGAAATCACCCACAACAATGAGTTTTTTGGCGTCAAAATGTTGAATTAAAAAATCAAGTCTTTCCAAATCATCTTCCAGAATATCCGAGGGAACGGGAATTCCATTTTTCCGGAAATATGCCGATTTACCTAAATGCAAATCGCTGATAATTAAGGATTTGTTTTCAGTCCAGAATAAGGCACGTTGATTTGTAAAAATGAGGTTTTGGTCGTGAACTGTTTTTTCTATGGTCTGAAGGGTCATTTTTTCATTTTCTTTTTCATGGCTTCCACTTTCATTCGTAAAATCCGGGCTTTCAAATCTTCACTGCTTAAACTTTGACGCAGACTGTCCACTTTTATAGGGAAACTTAAGGGCGTAAAGGTATTTGAATTTTTAATAATAATCTCACTTTCATGAATTCGATTGAAAGCATCAACCAATCTTCCTTCATCAATTTGCTGAAAAAACACTTCAGAATAAGCTTGTTTTAATAATAAGTTTTCCGGATCGTAATCTTCCAGAACATTAAATATTAATCCAGATGACGACTGTAAATTTTTATTGTTTTTCTGCTGTCCGGGATAAGTGCGGATCACCATTCCAGAAATTACAGCGATATCCCGAAACTTTCGTCTTGCCATTTCTGTGGAGTTCACAGAAGCCATCACATCGCGAATTAAATCTTCTTTTGATAATATTTCGTTGATATTTTCTTCCGTTAAAGGAATTTCCAGTTTTGAAAATAGTTCAAAACCATAATCATTCATTGCAATAGAAAAGGATATCGGTGTAATTCTGGAAATACGATAGGCGATTAAGGCGGACATCACTTCATGAATCAACCTTCCTTCAAAAGGATACATAAATAAATGATGGCCTTCGCGGGTTTTGATGCGTTCTACCAAAAACTCTTTTTCACTGGGAATATGAGAATTCTCTTGCTGGCTCACCAAAAGCGGATGTAAAAAGCGAAGTTCTTTTTCTGATGATTTTGCGTCTAAAGACTCTGATAATTTCTGTCTTAAAAATCCACTCAAATAAGACGACAATGGTAATCTTCCGCCCAAATAACTCGGCACAATTCCTTTTCCGCTGGAGTTCCGAACAAAGACTGTCATTTCCTTAACATGCGAAACTTCCAGCACTCGTCCAGCCAAAATAAATTTATCGTTCTTCTTTAATTTTGAAATAAAATATTCCTCGATCATTCCAATATAGCCACCACCGAAAAACTTCACTTTCAACATAGAGTCGCTCACAATCGCACCGATATTCATTCGATGCAACATTGCGATTCTGCGAGAAGTCACTTTATACAGACCATTTTCGACGACAACTTTATGGTATTCTTCGTAATTTTTTAATTTTCCACCTATGGTAATGAATGTCAAAATCCAGGTCCATTCTTCCGGCGACAAATCTCTAAATGCATTAGTCGCAGTAATTTGCTTAAAGGTTTCTTTTTCTTCAAAACCATCGCCGACAGCGAGTGTTATGACGAATTGAAGCAAAACATCATAACATAAAACTAAAGGTTCCCGCGGTTCGATTTTATTTTGCTTAACAGCTTCCTTTAAAGCTGCCACTTCAATCAGCTCCAAAGAATGCGTCGGGACAAAATATATTTTTGAGGTCTCAAAAGGGGAATGACCACTTCGGCCTGCACGCTGGAGAAATCGCGCAATTCCTTTACTGGAACCAATTTGAATTACAGTATCAACTGGTTTAAAATCGACGCCTAAATCTAAAGAAGAGGTTGAAATAACGGCTTTTAAATATCCCGAAGACAGATTATCCTCAATCCAAATTCGAATATCTT
The DNA here is from genome assembly GCF_020410745.1 of Kaistella polysaccharea. Classification (NCBI taxonomy): domain Bacteria; kingdom Pseudomonadati; phylum Bacteroidota; class Flavobacteriia; order Flavobacteriales; family Weeksellaceae; genus Kaistella; species Kaistella polysaccharea. Next base: position 2,542,394 of record NZ_CP084528.1, read on the forward strand.
TGTCTACGGAACTGTGGTGAATGGCGATTTGCCCTGCAAAATCCGGATGCGTGTTCAATAATACCTGATACCACATTTCAGCCTGACTTCTCGTATTGGTGAAAACCAAAGTAGTTTGACTTTCGAGAATAATTGGAATAATTTTATCCGCGAGTTTCGTTCCCAAATGGCCGGCCCAGGGAAGAACTTCAACATCATCGGGAAAGACTGATTTTATTTCAATTTTCTTTTTTTCTTTTGCAACGATTTTTGTTTTCTTGATATCATAAGGAATAAGCACGTCCATGGCTTCGTCGAGGTTTCCGATGGTTGCTGTAATTCCCCAGATTCTTAGTTTTTTCTGATAACTAAATATCCTGGAAACTGCCAATTCTGTCATTACGCCGCGTTTCGAGCTGAGCAATTCGTGCCATTCATCTACAACAATGCATTGCAAATGATTAAAGAATTTTTGATGTTGTTTTTGAGCCAAAAGCAAATGCAGACTTTCCGGCGTGATGATTAAAATATCCGGCATTTTCTTCGTCTGCTTCGCGCGAACAGCAGTCGGCGTATCGCCATTCCTCACGGAAACTTCCCAATCCAGTCCAATGTCTTCTAAAGCTTCGCTCATGGCTTTGGCAATGTCTTTTGCTAGAGCACGAAGTGGCGTGATCCACAGAAGTTTCATGCCGGATTTATAATTATCCGGATGATTCATGTAGTCAATAACTACTGCTAAAAATACAGAGAACGTCTTTCCAAAACCTGTGGGTGCGATGACCATTCCCGAGTAATTATTAGAAAATTTAAACCACGTTTCAGACTGAAAACCAAAGGGTTCCCGATCTTGAGAATCCATCCATTTTTTGATGATTTGGAAACCTGTGGAATTTTTAAATTTCTCGGTCATTATTTAAATGAAAATTTGGTCGTGGCGGATTAGATTAGGTAATTAGTTTTTTAATTTCTTCAAGTTCATCAATTTCATCTACGGTTTTATCGCGACGCCAACGAACAATTCTTGGAAATCGTAAAGCAATTCCACTCTTATGACGGCTACTAAATCCTATTCCTTCAAAGGCAATTTCAAAAACTAATTCTGGTTTTACAGTACGTACAGGCCCGAATTTTTCAATCGCATTTTTATTCACGAATTTACTGACTTCCATAATTTCTTTATCCGTCAGTCCCGAATAAGCTTTAGCAATCGTTACCAACTTATCTTCGTTCTTAACTGCGAATGTATAATCAGTGTAATAACTGCTTCGTCGTCCAGAGCCTTTTTGCGCGTAAATCAAAACCGCATCGATGGTCAAAGGACTCACTTTCCATTTCCACCAGTCGCCTTTTTTCCTACCGGCATGATAGTGCGAATTATTTTCTTTCAACATCAAACCCTCGGAATTATTGTCACGGGAATTTTCCCGGATTTCTGCCAAACCCTCCCAGGAATCTGCATTAACAATTTCTGAAATTCGGATGCGATCGACCGGTGAATTTTGAATCAAACTTTCTAAAAGCAAACGTCTTGCGGAGAGTGGTCTTTCCCGCAAATCTTCAAACTCAAGTTCCAAAATATCATAAACATAAATATGAACTGGTAGCTCTTCCAACATTTTCTTCGGAATCGTCTTGCGGTTTAGGCGCTTCTGTAATTCATTAAAATTGAGAACTTTATCTTCTTTTACCACTAAGATTTCTCCATCAATGGCGAAGTTGCCTTCTACCTCTTTAAGAGCAGCGACAATCTCTGGGAATTGTTCCGTAACGAGTTCTTCCCCGCGCGACCAGATGAAAATTTCGTCATTTCGTTTGATAAATTGTCCGCGAATGCCATCCCACTTAAATTCTGCCTGCCAATTATTTCTATCGCCCAAATCTTGAGTTTCTTTTTCCAAAGGATAAGCCAAGCAAAAAGGGTAAGGTTTGGAAGCATCAGGATTAATGTTCGTTCCCTGAATAAGATCATCGAAATTTTCTTCCTCCATTTTCCATTTTCCCATAATGGAATGCATCAGAATATTACCATCAACTGCCGAAAATTTTGAAAGTGCGTTAATCAGCAACTTTTTCGATACTCCGATCCGAAAACTTCCGCCAATTAGCTTATTGAATATAAACCGTTCAACATGGTTCAAACCGTTCCAGGATTCTAAAACATATTTCTTTTTCTCTTCTTCGGTCTGATCTTTTAGCGCAACCAATTCAGTCATCCATTGAGTTAATGATTTTTCGATTTCATTTTCGGCATTGGGAAGAATCAATGATAATGTTTCGCCCAAATCGCCAACAGATGAATAAGATTCAATAAATAACCATTCGGGAAGCTGCGTAATTTCTAGAGCCCATTGTTTTAAAAGATTGGTATTTACAGGTCTTTTCGGTCTTTTTCCTGTAAATAAAGCAAGAAACCACAACTTGTCATTAGCATCGGCAATCTGAAGGTAAGAAACCATGGCTTCGACCTTTGCCGTAGTTTTATTGGTGCTGTCGAGCGCATTGATAAGGTTTGCGAAATCTTTCATCTAGTTTTCTATCAATTCTTTTTCGGTCGTTTCCTCGTCGCCGAAAATGGTTTTTAATTCTACCGCATTAATTCCAATCTCATTTAAATATTTGGAGAAAACAGCTGTTTGTCCGTGTGTTACATACACTTTTTCAGCTTCGGTAGCTTTCACGGTATTGATTAAACCATTCCAGTCTGCATGATCAGAAATTGCAAAACCGGCGTCAGCTGAGCGCCACCTACGAGAACCTCTAACCTGCATCCAGCCAGAACAAATGGCAGTCGCACGATTTGGTATTTTTTTAATAATGTTGGAATCAAATAAAGCCGGCGGTAAAATTACAATCTCACCATCTGCATGTTTCACACTTTCCAGAAAATCTAAAGTTTCGTATTCCGGCAGATCGATACCGACAGATTCCATTCCTTCATTGAGTTTCCCAATGGAACGATGAACAAATATTTTTCCACTTCCTTCAATTGACTTCATGATCCGCTGGGCTTTTCCTAAGGAATAACCAATGAAAACAGAAGTTTTTCCATTCTCTCGATTCTGCTGCACCCACGTTTTCATTAATTCAGAATATTCCTGCGGTTTCAGCCAATTGTAAATGGGAAGTCCGAAAGTACTTTCGGTAATAAATTCATGGCATTTAACGAGTTCAAAAGGAGTTGATAATCCATCGTCATCTGTTTTGTAATCGCCGGAGAACACAATAATATACCCTTTGTACTCCATTTTTATTTGGGCAGAACCTATAATATGTCCAGCGGGATACATGGAGACTTTAACACCGTTAATCATTATTTCTTCCCCATAACCCACGGTCTGGACTTCAATATCTTCGCCGATACGATGCAGAAGAATAGGTTTGGTAAAATGGTGACACAGGTATTTTTTCATTCCCCACCGTGCATGATCACCATGTCCGTGTGAAATTACAGCCAAATCTACGGGTTTCCAGGGATCAATATAAAATTTCCCGGGAACACAATAGATTCCTTTGTCGGTTAATTTGATGAAGGTTTTTGATTTCATAGAAAGCGGAAAAGTAATTTTGGAAGATTATTGCTATTCAAAAATTGAACCTTTCTCGGTTTAAAAAGTATTCCGTTTAACATCCTAAAGTACGTTTCGTTGAATAAAATTTGGAAATATCGCATTGGTTCAAAATAAAACTGCTGTAAAAACCGTTGTTTTAATTAAATTAAAAGTTATGAAAAAAGTTGCGGTAGGTTTAATGTTGGGATTGTTCCAGCTTTCTTTTGCTCAATTCAGTAGAAATGTGGGTGAATTTAATTCTTTGAAAGTGTATGATAAAATCACGGTGGTTCTTATTCCATCTTCGGAAAGCAAAGTGGAAAGTACAAGCGGTGACGCAGATGTGGAAACCGTAAATAAAAACGGGGAGTTGAAAATCAGAATGGCACCAACTCGCCTTTTGCAGGGAGATCAAGTTTCGGTAAAGGTTTATTATCAGAATTTGAATGATATTCAGGCAAGTCAAGGTTCCACAGTAAGTTCTCCTGAAACAACTGAAGCGAAAATGCTGACTTTAACTTCCAATGAAGGTTCAAAGATTATTTTGGATATTAACACGGGAAAATTGAACGTAAAAACAAATTCTGGTGGAGAAATTAAAGTTACGGGAAATGCGGATTATCAGGATATCGTGGTGAATTCGGGTGGAAAATTTAACGGCCAAACTTTAGAATCGCAAAGTGCTACTGTTACGGCAAATGCCGGCGGTATCGCTGATGTTTTTGCAACTGAGGCTGTAAACGCAACAACGCGCGCCGGCGGGATCATAGATGTATATGGTGATCCTGAAGATCGAAAATTTAAAAATGTGATTGGCGGTAAAATCACTTTCAAATAAATAATTTAAAGTCATTCATCACGAATGGCTTTTTTTTATGACCTTTACTTGTAACAAATAAAACTATTTTTTGACTAAATAATAAAGTACGCTCTATGAAAAATTTAAATATTGGTATTCTGGCGTTTGCCGGAATAATCGCCTTAAATTCCTGCGCCTCGAAGGTGGTGCCGGCTGAACCTTCTGTGAATACAGAAATGGTGAAAGAAGTTCCCGAACAGGGATTAGATCTATCAACCATCGATAAGTCGGTAAGGCCGCAAGATGATTTCTATAACTTCGTGAATGGAAGTTGGATGAAAACCGCGAAAATCCCAGCTGATAAATCGACATGGGGAAGTTTTAACAAACTTGCTGAAGATACAGACAACAATTCGATGACGATTCTTAATTCCCTGCTGAAAGATGATTTTGCAGCGGGCAGTGAAGGCAAGAAAATTCAGGATTTATACGGTACGTACATGGATATGGACAAAAGAAATGCGGATGGTATTTCTCCGATCAAGTCTGACTTGGCTAAAATCGACGCCATTAAAACAGTCGCAGATTTACAAAATTATTTAATTGGAGCCACGAAAGATGGTGAAAATCCTTTCTACTCCTGGGGTGTTTTTTCAGATTTAAAAAACTCTACCATGAATGCGGTTTATCTGGGTGAAGGTAGTTTGGGTTTGGGAAGAGATTATTACCAGAAAGTAAATCCTAAAAACACGGAAACTTTGGCAGAGTATACGAAATATGTATCCACAATGTTGAATGTTTTAGGATATAAAAATCCTGCAGTTACCGCAGAAAATATTGTGAATTTCGAAAAAAGTATGGCGCAGACTTACTTAACCAATGAGCAAATTCGGGACGCAACTTTACAATATAACCCACGCACAATGCCCGAACTTGCAAAGCTGGTTAAAAACGTCAACTTGCCGAAATACCTGAGCGCAGTTGGTGTAAATACAGACAAAGCAATAATTGGAGAACTAAAATATTACCAGAATCTAGATAAATTTTTAAACGCAAAAAATCTTCCGTTAATTAAGGATTATATGAAGTTCCATTTGCTTTCTGGCAGTGCCAGTTATCTTTCTGAAAATTTGGATAATATGAAATTTAATTTCTACGGTAAATATTTACGGGGTCAAGATGAGCAACGGGCGCAAAATAAAAGAGGATTTGAACTTATCAACGGTTCTTTGGGAGAAGCTTTTGGGAAGTTGTATGTAGAGAAATATTTTCCTGCAGAAGCAAAAACTCAAATGGTAGAACTTATTGGATATCTGAAAAAAAGCTTCGCTTCGCACATCAGCAATTTAACCTGGATGTCCTCAGTAACAAAGGAAAAAGCATTAAATAAGCTCAATAAATTCACCGTAAAAGTAGCTTATCCAGATACGTGGAAAGATTATTCAAAGCTGACTGTTAATTCAAAAGAAAGCGGAGGATCATTGTATAAAAATCTACAAAACATTTCCTCTTGGCAATATGACAGAAATTTAGAAAAAGTGGGAAAACCTGTGGACCGCACCGAATGGGGAATGACGCCACAAACTGTAAACGCATATTACAACCCGGTAAACAACGAAATCGTTTTCCCGGCTGCAATTTTACAACCGCCTTTCTTTAATCCAAATGCAGATGCTGCCATCAATTTTGGTGGAATTGGAGCCGTAATTGGACACGAAATCACGCACGGTTTTGATGATTCAGGTTCGCAGTTTGATGCAGACGGAAATTTGGTTGATTGGTGGACGCCAGCTGATAAAGCAAACTTCCAAAAAGCTACGAAAGCACTTGCGGCTCAATACGATAAATTCGAGCCCGTAAAAGGTACTTTCGTTAACGGAACATTTACAAACGGAGAAAATATTGCCGATTTAGGAGGTGTAAATATTTCTTACGATGCGCTGCAAATGTATCTGAAAGATCATGGGAATCCAGGATTGATCAGCGGTTATACCCAAGAACAAAGATTCTTTATGAGTTGGGCAACCGTTTGGAGAACGCTTCAAAAAGAAGCTGCGCTCATCAATCAAATTAAAACGAATGAACATTCGCCAGGATTATACCGCGCGTTTGGACCTTTGGTAAACACCGATGCTTTCTACAAAGCTTTCGATGTGAAGCCTGGTGATAAACTTTACAAAAAGCCGGAAGATCGTGTGAAAATCTGGTAAAATAATCAGAAACTATTTTTATAAAATCACTCAATTTAATTTGGGTGATTTTTTTTGGGCGTATCCTTCACAGGGGAATTTTATTCCCTCATTCAGGTCGGGCTTTCCGCTATATCCCGCCACGGCGGGGATGCCGCTGCAATCCCTTACGCAACCATAATCCTCTGAAAAGTAGATTTTAAAATATAAAATAATTGCTATCTTTACGAGTACCAATAAAAATTTCAATTACAGGCTTATGAAAAAAATTACAATTACTGTACTCGCATTTTCGGGAATCGTATTCCTAAATTCGTGTGCTACCACGAAAACCGTCGCTCCGGAAACCGAGCAGGCTCCGGTAGAAAATAAAGTAGTGGCAGAAGAAGGTTTAAATCTTTCTTATATGGATACCACCGTTCGTCCACAAGATGACTTCTTTAATTATGTGAATGGAAACTGGATGAAGACAGCTGAAATTCCGTCCGACAAATCAAGTTGGGGAAGTTTCAACGCTTTGAGAGAAGACGTGGATAATGCGTCTTTGGAAATTCTTAATAAAATCCTTACCGATGATTTCGCTGCAGGTTCTGAAGGACAGAAGATCCAGAATCTTTACGGCACTTACATGGATTGGGATAAAAGAAACGCCGATGGACTAAGTCCCATTAAAAATGATCTACAAAAAATTGATAATATTAAAACAATTGGCGATTTACAAAACTATCTAACACAAGCGACCAAAACGGGCGATAACCCTTTCTACGCTTGGCGTGTAGGTGCTGATATGAAAAATTCGGTGATGAATGCGGTGTATTTGGGTGGCGCTTCATTAGGTTTGGGCCGCGATTATTATCAGAAAGAAAATGAGGCTAACACTAAAACTTTAGGTGAATATAAAAATTACTTGACGCAAATTTTTGAAGCCATTGGTTCTAAAAATGCAGATCAGTCTGCACAGCGTGTTGTAAATTTCGAAAAGAAACTCGCGCAGGATTTATTGACGAATGAACAAAATCGTGATGCAAACCTACGGTACAATCCGAAAACGATCCCGGAACTTTCAAAATTGGTTTCCAATATCAATCTACCGAAATACTTAAGTGATGCCGGCGTAAATACCGACAAAGTAATCGTCAGCGAGTTGAAGTATTATAAAAATATGGATTCTTGGATGAATTCTAAAAATCTTCCGCTGATCAAAGAATATATGAAAGCCCGAATGGTTTCGTCGAATGCGGGAAATCTAAATAAGGAGTTGGATGATTTAAACTTTAATTTCTACTCAAAATATCTTCAGGGTCAGCAAGAACAAAGACCGATGAACAAAAGAGGTTTGGGAGTTATTAATGGTGTTTTAGGAGAAGCTTTCGGAAAATTGTATGTAGAGAAATATTTCCCGGCAGAAGCAAAAACACAGATGGAGACGTACATCAGTTATCTTAAAAAATCCTTCGAGCAACATATCGCTGAGAATGATTGGATGTCTCCAGAAACAAAAGTGAAAGCCCAGGAAAAACTTTCTAAATTTGCGGTCAAAATTGCTTATCCGGATACTTGGAAAGACTATACGAAATTACAACTTACAGGTCCAGCACAAGGTGGAACCTATTATAAAAACCTACAAAACATCACCGAATGGCAATATGCCAAGAATTTAGATAAAGTAGGAAAACCTGTAGATAAAACAGAATGGGGAATGTCGCCCCAAACGGTAAATGCTTATTACAGCGGTTCTAACAATGAAATCGTTTTCCCGGCAGCAATTTTGCAACCGCCATTCTTTAATTTTAAAGCAGATCCTGCCGTAAATTTCGGAGGAATCGGTGCTGTAATTGGTCACGAAATTTCTCATGGTTTTGATGATTCAGGATCCAGATTTGATGGTGACGGAAATTTAAATAATTGGTGGACTGAAGCTGACCGCACAAACTTTGATGCAAAAGTGGGACAATTAGCCAACCAATATAATGAATACGAACCGGTGAAAGGGAGTTTCATCAACGGTAAGTTCACAAGTGGGGAAAATATCGGTGATTTAGGTGGAGTAGCAGTTGCGTATACCGCATTGCAAATGTATTTGAAAGACCATGGTAACCCGGGTTTAATCAGCGGTCTTACTCAGGATCAACGATTCTTTATGAGCTGGGCAACTGTTTGGAGAACGAAATCTACCGAGCAGTATATGGTGAATCAGGTAAAAACCGATCCACACTCTCCGGGTTATTTCCGCGCGTTTGCTCCTTTAGTGAATCAAGATTCATTCTACAAGGCATTCGACGTGAAACCGGGTGACAAATTGTATAGAGCTCCGGAAGAAAGAATAAAAATTTGGTAAAAACCGAATTAAAAATATTCTCAAACCCTTTCAACCTTTAATGGCTGAAAGGGTTTTTTTACTCTAATCAAAACGGTTTAGACTTTGTGAATGTTTTCATTTTGAAAATTTCATCATCTGCTTAGCTTTACTTTTTATAATTGATTAACTTTAATAAAAATAAAAAATATTCAAATGGAACTTCATATCAACCGAAATATCATCATTAAAAATTCCGAGACACGGGATTTTTTAGCCGACGCTTATTATCGGGAAACCGAAGAAAAATTACCACTCGTTATTTTTGCACATGGGTACAAAGGCTATAAGGATTGGGGTGCTTGGGATTTGATGGCTAGGAAATTTGCAGAAGCAGGATTTTTCTTTGTTAAATTTAATTTTTCGCATAATGGAACAACCCTTGATCAACCTGAAGAATTTGCAGATTTAGAAGCTTTTGGAAATAATAATTTCACCAAAGAAATGTCAGACTATCACCAGGTGATTAGCCATTTCGAGAATGATCCCAAAATTGACAACGATAAAATTGTCATCATCGGTCACAGTCGCGGCGGTGGAATCTCGGTGATTGAAGCTTATGAAGATGCCCGCGTGAAAGCTTTGATTATTCTCGCTGGAGTAAGTCATTTCGGTTACCGTTTCCCATCTGGCGAGAGATTAGAGGAATGGGAAAATGAAGGGGTTATGTACTCCGAAAATGGACGAACGAAACAACAAATGCCCCATTATTTTCAATTCTTTGAAGATTATAAATCCCATGAAGACCGATTCAATATTCAGCACGCTGCCCATAATTTAGAAAAACCAACTTTGATTGTTCAGGGAACAAATGATGAAGCGGTGAAAGATAAAGAAGCTTATTTGCTCAATGAATGGATCAAGAATTCTAAATTATTTCTCATCGATAAGGCAACACATACTTTTGGAGCAAAGGAACCTTGGCCGGAGGATCAACTTCCTGAAGATTTAGAAAAAGCAACATTGGAGATGATTAATTTTATCCAAACTCAATTCACATCGTGATGTAAATAAAAATTAATATTAGATTAAATAGAATTTTCTGTAATTTTGCGAACCAAAAATTTTATATATGATGCTTCTGTCGGTTCTAGAATTCCCTGATTTTGCGCAACCGCAAATCTGGATCAGTTTATTAACGCTTACTTTCCTGGAAATTATTTTGGGTGTAGATAATATCATCTTCATTTCCATTATTTCTGATAAATTGCCCAAGGAAAGACAGAAATTTGCTAGAAATCTGGGATTGGCTTTCGCCATGATTTTCCGTATTGCTTTGTTGTTAATGATCAACTGGATTATCGGTTTGAAAGAACCTATTGTAACGTTGCCATTTCTCGATGAACCCGGTACAGATCTGCCACTCTCGTTAAGCTGGAAAGATTTAATCTTATTAATCGGAGGTATTTTCTTGATCGGAAAAAGCACCTTTGAAATTCACGGAAAAATGCAGGTTCACGATGAGCATCATCAACCAAAATCTGCAGGTTCATCGTTAATGACCATGGTCATCATTCAGATTATTTTAATCGATATGGTATTTTCATTAGACTCAATTCTTACCGCGATTGGTCTGGTTGATAATGTGGTGTTAATGATTATTGCAGTGGTTATTTCAATCGGAATTATGATGGCATTTGCGGGACCGATTTCGGCCATTATCAATAAATACCCAAGTTTGCAAATGCTTGCTTTGTCCTTCCTGGTTGTGATTGGAGTGATGTTGGTTTCAGAAGGAATTCATCAACATGTGAGCAAAAACATCATTTATTCTTGTCTTGCTTTCAGTTTACTGGTAGAAGTGTTGAATATTAAATTAAGAAATAATCAAAACCGAAAAGCTTTGAAACTGAATCCAGATCTAAATGAAGATTTAAGTATTAAGGACTAATTCAAATATAAAAGCCACAGATAATGTGGCTTTATTTTTATCTTTTGTGTAAATGTTCCGCTGATTAAACCCGTAATTTTTCCCACGCCTCCAAGATTTGATGATGATGTAAAAGATTTTGCGCTTCTTTATGAACGGTTTCATCTGCGCTGAAATTTCCTTCCATAAGATCTTCAATATTTGCCAGCATCCCTAAATCATTGCCGGTGAAGACGGTGCTGAACTTAATTTCATTGGGTAATCTGTCGAAACCAATTCCCTTTGTAACTAATGGTTTCGGAACTTCAAATAGATTATCTTCATTATTTCTGGAATACCAACTGCCGCCTAATCGGGCAACAAGATCCAATTTTTTCTGATCCAATGCTCCTTGATCATTAAGATATTCTTCGCGAACATGAATTTTAATCACTTCACAAATTACTAAATTTCCTGCGCCGCCTTCTGTTCCTAAATGTTTAACTTCTAGAACCTTGCATTCAAGATTGACAGGACAGTCGTCGATTAATTTTGGTTGAACTAAATCTGCTTCCTTCATGGTCAAGCCTGATTTTACAAACTCGTTGATTTCTTTGTCATATTCTGTAGAAGCCAGAGAAATTTGCTGAACGATCTTATAATTCACAATTCCAATCACAACTTCAGGAACTTCCAAAACATTTTCTAAAGTATGCTTTGTCGTATTGTCTCGAACTCTTCTCGCCGGCGAAAATATGACGATTGGCGGATTAGAACTGAACATATTGAAAAAACTGAAGGGACTTAAATTGACATTGCCATTTATATCAATCGTTGAAGCCAATGCGATAGGACGCGGTGCAATCGCAGTCTGCAAAAGCGTTTGTAATTCGAAGTTGTTTAAGTCTTGTGGAGAAATAGTTTTCATTGTCTTTAATAAAATATAAAAAGGAAGTTTAGATTTTCGATATGGTATCGATCTACTTGGCCGGCAAAACTTTCCCCACGACTTCTCCAAAACCAACTCTAATTCCATCTTTTTCAGCGTGACCACGCATAATGATGGTGTCATTGTCTTCGATGAATTTTCGCTCAGAACCATCTGCCAAATGGATTGGTTCGGTCCCGCGCCAACTTAGTTCGAGCATTGAGCCAAAAGAATCTTTATCCTTCCCAGATATGGTGCCGGATGCATAAATATCTCCAACTTCTACATTACAGCCATTTACGGTATGATGCGCAAGCTGTTGCGTCATATTCCAGTACATGAATTTATAATTGCTTTGGCAAATTAAATTTTCCTCACCACTTTCCGGTTTTAAATACACCTGAAGTTTAATGTCTAAATTCTGCTTGCCCTCAAATTTTAAATAATTCAAAACTTCTGGTTCCTGAATTGGCGACTCGATGCGGAAAGGTTCCAAAGCTTCTAAGGTAACGACCCAGGGCGAAATGGAAGAACAGAAATTTTTCCCTAAAAATGGTCCCAATGGAACGTATTCCCAACTTTGAATGTCGCGCGCAGACCAATCATTAAATAAAACCATTCCGAAAATTGCATCATTTGCTTCCGACGTTGAAATACTGTCGCCCATCTCCGAGTGTTTATTCACAATGAACCCCATTTCGAGTTCAAAATCCAACTGTTTACAAGGTCCAAAAACTGGACTTTCTGCTCCCGGCGGTTTCATCTGTCCTTTTGGGCGGTAAAAATCTGTCCCAGAAACCACAATAGAAGAAGCGCGCCCGTGATAACCTACAGGAAGATGTTTCCAGTTTGGCAACAGTGCGTTTTCTTCACCTCGAAACATTTTTCCAACATTTGTTGCATGTTCAATACTGCTGTAAAAATCGGTATAATTTGGAATATGTACAGGCATCATCATCTGAACATGGTCAAATTTGTAGAAACATTGTTCCACCGTTTTTTTGTCTTGTCCAAGTTTTGAATCTTCCTGTAAAAGTTCCTGAATTTTAAGTCTTACGGCATTGGTAACCGGTTTTCCGAGTTCTATAAATTCGTTTAGCGTGTAGGCTTCAAAAACATTTTCCTCAAGGCCTTCTATTTCATCAAAAAATCCGTAATCATAAATAGTGGCCAAATCGAGAACCATATCACCAATCCTTGTACAACAGGCGATATATTCCTGATTGAAAATGGCAACACCAAAGGGAATATTATGAATTGAAAAATCTGAATTTTCCGAATAAGAGATAAAAGATTTCATAAGATAGTATTTAAAATAAAGGTTCAAAGTATGCGATTATCATGACTTTGAACCTTAAATGAATAATTTGTATTTAGTTTTTATTTATGGCAGTTTCATCAATCCATCTTTCTTTGGTGTTGATGTCGATGAGGTACAGAATTTTTTTCTGCTTTGTCATCAGAAAGGTTTTTGTAACCGCGATGGGGATCTTTTTCCCCTCCAGCAAATCTGCACGCAACGATACGATGTTGTGTTTAGACCGAACTACATCTCCACTGAAAACATTCGATGTACTTTGCCCGTTACTTTTGTCATCAAAAATTTCGATATAGGTGGCTAAATTACCTTTAATCACAAGAAATGAGCGTTCTGTGTGATCTTCAAAATCTTTAATTAAAACAAACTTCTTATCATCAATGTTTACATTTTTTAAATTTTGATTAATGCCTCTTCTTTCCTCCAAACGGTCTAAAATAGCATTGGCCGAACCATACTGTGCCCGGAGCCCAAGCGTGGAGAAAACAAGAAATATGAGGAGCAGTAATTTTTTCATCTTATACTTTTGAAATTGTAGCATCTATAGATTTCCTCTTTTAGCTTGCTCTCTTTCTAAAGCTTCAAAAAGTGCTTTAAAATTTCCGGCGCCGAAACTTTGTGCGCCATGTCTTTCTATAATTTCAAAGAAAAGAGTCGGGCGGTCTTCTACAGGTTTTGTGAAAATCTGGAGTAAATAACCTTCCTCATCGTGATCGATCAGGATTCCTAATTCCTGTAGTCTTTTAATATCTTCATCAATATGTCCCACGCGTTCCGGAACCATATCGTAATACGCTTCTGGCGGTGCAGAAAGGAATTCAACTCCTCGGGATTTAAGTTCAACTACAGTTTTTATAATATCTTTTGTTGCTACGGCAATGTGCTGAACGCCTTCTCCTTCATAAAAATCCAGATATTCTTCCACCTGAGATTTTCGTTTACCTTCCGCCGGTTCATTGATAGGGAATTTAGCAAAGCCATTACCATTGCTCATTACTTTTGACATCAAAGCAGAATATTCTGTGTTGATCTGCTTGTCATCAAAACTGAGAATATTAACAAAACCCATGACTTCTTCATACCATTTTACCACAGGTATCATACGGTCCCATCCAACATTTCCAACGCAGTGATCTACATAAAGTAAACCGACATCGGTAGGAGCATAATCGCTTTCCCATTTCTGATAGCCAGGCATAAAATCACCGTTGTAATTTTTACGTTCTACGAACATGTGCACTGTTTCTCCATAAGTATAAATTCCAGACATGCGAACTTCGCCGTTTTCATCTGTTAGAGTAGTCGGCTCTAAATAAGGTTTTGCACCTCTTTTTGTAGTTTCTTCGAATGCAGAATAAGCGTCGTCAACCCACAAGGCGAGAACTTTCACACCATCGCCATGTTTTTTCTGATGTTCACAAATGGGTGAATCAGAATTTAAACCTGAAGTAAGTACAAGTCGTATTTTGCCCTGTTGTAAAACATAAGATGCGCGATCACGCATTCCTGTTTCAGGACCGGCATATGCTACAGACTGAAATCCGAAGGCGGTCTTATAAAAATGGGCAGCCTGCTTGGCATTACCTACATAAAATTCAAGATAATCTGTACCATTGATGGGCAGAAAGTTTTCTGCTTGTGCTATTTTTTCTGCAAAGGTGAGTGTTGACATTTTTTTCAAATTTAGATATTGCAAATTACAAAAATTTTAGGAGTAGTAGAATTGAGCGTTTAGTTTTAATTTTCTTTTAAAATAATTTCAACCTTATATTAATCTTCAAAATTATAGGAATTTGTATGAAAGGTTGGTTGATCTGAAAAACCATATTAAAACAATAATTCCCGAAGTGATCGGGAATTATTATTTATTTTCAAATTAGACTAAAACTTTAAAACGTTCAAATGCTGCTTGATCCAACATTTCACGGTCATCTGGATGCGCAATTTCGATTAGATCTTTCGCACGCTGACGTAAATTTTTACCATAAAGATAAGCCACGCCATATTCAGTTACCACATAATGAATGTGACCTCGCGTTGTAACAACTCCTGCTCCAGGTTTTAAGAAAGGCGTAATTCTCGGAATTCCTTTTTTAGTACGTGATGAAATGGCGATGATTGGTTTTCCACCTTCAGATAAGGCTGCGCCACGCATGAAATCCATTTGTCCACCAATGCCACTAAATTGATAAGTTCCTATGGAATCGGCGCAAACCTGTCCGGTTAAATCTATCTCAATAGCGGAATTAATGGCGATCATTTTTTTATTTTTCATAATATTGATCGGATAATTCACGTGCTCCACATCCATAAATGCAAAAGACGGATTATCATCAATGTAATCGTATAATTTACGGGTTCCAAACGCAAAACTGGTGATGGTTCGGTTCAAATGGGTTCCCTTGTATTTATTCGTAATCACATCATTGGCAACCAAATCTACAATTCCGTCGCTGATCATTTCTGTATGTACACCCAAATCTTTGTGATTGCCCAGACATTTCAATACCGCATCGGGAATGGTGCCGATACCCATTTGTAAAGTACAACGGTCATCAATAAGTTCTGCCACATTTTTACCAATCAGCATTTCACATTCACCGACTTTAGCACCATAATCGATCGTGAGCAATTCCTCTTCGTGCCACACCATTTTGTCGATTTTAGAATAGTGAATCATTCCATCACCATGTGTTCTTGGCATTCGTGGATTTACTTGTGCGATGATAATTTTTGCATTATCCACGGCACTTCTGGCAACATCCACAGAAGTTCCAAGCGTGCAATATCCATGAATATCTGGTGGGGAAACAGTTACAATGGCGACGTCAAGCGGAAGAATTCCACATTTGAAAAGCGTTGGAATTTCACTCAGGAAAACAGGTACGAAATCTCCGCGTTCTGAATTTACCGCTTCCCGCACTGGCGTAGATACGAAAAGTGAGTTGATGTAAAAACTGTCTTTATACTGTGGTTTTGCAATCTCTACATTTCCCTGTTGCGTAATGGAAACAAATTCGATATCCCGTAACCGAGCCGATTGTCTAGCCAACTCGTCAATAAGCAGATTGGGCGTACAGGCGCTGCCGTGAGAAAATATTCGATCGCCACTTTTGATGACAGAAACTGCCTCTTCGGCGCTGATATACTGAACCATATTTTTATTTTTTATTATACATTAGAATACGTCTCAAAAGTAATTATTTACTTTCAGTTTTGAAATGAGTAAAGTCAGTTTTAGATTATTTACAACATGATATTTATTCCTGGCTGCGGTCTGCCAGATAATTCTCGTCGGTTTCTAACCAGGAAGTTTTATAAGTTGGATCTTCAACCTTTAATGCTTCTTCCGTTATTTTAAATGGACGAAAAGGATCAACCATTACCGCATATTCCTCCGTGAATTTTTTCCCGATGCTGCGTTCCATAGCACCCGGATGCGGTCCGTGAACAATACCACCAGGATGTAAAGTGAAATCCATTAAATCGATATGATTGCGGCTCATAAAATCACCTTCGGTATAGAATAAAACCTCATCGGAGTCAATATTTGAATGATTGTAAGGTGCCGGTATTGCTTGTGGGTGATAATCATACATTCGCGCAACAAAAGAACACACAACAAAATTATGGGCTTCAAAATTCTGGTGAGTCGGTGGAGGAAGATGAACGCGACCTGTTATCGGTTCGAAATTTTTGATATTGAATTTATAGGGATAAAAATAACCGTCCCAACCAACGACATCAAATGGATGCGTGGCATAAACGAAATCCCAAAGTTGATCTTCTTTTTTCACTTTAATTAAAAATTCTCCTTTTTCATCGATCGGTGTTGAAAATGTAGGAGCTATTATATCTCGCTCACAAAATGGCGAATGTTCCAGCAATTGTCCAAATTCGTTTCGATATCTTTTCGGTGTGTAAATAGGAGAGTGACTTTCAATGAACAAAAGTACATTGTTTTCGTCTTTAAATTCAATAGAGTAAATGGTTCCGCGCGGAATAATAAGATAATCGCCCACAGAAAATTCTATATTACCGACAAATGTTTTCAGTGTCCCACTTCCTTCATGTATAAAAAGCATTTCATCGCATTCGGCATTTTTATAAAAATAATCAGTGGATTTTCGGGGTTTTGCTAAGCCTAATTTCAGATCATTATTTAGGAGAAGTACTTTTCTACTGTCGAGAAAATCATCTTCCGCAGAAATATTCATTCCTTTAAACATGCGCGGCGTAACATTTTTGGCGACTGCAATTTTAGGTGTTACATCTTTGGGTTCACTGATGGATTTTATCTGCGTTGGTCGGTGAATATGGTAAAGAAGTGAAGAAATACCATGAAATCCTTCGGTACCGAAAAGCTGTTCGTAATAAAACTTATCATTTTCGGACTTAAAAACGGTATGTCTTTTCTGTGGAATTTTCCCGGACTGATGATATCTCATTTTGGTAATTTTAGTAAGTAAATTTAATGAAATTTTCAGACTTCGGAAAAAGACGCTGATATTTAAGCAGGTGTGAATTCCATCACCGCCTCATAGAATTCCTCTTCCATAATACCAAATTGCTGGGCGAGCAATTGTAAACCTGATAAATTGGATGCTAAGATTTCGTCATCAGTATGAAAAGGAATCGAGCCCATCGGGCTTTTAATCAAGAAATTTCGGCCGTTTTGGGAGTAATCAGTTTTAGTAAATTCTAACTTTCTAAAGTAAGCACTTGGCGCTTCTACTTCAGCATTTAAAGTCTGAGGATAAATTAAAACGCCGCCGGATATCATTGAGTTGCTTACGAAGTTTAAATCATTTTGCTCAACTTCCGAAGTTACTACTGCGATATTTGGTTTGAAATTTTTAACAATTTCCGGGTCGAATGATTCCAGAATTACAAAATCATTTTCAGAAATTTCAAGATCTTGATTTGAGGAAAAATAATCAAACTGCTTGCCGTGAAAATTTAAGACCTGTAAAAAAAAGGGCCGAACAGAAGGCGTTTTACTAAAAAGGAGGACGCGCGTTTTACTTTGAAACTTGCTAAACATATTCTGAAATAAAATTATTTTTTCGAATCTGCTTTTACGTGCTTGGTGATAATGTCCTGGAAAACCATAACAACTTTATCCCAACGTTCCTGATCCTTCGGCATAATATAAGAAGCGTCACTTTTTCTCCCGGTATTATTGCCTTTTTTAACACTGATAGATGTTGAGATATGATCATACAGTTTCTTATAATCTTCCTGTATCATCCGAAAATTGTTGTCCTCAAGCACGTTTTCTATTTCTCTTAGCTCCTGATTGGTAATTCTAAAATCCTTTTTAATTTTTTGATTTTGACCTTCGAAAGAGTAATGCGCTTTATGACCTTTGATCAACAAATTCTCATAAATAGGCGACAAACCGCCGCTCCTGGCGTAGCTGTAATCGAAATCGCTGTATTTATTTGGTGTTGCACACGCTGTTAAAAGTAAAAGGGTAAAGACAAAAATCAGTTTCTTCATACGGGTTTAATTTAAATTTTAACTTCTGCTTTTTGGGCTTTCAGTTCTTCATCATAATCGTGTAAAACGTTAAAATCTTCAGTCTGCTCTATAGCGACCATGATTTTACGCATTATTTCGTTTGAATTATCGTTATCGTAATCAATATCTAAAGGAGGTTTGAATTCCATAGTTGGCTTTACGCCGGTGACTTTTACGCGTAAGCCTTGCTTATCGAAAGCCCGTCGGAAGCCATTTATTTTGATTGGAATTACGATTGGTTTTTGACTTTTCACCAACTTTGCAGTTCCTTTTCTACCTTGCGCAAAAGCAGATGTTGTACCCTGCGGAAAGGTAATTACCCAACCGTTGTCCAGCGCTTTCATGATGTTTTCTACTTCCGATAAATCTACCATTCTGTTCACATCATGACCTTCTGCCCGCCAGGTTCTTTTTACGGTTACTGCGCCGGCTAATTTGAAGATTTTAGTCATAAAACCTTTGTTCATTGTTTCTTCCGCCGCGACATAATAGATGTCAACTTTTGGATTTAAAAGATAGATCGGATTTTTAATTGAATTTAAATAACCATTGTTTACCGCGCAAAAAGCCTGATACATTGCGGCAACATCAGCAAAATAAGTTTGGTGATTTGAGACGAAAAGAACATTCGAATCTGGAAGATTGACTAAATTTTCAGTACCGGAAATTTTTAGCTTATTGAAACCATTAAATCTTCGGTAGGATACCATTCCTAAAATGAAAATAATCATCCTTTTCAGGAAATACAGATTACCAAAAGCATCCGTGAAAATATTTTTCTTCGCCATTATCTAATTAACATAGGCTGCGAATTTACAAATTTTTCAATAATTGACTAAATTCGCTTAAGATCATTGATGTCGCACCCCAAATGATATATCCATTGAAGTTGATAACAGGAACTTCAACTCCGCGGGAACTGTCTAAAACCATCATTTCCGGTTCATCTTTCAAGCTTAAAATAGAGGAAATTGGAAATTCGATTAACTCCACCGCTTCGCTTTCCTGAAGGATAAAAACTGGATTTTTCTTCGTGTAAGAGACAAAAGCTTTCACGTAGAAGTTGCTCGGCGGTATATAAATGGGCGAAAGTTCACGGATAATACGGATATAATGTTCATCAATTCCCACTTCTTCTGAAGTTTCCCGTTTTGCTGTGGCCGCATAATTGGGATCAAAATCTTCTTTTTTTCCACCGGGTAAAGAAATTTGTCCGCTGTGCCGGTCACGCTCATTTTCACTGCGTACAATTAAAGGCAAATACCACTCATTATCCTTTAAATATAAAAGAATATTGACTGCAGCAAATTTTGGATTTTTTGTTAAAATTTCTTCGTATGAATAAAGTGGTCGGTAAGGCGGAGAATATATTTCGTGTGCAGCTTCGCCTTCAAGCTGGGCTTGCTGTATTTTGGTCAGGAGGTCTCTTCCGAAAGTTTTCATAGGTCAAATTTACACAATCAGGAAGTGAAATTGTTTTAAAGGAAAGTTAAATTTCCGTAATAATTGTGCGGATCGTTTATGATTAAAGATTTTATTGATAATTCCTGGTGTTTTCTAAAAAATCGCACATTCCAATTATTTGGAATTTTTTATTGAAGAAAATAAGTGAATAAATACATCAATCGAAGCAAAACACCCAAAACATGAAGACGGTTTATTTTTTTTCTTTTTTAATTTAGTTACTTTTGCAATTCTTATAAAAACAGTTTGGAGACTCAAGAACTTATTTTTAATCCTCAGGATATTGCAGAAACACTCAGCGACCTTCGCGTCGATGAGCGGCTTATTGCTTTCCTGAAAGTTCCCAAAGAGTATAAAGCAGATGTTTTTTCGCATCTTGATCCAGACTTTCAGGAAGAAACCATTCGGGGTATTGGCAGCGATGAGGTTTCGGAAATTTTGAATGGAATGACGCCGGATGACCGGACCGCTCTATTCGAAGATTTTCCAGACGAGCTGATTAAATATTCCATTAATCTTTTAAATCCTCAAGAACGAAGGGTTGCATTGAAGCTTTTAGGCTACGATTCTGATTCTATTGCCCGATTGATGACGCCTTACTATATCCAAATTCGCAAAGAATGGACGGTAAAGCGATGTTTTCAGCAGATTAAAAAATTGGGTAAGAAAGTAGAAACCATGAACCATCTTTATGTGGTTGATGAGCGAAACCGCCTTATTGATGATATTATGATTGGATCTTTGCTTCTTGCGGAAGAAGATACCTTGATCTCCGAAATTACCGACAATCATTTTGTTGCGATTACGACAACAACTTCAAAAGAAGATGCCGTACCGTATTTTGAAAAGTATGACCGGTCAGCGCTCCCAATTGTAACCGAAAGTGGAGTATTGGTGGGAATTGTAACCATTGATGATATTTTAGATCAAATTGCGTCTCAGAATACGGAAGATATTCAGAAATTTGGTGGAGTTGATGCTTTAGATTTGCCGTATACACAAACGTCGTGGACGGAAATGATCAAGAAAAGAGCAACCTGGCTTGTTATCCTTTTCTTTTCTGAAATGTTAACCGCTTCAGCAATGGGTTATTTCGAACATGAAATTGAAAAAGCGGTTGTATTGGCACTTTTTGTTCCTCTTATTATTTCAAGTGGTGGTAATTCCGGGTCGCAGGCAGCTACCTTGATTATTCGGGCAATGGCGCTCCAGGAACTTACGTTAAAAGACTGGTGGTACGTGATGCGCAAAGAAATAGTGTCAGGAATTTGTCTCGGTGGAATTCTTGGGATTATCGGTTTCATACGAATTATGATGTGGCAAAAAATGGGCTTGTTTGATTACGGAGAATATTGGATGTACATCGCTTTCAGTATTTCTGTTTCCCTGGTTTTGATCGTTTTATGGGGAACATTATCAGGTTCTATGATTCCATTCGTTCTGAAAAGATTAAAATTGGATCCCGCGACTTCTTCGGCGCCGTTCGTAGCAACTCTTGTCGATGTTACCGGATTGATCATTTACTTCACCGTGGCGGGCATGTTCCTGGCCGGAAAGCTCCTTTAGCATGAAAATTATTTCCCTCGTTCCCAGCATTACCGAAACACTTTTTGATTTTGGACTGACTTCGCAGGAGATAATCGGACGCACAAAATTCTGTATTCACCCGGCAGATTTGGTAAAAAACGTTGATATCATTGGAGGTACTAAAAATTTAAATTTAGAGAAAATCCGAAATTTAAATCCTGATTTAATCATCGCCAATAAAGAGGAAAATGAAAAAATTCAGGTTGAAGAATTGATGAAAGATTTTCAAGTTTGGGTTACAGATGTTCAGACAGTAGAAGATAATGCACGTTTCATTTCTGATCTTGGTATTCTTTTAAAAAAGGAAGATTTAGCACTTCTTTTTAATCAAAAAATTAATGATGTTTTCGATAATATTGAAATATCTAATTCCAAAAAAGTAGCTTATCTTATTTGGAAAAAACCTTATATGACAATTGGTTCAGATACCTTTATCCATGAAGTTTTAATGAAACTTGGCTTTCGAAATATTTTTCAAAACCAAAAGCGATATCCTGAAATAGAACTCGCTGAATTGAATGATGCCGACTTTATTTTTTTATCCACCGAACCATATCCTTTTCAGCAAAAAAATATAGATGAGTTTCAACTTGAATTTCCGAAAAAGAAAATAATTTTGGTTGATGGTGAAGCTTTTTCCTGGTTTGGAACCCACTTGATGAAAGTTGGTGATTATTTGAAAAACCTCTCTATTTATAATTCATAAAAAAAGGACTCCTATTTTGAAGAGTCCCATTAATTTTTAAAATATGGTAATTATATTTTTGCCATTTCAGCTTTAATTTTATCCTGAAGTCCTGTGCTCGCGACAACTAAAGGCAGTCTCACGTAATTTTTTACGATTCCCAGTTCCGCCAATATAGTTTTAATTCCGGCTGGATTACCTTCAGCGAAAATAAGTCTGGTAATATCAACCAGTTTATTATGAATTTCATAAGCTTCCTTTACCTTTCCGTCAAAAGCCAATTGAACCATTGTTGAAAATTCTTTTGGATATCCTTGTCCAATCACTGAAATTACGCCATTCCCACCTGCTAAAGTGACCGGAAGTGTAAATTCGTCATCACCCGAAACCAAGTTAAAATGTTCAGGTTTTTGACGTAAAATATCGAAATATTGATTGATGTTTGAAGCAGCTTCTTTAATCATAAATAAGTTGGGAAATTCTTTCGCCAATCTTACCGTTGTAGAAGCTTCTACATTTTGCCCTGTTCGCGAAGGAACATTGTATATGATAATTTGTTTTCCAGTTCCTGCCAGCACTTTATAATGTTGGTAAAGCCCTTCCTGATTTGGCCTGTTATAATAAGGAGAAACCGAAAGTACGGCGTCGAATGGAGATAGATCAGCTTCTTCAATCTGTTTTTTTACATCCATCGTATCGTTACCGCCAATTCCTAATACGAGCGGAAGTCGATTGTTATTCACTTTAATAATATGCTCAGTCACCGCTTTTTTCTCCTCCGAAGAAAGTGTGGCAGCTTCGGCAGTCGTGCCTAGAACAACCAGATAATTGGTGCCGTTTTTTATATTGAAGTCAACCAACTTGGTTAATGAATCAAAATCTACAGATAGATCCTCGTTAAACGGTGTTACTAAAGCCACACCAAGACCTTTTAAATTGCTCATCTTTTCTTTAATTTATCTTTCAAAATTACAAAATATTACACGAGATTTAATAAAAAGTAAGATAACTTTATATTCATATCTTTATATTTGCACCTCTAGTTTTTAAGATTATGAAAAGTAAATTTCTAATTGCGGGATTCGCCGCAATTTCCCTCATTTCATGTAGAACTCCACTGGCAATCGCCAAAGTAGAACCGCAGAAAAACATTTCAATTGCTGATAATTTACCGGAAGATCCCAATTTTATAAGAACTATCGAACCCTATAAGATTGAGCTTGAAGGTAAAATGAGTTCCAAACTTTCACATACTGCTATTGATCTTACCAAAAAAGGAGATAATAGTAATTTGGGAAATTTGTTAGCGGACTACACTTTCGAAGGTGCGGATTCCTGGGCAAAAATGAACGGAATTCCTGGTGGTATTGATGGCGCTGTTATTAACGTCGGCGGGATTAGAACGACCATCGGTGCAGGTGATATTTTTACGAGGCAAATTTATGAGGTAATGCCCTTCGAAAATGAAGTGATGATCATGAAAATGAAAGGTGCAGATATGCAGGGGCTTTTTGATTACTATCTTAAAACGCTGAAAAACAATCCAGTTTCCCATATCGTTATAGAAACGGATGGTGATCAAATAACCAATCAATTGATCAACGGCAAAAAAATAGATCCTTCGAAAACGTATTATATCGCAACCTTGGATTATCTGGCATTTGGTGGTGACAATATGGACTACTTTAAAAAAGGCGAAATGATTCCTACGGGAATTAAATTGCGAGATTTATTTCTGGAAAAATTTAAAGCTAATCCGGAAGTTACCGTACCCACCGATTTACGTCTAATCTTTAAAAATAAAAAAAACAAAACCGATGAATAGGAAACAGTTTTTAAAAACCGCAGGTGGCGGAACATTAGCCCTAACACTGGCACCTAATCTTCTTTTAGCCGAAAATTTTAATTTTTTAAAGTCCGCGTCGGAATATCAGCTGACTATTCTTCATACCAACGATCAACACAGCAGAATTGAACCTTTTGATTCTTCCTATACGCGAAATCCAAATCAAGGAGGTTTTGCGCGTCGTGCAGCTTTAATTCAGAAAATCCGAAGCGAAGAAAAAAATATTCTTTTACTCGATTCGGGCGATACTTTTCAGGGAACTCCGTATTTTAATTTTTTCGGTGGTGAACTTGAATTTAAGTTGATGACGATGATGGGTTATGATGCATCAACAATGGGTAATCATGACTTTGATAATGGTTTACAGGGTTTCAAAAAAGTAAGACCCGTTGCTAAATTTCCTTTCATCTGCTCAAATTATGATTTTAAAAATACCATTTTAGACGGAGAAACCGAAACTTATAAAATTTTTAATAAAAATGGGATTAAAGTAGGGATTTTCGGTGTGGGAATAGAACTTGCTGGGCTTGTAGGCAAAAAGGATTACGGCGAAACAGAATATTTAAATCCGATTGAAGTCGCGCAGCATTATTCTGATTTTTTACGGAATGATAAAAAATGCGATATGGTCATTTGTCTGTCGCATATTGGCTATGATTACCGAGACAATCCAGAGAAAGTTTCAGATAAAATTCTTGCGGCAAGTACTGATGGAATCGATTTGATTTTGGGGGGACACACGCATACATTCCTCGCAGAACCACAATCCTTCTTGAACAGAAAAGGAAAAAACGTATTGGTGAACCAAGTGGGTTGGGCAGGATTGCTTTTAGGAAAAATCAACTTTTATTTTGATAAAGATAAAAAAGTTAAAAATATCTCCTGGGAAAATCAAGTTATTGATGACCGTATTTTAGTTTAATTTAATGAAGAAAATATTTCCATTACTTTTTTTTATTCTTTCGCTGAATTTTTCGGCGCAAAAAATTTCTTCTACAAAATGGACTGATTTATTTTCCTATAATAATGTTTTGGTTATTCGTGAAGACGCAGGAAAACTTATTGCCGCAACTGAAAACGGAATTTTTTATTACACTCCAAATTCTGGAGAAATCACGAAACTGTCCAAAGCCAACGGGCTTCATGAAGTTAAAATTACCGCTTTCGATTATAACGCAGAGACGAAGACAGGATTGGTCGGTTATCAAAATGGCTCTTTGGATGTCATTGCACCTGATGGAATAACCTACGTGGTTGATATACCCATCGCAACGGGATACTCGGGAGATAAGAAAATTAACCACATTTCGATAACAGGTAATTTGGCTGTAATTTCAGTGGGATATGGCGTTTCTATTTTTAAGTTGGATAAGAAGGAATTCGGCGACTCCGCGTTTTTTACCAACTCTGTAGGTAGTTATGAAGCTTCACGCGAAGCAATTATCAAAGAAAACACGGTCTACGCGGTAACAACCACTGGATTAAAAACGCATCTTCTTGATGTTACTTTTCCTATATATCGGGAATGGAAAACGCTTGCAAGCGGAAATCTGACACAGATTTCTACGGGAAATATTATCGCATATGCTTCGCGTACAAAAGTATATTTTGGTGATGGAAATTCTTTTTCAACTTTACCTGGGAATTTCAGTGATATTAAAGATCTTATTATTACCGACCAAAATATTGTAATTGCCGACCAGAAAAAAGTTTTTATTTATAATTTATCTGGTAATTCGGTAAAGTCATTTGACGCTAAAGAGATTATAAATACCGCTTTTTTTTCTGAGTCTAAAATTTACGCCGGCTCTCAATTTTCAGGAATTTTAAATGAAAACAGAGAGACGCTGAAACCTGATGGACCATATAGCAATACTTCCTATAAGATTGATTTGGTGGCGGATCAAATCGTGATTTCCAGCGGTGGTCGCGAAAGTTATAATAATCCCATTTACCGAAATTTGGGCTATTATCATTTTAATGGAAAAGAGTGGGTTTACCCGGATTTTTTTAAAACTTTCCAAGGTTCGCTGAATGTTTTGGATGCCGTGATCAATCCAGCTAAAAAAGAGGAGATTTTTTTCGTGAACTACACCTTTGAAACCGGAAGAAGGGGAGTTTACCGTATGCTGGACGACGTCTTTAAAAATAAATATTTAACCGAAAGTGACTTTTATAAAAGAGTCGCCGGTCTGACGTTCGATGAAAATAACCAGCTTTTTGTTTCCACTTCTGAACAGGACGGAAAATTCGGGTTTTATCACTATAATGCTGCGGCAGATCACTTTAATTTAACGAGTGTAGTTTCTGGAGGCGACACGCAAAAACCTTTCGCGAAAGATGGAATTCTGTATGTTTTTTCACCTTTTTTTGACAGTCGTGGCGGACTGATTATTTACGATTACAATAATACGCCCACCGTGCGCGGCGATGACCGGTTTAAAGTAATTCGCCAGGAAAATAATTTGGCCACAAATGGCGTGGTTTCCGCGACAATAGATAAAAATGATGATTTGTGGATCGGTACGAGAATCGGTTTGCGTATTCTTCAAAACCCAAAATCTGCAATTTCCGAAACTTTCCCACAAGCGGGCCCTGTTATCATCGAAGAAAATGGCGTAGGAGAAGAATTGTTCCGCGATACGCAAATTCTGCAAATTGAAGTGGATTCCGGAAATCAAAAATGGATTTCGGTGGACGGTGGCGGCGCTTTTTATTTAAGCGCAAACGGCGAAAAAACCCTGCAGCATTTCACGCGCGAAAATTCACCTTTACCGACTAATGATGTGACGGATATTAAAGTAGATGCGACGACGGGAAAAGTTTATTTTGTAACGGTAGACGGCGTGGTCATTTACCAGGGCGATGTGGTGAATGTTCAGGATACTTTCGCGAATGTTTTGGTTTATCCGAATCCGGTGGTTTATGCGCAATATAAAGGAAATGTAAAAATCCGTGGTTTGGCGGCGAAAACCAATATCAGAATTACGGATGCTGTCGGAAACTTGGTGCATCAGGCGGTGGCGCGTGGTGGATTTTATGAATGGAATTTGTTGAATCACCGCGGTGCACGCGTGTCGTCCGGAATTTATTTTGTTCTAATGACCAATGAAGATGGAACCGATACCGCAACTGCGAAAATAGCCGTGGTCAATTAATGCAGATCATCAAATGTTTTTTGCTGTCGTATGTGAAGTACGGCGACACCGACGCAATTCTACACTGTTATACGGAAGAGGCAGGTTTTCAAAGTTTTTTTGCGAAAGGACTTTATACTTCGAAAAATAAGAAAAAACCTTACCTTTTTCCGCTTAATTTTCTCCTGTTTTCAGTGCCGAAAAAGGCGGATGAAAATCGTATTTCGCGCGTTTCAAAAATTGAAGCCGGCGCAGATTTTCATGATTTTCAAAATGTAGCGGCGAGTTCTGTGTTATTTTTTACTGCAGACTTTCTGCATCAGGTTTTGCGGGAAGAAGGAAAAAATGAATTGCTGTTTCAGGAAATCCTGAATCTCCGAGATGAATTTATCGAACAAAATTTTAACGCTTATTTGGCCTTTATTTTTAAATTTTTATTGGTGTCGGGCGTCGCACCCTTAAAAGGAAGTGAGCGGTTTCTAAATCCGGAAAGTGGCATTTTTGAAGCGGAAATTTCACATTCTTTCTTTGACGAAAACGTTTCTGAAATTTGGTTGAAGTTTTTAAACGCCCCGGAAATTTATGCCGTTAAACTGGCAAAAAAAGAGAAAACAACTTTTCTGGATTCGTTGATGATTTACTGCCAGTTTCACATCACGAATTTCTACATTCCCAAATCTTTAGCGGTCGTACGCGAAATTTTCGAATAAAATCAAGAACGAAAAAAAGCCCCAAAAAGGAGCTAATTTTTTCATTAATTTAAAATAAATTATCTTGTAGCTGGCGCTGGTGTTGATTTGTAAACCTGGAAATTAAAAATAAAACTTCGGTCTTTAAAACCAATTCCTGTATAATTATAATGAGCATCCCGCGCAAATGCTGCGCGCGAAGGAACGATAATTAAACCCTGAAGGTTGTAATTGCTGTCGACTTCTAAATTGAAAGCTTTAAATTTCTGTAGAGCTTCGCGAAACCCTTCGATTTCGTAAAAACTTCTTTGCTTTTGCAAATCATCTTTTGCCGCATTTCTCACCGATTCTTTAGCAAAATAATACAGTGGATCAATTTCAGGAGTACCCGTCCCAGCGATCGTATTTCTAAAAGGGTATGGCGAAGTAAATTCTACTTTATTGTCGGTATTTGTAGCTACGAAAGTTACCGTATTATGCATTAAACTTAAAATATCGGTATCTCCAATCACAGTTCCAGGCTCTGGTTGCGCACCATTCCGAATGATATATACCACACCAGAAGGTAATGTTACAGGATTTAAGTCTGCCAATTTAATGTTGGTTTTATCGCTTTCTGCTAAGAACTGCACATTGCCTTTCGCATCCAAATAATGATTTTGCAAATAGGCTGCTGTCGCTTGGTCGTCATAACTATTTTGAGTTTCTATACTTACTTCCGGCGCGGCTACATTTTCATCTTTTCTACAAGAATTAAAGGTTACTGACGCGATGGCTAGGTATAAGAATGTCTTTTTCATATTTAATATTATCATTAAATTGCTAAAATTTTTAATCCAGCAAAAGTATAAATAAAATATGAGAATTGATAAGTTTTTATGGTGCGTACGATTTTATAAAACCAGAAGCATTGCTGCTGAGGAGATTAAGAAAAATAGAGTCTCTGTAGCCAATCAAACGGTGAAATCTTCGCGGGAAGTAAAAGATGGTGATATTATTAAGATCCGAAAAAACCAGATTGATTACCAAATCAAAATTACACAGATTCCAAAAAGTAGAATGGGTGCTAAACTGGTTCCACTGTACATTGAAGATAAAACAGATAAGGAACAATATGAAATTTTAAAACTGCGCAACTTGAGCCAGGAACATTACCGAAACAAAGGCGAAGGAAGACCTACCAAAAAAGACCGTCGTGATTTAGATGGCTTTGTAGAAGGTGATTCGACTGGTGATATGGCGGACGGTGATTGGGATTTATTTTTCA
Source organism: Kaistella polysaccharea (assembly GCF_020410745.1). NCBI lineage: Bacteria > Pseudomonadati > Bacteroidota > Flavobacteriia > Flavobacteriales > Weeksellaceae > Kaistella > Kaistella polysaccharea. The sequence goes on from NZ_CP084528.1 coordinate 2,571,561, forward strand.
GCGACGTTGACGATTCTAAAAATAATTAAATTATAGAAGCGATTTCAAGGGCAATTTCTTCTGGAGTCTTTAAATCGGTAACGACGGTGAATTTTGACTGCGAATAAAATTGCTGCCGTTCAAAAAGATGTTGTCCCACGAATTCTGGCAGCTGTTCATCAGAAATTTTGGAAATAAGGGGTCGTTTCTGCTTCTGTTTCAACAATCTCTCGGTCAGCGTCTTTACTGAAGTTCGCAAATAAACACTCGAGCTCTTATCATTAATCAAAGAAATATTATCATAATATGCGGGAGTTCCACCACCCAGACTTAAAATGCATTCGGTTTCGGAGTTTAAAATTTCTTCTAAAATTGCCCTTTCTTGTTTTCGAAAATAGATTTCGCCTCTTTTTTCGAATATTTCTGCAATAGACATGTTGTTGCGCAAATTAATCACCTTATCTAAATCAATTAATTTAAGGTTCATATTTTTGCTCAAAACTTTGGAAATGTGAGATTTGCCACTTCCCATGTACCCAATAAGTGAAATTATCATCTTTTTATTTTATACAAATTACCTAAAATATTTTGAGATTTTAAAAAAAGAAGTATCTTTGCACCACTTTAAAACGAGAATATAATTCTGCAGATTTAATGGTGACCGACTCGGTAGCTCAGCTGGTAGAGCAATACACTTTTAATGTATGGGTCCTGGGTTCGAATCCCAGCCGGGTCACAAGTGAAAAAATTCCGTAATTTTTACGGATTTTTTTTGCCTGCGTGGTGAAATTGGTAGACACGCCATCTTGAGGGGGTGGTTTCCTATGGATGTGCTGGTTCGAGTCCAGTCGCAGGCACACAGCAAAAAAACTATTAGAAGGTAAATTTATTTACACATTCTAAGACTCGGTAGCTCAGCTGGTAGAGCAATACACTTTTAATGTATGGGTCCTGGGTTCGAATCCCAGCCGGGTCACTAAATTACTTTTCCGAAAGTAATTTTTTTTTTCATATTAATATTTTGTGATTTGGTTTTCAAAAGTCTTCCCATGAGGAAGACTTTTGATGTTTTATAAAGGTCTATTAATCCAAATGCAAATTGTCTATGAGCCGAACGTCATTTACGAGAACAACGATGAACGCGCGATAATTATGACCTTTATAAAAGAAGTCGGTCTCTTTCAGCGTTTCTTCATCGGCGATTATAAAATACTCCAACACCATACCGCGCTGATCATCAAAAATATCTTTCACTCTTTTGTTAATTTCTGGAACCGTGATGATTCGGAACCAGTCGTTTACCTTCAGTAAGGTTTCGTGGATTATTTTTGATGCTTCTCGCTGAGACGAGCTTAAGCGCTCATTCCGTGAACTCATTGCTAAGCCATTCTTTTCCCGGAAAATGGGAGCACCATGAATTTTTATGGGTAGCTTTAAGTTTTCAACCAACTTTTCGATAATAGCCAGTTGCTGAAAATCTTTCTCTCCAAAATAGGCATTGTCAGGTTTCACTTGTTGCAATAATTCTTCAACTACCGTTCCTACACCGTCGAAGTGGCCAGGTCGGGATTTGCCTTCCATTTCATTTTCCAAACCACCGAAGTCATACGACTTACTTTTCAAACCGTCTGGATAAAGATCTTGAACCTCGGGAAGATAGACTGCATCAACAACACCCGTTTGCTCCAAAAGTTTTAAATCACGCTCCGTAGTTCGGGGATATTTTTCTAAATCCTGGGGATTATTAAACTGTGTTGGATTCACAAAAATGGACGCAATAATTAGATCATTTTCCTGATCGGCTTTTTTATAGAGTGATAAATGTCCCTGATGAAGTGCGCCCATAGTGGGAGCAAAGCCAATTTTTTTACCCATTTCTTTCTGCCTTTCGATGTAATCTGTGAAGGGTTTTTTGCTTGTGAATATTTCCATAAATGTTTTGATTATCCTTGTAAAAATAACAATTAAGTTTAAAATAAATCATTACTTTTTGTTAATTATTTTTGATAAACCGTGTTTTAGGTTAAATGCTGCCAATATTATGTTAAGTAGGGAGATATTAGTTTAAATTTTGTAAATTTGCGCGGTAGAATATTCTGCCTTAAAATTAGAAGAACGATAGAATTTATGCCGAACCAAAAGATTTTGTATGTCACCACAGAAATGTTCCCATATCAGGAAGATAGCAATATGGCGACTATGGTGAGTAAGATGGCGCTCAAAATGCATCAGGAAGGAAATGATGTAAGAGTGTTTATGCCAAGATTTGGCCAAATCAGCGAAAGAAAATTTCAGCTGCATGAAGTGATTCGTCTTTCTGGGATGAATATTATTATTAATGATTTAGATCAACCTTTAATTATAAAAGTTGCATCGTTGCCCGGTGAGAGATTGCAGGTGTATTTCATTGATAATGAGGAGTATTTTAAAAGAAAACAATTCTATATCGACGATGAAGGGAAAGCCTTCGAAGATAATGATGAGCGCGCCATATTTTTTGCCCGCGGTGTCATTGAAACGATTAAAAAACTAAACTGGGTTCCGGATGTTATTCACCTTAATGGCTGGATGGCTTCTTTTATTCCTGTTTATTTAAAGACTTTTTATAAAAACGATTCCTATTTCAACGATTCGAAAATTGTTCTATCAGTTTACAATGAGGAGAATTTACCACTAGCCGAATCCGTAGAAGAAAAAATGAAGTTCGACAATATTACAGGTCTTGCTGCGTTTAAGAATCCAAGTTTTCATAATTTCGTTATCGAAAGTATGAACTTAGTGGATGTTGTTATTAAAGGTGATGAGTTTTTGGAGGAAGATTTAGAAGCAGGTTTTGAAAAAACGACCGCAACAAAATCCGAATATCTCGAACCTGAATCTATCCTTAACTTGTACTAATCAATTTTTATTTAATGATAAGAAATATTCAAAAGATATTCAGAGCTGCTAGTGTTTTAGCGCTCGGAAGTGTAATTTTATGGAGTTGCGAACCAGATGCCGATCAGTTAGGTTCTCAGTTTTTTCAAAACGGTGCGCAAGCTACTGAGACGGCTTATCCGCTCATCGCATATACGGTAGATAATCATGATACCATTCGTACGGATGCAGCGCGTTTACTTAGTGCCACTTTGGGTGCTTTTAATGAGCCACAATTTGGACTGCAAAAATCTGATTATATAACTCAACTTAGGCTAAGTTCTCCCAATCCTGATTTTGGCGCTAATGCAATCTTGGATTCTGCGGTACTTGTTCTCAAGCCAACATATGCAATAGATTCTGTAACTACGACGACGGTAGAAGATTATATCTTTCCAGACGGTGCTGTTCCGGCGAAAAAAGTGGTAAACAATTATCCCATCACCAAATATGGAAAAACCAAAATTGGCGGTAACACTTTATTTAATATTAAAGTAGAGGAGGTTACTGAATTTTTGTTTTCCAGCACAGACCAAATCCGATCTAATAAAACGGTGTCTACAGGCGCACTTCTCGGTCAGAAAGTATTTGATGGTACAATCCGTTCTATAAAAGTGACCAAGGACACAGATAATTCTTTACTTTATGAAAGAACGCCTGCAATTCGAATTGACTTGGATAGTACTTTCTTCCAGAATAAAATTATAGCAAAAGGTAAATCTCCCGAACTTGCTGACGTTGCAACATTTATCAGATATATTAAAGGTATCAAAGTTTCCGTTGCAGAGAATGACGGTTATATTTTTAATTTTGATCCCAATGCGGTTGAAATTAACCTTTATTACAAAACAGATAAAGTTGATGGTACAACTACCACTAGAGCCCAAGGTGTTTATGTTTTAAACGGTGGTGCTGGTAATACTCATTTTAACCATATTGCAATTAATCGTGCCGGAACTCCATCTGCAGCAGTACTTTTAGTAAGTGATACAATTACGGGTGCTCCGAAAGTATACGCACAAGGAATGGGCGGACCAGGAATTGGATTAAAAATTCCTGAAGCTACAATTGCTACAGTGAGATCAATGTATGAAACAGATAAGATCGGAATTATTTCTGCGAAAATGAGAATCTATACAGATGTAGATTTGTGGAACAATAATTATAAAAAACCTGCGAGCTTTGTGGTTAAACAGAAAGTTAATAAAGTTGACTTAAATACCTTCTTGGAGGATATGAGCGCCTTATATACGACTGGAATTTATAGTCTCGTGAAAGCTTATGATCTTGAAAAAAATCCTGCTTATTATGATATCGGGATTACACAAACCTTCAAAAGCATTATAGAAAAAGGTGCACCGATCAACGGTCACTTTATCCTAAACGTGGGAACATATACCACAGACAGTGGTGGCAATTTAGTTGGCGCGAGCAATGCAAGTCAGGGTCCGCAAAACTTTACAACCAGAAGTTTTACGCCAAACAGAGCCGTTTTTGTAGGTACTGATCCAGGCAACGACAAAAGCGCAAAATTGATATTAACGTACGGAAAGAAATAGTAATTAAAAAATTTATAGAATATGTGTGGAATTGTAGGATATACTGGTTTTCAAGATGCATATGAAGTAGTCATCAATGGGCTGCGTCGTTTAGAATATAGAGGATATGACAGTGCAGGTATTGTATTGGATCGAGATAATGAATCATTTGAAGTTGCCAAGACTAAAGGTAAAGTTGATGATTTAGTTGCCATATCTAAAAACCTGGCTGGGAAGTCACATGTTGGTATGGGTCACACCCGTTGGGCTACTCACGGAGTACCAAGCGACAATAATTCGCATCCGCATCTTTCTAATAATGGTAAAATAGCTTTGGTTCATAATGGAATTATCGAAAATTATGATACCATTAAAAAAATGCTTACCGATAAAGGTTTTACATTTCAGTCAGAAACAGATACGGAAGTTTTAGTCAATCTTATTGAATACGTAATGGACGTAAACAAAGATTTTGACTTTGCAACGGCCGTACGATATGCTTTAAATGAAGTATACGGCGCTTATGCAATCACTGTTATGCATGATGATTTTCCAGGATTATTGGTTGTTGCAAGATTGGGTTCACCATTGGCGATTGGTTTAGGAACTAATGAATATTTTATTGCTTCCGATGCTTCCCCCTTTGTTGAATTTACGAAAGAAGCAGTTTATTTAGAGGAAGGACACATGGCTACGATTTCTTTGGAAAACGGAGTAGACATCAGAAATATTAAAGATAATGTGAAGATCACTCCAGAAGTTCAGCAGCTTAAATTAAGTTTAGAGCAAATTGAAAAAGGAGGATACGAGCATTTCATGTTGAAGGAAATTTTCGAGCAGCCTAAATCAATCCATGATACTTTAAGAGGAAGATTATTGGTAGAGGAAGGCATCATCAAAATGGCCGGAATCTGGGATAACTTAGAAAGATTAAACCAAGCTCAAAAAATCACCATTATCGCGTGTGGAACCTCCTGGCATGCTGGTCTTATTGGCGAGTATTTAATTGAAGAATTTGCCAGAATTCCTGTCGAAGTAGAATACGCTTCAGAATTCAGATACAGAAATCCAATCATTAGTGAAAAAGATATTGTAATTGCTATTTCCCAATCAGGTGAAACTGCCGATACAATGGCCGCCATTAAAATGGCTAAAGAGAAAGGTGCCTTCGTTTATGGAATTTGTAATGTCGTTGATTCTTCTATCTCAAGAGTTACTGATGCCGGCTCTTATACGCACGCTGGTCCGGAAATCGGAGTTGCTTCAACAAAAGCTTTTACTGCACAATTGACGGTTCTTTCTTTAATTGCTTTAAAATTAGGAAAACACAACGGTCACTTGAGCAATCAAGAGTTTATGCGTTTAATTACAGAGCTTGATGGACTTCCTAAGAAAGTGCAGGAAGTTTTAGAAACGACGAATGAAAAAGTAAAAGAAATTGCGAAAAACTTCGTAGATGCTCAAAATTTCCTTTATTTAGGTAGAGGTTATAATTTCCCTGCGGCATTAGAAGGAGCTTTAAAATTAAAAGAAATTTCTTACATCCACGCTGAAGGTTATCCAGCAGCAGAGATGAAACACGGACCAATTGCTTTGATTGATGAGAACATGCCGATTGTAATTATTGCACCTAAACAAGGTCATTATGATAAAATTGTGAGTAATGTTCAAGAGATCAAGGCAAGAAAAGGACAAGTTATTGCGTTAGTGAACAAAGGAGACACCCAAGTGGCTTCTGTTGCTGATTATGTTATTGAGTTCCCAGAGACGTCTGAATGCTTCTCTCCGATTATTGCATCTGTGCCACTTCAACTGCTATCTTACTATGTAGCAGTGTATCGCGGAGCAAATGTTGATCAGCCAAGGAACCTAGCAAAATCAGTAACTGTAGAGTAATAATTTACTGTTAACAAAATATTAACAATAATTTTGCGTTTTTGAAAAAAAAGCATAGTTGTTTTTCTAAAAAATTATATATTTACCGCTTAATTTCAATTATAGAATGAAAAGAGTACTTCTAATATTATTATCAGCATCCGTTGTTATGTCTTGCTCCAGAGGAGGAGGATCATCGGCAGGGAAGCCCGGATCAAAGGGTGAACTTATTGCTAAGAAAAGAGGAAAATCGTTCACTGCTGAACGTCCGCATGGCATGGTGGCAATTCCCGCTGGTTCATTTGTGATGGGATTAGCTGATCAAGATTTTACCAATACCCCAGAAAAAGCACCGCTTAAAACGGTAACGGTTTCATCTTTCTTTATGGATGAGACTGAAATTACCAATGGTCAGTATAAAGTCTTTGTTGATTACGTACGCGATTCTATTGCACGCTCTTTATTGGCTGAAGCAGCTGGTGATGGAAGCGGCGGTGGAAACGGAACATCAATTGCAGATTACGCGTACTCTTCAAAAAAAGCTGGTGATAACAAAAATGCCTATCAGGAATTTATGGAATCTCAAGGTGGTCGTGATGGCTACGATGAATCTAAAAAATTAGATTGGGACGTTCCGTTGAAGTGGAATACAAATGATTATCCCGATGCACAATATGCGGAGATCTTAGAATCGATGTATATTCCGCAGGCAGAAAGAATAAATAATGAAAGAATTATCGATACGCGCAAATTAAAATATGCTTTCCAATGGGAAGATATTTCACAAGCAGTAAAAGACAATTCCAGAGGGGCTAACTACCTGAAGAAAGAAAGTATCGCAGTATATCCCGACACAACCGTTTGGATTACTGATTTCAGTTACGCTTATAATGAGCCATTGTACGACGGCTATTTCTGGCACAAGTCCTATAAAGATTATCCAGTTGTAGGAGTTACGTGGGATCAGGCACGTGCTTTTTGTAACTTCCGTTCTAAATTAAAATCGGATTACAACGAATCTTTGAAAAAAAGAAAACAAAAACCTATGTCCTTTAGACTTCCTACGGAAGCGGAATGGGAATATGCAGCTCGTGGTGGAAAAGAAAATGCAACTTACCCTTGGGGCGGTCCGTATTTACAAGATGACAGAGGTTGCTACCTGGCCAACTTTAAACCGAAACGTGGTAATTATTTAGAAGACGAAAAGAAAGGATACACTTATACAGCACCAGTTAAAACTTTTCCAAGAAATGGATTTGGTTTATATGATATGGCTGGAAACGTTGCAGAATGGACAGAGTCACCTTATAACAACTCTACATACCAGTTCGCATCAACTTTAAATCCATATTTATCAGGTCAGGCTGCTAAAGAACCAAGAAAATCTGTAAGAGGAGGATCGTGGAAAGATGTAGGTTATTTACTGATGACTGGTTACAGAGACTACGAAAGAAAAGATTCTGCAAGAAGTTTCATCGGATTCCGAACAGTTCAGGATATTCCTGAAGGATCTGTAAAATTCAAAAAAAGAACAAAATAAGACATTAAAAAAAATATTAAAAAAACTAAACTTTACACCACATGTTTAAAACTAAAGAAGCAACGTACAATTTCATCTACTCCATAGGAGCAGCAATCGTAATCCTTGGAGCACTATTCAAGATGACTCACTGGAGCATAGGTCCTCTTACTGGAAACGTAACATTAGCAATCGGTTTGATTACTGAAGCTATCATCTTTACCATCTTTGCATTTGATGCACCAAAATCTGAAGAATCTTACGCTTGGGAAAATGTATATCCGGAATTATTGGATTCTGATGCATCTCCAAATCCAAAACATTCAACTTTCGGAATTCAGGCTGCTGAAGTAAAAGAACTAGAAGTTTCTTTATCTGATAAATTAGATAAAATGTTGGCTGATGCTAAATTAGATGTTGGTTTATTTGACCGATTAAGAACTGGAATCGATAAATTTTCAGCTTCTGTAGATCAAATTAACCAAACGGTTGACGTTACAGCTTCTACTCAAAAATACAACGATCAGTTGTTGTTGGCTTCAAGTCACCTAGAAAGTATGAACGCATTATACGCACTTCAGTTAGAGCATGGAAAAGAACAAACTGAATACAGCAAAAAATATATTGCAGATATGCAGGAATCTGCGCAACATTCAGTTAAATTTAATGAAGAATTATCTGGATTAACCTCTAACCTTAATAATCTTAACAGAGTATACGGCGGAATGCTTAGCGCGATGAAATCATAATTTCCTTACCATTATCATTTAAAATTTATATTTATCAACAAAATTTACTAAAAAATGGCACAAGGAAAACAGACTCCTCGTCAAAAGATGATCAACTTGATGTACTTGGTCTTTATCGCAATGCTTGCGATGCAGATTGATCAAGAAATCATCCGATCATACAAAGATACCACCGGCTCTCTGGAAGAAACCAGAGCCCTAACCGAAAATAATAACTCAATATTCAAGCAAACTTTAGAAGCTAAAGCCAAAAATACGCCTGATACCTTCGAAGCTCCTTTAGAAAGATACAAAGGATTAGAAGAGAAAGCAGATGATTTGGTTAAATCTATTGAAGGTTTAAAAATCCAACTTAGTAAAGAAGCTGAGTACGATCAATCACTAGAAATTCAGGAAAGTTTTGCTTCGCTTAACAATACTGAACCTTCTACAAACATTTTCTTTGAAAATGGAGATGAAAATAAAGTTTCAAAAAATGCGACTGCTTTAAAAGCTAAAATTGAAGCTTTCAAAAAGTATATCAACGATAATTTCGCTTCAAATAATTTGATGAAAGCGATGGTTGCCAGAACAAACAAACAGATGATCACTGAATTTGACAAACCTAGAAATGGCAAAAACTGGTTACAATATAAATTTTACAATCAGCCTCTTATTGCGGCGCTGTCAAATTTAGAAGTAATACAGTCATCAGCTCGAGGGATTCAAGGTGATGCTCTTTCTGTCATGCTTCAGGAAAAAGTGGATGCTGATATTAAATTTGATGCGTACTCCGCTATTGTTTCCGCACCTGCAACCGTAGTTCAGGGTGAATCTGCACAAGGAAAAGTTGCAATCGGTAACTACTCTAGTAACGTTCCGGGATTATCAATGCCAGGCCTGACTGTTACGAATGGACAAGGAGTTCGTAATTTAGATACTGGAGGTTTAGGAGAAAAATCCTTCAGTGGAAAAATATCTTTCACCGATGTGAATGGAAAAGTAATTGAATTACCTTATAACCACACCTATAAAGTAGTATCTGGAGCTCAGGAATTAAAAGCTCAGAAAGGTGCAATTCTTACTGCTGATAAAATGAATGTTCTTTACAGAGGATTACCAAATCCAATCTCCGGATCTATTCTTGGTGCTGATATGGCAGGGATTTCCCTTTCAGCGTCTGGAGCATCTGTAAAAGGAGGAGGTGGTAAATGGACGGTAACTCCGGGAGGAGGAAGCACTGTAAACCTGACTATTTCTGGACGTGATCCAAAAGGTGGTACAATTTCCCAGTCATTCCCTTTCCGTATTAAAAATGTACCGCCGCCAGTTGGAGAAATACAAGGAAGATCGGTTGTTTCGATGCCTGCATCGTCAATTCCGAATCAAAGAGTAACGGCAGATATGCCTGATTTCGATTTCCCTGTAAGTTTTACGGTAAACAGTTTTATGTTTAAAGTTCCTGGTAAAGCAGCAATGTTAGTAAATGGAAACTCAATGAGTTCTGTAGCCAGTTTAACTAAGAATCTTAGAAATGGAGATATCGCGTATGTCTTTAATATTCAAGCTACTGCAAGTGGACTTGGTGGTCAGGCTTTAAAACAGATTCCACCTGTTGTAATAAATGTACAGTAATTACGTTACAGATATTATAGCTGATAAAATTTTAAAAATTTTCGAATGAAAAAAATAATATTCGTATTAGTGGCATGCAGCTTTATTACTGCTGGTGCACAGACGAAGAAAAAGACTAAACGTAAAACAACACCTAAAACTGCAGTGGTAGCCGAACCTGTAGTTGAAGAGCCTGCAGCAGAAATTCCTGTTGAACCAGCTCCAACTCCAGAAGAAGTGCCCTCGTCTATGTCTATTTTAAATGCAAAATCCCCCGAGGCTTTCCGAAAGTACCGTGATTTACATTTAATTAAGCAAGGTGATTCTGTAGTTTCCAACAAAATCGTACCTCTTAAATATGGCTTTATTGAAGATAAAGACATTTTGAAAAGTATGGTGGTTTGGGAGATCATTGATATGAACGACAAAATTAATCAGCCTTTCTATCACAATGGAGATGGATTGATTTCTAATAACCGTTCTCTCTATCAGCTTTTGTTTGATGCCATTAATGATGGTAGAATTACAGAAGTTTATGATGATGAACTATTCATGACTCGCTTAAGTCCTGACGCAATTCAATCTCGTATTAAAAATGCGGTAATGAGTGATGCAGGTATTGATCGTTTAAATGAAACTGGAAAATTAACTGAAGACGAAAAAAAGGAATTCACCAATGTTTATGAAACCAAAACTGAAAATGTAAAGGTTTTAAAAATTAAAGGAATGTGGTATATTGACCGTCGAGACAGTCAGATGAAATACCGTCTTTTAGGAATTGCTGCAATGGGTCAGGATCCTGCTACAATGGGGCAATACGGACCAGATGGTCAGCCATTGGCCTCCAGAGATGAGCTTATCGATTTGTTCTGGGTGTATTATCCAGACGCGCGGGAAGTACTTGCAAACGCTGTAGTTTTCAACAATAAAAACTTGGCTTCCGATATTACTTTTGATGATTTGCTAAACGCACGACGTTTTTCAACCGTCATCTATAAATCAGATAATGGTTTAGGTAATGGTGTGATCAAAGATTATATTCCAAATGACGCCGATGGACAGTTGGAAGAAAGCGAAAGAATTAAAGCGCAAATCCTTCAAATGGAAAGCGATATGTGGAATTACTAATATTCTTCCTTAAATATTTAAAACCTGAGTACATTTACTCAGGTTTTTTTCATGCTTTTTCGTAAATTAAAAATTCATTTATAAAACAAAAAATAGTGAAAAAGGTTGATTATATTATTGTGGGTGATGGCTATGCAGCTCTATTTTTTGCACATCAACTTATTAAACATCAAAAATCTTTTGTTCTATTTTCCGCTATGGAAAAAAGTGCCTCTCAAATTTCAGCAGGCGTTGTAAATCCATTGGTTTTAAAAAAGTTTACCACTTTTTGGTTGGCAGCAGAACAGATTGAGTTTCTTACGAAAACATTAGCGGAAATTGAAAAGTATACCGGCCATAATTATTTAATTTCAGAAAATATTCACCGAATTTTCCACGATGAAAAGGAAAAGGAGCTCTGGCTTTCGAAATCAGAGACCGAAGAATTAAGTCAATTTCTAAATGATGATTTTGAGAATCTGGAAAACATTATAAATCCGTTCGGAACAGGTTCTGTAAATAAATCAGCACGATTAAATGTAGATGCATTTTTTGGCGATTTCCGAAACTACTTTCAACAAAATGAGCATTTAATTCAAGAAAAGTTTGACTACTCCCAAATTTCTGTCAAAAGATATAAAGATTTTACTTTCAAAAATATTGTGTTCTGCGAGGGCATGGGCGTCACCCAAAATCCTTTCTTTTGCCATATTCCCCTAATTCCAAATAAAGGACATCACTTGAAAGTAAAACTTTCAGCCAAAATAAATAATCAGTATACCATAAAGAAAAAACATTTTCTCTTTCCGCTTAATGACGAGTTGCATTACTACGGCGGAACCTATGACCCGAATGAACGTGATAATGAAGTTGATGATTTTGCAACGCAACAACTTAAAGATGGACTTTCAGAATTTTACCCACATCAATTTGAAGTGGTAGAAGTAAATTATGGTTTTCGACCAACGGTGAAAGACCGTCGCCCCATCTTAGGAAATCACGCCGAACATTCTGACTATTTTATTTTTAATGGTTTGGGTGCTCGTGGAATTCTAAATGGGTGTTACTTTTCCGAGGAACTGTTTCAGCATATAGAAAATGGCAAAGAGTTAATGAAGGAAGTTGATTTGAAGCGTTTTGAAAATCCTAAATTCATTAGGTTTTAAGTAATTTAAAACAATATTGAAGTTTTCAAGACTACGCTTGTATTTTGGTTATAGTAAATTTCATTTATAAATTCTGCTTGTTGGCTGAATGTTTGTTCCTGTTTTTCGTCTTGTAAGATTATATCACAATACAGTGATTCTTTAAATTAAATGCACTTCGCATTATACTAAGCTTCTTGCTTCATCTTACAAACCCTTTTAATTATTGTAAAAGGGACTTAACACATTAAGAAGATAAATAATATGGAAACTAAAAATTTAATTCAAAAAGCCATTGATACCGTCAGAGTTTTATCCGCCGATGCAGTGCAGAAAGCCAATTCCGGACATCCTGGAACTCCGATGGCTTTAGCTCCCTTAGGTCATGTTTTATGGTCGGAAGTCATGAAGTATAATCCGAAAAATCCCGAGTGGATTAATCGAGATCGTTTTATTCTCTCCTGTGGGCATGCTTGTATGTTGCAATACAGTTTTTTGCATTTGACGGGTTATGCACTTACCCTTGATGATATTAAAAATTTCCGTCAACTTCACAGCATTACTCCTGGTCATCCGGAATATGGATTAACTCCCGGAATTGAAGTGACGACTGGACCTTTAGGGCAAGGTTTTGCAAACGGAGTCGGAATGGCAATCGCTCAGCAATATATGGCGAAACGTTACAACCAACCCGATTTTAATATTTTCGATTATCATATTTATGCAATTTGTAGCGACGGTGATTTAATGGAAGGAGTTTCCGCAGAAGCAGCTTCTTTAGCAGGTCATCTCGGCTTGGGAAATATGATTTATTTCTACGACAGCAATCATATTACCATTGAAGGCGATACTGATATAACTTTTGAAGAAGATGTTTCCAAAAGATTTGAAGCTTACGGATGGCATGTTCAAAACCTTCCCGATATTAACGATTTAGAAGCACTGAATGCCGCCATTAAAAATGCGAAGGATGAAATAAACCGTCCTTCCTTAATAAAAGTTCGAAGTATTATCGGCTACGGAAGTCCGAATAAAGAAGATACCGCCGCGGCTCACGGTTCGCCACTGGGAAAAGATGAAGTGCGCTTGGTGAAAGAAAATTTCGGCTTTGATCCGGATAAAAGTTTTATCATTCCCGAAGAGGTTGCCGATTTTTACAAGAAAGCAGGAGAGAAAGCCGCGAAGAACGAAACTGACTGGAACGAGCTCTATAAAAATTATAAAGAACGCCATCCAGATTTAGCCAAAGAATATGAAGAGATCAGTTCTGGAAAATTACCGGAAGGTTGGCAGAAAAAACTTCCTGTGTTTGAAGCTGGAGAAGATTTGGCTACCAGAAAAGCTTCCGGAAAAACATTGAATGCCATCGCAGAATATTTTCCACAACTTATTGGTGGTTCTGCGGATTTAGCACCTTCTACAGATACTCATCTTGATGATTACAAATCATTCTCTCCAAAACATCGTGATGGAAGAAATTTCCACTTTGGAATCCGGGAACATGCAATGGGTGCGGTTTTGAACGGAATGGCTCTCAGTAATTATCTAATTCCTTACGGCGCAACATTTTTAATTTTTTCTGATTATATGCGTCCGCCACTTCGATTGGCATCCATTATGAAAATCCGGCCGATCATGGTTTATACGCATGACAGCATTGGTTTGGGAGAAGACGGAACTACGCATCAACCGATCGAACAACTGATTGGATTACGCACCGTTCCCAACATGACAGTCATTCGTCCCGCCGATGCAAATGAAACGGCTCAAGCTTGGCGCGTTGCCATCGAACACAAAGATGGTCCAGTTTGCATTGTTTTAACTCGACAGGGAATTCCGATCATCGACCAGAAAAAATACGCGAGTGCAAAAAATTTGGAAAAAGGCGCCTACATTCTTTCAGATTCAGAGGGAGAACCAGATGTAATACTCATCGCAACAGGTTCAGAAGTTCACCTAATTATGCAAGCGCAGGACGAACTCAAAAAAGAAAATATCAATGCAAGAGTTGTAAGCATGCCATGTTGGAATCTATTCGACCAGCAAAGCACAGAATATCGAGAAAAAGTTTTTCCGAAAAAAATTAGGAAACGTTTGGCGATAGAAGCTGGTTCTCCTGTTGGCTGGCTGAAATATATAACCGATGATGGAGATGTTATCGGAATAGAAAAATTTGGTGAGTCCGCACCAGCTGAACAAATATTCGAGGAGTACGGATTCACTGTAGAAAATGTCGTGAAAAGCGCACGGAATTTGCTTTTAAAGAACGACTAAAGTCTATTTTCCAGCTCTTTTCCTTATCATTTCTAACGAATTTAAATAAAATAAATGTCCAACGAAACGCTTAAAATAGGAATTTGTGCTGACCACGGCGGTTTCGAGCTTAAAGAAAGAATAATTTCTTTTTTAAAGGATAATAATTTCCAACCCGTTGATTTTGGCGCAAAGGAACTAGATAATGCTGATGATTTTCCTGATTATGTAATTCCACTTGCGAAAGCTGTTGCAGCCGAAGAAGTTTTCCGCGGAATTGCAATTTGCGGAAGTGGAGTCGGAGCCTGTGTTGCCGCAAACAAGGTTTCTGGCGTAAGAGCAGCATTAATTACCGATTATTTTTCTGCGCATCAAGGTGTGGAAGATGATGACATGAATTTGATCTGTCTTGGTGGTCGAGTAACGGGATACGCAAGTGCGGAGGAATTAGTTCTGACATTTCTAAATGCCAAATTTATCGGAGCAGAAAGACATTTGCGGCGACTCAATAAAATTCAAAATTTGGAATAGCATCTTTAAAAAGTTTGAGTCTTTATCAAATTGACCTTGAGAATTATTAATCTTTAAAACAAAAAAAATGAATCCATTAAATAAAATAAGAAACTTAGGACAAAGTATTTGGCTCGATTTACTAGACCGCGAAATTATGACGTCGGGCAAATTGCAAAGTCTCATCGATAATGATGACCTGCGCGGATTGACCTCCAATCCTTCCATTTTTGAAAAAGCCATCAGTGGAAGTTCAGATTATGATGAAGATATTGTAAAACTGGCGCAAAAAGAAACTGATAATTCAGCAATATTTTTCGATCTGGCCATTGACGATATTCAAAAAGCTGCAGATATTTTCAAACCAGTTTATGATAGTACCGGGGGCAAAGATGGTTTTGTAAGTTTAGAAGTTTCCCCTTATTTGGCGAGAGATACCGACGGAACCATCGAACAGGCGAGAGAACTTTGGAAAAGAGTCGGCCGTAAAAATGTGATGATCAAAATTCCTGGAACTAAAGAAGGTTTAATCGCAATCCGCGAATGTTTGCGAGAAGGAATTAACATTAATGTCACTTTGCTTTTCGGACTTCCACGTTATCGGGAAATTACCGAAGCTTTTATGGGTGGGCTTGAAGATCGATTGGCAGAAGGTAACTCAATAAAAGATGTCGCTTCAGTAGCGAGTTTTTTTCTCAGTAGAATAGATGTCATGGTTGATCCAATGCTAAAGGAAAATGGCGCAGATGATTTAGTTGGAAAAGTCGCAATCGCATCTGCGAAAAAAGCATATCAAATTTATCAGGAGATGATTGAAAGCGATCGCTTTAAAAAATTGGAAGAAAGCGGCGCCCAAAGACAACGCGTTCTTTATGCAAGTACAGGTACAAAAGATCCGTCCTTCAGCGATGTGCTTTATGTGGAAAGCATCATCGGAAAAGACACCATCAATACTTTGCCTATAGAAACTATCGATGCTTTCCGCGATCATGGAAATGCCGAAGAAACTTTGACAACCAATATCGACGAAGCAAATAATACGATGGACGAATTAAAAGAAAAAGGAATCGATATCGATAAAATTACGCAGAAACTTGAAAATGAAGGAATTGAAAAATTCAATCAGGCTTATGAAAAATTGATCAAAAGTATCGACAGTCAAAGACGAAAACTATAATCCATGAACGATTTTGATACT
Organism: Kaistella polysaccharea; assembly: GCF_020410745.1. NCBI lineage: Bacteria > Pseudomonadati > Bacteroidota > Flavobacteriia > Flavobacteriales > Weeksellaceae > Kaistella > Kaistella polysaccharea. The sequence goes on from NZ_CP084528.1 coordinate 2,587,943, forward strand.
TCAAAAATTAAGGTGGTCTTCATGGATATCGGCGGAGTTTTATTAACCAATGGTTGGGATCATGAGTCAAGGGAAAAGGCGGCGGAAGTTTTTAGCTTTGATTATACCGAAATGAATATCCTTCATAATTTCATTTACAACGTTTTTGAAATCGGCAGTATTTCCTTGGATGAATATTTAGATACCATTTTATTTAATCAACCACGAGATTTTTTGAAAGAGGATTTTAAACAATTTATGTTTGACCAATCTGTCGAATTGCCTCAATTTCTTAACTGGTCGAAATCTTGGAAAAAACAAACTGATTTAGCAGTGTTCGCGCTCAGTAATGAAAATAATGAACTCAACGATTACCGAATTAAGAAATTTAAATTGCACGATCTTTTCGATGGATTTTTCTCCTCCTGTTATTTAGGGATGCGAAAACCAGATCCCAGAATTTATAAAAGGGCCATGGAAATCGCGCAGGTTGAACCCGATGAATGTATTTATCTCGATGACCGACCGATGTTGGTTCAAGTCGCGAAGAAATTGGGAATGAACAGTATTCTTCACCAGGATTTTGAAACATCAAAAAATATTTTAGAAAACTTTATAAGAAATTAATATCATGAACGAAAATAGAAATCAAAACGCTTTTGGAATGATCGGTTTAGGAACAATGGGTTCCAACCTTTTACAAAATATTGCAGACCACGGATATGCTTGCGCAGGTTATGATAACAATGCGAAAACGGTCCAAAAACTTAATGATCTAAAAAATGAGAATATCCATGGGTTTTCTGATTTGAAAGAATTTACGAATAGTCTTAAAAGTCCAAAAGTTGTCATGATGTTGGTTCCTGCAGGCGAAATTGTGGACAGCGTGATTAAAGAATTATTGACCGTTTTAGATAAAGGTGACATCATCATCGATGGTGGAAATTCACATTTTACAGATACAGAAAGACGTTATTTAGAATTGGAAAAACAAGGTTATCATTTTGTCGGAATGGGTGTCTCCGGCGGTGAAGAAGGCGCTCGAAGAGGTCCGAGTATGATGCCGGGTGGAGATAAAGAAGCTTACGAAATTATAAAACCGATTCTCGAAAAAATTGCAGCTCACGTAAATGGCGAACCGACGGTTGCTTTTATGGGAGAACGTTCTGCGGGTCATTTTGTAAAAATGGTTCATAACGGAATTGAATATGCGATCATGCAATTGCTTTCTGAGTCTTATGAAATCATGAAGAGAGGTCTTCAAATGGAAAATAATGAAATTCATGAAGTCTTTCAGAAATGGAATAAAGGAAGATTAAAATCCTATTTAGTAGAAATTACCAGTGATATTTTTGCTTATAAAAATGAGGGAGAAACAGACCTTTTGTTAGACAGTATTCGCGATCAGGCGAAAGCAAAAGGTACCGGAAAATGGACTTCTCAGGCGGCGATGGATTTACATCTTCCAACGCCAATTATAGATATCGCCGTTTCTATGCGCGATTTATCCAGCTTAAAAGAGTTACGGGTGGAAGCTTCTAAAATATATCCGGATTCTACTGAAATGCCTTACAATACCAACAATGAAAAGTACTGCATTGAATTAGAAAAAGCCTTTTATTTTGCCATGGTTTCTGCGTATGCACAGGGAATGCATTTGTTATATTCAGCAAATCAGGAATTTAAATACAATCTAAATTTAGATATTATTGCAAAAATATGGCGCGGTGGCTGTATTATTAGGTCTGAATTTTTGGAGGATATTTACGCTGCTTTTAATAAAAATCCGAATCTGAAACATTTGATGCTAGATGGTAAAGTCGCAGAAAGCCTTAGAAAAAGTATACCTGCAACTCGTTCTGTAATATCAGATGCCACACTTCACGGAATTTCGACACCGGCATTTTCTGCATCACTTACGTATTTTGATAATTTCAGAAACGAAAATATGCCGACCAATCTCATACAAGCTCAACGTGACTATTTCGGTTCGCATACTTATGAACTCAAAGCGAAAGAAGGCGTTTTCCACACCAAATGGGTCATGGAAAATATTAAAGAATAATCTGTTTATAATTTTCCACTTTATAAAAATTAACTCATGCTAAAGACTTTAAATAAAAAATCAGATCCTACTATTTTCATTATTTTCGGTGGAACGGGCGATCTCACGAAGCGCAAAATAATGCCTGCGCTTTATAACCTTTTTCTAGCAGGTTATTTGCCAGTCAATTTTGCGATTATCGGAACTTCATCAAGTAAAATGACCGATGAAAAGTACAGTAATGAATTACTTGATGCAGTAAACGAGTTTTCTAGAAATGGAAAAACCAAAAAAGAAGACTGGACAAAATTTGCTTCTCATATTGGTTTTCAGGATGCTGATATCACGGACCCTAACGCATTTAAACCCTTTGGAAAACTGATTGAAAAATATAAAAAGGAGTGGAAGGAAACGCCGTCAATTATTTACTATTGTGCGGTCGCACCTCATTTTTTCTGTACGATTGCGGAGAATATTACGAAAGCTAAACTTGAAAACGATCTCGATACAACTAGAATAATTATTGAAAAACCGTTCGGGACTGATTTAGGATCTGCACAGGAACTCAATAAAAAATTGCTCAGTATTTTTGATGAAAAGCAGATTTACCGTATCGATCATTATTTGGGTAAAGAAGTAGTACAAAATATCATGGCTTTCCGTTTTGCCAATTCGATTATGGAGCCCCTTTGGAATCGAAATCATGTGGAGCACGTGCAAATATCGGTAACAGAGCAAATTGGGATTGGCAGCAGAGGTAAATATTTTGAAGGTGCCGGTATTCTGCGGGATATGATTCAAAATCATCTTCTACAATTGTTATGCATCATCGCTATGGAACCGCCAACCAACTTTAATGCAGACGAAGTACGTGACCGAAAAGTGGATGTGCTAAAAGCAATGAGAAAAATTGAAACGGGCAAAATTGAAAGTATGTCTGCGCGGGGACAATACAGCTCTGGATGGATCGAAGGCAAAGAAGTTTTAGGTTATCGGGAAGAAGAGAATGTGGATCCAGATTCTAATACAGAAACTTATGCAGCCATGAAACTTCATATTGATAATTGGCGTTGGCAAGGTGTTCCTTTTTATTTGCGAACAGGGAAACGTCTTTTTAAATCTGCTTCCATTATTACAATTCAATTTAAAGAAATTCCGCACAATATTTTTGTGTCAGAAGAGTCGGGCGCACCGAAGCAAAATAGATTGGTCATCAGCATTCAACCTGATATGGCCATTCGTTTTCAATTGCAGAGCAAAGTTCCGGGGTTGGAAATGAATTTAAATACCGTTGATGTCGTTTTCGATTATGCAGGAAATACGAAATCAGATTCTCCCGAAGCGTATGAAACGCTTTTACTGGATGCGATTACTGGAGATCAAACATTGTTTATGCGAGCCGATCAGGTAGAGGTGGCTTGGAAACTGATTATGCCAATTCTTAATTACTGGGAAAAAAATAAGGCACAAAATTTTCCAAATTATTCTGCAGATTCCTGGGGTCCCGAAAATGCAGAAGCCTTAATTGCAAAGGATGGTTATCATTGGTTTAATCTCCCTGATAAAAATAAAAAGGAATAAAATGAAAATAAATATTTACAAAACTCCAAATGAATTGAACCACGCCTTGGCGCAAACTATTTGTCATGCTTCTGAGTTAGCGATTAAAAAAAGGGGGCAGTTTAATTTGGTGCTTTCTGGCGGAAGTTCTCCACAGAACCTCTACAAATTATTGGCTTCAAAAGCCTATCACAACAAAATCGCCTGGAATAAAACCTATTTTTTCTTTGGCGACGAACGTTTTGTTGCAGAGAATGATCCTCAGCGAAATTCCCTCATGATAAAAGAAATTTTACTTGAACCTTTAAAAATTCCAAAATCCCATATTTTTAATATGGATACTACAGGAACTCCTGAAGAAACTGCGAAAAAATATGCTGAATTAATCGAATCACATTTCCGGAACAAACCGATTGAGTTTGATTTTAATCTTTTAGGTTTAGGAGATAATTCACATACGGCGTCACTTTTCCCGAATACTTCTGTTTTAAAAGAAACAGAGGCAACCATTAAATCAGTATTCGTCGAAGAAGTAGACATGTACAGAATCACGATGACCGCACCTTTAATTAATCAGAGCAGAAATATTGCATTTTTGGTTTTCGGAAAAGGAAAAGCAGATGCAGTATTTCATGTTTTAGAAGATCAGGCTGCATCAGCAATGAAATATCCGGCACGGTTAATTACAAAAGATGACAAGAAAGTTCAGTGGTTTTTAGATAGCGCTGCAGCTTCTCGATTGTAGATCAATCTTTTTGACAAAGAGTTCTGCTTCGATGATTTAATGCATAGTTCCCATCGCAGCATAATAAGCTGCACCCATTAGAGCGGTATGGTCATTAAGAACAATTTTTACAGGAATGGTTTTTAAGAGATTGTCCAATCGACCCACGTTGATAAAGTTTTTATAAAACTCTTTTTTATCAATTAAATCTAAAATCTTCGGAGCGATTCCGCCGCCAATGTAAATTCCACCAGTTGCTTTAGATTTTAAAGCAAGTTGTGCTGATTCTACGGCGAGATATTTCACGAATAATTTCAGCGTTTCAGCACATATTATATCATTGCGTTCTAAAGCTGCGGAAGATATAACTTTTGGTGCGTCTTCAATTTTAAACTTTTCTGTCAGCCAATCCGGTTCTTTTATCGCCCTGTACTTACGCAAAAATTTATAAATATTGTGAATGCCTTGACCAGAAAGGACTCTTTCCCAACTGATATGGTCAAATTTCAATCTTAAAAACTTCCAGAATTCCATATCCAAGTCGTCAGATGGACTGAAACTACAATGTCCACCTTCTGTCGCATAAGGATGGTAATGAGAACCGTCCCAATACATTATTGCTTCGCCGAGGCCTGTTCCAGGAGAAATTATTGCTGCATTTCCCTTTCCGCTCTCACCTTTTAACACCGTTTCAAATTCTGAATTCTTTAGCGCAGAAAGTCCGTATGCATTAGCTTGTAGATCATTAATTAAAAAAACCCGTTTAATGTTCAATTCGGATTCTAATTTTGAGGCATCGATTTCCCACTCAAAATTTACACCTTTCACCTTATTTCCCTCAACCACACCGGCGACGCCTAAACAAGCCGAATTAATCGTAGAAATTTTATCGCCGTGAAAAGTTTGAATCGCTTCGATGAAAGACTCGTGATCCGTCGTGGCAAAACGCTGGTTTTTAATCGAAACTAATTTTCCATCTTGTATTTGAAATAATGCAAGATCGGTTTTAGTTCCACCAACATCGCCTGCTAAAAAAATTCCAGATTCAGGCAAACTGTTTTTCCGGGACGGATAAGCCATGGGTAAAGTTGCAGCTGAAACATCAGGTAGGGATATTTTTATAGACTTTTCCATTTTTTAAGTGCTTTTGTTGTTAAGGATGCTTTGAAATAAATAGTCTGAGGAAACCTTACTTTGATTTCCTCAATCAGGATGTGCTCAGGACAAAACAATGATAATCTTTCTGTAGAAATTTAATAATTCCAGACGCAGCGGTTTTCATGTGTTCTAGAAGTTTCGACTCCTATTTTTTCCAGCCTGTTACAAATTTATTCCCAGAAGCTTTTTGGTTTTCACCAATTTTTTGAAAATGTTGTTCCATGATTTTATTATTTATGAAACAGATTGAAAACATTCAAAGGTACAACGTTCAAACAAATGGGAGTCAGTTGTTTATGATTTTTTTCCAAAATAGAAAAAAATGGAGTTTAAGATTTATACGTATATTAGATCACCAAAATTATTTATAAAAGAAATAGGCTTTAGATATAAGATCGTAGACATTAGATTGTAAAAATTCAAAATTAAAAAATTATAAATAGATATGGATACTTCAAAATTATTTGATTTAACAGGAAAGACAGCCATCGTTACAGGTGGTGCAGGTGGGATTGGAAAAGCATGTTGCGAAATGTTGGCAGCGTTCGGGGCTAACGTGGTCGTCTCAGATTATAATTTGGAAGCGGCAAAAGAAACTTCAAAATCAATTAATGATACTGGCGGAAAATCAATTGCGATTGATTGTAATGTCTTGGAAGACGACGCGCTCGTCAATTTAGTAGATAAAACGATTGAACATTTTAGCAGCATCGAAATTTTGGTCAACAATGTTGGTGGAGGAGGTGCCGGAAAAGAAAGTCCGTACGATATCGACGTTGCACAATTCAAAAAAGTGTTTGATATGAACGTTTTCAGTATGTGGAGACTGTGCCAGTTGGTTGCGCCACACATGGGGAAGGCGGGTTATGGCAGTATTATCAATATGTCATCAATGGCATCCATTAACAAAAGTCCAGCGATTAGTGCCTACGCTTCATCCAAAGCAGCGATCAATCACATGACCAGAAATTTGGCGTATGATTACGGTCCAGCCAATATTCGTGTCAATGCAATCGGACCTGGAGCAACGCGAACTGCTGCGTTAAGTACCGTCTTAACTCCAGAATTAGAAAAAGCAATGTTGAAACATACACCGATTCACAGATTAGGTGAGGCCGAAGATATTGCAGGAGTTGTTTTATATTTTGCTGCACCTATATCTAGTTGGACCAGTGGACAAGTTATTTTCATCAATGGAGGAGGAGAACAGACTTTGGATATGTGATATAAAATGGAAAGTTTTTTCGTAAGAACGACTCAATATCCAATATAAAAAGAGCAGGATTAACCGTCCTCTTTTTTAATAAAAAAGGCAGAAACCATAAGTTTCTGCCCTTAATGACTACTTCTTGAGATTGCAGTTGCAAACGGCAACCTATTTCCAGAAGTTTTAGTTATAGTATTTGATAATTATTGGCCAAAAGCATAGCGTGCTCCTCCAGGCTGGAAAATAGCTAACATTCTTGACTTCTGATCGTTAGAGAACATAAACATGGCTCTGTCATCTACATAATCCATGTAATCCATGGTCATCTCCACTGGCGTTCCTGCGCAGGTGCTGTAATGCGGATAGTTTGGCGCTCCATAATTGGCAGTATTATGTGAAGGTGTGTCTGCAACATAATCATTTCCACAAGTGGCGTCTCCCCAAATATGTCTCAAATTCATCCAGTGACCAACTTCATGCGTAGCAGTTCTTCCTAAATTATAAGGATAATTTGCTGTACCGGAAAGTCCAACATATTTTGAATCGATAACAACCCCGTCCGTTGCTGTACTTCCGCCAGGGAATTGTGCGTATCCTAGAATACCACCTCCTATAGTACAAACCCATAAATTTAATTTAGTGGTCGGAGAAGTTGGACTAATTCCTCCTCTTTTTGAGTTTTTCATGGTATCTCTTGTGCCCCAAGATGTTTTTGTGGTAGATTTTCGTACTACATCATCTAGTACAAACCTAATTCCTACATTGGCTTTAGTGGTAGAAAATATGGTAGGCACTTGATTGTAATCAGAATTTTGCGCATTGAAATCATTGTTTAGAACATCAATTTGCGATTGAATTTGAGCTTCAGAAATATTTTCCGCAGCGGTATTGTACAATACGTTTACTACTACTGGAATTTCAATGACGCCATTCACCAATCTACTAGCAAAACCCTCTTTAATCTGTTGCTGAGTAAAATTTTCGATCTCCATCATTTTGATGGCAAGTGCAGGATTTTCTTTAATCTGTTCTTTTAACACATCATCTGCCGCACAATTTCTTTTAACGAGACTCGAAGAAGTGGAAGAAAGATCTGCCACATTGTCTGCTGGAAGATCACGCTCGTTGGTACATCCAACAAGTGCTAAAGAGAAAAAAATCCCTGATAGAATGATTTTTGTTTTCATATATTTTTTTAAAAATTAATTTTGTAAATATATAATTATTTACAATATGTCGTTAATTAAATTTAATCTTTTTACAAAAGATGTTTTGAAACTACAATAATATAGTATGAAAAGTCCTTTTTCTATAAAATATTGATAAAATATAAAGTGTTATTAATAGGCGATTTCATTGAATATTTCTATATAAAAGAGGGTTATTGAAGCAAAAAATGAAAACTAATAATCAGAATAATATTTCAAAGCGACTTTTTTTAGTAGAACGGAGTTGCATTTTGAAAGATGTGTTAGATTTTGTTAAATTATAAAGAGTGTAATTATTTTAAGAAATGGCAGGTATCATCACTTTAGAAATAAAAGGAGAAAATAATGAAAGTATAGGAAATTTTTTTTCGCCGACGAAAAACTCAGGATGATAATAAAAAACGCCGAAAATTAAAATTTTTGCATTTTCCGAATGATCGTTTTTCTTCCGATTTATAAAGAGCAAAAAAAGAGAATTTCCATAAAATTGGAAATTCTCTTTTTTTTGATAAAAATTGATATTAGAAATTAATGGTTGACTTTTATACGCGCCCACATACTTCCATTCTTGGTCTTTGTTTGAATTAGTTTTCCTTCAGCGGTCACTTTTTCTAAGAGGGCTTCACTCTCAATTTTTGTCAAACCGGATAATTCCGCAAATTCTGTTTTTGTCAAAGTGGGATATTTTGCAAATAAAGAGGTCCATGAAGAATCGTATTCTTTTTTAACTGCTTTTGGAAAGGTTTTCAAAATGGCATTTTCATAATCCTGATACGGGCGGAAACCGTAAACAATTTCCTGATTATTTTGGCTGTCTGTAAAAAACAAGGTAGGAAAACCTCTCACCCTCATGTTTTGCGCTAGGGCTAAATCTGACTGAAACAGATCTTTCGCCCGGCTTTCGTAATCTTTTTTAAGTTTTATCGCATCCAGCCCATTTACCGTTGCGGCCTCACTCATGTGTTCCCACTTCGTAATATTTTTCTTTTCCAGAAAAACCATTTCTCTTAAAGTTCGCATAAAGGCAATCGCTTTGTCGTCATCCTGCATTTGCGCTGCCTTAAAAGCGATCGACGGCGGATAGGAAGAATTCAACGGATCTTCCAGCCACAGATCACCATCAATCGGCATATCATAATATTCACTTACTTCGTCCCAATGATGGGCCACATCAGAAGGTTTGCTGATGCCGCCACTGTTGTATTTCCAGTCTGGTAAAAGACCACCCATGCGGTAATCGATTTCAATTTGATCGCCGTATTCGAGTTTTAATTTTCGCAATTGAGGTTCAATTCCCCAACAGGAAGAACAGATCGGATCGGTAAAGTAAATGATTGTTACAGGCTTTGTTTGACTTAAAATGAATTCGGTTTCTGCAGAACCTTCTGCGGTTGGTATTTCACAAACCCCTGTTTCTGGATCACATAAGAGTGGATTATTAAATGTATTTTCCATAATTAAATTTTTTTGACAAGGACAATCGTTTGCTGTTAAAAATTTTAAAAGGAAAACAGCGTGGTTGATTTTATCAGGTTTAATATAGTAACTAACTTTGTTACACTTCCGTATAATATCTTTCGGTCCCAATCCGGGCAAGCACTTTTACACTCATAATCGATTAAGTTTTATTTTTTTGAATTATCAGGAAATAGGGTGAAAAAGAGTTGCTTTTTAAATTAGTTTTTTTTCAATCCTTTTGTCAGGGATCAACCACATTAGAGCGACTATAAAATAGAGACTGACACTGATTACCGGAAAGAAAAAGGATAACACGATTCCTGAAATATACAGAACCGTAGAAATAATTTCCTTTGTTTGATTTTTCATCGCCTGACCGATTTTTGAATTTTTCCCTTCCAGTTGAATCGAAATTTTAGATAGCACCGTCCAAGACAAGGCACACATTAAAAGATTAAAACCATAAAGCGCGACAGGATTTTTATCAAAATCATTCTCGCCCATCCAGGCACTCGTAAAGGGAATTAAGGATAAAAAGAAAAGCAGCATCAAATTACTCCACAAGGTTTTACCGTTCACTTTTTCTATGGCCTGAAACAAATGATGATGATTATTCCAGTAAATCGCCACATAAATAAAACTCATGATGTAAGACAAAAATTTGAAAATCAACGGTTTCAGGGTTTCAAAATCGGAACCTGTCGGAACTTTTAAATCCAGCACCATAATGGTGATGATAATGGCGATAACCCCGTCGCTGAAGGCTTCTAATCTTCCGGAATTCATGATAAACCTTTTTTAAAGTCGGAAATTTTCTGATCCAATTCCGCCTTGAACTCGGCGTTGAGGATTTCTGTGTTTTCAATATCAAAATTTTCTATAAATTTCGGTAATGAAAAAGTATCACGGATATCCGCGCCAAATTGTGGGAAGAATTTGTGAGCCGTCGCCATCACATTTCCACCTCCATAACCACCTGGAGAAGTTGACATCAACAACATCTGTTTATCATGAAAAACTTTTACATTAATTCTGGAAGCCCAGTCGAAAACATTTTTAAAAGCAGCGGTGTAACTGCGGTTGTGTTCGGCCATGGAGCAAATGATTGCATCACATTCTTCAATCGCTGTTAGGAACTGGTAAGCCTCCTGCGGATACCCATCTTTTTCGCGGTCCACCGAAAAAATCGGCATATCAAAATCTTTAAGATCCAAAAGATTGATGTCGTGTTCAGTAAACCGTTTCAGGACATATTTTACAAGTTCTTTGTTTCGTGAGGTCGAGGAGGAACTTCCTGCGAAGGCTAATATTTTCATAGATTTGGTTATAATAATTTACTTTTGGTGGCTTCGTCGTCTTTGTTACGATCATATATGGATCTTGGCAGCGGTACATATTCCTGATCATCTTCCGGGACTAATGGAAAGGCGACATGATTTTGCTCGTACCAGTTTTTCTTTGCTTTTTCGAGCATTTCTTTATCAGAATTCACAAAATTCCAGAACATAAAACGTTCTTCGGAAAATGGTTCGCCACCGAAAATATAAACGGAAGTTTCGCCCGTCGTCTCAAATTCACAAAGCGTTGCATTTTTCGCAATCAGCAATTGTTTCGTACCGAATTCCTGACCGTCAATTTTTACGGTTCCGTCCATCACATACATTCCGACTTCGCCAAAAAGATGTTCGCCAATATTTATTTTTTGCGCATTTTTAGTTTTAATTTCTAAAAAATATAACGGACTGTGCACGGGAACAGGCGATTTCTTACCAATAATTTCACCGGCGATCAGTTTATATTCAACACCGTTTTCCTCCCATTCCGGAATTTCAGATTTACCGATATGAAAAAAGGTGGGTTCGCTTTGTTCCAATTCTTTCGGAAGTCCGATCCAGATTTGAAAACCATGCAAAAACATAGACGATTCTCGCAAATATTCCGGAGTTCTTTCAGAATGAACGACTCCTTTTCCCGCCGTCATCCAGTTCACTTCCCCAGGTTTAATTTCGATGGCATTTCCCATACTGTCGCGGTGAAAGATCGATCCCGACAAAAGGTAGGTGAGCGTAGAAAGGCCGATATGCGGATGCGGCAGCACGTCGAGATTCTGATATTCTTTCAGACAGGTCGGTCCCATGTGATCAATAAACACAAAGGGTCCAACCGCTCTTTTTTCGCGGAACGGCAACAGTCTTCCAACTAAAAAATTGCCGATATCTGCCGCTTTTTCTTCTATAATAAGTCCTACGTTTGATTGCATTTTCTTTATTTTAATTTAAAATTAAATCGTGTCGTAACCGTTAAAATGAGGATCTACAATCCTTTTCCATTCCGGATGTCTTTTGATATAGGCGAAAACGTAAGGACAGAACGGAAGTAACAACTTGCCTTCCTTTTCAATGGAGTCCAAAGTTTTCTCTACGACGGCAGCGGCCGCTCCTGTTCCGGCTAATTTCGGTTCTGCTTCGGTATGGACCAGAGCAATCTGGTTTCCAAAATCGCCATAATTGATAAAGGCTAAATGACCGTTGATTTCAATTTCAAAACGTTTTTTTTTTTTCGTTTTTTACGAGCGGGATATTTTCAAATTCTGTTTTCATAATTTTTCATTGTGTAGTTGATTTGAAAACAAAAATACAAAAATAGCATCCAGTCATCCATTACCCTATGATAAATAAATCGGATACAAAAAGGTATAATCGATAATGCTCATAGATTGCATTTTAATTAATGGATATGATCTTTGTAGCCGGTCTTCATCTAATAAAAATGAGCTTTTTGAAAAAATCCTGAAGTTTTAATTTCAGGATTTTTTCTTTTTTTATGGGTGGAAGATTTTAAATTTCTTTTTGGAAATCAGATTGTCGAAAGATTTCCATTATCATTCAAATATTGGTACTCAAAATTACGGTGTTTTAAGCATTCTATAAATTGCTTGAAATCAGTTTTTAAGGATCTGAATGAGTGTTTTACTGGTACAAAGGTTAGTTGAGTAATTCAAATCATTCTTGATCTAATCACTTTAAAATCGCGATAAAATTTATTTTTTTTAAATCTGATTGGCTGCATCGTAACCAGTTTTTATGGCTTTTGAGATATTAGAAACTTTATGATGATCACCTACTTTATATACAGAAATTCCGTTATCTGTTAAAATTGTTGTGTCGAACTCCACAGATCGAGAGCCACTTGCCATAACAACATAGTCGTACAGAACACTTACAGATTGCCCATCTTTATTTTCACAAAGTACGTGGTCCTTTTCAATAGCAACTACTTTGTGGGAAGTAAGCAATTGAACGTCATAAGTTTGGAAAAACTCCATCATTGTAGGTAAAATTGTAAGGCTTACATCTTCTGCAACTTTATCTCGCATATCTACTATTGAAATTTTACAGCCTTGCTCCGCAAGAAATTCCGCAGTTTCACAACCAACCATGCCGCCACCCACGATGACAACTTTACCAGAAACATTTTGCTCTCCGGCAAGTATTTTCCAGGCATCACGAACATTTGGGCCGTCGATTCCCTTGATTGGAGGAATAAAATTAGATGCTCCTACAGCAACTATTACTGCATCTGGTTTTAATGCCAGTATATTCTCCACACTTGCTTCTTCTCCTAGTCTTAGGGAAACACCTTCATCTTGAATTGCATTCGAAAGATCTTCAGTCGCTCGGTCTAATTCTATTTTTCGAGGCGGTACATCTGCTATATTTATTTGGCCACCAAGTATTTTTTCTTTTTCAAACAAAGTTACGTGATGTCCTTTTTTTGCCGCCACTCTCGCAGCTTCCAGACCGGCTACACCAGCACCTATTACCACGACGTTTTTTTTAGCAACAGTAGGAATGATGATTCGTGATTGCTCATAACCGGTTTCTGCATTTACTGCGCAGATCATAAATTTACGATTCATGACAGAATCTACACATTCATTACAACTGATACATCTTCTAATACTTCTGCTATTTCCATCGGCTGCTTTATTGATCCAATCAGGATCTGCAATCAATGCGCGACCAAGACCAATCATATCCGCTTTATTATCTTGAAGTAAGCCTTCCGCCATTTCTGGATCTATGATTCTGCCGGAAGTACTTACAGGTATTGATACTGCCTGTTTTACCTTTCCGGTGATATCAGCAAAAAAAGAATAAGGTTGTATTCCCATTGGTGGAATAGTATCTGCCAAATTACCGGTATGATTAGCCTGCGCAACGTGGAGCATATGAACGCCGGCCTCTTCCAGCCATTTTGCAAATAGTGGCGCGTCGGCTTCATCTATACCACCTTTTCCACGCTCTGGTGTTACGACCGCTAATTTAAATTCGATAATCATTTTGGGCACTGCTTTTTTCAGAGCATCAACAACCATCAGAGCAAAGCGGGTACGATTTTCAAGCGAACCACCGAATTGGTCTGTTCTCGAATTCATTTTTGTACTGCACAGCGAACCCACTAGTCTATCACCATGAATCTGAATAACATCTACGCCAGCTTTTTCTGCACGAATCGCGCAGTCACACATTTTATCTATAATTTCCTGCAATTTTTCTTCGGATACTTCATTTACAAAATGCTCCATATCATGATGCAATCGCGCGCGTACCTGATCTTGTTCGCCATTAGCAAACATTTGATTAATAACATCTACATCATACTCTGGATGAAATATTTGAACTCCGATTTTCGTATCATATTCATGTACGCTCTCACAAAGGCTTCTGAAACTTTCAATCTGGCTGTCATCATAAAGTTTTGGGGTTGGTGCAAAACTACGGATGGGCGCTACGTCCCCAAGAACAATGTAGCCCACACCGCCTTTCGCCAGGCGTGTATAAAAAGCTTTACTTTGAGAACTAATACTTCCATCTTTTTCTTCATAGCTTGTAGTTAGTGGTGGAAGCAGAAGGCGATTTTTAAATTTCACACCAGCGATTGTGATCGGTTCTAATATTTTCATCATGATTTTTATTTCTTTTGTATTAATCATAAAAGTCAGGTAATGCACTGACTTTCATCTAATTATTTAAATTTCTAAATTGGCTATTTGATTCTATTGACTTTCCCTAATTTAGATATATCAGTTTTTACTTCTGCGGGGTTGCCATAATAATTGATGTTGCCTAACCCTTTCATTGTAATATCGATGCTTTCTTGAGCATAAACAGATAAATTCTCCACTCCTTCGCTTACAACTTTTACCTTTTTTGATTTAAATTCTGAAGCATCTATTTCACCTAATCCTACCGAATTAATAGAAGTCATATTTGAGGTTCCTTTTATTTTAATGGAGCCAATAGACTTAGAAATTAAGTTGAATTTTTCTACCTGGCAATCGTCTATTATAATTTCCCCAACCCCTTTATTATTAATGCTTAATTCATCACCAATAAATTTATTCTTAAAGCGAAGGGTGCCAATACTTTCAAAGTTTACTTTCGATAAGTGAGGAGAACCTACTTTTACAACAAGTTTCTTTTTGCCGGTAAACTTTTGCTTATTTCTTAATTTTATAGAAAGCACTCCATTGTCATCTGATACTTGTAGGCCATCAATTAAAATGGAGCTGCCTGAAATATTTAAATAAGCGCTATCGGATTGTTCATAAAAGACTTCACCGATAAGTTCTAAATTCAAACTTGTAAATTCGGAAATCTCATAAGTCTTTGAAGTATTCGAATCTGACGTCAAATCATTGCATGACACCAGGGAGAATAGTATAAAAACCGCTGTAAATAAAATAATTGCTTTTTTCATGTTTTGTAGTTATTGTTTTTTTAATATAGATTTTTTCTTCTGTCAATTATTTTATCTAAAGCATACCATTAGTATTATTTAGTTTCGAACTTTCAGAACCAACCGAATAAAAAAATTAAGATTTATTCCATTTGTCTATTGTTTTCCTAATTTCATCAGATAAATGTGTTTGAAATTCATGCAAGTGTCTTAAGTCATCGTTGAACTCTTTGCTCTTGGACTCCGTTCTAAATTCTAATACATCTTCCAAAAGCAGATTGAAGGAGCTCATGCTTTTTTCAAATCCTTTTTTCCAACCATCAACATCGATCATAAAATATCGTTTCCGATCACCACTGAAAGTTCGGTAAGTGAGCGTACCTTCTTTCAAATACATATTCAGGGCATTACTAACCGAGCTTTTTCCAGCACTTAAAAATTCTACGATATCATCGAAACTACGATAGGGAGGATCTGATAATAACAAGTAGGCAAATACCCTCCCTTCAATGCGTGTCCTACCATACTTTTCTATGGATACACCTAACTTTTCTACCTTATCTTTTAGTACTGCTTCATTATTCATTACACAAATATAGTAAATATTGTTTAGTTCTGAAAATACAGAACTAATAAAGAATTTAAAGTGTCGAAATGAGATTTAAATATTAAATAACTTTTTTGATACTTGTCACGTAAATGTCACAATATAATGCTTTATTCTGAAAATTTAGCTGCAGCCAAATAAAATAATAATTGGGGTTTTGGAAATAAAAAAAATAGACTATTAAGACTATTTATAAATATATCAGTTGTTTGTTAAAAGTTATCCCTTGGTTAAAAAAACAAATAAAGATTATATTTTAATTAATCAAAGAGGAGAAGAATTCCAAGTTGGAGCTATACAATGTGCTTAGGAAAATCTGTGGTACGAATGCAACCAAAATAATGTCTGGTTTGGTAGGTTGGAAGATGGTAAAATTTTAAACGTGAAATGACAATTGTAGTATAACTAATTTATAAAAGGTTCGTCGTATCGAAATTTGAGCTAGGGAAGAAATTTTTAATTCTTTCCAATAAAACAAGGTAAAAGTAAAGTATACAGCTTTACCACAAACTATTATAACCAAAAAACAGGGCGTTTAATCCCTGTTCTAAGTCTTTTAAAATTGTAAAAATCTGATCTACAGACTTTTTTTGTAGAGAGGATGGGATTCTCATCTATAATATTTCTAAATTTACTAAACTATCATTTTCTTTTATTAATAAGGGTTATAGGGGTTTATGAATTTTAAAATGTTTCTTAAATATCATTGCATATCATAAAAAATGGCTGTAGATTTGGCTGTAAATATTTTTTTATGATTAACATTAAAAGAAAAATAACAGTTGATATTGAAAGAAGAAAAAAGAAAGGTGTAGTTGTTAATGAAAACGCACCAATATTTATTCGTCTAACCTTTTTATCTAATAGAATAAATTTTTATAGCGGTTTCAGAATAAATATTTCTGACTGGGATTCTGAAAAAAAGGAAGTCATTTCTGGTCGGACAAATTCTAGTGAACAAACTGCTGAAGAAATAAACATAAAAATTGACAACTACAAATCTGCAATTCAGTCGTTCTTTTACGAATGTCAAATCAAAAATCAGATACCAACTATTGAGGAGGTCAAGGATGCTTATGAAAAGATAAAAAATGATGGTGTAGAAGTAAAAAGAATAAAAAAGTTAAAGGTTGAATTAATACAAGTTGAACCTAAAAAAGAAATATCATTTTTTAAAGTATTTGACGAATTCACTTCCTATAATGGAAAAATTAATAATTGGACAACTGATACTTATGCAAAGTTAAAAACTCTTAAAACTCACTTGGAGGCGTTTAATCCAGAACTTAGATTTGAGGATTTAACTTTAGAAGGATTAAGCAATGTTCTAACTTTTTTTAGCAAAACATTAAAACTTCGAAATACAACTACCAAAAAATATATCGAAAATATTAAGTGGTTCTTGAGATATGCAGTGAAAAAGGGATATACAGAAATTAAATCATTTGAAGATTTTCAACCAAAACTTAAAATCGCAAAGAAGAAACTCATTTTTTTAACGGAATCTGAAATTTTACAAATAAAAAACTATAAGATACCTGAATCTAAATTATATTTAGATCGAGTTCGCGATGTTCTTCTTTTCCTTTGCTATTCTGGTTTGCGCCATTCAGATGCTTACAAATTAAAGAAATCAGACATTAAAGACGGTAGATTTGATGTTACAACTCTAAAAACAAACGATAGCCTTGTAATTGAACTTAATAAAACATCTCAGGATATTATTGATAAATATAAAGATATTCCTTTCCAAAATGATAAAGCACTTCCGGTTATTTCTAATCAGAATATGAACGAATATTTGAAGGAACTTGGACAGTTAGCAGAAATAAATGAATCAATTACAGAAACATATTTCATAGGTAATGAAAGACACGATGAAACTAAACCCAAGTATGAACTTTTAAGTAGTCATGTTGGAAGGCGTTCTTTCGTGTGTTTATGCATTGCTAAAGGTATTGGTTTACAAATTATAATGAAGTGGACAGGGCATGCCGATTATAAATCAATGAAGCCATATATTGAAGTTGCAGATTCAACAAAAGCGATTGAGATGCAAAAATTAAATTTTTAGGAAATGAAAACAAGTGAACATTTAGCCTTCCTACAAAGAATAGCAACTGGTTTTAATACAGTTCGAAATACAAGTGATGTGACAAAGGGTTTATTAGACCATATCATATTTTTCTGTAAAATAGATGATGCTCTAGTTTATGAAGATTTGCTGCGAAGCGAAAATATTCCACTTCTTTTAAGTGAATATAAAGTACTGATATCAGAGATTAAGAAGAAATTTAACGATAGTCAAAGTTTAATACAAGAGTTTTCTGTAAGTGTCTTCTTTGAACAATTACTGCTTCCTTATGATTACAAAATTGAGATTGAAAGCAAACGACTTGAGTCATACAGAAATGAAAATAGATTGCTGAAAAGTCAATTAGAATCGTGGAGTGTGAAATATTCCGAAGAATCTGTTGAGATGAAAAATTTAACCAGAGATTTCGAAATTGCTAATAGTGAATACAATTTTCAGAAGCAAAAACTTGAGATTGTTCAAAAAGAAAGAGATGAGTTTTTTGAAAATAATTCTAATATTCTTTATTTCAGTTTCAGTCCATTTCTAGAAAAAATGGACATTATAGAAAAATGGATACTGCGACTTTCCAACTCAAATACTTTTTCACAAATTATATTTAAGGATGAGGATTCCATAGAATTAGCCTATTCGATTTTAGTTAAAATGAGTCTATTGAAAACTGTTTCACTGCCAGAATTTTATAATCAGATTACATTAAATAAGGTGCTTAGTCTCGAAAAAAACCCGAGTAAGGATAAATATATTGCTTATTCAATAAACAAATTGAAAGCATTTATTGTTGACAATAAAAAAGAAATATGGGAGAAGACGATTGTAGAATATTTTCAAATCCAAAATTTTGATAAAATAAAGACTGTTAACCAAGATCACCTAAAAACTAAAGATCATGAAGAAATTGATTTAAAAATAAGCAATTATTTTGAAAGTCTCAAGAGTTAAAATAGTCGCAGAGAGTCTTGAAATTTATTATTCTCTAATAAAATAGATGCAAATGACCTCATAAAGTCCTATTACATTTTTTTGCATTTTATTTTTATTTTTTATTTTATAACGCATTGAATATCAGTATTAAATTATTGATATTTTTTTTATTTCCATTTTTCTCCATTTCGAATTTTATGTCTATTTGCAATATTTAGAACAGGCATATTAATTATTAAACTTTAAATAAAATTCAAAATGAAAATCGAAAATCTTTTAGAGAAGCCAATCTGGCAAATGACAGGTCAAGAATTTTTGGCATTAAATGAACAGTGTAGAAGTACGGTTCAAGATCACCAAATTGTTTCTATTTCTGAAAACCCCTTAAGTAAAAAGTATGTTTACGGAATTCGTGGAATTGCAAATCTTCTCAATTGCAGCATTGCAAAAGCAAATCGTATAAAAAAAAGAGGAATTATTGATGACGCTATAATTCAGGAGGGACGTTCTATCATGGTTGATGTCGAATTGGCTTTAAGTCTAATTAAAAACAATATGTAAGATGGCGCAAATGGAAAACGCCCGGTTACCCGACGAAAATCACAAAGGCGCATCATTTTTTGACACAAAGAATGATATTGAAAACTTTCATATTTTCAACGGATTAAAAGAAGATTTCAAACTTGTTTCAGGAAAAAACATATTTCCAGGAGGTATATTCCCGCCGATAATGCAAAAACTAATAAGAGAATTAGAAAGTACCTTAAACTTTTCTCCAGATTATACATCGGCTTCAATTCTTTATGCTGTTTCAGTTTCGATCGGCAATCGAATCCAACTGAAAGTAAAAAATAGTTGGCTGGAAAAATCAAATTTATACTTGGTTCTTGTCGGTAGAACGGGCGATGTAAAAAGCCATTCGGTTTCATTTTGTCTTAATCCTTTAATGAAATTGGATAAGGAGAATTTTGAACAATATCTCCATAAAAAGAAAGAATATGAACAACTGCCAGTAGAAGAAAAATCTAAAACTACAGTTCCTTTTCTTCGTCAATTATTGCTTAATGATTTTACACCAGAAGCATTTGTAAAAGCCCATTATTTTAATCCGCGAGGAATTGGTTTATATACCGATGAAATTGCAGGCTTCTTTAATTCTTTCAATCAATATCGGAAAGGAAGTGAGGAAGAATCCTATTTGTCCGCTTGGAGTGGAAAACCCATTATTAAAAATAGGATTTCAGGCGAGGAAATGAGAGTTGATAATACAAAAGTAGATATTATCGGAACCATGCAGGAAGCGATTTTATCGAGTGTTTTTCAGTCAAATAAAATGAAAAATGGTTTTATTGATCGTCTTCTCTTTGTGTTGCCATATAAATATGTTGACAATAAATGGAATGATCTCGATTTAGATGAGAAATATATTGAATGGTATTCAGAATTTATCAATGAAATTTATAACCTGGCCGAGAATTCAGAAGTGATACTGGAATTTCATCCCGAAGCAAAGGATTATTTATACAAATGGCAGAACTGCCAAAAAAATGATTTTGATTTTGAATACCAGAGAGGCGTTTCCGTGAAACTCCAACAATATGTTTTGAGATTTTCAATTTTAATCGAAGTGGTTCATGCGGTTTGTAATGATGAAAAACTTCAGTTGATCTCTTTAAAAACCTTAAAATCTGCAATTAAATTAAGAGATTATTTTTTTGAAAATGCAGTCCGTGTTTTTGAAATCATCGACAATACTTACTATGACTCACTCACAGAAATACAAAAAAATGTATTTGATAAACTTCCGCAACAATTCAAAACAGGAGAAGGAATTGAAATAATTTCTAACGATGATTTGATGAAGGAAAGAAGTTTTAAAAATTTCCTAAAAGATGAAAAACTTTTTAAAAAAATTACCCATGGAATTTACGAAAAGCAAGTTTTTTAGAATCAACTATAAATTCTGAACTGCACTCTTTGCATTTTTGCATTTTGAGTTATAATGTATTGATTGTCAGCATTGTGAGGACGCATTAAAGTGCAACAAAGTGTAGGAAGTGCAAAATGCAACTATTTGAAAGTGCAGCAAAATGCAACGAAAGTGCAATGAAAAACACAGCTCAATCAGCCATGAATAAAGGATAGTGCAAAAAATGTAAATAGTGCAGGCATGAAAAGATACCGGTATATTTTAGACCCAAGTTCAAAGAAATATAAATGTCCCAGTTGTGAGAAGTTTTCGTTTGTGGTTTTCATTGATACGGAAACAACTGAAATCATGGAAAATTACGGAAGATGTGATAGAGAAACAAAGTGTGCATTTTTTTATCATCCTACGAAAGATGGATTTCAAAATTGTAAATATTCAGAGGTTATGGATAGTCATTTTTATGAAGTCTCACCTTCGTTTCATAAAAATGATTTGGTTGAATTATCAATGAGCAATCATAATAATTTCTTGAAATATTTAAAATTTTTATTTGGGAGCTCAATAGCAAATTCAGTTCAAAAAAAATACAAAATTGGAACACTCTGCGAGTTTAATAATGGAACAATTTTCTGGCAAATTGATGAGCGAAAAAAAGTAAGAGCAGGAAAAGTAATCCAATATTTTGAAACCGGCAAAAGAACAAAAAATATTACATGGATGCATCAATTTTTGAGGACGAAAAATGAAATTTCAGATTTTAATTTATCTCAATGTTTGTATGGTTTGCATTTAACCCAGAATGATAAAACAAGCATAATTGCTCTAGTAGAATCAGAAAAAACCGCTTGTATTATGAGTGTAATATTTCCAGGTTTTTTATGGTTGTCCTGTGGTGCAAAAGGAGAATTTAAATTGAAGAAATTAGAACCCATAAAGCACCGAAAGATTATTGCGTATCCTGACTGTGAAATTCAAAAAAATGGATCAACCACTTATCAAGAATGGAAAAGAAAAGCAGACGGTTTTAATGCAACTGGATTTGATATTTATGTATCCGATTTGCTTGAAAAAGAAGTTGCAGATGAACAGAAAAATGAAGGGATTGATATTTCAGATTTTTTCATGAAGAAATTATACAAAAAGATATAAAAACAGTTTATATATCGAGATGTGCTGTTTGCGCTACAAATCGTGCCGACTTTGCATCTTATCAGCATCCCGCTTTTTCTCCCGATGGTCAAAAAAGGAAAAATTGCTTTGCAATTTTAAAATAAAAAGTACAAAAATTAAATATGAAAAATAAAGAATTTAGGTTCAGAGTTTCGCCTCTTGAACATCAAATTATCAAAAACAAAATCTCGAAAACTGGACTATCAATTTCCGAATTTACGAGACGACTTGCTTTGGGTTTAGAACTCAAAAATAAGTTGACAGATGATGAAATGATATGCTATAAAAACTTGTCAAAATATACTGATAATTTCCGAAGAATTTCAAATTTATTTAAACTTGGCGATGTTACCGGATTGAAAAATGAAACGTTGGAAACATCAAGAATAGTTAAAAAACATCTGGAAAAATTTAGATAAAATGATAGGTAAAGCAAAATCTTGTGTCGGTGGTTTTTCGATTTTTAATTATGTAATTGATGACGCAAAAGGAATCGAAATATTACGAAATAATCTGTGTGGAGAAACTCCAATTGAACTTTTTCAAGAGATGAAAATCATGCAGAATCTGAATCAAAAAGCCACCAATAAATTAATTTCAATGATTCTTTCTCCGCACGTAGAAGATGGAGAAAAATTAAGTCTAACACAGCTGCAAACCATGACAAACGAATTTTTGAAAGAGTTAGAAATTGATGTGGAAAATTCTCAATTCATTGCCTTTTTCCACACAGAGAAAAGACATCGGCACATTCATATACTTTTCAACAGAGTAGCTGAAAATGGGAAATTGTTGAAAGATAATCATATCGGTAAATTGGCACAATGGGCTGCACACAGGGTTGCTAAAAAAAATGGATTGATTTCAGCAAAACAAATAAGAATTGATAAAATAGTAGAAACAGAACAAATTCAATCTGGTTTTAAAAGTTTACGAAAGGAACTTTATCTAAAGCATCTTAATGTAATGGCAGCAAAACCAAAAACGATGGAAAAATATTTATCTGAAATGCTTAAACAGGGTGTGAGCTTTATTCCCACAATTAATAAGCAAGGCATACTACAGGGTTTTAGAGTTCGAGATATGGAAAGTCACACTGAAATGAAAGCGAGCGAAGCCCACCGCAATATGGGACTTAAAATCCTCTTAGATTCTGGGTTGTTTTTTCAGGATAAAAATTTTGATTTAAGTAATGCAATGGTGGAAATAAATAAATTTAACATTCAAAAAGTTCAAGAGGAAACAATTATTGCTGAAAAAAGAAACACCAATTTTCCTTCACAAAATATTTTTGCATTTAGTCCCAATATTGTTGATCACACTGAAGATGAATTAAAAAGAAAACGTAAGAAAAAATTTAGAAGATAATATGGCACAAAAACTAAAATCACAAGATCTGATGGAGCTATTCAATGCGAAACTTGATGTAGCAATTGAGAAATTCGATATGAATGAAAAAATAATTACCACAGTTAATAAAAAGTTGGAAGAAATTAATAATTCATCTCTGAAAGTTGACTATGAACCCCTAGGTACAGTAGTTCAAGAAAACGATAAAATGTTTAAAGAGCACAGAAGTGAATTATTAAATCTATTTGAAAAGCAGATTTCCACAATGAAAGTTGTTGCTAAAGAAAAAGAGAAATATCAATTGTACTTTTATGGTGCTTTAACCATTCTTTTGTTTTTGTGTACCGGTTTTCTCTCCTATGGTATCGATCAGTATCATAAAAAAGAAGATGCTGAAAGAAAACTAAAATTCTATGCAAGAGAATCATACCGAATGAATACGTATTTGAAAGAAAAGAATCTTACAGAAAAATATGAAAATTGGCTTGAGAGTAAACAAAAATAACAATCTGTAGAAGACCAATCTATTAAAATCTGGAAAATTAGCAACATCAAAGCAACTGAGCAGAATTAATTTAAAGAGACTTTTTTAATCACCAAAATCTTCATTTTCTTCCTGTTTTACAGAAAGAGCAAAGGTATCGCCAGCGAGCCCATTATATCGCCCATCCCAAATAAAACTGAATTTTTAGTGTTTAATTCGGAAATCAGTTGCAGCTTTTCTTTCAGTAAAACAGCAAGCACTTCGGCTTTTGAGGAATAGGTTTTAAGACTTTATCAAAGGAATTTTCTAAGTAGTGAAAACTCTTTGTTTTCAGAGAATCCGGAATTTTGAAATGTTCTGTACTTTGAGAAAAGCAAAAGTTTAAGGAAAGGCTTAATAGAAGGAATAGAATTTCTTCATCGTTGTTTTACGCTGCTAATCCGTAAAGATAGAAAATTATCTTTTTGGGAGGATGACCTCGCTGCAGGAATCCTTTCGTGTGGGAACCTGATCCGCATAAAATTTGTACTGCGCATCTTTTGGTGCAAAGCAACAGAGGTCAGCCAGCAACTCCAAATGAATATTCTTAAAAGATAAAAATTAATTAACACGTGCAATTTGCGCAGCTTACTAAGGTAATCTGCGTGTTTCGGAACGGGGCTGACGGGGGGGGCAACAAAAAGGATTGGTGATGAAGCGAGGTTTATTATTTGAAGGCGCCAATTGGGGAAACTTCGGGCAGCGGAGCCTGACGAACAGTTGAGCTGTTCTTTTACTTCCGCGGAACGCAGCCAAATTTTGTGTTCTGTGGTTCTGATGTGGAATAGATTTTTGATGTCTTCCAATAATTCTGTTTTGAATTTCTGAAGATCCTCTTTGGTTAGAACTTCGAGTGCCATACTGATTAAAAATTAATGAAGCGACAAACTCACTGGGCGGATTATCACCTGTGATTTGGAAAAGTGGATAGCAAGCCAACGCTAAGGCCAGCGCTTTTCCTGACCACTTTCCAACATCCGACAACGACAGCACCAAATTATCATGACCTTCTCCCAAAAAACAGTATCAATTAAAAGTAGAGATTTTTCGATAAAATAATTAATTTTAAACAAAGAAAAATCAGATGAAAAAGAGCAGATTTACAGAAAGCCAAATTGTTTTCGCATTGAAGCAGTCCGAGACGGGAGTAAAAGTAGAAGAAGTATGTCGAAAAATGGGCATCAGTGAGGCAACTTTTTACAATTGGAAGAAAAAATTCGGAGGCTTGGGCATAACGGAACTTCGCCGTTTACGTCAACGGGAGGAAGAGAATAGCCAACTTAAAAAGCTGGTAGCGGATTTAAGTTTGGATAAGCAGATTCTTCAGGATGTTCTGAAAAAAAAATTCTAAAGCCAGTTCAGAGGCGTGAACTGGCGAAAGGGATACAGCAGGATTATCGGGTTTCTCAGCGAAGAAGCTGCCGTTTGGTATTTTTACAGTCCAGTGTTTACTATTACCATCCGCACCGGAGAGATGATACGGCACTTAGGATGCGCCTTATAGACTTTCCAACATTCGTGTACGGTATGGCGTGCAGCGTTTACATATTCTTCTTAGGCGAGAAGGCTGGAACGACAATCACAAAAGGATCTACAGAATCTATTGTGAAGAAGGTTTGAATCTGAGGAGAAAACCAAACAAAAGAATAAAATCTGCACGCTCCCGGGTTCCTACCAATGGCATTGCTTCTAGTTTACACGAGTGCTGGAGCATGGACTTTATGAGCGATGCCCTGTTTGACGGCAAGAAATTTAGGATCTTAACTTTAGTGGATAATTATAGCCGTAAATCTTTGATTCTTCATTCCGGAATTTCCATTAAAGGAGAGGATGTTGCTTAAATATTAAAAATTATTACCTTTGAGCAGCAAGCCTATCCCAAGCGTATTAAGATTGATAATGGACCAGAGTTTATCAACAAAGCATTCGACAGATGGGCTTATGAAAGAAAACTAGAATTGGAGTTTTCCAGACCGGGAAAGCCTACGGATAATGCATTTATAGAGAGCTTTAACGGATCATTAAGGGATGAATGCCTTAATGTGAGTTGGTTCTTATCGCTGGAGGATGCACAGCAAAAGCTGGATGTTTGGAAAGAGGATTACAACAGGTATAAGACCTCATAGTTCACTTGGGAATTTAACGCCAAACGAGTTCATTAAAAACAGTCAAAAAATACAAATTTCTCTACTTTAGACTGTTCCATATATCGGGGGGAGGTCAGTGAACGATTTTTTTTAACAAAAAAACCCTAAAAAGCAATATTAAAATTACTTTTTAGGGTTTAAAAACTGTGTAATTTGCAAATCACAAGTTACACAGACTTGTGCAAAAAATTACTTAATGTTCAAAGGAATAATTTCTAGTCATCAAATCTACCTTCGGTAATTATTATATAATTACTTGGGTTATCTTCACTATATAACTTTAATTCGAAACTACCTTTAATATCGGTATCCGTTTTATGGGTAATAATAATTTGTCCAGATGCATTATCTTTTGATAAAAATTTCTGTCCATTATAAATAAGTGTAGCTTGAGTTGTTTGGTTATTCAATGGAAATAAATTACCATTACTTTGAAAAAGGTCAAAAGTCCCTATCGCATAATCTTTGACATATAAGATAACTTTAGTTTGCGTATCCGAATTTTGGGCTATGATTAATAAATCTTTCCAATTATTTATACCTTTATCAATATAAAGACCCTTATTCGTTGGTGATGAGTTTAAATCTGAATATTTAGGAGTGAATAAATTTCCATTTATTTTACAACTAAAAGTTTTGTTTCCTGCAGGCACATCTGCTCTGTCACCACAATTAATGAGAAAACCTAAAACCAATACTAAAAAGATATTTTTCATAATACTAATTTAATCAATTATTATTTTTTTTGTAATCACTTTATCACCCGCTTTGACTTTTAAGATTTGAACTGACCCTTTTAATGCTTTACCGTTGAGGTTAATTTTATTAGAGTTAAACACCACATCTTTACCTTGTCCATACATATCAAATAATTGTACATTTTCAACTCTTTGCACAGGAGTTAATTCACAAGGCTGAACAATTTGATATTCATTAGTTGCTATTTTGTTTACTTGTAAACAAGGATCTGTATTTTCGGGATAAGCTGTAAAAAATACTTCACTTATACCACACGAATTAGTTATCGTCGCTTTGCCCTCCACATACCAAGAATACTCATAACCTGACGCAGTTGCATGAAGACTATTATTAGTGAAATTTAAATTTCCATCTCCTCCAATTTTTTCCCAAGCAATATTTGTTACATTTTGAGTATTAATATTTATTTGTGCACCAATTAAATTGACTTTGACAAAATTAGAATAATTCACTAATTCAACAGAAACAGAAGGAACGGTAACCAAATCTTTAGTAATAATTTCGCCATTGCTTAAATATGCTTTAATCCATCCCGATGAATTGTGGTTATCTATATTTGACTTTACTTTTATTTCGTCATTTGTTGAAGACAACACTTGCAAGTTACTTGAAACTGTCCAACTGTTAGTTAAATTATAACATGAAGATTTAGCTTTATATGTGCCTTCTGTCCCATAACAAAGGGTATTTTCACCATCGATACTCAATTTGGTTAATCCACAATCATTATAAACTGATGGAAGTTGTTGATTACCCAACACCTCATTCATCAACCAATTAACACCTTCCGTATGGAGAGAGGCATGCTCTTGATTTGAGACTGGCGCATAGTAACTATCAAATGGGGTTTCGCCAGTACACACTAAATTTCTACATCCAATTTTTTATTTATATAGAGGATTTCCTCTAAAGGCGAGGGCACTTTTGGTTGGAACAAAAGTATTATCTCCAGTTAGATTAAGGTAAATATGATCAATAAATATATCTGCTACAAATAGTGCTAAAGGAGCAAAAATACCAATTTTGGTTTGTAAAATAGATTGAAATTGATAAATACTCGTGATTGGAAAAGTTGTTTGGATGGTTTCTTCAATTCTTCCCTTTAAACGTAAATAACCACCGGGAGAATTATCTAAGCTTCCGACATTCGCATCTGTATTTGTAAACTTTTCAATTTCATCTTGTACATTGGCTCCCCACCAATTCAATTTTAAATATCTAAATACTCCTTTACTGCCATAATCTGGGGTATAATTTACATAGCCAATTCTTCGCAGAAAACCTATAAATCCTGTCAAGTCAGCATGCATCATATTCTCGCCAGCTTGGGATTTTGGCTCACCTAAAACACTTCCATTTATACAAGCAATATTTCTACTGTTTTTCGGGAATCCCATATTGTTTAACTCCCTTTGAAATCTGTCCCTAAAATTAGGAGCACCAAATGCAAAACCATCAGAATTAGACAAATAATGATTTATTAACATTTGTTTAGCTGATGGACTTTCTAAAGCCTGTTTCGCCATGCCTATATTAAAGTATTGCAATGCTTTTTGCGCTCCTATAGGAGCGTTTGCACCGTTATGCGGACCATCAAATGAAATAAATAAATCGGTGTTGTGTATCTCATTATTTTATTCCATTTCTCTCAATGCATATTGCACTATAAGGGCGCCCATACTCGGACCAGCTATTTTTATTTTATTAGAACTACCATTTGCACTTAGTTCCACATTTAACTTATTCAAAAGCGATTCGACCACTTTCGCATTTCTTTCAATATAATCAGTACCACCATCACGATAATTATCAATATATGATCCTATTGGAACATAGTTTCCATATTCGTCATAATCATAATATTCATAATAGTAAGTCCCTGAAATATATTTCGGAAAATTTACCACTATAACGTCAAATCCTTGGTTCAGCAAAGTAGTATGTAAACTGGTTCCGTCATATTGCATTTGTGATAATATATCAGGTATCTTTCGTGAATCATTTGGATCAAAACCATCAACAATGATAAATGGTTTCATTAATTTTGTATTTGAAGAAAAAATTTGATATTCACCTTCTCCAAAACAATTACCTCCACAATCAGCTAATTCATCATACCCTTGGAATGGTTTGGTTGCCTTGACAGGAATAATTGGGGATTGAGAATTTATAGACACTATTTCTTTGAGTTGAGTTGAAGTGTCAATTAAGAAATCAGCATATGTTGTATTTGTAGCACCATCTTTATATGTTGCTTCGAATTTTATTTTTTTATTTCCAGGGCTTAAAAAGTTCACTCGAAAAATTTCCTTATTGATTTTACCATTTTTTACTAGGTTAACTTTTTGGTTTCCTTCAAAAGTTGCAACCATTTCCTTAATTTTATTTTTTGAATTATTAAGGAAAATTTTTCCAAATTCAAATTGTAAGTTAAGACTATCGACTTTACTAGAATTTAATGCACTGATCACTAATGATTTATTATCAATATAAGCATTATTACCCTTTATATGATGAAGCTTACCATTTTTCAATTCCATTAAAGGTTTTTTGGGAGAAAGAGCAGTGCTATCAATTGTTGTAAACTCTATATTTATAGCACCTATAACTATAACACCTTGCATTTCCTTTGCCAAAGCATATTTATTTATTGACGATATATTTTGAAAATCTGGTTTTATAGAAGCTTGATAACGTTCTTCCCAAGATCTTAAAAAGTGATTGTAATTCGAAATATTATCTCCCGTATTGAATTTATCCAATTTAGCTAAGTGAGGCACCCTATCATATAAAATCCCATTCTTAAAGATATCTTTATCATTTTTAATTATTTCATCAAGGATCTTATCCATATACTCTTGGTAAGTTCGTTCATTTTGATGACGAGGCAAATTTTGAGAATTTACAATTATTGAGTAAAATGTCAGTAGAAAAATAAACCATTTTTTAGATTGTAGTGCTGTTTTCATAAGTTATAATTATTAAATAATAAATTGGTTTTAAAAAAATTAACTTTATAATATTAGCCTTCATCCGCATTGGTCTGCCCCCCTATAAATCGGACTATTTATTTTTAGGTATTGCTAATTTACATTTTTCTGAATTACCTTTGCATTGCAAGGAACAACCGACGGAGATTTTTTATACCGTATGTTGTGAGAAGTATTCGGCGCCGTCCCTCTTTTTATAAATTTTTACGTGCTCATTTTGTGGCAAGGAACTGCCCTCTGGCTCATTATTACCCGTATGTTTAGCCACTTCGTGGTAGGGGATTTTTAACTTGAATTTTTTTTTTCTATTTACTTCATCTACTGTTTTTTCTATTAAATTTTTCTCGTGCAGATCCCAAAATGCCATCGGTGGAAGATCTGCCACAGAACTATGCAAACGCCTGGTGTTGTACTTTTCATAAAATAATTCCAGATTATTTTCCAGTTCCTGCAGATCCCAAAACAGATAAGGTTGTAAATGTCTGCCCAGAATATTATGAAAACTCTTTATATGTCCGCTCTCCTGTGGGGTATAAGGGTGTGTGAAGACCTGATTTAAATGGTTTTCTTTAAAATATTCTTGTATCAAAGTGGCAGAGAATCTTTTATCATTATCATTACGAACTTCTATTTGTATCTTCTCTTTCAAACAGTTATGAGCCTGTAGATATTCCTGAATCACATGATCCCAAAACAGTTTTACATCATTCTTTTTTATGGAGTATTTGGTAATTCTATGCAAAATAACTCTGGTGTAAGTGTCTATTAAGGTAAGGGTATAAGCATGTTTTTGTACAGATTCTATCCATGTCATTTTAATGTCCATTTCCAGTAATCTTAAAGGTCCTTCTGGCAAAAGTTTGCGGTATTTGGCAAAAGTTTTCTGCGGCCTTTTCGCTTTTTCCTGGAGCAATAGATGCTTTTTCATCAAACGATAGGTTTTCTCTTTGTTAATAAGATAGCCTTTCATTTTAAGTGCTGTGGTTGTCTTTTTATAACCATAAATGGTGTCTGGATCTTCTTGGAGAAGGATGATCTCGTCTACAACTTTTTCGTTCAGCACTTTTTCTCCATCTATATTTTCAGTGACTAAACTTGGTTTTCTGCCTTGTTTTGTCTTTTTAGGTTGATAATAATATTGATGTTTAGAAATTTTTGTAATTGCAAGTGCTACATCTCTTTTTAGACCTTGTGAGTTGTAGCGCATTACGAGTGCTTTTTTTTCTCCAAGGCAAACTTCTTTTTTAGCAAATCATCTTTAAGTTTTCCTGCCAGATCCTTTTCTACAATGATCTCCTTGAGCATCTTATTCTCTTTCTCAAGTTCCCGGATCCGTTTGAGCTGCCCCGGCGTCATACCATGTACAAAGTGTAAAGTTCGGTGTAATTGACCACCTAGATTCGGTTTAAAGTGACCATGTAAATTCGGCTAAAATTAACATCTCTTTTTTTTGCGGTAAAAACGACTGTTTTTCATGTGCTAATTTGTATTCAAATATAATTAATTTTCCTCTGTGTTTATTCCTCTTTTTTTGCGCATCGATTCACCCTTTAATTCGAGGCGGTGAGATTGGTGCATTAGTCGGTCTAAAATAGCATCGGCTATGGTTTTTTCACCGATAATATCATACCAACCCTGAACCGGGATTTGCGAAGTTACAATTACAGAACCATTGTTATGACGGTCTTCAATGAGTTCTAGAAGAGTTATTCTGTTTTGACTGTCCAGTGTCTGGAGTCCAAAGTCATCCAATATAATCACCTCTTGGCGTTGTATTTTGGTCAATTCCCGAAGATAAGAGCCATCTGCTTTTGCCATTTTTAATTTAGCAAACAATTTATTGGTGTTAAAATAACTGACCTTAAAACCCTCTATACATGCCTGATAACCCAATGCGGTGCCTAAATAACTTTTGCCCACACCCGTACTTCTGGTGATTAAAATGTTCTCATTCTTTTCTACAAATTCGCATCCAGCTACGCGCAGCACCAGGTTGCGGTCCAAGTTTCGGGACTGCTCGAAGTTGATACTTTCAATATTCGATTTATAATGGAATCGCGAGTT
Organism: Kaistella polysaccharea; assembly: GCF_020410745.1. Lineage (NCBI taxonomy): Bacteria > Pseudomonadati > Bacteroidota > Flavobacteriia > Flavobacteriales > Weeksellaceae > Kaistella > Kaistella polysaccharea. Next base: position 2,619,582 of record NZ_CP084528.1, read on the forward strand.
CTTGATGCTTCTTTCGATGCGCCTGTTGTGCCGTTCATCCCATTCTGCATCGATCAGCATCGAGATAAACTGATCGAGCGTATAATGATCTGTTTTACCACTTTCTATAGCGGTTTTAAACGCATGATGCATGCCGTAAAGTTTCATTTGCTTCATTTTGGTAACGGTAGGTTCGTTCATGATTTTTAAAATTTAATTTTGTTAATGTGTAATTGCTAGTTATAATACTGTTTCTCCCGGATATTCCCATGGATTGGAAGTTGCTGTTCAGACTCTGATTTTTGCTCAAAATCAATCTGGTCTAAATTGTTTTCTAAAATTTTCTGGATGGTTTTATAGCTGTAAATTTTAAAGTCAAGGGCACATTTGCAGGCATTGATCAATCGCTCTCTGCCTACCTTTTTTTCGAAGTTTAATATTCCCATACAACTTTTATAGGCTTGTTCAGGATGATTTCTACTCTCAATAATTTGGATAATATATTGCCCAACAACGGAATCAATTTCACAGGCCCAATCGATAAACCGCGAAGGACTCCAATCAGACACAAACTGATGCGTACTGGCTAAATGTTCAGCATTGGTGGTATATATGTAAGGTTTGTAATTGCGCCTATGAATGGCAATTCTGTTGTATTTGTGAAAGATTTCTACGGCGGAGGAAGTGTATAAAAGTTTTACTTTTTTCTTGAGATATTGATACGGAACGCTGTAATAGTTTTTGTCCTGACTCAACAGAACGTGCCCATTCTGCATCACCGTTGCATGCGACTGGTATTTGAGTTCAAACCGCGCTTTTGGAAGTGGATGAAGGCTTTGCTTTTCATCCTCTAAAAACAACTCTTTGCGGGAGTAAGGACGTGCAGTGAGTTTGCTATCGTTGTGTATCTTTAACAGATCCCAAATTTGTTGGTTTAATTCTGCTAATGAATAGAATGGGGTTTCTTTTAAATGGGCATAGATCCTTCGGTACAAGATCTTCACGGCGCCTTCCACCAAAGATTTATCTCTAGGCTTATAGGCTCTGGCAGGTAAAACGGTGGTCCCATAATGATCTGCAAGATCGGCGAAGGTTTCATTAATGGTGGGTTCAAAACGGCTGCTTTTGATGACCGCAGATTTTAAATTATCAGGAACAATGGCCGAGGGAACGCCTTGAAAATAGTGCATCGCATTTTCTACCGAACGTACAAAATCTTCCTTTTGCTGGCTCATTGAGGCTTCTGCATACGTATACTGGCTCGCTCCCAAGATGGCCACAAAAAACTGAACGCTTTTGATCTCGCCACTCTTTTTATCAGTAATAGAGAGGGTTTTGCCGGCGTAATCCACATACATTTTATAAACCAGCTTTGCGATTCATGTGCATCACAGGATTCACCCGCTTTGCCCATACTTTGTAGTGATGCCGGAATTGGGTGATCTGAAAACCATCGGGATACAAAGCGATATACTGCTCCCAAGTACGATAAATAGTGACTCCTACCTTTTTTAATTCCCGTTCCATCACCGGAAAATAATCCTGCAAAGTCTGTAATTTGGGACTCACCGATTCCTCAGTAGTATGACAAAACAAAAGTTCAAGTTCTGCGTCTGTCTTTTCGTTAATGATTTCAAAACTTAACACAAGGACTTCAAATAACGAAATATACTTCTTTACGGTGTTTCTGGAAAGCGATAAGTAATTGCTGATAAACAACTTACTCTTTCCGTTGCTATAAAATTTAAGGACTTTTCTAATTTTACTCATGTCGGTTGTTTTATTGGCCATAATCCGTATTTTTTATACGAATTTATGACGCTAACAACATGAAAAAATCAATCGTTTTTAACTGAAAAAATCACCCAAAATCCAGGTGGTCAATTTGCTCCGAATCCAGGTGGTCAGTTTGCTCCGAATATGGGTGGTCAATTTACTCCGAATCTGGGTGGTCAATTTGACCGTTTTTTTCACCAAACAATATATCATCATCTTTAGACAAGTAAAACCTAATGATTTATAAAGCGGAAGTAACCCAATAAGAAGATAGGTCTGCAGTGATATTTTGAATTCCATTTCTTTCGCTTTATCAATTACAAATCTGAGCAAAATTTTAGCATACCTCTTATTAACTGTATTTTCGCAAATATCTAATATTTTTATTTTAGACTTACCCAAATTTAGGATGTTTATGCTGGAGTCATTTGTAGGATGATTTCCATTCAAGATAAATGCAATTTTTGATAGCAGTTTACAACGCTACGCTTTGAAACGGTTGCCAAAATAAGGTTTTCGACTGCAAAATATATTTTTCAAATCTAAGTTGAAATTTAATATCTATTCAATCTTATCTAATGTAATATCAAAAGGTATCATACAAAACAAACAGCCAAAACTCAACAAGTTTTGGCTGTATTTTTGGCTGTAATAATCATAAGTAACTGATAACCAAATGAAATTGTAGAGAGGATGGGATTCGAACCCACGGTACAGTTGCCCGTACACTAGCTTTCCAGGCTAGCTCCTTCAACCACTCGGACACCTCTCTGTTTGAAGACTGCAAAAATAGCGTAATTAATTGAATTCTAAAAATCGAATTCTAAAAATTATACAAAGAAAAGCCCCCTATTCTTTGGAGCGGGTTGGGGTGAGGATTATTCAGATACTTCACCACACAAATTCTTCACGAAATTCTCCCCAAAACTTCCCTCGTAATTCGGGTTGTCTAAAAGATGCATCGCTTTCGTAATCGCACTTTCCGCCGTAATATCGTTTCCGCTAATTGCGCCGATTTCTCTAAAAATATTAGAATTTGTATATTTTCCAAAACTAATTCCACCCGACACACATTGCGAAATCACAACGATTTCAGTTCCATTTTGTCGCAGCGCCTGCAAAAGTTTCTTCGTTTTTGCAGTATTGAAAATCGTACCCGACCCGAAAACCTGCAATACCAAAACTTTCACTTGCGGAATCTCTGTGAAATGATTCAAATGCATTCCCGGGAAAATTCGCCAAAATAAAACATCCTGGGAAATATGCGTGTCCACCGTAAATGGTTCGTCTGTTTTACAACGCCATAAGAAATCTTTTTCAATATTTAAATGAACTCCAGACTGCCCCAAAGTCGGGTAATTCGGAGTTTGATACGCATCAAAAAACTCTGCAGAATATTTCAAAGTTCGGTTTCCGCGGAGGAGCTTATATTCAAAATAAACCACCACTTCCTGAACCACTGCTTCATCTTGGTCATATAAACTGGCGTAATACAAACTGGTCAAAAGATTCTCTTTCGCGTCAGTCCGCAGATCTCCAATCGGTAATTGTGAACCTGTCAAAATAACGGGTTTACGCAAATTTTTCAACATAAAACTTAAGGCAGAAGCGCTGTAAGACATCGTATCCGTTCCGTGAAGAATTAAAAAGCCATCGTATTTTTCGTAATTTTTACCGATATAATTGGCGATCATCTTCCATTCTTTCGGACCCATATCCGACGAATCCAAAGGTTTTTCAAACGGGTACACTTCAACTTCACACTCAATCAATTTCATTTCCGGAATCTTCTGAAAAATATTTCCAAAATCGAAGGCCATCAAGCTCCCGGTTTCGTAATCTTTTTCCATACCGATGGTTCCGCCGGTATAAATCAGGAGCACTTTTCTTTTCATGTTCCAAAAATACAGCATTTCACAGAATAACAAAAATACCTTTTTGGGCGATTTTTTTAGATTTCCCTCTGCTGAATCCTTTGCTGAAAATCTAAAAAACCGGGCTCTACGCTGCAATTCCTCATGCAGCCGCGTACAAAAAGATCGCTTATTTTGCCGGCGCTTATTCCGGGATTTCCACTGCGATCCCTATCGCGACGATTCGACTGCAAGAGCGCTGTTAGAACTCGAAGCTCTAACAGCGCTAAAAAACATACTGCTACAATTCAACTTTTCGGCGCTCGCTCCGCTCGCGCCTCTTCATTCTATTTTCTAAAATAATCCTTATTTTTGAACCCATGAATAATCAGAAAATCTTCGAATATCTCCAGCAATTTCTTACCGACGAACGGCTGCAAAAAATCAATCATCTAGCACCCGAGAGTTCCGATTGTGTTTTGCCCGTAATTGAAGATGTTTTTCAGTTTAGAAATGCAGCGGCAATCGTCCGGTCTGTCGAAGCCTGTGGATTTCATAAAATTGTGGCGATGGAAAGTGAGAATGAATTCAACCCCAATCTTCGCGTAACCAAAGGCGCGGAAACCTGGGTAGAAGTAGAAAAACTTCCGCACCATTTAGATTCTATTAAGGAAATTAAAAATCGCGGATATAAAATCGTGGCTGTTTCACCAGAAAAAAATGCAACATTACTTTCTGATTTTCAAATCACCGAATCTGTAGCGTTGGTTTTCGGAACCGAAGCAGCTGGAGTTACTGAGGAGATTTTAGATTTCGCAGATGAAACTTTAGCCATTCCGATGTATGGATTTACCCGAAGTTTTAATGTTTCTGTAGCAGCGGCAATTTGCGTGTATGAATTAAAACAGAAATTAATGAAATCAAATCTTGATTATAAACTATCGGAAGAGAAGCTGTGGGAAATGAAAGTTCGTTGGGCCGTAAATTCTTTGCAAAGTGGCGAACAAATTTTAGAGAAATATTTAAAAGAGAATTTTTAAAACTTATGGATTATGTATGATCAACTGGTAGAAAATCCTTTATTTAATATCACTTTTTTTGGCGGACTCATCTTTATGCTAGCTGGATTTATACAATTTCAATTTCCTCCGAAAAAGATTAATTCACTTTATGGATATCGTACGAATAGTTCCATGAAAAATCAGGAAAGATGGGATTTCTCGCAAAAATTTTCCGCAAAAGAATTAATGAAGTTGGGTGGTTTATTAGCAGGAAGTTCATTACTTGCTTTAATCACCAATTTTAATGATTCCATCAATTTAATCATTGGATTATTTTTGATGGTTGCAATGGTAATCATTCTATTTTTCCGAGTTGAAAAGGCAGTAAAAACAAAATTTAGAAATTAAATTTTTCAAATTAGCACATCATCACATCATCACATCATCACATCATCATCTCATAATTCCAGGCTGCAACAAAAACTCCCGCCGTTTCCGTGCGTAATCTTTGTCTTCCCAGCGAAACTGCTTTCACGCCTTTTTCGGCTAACAATGAAATTTCTTTATCAGAAAAATCACCTTCCGGCCCAATTAAAAAAGTAATTTTTTCATTCTTGGCATGCTGAGGTTGCCGAAGCATTTTCAAATCAATTCGTTCTAAATTTTCATTACAATGTGCGACATATGTGTTTTCTGAATCGACCTCTTTAATAAAATCAGAAAATTTAGTCAAGTCATTAACCACTGGAAAATGAAATCGCAAACTTTGCTTCGACGCAGCAATACTTTGTTTCCGAAGTTTTTCGATATTGATATTTTTCCGCTCAGTTTGTTCAGTTTGCAAAAAAGTGATTTCAGCAATTCCCATTTCCGTAGCTTTCTCTACAAAAAATTCGATGCGGTCAATATTTTTTGTTGGCGCAATTGCAATATGAAGTTTTGTGGAAAAATTGGGCAGATTTTCTTTAATTTCTAAAACATCAAGTGAAACTTTTTTACCTTCGAAAACAAGATTTCCTTTGGCGAGATTTCCTTTTCCATCGGTCACGAAAATTTCTTCACCTGAGCGCATTCGCAAAACTTTTACGATGTGCGTTTGTTCTTCAGTATCGATCATAACCTGACCATCGTCTATTTTCCCGTAAAATAATTTCATTTGAAGTAATTTATTTCTTTGAAACCCAATGTAATCACACGCTTTTTAAAGGATGAATGCGCTGAAAATAAATGCGATTTCACACAATATTATCGCTTAAAAATGCGACGCCTGTTTTTATAGTTGTATAGATATCGGTATCACATTCTCTGTAGCTGCAACTGTAAATTTCTTCGATCCACCTATCGTTGATGAAAATTAAATTTAAATATTCAGTCTTTCTTAAATTATTTTTAAGCGATAAATAATCTCCCTCTTTTGGGGTAAAGGGAAAGCTGAAAATATTTTCGGTATTAATTTTTTCCAAGATTTCATCTTTGATATCTTGAAGGTAGCCGTTTTCAGAACTTGCGCTTAAGAATTCTCCCTGGTCTACGGAAGCTGCAGTTTTACCCGTCACAGTTTCTAAAACCCAATAATATCGGGAGTTTTTTTTGGAGTGCGACACCAGAATTTTTTCTTCTAATAATATTTTCATCTGAAGGCTTGTGATCTATTAATTTTTTAAATTTCTTTTTTAAACTCTTCCTCGATATCATATCTCGCTGTTGCAGACACAGAAAGATCCGCAAATTCGCCGCGGTCAAATTTTAGTTTCGCAACCATTGCAATCATCGCCGCATTGTCGGTCGTATATTCAAATTTTGGAATGTAAATATTCCATCCCAATTTTTCAGCATTTTTTTGCATGGCTTCGCGCAAACCAGAATTTGCGGAAACTCCACCTGCAATGGCAACTTCATTGATGTTAAAATCCAACGATGCTTTCTCCAATTTATCCATTAAAATTTCAACAAGAGTTTTCTGAACAGACGCGCATAAATCATTGAGATTTTCTAAAATAAAATCAGGATTTTTTTTCACTTCTTTTTGTATGAAATACAAGACTGAAGTTTTAATGCCGCTGAAGGAGTAATTGTATTCGTCGAGTTTTGGTTTATTAAATTTAAAAATGCTGCCGTCGCCAACTTTAGATATTTTATCGATAATAGGTCCGGCGGGATAATCCAAGCCAAATATTTTTCCAATTTTATCGAAAGCTTCGCCAGCTGCATCATCAATTGTTTTCCCGATGATTTCCATATCGAAATAATCTTTTACAATTACAATCATCGTATGTCCGCCAGAAACCGTTAAGCATAGAAATGGAAATTTGGGCGGTTTTGGATTTGCGTCATCAATAAAATGAGCCAATATGTGGGCTTGCAAATGGTTAACTTCAATCAAAGGAACCGCTAAACTCATCGCCAACGATTTGGCAAAAGAAGTGCCGACAAGCAGCGAACCTAAAAGTCCTGGTCCGCGTGTAAAACCAATCGCACAAATGTCTTTTTGTTGTATATTTGCTTTGATGATTGCTTGATTTACGACCGGAATAATGTTCTGCTGATGCGCTCGGGAAGCCAACTCCGGAACTACGCCACCATATTGTTGGTGGATTTCCTGATTGGCTGCAATATTGGAGAGTATTTTATTACCTTTGAGAACAGCTGCGGAAGTATCGTCGCAAGAAGATTCTATACCTAAAATTATTGAGTCACTCATAACAATGGCAAATTTAGAGAATAATAACGATAACGAAGATAAAAAATCGCTGGCCGAAAACATTGGTGACTCTGTGCAAAAGGGCGTTGAAAACGTACAGGATTCTGTAAAAGAAACCGTAAAAGGCGCAACCAATCTTGCTTCCGATGCGATTAATAATCCCGTAGAAACTGCGGGCGATTTTGTACATCAGGCTGCAAAAGATGTGACCAGTTATACCTGGTGGGCAAAATTATTGCTGATCGTCTTTTGGGTTGCACTTTTTCTTGTGGCCTCATTTTTCGTCATCGTAAGTTTGCCAGCAACCAAAAACTGGGCAGCGCAAAAAGTAATTACAAAACTCAATACGGACTTAAATGCACAAATGTCTTTTGAAAGTGTAGATGTAAGTTATTTCGGAGATATTAATATTCACAACGTCGCAATTAAAGATCACAAAGGCTTCAAGTTTTTAAAAGCGGAAGAGCTTTATGCGGATTCTGACTGGTTTTCTATCATCAGTAATTCCCGGAATTTGCAGTTCCAGTCGCTTTCTCTAAAGAAAATGGATCTGAAAGTCATAACTTATAAGAATGACAGTATTTCAAATTTTGTTCGGTTTGTTGATCTTTTTAATACACCTTCGCCAACCACACCAACAGAGCCTTTTCAGCTAAAATCACGTATATATATCTCCGATTCAAAAGTTTCCATCTTCTCGGAAAATCATGAAAATAAAGAAGATGGTCAATGGTTGAATGCGACTGATGTCAATCTCGTTATTCCCGAACTTCGGGTAAATGGGTCCAATGTTTTTGCGCAAATTAACAATTTACGTTTTGTTGCAGAACGCTGGGGCAAGAAACATGTTGTGGATACCTTTTCTGCCGATTTTTCTCTCACGAAACAATTTCTTTCTCTGAAGGATATGACCTTTAATACCGATCATTCGCTATTGCAGGGAGATTTAAAATTAATATTAAATAAAGGTTCATTTACAGACTTTGCCGACAAAGTCCGATGGGATATGAATCTGCAACAAGGCAGCCAGCTGAGCGGTTATGATATTAGTTATTTTGTCACAGATTGGGATAATTATAAACCATTTAATATTTCCGGTAAGATGACCGGTCCGCTCAACAAGTTTTATCTGGATAACTTTTTGGTGAGAAACCCGACGGTTAACATCAGGACCAAAACGATGAAAGTTTCCAATGTTTTAAAAGGTAATTTTCAGATCGAAACCAATACGCTTTCTACCGATTTCACTTATATCGATTTAAAAGCGATGATGCCGACTTTTATTTCTTCAAAAATGAAAAACTTTGCGGATGATTTCGGACGAATAAAATTCGACGGAGCAGCACGAGTAAATCCAAAACAGGTTTATATTCCCAATGCACGCCTTATCACGGGAATCGGGCAGGCAAAAATTAATAATTTTTATTTGGATGATTACAGTTCGAATATGCCAAAGTATCGTGGTTATGCGGAAGTGAACGACCTCAATACAACGGTAATTACTAAAAATAAAGAAGTAGGTTTAATCAGCGGAAAATTCAATGTTCAAGGTCAAAGTTTCGACGTGAATACGATGACAATCCGTACGAAATCGCAAATTTCTAAAATTGAAATTACCGATAAAGTAGTTCATAATGTGTATTTGGAAGGGCTATTGGATCATAAGAAATACAACGGTATCATCAATGTAAATGATGAGCAGGTAAAAGCTCGAGTTAAGGGACTTATTGATTTCAGTACTTCTAAACTTTATGCAGATGTTAAGGCAAATGTCGAATACCTCAATCTAAACTTTTTTACGGGCGCAAAAGGAACACAGGCTGTAAGTGGAATAGTAGACGGAAAAATTTCGATGACCGATATTAATGATCTTACTTTAGATGCTGATTTATCTGAGGTAAATTTCGCTACAAATACTCAGAAATTTTATATTCCAAATGCGAAGGTAAAAGCCTTTTTCGAAAATGGAAATCGTGTCGTTTCTGTTGATGCGGCTGGCGCTGTGAATGGTAAAATAGCGGGGAAATTTAATTTGGGCGATTTGGCTGGAATGGTCGAAAATGGCTTAGGTAAAATTTTGGTGGGACCGCCACCCCGAAAGATTTATCGTGGTCAGCATTTCACTATGCAGTTTGATGTGCAACAAGATTTGGTGAATTATTTTATGCCTGAACTTCACATTCCAAAAGGCGCGACGGTTGATGGATCTTACGACGGTAACTCTAATAATTTAGTTTTAAATATTGACGCTTCGCAGCTGAAATATCTGATGACTAAAAAAGAAGACATTACCCAAGCTGATCAGGCACTTGCCCGTGCAAATCCCGCTTATAAAATTACAGCAAGAGACAAAGTCTCGCGGGACAGCGCAATGATTGATGAGCTGATGGTGCGCATCAACACCGCTAATCTTGATGAGCAGATTTTTGCTAAAATAAACCGGATTGAATACAATACGAATATTCTGAAAGATATTACGCTTAGTGGTCGCAACGAAAATAACAAGATTTTACATATCGCGGCTAATTTTAAACATGGTACACCAGAAGAAGAAATAAAACAGACCATGAAAGAGTACGCGGTTAATATTAACCAAAGTACCGATGCGGCCGGTGATTTTGTGTTCCGTTTTGAACCTACAATGGTGAAGTTTAATGATGTTGCCTGGACTGTAGATACCGATCCGGCACTAAACCATTCCATCACTTACAGAAAGAAGACGGCTGATTTTCTTATCCAGAATTTACGGGTTTATTCAGATACGAGTGAGCTGTTTTTAGAAAAGTCAATCTTTAAATCCGCAAAAGATTTTTCTGCAGAAGGCGAGGTGAGAAATTTAGATATTTCAAAGGTTTTGGCGCTGATGAAAAATGAAAATACCTTCGATTTAAAAGGTATTGCCAATGGTACTTTTAATATTAAAATGGATAAAAATAATCTCGAACCTTTAATTAATGTTAATATCACTGATATTTTCATGAACGGTAAAGAGATGGGAAAAATTCAAATTGAGACCAAAAACAGCTTAATTCCGAATGTTTTTGATGTAGATGTAAAAGTAGTTTCGGCAAGTGGAAGTTTAATTGGTGACAACGATTTGCATCTTACCGGAACGATCAATAATAATACAGCGTCGCCTTCTCTAGATTTAGTGGCGAAGATGAATGATTTTGATCTTGCTTTTGCTCAGCAGTTTGTCACAGGCATTTTTTCTAATTTACGCGGTAAAGCATTTGGAGATTTGAAGATTAGCGGTCAGCTGAACGATATCGATTACAGTGGTGATATTGCTTTAAAGAAATTTGGGCTAAAACTAGATTTTACGGGTGTTGATTATTCACTCGATGATACAGTTGTTTCCCTTTCCCGCGGTTTGGCGATTTTAAATGATATTGGAATTAGTGATGGTCGTAGCAATTCAGAAGGATCAATCTCCGGTGCGATCCAGTTTGAAACCTTGTCTTCGATGGGGGTCAACTTAGTATTGCGGGCAGATAATCTGATGCTTTTAAATACGACTCAAAAAGACTACGATTTGTTTTGGGGACGTGTTTACGGAACAGGAACACTTTACGTTGATGGTCCTGTTTCCGCCTTAAATATTTCTACACCGGAAATGCGCGCACTCAATAATTCCGTATTTACATTTAACTCGAATTCGACCTCTAATGTTGAAGAATTTAAAATGCTTCGCTTTTTAAAACGAGATGACAATGGTGGAATTACGGTTGAGAAAAAGAAAAAAACCAGCGCCAATATGAATGTTGATTTCAGTTTGGCAGTTGATAAAGGAACAACGGTAAACGTTTTAGTTGGTGATGATATTGGTGATATCAGCGTTCGTGGGACATCTGAAAGATTGCGTTTTATCATGAGCCGAACTGGTGCTATTTCAATGAACGGGAATTATTTCGTGGATAGCGGAACGTTTGTCTCCAAAGCAATTCTTAACCGAACTTTCCATATTACGAAAGGAAGTTCAATCCGTTGGGACGGCGATCCGATTGCACCACAGTTGGATATTGATGCAACTTATTTAAGAACAGTGACCAATGCAGGACAATATTTAAATATGGGAAGTCTGCAACCGATTAATGTTTTGTTGACGACGAAGATTACCCAAACCTTAAATAATCCGAAAATTGTATTGGGAGTTTCCGCGCAAGATGTTTCCTCTAATTTAAAAGAAACGCTCGCTGAAAAGATGAGCAACGAAGATGAAAAAATTATTCAGTTCGGTTCCGTTCTGGTGATGAACAGTTTTAATGTAGGCAATTCTGCCTTTGATATAAATCTGGGAAATACGCTGGAAACTTCTGGATATAATATGCTATTCAAACAGTTGGGTTCTGTATTAAATACCATCAGCAATGAATTTCAGGTTGATTTAAATTATCTAAAAGGTGATGCCGGATCCAATTCCGGTGACCGCGCGAATGCCAGCGTTAGTTTTGCGCTCTCACCTCGTGTTACTGTGAAAACGGGCTTGGGAATTCCGATTTCTAAATCAGAAAATACAGGATCTGATTATCTGTCGGGCGAAGGTATTGTAGAATATGATTGGTCTAAAAATAATGATGGCACCCGATTACTTCGTGCGTACTCTAAACCAACCAATATCGGTCTGAACGGAACTGCTGCCGCAAACGCTGGAGCCAATCAAAGTTACGGGGTCGGAGTCGTGTACAGCAAAAGCTTTAATACTATCTTTAAAAGGAAGAAAAAAGAGAAATCTACTCAGTCTGAAAAAACGAGTGGTAAAACAGAATCCGTGAAAATCGACACAATTAAATAAGGATATACAGGCAAATAATCAATTTTTAGTTAAAATTTATTAATATTTCAATTAATTTTTTCTGTTTCATATTTTTTCGTAAATTTGCAGAACTTTTATAATAGTACTTCTAAAATTATCAATACAAAAATATGAATTATCAACTGGACGAAATAGATAAGAAAATCCTAGATTTCTTAGTGGAAAATACCAGAATGCCTTTTACAGAAATTGCGAAACAAATGGATGTTTCTGCAGGAACAATTCACGTGAGAGTGAAAAAGATGGAAGACGCCGGTATTATTTTAGGTTCTTCACTGAACATCGATTACGGAAAATTGGATTACCATTTTACTGCTTTTATCGGTATTCTTTTAACAAAATCAAACCGTACGCAGGAAGTTTTGAAAGAACTTACGACCATTCCAAATGTTACGGAAGCCAGCGTAATTTCCGGAAAATATAATATTTTCTGTAAAATTCGTGCGAAAAATACAGAGGACGCCAAAAGAATCATTTATCAGATCGATGACATTACGGATGTTATGAGAACTGAAAGTATGATTTCTATGGAAGAATTTCTCTCTGACAAAAACAGATTGATCGAAGCGGTTTCTATCTAATCGCTGATTTTAATCAACAATACCCAAAACTTTTGATTTCTTATCAAAAGTTTTTTTATTTTTACCACTATGAATGATAATTTTGCGGATGAATCTCCGAAAAAAGATGTCGCTTTTATTGCAGCTTTAGGCGCGCTTTTACTTTTTACCTTAATGGGATTTGGGATTGATTTCGATGAATTCTCCCAACATCAGGAAATTAATATTCCATCAACGTATTTCTATTTTATATTTCTGGTCGATGCGCTAATGGTGCTCGCCGTAATCTTTATCTTTTTTTACAGAAAGTTTGCCGTATATTTATTTCCCGCGGTTTTGATTACTCATTTCCTGGCGCACAATTATTTTCTGTCTACCTTTTTGTATACTGATGTTACGAATATGTTTTTGTTTTGTACTTTGGGACTATTCGTAATTATACCAAAATGGCAGTTTTTCAAATAATTAAAATTAAAAACTCATGTTTTCTAAAGCTTGCGAATATGCCATTAAAGCCACCATTTATATTGCACAGAAAAGTCACCAAGGCGGACGTGTAAATGTAAAGGAAGTTGCAAAATCGGTGAATGCGCCAGAAGCATTTACCGCAAAAATTCTGCAACAGCTTTGTCGTGAAAATATTCTGGCTTCTATAAGAGGAAAACAGGGTGGATTTACCTTTGATATCGAGCGGCAGAAAGAAATTAAAATTTATGATGTCGTTCGGCTCATCGATGGTGACGGAATTTTTACCAATTGTGGATTGGGATTGCATAAATGTTCCTCTGAGAATCCGTGCCCAGTTCATGATGACTTCAAGCCTGTGCGCGATAATCTTATTGCCATGACACAGAAATACTCTTTCTATGACTTGGCGCTCCGTACAGAAAATGGACTTGCATGGCTTAAATAACTACCTAAATATTTAATGAAATTCAAACTTTAAAAAAGAAATAAAAAACTTTTAATTTTAAATAAGATAAATTTGTCCGAATTAAAAATATTGTTTACATTTGTACCATAATATTAAACAAGACATCATGTTAACGAAAGAACAAACGATTGGCGAAATGGTTGCACAAGATTTCAGAGCAGCTCAAGTTTTTAGAAAATATAAAATAGATTTTTGCTGTAAAGGAAACAGAACCATTGATGAAGCCTGTGAAAATAAAAAATTTCAGGCAGAAGATATTTATAATGATTTGCAAAAAATTTCAGCAGAAAAATCAGGTGATATTGATTTTAATTCTTGGCCCCTGGATTTACTCGCAGATTATGTTGAAAAAACGCATCACCGCTATGTAGAAGAAAATTCCACAGTACTCGTTCAGTATTTGAATAAATTATGTAAGGTTCACGGCGACAGACATCCTGAATTGTTTGAAATTAAAAGCATATTTACAGAAATCTCCGGAGAACTTGCAGCACACATGAAGAAAGAAGAATTGATACTTTTCCCTTTCATCAAAAGAATGGTTAACGCCAAAGAAAAAGGAGAGGAATTAGTTACGCCACATTTTGGAACTGTAGAAAGTCCTGTTGCGATGATGAAACATGAGCATACCGTTGTCGGCGATCTGTTTGTGAAGATTGAAAACTTAACCAATAACTATCAGTTCCCCGATGATGCATGTGGAACTTATCAGGTGACCTATAAAATGCTTGAAGATTTCGAAAAAGATCTGCATACACATATTCACTTAGAAAACAATATACTTTTCCCGAAAGCGATCGCTTTGGAAAAAACCTTCTAACTAAATTTTCTGTTTTTTTTCTGAAATCCATTTCATATTTTTTGAAGTGGATTTCTTTTTTTAAGGAGAAGTTTTAGAACTTAAGTAGAAATCGTAGGTGTATACGTTGTAAGGCAGAATCAGTTTTGCGACGATATAAGAAATAAAACAACACGCCAAAATAGGAAGAAATAATTGATAGCCGCTGGGAAGAAGATTACAGATCAAAACCACCGAAGTAAAAGGCGCATACAAAGACGCAGACAAAGTTGCCGCTGCACCAATAAGCGCAAAATTTACGGGGATTAAATCAGTATTGAAATAGGTGTTTCCGAGGAACGCAACCATTAATCCAAGAAAAGCACCTGCAACAATGCTTGGCGCAAATACACCACCGTCGCCACCCGCTCCTAAAGTTAGAGAGGCGGCGAGCGGTTTCAAAATAGATACCGCCAAGAGAAAAAATAACGAAATACTGGGCACGACCAGAGGTTTACTGAGAATTTCCCGCAAACCGTGATAACTATCTCCATATAAAGTAGGGAAAAAATAAATCATTGTTCCCACTGCAATTGCTCCCAGATTTACGCGGATAAAATTATTTGAAATATTGCTGAATAATTTTTTCATTCGGGTAACCAAAAGCGTGAAATAGACCGATAGCGTGCCACCCAAAATACTTAAGATGATAAAGCAGGGAATTGCAGCGTACGTCCAATCCTGTACCGGGCGATGAAGAATTGTTTCCGAATCGAATAGTTCTATAAAACCCCAACTCATCAACGCGGATGCAGTACAGGAAATAATAAGCGATTTTCGCATTTTTCGTGCGATAACTTCCAGTGCAAACAGCCATCCAGCCAAAGGACTTGTGAATAATATGGCGACTCCGGCGACCACTCCAGCACAAATTAATTCCCGTTTGTACATTCGCGCCGAAAACTCTTTTTCGTAGGCGTAATTCCCAATTGTGGCGGTCGCAACAACGGTAGAAACTTCAACACCTGTGGAGCCACCAAAAATTACGGTGAGAAAACCATTAATAAAGTGAGAGGGAATTTTGAAGAGCGGCAAATGGTCTTTCCGCTGATCCAGCGTTTTATAAATTTCTGTAATTCCTTTATTTCGCCGGTTTTGAAAAACATATTTTCGTAGGAAATAGATAGCGGTAATTCCTATGGTCGGCAACAGAATAAAAGCTGGAGTGTACCAGTTACTGACAGTTTTAAAGAGAAGATGCTCAAAATATTCTGTCAAATGCTTTAGGGTAAAAGCCAATAAAGCACTGCTTAAACCAACCAGGAGGGAAGCGGCAATTAATTTAAAATAGTGCTGGGAAACGATTTTATTTCTTTCCAAAGGAATTTTCTTTAAGATGTTGCAAACGAAAGATGATTTCTTAAATCTTACTTAAACAGTAAACTAGAAAATACTTTCTGCGAAATGCAAATTTAATAAAAGTTTAGAAATTCATTTAGGACACGCGTAACTTATTATCAATCCTCATTATTTCAAAATCATTAATAAACTTCCGACACTGATAATCACCCATAAAACTACTGCAAGAAATAAGGGTTTCCAACTGATGGTTTTTAAAGTTTGAATAGAGATTGTAGAACCGATAAAAAATAAGGTCAAATTCAATCCTGATTTTGCAACGGTTGTTGCGATTTTACTGAAGCCGTCGAAAATAGGAAAATAGGTGTGAAGCAAAATGGCAATTACAAAATATAAGATAAACCACGGGATTTTTACTTTTGCACCTTTTGTTTTGAAAAACACCATCGTTAAAAGTGACATTGGAATAATCCACAAAGCCCGAGAAAGTTTTACCGTTGTAGCAACTTTTAAAGCGATATCACCATATTTATTGGCGGCACCGACAACAGAACTTGTGTCGTGAATTCCGATGGCGCACCACAATCCAAACTGTTCCTGGGTCATGTTCAACAAATGACCGACGGGCGGATAAATAAATAAAGCAACAGAATTTAGAGTGAAAACGATGGCCAAAGCCAGAGAAATTTGTTTCGTGCTTGGTTTGATGATTGGAGTTACGGCAGCAATGGCGCTCCCACCACAAATCGCTGTACCAACAGAGATTAAGTAGGATAGAGGTCTTTCTATTTTCAGAAATTTTCCAAGGAAATAACCGAGAATCATCACCGTTGTGATACTCATAATTGTTAAAGTTATTCCTTCTTTTCCTGCTTTTAAAGCTTCACTTAACTGCAAACCGAAACCCAAACCAACGATGGAGATTTGTAATAAAAGGTGAATATATTTGTGAACTTTTTGCTCGTAAGGATTTCCGATAATAATAGTGAACGCGATTCCTAAAGCCAAAGCAACAGGTGAAGATGCAAAAGGAGAAACACAAAAAATAACCAGGAGGAAAAAATGTATTTTTTGGAAAAGGTCTTTTGATAAGGTAGTTTGCATGTTGATGAATTTATTTTGAGGGTACAAATTTCGGTTATTTGTTATTCAAAATATAATTACAATTTGTTCTTGGGTATAACTATTAGTTATAATTAATGAATTTCATAAAAAGATCGATAAGGTCAGAATGTTCTCCTTTTAAAGTAATAAAGTGAAAATTTCTTTCAATACTAAAGTTTTTAATGTCGATTACGCTGAGTTGATTATTTTTTAGTTCCTGTAAAACAGTGCTGATGGATAAAAAAGCCAGCGCTTCCGAATGAAGTAAATAATTTTTAATGCTTTCACTGCTGCCCAATTGCATGATGATATTCAATTTCTGAACATCAATTCTGGATTTTTTTAATTGATTTTGAATAAATTCCTGCGTGCCTGAACCTTGCTCTCTTACAATCAAATCGATATCATAAAGATCTTTTATTTTAAAATTTTTAATCGCCAAAGGATGTTCGGCTTTACAAACCAAAACAATTTCATCCCGTTTAAATTTTTGATATTCGAAGTAAGAAGACTTCGATTCGCCTACTACAATACCCAAATCGATTTCGCCTTTCTTCAAAAGATTAGAGATGTCTTCGGAATTTTTCGTAATTAATTCAATGCTTATTTCTTTGTGGGAAGAATTAAACTGGGCCAGGATTTCGGGTAAAATATATTGCGCAATCGTTGTACTGGCGCCGATTTTTCAACTTTCCTTTTTCCTGTTTGTTTAGTTGGGAAAGTTCGAATTCCAGATCGCGATACAGATTTCGAATTTTTTCCGCGTAAACCAGTAAAATTTTTCCACTTTCGGTGAGTTGAATGGTCGTTCCGTTCCGGTTGAATAATTTGGTGTTCAACTGATTCTCAATTTCCTTGATATGTTTGGTGACTGCAGGTTGAGAGATGCTGAGTTCATTCGCTGCTTTGGTAAAACTCAAACGATTGGCAAAGGTGTGAAAGACTTTTAGGCGGTAATCGAACATTGTACAAACGTAGATTCATGATTTTTATTCTTTGGTCAAAGCCGAACCTTTGTGCGCCGCAATATGATCGGTTTTGCTGCTTTTAATTTCGTATTGCGGATCGTCTTCTTTGGCGTGATGAGTATAGCCTTTGTAATCGAAATCCTTCGTGTGAACTTTTATAATTGTTCCAGAAACTCTTCCCGCTTCAGAATTCCAACTTACTTTATCGCCAACTTTAAATTTTGTTTTCATGATATATTTTTAAAATGGTTGTTGAACTTTGTCAAATCGAAGATTCGGCGGGGCAAAAGTTAACATCTTGACCATGTTATATTTAAAATCCTTTTGAGAACCTTGTCAAGGTTCCAAACCTTGACAATGTTAATGCGGATCTTCTTCCGCAGAATAAAAAACCTGATCTCCCACAACTTTCGCCGGCGCAGTATATGGATGTTCCGTTGCTTTGCCCAGCGCCATAATATGCAGAACTTCCCAGCCTTTCGCTTTGAAATAATCCGAAACCATGGAACGGTGACACCGCCACCAAACCGCTTCCGAACACATCATCGCTGTAGGTTTTTCCAATGCATACTTTGAGAGTTCTGTAGCACCATCTGCAAATGATTCAGTTTCCATATAATCTGCATAACCTTGAAAAGATTTATTTCGCCAGGTCGTATTTTTTGAATCTGGAGCAACTTTTCTTCTGCCACCTAAATCTTCGATATAAACATACTCGATTCCGTTTTCTTCTAAAGATTTTTTCAAAGCATCCTGATCGAATTGCGGAAATTTCCGGGAACCAGGCAACCGTCGAATGTCTGCCAAAACTTTAATACTAAATGAATTCAACATTTCCAGAAATTCCCCAATCGTTCTGGTAGAATGACCGATGGTGTAAATGGTGAGTTTTTCTGGTAAGATCATTTTAAATATTATAAATAATTCTCTTTTCTATTATCAAAATTAGAAATTTTAAATCGCAATCTTATTCGTAAAACTGAAATTTTATTTTTTACTTAAATGTAATTCTCTTTTTTTAGAAACTTGTCAAGATTTCAAATCTTGTGAATTTTAAAGTAAGAGTCAATCAAGATCCCACTGAAACTTAAAACAGGAAGCTACTATTTTTAAGTTTTCATAGCAAACACCATCCCTAAATTGACATTATATAAAAGCTTGAAACAATCCAAGAATTGATATCCATCCACAGCTGTCGCACGAATCCTTTCGTGCGGTCATTATTAAAAATCAAAGATTAATAGAGTAGTATAAAAATTTTGTGTTCAATAAACCACACGATACAATCGTGCGGCAGCGAAGGAGAAAATCTTTTTAAAATTAGTTGACCGCGATTGATCGAACGAATATTTCAAAGTTTTCTTCTTTTTTATTACCAATCATTAACTGCATTTCCACCACATTTTCTCCATTATAGTTCGGGACGTTTACAACTTCGCCTCTGTAAGTGGCATGCATCGATTTAAATGGAATCGTGATAGTTTCCCAATCTCCGTTATTGTTTGTTGAAAATGTAGAAGCATAAGAATGTCTGCCTTTCGGGGTTCTTACCCTAAAATTGTAATCTTTGCCGTCTCCCTTTAAATTTAGTATAAAAGCATCAGATTCTTCCTTAATGATAAAAGGCTCTTTCTCGGAAGTTTGATGAATCGAGCAGAAACCGCCGTTATTTTCCAGGGACACGCGGCCGGTAAAAAGTGCGTAATTTTCGTCAGTCATTTTTAGTTGACTTTCAGATCTCCCACCCATCACCACATCATTTTGTATCCGCCATTTTCCTTTGCCCTGTTTTGTGAAATCATAAAGCATCTGGCTGTTTTTTTCGGATTTCGCTGCAGTTTTATTGGTCGTTTCGTCAGCTGGATTTTTATTTGAATTTGACATACAGGAAATTGTTAAAAGTGATAGAATGATTAGGAGTCGCATTTTGCTTTTATTGAATCTAAAAATACAAAATATAAAAGAATTTTTTTGATGGGTTTTTAGTTTATTCACGTCTACAGGCGCGGATTTTATTCTTTGGCTTTTTACACAGTGAAATAGGAAAAAAATTTGATGATTATTTTTTATTAAACGTTTGTAATTAATTTTATAGAAAACGGCGAAGAATAGTGGTTACGGCTTGTAAATTCGCGCCATCGAGTATTTTCTAGATCAGAAAGTCTTCGAATATCTGCTAAAATTTTAATTTCGAATGAAAAGGACGATTGCAGAAATTCTTCGATTGTTTTGGTGGAATGACCGACGGTGTAATTGGTTTGTTTATTTGTTTCTGACATTCGCTCATGTATTGAGAGAATATAATAACAAACTAAATCTAAAACAATTATCGATTGCCTGACTTTGCTTTAAAGCTAAAAAGGACAACTTTTACATTTTGATCACTTAAGACAATTAAATTTCTGATAAAACTTTTAATGGAAACTTTTAAAGAATAAGTGCTTTTAATTGTAGGAGGAATATCCAGAATCCACGTGATTATTGTAGTGTTTGGAAATTTCTCTTTCAAAAAATTGTAATCATTAACATCCGAGGAGATGTAATCGATCTTTCCTGAATTTATTAATTTATTAATAATAGTAGACTCGATAATGAACTCCTCCTCTTTCATATTTGCGATATCGGGAGGTAAATAATAAGATACTTTGAAACCTTTTTTAACATATGCGTCGAGAAAAATAGGTTTCCTGGATTCAACAATTATATTTTTATTATTTATATTTAATTTTTTAACTATCGAATCTAATTTGATTGAAGATTGGTGGTAATTAGATTCATTCAAATTTTTGAAATCTAGCCAGAGACCGAAATTATTGTATTCTTTTTTAGATTTCAAAAAATCAAATAATTTTAAATTAATTGATTCCGCAGGTGGATGATTGACATCAAAACTATTGTTTAAATCGTTAAAAACAAGATCAAGCTCTACTCCTGAGAATAAATCACGAGCTTCTTCGTATTTCTCAATACTATTAACTCTATGAGCCCATATTTTAGAAGAAAAGAAAAACTTGAAGAAATAAATTTGAAAATTTAAAATTAGAAAGCAGAGAAACATAAAAATTATTACTGATAACAATTTTATTTTATTATTTTTTACTATTGAATAAAATGTCATAATCTATATTCTTTTTTTTTGATATTTTCCTCTGTTTAAAAACAAAATTTTTATTAACTAGACTTTTCGTAGAATCAAATTCTTTAAAAGATAAACTTGAGAGATCACTTAAGGTATATAATAAATTATCAGTTACATATTTACGGTCCGTGTCAAAGATAAATTTATTTTCTTCCATTTTAAATTTTTCTGAACGCCAAAGAATAAATGGTATGTCATACATCGGTTTGGTGCCTTTTTCATTTGAATGACTAGACATATCAATCGTTTCGTAAACATCTTCACCATGATCAGAAAAGTATAACACATACGATTTTGACTTTGTTTTTTCAACTTCCTTAATTATTTCACTTATGATAAAATCATTATATAAGATCGCATTATCATAATTATTTATGGCTTCGTACGCGTTGCGATGATTAAATTTGGTTACAGGTTGTGATATATATTTTTGAAAAGAGGCAGGATACCTATTCTCGTATTCACCATGGGTTCCCATAAGGTGAATAATAACTAGTTTTTTATTATTCTCCTGTTTTAATATATCTTTTAAAGGATCTAAGACCTTATTATCTAATGACTTATCTGTTGTGTTAACAAATATTTGTTCATCGCAATTTTTTGACAATATTGTCGTAGTGGTTTCAAAAATACCCATTGGCATCTGATTAGATAGCCAATACGTTTTAAAACCAGCCTTGTTAAATAGTTGAATTACTGATCCGTCAAATTTTCTATCTGGAAATTCTTGCGAGGCTAAAGTCAAAACTTTTTCTAAAGAGGAAATAGTATTTGTGTGGGGTGAAATAATATCCTTAAAGATAATCAAGTTCTCTTTTATTTTATACAGGACGGGATTATTTTCTCTATAATAACCATATAGTTGCATATGATGTCTGGTGGTAGACTCACCGATAATTAAAACCGAAATTTCATCTTTGCTACTACTGTTATATCTTACTTGAGAAAAATCTCCTCCAAATTTATCTTCTGTAACTTCATTAAACATTTTTTTATCGTGCTGATAATTACTTAGGGCCGTATAAAATAAATGAGGGAATGTATTTGCTCTTATGTTGTTATTTATGAGTAAACCAAAAATTATTAATAAGGCAGAAAAACTATATTTTAATTTTATTTTGCTGTTTGAATTGTATACTTTTAAAAAAACACTAATAAATGCGGCTACCATTAATACTATAAAGATGACTGTTATGGTAAAGTCAATATACATTGATAAAAACTCAGTTGTTTCGCTGGTGTTTGATTCAAAAATAATAAAGAAAGTAGATGACATAATATCATCATTAAAAAGATAGAAGTGCGTGATCTGAATAAACATTACAATATTAAAAAAAATAACACCTATTGACTCTAAGAATAGATTTAATTTTCTGTTCGTAAAAAGATTGGCGGCAAAAATAATTATTAAGGCTAAAATAATATTTCCAAATATTTTATTAAAATCAAGATCATTAATTTTAAAAATAATTAACAAGAGGATAGGAAACCAAAATCCTATCCTCAGAAGTATAATCTTAAAAATTTTATTATTAAATAATGGTGATTGCAGTAGTTTCAAGCGTTCATAGTTTTTGCGTTAAAATCCAAATTTTAAATTTTTAAATGCTAAAAGTGGTCTAAGTAGTTAAACCTTTTGAGACGATTTAGATATATGTTTTAATAAATTTTAATCACAAATGATTGCGTCTTTTGTGTATCATAAATGTATTAAATTATTCCCAAACTAAAATAATTAATTTTTTCTCGAAAAGAATTCATCAGTTTTTAAGTGTAAAAAAAATCCACTGAATTAATCAGTGGATTGGTCTTTTATCTAGAAGCGAAGCGATCTATCATCTCTTCGTCTTTTTGAAATTATCTCTTCATAATTCTCTTCACAGCTGCCTGTACCGCGTCAGAATCAATTCTATATTTTTTCATTAATTCTGCTGGGGTTGCAGATTCTCCGAAAGTGTCATTTACGGCTACGAATTCTTGGATAGTTGGTCTTTTTCTGGACAACATTCCGGCTACGGATTCTCCTAAACCACCGATGTAGTTGTGTTCTTCGGCAGTTACGATTCTTCCTGTTTTTTCTACCGATTTTAAGATAATTTCTTCGTCTAAAGGTTTGATCGTGTGAATGTTGATGACTTCACAAGAGATTCCTTCTTTCTCTAAAGCATCTGCAGCCAATAAAGATTCCCAAACTAAATGTCCGGTTGCTACGATGGTGACGTCGGTTCCTTCCTGAAGCATAATTCCTTTTCCGATTTCGAAAGGCATATCTTCCGGAATGAATACTGGAACAACTGGTCGTCCGAATCTTAAATAAACCGGTCCTTCGAAATCTGCGATGGCAAGAGTTGCTGCTTTGGTTTGGTTATAATCACAAGTGTTGATTACGGTCATTCCCGGAAGCATTTTCATCATTCCGATGTCTTCTAAAACCTGGTGTGTTGCGCCATCTTCACCCAAAGTTAATCCTGCGTGAGAGGCACAAATTTTTACGTTTTTATTGGAGTAAGCGATCGACTGACGAATCTGGTCATAAACTCTGGACGTAGAGAAGTTGGCGAAAGTTCCCGTGAACGGAATTTTTCCGTTGATGGTTAAGCCGGCTGCGATTCCCATCATATTGGCTTCTGCAATCCCGACCTGGAAAAAACGTTCTGGTGCTTTTTCAATGAATTTCTCCATCTTCAAAGATCCGATAAGGTCGGCACAAAGTGCTACGACATTTGGGTTTTTATCTGCCAATTCTGCTAATCCAGCGCCGAATCCGCTTCTGGTATCTTTTTGTTCTGTGTATGTATATTTCATGAGGATTTTACATTTTTTTTAATGGACTCATGGAACCTTGCGGTTTCATGACTTTTTTAGTGTTTTGGTTTCTCGAATTACTTCGAATTTTGATTGATGTTCCGTAATTAAATTACTAAAATTTTTTTAACGCAAAGGGCGCAAGGTTTTTTTATAAATATGTTTTTAATTACGTTCGCAAAGGCGTTTGACTTCGTCGAATCTTCGATTTCACTTAGCAAAGTTCTCAAAGAGTTTTATTTATTGCGAACCATTATAATTACTTTTTAATAAGGAGTTT
Organism: Kaistella polysaccharea; assembly: GCF_020410745.1. NCBI lineage: Bacteria > Pseudomonadati > Bacteroidota > Flavobacteriia > Flavobacteriales > Weeksellaceae > Kaistella > Kaistella polysaccharea. The sequence continues at coordinate 2,643,635 of NZ_CP084528.1, forward strand.
TCTAATCTTAAATAATCTGCAGCCCGGCCTGAGTGGAGCTCTTTTTAATTGGTGGCTGAGCTTGTCGAAGCCAGCAATTAAAAAAGCGGGAACGGAGGACGGAAATGTCTGCCATAAATCTCACTGCATTAGACATTCGACGTAGTCAAATGTCTGCCCAAATTATTTTAGTAATCAGCCGGCGCTTCTAAATACAATTGTTTGAAAGCGTTATCCAGTTGCTCATCGCTAGGCGCTTTTCCGTGCCATGCGTGAGTTCCCATCATAAAATCTACACCATGTCCCATTTCGGTATGCAATAGAATACACACGGGTTTTCCCTGACCGGTTTCTGCTTTTGCTCTTTCCAGAATCGCGATTACGGCTTCTAAATCGTTTCCGTTTTTCTCGTTTAAAACGGTCCAGCCAAACGCTTCCATTTTAGCATGTAGGTTTCCTAAATCTAAAACATCATCGGTGTCGCCATCAATCTGACGTCCGTTGTAGTCAATGGTTGTAATTAAATTATCTACCTTTTTAGCAGCGGCAAACATAAATGCTTCCCAGTTTTGACCTTCCTGCAACTCGCCATCGCCTTGTAAAACATAGACCAAGCTTTCATCACCGTCTAATTTTTTACCTAAAGCGGCACCAATTGCAACCGACAATCCTTGACCCAAAGAACCTGAAGCGACTCTGATCCCCGGAAGATCGTCATGCGTGGTTGGATGTCCCTGCAATCTGGTTCCCAATTTTCTGAACGTTGCCAATTCTGCAACGGGGAAAAAATCGAATCTTGCTAAAGTGGAGTAGAATACGGGCGAAATGTGTCCGTTGGAAAGAAAGAAAAGATCTTCGTTTTTTCCTTCCATGGTGAAAGGACGTTTGTAGTTCATCACTTTCCCGTACAATGCGGTGAAGTATTCGGTACAGCCCAAACTTCCGCCGGGATGACCGGAATTCACGGCGTGAACCATTCTCAAAATGTCTCTTCTAATTTGTGTGGTCAGAGATTTCAGCTCTTCAATCGATTTACTCATTATATAGATTTATTTGGACGCGAATTTACAAATTTTTGATGGGTTTGGGAAATGAAAAAATCCGGCCTTTTGCGCCGGATTTTTGTTTTTAATTTAAATATTTAGCAGCCTTCATTGAAATAAATCATGACTTCGACCATGATATTGTCAACCAGTTTGAAGGAGAGTTCGGTACGCGCGTCCAGATCGCCGAGTTTAAAATAACTTGTTGTTTTGGATGGGCCCTTTTCGTTCCAGTCTTGATTCACAGAAAAATTCGCGTAATCTTTGTATGCGTTTATCAGTTCGTTTCTGGAGCTACCGACACCCATTCCACTTTTGGTTCGGAATTTTTTACTTTTTGTGCTTAAGACTTGAATCGTTTCCGTGTTTGCCTGATTTTCTCCGGCATAACCTTCATAGGCAGTAATGTCGACTTTTTCTCCATAATAATTTACCTGATTTCGCTGTTCATAATTGTCAGTTTTCTGGAATTTACTTTTCGACAATTTTTCCGCATCTTCTTTTTTCATAAAGATCTTGTACTCGCCAATTCTGAGCGTGGAGAGTTCGAAATTTTGGGCGAAAATGAAGGTTGAGAACAGAAACAGGATTAGGATCGCAATATTTTTAATAGTCTTGGTTTGGTTTTAGTTGCCTTGCTAAATTATGATTTTTGAGGGTCTTAAGGATCGAAAAAAATGTGGATCTTTAGCGAGAATTATTTGTTTTCTCAGAACCTTGTCAAGGTTTTAAACCTTGACAAGGTTAATTCAGTCTGTATTACAAAATTTAAGATTGACTTCAATTTATAGTGAACATCAATGACTTATGTTTCTATAAAAATAGAAAAATCGGTTGAAATATCAACCGATTTAAAATATTTAGTTTTCAATAATTTCTATTTCTTCCGAATCAACCACAACCCAATAAAAGTCAGCAAACCATTAATAATAATTAATTCTACGCCGATTTTATAATCGCTGTTGTGCGTCACAAAATAATTGATTAGCCAAGTTAAAACCGGCGAAACTAAAGTCACAGCCAGAATTCCGTATTTTTTAACAATCTGATATTTCGTTAAAATCCCAAAAGCAAAAAGTCCCAACAGTGGTCCGTACGTGTAGCCCGCAATTTCCATGATCAAATACACGATCGACTTATCATTGATGGCTTTGAAAACCATGATCAACACAAAGAAAATAACGGTGAAAATCAAGTGGATGGTCATTCTGGTTTTCTTCTTTTGCTTTTCTGTTTTCTCTTTATTTTCGTTCATGTTTAATAAATCAACACAGTATGAACTGGTAACTGCAGTCAACGCGCCGTCCGCAGAAGGGAAAAGCGCCGATATTAAACCGATAATAAAAATGACGGAAATAAAGAGTGGAAAGTAGCCTTGCAGTGAAAGTGCGGGAAACAAATCATCTCCCATTATATTATTAATTACTCCTGTTGAAGCATCTTTAAAACCAAAAGCATTGGTAACACTTTCCTGTCCGTTCACAACGTTTACAATCTCGCCATAAACCGCCCCATTTTCCATGGAGAAAAGATACAGTAGTCCACCCAAAAATAAGAAAGCAAGATTCACGATTAATAAGGTTACGGCGAAAGTCAGCATGTTCTTTTTCGAATTATGCAGATTGTCAACCGAAATGTTTTTCTGCATCATTTCCTGATCCAAACCTGTCATGGCAATGGTAATAAACATTCCACCCAAAATTGTTTTCAGGAAAAATGTTTTCGAATTGACATCAAAATTGATAAAATGCGTGTAATCTTTTTCGGCAAGAACAGTGTATGCTTCGCCCGCCGAAAGATTCAATTGCGATAAGATAAAGACGATACAACCGATTAAACTGATGATCATAAAGGAAGTTTGCAGCGTATCGGTAATTACAATGGTTTTCACACCACCTTCAAAAGTATAGAGCAAAACCATAATTAAAATCACTGCAGCGGTTACCCAAAAAGGAATCCCTAAACCTTCTAAAAGGAAGATCTGCAAAACATTTACCACCAAAAATAATCTTGCTGTTGCTCCGATTGAGCGGGAAATAATAAAAAATATAGAGCCAATTTTATGCGCTTCTACATTAAATCGCCGTCCGAGATAAGTATAAATCGACGTCAGGTTCATTTTGTAATAAAGCGGTAAAAGCACGAAGGCCACAATAAAGTAGCCAATAAAAAATCCAATAACGAGCATATAATATTCAAAGCCACCAAAGGCATAATCGCCGGAAGTCATCTTCCCGACCGTTCCTGGCACCGAAATAAACGTCACGCCACTCAAACTCGTCCCAATCATCCCGAAAGCCACCAACCACCATTTACTTTTTTTGTTTCCGATGAAAAAAGACTGGTTATCCGCATTCCTGCTCGTAATATAGGAGATCACTAAAAGCCCGATAAAATAGGCGAAAACAAATAAGAGTAAAATAGTTCCTGTGTTCATTTTTGAAAAATTATGAGCAAATATAGTTTTTTTTGGTAGGATTTAGGCGCCTGTTTGCCTACATCGAATAGGAAATTTTTATTTTCTGGAGCGCCTGTTTACGCCTTTCGTTCCCCCAGATTTTACATCGTGATCCACTCATACCAGAATGTGGTTCGCCGATTCAAATAAAAAAAATAAAAAAGTAGTGAGGCAAGTCGGAGCTCAGATTTTCGCTTCTTTCTTAGTGTTTCAACATAACAAAACCTTTCAGTATTTCCTGAAAGGTTGATTTTATAAATACAGATTCCAAAAGTTAAAAAGAAGGTCTTTTTGCTTCTTTTATAATGAGCTTATGCAATTTGGAAAACAGTTTATCAAGTAATATTACGCTAAAACATCTTGAAATTCCGGTGTTTTATCAATCGTTTTCTTCGCATACGAACAGCTGGGAATTACTTTGTAATTGTTTTTTCTGGCATATTCTACAGCTGCCTTTACGAGTTCTTTTCCCAAACCTTTGCCCCCAAATTCTTCATCAACTTCGGTGTGAATTATTTCAATCGTAGAGTCATCTGTTTTTTGGAAATTTAATAATCCTGCTTTTTTACCGTCTTCTGAAATTTCGAAATTATTTTCGTTTTGTTTTATTTCTGTCATATTTTTTATTTTTTAATTAATTTACTTTCGATTCACAATTTTATCTCAATTCGATCTTTAATGTATTTACTAGTTTTTCTCGTAAACATCATTATAACTCGCATCATTTTCGAATACATCTTTCGCAAAACTACAGGTTGCACTTATCTTTTTCTGATGGTCTCTTGCATATTTTACAGCGGTATTCAACAAGTCGGTGGCGTACCCTTTGTCTTCAAATTCTTTCTTCACTTCAGTACTGAAGATGTTAAATTTTGATTCATTTAACCAGTAATATTGCATTTTTCCAATTTCTTCTCCATCTTCTGTTAAAGTCCATCTGCCATTTAACTCTTTTTCGGTTCTTTCAATATTTGCCATAATTCTATAATTTTTTAGATTAATTAATGTTGGTTTTAGATTCGGATAATTTTCTAAAGATTGTTATTCTTAAAATATAAAGTTAGAAAAATTATTATTGATGAGAAAAAAACGCAGTTACGATTGCGCAAAAACGTCGAAAAAATAAATCATTTGGATTTGTTTATTGTCAATTTAAATATTCAAATATTTAAAATTTATTCACACAGCTGTCTTTTTAAATGAGAGAACTAAAGGATAAACTCGTGTCTTAAGAAGCATTTATTTGCTGGTTTTTTTGTAATATTCATCTTATTTAATGAAAAGTGGAAAGATTTAAAAAAAAACCTTTCCACTTCTAATAACTGTTAGTTAATACTACATTGATTTCGTCGGCGTCCACTGATCGTATGGCGTCATATCAAAACTATTGACTTCATCCATACTTAGTCCTAAAGCTTTTGCCACACCTTGTCCGTATTCCGGATCGGCTTGGTAGCAATTTCTAATGTGACGGACCTGAACAAATTTTTCAGCTCCACCAACATTTGCTGCGGTATTGTTAAAGAGTTGCTCTTCTTTTCCATCCGCTTTAATAATGCGGAATAAATCTCCTGGTTGGGTGAAATAATCATCGTCATCATCTCTGAAATTATGCGCGTAAGCATCGCCCGATAATTCTAAAGGAGGTTCTTTCGCAGAAGGTTGTTCCTGCCATTCACCGTAACTGTTTGGTTCGTAATGGAGTTTTCCGCCATAATTTCCATCCACGCGCATTTGCCCGTCCCGATGGTAAGCGTTGTAAGGACATCTCGGTTTATTTACAGGGATTTGATAATGATTAACACCCAATCGGTACCGTTGTGCATCACCGTAGGAGAACAATCTTCCCTGTAACATTTTGTCTGGTGAAAAGCCAATTCCCGGAACAATATTCGTTGGATTAAATGCGGCCTGTTCTACATCAGCAAAATAATTCTCTGCATTTTTATTCAGTTCAAATTCGCCTACTTCAATTAATGGAAAATCTTTTTTAGACCAAACTTTCGTTAAATCAAACGGATGAAAACGGTATGTTTTCGCTTCTTCTTCCGTCATAATCTGAACAAACATTTTCCATTTCGGGAAGTTGCCGTTTTCTATATTATCAAATAAATCACGTTGAGCAGATTCCCGATCCATTCCTACTAATTTGCTGGCTTCTTCGTCGGTTAAATTTTCAATTCCCTGTTGTGTTCTGAAATGGAATTTTACCCAATGGCGAACATTATTATCATTAATGAAACTGTACGTATGACTTCCAAAACCGTGCATGTGGCGATACCCATTTGGTAATCCTCGGTCACTCATTACAATGGTCACCTGATGTAAAGATTCTGGTAATAAAGTCCAGAAATCCCAGTTGTTCTGAGCGCTCCGCATATTTGTTTTAGGATCGCGCTTAACAGCGTGATTCAGATCTGGAAATTTCATTGGATCGCGGAAAAAGAAAACTGGTGTGTTATTTCCGACCATGTCCCAAATTCCTTCGTCGGTATAAAATTTTAAAGCAAAACCACGAATATCTCTTTCTGCATCGGCAGCGCCTCTTTCTCCAGCAACAGTTGAAAACCTCGCGAACATTTCTGTTTGCTTTCCTATTTCACTAAAAATATCGGCTTTGGTATATTGCGAAATATCATGCGTCACTGTGAAAGTTCCAAAAGCGCCAGAGCCCTTTGCGTGCATTCTCCGTTCCGGGATAACTTCTCGGTCGAAGTTCGCCATTTTTTCTAAAAACCAGTAATCCTGCATTAACATCGGACCTCTTGGTCCTGCAGTCTGGGTATTTTGATTATCCGGAACCGGTGCTCCAGTTTGTCTTGTCAGTTTTTTCTTTTCTTCCATGATCGAAATTATTTTTTTTGATGTATTAAAGTTAGGAATTAAAACTGACTCTTATTATTTATTCTGTCTAAAACGCTCATATGTTTTAAATCAAAGGACAAATAATTATGAATTTGATAATAAACTAAGGGTAAAAATTGGGAATTAAAAAATAGCCAATCTTTGACCGTTTTTTGTGCAGAATTTAAAGTGGTGAGAACCACTATTGAATTTATTTAATTCTTATCTCAAATGTTTTGAATTGCGTTCAATTTAAAATCGCTTTTTGGAAGTGGGGCACATTCTTCTTCATGGCCAATGAATTTTGGAAAAGCTTCCAAATTTGGATCGAACCAATTTTGTTTTGCTTGCTCGATTAATACTTTTAAAATTTAAATAAAATCTCTACTGTAAAAATCGGCAAAATTTATTTAAAGCAAATTTCGGTTTTAAATTATATCTGGCAAAACCCGCCCAAAATATTTTATTTAAAAGAAGCTATTCTGCAGATTTCATATTTTCGCCATCGCTGGAGTGAAGCCGTCTGAATACGATTCCCGTAAGAACGGTAAGTGATCCCACTAAGAAAAAAGTATATCGAAAAGCAAGATGAATAGCACCGTGCGTGAGTGCAGTGTTATTTTCAAATAATTTCAGCGTAATTAAGCCGATCGCAATACCAAATCCTACCGCGAGTTGCTGGTTGACTGCCAGCAAGGAGTTTCCGCTGCTCGTATGTGAGTCGCGTAAATCTGCTATTGCAATCGTATTCATAGCTGTAAACTGAATAGAGTTGAAAAATCCCAGAATTGCAATAATCGGAACAAACCAATAAATGGAATTGTTGATGCCCGGAATTCCTAAACATGCGATCAAAAATCCAATGATAAAGGTGTTGATCATCAATGTTCGGCGGTAGCCAAAATAATCAAGAATTTTTATAACGAAAGATTTCCCAATCATTGCAGTTAAGGCCATTGGTGCTACAATCCATCCCGAAATTACAGCGGTTTGTCCGTAGGCAATTTGAATCATTAATGGCAATAGAAGTGGAATAGCGCTGATTCCTAATCTCGTTGCAAGATTTCCCAAAATTCCTACCCGAAAAGTCCTCACCTGAAATAAATTTAAAGGGAAAATAGGGTTTTCGGTTTTTTTAGCGTGTACATAATAGTAATAGATCATCAAAAATCCTAAAGTGAAAATCAGCAAAACGGGCGTTGTGTTGGTGACGTTTCCGAACAATTCCAGCGAAATTGAAAGTAGGAGAGATGCGGAGGCGAAGATTAAAAAGCCCTTCAAATCAAAAGTGATTTTTGTAGAACGATAATCTGGCATATATTTTAAACTTAAGATTATTCCCAATAAACCGAAAGGAATATTAATTAGAAAAATCCAGTGCCAAGAAAGATAATCTACCATATAACCACCGACCAGTGGTCCTAAAATTGGTCCTATTAACGCCGGAATAATGGCGAAATTCATGGCTTTTACCAATTCATTTTTTTCAAATGTTTTGATGAGCGCTAATCGTCCGACTGGTGTCATCAAACTTCCACCGACACCTTGAATCACTCTGGATATTACAAGTTGATTCAAATCTTGAGATAAGGCACAAAATAAAGAACCGAGACTAAATATAATTAAAGAGGTGATGAAAATTTTGCGGGTTCCAAATTTATCAGCTAAAAATCCACTTACCGGCATAAAAAGCGCCAATGTCAACACGTAACTGATAATCGCGTTTTGCATGTTCAAAGGTGATTCATTCAGGTCTTTCGCGATTGAGGGTAAAGAAGTATTCAGAATCGTGGAATCCAACATCTGCATGAAAATGGACGTGGCGAGAATTAAGGGAAGAAATTTTTTGACAGAATTATCTTGGCTAAAAGGCATTTAACAAATTTAAGAATTCCTACAGCAAAGTAATTGCCACAAATCCACAAATTTTTAGAAAGTGGTGATTGATGAAATCTTTGAGATTCAAGAATCAAGAATCAAGAATCGAGAAGGGAGAATCAAGAAGGGAGAATCAAGAAGGAAGAACCAAGAATCGAGAATCAAGAACCAAGAACCGAGAGTCAAGAATTAAGAACCAAGAAAAAAGATTGGTGATTTAAGATTTAGGTTAGTGCTTAATTAATAAATATTTGAAATTTTTAATTTTAAATAATTTAGCGCATTTCTGTATTATTTTAGGTGCTGGCTAAAGCCAATTTTTAATGACAATAAAAACGGGCTAAAGCCCGCTTTTATTGAATATTTAATCAAAAAATAATTGATAAAACTTAAAATTGCTTTGTCAATTAAACCAAACTTAAGGAGCGTTAACTTGGCTCTTTTCCTTTTTCCTTTTTACTTTGCTCTTCTAGTAAGAATCATCGTGAACCGATAAAACTGCTCTTCCGCTTGGGTCATTTGCATTTTTGAAAGCTTCATCCCATTCTAAGGCAATTGGTGTGGAGCACGCCACGGAGGGCACGGATGGAACTGTTGCAGCTGCCGTTTCACTCGGGAAATGTTCTTCGAAAATTGTCCGGTATCTGTATTCTTCTTTATTTTGTGGTGTATTTAAAGGGAAACGAAATTTAGAATTCGTCATCATTTCATCAGTAACTTCCTGATGTGCAACTTCTTTCAAAGAATCAATCCAGGAATAGCCGACGCCGTCGGAGAATTGTTCTTTCTGGCGCCACGTGATGCTTTCGGGCAATAGATCCTCAAAAGCTTTTCTTAAAACCCACTTTTCGATTTTGGGTTCGTGGGCCGTTACCATTTTATCTTTTGGATTAATGCGCATCGCAACATCCATAAATTCTTTATCTAAAAAAGGAACGCGACCTTCAATTCCCCAACTCATCAAGGCTTTATTGGCACGCAGGCAATCATATAAATGAAGTTTGTTCAGTTTTCGCACATTTTCTTCATGGAATTCTTTCGCGTTTGGTGCTTTGTGGAAATACAAATATCCGCCAAAAATCTCATCACTTCCTTCGCCAGAAAGTACCATTTTAATTCCCATTGATTTAATGACTCTTGCTAATAAATACATCGGTGTAGAAGCACGAATCGTGGTCACATCATAGGTTTCTAAATGATAAATTACGTCGCGCACCGCATCTAAACCTTCTTGAACGGTAAAGTGAACTTCGTGATGAATGGAGCCGATATGTTCGGCGGCTTTCTGGGCTGCAATTAAATCTGGACTACCCTCCAAACCGACGGCAAAACTATGCAATCTGGGATACCAAGCTTCCTGAGTATCGCCACTTTCTATTCTGTTTCGGGCGTATTTTGCGGTGACGGCCGAAATAATAGAAGAATCTAAACCACCGGAAAGCAAAACACCGTAAGGAACATCACTCATCAACTGCCGGTGAACCGCTTCTTCCAAAGCTTTTCTAAGTTCTGCAATATCTGTCGTGTTGTCTTTTACATTGTCATAAACTTCCCAATCTCTTGTGTACCATTGCTGCAATTCATAACCATCTGGACTGAATAATAAATGTCCGGGCAGAAAGGTTTCGATGGTTTTGCAAACGCCCTCCAGAGCTTTCAGTTCTGAAGCCACATAAAAACTTCCGTTTTTGTCCCAACCTTGGTATAAAGGACAAATTCCCATGTGATCGCGCGCGACAAGATAAATATCATTTTCAATATCATATAAAGCGAAGGCGAAAATCCCATTTAATTTATCAATGAAATTTTTCCCATATTTTTTAAATAAAGGGATAATGACTTCACAGTCAGATTCTGTCTGAAAATCGTAATCCGGAAATTCTGCGCGCAATTCTCGGTGATTATAAATCTCCCCATTTACGGCCAAAACTATTTTTTTATCTTTCGAAAATAAAGGCTGTTTTCCGGAGGTAGGATCTACAATTGCCAAACGTTCGTGGGAGAAAATTACCTTTTCATTTTGAAAAATTCCGCTCCAGTCCGGGCCACGGTGCCGAATTTTCTTAGACATTTCTAAAACCTGAGGTCTTAATACTTCGGTTTTCTGTTTCGCATCAAAGAGACATACAATTCCACACATGATTATATCGTTTTTAAGTACTTTGTTCTATTCGGTTAAAAATCTACCACAAAAATATTCTAAATGTTTATAAATTAAAAGTATAATTACAAATAAGTGAATAATATTCGTAATTAAAATCTAAAATAGAAAAAATTTAATCAGGTGTGCTAAATTTACTTCGTGAAGTTGAAAAAATTTATATCGTTGAATAAATGATACTGGTCAAAAAGTTCTAAATATGCTGAGCAAAATCCTTTTTAATAATTTCTTCAATACAATATTCCGCAATTGCCGTTATCGTTACAAAGGGATTTACACCTACAGTTCCTGGAATTAACGACCCATCGATAACGTAGAAATTATCATGTCCGTTCAACCTTCCGAACTGATCTGTTGCTTTTCCCAAAACAATTCCACCCAAAGGATGATAACAAATATCAGCGCCAAATCCGTTGTGAAAAAGTAAATGTGATCGTGTACCGCCATTGGCTTTGTTCATTGTTCGGAGGAAATACTTTGCGTTATTCTTCATGTGAGCGGTGTGGGATTTGTCCCAGTTTAAATCTAATTTCTGTTCTTTCAAATCGTAAGACACTTCGCCAAACTTCTTCAATTTATTGACCATTAAATAAAGAGAAGTTGCGACATTCAATCCCATCGGTAATGGCGCAATCTCTACAAAAAACGGATGTTCTTTATCGTCCCAATGATCTATTCCGCCAACAGGAATCGTAGATTGTTTAGATCCTGTTCCGCCCGATAGTCCTTTTACAAAGTTTCGGCCGGTCATGAAATTGCCATTATTCCCCCATTCTTTACCAATATTATTATCAATTGGAAATTGGTTAAATGCTTTTGATTTTAAAAGTAGCTCCAGCGAACCCATTGTTCCCGCAGAAAGTATGAGTTTTTTTGTGTTGATAATTCGATGTTTAATTTCTTCACCTTTTGTATTGATTATCGAAATGTCGATCGAGTAGCTTTTATCGGATTTTTGAGCAATATGATTCACTTGATGCAGCTCCAGAATTTCTAATTTCCCCGTAGCAGAAGCTTTTTTCAAATAGGTTTTGTCTAATGAATTTTTGCCGTAATTATTTCCATAAATAACTTCACCAGCTAAAGCAGATCGCGGAACTTCATTTTTATATTCCTTTTCCATGTATTTAAAATCATACACATTTGGAACACGAACTGTTTTAAAACCAGCGTTCTTTGCCTCTTCTTCCCCAACGCTGTTAAACTTATAATAGTCGCAATCTTTCAAGAAATCTTCGGAGGCGACGTTTGTCTTCAATTCTTTATTGGCTAAAGGAAAATAATGAGAGTAAAATTTTTCGCTATTTAAATCAGGAAATATTTCTTTAAAATATTCTTTTTTTGGAGTTACTGCCATGCCACCATTAACCAATGAACCACCGCCAACGCCACGTCCAACCCAAATTTTGATGTGTTCAAAATCCAACCGATCCAGCGCACCGGTAAATTTTTCTAACCTGAAAAGATTCATAAAAGGTGCAATGGTTTTCGTTTTCAACCACGCAGCGGAATGTCCGGGATTAATCATGGGCGAATATTTCTCTCCAGATTTTTCCCAGTTCAAGCCCATTTCCAAAAGTGTCACCGGAATATTTTGTTCGCAAAGTCGCAACGCTGCGACAGAACCACCGTAACCAGAACCAATAATAACGACTTCTTTTTCAAGAACTTCTGTCGGCGACTTGGATTTTTCCCCGACGGGATCTGGAGATTTTCCAAAAAAACTGCCCATTCCTAAAAAGAAAAAGGCAGCAATTCCCAGACTACTGGTTTGAATAAATTCTTTTCGATTCATGTGTAGCAATAATCAAGAAGTGTACAAAAGATTAAAATAAAATTGTTAATCAGTGCGCGTTGCATCTAAGTTTACGCATTTCTCGAAATCAAAGCCATATAGAAACCGTCGAAACCTTCGCTCGGCATCACTTTTTCTTCTTTGATCAATGTATATCCTTCATTATTTTTAAGAAAAGTTGCGACTTGCTCATTATTTTCGCTTGGTAAAATAGAACACGTTGCGTAAACCATTTTCCCACCTTTCTTCAAAATTTTCGCATAATCTTGCAAGATTTGTTGCTGTTCTTTTTTGATACGGTCGATGAATTCCTGGTCGATTTTCCATTTAGAATCTGGGTTTCTTTTCAGGACTCCCAAACCAGAACATGGTGCGTCAATCAACAAACGGTCTGCTTTTTCATGCAGCCTTTTGATGACTTTATTATCTTCTATAAATCTCGTTTCAATATTGTGAGCTCCGGCTCTTTTCGCGCGGCGTTTTAATTCTGCCAATTTCCATTCATAAATATCGAGCGCAATAATTTGACCTTTATTTTTCATCAAAGCTGCCAAATGCAAGGTTTTTCCACCAGCGCCTGCACAAACATCAACTACGCGCATTCCTTCTTTCACATCCAGAAGTTCCCCGATTTTTTGGGAAGAAGCATCCTGAACTTCAAACAAACCATCTTTAAATGCTGAGGTTAAAAACACATTTTTCTTTTGCTCCAATTGTACAGCATCAGGATAATTGGCTATTTGAAAACTTTCTACATTTTCATCTCTCAGGTCAGAAACCAGTTCGCGAGCCGTAGTTTTCAAAGTATTTACCCGAAGAATTGTCGGCGCCTGCTCATTGAGAGCTTCCATTTCTCTTTCCCAGTTTTTACCCAATTCTTTTTCCATGGTTTCAGCCAACCATTCTGGAATAGAATATTCAATCGCTTTCGTAGGAACTGTATTTTTCTTTAGTTTGTTGATGATATCTGCGTTTTTTATGCCGTCAAATTCTTCAAACTTTTTGTAGTGAATTTTGGTCCAAAGGCAATATGACAAAATCATTTTATAGATATTGTTCGGTTTTACGCCTTCGCCCATATAGTATTCCAACCGTTTTTTCCAGCGGATAATATCGTAAAAAATCTGTGCAACTACTTTTCGATCTTCGCTGCCCCATTGCTTATGTGCTTTAAGTAATCTTTCGATAACTTTATCGGCGTATTTTCTTTCTTCGAAAAAAGTTTCCTGCAATGCGTCGTGAATTCCGATGAGTAAGTTTCTGTGTATGAGTTCCATGTGGGATAATTTATAAGTTCAATTCATCCTCGAATCTTCGGGACAAATTTTTTGCAAAAATAAGGTTTTTAAAGGGAATTGTAACCTTAAAATTTTGGCCGCACATTTCCGTCTTACTTTCACTCTCAAATTTGTAACGGTTTCTACTCAAGCCGGGGGCGCAGCCTACGCGTAAACCGAAGGATCACCCTCCTAAATATTGTGATCTCTTGATATAAATAATATCTTTGTAAAAATTAAAATTATGAGTGATGCTATAGTTTGCCCAAAATGCCAGTCTGAGTTTACGTACGAACAAGACGATAAAATGGTATGTTCGCAATGCTTCCATGAGTGGACTCCTGGCGAAACTGCGGAAGAAGATAAAATTTTAGATGCAAACGGCAACGAACTTCAAAATGGTGATACGGTGGTTGTCATTAAAGATCTTCCCGTAAAAGGAGCACCAAAGCCAGTAAAATCAGGAACTAAAGTAAAGAATATTAGATTGCGTCCTGATTCTGATCACAATATCGATTGCAAGATTGATGGATTCGGCTCTATGGCACTGAAATCAGAATTTGTGAGAAAGGCATAAAAAAAGGAAAGATTTGGACAGGGTTCCATTTCAAAGACTTAGTTGTACAAATGAATCGCACTAATTTCGTCTCAAGGCAGAAAGAGAATTAACCAAAAATTTCCTTACGTTTTGAATATCAAAGCTAAGAATTATTTTATCAATATCAAAACAACCTGAGAAAAGTCAACAATTATCTAAGAATTAAGAAATGATGTTGGCTTTCGTCTTTAAAGATCAGTTTTTGGGAAAGAAATTTTCACTTTTTCTGCTAATTTTTCAGGGGTATAAATAGTTATTTTTTTATTACGCAGCTGAACTTTATTCCAATAATGACTTCCGGCAAAACGGCTTTCTAAAACGATTGCTTCCTCACCGTCTTCGCTCAGGGAAATCTCATGTGGATACCAAAAATTTTTATGTAGATTAAATGACGATCTTTCTTCCTCATTAAATACATTCACTTCCCCGAAAAGTTCCGCAACATATTGATTGTAAGGATTGAGATAAGTGTCTTTGGCGTTGTCATTTTGTATCAGTCGACCTTCATTCAGAACAATAATTTGATCCAACCAAGGAATAACTTCCTGGATTTCATGCGTAGAAATAATGAGTGAAATCTTCTTCTCTTTAACATAATTAAAAAGCCGCTCCCGAAGTTGAATTTTACGCGAAAAATCAAGATTGCTGAAAGGTTCATCCAGTAACAAAAGTTTTGGCATTACAGAAAGTGCTCTTGCAATCGCTACGCGCTGCTGCTGACCGCCACTTAAATATTTAGGTAAGATATCTCGATATTCTTCTAAACCTACGACTTCCAAAAGCTCCTGAACGCGTTGCTTTTTTTCGTCCAGATCGATATTAGAAATAAATTTTCCCACATTATCGCCGACGGTAGAATAGGGCATTAAGTCGTAATTTTGGGCGACCAGCTTCATATCATCTTCTCCCGGAACCAAATTCTTCGTAGGACCTAAAATTGGCGTACCATTAAAAATAATTTCACCTTGCTCCAGATCAAGGAGCCCATAAATTAAATTGAGTAATGTAGATTTCCCGCAACCGCTTTCGCCAGCAAGCGCAATAATCTTACCTTCTTCAACTCTTAAATTAAAATTCTGAAATAATTTTTGATCTCCGCGGTGGGAGAAAAATAATCGCTTGATTTCTAATAGCATGTTACAAAAATAACATATTTGCCCTAAATACGTTTATTTTTATTATTTTAGCGGAAACAATTTAAAATCAGTATTTTAATGATGAAATCAATCAAAACAACCGCATTTTCAATCTTACTTGGATCCTTAGTTTTAACTGCTTGCGCGAAAGAAAAACCACTTACAAGTGAAACTACTGAAGTGAGCACTTCTACCGACGGCGCAGTTTATGAAATCGATACGCTGAACAGTCGAATCGAATGGAAAGGATATAAAGTCGTAAAGTCTGACCAAAGCAGCCATTTTGGAACAATTAATTTTGAAAGTGGCCAACTTACGGTAAAAAACAATATGTTGGAGAGTGGCAATTTTGTAGTTGATATGAACTCATTAACTTCTGTAGATTTGAAAGATGATGCAGAACAGTTGAATAAACTTAATAGTCATCTGAAAAGTGGAGATTTTTTTGAAACCGAAAAATTCCCTACCGCGTCTTATGAAATTACAAAAGTTTCGCCTGCTGAAGCTGGTGATTATAACACAGTTTTGGATGGAAATCTCACGATTAAAGGAATTACAAAACCTGTTCAGTTTAACGCGAACGTTTCTGTAAAAGAGGGCGAAGTAAGTGTTGCGACAGAACCTAAAGATATCAAGCGAGAAGATTTCGGTGTGAAATTTCAATTGCCTGTTGCGAATGGTTTAATAAAGGATGAAGTAAATCTTCAGATTTTAATTAAAGCCATGGAAAAAAAGTAAATAGTTTTTTATACAAAATAGAAATCCGTCTCAAAATTTTTGAGACGGATTTTTTTATGATTGTATGATTGAATTTAATTCTCCTCGATAAAATTATTAGATATTATTTTCCAGCAGGAAGTGGATTTGCTTTTTTCGCTTCTTCAAAAACGGAAAGAGGAATGTGACAATAGCCACCTGGATTTTTTTCTAAATAATCCTGATGATAATCTTCAGCTTTATAGAAATTCTGCAATGGAATTGTTTCTACAACCACAGGTTTTGAATAGTTTTTAGCCAATTTTGCAACTTCAGTTTTTACGAGCGCTTCAGTAGTTGCATCAGTTGTATAAATACCGCTTCTATAATTATCGCCAACATCATTTCCTTGTCGGTCTAAAGTTGTAGGATCTATCGATTTAAAATAAAGATCAATTAGTAGCGGTAAGTTTACTTGATCTGCGTCATACTGAACTTTTACAGCTTCGGCGAAGCCAGTTGTGTGACTGATTACTTGCTCGTATGTCGGATTTTTAATCTTACCGTTTGCATATCCAACTTCTGTAGCAACTACGCCTCTTACGAGTTGAAATAGGTGTTCTGTTCCCCAGAAACATCCGCCTGCGAAATATATTTCTTTAATGTTTTTACCTTCCATATTATTTTCCGTTTGTTTTATTTGATTTGTAGGTTTTACTTTAGCTTTTGAGCACGAAAAAGTGGTCGCTGCGAAAACGCCAACTCCAAAGATAAAAGCCATGAGTGTTAAAATGTTTTTCATTTTTGTCTTATTATTTTTATTCATTATTCTTAATTAAATTTTTTCTTTAAATGCAAATATGAGGCTGAAATTTGAATAAGCTAAATGTAAATTTCTATCGTTATCATTTATCAAATTTTGCGTCTCGCACCTACAATTTTATATACGGGATATCGAGCGATAAAGATTGTTTTTTCATATAAATTATTGTTCAAAATCTTTAAAACTTATAATAATTAATTCGTAAGAAGATTATTCGAGAGTCATTTCAAAAATCATTAAATTTGCCACCTTATCATTAAGCCAAGAAAATCGCTAAAAAGCCAACTCAATCATGACTTCACAACAAATTAGACAACAGTTTTTAGATTATTTTAAAGAAAAAGGACATTTAATCGTTCCTTCTGCACCAATTGTGTTGAAAGATGATCCTACTTTAATGTTCTCAAACTCTGGTATGACGCAGTTTAAGGATTATTTCCTGGGGTATAAAGAACCGAAAGCACCACGAATTGCAGATACCCAAAAATGTTTAAGAGTTTCTGGTAAACACAATGATTTAGATGATGTTGGCCGCGATACGTACCACCACACCATGTTTGAAATGTTGGGCAACTGGTCCTTTGGCGATTACTTTAAAAAAGAAGCGATTGATTATGCGTGGGAATTGTTGACCGAAGTTTATAAAATTCCGAAAGAGAATTTATACGTAACTATTTTTGAAGGAGATGCTTCTGAAAATTTAGACCGCGATAATGATGCCTATAATTTCTGGAAAGCACATATTTCTGAGGACCGAATTATCAACGGAAACAAGAAAGATAATTTCTGGGAAATGGGCGAAAGCGGACCTTGCGGACCTTGTTCAGAAATTCATATCGATATTAGAACTGAGGAAGAAAAAGCCAAAGTTTCCGGTTTAGAATTGGTGAATAACGATCATCCACAAGTGGTGGAAGTTTGGAATCTGGTTTTCATGGAATTTAATAGAAAAGCGGATGGAAGTTTAGAGAAATTACCATCTCGACATGTTGATACCGGAATGGGATTTGAGCGTCTTTGTATGGCTTTACAAGGCAAAACTTCGAACTATGATACCGATGTTTTCATGCCTTTAATTACTAAAGTAGAAGAGCTTTCAGGAAAAAAATATACCGGACTTTTAGAAGACGAAAAAGATATTGCAATTCGTGTTGTGGTTGATCATATCCGTGCAGTTGCTTTCGCGATTGCCGATGGACAGTTGCCTTCAAACGGTGGAGCAGGTTATGTAATCCGTAGAATTTTACGTCGTGGAATTTCTTACGCGTACCGATTTTTAGGAATGAAAGAAGCCTTTCTTTATGAATTGGTAGCGATTTTAAAAAACGAAATGGGCGCATTCTTCCCAGAGTTAATTAAACAGGAAAAATTAGTTACTGAGGTTATTAGAGAAGAAGAAATCTCGTTCTTAAAAACCATCGAACATGGTTTGAAAAGAATTGATTTGGTCATCAATGAAACTATTTCTAAAAATCAAAAAACACTTCCGGGTGCAGCAGTTTTCGAACTGTACGATACTTACGGTTTTCCGGCAGATTTATCCAGAATCATCGCAGAGGAAAAACAATTGACCGTTGATGAAGTGGGTTTTGAAGAGGAAATGAACAAGCAGAAACAGCGTTCGAAAAAATCATCAGCACAGAAAGTGTATGACTGGGTTGTTTTAGAAGAAAAAGCAGAATCTTTCGTGGGTTACGACCACACGGAAAGTGAAACTTATATTACGCGTTACCGTAAAGTTGAAAATAAAGATGGCGAGTTTTTTCAAATCGTTTTATCGAAATCGCCTTTCTATCCGGAAGGTGGAGGACAAGTTGGTGACAAGGGAATTCTAATCCCAAGTTATGCGGAAGGTTTTGATATTTCAAATCCGAGCGTTTCTTCGATTACGGATTGTTCAGAAATCATCGAAGTTCTGGAAACCAGAAAAGAAAATAATCTGATCGTTTCTTTAATTAAAGAAATGCCTAAAGATGCCGGTGCCGTTTTCTATGCTAAAGTAAACGAATCGGAAAGAAAAAATACGCAGGCAAATCACTCCGTAACGCATTTGTTGCATGAAGCATTGCGTGAAGTTTTAGGAACACACGTTGAGCAAAAAGGTTCATTCGTTGGTCCGGATTATTTACGTTTCGATTTTTCTCACTTTTCAAAAATTAATGAAGAAGATTTGAAAGTGGTAGAAGAAAAAGTAAATGCAAAAATCAAAGAAAATATTGCCTTGCAGGAGTTCCGTGAGATTCCAATTACGGAAGCGATGGAAAAAGGCGCAATGGCTTTATTCGGAGAGAAATACGGCGATAAAGTAAGAATGATTCAATTTGGTTCGTCTAGAGAATTGTGTGGAGGAACGCATGTGAAACATACAGGCGAAATCGGTCATTTTAAAATTCAGAATGAAAGTTCAACTGCCGCCGGAATCCGGAGAATTGAAGCGATTTCTGGCGATCAGTCTGCTGCGTATTTTAGAAATTTAGAAACGCAGTTAAAAGAAATTTCTACTTTATTAAAGTCGAAAGATTTAACAAAATCGGTCGAGAAATTGATGGAGGAAAATTCTTCTTTAAAATCTGAAATTGAATCTTTGAAAAAAGAAAAAGCAAAATCAGAAACTTCAAACTGGGCAAATGATTTTGTTCAAAAAGAAGATAAAAAATTATTGGTGAAGAAAGTTTCTCTGGATGCCGGAAGCGTGAAAGATATCGTGTTCCAGTTGAAGAAAGATATTGAGAATTCGGTAATCATTATAATTTCTGATGCGGACGGAAAACCAATGATTACGGTTGGTGTTTCTGCAGATTTAGAATCGAAATACCACGCTGGAAATATCGTTAAAGATTTGGCGAAAGAAATCCAAGGCGGCGGTGGAGGAAATCCTGGCTTTGCAACTGCAGGCGGAAAAAATCTTGATGGTATTGAAAATGCTTACCAAAAAGCGCTTGCTATTTAAATTATATCTACAAAATATTTTGCAAAAAATCCCAAAACACAATTGTTTTGGGATTTTATCTTTTCAACCTGAGAAATTTAATTTTATTTGATTTTAACAGAATATTCCAGTTTTTGAAGTTTCTCTTCTAGTTTCAAAATATCCTTTTCTAATTTTTTGATCTTCAAGTTACTTTTTCTTAAATCGTTATTTGCAGATTCGGTCTGTCTTAAAAGTTTGGCTGCATTTTTTGCGTCTTTCGCCGTGCTTTTAGGATCTGAGGGAGAAAACTTGTTGGTTTTACGATCCGATTTCCTGTTAAGGGATTCTGCTTCGTCAAGAAATTTTGCGTTCCTGTTTTTTTCTTTTTCGAGTGCAATTTTTTTACTCATCAAATCACCATTCAGCTTAACAACATGGGATTGTTGCTTCATTGCCTTGATATCTTGTTCTTGCGCACTTAAATTTAAGGAAAAAAGAAGAAAACCTAAAGTAAATAAAAGAGATAAAATATTTGTTTTCATTGTTATAATTATTGAGCGGTAAAAATACTAGAAATATAATTGCAACAACCTGTTTAAATGTTAAAACTCAAATCTATTCTCACAAAACATTAATGCAAAAAAAAATCCCGAAATTACTTTCGGGATCTATATCTTGTAGTTTTTAACTATTTGTTTCCGTTACCTCTTGCTACTAAAGCAATAATAACAATAAGAACCAATGCACCAATTACCCAAACTAAAGGGTTGCTCATCCAATCTCCGCCCATCATATCGCTACCGCCTTTGTTCATATCGACATCAACTTTCAAGTCTGGTGCTTTTTCCTGAGCTTTAACTAAAACTACCGCTAAATTTGCCATAACAGCTAAAGCAAGCATTTGAATCTTTGAGAATAAATTAGTACGTGTCATAATTTTAAGTTTTTAATGTTATTAAAATCTAATATCCTAAAATCGTACCAAAAAATTAACGTTTGGGTGATCTATCTTAAATATTTCTTAAACTAAGTGTAATTCCATCAAAAAATCATCCATTACAAATCCATTTCCAATATCAAAAATTTGTTCGTCATAAACTTGAAATCCCTGAGATTCATAAACGCTTTTTGCAGGATTATTTTTGTTGACATTTAGAATAATACGATGGTCCTTGTTTTCTCTAACTTGAGTTTTTAAAAAATCAAGCGCTTTTTTACCAATTCCTTTCCCTTTGAATTCTTCAAGAAGGTAAATACGGTGAAGTTTGGTTGTCATTTCTTCGTAATGAAGTTCGAAACCCATAAAACCTGCACCTATTTCATCATTCAAAATAATATAATACAGATAATTAGGACTTAGGATTTGCCAAGAGATTTCATAATGAGAATACATTTCAGTGACCATATAAGTAATTTGGTCCGCTGATAAAATATTCTGATAAGCTGATTTCCAAGATTTATCTGCTAATTTTTGAATGAGTGAAATATCTTCCTCTTTTGCTTCTTTAAAAGTTATCATGCTGTATTTAATACCAATTTAACTGAGTTCTATAAGCGTAATTTCAGGATCAATCCCAACGCGACCTGGATAACCAATCACTCCAAATCCACGGTTTACATAGAGCGATTTTCCGTTGCTTTCATACAAATCAGCCCATTTTTTATAACGATACTGTACCGGCGACCAACGAACATTTTTCAAATCCAATCCGAATTGCATTCCGTGAGTATGTCCTGAAAGTGTTAAGTGAACATTTGACGAATGGTTTTTCACC
This sequence comes from Kaistella polysaccharea, assembly GCF_020410745.1. Lineage (NCBI taxonomy): Bacteria > Pseudomonadati > Bacteroidota > Flavobacteriia > Flavobacteriales > Weeksellaceae > Kaistella > Kaistella polysaccharea. The sequence goes on from NZ_CP084528.1 coordinate 2,665,009, forward strand.
ACTGCATCAAAATGTGTTGGATCGTGACTCATCAAAATTTTTGGCGCATCAGCAGGAACATCTTTCGACGCTTTATCTAAATCTCCGTATTGTGGGAAAGGTTTTTCGCCCCAATTCTCGACCCCCAAAATATAAAGTTTTTCGCTATTTTTTTCAATAATTCTATGCTCATTACGGAGCATTTCAAAACCTGCCTTTTTCTGCAAGTCAATTAAGGACGGAATGTTTTGGGCTTTTTCCTGTGCAGAATTCCATTCACCATAATCACCGTAATCGTGATTTCCTAAGATTGAAAATTTACCGTCGCTTGATTTAATGGTTGAAAATAATTGGACGAACGGTTCAAATTCAGTCGCATAATTATTAATCATATCTCCTGTAAATAGAACCAAATCAGGATCTTGCTTGTTAATTAAATTGATGGCGTTCTGTAATTTGTCGGGATGAAAAAAACTGCCAGAGTGTACATCGGAAATTTGTACAATACGATAGCCTTTAAAACTGTTTGGCAATCCTGGAATTTTAATTTTTACTTTTCTCACGGAATGTCGGTACTTTCCGAAGATTATTCCATCCAAAAATAAACCTGCTAAAACCGCTGCGCTACCTAAGCCTAAAAGACTTATAAAAGTTCGTCGGTCGGCAAGATAAGTGTCTCCCGAAATAAATTTCTGGGAAAAGTAGATGAGCCACCGCCCTAAATCCTCCAGAAATAAGAAGAATATGATGAAAAGTTTGGGAAGAAAAAAGATAAGAAATAGCGACGCAACCAGTTGAACACGGTGATGGTCGCGATCTGTTCTTTTAAAATTAAGTACTTCGTAGATGAAGAATAAGTATACCAAAATTGTAACCACCCAATATCCCACACGGATCCAGTGGTTATTGGTGACTGTTTTTAAGGCTTGATATACATAGAACTCCAGAGCAAATAGAATTCCGGTAAAGATTAATATATTTTTTTGCATTTTTTGTCAAGAAAAAAGCACAAAACCAATTTTGTGCTTTTTATATTTTTTAGTTTTAAATTAAGGGAATCGATAAACGACTGCGTTGATATTCATACCAGCGCCTACAGATGCAAAAACCACGTTGTCTTTTGATTTAAAAGTGTGCGGTTTTAATTTTCCTTTATTAATAAGGTCGAACATGGTAGGAATTGTCGCAACAGAAGAATTACCTAATTGTTGAATCGTCATTGGCGCAATATCATGGTCATAATCTGTAATTCCGTAAAGTTTAAACAGTCTTGAAATCATTGCGTAGTCCATTTTCGCATTCGCCTGATGAATAAGAATTTTTGCAATATCACTAATATCTAAATTGGCTTTATCGATGGTTTCTTTGATCGCATCGGGAACATTTTTCAGGGCGTATTCGTAGATTTTTCGTCCGTGCATGCGAATGTATAAAGGTCTTCGGTCTTCATCAGGTTTTAAAGAAGGTGAATTTTCCAGGTACATCAGTTCATCGTGATTGTCACATACCGTACAATCTGCAATAATACCAACATTTTCATCATCTGTAGCTTTTACGACAACTGCGCCGGCTCCATCTGCAAAAATCATTTTGTTCCGGTCGAAAGCATCAGTAACTCTACTTAAAGTTTCTGAACCTACAACCAGTATAAGTTTGGCCTTCTTAGATTTAATTAATGTATCTGCTAAAATTAAGGCTTCAACCCAACCAGGACAGCCGAAAATCATATCGTAATTAACGGTTTTTCGGTTTTTAATTCCAAGTTTGTTTTTAACTCTGGAGGACATAGAGGGCAAGAAGTTGGTCATTCCATCTTGATTAACATCGCCGAAATTACTTGCATAAATAATGTAATCAATTTCTTCCTGATTAATATTTGCATCTGCAATAGCTTCCTGTGCTGCTCTGTGTCCTAGATCTGAGTTAAATTCATCATCTTCCAAATACCTGCGGTTTTCGATTTCAGTGATGTCAATAAATTTCTGAATGACTTCTTCGTTGGGTTTATCAATCTTCTCTCCTTCGTCGGTATAGAAAACAGAATCCATGAAATAATCTTTACCGATGACTTTGGTCGGAATATAACTTCCTGAACCTATTATGATTGTGTTGGGCATATGTGAATGAAAAATTTACGGCAAAGTTAACAATTAATATTGTATCGCCGAGAAACAAAATTATTATTAAATTTGTGGAACTTTTTGATCAGAAAAATATTTATGAAAATCAGTCCCTCTACCAAAGGTTTAATTATCTCACTTATTACCGTTCTGTTGGCTTTCGGGATTTATTTCCTTTTTTTGGCGAAAAAAAATTATTATCTTGTTGATAATCCGACGGAAAATACCTATTATTTTAAAGTAAATAATGGAGAAGAGAATATTATTACGGCGGGCCAGAAAGTAGAAGTTGATTTAAATAAGGGTAAAAATATGATTAAAGTTTTTGATGATCAGAAGAAAATGCTCTACGATTCTGGTTTTGTGGTCAATAAAAATCGCGGACTATTAAATATAGCTCATCAGGATTATTATATTAATGAACAGTTTTACGGGTACGGCCTGAATAAAGATTCATTAATCACCGCAAGAAAGAACACGAATATCGACGGGAAGCTTTATGTAAATTCGCCACTTAAATTTAATAAACTCTACACCGACAAATTCTATTACAATATTGATGAAGATTACGATCAAGTTATAAAAAACGTCCAAAAAATAGAATCCAGAACTAAGATTTTTCGTAAGGCAGATTTCCTAAAATACTACAAAGAATATTACCAATTTTAATTCCCATACCTTGAAGCAAGTTACTCCTTATAATACCGACGCCGGCAAGAAAAAAGAAGTCGAAGATATGTTCGACAATATCGCACCAAAATACGATTTGCTGAACCATGTTTTATCGATGAAAATTGATGTTTTATGGCGAAATAGACTGGTAAAGTGGATGAATAAAGATGAACCCAAAGTGGTTCTTGACGTTGCTACCGGAACTGGAGATTTGGCAATTGCCGTGCAAAAAGGAACTGGTGCGAAGGTGACTGGACTCGATCTTTCCCAGCAAATGTTGAATGTAGGTATTGATAAAATTAAGAAAATTAATCTGAATGATCAGATTGATATGATTAAAGGCGATGCTGAAAATCTTCCGTTTGAAGATAATAAATTCGATGCCGTTTCCGTTGCTTTTGGAGTACGAAATTTTGAAAATCTCGAAATAGGTTTGGCCGAATTGAAAAGAGTAGTGAAGGAACAAAAAAGCGTTTATATTTTAGAGTTTTCTAAAGTTGAAGGTTTTTTAGGACCGTTTTATATGTTTTATTTTAAAAATATATTGCCGCAAATTGGCAAGCTCATTTCAAAAGATAATCGTGCTTATACTTATTTGCCAGATTCCGTAAATGCCTTTCCTTTCGGTAAGAAAATGAAAGATATTTTATTGAATGTTGGATTTCAAAAAGTAGAGTATAAGGTATTAAGTTTAGGTATTGCAACAATTTATAAGGCAACGAAATAGTATGTGGAACAATTTCTTTAAACTAAATGTTATCGCGGCACTTTGTTTTGCAACGCTTTACGATGCGCAGTTATTTCGAAATAAAAACCGAATGGATAATTTGGAAGGTTTCGATAACCAAAAATTCAGCTACGGTTTTTTTCTGGCAGGAAATAATTTCGATTATAAATTGGTTTTAGATGGTAGAGCTTTTGCAGGTGATCCGTCTTTTGGTATAGAACGAAATAAAAATTTAGTGCAACCCAAATCAACCTACAGTTTTGGCGCGGGACTTATTGGAAAATTCAGATTGAGTGATAATTTTGATCTGCGGTTAGAGCCAGGTTTACAATTTGTAGAACGGGAACTGTATTTCGATACGCAATCGAATAATCAATATGCAGCGGGAACAGCTTCAAATCCACCATTTGATCCTAAGTATATACTTTCAGAAGCTGATAAATTACGAAAAATTAAGTCAACTTATGTTGATACTCCAATTCTTTTGGAAGTTCACGGGGATCGTTGGTACAATTCTAGGCCTTACGCGGCGGCAGGAATAAATTACATGCTTAATTTGCAATCTAATGAGAACAGTGCAGACGACAATCAGCAGGGAATTTTTCGGTCTACAAGCAGCAACTTTGCGTGGTCTGCAGAACTGGGAATACAATTTTATTTCAGCAGATTTAAGTTAACGCCAGGTTTCAGAGGAACTTTCATGATTAATAATGAGTTGGTCGCCGACAATCCGACCACGCCTCCTTATTGGACTGATGCTATATCAAGTGCAAAAACAAGAGCCTTTATGTTTGTCTTGAAATTTGAATAAAAAGAGTATTTTTTTAACATAATAGGGGATTGTCTACGGGCTTTCCCTTTTTTATTTTAGAATTTTGTAAATTAGTCAGTGAGAAGTCCTGCTATCCATTTAATTTTTTATATTTTTGCTCAAGAGTTAGAATAAATTAACCTGGAAAATGCTCAGAGATTTAGAAAATAATTTTTCGATTTTAGAAAAAAAAATTTTAGCTGTAAGTAAGAATTTTCAAAATCTTAACGAAAAGTATGTTGAACTTAATCAGGAGCACGAAGAACTGAAGGAGCGATATGAAGCAGAGAGAAAGAAAAACCAGGTTTTAGCAGAAGAACAAAAAAATATAAAGCTTTATTCAGCAATTTCAGGAAATCCAGATCATAATCGATTGATGAAAAATCATATCAATCGCCTGATCAAAGAGGTAGATTACTGTATTGCAGAACTTCAAAATACCGGATTGTAATGGATGTAAGAAGGATTACGATAACAATCGCGGGAAGAAGTTATCCACTTAATGTTCCTTCCTCTGAAGAGGAAACGCTGCGGAAAGTAGGAAAGCAAATTGATGGGATGATTAAAGATTTTGAAAAGAATTTTGACGTTAGAGATAAACAGGATGCTTTAGCAATGTGTGCCTTAAGATTAGGAACCAATGCAGAAGTAGCAGAAATCAGTAACGATAAAAATATTAACGCTTCCGTGGAAAGGTTGAAAAATATCAACCAAATCCTGGAGGAGTTGGAAAAGTAGATTTTTCTTTTCCAAAAAAACTGCCTACAATAGTTCTAACACATTACAGGTAAACTCAACGCTAAACAATTACCGGACAAATGTTCACTTAATGGCGTGCCGACTTGCTCGGATTACAAAAAGTGAAAATCAGTTCAAATCGTGTTGATTAGGAGTTTACTCTACATCACTGAATTATTGTGGGCTTTTTTTATTTAACAACGGAAAAAAACGTAGTTTGCTAATCAGTAATATACGTGAAAATATAAAAGGACTTAAGAACAATTAAAATTAAAACTATACATATATGACAACAACAACTGCTATTATCATAGGCATTGTATGTCTGGCGATAGGAGCACTTTTAGGAATGATGTTTTCTAAAAGCTCATTGAATGCCAAGGCAAAATTCATCGTTGATGATGCAAAAAAAAATGCAGATAACCTTTTAGATAAAGCAACATTACAGGCAGAATCCATTAAGAAAGAAAAGCATTTGCAGGCAAAGGAAAAGTTCATGGAACTTAAATCCCAGCACGACGCGGATATCCAGGTGAGAGAGAAAAAGATGCAGGATTCGGAAAAAAGAATCAAAGATAAAGAGCAAAAACTCAATGATGAATTGAGTAAAACGGGTAAACTGGAGAAAGATTTAGATCGGCAGATTGCCGACTACGGTAAGAAGCTCGAAATTATTGAAAGAAAACAACAGGAATTAGACACAGTTACTGCTCAAAAAGTAGAAATCTTGGAGAGAATTTCTGGATATTCAGCAGAAGATGCTAAAAATGAATTGGTAGAAGCCTTAAAAGCGGAAGCCAAAACAAAAGCACAGGCTCATGTTCAAAATATAATGGCAGAAGCGCAGCTTAATGCGAAGCAGGAAGCCAAAAAGATTGTTATCCAAACCATTCAGAGAATTGGGACTGAACAAGCGATTGAAAATTCAGTATCCGTATTTAATATTGAATCTGATGAGGTAAAAGGAAGAATTATTGGTAGAGAAGGACGAAATATACGTGCATTAGAAGCGGCAACAGGTGTGGAAATTATTGTTGATGATACGCCAGAAGCAATTTTGCTTTCCTGCTTTGATCCTGTTCGAAGAGAAATCGCAAGGCTTTCCCTTCACCGATTGGTGACCGACGGTAGAATTCACCCGGCAAGAATTGAAGAAGTTGTTGACAAAACCAAAAGACAGATTGAAGAAGAGATCATCGAAGTTGGTAAAAGAACAGTAATTGATTTAGGCGTACACGGATTACACCCCGAATTGGTGAAAATCGTTGGTAGAATGAAATACAGATCTTCCTACGGCCAAAATTTATTGCAACACTCCCGAGAAGTTGCCAACATCGCGGCGACCATGGCGGCAGAATTAGGACTAAACGTAAAACTGGCGAAAAGAGCAGGTTTATTACATGATATAGGAAAAGTACCAGAACAGGAATCCGAATTGCCTCACGCGCTCTTAGGAATGCAGTGGGCGGAGAAATATGGTGAAAATGCAGAAGTAATTAATGCCATTGGAGCTCACCATGATGAAGTAGAAATGACTTCTTTACTATCCCCAATTATTCAGGTGGCTGATGCAATTTCTGGAGCGAGACCAGGTGCCAGAAGACAGGTTTTGGAATCCTATATTCAAAGGTTAAAAGATCTGGAAGCTGCAGCTTTAAGTTTTGACGGCGTTTCCAGCGCTTACGCAATTCAGGCGGGAAGAGAACTTCGTGTGATGGTAGAAAGTGGAAAAGTAACTGACGATCAGTCTGCGCAACTTTCTTATGATATTTCCGAAAAAATTCAAAATGAGTTAACCTATCCAGGCCAAGTTCGTGTCACGGTTATTCGCGAAACGAGATCTGTAAATATTGCGAGATAAAACGAGTAATTTTACATCAATAATCAACTCCTTTCAGCAATGAAAGGAGTTTTATTTTTAGCGGAATTTAAGGCAATAATTTACATTTGAAAATATATTTCTAAAGATCCTACATGAAAGGTTTCATTTCATCTTCAATCTTTTTACGTAGATCCATAAGCTTTATCGCATATTTTTCCATTTGCTTATCTTGTTCTGTAGTTGGAATAAAGGTGGGAACTTCTACAGAATTTCCTTCATCATCAACCGCTACAAATACGATGATGCAGTGTGTTTTCTTTTCAAAATCTTTTCTTTTGATATTTCGGGAAAAAACATTAATCGCAATATGCATACTTGTTTTTCCTGTATATATCACCTCGGCTTCTACTTTTACAATATGACCAATTTTAATGGGAGAATAAAACCGAATTCCACCGACATAAACGGTGACACAGTAACTGGAACTCCACGAACTTGCACATGCATAACCTGCCTGATCAATCCATTTCATAACACTTCCGCCATGAACGTTGCCGCCATAATTCACATCACTGGGCTCGGAAATAAACTGAAAAACGGTCTTACTATTCATTTTTATCATTTAAGATTTAAAAATAAGCTTTTTTAAATAAAAGCTTGACAGCCGTCATTCCACAAAAAGTATTTCGAAGGAGAATTTATAATGACCATTAATATTTTGAAAATCAAACTTTTGTAATCATTATACCACCTTTAACTATTCTTAACACTTGTACTGCACGAAATTTGATAAGTATTAGGCGCTTAAGGAAGTCTTAAGTTACTATCAATTAACATTAAAAATTTAAACATGGGATTAGGATCATTTCTAAAAAATGTAGGTGAAAAAATCTTTGGTGGAGGAGAAACTCCAGCAGAACAGGCTCAAAAAGTAAAAGATCATGTAGCGAATTATGGTTTTGATACTTCCGGTATCACGTTTTCTGTAGCCGATGACAAAGTAACGATAAGTGGTGAAGCCAAAAACTGGGAAGAAAAAGGTAAAATTTATGTAGCCGCGGGAAATGTAAAAGGTATTGAAGGCGTTACAGATCAGATGACTGTAAAAGCAGCACCTGCTGCAACTACTCAGGCAGCACCTGTTAATCAACCGAAATACCACACCGTAGAAAGTGGAGACACGCTTTCTAAAATAGCAAAGGAGGTGTATGGTGACGCAAACGCATATAATAGAATTTTTGAAGCAAATAAACCAATGCTTTCTGATCCTGATAAAATTTATCCGGGACAGGTTTTGGTTATTCCTCAATAATATAATTAAGATATTTATTCTTAGAATTCGGCTCTTTTAGTGTCGAATTTTTTATGTTTGTAGATATGAAAAAAGTATTTTATCTAAAGACGTGTGGAACCTGCACCAAAATTTTGTCGAAATTTGATTTAAGTGATTGGGAACTTCGGGAGATTAAAAGTTTACCGGTAACCGAAGAAGAATTAGATGAAATGTACATGAAATCCAAATCGTACGAAACACTTTTCAGCAGACGATCTACCCAAATAAAAGCACGCAATATCAATGTTAAATCTTTAAAGGAAATTGATTTTAAGAAGTTGATACTGGAACATTATTCCTTTTTAAAAAGGCCAGTTTTCTTAACAGATTCAGAAATCTTTATCGGAAATGAAAATGGAAATATAAAAGATTTAGAACATTTTTTCAATATAAATGATTAAAATATTTTTTATTTTCCTGTTTTCGGGGGCGCTTTCTGCGCAAGTTGTTTACAAAACGCCGTCAGGCACTAAATATCACCTGTCAAATTGTAGAATGGTGAAAAATGTCTCTTCAACTTTACCCTTAGAGAAAGCACTTCGCGTTGGATTGGCTCCTTGCAAAATTTGTCGTCCACCGTTTCGGCAAACTTTCGGGATCGTGTCGAAACCTAAAAAGACCGCAGGAATTAATTCCGCGAACCGCTGTTTCGGGAAGACTAAAACCGGCACGCGATGTAAAAGAAATACTCGAATTGGAAATAACTTCTGTTTCCAACATTTGCCAAAATAAAAACCGCCTTATCATGGAACTGACAAGGCGGTTTTATATTATTTTTTAAACTTACGTTCCAGTAAATTATAAACTCCGATACTCACGATAGCTCCTAAAAGATAGTAACCCGTAGTCATCCACTTTTTCTGATCGGTATCTGTCGCTTTATTATTTCCTAAAAGTTGATCAGCTAAACCGATTGTTCCCGCTGCGCCCAGAAGCCCTGTTCCTAAAGTTTTGGTGATGATTTGCGACGTATTGGTAGAAGTCGCTAACGTCGAAAACAAGAGCGCATTTGATAAAATATTTCCTCCCATCGCAGCGGCATAAACCTGCTCTTCGTCTGAGGCGCTAATATCTATTTTTTCCAAAGAATCTTCAATTGCTTTTTCACCAACTTGATCAAGGTTGGGCGCACCTTTCATATTTTTTTTGAAAATCTGATGAACGGCGGTTAGCGCTAAAGATCCCGCTAAACCGGCTATACTTCTGTTAATAAATGACATAATTTTTACTTTTTTAATTGAATCAGAAAGAGCTAAAAAGATGCCATATAAAAAAGCAGATGATAATTCACCTGCTTTTTTAAATTAGTTAATACGAATATTTTTTAGACAAAAGGAGTTTTCACCACTTTTGCGGGAACATTTTTATTTCTGATCTGAATGAAAATATCAGATCCAACTTTATTATGATCAGTCGCTACGTACGCCAAACCAATTCCTACATTTTTCATCGGACTCATGGTGCCCGATGTCACTTTTCCAATTTCATTACCTTCCGCATCTACAACCAAATAATCATGTCGGGGAATGGCTCTTTCCTGCATTTCAAATCCGACCAATTTCTTTTTAATTCCTTCTTCTTTTTGTTTTGAAAAGTATTCTTTATCCACAAAATCTTTATCAAATTTCGTGATCCAGCCTAAACCAGCTTCCAATGGAGAAGTCGTATCATCAATATCATTTCCGTAAAGGCAGAAACCTTTTTCCAAACGCAAAGTATCTCTAGAAGCCAGTCCACAAGGAACTAAACCGAATTCTTCACCCGCTTCCACAATGGCTTCCCAAAGTTTCAGAGCGTCTTCGTTGTTAAAATAAATTTCAAAACCGCCACTTCCTGTGTAACCTGTATTAGAAATAATAACATCCGAAACGCCCGCAATTGTACCTACAGTAAAGTGGTAATAAGGAATTTCAGAAAGATTAATATCCGTCAACTTTTGAAGAGTTTCACTAGCTTTTGGACCTTGAATGGCGAGCAATGACATTTCATCCGAAGCGTTGGTTAAAGTCGCTCCAAACTTCTCATTGTGTTTAGAAATATGATTCCAATCTTTCTCAATATTTGAGGCGTTTACAACCACGAAATATTTTTCATCATTCATTTTGTAAACGATCAAATCATCAACAATTCCACCATTTCCGTTCGGCAAACACGTGTATTGCGCTTTTCCGTTTTCCAGGGCATTTACATTATTGGTTCCCACATATTGCAGTAAATCTTTCGCCTTTGGACCTTCCACAAAAAATTGACCCATGTGCGAAACATCAAAAATTCCCACTTTTTCCCGTACCGCAAAATGTTCCTGCGTTACACCAGAATATTGCACAGGCATTTCAAAACCTGCAAAAGGCACCATTTTCGCACCGAGCGAAACATGTTTTTCAAACAAAGGAGTTCTTTTCATATATACTTTTATTTTTTTTTCAGGAGCAACCTGAGTTTAGCTTCTCATAAAATATAATCCCGCTGTTCGCTCTATCTCTTTGTCACTGGCGTGCCTGCAGAGGATGCCGCTACCATCGGGGCTAGAATAACTGTACTTTTACTTTCGAAGTTTTAATACCGCCTTTTCAACACCTACAAATGATGTTTATATTCTTGCAGTATAATTTTAAACCATTCTGTAAAATTTTCAGGATTTGATTTCATTTCTTCATCTAGCGCATTCATACTGATGTACCGAACTTCCGAGACTTCATCTTTATTTAAATTAAATTCGCCCGTATAACTTCCCGTAAAGACATGATCAAGTTCATGTTCCCAGAGATTTCCGCCTACATTTGCTTTGTAGATAAAATGAAATTTCGGAGTGATTTCAGCTTCAATACCCAACTCTTCTTTCATACGACGATGTGCACCTTGCAAATAATTTTCCTCAGCCCGCGGATGCGAACAAACTGCATTCGTCCATTGGTTTGGCGAGTGGTATTTATCTGCAGCTCTTCGCTGAAGCAAAACTTCACCTTTGTCATTAAAAAGAAAAACAGAAAATGCGCGATGCAGAATTCCGTTTTCATGGGCCTGCATTTTATCCATCAAACCCAGGACTTCATCATTTTCAGAAATTAAAACAACTTGTTCTTCCATCTTCACAAAATTAAGATTAATAAATCTATTGCGAAAATTTTAGACCTTCATTTCTGAATGAATGAAAAATGCAGTTGATTTCGTGCCGACAAGCGCAGAAAAATTTAGGAATGCATAGCGTTACCACGAATTAATATCCTGTGAATCAATTCAGAGTTGTAATTTTGCACTTTAAATACAGAAGATGGAATTAGAATATAAGGATCATTTGAGTCCGATGCTGAAAGGTGATATTAAAAATTATCTGATCGATATAGATGGAACAATCACGGATGATATTCCCAATGAAGAGCCCGAGAGAATGACGACTTGTGAGCCTTATCAAGATGCTTTAGAAACGATCAACAAATGGTATGATGAAGGTCACTTGATTTGCTTTTTCACCTCGCGAACCGAAAATTTAAAACAAATTACCATTGACTGGTTGGATAAACACGGCTTTAAATACCACAGCGTTTTATGCGGTAAACCTCGTGGCGGAAATTACCATTGGATTGACAATCATCTCGTACGCGCTACCCGATACAAAGGAAAGTTCACAGATATGGTGGAAAAACAGGTAACGATTGAGGTTTTTAAAGATTAAGAAAAAGAATGAAAATATTAGCAAATGACGGTTTAGATCAATCAGGAATCGACGCCTTGACCATTAAAGGATTCGAAGTTATCACAGAAAAGATACCGCAGCAATTAATCGCAGATTTTATCAATAAACATCACATTAAAACCTTACTCGTCCGAAGCGCAACTGAAGTTCGAAAAGAACTTATCGATGCGTGTCCCAGTTTAGAAATTATCGGTCGCGGCGGCGTCGGATTGGACAATATCGATGTAGATTATGCTAGATCTAAAAACATTCATGTCATCAACACGCCCGGAGCTTCCTCTGCTTCTGTAGCGGAACTTGTATTTGCTCATTTATTTAGCGGCGCGCGGTTTTTACAGGATTCCAACAGAAAAATGCCAGTCATTGGCGATACTCAATTTAATCAGCTTAAGAAATCGTACGCGGAAGGAATTGAACTTCGTGGGAAAACAATTGGGATTATCGGTATGGGAAGAATCGGGCAGGAAGTTGCCAGAATTGCGCTTGGTTTGGGAATGCGAGTGATCGCCGCAGATAATAATATCGGTCGGGCAAGTATAAAGGTGAAGTTTTACAACAATCAATTTATCAATGTTGATATTGAGACAGAACCGTTAGAAGATGTTTTACAACACGCTGATTTTATAACACTTCATGTTCCCGCGCAAAAAGAGGAACATATGATAGGAGCAGAAGAAATTCAAAAAATGAAAAACGGTGTAGCAATCATTAATTGCAGCAGAGGTGGCGTTGTAGAAGAACATGCGCTGGTAGAAGCACTTAACTCTGGTAAGGTTGCTTTTGCGTGCCTGGATGTTTTTAATAATGAACCACACCCTTCAAAAGAAATTCTTACCCACCCAAAGATCTCTTTGTCTCCACATACGGGCGCATCTACCGTGGAAGCGCAAGACAGAATTGGGATTTCTTTAGCGGAACAAATCTGCAGTATTCTTCAGGTATCTTAAAATATTTTCAATAAAAAAGACGCCTCAAATTGGGCGTCTTTAGTTTTTACGTATCGAAAACTATTATTTGCTTTTCAACAAGTCTCTAATTTCTGCTAGTAAAACTTGATCGTCAGTTGGTCCCGCTGGCGCAACTTCTACAGGTTTGTTTACCTTGTTTACAGCTTTGATCACCATAAATAATACCAGCGCAATAATCAGGAAACTGAGGATTGCCGAAAAGAAATTTCCATATTTCACCCCGTTCCAAGTAAGTTCTGCAATGTTTTCTGCACCTGCCGCTTTCAAGGCTGGGTTCAGCAATAATGGAGTAATTACATCATCTACAAAAGAGGTGATAATTTTACCAAATGCAGCCCCGATGATTACAGCTACTGCCAAATCAACTACATTTCCTTTGAACGCAAAATCTTTGAATTCCTGTACCATTCCCATAATCGTATGTTTTATTTATTAATTTAGTCAAATGTATTAAAATGCTTTAAAATAACATAGGATTATCAGGGATTTATTGTATTTAACCTCTATTTTCCATATTTACCGTAATTAATTTGTAATTTTATTTTACATAAAGAGGTGAAATGAATATTTTTTCAGCAAAGGAAATTTACGAATGGGAAAAATACACGAAGAATCAAAGCATGATTTCTTCACTACAACTTATGGAGAGAGCTGCGAAATGTTGTACAATTTGGATCGCCAATCATTTCTCTAATTCATCAGATATTCTTCTTTTTTGTGGATCAGGTAATAATGGTGGTGATGGCTTTGCCCTCGCCAGACTGCTGTATCACCCAGGATTTAATATTAAAATTTTCACTGATCAAACCCAAGATTTTACCGAAGAAGCGCTGATTAATTTGCAAAGATGCAAGGACATTTCCGGAATTGAAATTTATGACCTTTCACAACGCAAAGAAATTAGCACTGATAAGAATACTCTAATTATTGATGCTCTTTTTGGATTGGGACTTAACCGAAAGTTAGTTGATCCAATCGCAAGTTTGATTATTTATCTGAATACATTGAATTGTAGGAAAATTTCAATTGATTTGCCATCCGGATTATTTCCTGACAGTATACACGAGGAGAATGCCGTCGTTTTTTTGGCTGATTATACCTTAACTTTTCAATGTTGGAAAAAGACGATGTTACATCCGGAAACTGCTTTTTATTGCGGCAGTATTCAGATCATGGAAATTGATTTAAGTGCGGAGTTCTGTCTTGATAATTCAACTTTTGAAAATACAATAGACGATACTTTAATTAAAAAGATTTACCAGCCGAGAAAAGACTTCAGTCATAAAGGAACTTTTGGAAAATCCCTTATTATCGCAGGCACTTTTGGAAAAATAGGTGCTTCCGTTTTGGCAACTAAAGCAGCTTTGAAATCGGGGAGTGGTATAACATTCGTTCTTGCTCCTAAATGCGGATACGAAATTTTACAAACGAGTTGTCCGGAAGCCATGTTCATTCTCGGCGGAGAAAATCATATTGATCATATTGAAATTGAAGAAGACTATGTGATAGGAATTGGTCCAGGTTTAGAAGTCAACTCTGCAACGGAGAAAGTGTTTTTAAAATTTTTAAAAAATTCAAAAAAACCGATGGTCATAGATGCAGATGCATTAAATATATTGGCTAAAAATCCAGAGTATTTAAATTCATTACCCCCAAATTCAGTAATAACTCCACATCCGAAAGAATTCGAGCGCCTCTTTGGTGCAACTGAAAATTCTTTTGGACGCTTGAAGTTGGCTCAACAGAAAGCTGCCGAATTTAAAATTTTCATTATTTTAAAAGACCACCATACGCAGATTGTTACACCAGATCAAAGGGTTTTTTACAACCTCACTGGCAATTCGGGAATGGCAAAAGGCGGGAGCGGCGATGCGCTTTTGGGAATTGTAACCTCACTGATCGCGCAGAATTATTCACCAGAAAATGCCGCGATATTTGGCGTTTGGCTTCACGGAAAAGCAGGTGATCTGGCTGCTGAGAAATTCTCTAAAGAAGCGATGCTACCTTCTGATTTAATTGATGAATTGGGAAATGCCTTTAAGTTTTTAATATAAAAAATCCTCCCAATTTTATTGAGAGGAAAATATATTCATTTTTAATGTTTAGTCTGGTTTTGCATTTTCTTCCTCAGTAATCATTCTGCTTTTAGAAGTCAGCATAAATACAAGCCCCATAATAATGAGAGGTATCGATAAAATCTGACCAGTATTTAAACCGGCGATATGAATGAATTCATCGCCTTGCGGTTCTTTCAGGAATTCTACGAAAAATCGAATCGACCATAGCAAGAAAAAGAAAAGACCAAATAGCCAACCTAACTGGAATTTTTTCTTTGTATATCGGTATAAAACCCATAATAAAACGAACAGTAGAAAATAGCCACCAGCTTCAAAAAGTTGAGTCGGATAACGGGGAACAATTGCACCGTATTCAGGGCTTTGTTGTGGGAATAATATCGCAAAAGGAGAGTTATCCGGCGCAGGCTTTCCGATAATTTCAGAATTAAAGAAGTTTCCCATTCTGATGAAAAGTCCAGCCAAAGCAATTGGGATTCCCACGCGATCAAAAACCCAAAGTGGATTTTTCTTGATGATTTTTAAACTGTAGTAGAGCGTCGTAAGCGGCAAAACAATTGCAGCGCCATGACTTGCCAATCCCGCAAACCCTGTGAATTCAAGCTCAGGTTTTGTACGTATCGGTAAAAAAACAGACCAGAAATCTTGCTGAAAAAGTTCTGGCTGGTAAAAAATAACATGTCCCAATCTCGCTCCGAAAATTGTTCCGATCAAAGTCAAAGTAAAAAGAGGCTCTACATATTTTTCGTTTACATGGTCAATCCGGTAAATTTTAGTCATCAATACATAACCTAATCCGAAGGCTAAAATAAACATCAGACTGTAATAATGGAGGGTAATAGGACCTAAATGAATTCCGGTTGATGGATCCCAGGTGGAGTATAAAAATGTGAGCATAATATTTTATTCAATAATTTTAAATTCAAATGATGTTATTTCCCTTTATTTTTTAGGAGGCACTGGATCATAACCTTCACCGCCCCAAGGATGACAGCGCGCAATTCTTTTCGAGCCCAGCCACAATCCTTTGAAAGGTCCGTGCAATCGAAGTGCTTCAAGCATGTAGGAGGAGCAAGTGGGCGTATATCTGCAACTATTTGGGAGCAGTGGCGAAATGCCCAACTGGTAAAATCGGATGAGGAGAATTAAAGGAAAGGTGATGATTTTATTCAACATGCGTTGCAAAAATAACTAAATAGTTTAAATTTGTTCTAAGTTTCCAGGTAAACTTCTATTTTTCAGATTTCTTAGATTAATTCTCAACAATTATAAACTTGAATTCCAATACGCCACTTGCCGAAAAATTACGACCAAAAACTTTAGATCAGGTTTTGGGTCAGGAACATTTGACCGGAAAAAGTGGGCCGATTCGAAAAATGTTAGAGAATGATACTTTGAATTCTCTTATTTTTTGGGGACCGCCCGGAACCGGGAAAACCACCTTAGCTGAAATTATTTCTGAAACTTCGGGTAGGAAATTCTATAAACTTTCAGCCGTTTCAAGTGGCGTAAAAGACATTAGAGAAATCATCGAAGAAGCTAAAAAGCAAAATCTCTTTTCAGGTAAATCGCCGATTTTATTTATTGATGAAATTCACAGGTTCAATAAATCTCAACAGGATTCTCTGCTTCACGCCGTTGAAAAAGGTTGGGTTGTTTTAATGGGTGCCACCACAGAAAATCCGAGTTTTGAGGTGGTTTCTGCCTTACTTTCTCGTTCCCAGGTGTATGTTTTAAAAGCCTTGGATTATGAAAAATTAGAGGAACTTATCGAAATTTCATTAAAAAAATATAACCAAGAAGCTTCCACAGATTTTAGCATTAAAGATAATGAAGCTCTGATTCAATATTCTGGTGGAGATGCTCGAAAGCTCATTAATGCAGTAGAAAATGTATTGAATCAATTTAAAAACTCAGATAAAAAAGAAATTGATAACGAAGACGTGCTCTCAGTTTTACAGGAAACCATGGCGCTTTATGATAAAAATGGAGAGCAACATTATGATATTATTTCCGCCTTTATAAAATCCATGCGTGGTTCTGATCCAAATGGTGCGGTTTACTGGTTAGCGCGAATGTTGGTGGGTGGTGAAGATATTAAATTCATTGCGAGAAGAATGTTGATCTTGGCTTCAGAAGATATCGGTCTCGCAAATCCAAATGCGCTGGTCATGGCCAATAATTGTTTTCAGGCAGTAAATGTTATAGGAAATCCCGAAGCCAGAATAATTTTGAGTGAAACAGCGGTTTATTTGGCGATTTCACCGAAAAGCAATTCAACGTATGTTGCGATAAATGATGCGATTTCTAAAGTTAAAAAAACAGGAAATCTCCCTGTTCCCTTACACCTTCGAAATGCTCCGACGAAGTTAATGAAGGATCTGAACTACGGAAAAGATTACGATTATGCCCATTCGTACGAAGGAAATTTCGTTGATTTAGAATTTCTGCCTGAAGAATTAAAGGGAACCTCATTTTACAAACCCGGAAATAATTCAACAGAAAATAAAATTTCAGATCAGCTTAAAAAGAAGTGGAAAGACAAATATTGATTACATAGTAAGACGAAGAAGTTAACTTTCAAGTAAATGCTCGTTATAATGTCCTAAATATTTCACGGTTGCACCAATAGATTTTAATTCTTCTAACGCGTTTTTAGATAAAACCGGATGCCATTCGCTGGCGATATTGATGAAGAAAAAATAATTTCCCAAACCCGTTTTCAAAGTACGACTTTCTATTTTCGAAAGGTTCATCTGTCTCCAGGCAAAAACCGATAGTACTTGATGTAAACCACCAGCATGATCTTCAGGAAGTGTAATTATTAAAGAAGTTTTTTCCGAAGTTTTAGGAAAATTCAGTTCCAATACATCTTTAGTTTTAGAAATGACGATAAACTTGGTGTGGTTCTGCTCGAAATCCTGAATATTAGAATGTAGGATTTTTAAACCATATAATTTGGCGGCGTAGGAATTCGCAACTGCAGCCCATTTTTCCTGAGGATTTTCAGAAACTAATTTCGCCGCTGCAGCTGTAGAACTAAAATCACTGGTTTCGATATTTTTAAAATGATCATGCCGAAAATGAAAGGTTTGTCCCAAAGCTTGCGGATGCGAAATAATCGTTTCAAACTGCTCATTCTCAGGATGGATCATTAAATGATGGGCGATCGGCATTACCACCTCAGTTTCAATAAAAATATCCTCGAAATCATACAGATAATCCAAAGTCATTGAAACCGTTCCTTCAATTGAATTTTCTAAGGGTACAACGGTTTTGTCAACTTCGCTATTTTTAACGGCGTTGAAACAATCCAAAATGCTTGATTGGGGAATTAGTTCATTTTTCGGGAAAACTTGGGAACAGGCTAACTGCGTAAAACTTGCGTGCGGACCGAGGAATGCGATTTTCATTTGGTAAAATTAAAAAAGACCATGTAATAGAATTGCTTAATTGAGGTTTATTTTAAAATTTATTCAGATTTATAAACCTCAGTTCGTTCAGAAATTCCATTGTTATTAAAAGCTTCAATTTGAAAATAATAAGCGTCAGTTCGATCTGCGCCGGTGAAGAAATATTCATTTTTGCCATAAACCATAATGCTTCCGTAGAGTTTGTCTGGTGATTTTCCAAAATAAATAACGTAACCGTCGGCGTTTTGATTTTGTTTCCATTTCATCCAGATGCTTCTTCGTTCACCGAATTTTTTAGGATCAGAACGAAGCGGAACAAAATTCTCCACTTTACCAGGTTTTTCACCTCCGCCTTTTCCGAAAACTCTAAATCCGCTCAAAGCAAATTTTCCAGTCGGCATTTTTAAATTTTCCATTTTTAAAAATCGTGCTTTTGAAGGTTTCTCCAGTTCGATGTAGTCGTGAGGAACATCGGTCTTATTTTTACTTTTATCAATTAAGGTTTTCCAATTTTTTCCGTCATTAGAACTGTAGATTTTATATTGATGCGTTTTCCCTAAAGTTTTCCCCTTAAATTCTGCATCCTGATCAGCGTAATTAATCTGAATTGCGTTAATGGTGGAAACTTCACCCAAATCTGTCTGAAACCATTCTCCCGCATTTCCGGATTTTGCAGACCAATACGTTTTGATATCTTCATCAACTGCTAAATTAGATTGATAACCACCTAATGTTGAAGAAACCTGTACGGGTTTTTGATAATTTAAAAGGGTCCAACCAGAAAACAATCCTTGGGTAAAATCTTTTTGTTGTGCAAATTCAGGGAGCAGAGTAGGATAGTCGCCGTAAGCGGTATTGCTATACATCACGTCATCTTTGTCAAAACCTGCGGGCCAAATTCCCAACCTTCTTTCAAAATTATTTTTTACCGAAATAAAAATAGTGGAAACGTGCCAGTAATTTCCATATTTATCCTGGAATGTTGAGCCATGACCGGCGCCTCGAGCGAAACCACCGGGTTTATAAGAAAATGGATTATGACTTTGGTATTCATAACCTTCAAGTGGGTTTTTACTTACATAGACTCCATCAGCATAACCACTGAATTCTGTAGCGGGAGCCCCATATTGCATGTAATATTTTCCGTTGTGTTTGGTTACCCAAGCACCTTCGATGAAAGGTTGTAAGAAAACATTGTCATTATATTCGCCAAATCTTTCCCAACCGTGATCTTCGGGTTTTAGTTTAACGATAGGTTTCACGTAACCTTCTGACTGTAGGGTTTTCGTATTAATTTCGGTTCCTAAAAGTGGCCATTCGTTGCTTGAACCCCAATATAAATAGAGTTTATTTTTGTCTTCGTCATAATGAAAAGCGGGGTCCCAGGCACCGACTTTCAAAGTATCGACTGCAATTTTCCAGTCATCTTTGGTGGGATTGGTAGATTTCCAAATAGGGAAATCAGATTCCCAGGTGGATCCATAAACGTATAAGGTGTCTTTCATTACCCAGGCGGCAGGCGCATTTAAATCATGGGTGTATTTGTTGTCCCGTAAAAATTTCCGGTAGATGAATTTCCAATGCAACATATCGTCACTGTACCAATATCCTTCTTGATTCGTAGAAAATAAAAATAACTGATTTTTAAAATTTACAATAACGGGATCTGCCGTTGCACGATGTTTTCCCTGCTGAGAAAAAACATCAAAAGGTGTATAACCGTAATCGATATTGATGGGATTGCAATAGGTTTTCTGTTGGGCGCCAACTTTTTGAAATCCCATTACCATTAATAATAAAAAGAGTATTTTATATTTCATAGGATTAGTTTCTTTACAAGTGAAGGTGAAGGTAAAGGTAAAGGTAATAAAGTAAATTCTAAAATAGAGTGCTCGGTAAAAGGATCGATCAAAAAAAAGAATCCATGCGGTGGGCACAGATTCAATTTAAACAATAAAAAGTAATTTAATTTATAATGCTATAAATCATTTAATAAACTGGCAGAAAGTGAAATTTCCGGCATTGCATAAATATGAGATTTGGCACGAAGTTCTACGATTTTTTTAATGTAATTTAAATCTCTGGCCTCTTCGATGGTCATGTCTTTAAATTCATAAATTTTTACCGCTTTGTTCATTTTAAAAGAGTTAGTAACGTTGGTAAATTCCTCTTGGTTACGAACTTCTACGCTTGTAATAAGGTTATCGCTTGACGCGTGTAGTGATGTTTTAGGAGTTCCTAAAAGTTTTTTCCAGAAATTTCTTTTCACAGCAGGCGCATTATTTTGGTCTGTTCTGTAAATAAGGTAATCCTGGTTTTTGATTCCTGATTTTTCTAATCCCTCAGAAACTTCTTTGATGTTTTCCTGACTTGGAAAAAGACCAACAATCGTGTAATTCATTGTGATAATATTTGGTTGTTAAATTCTTTGCAAATATACCTCGTAATTATATCGCAAAAGTTTTATTTAGATAAATTAACACAAAGTTGATAAAAATCAGTAATTATATTATTAATGTCACAATTTAAAATAGATGAAACGAATAAGATAGATTTTGTATTTGTTTACCTTTACCAACTAATCTTAAAGTAAAATCATATGAACGTTCTTTTGGCTTCGACTTCAACACTTTTTGGTGGCAATTATTTGGAATACATACGATCTGAAATTTCAGAACTTTTTGCGGGAATTGATGAAATTATTTTTATTCCTTTCGCACGACCTGGTGGAATTTCTCACGATGATTATACCGCGACCGCGAGAAAGTTTTTTTCCCAAATCAATATTAAAGTAAAAGGATTACATGAATTTGATGACCAGATTTCTGCACTAAATGGAGGAAAAGCATTTTTTACCGGTGGCGGCAATACCTTTTTATTGGTGAAAACATTACATGAAAAAAATCTCATGCAGATTATCAAAGAAAATGTTGAACAGGGAAAACCCTATTTAGGAAGTAGTGCCGGTTCAAATATTGGCGGCCTCAATATGAAAACCACAAACGATATGCCGATTGTTTATCCGCCAAGTTTTGAGTGTATGGGATTGGTACCGTTTAATATCAATCCGCATTATTTGGATCCCAATCCTGATTTAAAACATAACGGCGAAACCCGAGAAACCCGAATTAAAGAGTTTCTAACGCAAAATGACACGAAAGTGGTCGGACTTCGAGAAGGAAACTGGATTCGAAAAAAAGGAAATACAGTTACCGTTGAAGGAAATGAGAAGACGCGGATTTTTGAAAAAGGCAAAGAACCTTATGAAATTGAGCCGGGTACGGAATTGTAATTAATCTTCCCAGTTTTTCAGCAACAAATTCATTAAAAATTCCGGACATTTTATCACCTTATTTTTTTGGGAATCTAAGAAAAAAAGTGTGGTCTTTGCCTCCGTTATTTTTTGTTTAGAAGGATTATAAATTTCATAATCAAATTCTATTTTTACACCCGGAATTTTTTTGATGTAGGTGTGAATTTCCAGAAGTTGATCATACAGTGCTGGTTTTAAATACTTAATGGAAAATTCCGAAACCGGGAGCCAAATTCCTTGCTGCTCAATCTCCTCATATGGAAGACCGAGGGACCGAAAAAGTTCAACCCTTGCTACTTCGAAATACTCCGCGTAATTGCCATAATAGACATATTTCATTGGGTCTGTTTCGCCGTAACGTACTCTAATTGAGTTGGTTGTGTGTATCATGTTAAGTATTAAATTAGTCATACAAATATATTTC